>CAVZGZ010000017.1:0-81232 GCA_963774775.1 uncultured Alphaproteobacteria bacterium
TCTCTTTCGAATGCAAGTTGACGCAGATCATCCAGCTGCAGGGCGCCGATGGCGAGAAGGCTCCGGCCTGGCTGACGCTCGGCGAAGTCGTCGCCGTCCATATCGACAAGGCGATGATCAAGGAGGGCGTCTACCAGACCGCATTGGCCCACCCGATCGTCCGCGCCGGCCGCAGGGGCGATTATTTCGAGATCAAGCCGGAAAACCTGTTCGAGATGATCCGGCCGGATTGAATTTTCGATCGGCTACTTCCCTGCTGCGCGCGTCAGGATGGCAGCCATCAATTGGGCTGTCGTCTGATCAGAGGTCACAGCCTGCCTCCTGAGCTCCCGATAGACGTCGGGGGGCAGGGGAACATTGGCGATGATCAGCGTTCCCGTAGGCATCATGTTGGCCGCAATCTGCTGTTCCAGAACACTTTCGAATTGACGCAGGCGGTTCCATTTCTCGGCGGCGGGAAGGCCGGGCTTGCGGGCTACGACACGACAATAGGCAGCGACCAGGACGTTCTGGACATCCGTCCATGAGATATTGGGGCTGGCGATTTGCAGCCTGTTGATCGACTCGTTGATCTCGTTGACGAGGTCGACGCGGTTTTCAGTGGCAAACAGCCCGCCACCGGAAACGTCGCCGATGAGATCGGGAACGGAGCTCGAGCCGATTTCCGGACATTCGAGATTCTCGGCGCCATAGCTTTGTTGTGCCGGGCAACAGAGAAGCATCAAAAGCACGAACACAGATCCGATGCGCTGTCGGCCGGGTTCGAATAAAGCCACGACAGGCGAACGCGACTGTGGAAATTCCGGGACGCGAAGGCGTTTGAGCATTCCGAATGGCATGGGCATGGCCGCTCTCAGATCATCTTTACTGTTCAAGAACAGCTCAATCAGGAAGGCGGAGCAGGCACAGCCGACTGGACGCCAGCCAGAGCCGCCTGCAGTGCGGCCTCCTTGGTGTGATCGAGCGAGGTCTTCAGCACTGTGCCGCCCTCGCCCTTGAGGCCTTCAAGGACCTTATCAGCAGTGAGCTTCCGCACCAGGACGAAGAGCGCCGCCGTCCCGGGCTGGATGGCGGCCGCCGTGTCCTTCATGAATTTGTTGCTGATCCCAAGATCGGTCAAAGCACCGCTGACAGCGCCGGAGGCGGCGCCCAGCGCAGCACCGGCGAGCGGCATCAAAAAGATCAGGCCAATCAGCGTTCCCCAAAAGGCACCACCGACAGCTCCTGCCGCGGTGGTGTTGATCATCTGGTTCAGCTTGATATTTCCCTTTTCGTCCTTCACGGCGACCACTGCGTCGCCCAATTCGAGCAGGTATTCCTTCTGCATGGCGAGCAGCTTCTGCCGGACCTCCTCTGCCTTCGCCTCAGTCGGAAATGAGATTACGACGAGATCACTCATGCGATCCTCCTTTATTGTTTGTCAGTAGCGAGGCAGTCAGGCGGAGCGATTTACTGTGCTTTGTTTATCGTCTCTTAGGCCTTTTTCCGGAGCAGCTTCTGGTCCGCTGCGTCCAACTTGATCACTTTGGCATCCAGATTGACCGTTCACCAAGGGTTTTGGCCTTGATCTGGATCAATGCAAGCAGCCAATGAGCCTCGGCATGGTTGGGCTTCGTAAGGCCAACGTAAGAGAGCTGAGTCGGATTACGGTGACAGTGCATAAAACTAGGTTACTAGGATTACGGTGACAGTGCATAAAACTAGCAGAAGAGTTAAATGCACTGTCACCGAAATAGATCTTCCTAGTGCCATTCATCGCCTATCTCCTCTCGTTGCTAAGATGGGTCAGCATTGCCGGCGCTCACACTCGCGGATGGCAATGCCACGGTCGATGTTTAGAAGCTTTCCCTACAACTCAGACGGTGTCTATGCGATTTCGGCACGTCGACCGCGGGCTGCGGATTCTTGTTTGCGAGTAAAGGAACTGCCGCTTTCGCATAGGCGTCCCTTCATCGCGTCCTAGAAGTGCAAGAGACGACGCGCATATTTGAGTGCTCCTCCGAGCAGCGAGGCCAGTCTCGACACCACTCTCCTTCTGGTGGCGCCTGCAATTGTTACTCGCGACCTTGGTCTAGCGAAATTGCCCTTTGGGACAAATAGCCGCTGGGTGACGTACATGCCTTAATTCTGTAAACCTTTGCCGTGCGCCCGACTTTCCACGAACATGCCGACATGAACTGAATGCTTTGTATCGTTTCATTAAAGAAAGGACATCCCATGCACCCGGCAATCATGGCAATTGCGGTGAGTACTCAAATGTTGACGCCCGTTTCCGATGCCATCCCAAAACTCAACGTCGAAGCTACCTGCAAAGGGTCGGTAGAAGCCGATAAGGCGATGGGTTTGGCCTTACCTCAAAGTTTCGACAAGTGTATGAGCGATGAGAATTCAGCGCGACAACAATTAGACCCGATTTGGTCTTCGTCTTCCCCGGCTGTCAGAGCCCAGTGTGAGGGAGAGGCGACCATCGGCGACGCGAGCTATGTCGACCTCTTGACCTGTCTTCAGATGACTGATGGATCAGTGACGACCTCGTCGAGTGCTTTGAGGGGCGCGAGCCGAAAGAAAAAGGCCCCAAACTAACACGTATTATTGCCGCGACGCCGAAACGCCGATCTTGTTGGAGATACTGGGCTTGATGGCCATGTCTGTTCTTGGCACATTTCGGAACTCGTGCCATCTGCGGCGCAGGTCCGAGATACCACGATAAGCGGACATTGCTACTCGTCGACCGCCCGCGTCTCGGCGTTGCGCGGCGCATCGCCTGTCGCTGCTCCATCAATGGCCGAATGGTCCTGCGCTTTCCCGCGACAATTGACCCGACGGGCAAATCACTTCGGATTTTCCGAAATAACGTCAAGCCCAGGAATTAAAAATATTCCGCTTTCGCCGTCGGGCAAATCAATGGCATGACTTGGCGCATCCTGTCCCGAGAAGAGGGGCGTCGGCCATCGTCACGAACGTGGGACAGGGAGCGGTGGACGCGGATGCGCCTTTGACGAACAGCGCGGATGCGTACGGCGAAGTCGTGTGGTTCTGACGCCTCGACGCTGGCGTCAAGTTCTTGAGAAGCAAGCTTCTCAAGGGCGACGGTGACAAGAAAGCCCGATCACCGGGGAGAGCACGTTATAAGTCGTAAAGCCATTGCGCAGGGAATGTCGGATTGCCTCCGCTGCCCTGTATGCTCGTGTGCGCACCTTCTTGTGCACATTGCACGCGAGACCGCGGGTGCAGCGCGCATCCGGCATTCCCTGCGCCCTCTGATTTTTCGGGGGCGAAGAATACCGGCAAACCTCGGGCAGATCGTGCCGCGAGAACGACGATGCATGTTTGCTCAAATTTGCAAACGGAAACGAAATTTTTTCTGTCGTCCCGGCCTTGAGCCGGGACCCATACGCCGGGGCGCTTATTTTGCCGAAGGTATCCAACGCCAGCGTTCTCACCGATAGGCTGCGGAGTATGGGTCCCGGCTCAGGGCCGGGACGACGCGAGGAGGGGTAGAGCGAGCGTGCCACACTCACAACGGCTCTGGAACTGAGACGACCCGGCCGCCGTTATCCGTCGCCGCCCCCGCGCATCAATTTCGCCCCGTTTTCAAAGCGAAGTGTTCACCCAAGTCAGGCACTTTCCGCTAAACTAAGCTCCCGCGCCGCCGATGCATGAGGACCCTGCCATGAGCTTCCGCCGCGACTTTATCACCAAGCCGATTTTCTCCTGGGCGCGCGGCGTGCTGCCGTCGATGTCGGATACCGAGCGCGAGGCGCTGGAGGCTGGCGACGTCTGGTGGGATGCCGATCTCTTCACCGGCAACCCCGACTGGTCGAAATTGCTGGCCTATCCGCAGGCGGTGCTGACGGATGAGGAAAAGGCTTTCCTCCACGGCCCGGTCGACGAGCTCTGCGCGATGCTGGACGACTGGAAGATCAATTGGGAATGGCGCGACCTGCCGACTGAGGCCTGGGACTTCATCAAGCGCCAGAAATTCTTCGGCATGATCATTCCCAGGGAGTATGGCGGGCTCGGCTTCTCGCCCTACGCGCATTCCGAAGTGGTGCGCAAGATATCCTCGCGCTCGCTCACCGCCGCCGTCACCGTGATGGTGCCTAATTCCTTGGGCCCGGGCGAATTGTTGATGCGTTTCGGCACCAAGGAGCAGCAGGAACGATGGCTGCCGCGGCTCGCGGACGGCCGCGATATTCCCTGCTTCGGCCTGACCAGTCCGGAAGCCGGCTCGGACGCGGCGTCGATGATCGACACCGGCGTTATCTGCAAGGGCACCTTTGAGGGCCGCGAGGTGCTCGGGCTGAAGCTGAACTGGCACAAGCGTTACATTACGCTCGGCCCGGTCGCGACGCTGTTGGGGCTCGCCTTCAAGGCCTATGATCCCGATCATCTCGTGGGCAGCGAGGAAGATCTCGGCATCACGGTGGCGCTGATCCCGACCCATCTGGAAGGCGTTCGGATCGGCCACCGCCATTTACCGGCGATGCAGGTGTTCCAGAACGGTCCGAACTGGGGCAAGGACGTCTTCATCCCGATGGATTACATCATCGGCGGACAAGAGCGCCTCGGCCAGGGCTGGAAGATGCTGATGACGGCGCTTGCCGCCGGCCGCGGCATTTCGCTGCCGTCGCTGTCGGCTGCGGGCGCGGCCTATGCTGCGCGCACTTCCGGCGCCTATGCCCGCATCCGCGAGCAGTTCGGAATCTCGATTTCCAAATTCGAGGGCATCGAGGAGCCGCTGGCGCGCATCGCAGGCACGGCCTATCTGCTCGACGCCGCGCGGCGGCTGACCTGCGCCGCGCTCAATGCCGGCCATCATCCCGCGGTCATTTCCGGCATCATGAAACTGCACGCCACCGAGCGGATGCGGATCGCGATCGACGACGCCATGGATATCCATGGCGGCAAGGCCGTGATCGACGGCCCGCAGAATTATCTCGGCAACCTCTATCGCTCGGTGCCGGTCGGCATCACCGTCGAAGGCGCCAACATCCTGACCCGCAATCTGATCGTATTCGGGCAGGGCGCGATCCGTGCGCATCCATATCTGCTGGAAGAGATGAACGCGCTCGGCGAAGCCGATCGCGCCAGGGGCCTGGATGCTTTCGACGCGGCGTTCTGGAAACACATCGGCCACAGCTTTACGACCATGTTCCGCGCCTGGGGCCGCAGCTGGACCTTTGGCCTGTTCGCACCGGCGCCGGACGCCGGCGATGCCACCGAATTCTATCGCCAGCTCTCGCGCTACTCTTCGGCGTTCGCGCTCTGCGCTGACATGGCGCTGCTGACGCTCGGCGGCGCGCTGAAGCGCAAGGAAATGCTGTCGGCCCGCTTCGGAGATATTTTGTCGGAGCTCTATCTGCTGTCGGCCGCGTTGAAGCGCTGGCAGGACGAAGGCCGTCAGAAGGAGGATTTCGCGGCGCTGGAATGGTGCATGGCCAGCGGCTTCAGGACCATCGAGAATCGATTGGCTGAGATTCTCGCGAACCTGCCGAACCGGTTCGTTGCGTGGATCCTGAAATTCCTGATCCAGCCCTTCGGCGCCCGCGTGCTCGGCCCCTCCGATCGCGTCGTACACCAATGTGCCCAACTCGTGCTGGCGCCGTCGGCGGCGCGCGACCGCTTGACGCCGGATCTCGCTTTCGTCGATGACGACCGCGGCGTCGCCCGGCTGGAGAAGGCGTTCCTGCTTGTCACCGCCGCCGAGGACGCTGCAAAGAAGTTGCATGCCGCACGCATCCACGACTGGAAGGAAGCGGTGCAGAAGGGCGTTATCACCGAGAGCGAGGGTGAGAAGCTCGCCGCCGCGCACGAGGCGGTGGCAAAGGTGATCGAGGTGGATGATTTCGCACCCGAGGCGCTATCGCCGATTTACAAGAAACCCGCCGATGTGCATCAGTTCTTCCAGGAGCTGGGTGAGCAGAGGGCGGCGAGCTGATGGCGCGACCGGTTTTCATTGTCGACGGCAGCCGAACGCCGTTCCTCAAAGCACGCTCCGGTCCCGGCCCATTCACGCCGGTCGATCTCGCCGTGCAATGCGGCCGGCCGCTGCTCGCGCGGCAGCCCTTTGCGCCCACCGCCTTCGATCAGGTGATTCTCGGCTGCGTCAACGTCATTGCCGACGAGATGAACCCCGCCCGCGTCGCAGCACTTCGGCTCGGTATGGGCGAAAAAATGGTCGCCTTCACCGTGCAGATCAATTGCGGTTCCGGCATGCAATCGATCGACACCGGCTATCGCTACATCCGCGAGGGTGCCTCGGACCTGATCCTCGCCGGCGGCGCCGAGGCGCTGAGCCACGCGCCGCTGGTGTGGCCGCAACAGGGCGTGCGCTGGTTCGCAGGATTGGCTGGCGCCAGGGGGCTGGGCGCGAAGATCATGGCGGCGCTGAAGGTTCGGCCGAGCTATCTCAAGCCGATCATCGGCCTCGAGCGCGGGCTCACCGATCCCATTACCGAACTTAATATGGGCCAGACCGCCGAGGTCGTGGGCCATCTCTTCGGCATCACCCGCGCGCAGTCGGATGCCTATGCCGCTGAAAGCCACAAACGGTTGGCGAACGCGCAAGTACAAGGTTTTCTCAAGGGCGAGGTCGAAACCGCGTTTTCGCGCGACGGCAAATTCTACGATCACGACGACGGCGTGCGGCCGGAATCCACACCGGAGACGCTGGCAGGACTGAAGCCGGTGTTCGAGCGGCCTTGGGGCCAGGTCACCGCCGGTAACTCTTCGCAGATCACCGACGGTGCCTCCTGGGTGATCCTGGCGTCCGAAACGGCGGTGGCCAAACATGGCCTGACGCCGAAAGCGGTCATCCTCGACAGCCAGTGGTCGGCGCTCGATCCCTCGATCATGGGGCTGGGACCGGTGCTGTCGGCGACCGCGCTGTTGAAGCGCAACGAAC
The DNA here is from genome assembly GCA_963774775.1 of uncultured Alphaproteobacteria bacterium. Lineage (GTDB taxonomy): Bacteria > Pseudomonadota > Alphaproteobacteria > Rhizobiales > Xanthobacteraceae > Bradyrhizobium. Next base: position 6,908 of record CAVZGZ010000017.1, read on the forward strand.
TCACGCTAGCCGATATCGAGACCTGGGAATTGAACGAAGCCTTCGCCACCCAGGTGCTGGGCTGTCTGGCCGCCTGGAACGACGACACATTCTGCCGCGAGATTCTGGGCCTCGACGGCGCAGCGGGCCAGATCGACCAAGCCAAACTTAACGTCGATGGCGGCGCGATCAGCCTCGGCCATCCCGTCGGCTGCAGCGGCAACCGCATCGTGCTGCACCTCGTCAACGCGATGAAGCGATTGGGCACGCGGCGCGGCATCGCTACCGAATGCATCGGCGGCGGGCAGGGCGGCGCCATGTTGATAGAGACGGTGTGATCATGGATTCGCAGATCATGGACGTTCTCGGCGACCGCGTGCTCGAACTCGGGCCCAAGCCCGACGCCGACGGGCCGTACAAAAATTTCAGGTTGACCCGCGATTCCGATGGTGTCGCCTGGCTGCTGTTCGACCGTGAAGGCGCCAGCGCCAATACGCTTTCGGCAGACCTGATCGAGGAGCTCGACAAGGTGCTCGCCGAACTTGAGGGACAGCGGCCCACCGGGCTTGTGATCCGCTCCGCCAAGAAATCCGGCTTCATCGCGGGCGCCGACGTCAACGCGTTTCGCGGCGCCAGCGACGTTGACGCGATCGAGTTCGAGATCGTCCGCGGGCATGCGGTGATCGATCGCCTCGAAGCCTTGCGGATTCCAACCGTTGCCGTGATCCACGGCTTTTGCCTCGGTGGTGGCCTTGAAGTGGCACTCGCCTGTCAGATGCGGATTGCGATCGAGGATGCGCGGTTCGGCTTCCCCGAGGTAATGCTCGGCCTGCATCCCGGTCTCGGCGGCACCGTGCGCTTCACGCAGCTGGTCAATCCGATGCAGGCGATGCCGCTGATGCTGACCGGCAAGACCATAGATGCGCGTAGGGCAAAGTCACTCGGGCTGGTCGACGCCGTGACGCAGGAGCGGCATGTCAGGAATGCGGTAAAGGACGCCTTGTCCGGACGCCTGAGGCGTGCGCGGCCGGGGATACTCAACACCGTCTTCCGCTTCGGTTCCGTCAGGGGCCTTGTCGCCTCGCGGATGCGCCGTGAGGCCGGCAAGGCTGCGCCGCAAGAGCATTATCCCGCGCCTTATGCGCTGATCGATCTCTGGGAAAAGCATGGCGGCGACCCGCGGGCGATGCTGCGCGCGGAGCAGCCGTCGTTCGCGAAATTGATGGTGACGCCAACCGCGCAGAACCTGATCCGGGTGTTCTTCCTGCGCGAGCAGATGAAGAAGCTCGCAGGTTCCGGCAACAGGATCGGCCACGTTCACGTCATCGGCGCCGGCGCGATGGGCGGCGACATCGCGGCGTGGTGCGCCGGTCAGGACATGCACGTCACGCTCGCCGACATGAAGGCCGAGCCGATCGCAGGCGCCATCAAGCGCGCCGCCGACCTGTTCGGCAAGATCATCCGCAAGCGCACCGATGTGCGCGACGCGCTCGACCGGCTGATGCCTGATATGGGCGGCGAGGGCGTCCGTAATGCGGATCTGATCATCGAGGCGGTGCCGGAGAAGCTGGAACTGAAGCGGAAGGTCTATGCCTCGCTCGAGCCCGTCATGAAGCCGGGCGCTATTCTCGCGACCAACACGTCCAGCATTCCCTTGCAGGATCTGCGCACCACGCTGCAAAAACCCGAGCGCCTGCTCGGTCTGCATTTCTTCAATCCGGTGTCGCGGCTGCAGCTTGTCGAGGTCGTCAGCCATGACGGCACCGATGCAGAGCTGCACCGGCAAGCGCTGGCATTTGTCGGCGCCATCGACCGGCTGCCGCTGCCGGTGAAGAGCTCGCCAGGTTTTCTCGTCAACCGCGCGCTGACGCCGTATATGCTGGAGGCGATGGTGATGCTGGACGAGAAGATCGACAAGTCGGTGATCGATGCCGCGGCGGTCAAATTCGGCATGCCGATGGGACCGATCGAACTGGCCGATCAGGTCGGTCTCGATATCTGCCTCGACGTCGGCGACATGCTGCGTTCAAAGTTTGGCGACGCCTTGCCTCCGACGCCCGCATGGTTGCGCGAGAAAGTTGCAAAGGGCGAACTCGGCCGCAAGACCGGCAAAGGCTTCTACATCTGGAAGGACGGCAAGGCCGATAAATCCTCCATCGCGCCTTCCACGACGGAACCGTCAGCGCAGATGATCGATCGCCTGGTGCTGCCGATGTCGAACGTCTGTGTCGCCTGCTTGCGCGAAGGCATCGTCGACAATTCAGACGTGGTCGACGGCGCCATGATCTTCGGCACCGGCTACGCCCCGTTCCGCGGCGGTCCGCTGAACTATGCGCGCAGCCGCGGCGTGGAGAACGTGGTGTCGACGTTGCGCGCTCTGGTACAGAGATTTGGTGATCGCTTTACGCCCGATGCGGGCTGGGAGACTTTCAAGTGAACAATTCGCAAGTGACCGATACGCAAGTGACAGCTTCGCAAGTGACCGACACGCAAGCGACCGATACGCATGTGCATGCCCCGGAGTGCAACGAAACCGAGCCGCGCGGCGATCTCTGCATTCGCACGGTGGCGATGCCGGCCGACACCAATGCCAATGGCGATATTTTCGGCGGCTGGCTGCTCAGCCAGATGGACGTCGGCGGCGGCGTGTTCGCCTCCAAGCTCGCCAAATCCCGCACCGTGACGGCTGCGATCGAAGCGATGAATTTCCGCAAAGCGGTCTATGTCGGCGATCTCGTGTCCGTGCACGCCAATCTGGTGCGGATCGGCCGCACCTCGATCACGGTCCACCTCGAGGCCTGGGTCATACGCCGCAAGGACCGGCAATCGCTCCTCGTCACCGACGGCAATTTCACCTATGTCTCGATCGACGATCAGGGCCACCCGCAGCCAATCCAGCGTGATGGCGCGACGATCGCGACCTGAACTATCCGCAGTCATTGCGAGGAGCGTAGCGACGAAGCAATCCATTCCTCAACCTTGTGGAGGGGTGGATTGCTTCGCGGAGCCTGTGATCGGGCGCGCATTCGCGCGACCCGTTGGCTCGCAATGACGGCTGTGGGAGTTTCCTACGGGCAGGGATAGCGGTAGCCGTCGCGGGCGACAAAGGTGCTGCTGCGCGGGTCATAGGTGGGCGAGCGCATGCAGCGGGGTGTGTCGTCATAAGCCCTGGGCGGAGGGGGAGCGTATTCGACCCTCTGGCAGTAACGCGGCGAGACGCCGGCCCACGAGCCGTCCGGCTGCTGCACATAGCAACCGTTCTGATAATAGCGGTAACCGCCCGGCCGCGGTTCGCCCTGGGCGCCAATCGCAGCTCCAGTCCCGGCTCCGACGATCGCGCCAACCGCCGCACCGCGACCGCCACCGAGCGCTCCGCCGACGACACCGCCGAGCACGCCACCGACAATCGCGCCGCCCACGGCGTCCTGCGCCGCCGCCTGTTTAACAGGCGCGCAGACCGCAACTGCAAGAAGCGCCGTCAGTGCCAATTTCGGTAACATGTCCATTCTCCAGGCCATTTGTTTCTCAATCCTTCGCTGCCAACCCCGAGGCCAGTCCTAATACAGGTCAGGTGCCGAATCTGGAAGCCTTCAGGCACCCTAGCGGCTATTTGCCTGCACCGAAACAGACGGGTGGCTGATTCGCCGTCATTGTGGCGCCCCGGCGGATAGCCACGCCGCGACGATCGCCCGCTCATCCCCGGTCATCTCGGTCACATTGCCCGGCGGCATCGCATTCGCCCATGCTGCGTTGCGCCCGATCAGCCGGGCATTGCGTTTGATGTGCGCGGCGTCGTCAAGCAGGATGCCCCGTGGCGCGGTCACGATTGACGCCCAGACCGGCTCGGCGGCGTGACACATGCTGCAGCGGGACAGGATGATCTCCTCCACGCTGGCGAATGTCGCCGGCGCCGCCAGCGCCCCGACCTTGGCATCGCGCGGGCCCGCCGCCGAGAGCAGCGCGACGGCGATCATGCCGCAGGCGGCGACGCCCCACACCCACCACGGTGATGGCTTTCCCGCATGCCGGGCGTTGAAGAAATGCCGGATGACCGGTCCGAGCGCCAGCACGATGGCGACGATCAGCCAGTTGTAGCGGGTCGCATACAGCAGCGGATAATGGTTGCTGATCATCAGGAAGACGACCGGCAGCGTCAGATAGTTGTTGTGGACCGATCGCTCCTTGCTGGTCTTGCCGAGTTTCGGATCGGGCGCTTGCCCGGCCAGCAGCGCGGCGGCGATCTTTTTCTGGTTGGGAATGATGAGCGCGAACACGTTGGCGACCATGATGGTGCCGATGATCGCGCCGATCTGGTTGAACGCGCCGCGTCCGCTCAGGACATGCGTGAAGGCGTAGGTCAGCCCCACCAGGAACAGATATCCGCCGATGGCGAAGCGTAACTCGAATTGCGCCAGCCCCGACCGGCAGGCCGCTTCATACAGCAGCCAGGCAAGCGCGAGACTGCCAAAGCTGAACAGTCCTGCCTGCACGGGCGTGAGTTCGAGCACTGACTTGTCGACCAGGAACAGTTCGGCGTCGAGGTAGTAGACGACCACCATCAACGCGAAGCCGGACAGCCAGGTGGTGTAGGCCTCCCACTTGAACCAGGTCAGTTCGTCGGGCATCTCGGCTGGCGCCACCAGATATTTGACGATCCGGTAGAAGCCACCGCCATGGACCTGCCACGCCTCGCCCTGAACGCCCTCGGCGAGGCCGGTGCGTACCCGCAGGCTGAGATCAAGATGGATAAAATAGAACGAACTTCCGATCCATCCGATGCCCGCCATCACATGCAGCCAGCGCAGGATCAGGCTGGACCATTCCGTCAGTATCGATCCCCACATCATCGGTCAGTGTGTCCGGCAGGTAGGCGTCCGTCACAGTCGTGGTCTTGGCGCGGAAAACTTTGCAACTTTCGGGCCGGCTTGGCCCGGGAGCAAGAGGCGCGTGAGGATATTTATCGCCCGCCTTCGCGTGGCGGCGCGAATCGCCGGTTTTCGCGGACGCTCGACACGGCCCGAGAGCACGGCGGCAGCTTTGCGGTGCTTTGCATCGATTTCGATCGTTTCAAGCAGATCGACGATCTGTTCGGACATTCGATGGGTGACGCGGCGCTGGGGCTGCCGGTGCTCGCCGAGGGCGTCGAAACCACCGAGCAACTCGAAACGCTGGTTGCTGAGGGATGCGACGAAGTGCAGGGCTATCTGATCGGTCGCCCGCGCCCGATTGAAGTCTACTCCAGTCTCGTGGGCCAAATCTTGTAAGCCCAAACTTTTGAGGCAAAGCGGCGCCGCCGCCGAAATGTGATACGAGCCTTGTCCGGGCTCGACTTCATCGGCAAGCGACCTGTTGCACGAGCGCCGCCGGCGCTCAACAGAAGGATATGCTCAGAGTTTGGTGGCCGAGCGCGACAGAAGCTTCCAGTCCGCGCCCTGTTTCTGCCAGTTCATCAGGATGTGGAGATTGGTCGAGCTCTTCTTGCCGTCGGCCGTGGCTTCCTGTTCGGCGACCCAGTGGAAACGTACGATCGCAGCGGGGCCGACGACGCGAATGCTGGGATCCCTGTACTCCACCGACAGGAATTTCGTTTTTCCGTTGGTGGCGTTGGCGATGAAGGTCGCCTTGTCTTCGACCACGCCGCTGGAGTGGCTATAGCTCAATTCCGCCGCGCAGAGCGCGTCGAGCGCCTTGGCGTCGTCCGCGATCTGCGCCGTGCGAAATGCCTCGACCTTCTCGGCGACGGCCTCTTCCTCCGCCGAGGCCGCGAGCACCGGGACTGTGCTCGCCGGGACCGCGCTCAAAAGTCCAAGCGAGCACGCAAGCTGAGCTGACGACGATCGATGGTCATGGGTTTCCTCCATTGTTCTGGTTGAGCAACCAGTTTCGCAGTGATGCCGGCTGTTGTCGAGCATCGGCTTCGGTTGCTGACGTGACAGACCGCCGGGATTGTCGCATAGCCGGGTTCAGAAAAAGCCGGTTGCGGAAACGCCCGTAAGAGGCGATGAAGGTTTCTGTCGCAAAGGAGAAATCGCTGAAATGCAGAGTGGATCGGGGAAGGCACTGCTGTTCGACATTGACGGCACGCTGGCCGACACCGACCCGCTGCATGTGCAGGCGTTCAATCAGATCTTCGGTCCCCGTGGTCTTGCCTTTGACCGCGCCCGCGCGAGCAAGGAGCTGCAAGGCTTTACCAATGCCTCGATCTGCGAACGGTTTCTGCCGGACGAACCGCCGGAGCGCCAGGCGGCGATCATGGCGGAGAAGGAGGCGGCCTTTCGCAGGCTCGCTTCCGGCCGGATCGAACCCTTGCCTGGATTGATGGCGCTGCTGGACCGCGCCGATCGCGCCAAGATCCCCATGGTTGCCGTGACCAACGCACCGCGCGTCAATGCCGACATGATGCTGTCCGGGCTCGGCATCGTGGATCGCTTCAAGGCGATCGTGATCGGTGACGACCTTGCCCACGGCAAGCCGCATCCATTGCCTTATCTGGAGGGCCTGCGCGCGGTGGGCGCGGCGCCCGAACGCTCGCTCGCGTTCGAAGACTCCCGTTCGGGCGTTCAGTCCGCAGTCGCCGCCGGCATCGCGGCGGTGGGAATGCGCACGAGCCTCAGCCACGACGATCTGGTCGCCGAGGGCGCCATCATGACGGCCGATACGTTCGACGATCCGCGGCTGATCGAGCTCGTCGCAAAGACAATGAACTGGTGACGAGTCCGGGCCGGAGCGAGCTACGCTCCCGGTTATCCCGCATCGCACAGCGGCTCCGGACAGTGTGAGGGCGCGCGTTAACCAGCATCGACTTTCGGCACGGACCGTCCGCTGATATGCCGAACTGCCTCGTTGACCCGACCTGCGAACCGCCGCACCATGCGGGCTCCTCTGCCCATAGGTGCCGCCATGGCCGGACTCTCGCACCGCCAGACTGAAATCCTCAACATCGCCCGCTCCTTTGGCCGGGTAACGGTGGAAGAGCTTGCCAAGCGCTTCGAAGTGTCGGCGCAGACCATCCGCAAGGATCTCAACGACCTCTGCGACCAGCGCGCGCTGACGCGCATCCATGGCGGCGCCATCATTGCGTCGGGCGTGGAAAACCTCGCCTATGAGGCGCGTCGCTTCGTCGCCGCCGAGGAGAAGAAGGCGATCGGCGCGGCGGCGGCGGCGCGGATCCCGAATGGCTGCTCGCTCTTCATCAATATCGGCACCACCACGGAAGAGGTCGCGAGCGCGCTCAATTCGCACGAGGACCTCCTCGTCATCACCAACAACCTCAACGTCGCGATGCTGCTCTATCGGCACCCGCGCATCGAGGTGGTCGTCGCCGGCGGCACCGTCCGCCGCGCCGACGGCGCGGTGGTCGGTTCGACCGCGACGCAACTGATCGGCCAGTTCAAGGTCGACTACGCCATCATCGGCGCATCGGCGATCGACGAGGAGGGCGCGCTGCTCGACTTCGACTATCGCGAAGTGCAGGTGGCGCAGGCGATCATCGCCAACGCGCGCAACGTGATGCTGGTGGCCGATTCGACCAAACTTCGCCGCAGCGCGCCGGTGCGCATCGCCCATATCAGCCAGATCCAGACTTTTGTCACGGACGCGCCGCTGCCGGCGGGATTGGCCAATATCTGCCACACGCGTGGAATCGAAGTGGTGGAGGCGATGGACAAGCCGGTCGCCGATATCGACGAGCCGGCTGTGGAGCCCGCTTCAACCGTCACACGCTTGCGATAGAGCGAGGCTTGGTGAAGGTAGCTATGCTGCACTGCGGGCGAGATGCACCAAGGCCTGCTTATCGCCCCTTCTGCGGTACGCATGAATTGCGGGATTACTCATGCGGCCGCGCATATTATCGTTCCTCATGCTATCCACGGAAGCTAGAGTCTTGCTTCCGGGACGGTCGGTGACTATGCGGAGGGCGTGGAAGGCTATTTGGTCTTCAAATCGGGCCAGCCGGCCCGGACACGGGCGGATTTGATCGGATCGTTGTTATATTTTGATTAGGAGTTTTGCGATGTGGGCAATGCCGAGCATTTCAGTCTCTTGCGCTCGCGCTACGCCGAAGCCACTTAGCGGGCTTTTCGTCGTGGTTTTGATCGCCCTCTTCGCGGTCAGCGAACGAGCCTCGGCGCTGTCGCTCGAGCAGGCCCGCGAGAACTGCCGCGCAACCGTCGGCCATCCGATCGTTCAGGCCTGCATGCAGGGGATGGGCAAGGGCGGTGACCGCGAGGCTAATCTGGCGACATGCCGGGCCGGTGTGCAGCCGAAAATGAAGGCCTGCGTGCATGCCGCGCTCAATGCCGCCAATGGCAGGGCCAATGTCGCCATCGAGGTCTACAAGAACGGCAAGCCGAAGGCCGAGGCGGTGGCGCCCGGCAACGCACTGCCGGTCGGTTTCGTCGCGCCGCCGCGCACGATCGCCGATATCACGGCCGTTCTGGACGATGAAAAGCCTGATCCGGCGACGCTTGCAAAATTGAAGGCCGATGCCGACAGCGAGCCGGGGAAACAGGCCAGCCTCGCGGATTTCTACTTGGACCGCGGCACGGCCCGCTCAATGCTCGGCCGCAATAGGGAAGCGCTGGCGGACGGTGAGAGAGCGCTGGCGGCGGCACTGTCATCGGGGGACGGATTTTTCGGCCAACGCATCAGGCAGTTCAACAGCATTCAGAAGATGGCGCTGGGCGATATCAAGGGCGCGCTGCAGATAGCCCAATTCATGATCACGGACGCCAACCGGCCAGGGCAGAAGGGTTATCTTTTCAACGCGCAACGCATGGCCGCCAATATTCTCGTGCAAATGGGGGATATCCCGCAAGCCGAAGGCTACCTGCGCCGAAGTACAGCCCTTCTGCAAGAGGCGCGCACCTCCGGCCTTCCCGGCTGGCGCACGAACTACAATATCAAGGGACGATCGTGGGAAGGCGACGTCGAAGGCACGCGCGCCATCATCTTTGAGGCGCGGGGTCAATTCCGCGAGGCAGAAGCGGCTTACGCAAAGGCGCGCGAGTGGAAGCTGGCGTGGATACCAGACGCGAAAACCTTGGTGCATACGTCGCCCGAATCGCAAATTCGTGGGGCTGCGGACGGCGACCTTCTGAGCGTCGGACGCATGAAGGCGAAGCAGAGCTCGCCTCGCGGAAGCGGAAGTCGACACCCGGAGCGCGTTGCAGTCGCGGCTGAAGGCCCAGGGCAAATACAATCCGCAAACCACCGGGTATATCAAGAGCCTTGCGAATATTCTGATCGAGGAGGGCCGCTACGAGGAAGCCGAGAAGCTGACGCGCACCGCGCTCGAGATCAACCGCACCTTGAATATCGGCGACGATACCCAGAACAGCGCCCAGACCCTGTCCCAGCTCGGCGCCATCCTGACGTTTGAGCGCAAGCTGCCCGAAGCTGCCGCCGTCTATGCCGCGCTCGACAAGGCGATCGCGAAGTGGGAGCCGCAGCGCCGCGAGGTGCTGGAGCTGAACGGTTCGCGCATCAATGCGATGTTTGCCTCCGGGCAAACCCAGGCCGGTCTGGACGCAGCGCAGTCGCTGTTGAAGCGCGAAATCGCGCGCGTCGGCGAGAAGCATTTTGACACGGCTTCCGCGCGCGGGATTCTGGCGTCAGGGCTGATGCGTGCCGGCAAGGACGCCGATGCGATCCGGGAGTTCAAGGCCGCGTTGCCGATCCTCCTGGCCGCCTCGCGCGAGAATGCCGACGATGACGATGCGAGCGTCGTGGCCGGGCGAAGCCAGCGGCTGCAGGGCATAGTGGAAGCCTATATCAAGCTGCTGGCGAACACCCCATCCGCCGGCGGCGACGTCGCCGCCGACACCTTCAGCCTCGCGGATTCGATCCGCGGCCGTTCGGTGCAGCAGGCGCTGACGGCCTCCGGCGCGCGCGCCTCGATCAAGGACCCGGCGCTCGCCGAACTCGTGCGCAACGAGCAGGATCTGGGCAAGCAAGTCAGCGCACAGCTCGGCCTGCTCAACAACATCCTCGCCATGCCCTCTGCTGAGCGGGACGAAAAAGGCGTCAAGGCCGTCAACGCTTCGATCGACAAGCTGCGTTCGGACCGGGAAAAGGCCCGCGCTGAGATCAACAAGCGCTTCCCGTCCTATGCCGATCTTGTCGATCCCAAGCCGCCGAGCGTCGACCAGATCAAGGCGACGCTGGCAGATGGCGAGGCCATGCTGTCGTTCTATTTCGGACGCGATGCGAGCTTTGTCTGGGCCGTGCCGAAAACCGGCGCGGTGGCGTTTGCGGAGATCAAGGCGACATCGGGTGAGATCGAGAGCAAGGTGCGCAAGCTGCGCGAAGCGCTCGAACCGCAGGCGGCGATGATTTCCGACATCCCGCCGTTCGACCTGACGCTCGGCTATGAACTCTATTCGCTGCTGCTCAAGCCAATCGAGCCAGGCTGGAAGCAATCGAAGAGCCTGATCGTCGTCACCAACGGCGCGCTCGGCCTGCTGCCGCTGTCGCTGCTGCCGACCGCGCCGGCGAAGATCGATCCCAACGACGATCCGCTGTTTTCGAGCTATCGGGCGGTGCCCTGGCTGGCGCGGAACTACGCGGTCACGATGGTGCCGTCGTCTGCGGCGCTGCGCACCTTGCGCCAATTGCCGCCGGGCAAGCCGGGCCGCGGCGAGTTGATCGCGTTCGGCGATCCCCTGTTCAGTGCCGAACAGGCGGCGGAAGCGGAGAAGTCGCAGCAGGCCGAAGCCCCGATCAAGGTGGCGGCTGCCGGCGAGGTCACGACACGCGGCATGCCGCTCAAACGCCGCTCAAGTCCGAAGCTCGAAGGCGTCAACAGTGCCGAATTGGCCATGCTGCCACGGCTGCCGGACACCGCGGATGAGTTGAAGTCGATTGCGCTTGCATTGCAGGCGGACCCCTCCAAGGTCCTGAAGCTCGGCAAGGATGCCAACGAAGATGCCGTCAAGACCATGGACCTTTCGGGATTCAAGGTCCTGGCCTTTGCGACCCACGGGCTGGTGCCCGGCGAACTCAACGGGCTGACGCAGCCGGCGCTGGCGCTGTCGGCGCCCGCGGTCGCCGGCGTTGAGGGCGACGGGCTCCTTACCATGGAGGAAATCCTCGCCCTGAAGCTCGATGCCGATTGGGTGGTGCTGTCGGCCTGCAACACCGGCGCGGGATCGGGTGCCGGCGCGGAGGCCGCCTCGGGCCTTGGCCGCGCATTCTTCTATGCGGGCACCCGCGCGCTGCTGGTCACCAACTGGTCGGTTCATTCGCAGTCGGCGCGGGAACTCGTCACCGATCTGTTCAAACGCCAGGCTGATGATCCGAAACTGACGCGCGGCGAGGCACTGCGGCAGGCCATGATGGCGCTGGCGGACGGGCGCGGCTACATTGGCGCAGACGGCAAAACCGAATTCGCGTATGCCCATCCGTTGTTCTGGGCGCCGTATTCGATCATCGGCGATGGTGGCGTGCGCTGATCTCTTGCAGCTGGGGAAGAATAATCGTGCGAACTTATGTGGGATTGTTGTCAGGCTTTGCCGCGGTTGCAATGTCGGCGTGGGTTCCGGCCCATGCCGGGCAAGTCTTGATTACGGAGGAAGAGGCCAAATTGCCGCCGCCAAAGGGGGCGTTTGCAACCGATCGGCGCGGCATCACCCGGGGTCCGAAGGTCGAACTCATCGCCGATAGCGAGCCGGTTCATTCGCCGATGCATCTTCAACTCAAGTTTGAATCCTATGGCGGAGCCAAGATCGACCCGAACTCGGTCAAGGTCACCTATATGAGAACGCCGAACGTGGATTTGACAGGCCGCGTGAAGCCTTTCGTGCAGTCGGCCGGGATCGATATTCCGGATGTCGAGCTTCCGTTGGGTGACCACATGGTTCGGGTCGACGTCAAGGATTCCGATGGCCGCATCGGCAGCACGAGCTTCGTCCTGAAAGTTGCGCCCTGAAGCGACGCCTATGATCTGTCCCTATTGCCTGAAAGAGAACGCGTCGACGGCGCTGGTCTGCGATTCCTGTTCCCGCGACATTGCGGTGCCGGAGTCTCTGATCGCCGAGCGCGACGATCTGGTTCGCAAGCGCGATGTCGTGCGCAGCGAGCTATCGGCGGCCAGAGCGGAACTTGAAGCGCTGAGGCACCGCAACAAGAGTCGACGAGCCTGATGGAGTGCCCGTTTTGCGTTGAAACGATCAAGGACGAGGCCATCGCGTGCAAGCACTGCTCGCGGGACTTGCGTGTGGCGCGCCCGGTCCTCCTCGAAATCCAGGAGATCGTTTCCGAACTCGATCGGCTGCAACGCGAACTTGACCGGGTCAACGCCAGGCTGGCGCGGCTTCGCTTTCCGTTCCGCTACTTTCTTCTGCACGCCATTGCATTTGTGCTGGCGCCGATCATCCTCCTGGTCGCGGCCCATATTATTGTCACGATCGAACTGAACGTGACGCCGCTGTACCTGCGGCTGGCATCGGTCATCATTCCTCTGCCGTTCGGTCTTGCGCTGTATGCACGCCAGAAAATCGGAGCTGGCTGGGCTTTCGTGGTCGGAGTGCTGACGGCCGCGATCGCCGTGACGTGCATGCTGACGGTGACCGGATTTAACGACAACGTCCCGATCATTCCCGGACCCTGGGGCGAATGGCGCGAGGTCATTGAGTACATTGCCAGCATTGCCCTTGCCTATCTGACCGGCAACATGCTCGGCTTTCTGATCTTCGAGATGTTGCCAAAGACGATGGCGCAGGGTGGCAAACCCAACGCGTTCGCCTACCGGATCGCGGGGTTACTGGGTCAACATGTCGGCGAAGAGCAGCTGCGTCGTCGCGCACGCACCATCCAGGATCTGATGCAGACCGTCGGGCCGCTGGTCGGTATCGTCGTAACCGCGGGTGGATCGGTCTACGCCGGCCTGAAAAGTGTCTTTGGCTGGTAGTTGCTTCCGGACGCCGCCCGGTAGACCCGGCTCTGGTTCTGTTTTCCCGACAAGTTCGTCGTCGAGCCCGCTCAGCCCAATTACTGACAAATCCGCGCTGCCAGTTCCTCTTTTCATCTTGCTTTCGTTTTTCTTTGTGATTTAATCCAATCCGAAAGTTAAATCGCCGAAGCGAAAAGGCGATGGCCGGGGAAGCGTCTTTTGGATCGGATTTTCGACCTCGCAATCATTGGGGGCGGCGTTAACGGCTGCGGCATCGCGCGCGATGCGGCGGGCCGGGGCAACACTGTTTTCCTTTGTGAAATGAACGATTTGGCGAGCGGGACGTCGTCCTGGTCGACCAAGCTCGTACATGGCGGTTTGCGCTATCTCGAATATTACGAATTCCGTCTGGTCCGCGAGGCGCTGATCGAGCGCGAAATCCTCTGGCAGATCGCGCCCCACATCATTCGCCCGCTTCGTTTCGTTTTGCCGCACCACGCCGGCTTGCGTCCGGCCTGGCTGTTGCGGCTCGGGCTGTTCCTCTACGACCATATCGGTGGGCGCAACCTGCTGCCGCCGACCCGCTCGGTCGATCTCACCAATGATGCTGTCGGCAAGCCCCTGATCGCCAACCGCTACACCAGGGGCTTCGAATATTCCGATTGCTTCGTCGACGACGCCCGCCTCGTGGTGCTCACCGCGCGGGATGCGGCCGACCATGGCGCCGAAATCCGTACCCGAACGCGCGCGGTCGAGACCCGGCAGGTCGACGGCATCTGGCAGGTCACGGTCGAAGACCGCGCAAGCGGCGTGCGCAGCACCATCAAGGCCCGCGCGCTGGTCAATGCCGGTGGTCCCTGGGTCGAGGACGTGCTGGCGTCCGGCGCCGGTGTCAACGCGCGCGCCAAGGTGCGGCTGGTGCAGGGCTCGCATATCGTCGTGCGCAAGCTGTATGAGCACGACCGCGCCTACATGTTCCAGAACGCGGATGGCCGCATCATCTTCGTCATTCCCTACCAGGGCGATTTCACGCTGATCGGGACCACCGATCGCGATTACGACGGCGACCCGGCCAAGGTGAAGGCGACGCCCGAGGAGATTCAATATCTCTGTGCGTCCGCCAGCGAGTATCTGGCCAAGCCGGTCAAGCCGGACGACGTGGTCTGGACCTACTCCGGCGTTCGTCCGCTCTATGATGACGGCGCCAGCGAAGCCAAGGCCGCCACCCGCGATTACGTGTTCGAACTCGATCTGCCCGGCGGCGCGCCGCTGCTGTCGATCTATGGCGGCAAGATCACCACCTACCGGCGGCTGGCTGAAGAGGCGCTCGAGCGCCTGTCGCCTTATCTGCGCAGTTCGAAAGCGCGCGAGGGCTGGACCGGCAAATCGCCGTTGCCCGGCGGCGATATGGACGTCTCGGCGATCGCGGCGCTGACCGCCGAACTGACGCGCAATCATCCGTTCGTGACCCATGCGCATGCCAACCGCCTCGCGCATGCTTACGGCACCCGCGCGGCGAAAGTGCTCGGCACGGCGAAATCGGCTGATGATCTCGGCCAGTCCTTTGGCGCCACCTTGACGGAGAGCGAAGTCAGGTACCTGATGACGAACGAATGGGCTTCAACCGCCGAAGACGTGGTATGGCGGCGATCCAAGCTTGGCCTCCTGATGTCGTCGGACGAAATCGCAGCGCTCGACGTCTGGATGGCTGACCATCGCACCTCCGGCGAACGTCCCCTACGCGAGGCGGGAGGACGGACATGAGCGTCACGCTCGAAAACGTCACACGCACCGTGGATGGCATTCCGACCATCCGCGACGTCTCGCTGACGCTTGAGCGCGGTACGCTCAGCGTGCTGCTTGGGCCCACACTATCGGGCAAGACCTCGATCATGCGTCTGCTCGCCGGCCTCGACAAACCGACCACCGGCCGGGTGCTGGTCGACGGCAAGGACGTCACTGGCTTCGATGTGCGGAAGCGTTCGGTGGCGATGGTCTATCAGCAGTTCATCAATTATCCCTCGCTGACGGTTTATGAGAATATCGCTTCGCCGTTGCGGGTGCAGGGCAAGCCGCGCGAGGAGATCGAGAAGCGGGTGCAGGAGGCGGCCGGCCTCTTGAGGCTCGAGCCGTATCTCAAGCGCACGCCGCTGCAGCTCTCCGGCGGCCAGCAGCAGCGCACGGCCATTGCGCGCGCGCTGGTCAAGGGCGCCGACCTGGTGCTGCTCGACGAGCCGCTGGCCAATCTCGACTACAAGCTGCGCGAGGAATTGCGCACCGAATTGCCGCGCATCTTCGAGGCGTCGGGCGCGATCTTCGTCTACGCGACCACGGAACCCTCCGAAGCGCTGCTGCTCGGCGGCGACACGGTGTGCATGTGGGAAGGTCAGATCCTGCAGTCCGGTGACACCTCAAAGGTCTATCGTCGTCCCGACACGCTGCGCGTCGCACAGGTGTTCTCCGATCCGCCACTCAACATCGTCGGTATCGAGAAGAAGAACGGCACCGTGCAATATGCCGGTGGCATCAACGCGCCGGCCTCGGGGCTCTATGCGGGGCTTGCCGACGGGCCCTACCGCGTCGGTTTCCGTGCCCATCAGTTGGAAGTGGCGAACGGCGTGGCCGGACGCCACGCGTTCCAGGCTACCGTCACCGTGACCGAAATCACCGGTTCGGAGAGTTTTGTGCATCTGCATCGCGACGCATCCAACTGGGTAGCGGTGCTGCACGGCGTGCACGAATTCGAGCCCGGCTATGTGCTCGATGCCGTGCTCGATCCCGACAACGTTTTCGTGTTCGACGCCGCCGACCGCCTCGTCGCGGCGCCCGACATAGCGTTTTCAAGCGAAGTGCGTAGCGGTTCGCGTGAAGAAAACGCGTCAAAAAATAAGAGCAATTGAGGGAGATGCCACATGGCCCGCATTGACCTCGTCGATCTCGCGCATGCCTACGGCGGCAATGACGCCGCGCCCGAATCGTTTGCGCTCAAGCCGGTGACGATGACGTGGCGGCAGGGCGGTGCCTACGCGCTGCTCGGGCCTTCCGGCTGCGGCAAGACCACGCTGTTGAACCTGATTTCCGGGATTGTCACACCGTCGCGCGGAAAAATCCTGTTCGACGGCGCCGATATCACGCCGCTGTCAACCCAGAAGCGCAATATCGCGCAGGTGTTCCAGTTTCCGGTGATCTACGACACCATGACGGTCGGCCAGAATCTCGCGTTTCCGCTGAAGAACCGCGGCGTGGCCAAGGCGGAAGTCGACGCGCGGGTGAAGCAGATCGCCGATCTGCTCGACCTCTCGCCCTACCTCAACCGCAAGGCGACGCGGCTGACGGCCGACGCCAAGCAGAAGATCTCGCTCGGCCGCGGGCTGGTGCGTTCCGACGTCGCCGCCGTGCTGTTCGACGAGCCGCTGACCGTGATCGATCCCGAATTGAAATGGCAATTGCGCTCGAAGCTGAAGGCGCTGCACCGTGAGCTCGATCTGACGATGATCTATGTCACCCACGACCAGACCGAGGCGCTGACCTTTGCCGATACCGTCGTCGTCATGCATGACGGCCGCGTGGTGCAGAGCGGCACGCCGGCGGAGCTGTTCGACAAGCCCGCGCACACTTTCGTCGGCTATTTCATCGGCTCGCCCGGCATGAATATCGTGCCGGCGAAGGTCGACGGCCGCGAGGCCAAGGTCGACGGCCACGTCATCGGCCTGCACCGCAACTACGGTGCGTTGCCGTCGGGCGCGAAGATTGAAATTGGCGTGCGTCCGGAATTCGTCGAGGTCGCACCGCCGGCATCGGGCCTGTTGTCGGCCACGATCGAGCGCATCGACGATCTCGGCCGCATCCGCTTCGCCCGCGTCCGCGTCGGCGATGTCAAATTCGCCGCAAGGGTGCCGGCCGGATTCTCGGTTCCCGGCAACGTCGCCGGATTGGTGTTCGATCCAGGCCATGTTCACGTCTACGCCGACAGCCTTCTGGTCGAGGGGATTGCCTGATGGACAAGACCATCAACCAGAAAGCCTGGTTCCTGGTGCTGCCGGTGTTCCTGGTGGTCGCGTTCTCCGCGATCCTGCCGCTGATGACGGTCGTGAACTATTCGATGCAGGACACGTTCGGCAACAATCAGTTCTTCTGGAACGGTGTCGGCTGGTTCAAGGAGTTGCTCGATCCCTCGACCGATCTCGGCAGCCGCTTCTTTGCCTCGCTGTGGCGCAATTTGTTCTTCTCCGCCGTGATCCTCGCAATCGAGGTGCCGCTCGGCATCGTGGTGGCGCTGTCGATGCCGCGCGACGGCTGGTCGGTGGCCGCCTGTCTCGTGATCCTGGCGCTGCCGCTGCTGATTCCGTGGAACGTGGTCGGAACGATCTGGCAGATCTTCGGCCGGCCCGACATCGGGCTGCTCGGCTACACGCTCAATAGCCTCGGCATCAACTACAACTACGTTTCCAACGAGTTCGACGCCTGGGCCACCGTCATCGTGATGGACGTCTGGCACTGGACCTCTCTGGTGGCGCTGTTGTGCTATGCCGGCCTGAAGTCGATCCCCGACGCCTATTATCAGGCAGCCCAGATCGACGGCGCCTCGCGCTGGGCGGTGTTCACCGCGATCCAGCTGCCGAAGATGAATCGCGTGCTCCTGATCGCGGTGCTGCTGCGCTTCATGGACAGCTTCATGATCTACACCGAGCCGTTCGTGGTGACCGGCGGCGGTCCGGGCAATTCGACGACATTCGTATCCATCGAACTGGTCAAGATCGCGCTCGGGCAATTCGACCTCGGCAAGGCCGCCGCGCTCTCGCTGGTCTACAATCTGATCATCCTGATCGTGTGCTGGATCTTCTACACCGTGATGACCAATGCCGGCGTCGAGCGCGCCACCAAGCCGGGGGCCGCATAATGCATTCGATCCCCGGCCGCCGCATCATCATAACAGCCTTCCTGATCTTCCTGCTGTTGCCGATCTACTGGCTCGTCAACATGAGCTTCAAGACCAATGGCGAGATCGTCTCGACCATGACGCTGTGGCCGCACCAGCCGACCATCGCCAATTACATGCGCATCTTCACCGATGAGAGCTGGTATTCCGGCTACATCAATTCGCTGAAATATGTGCTGATCAACACCGTGATCTCGATCTCGGTGGCGTTGCCCGCGGCCTACGGGTTCTCGCGCTATCGGTTCCTCGGCGACAAGCATCTGTTCTTCTGGCTGCTGTCGAACCGGATGGCGCCGGCCGCGGTCTATGCGCTGCCGTTCTTCAATCTCTATTCGGCGATCAACCTGTTCGACACGCCTTGGGCGGTCGCGCTGGCGCACTGCATCTTCAATGTGCCGCTGGCGGTCTGGATTCTCGAAGGGTTCGTCTCCGGCGTGCCGCGCGAGATCGACGAGACCGCGTTCCTCGACGGTTATTCGTTCCCGAAATTCTTCATCAAGATCCTGGTGCCGCTGATCGCAAGCGGCATCGGCGTCGCCGCGTTCTTCTGCTTCATGTTCTCCTGGGTCGAACTGCTCTTGGCGCGCACGCTGACCTCGGTCAGCGCCAAGCCGATATCGGCCATCATGACGCGCACGGTTTCCGCGGCCGGCATGGATTGGGGGCTGTTGGCGGCCGCCGGCGTCCTGACCATCATTCCGGGGGCCTTGGTGATCTGGTTCGTTCGCAACTACATCGCGCGCGGCTTCGCGCTCGGCAGAGTGTGAGAGGAGGGCACCATGGAAAACATTGCATGGATGGCCTGGACGCTGCCGACCGCGATCTTCTTCGTGATGCTGTCGCTGACGCTCGGCGTCATGACGTGGCTGGCGGTTGCCTATCCCGAGGCCGAGCGCGTCGGAATCCTGCGCATTCCGACCACGCGCGGCGACCGTCTGTTCATTTCGCTGGTGCTGACCGCCGTCATCCATTTCGTCTGGATCGGCTTCGTCGGCACCGACACGATCGCGACGCTGCCGATCGGAGAGGGCATTGAATTGTCGAGCCTGTGGCTCGCTACCGTGATTTCGCTTGTTTCGGCCGTTGCGATTTTCCGCACCGTCTGAACAACGAAAAAGAGCAGATCCGGGGTCAACCCGGGCCTGGGGTTAGTTTGTCGCTGCAACGGAGGAAACCAACATGCGACGATTTGAGCAAAGCAAGGGGCCCTTGATGAGGACCCGCGTATTGATGATGACGAGCGCGGTCGCGCTGATGGCAGCGTCGGCTGCGATCACGTCGCCGGCGCTTGCCGATGAAGCTGCTGCGAAAAAATGGATCGATTCTGAATTTCAGCCTTCGACGTTGTCCAAGGACGACCAGATGAAGGAAATGCAGTGGTTCATCAAGGCCGCCGCACCCTTCAAGGGGATGGAGATCAACGCCGTCTCCGAAACGTTGACGGTGCACGAATATGAATCGAAGACGCTGACCAAGGCCTTCGAGGAAATCACCGGCATCAAGGTCAAGCACGACATCATCCAGGAAGGTGACGTCGTCGAGAAGATCCAGACCCAGATGCAGTCCGGCAAGAACGTCTATGACGGCTGGATCAACGACTCCGACTTCATCGGAACCCACTTCCGCTACGGTCAGGCCGTCGACTTGACGGAATGGATGGAGAAGGAAGGCAAGGACGTCACCGACCCTCAGCTCGACGTCAACGACTTCATCGGCAAGTCGTTCACCACGGCGCCGAACGGGCATCTCTACCAGTTGCCCGACCAGCAGTTCGCGAACCTCTACTGGTTCCGCTACGACTGGTTCTCCAATCCCGACTACAAGGCCAAGTTCAAGGCCAAATACGGCTACGACCTCGGCGTTCCCGTGAACTGGTCGGCCTATGAGGATATCGCCGAGTTCTTCACCAACGACATCAAGGAGATCAACGGCGTCCGGGTCTATGGCCACATGGACTACGGCAAGAAGGATCCCTCGTTGGGCTGGCGCTTCACCGACGCGTGGTTGTCGATGGCCGGCAACGGCGACAAGGGTCTTCCGAACGGTCTTCCGGTCGACGAATGGGGCATCCGCATGGAAGGCTGCCGTCCGGTCGGCTCATCCGTCGAACGTGGCGGCGACGTCAACGGTCCGGCGGCGGTCTATTCGATCGTCAAGTACCTCGACTGGATGAAGAAATATGCCCCGCCGCAGGCGCAAGGCATGACCTTCTCCGAATCCGGCCCGGTACCGTCGCAAGGCAATATCGCCCAGCAGATCTTCTGGTACACCGCCTTCACCGCCGACATGGTGAAGCCCGGTCTGCCGGTGATGAATGCTGACGGTACGCCGAAGTGGCGCATGGCTCCGTCGCCGCACGGCTCGTATTGGAAGGAAGGCATGAAGCTCGGCTACCAGGACGTGGGTTCGGCCACCTTGCTGAAGTCCACCCCGGTCGACCGCCGCAAGGCGGCCTGGCTCTATCTGCAGTTCATCAACTCCAAGACGGTGACCCTGAAGAAGAGCCATATCGGCCTGACGTTTACGCGTGAATCCGACATCTGGGACAAGTCGTTCACCGAACGTGCGCCGAAGCTCGGCGGCCTGATCGAGTTCTACCGCTCGCCCGCGCGCGTGCAGTGGACCCCGACCGGCAACAACGTGCCCGACTATCCGAAGCTGGCTCAATTGTGGTGGCAGAACATCGGCGATGCGTCGTCGGGTGCCAAGACACCGCAGGCGGCGATGGACTCGCTCGCTGCAGCCCAGGACTCGGTGATGGAACGTCTGGAGAAATCCGGCGTGCAAGGCGCTTGCGGACCGAAGCTCAACAAGAAGGAAACGGCTGAGTACTGGTTCGCGAAGTCGGCCAAGGACGGCAACATCGCGCCCCAGCGCAAGCTGGCGAACGAGAAGCCGAAGGGCGAAACCATCGACTACGACACGCTGATCAAGTCGTGGCCGGCCTCGCCGCCGAAGCGCGCTTCGAACTGAGTTACTCGTCATAAAACGAAAGGCCGGGAGCGATCCCGGCCTTTTTTCTTGTCGTCATTCCGGGGCGCGCGAAGCGCGAGCTACGATCGTGAGTATGGATTCCCCGATGTGCAATTGCACATCTGAGGCCTGCGCCTGAGAAGGCGCATCCCGGAATGACGATGCGGCGGGAGCGATCCTGGCCCTTTTGCTATTATACTTCCGTCGTCGGCCGACCCGTTCGCGGACACGACGGTACAGGAGCCCTCGCCATGCGCATGATCTTCCGTTGCGATCCGGCACTATCGGACCATCTGCCGCGGCCGGTTCCGGCGCGCACAATGCTGCCCGACTGGCTCCGCGCCATGCCTTCGAAGGCGCATTCAGAGATCCACGGCCGCGACATCCGTACCGTCAAGCAATGCCCGCCCTTCGTCGATGCGATGGCCTATGGCGTCATGGTCCTCTTGCCGTGCGACGTCGCGGTGGATCGCGGCGCGTTCTCCTGGGATTGGGATATTCCCGAGCCTGCCACGTCGGGGCATCCGCGCGCGCCGTTGAGCTTTCACCCTGCCGCGCAGTTGGCGGGCGCGCCATTTGCGCGGGGCACGCAGGCCGCGATCAAGTTCAACAGTTTCTGGACCATCGAGCTTGATCCAGGCTGGTCACTGTTTGCGACCCATCCCGTCAATCGCGACGACCTGCCGTTTCACTTGATCTCCGGATTGGTCGATGCCGATCGCTTCCACGACGGCGGCATCAATTTCCCCGCGATCTGGACCCAGCCTGATTTTTCCGGAGTCCTCCCCAAGGGCACGCCGGTGGCGCAATGTTTTGCGCTGCCGCGCGCCACCCCTGAACTCCTGTTCGAGAGCTTCGATGAGGCACACAGGGAAGCCTATTCGAAAACGGTTGCCGACGTACTGGCCGCGCCGAATGTCTACCGCAAGCATTTTCGCGCCCGACGGGGCCGATTATCCCGCGAGTGAGCGGCGCAGCGCCGCCTCGTCCAGCCACAGGCGGCCGTGCGGCGCCGACGTCAGCGCCATCGCGATGGTGCCGAAGCTTTGCGGCCGCAGGCGATAGGCTTGCGCGTAAGCGCGCATCGCGCCGTCGAGGTCGCCCTTGTCCTGAAGCACGGTGCCGAGATTGAGCGCGGCTTCGGCATGATCCGGCTTGATGTCGATCGCTTTGCGGTAGGCCGCCGCGGCGCCGTCATGATCGCGCAAATCCTGGCGTGCAAGGCCGAGATCGAACCACACGGATGCGGGTGCATCCGCCTTCGTCGCGCGTTCCAGCATCGATGCGGCGGCCGCGTGGTCGCCATCCTCCCATGCCAGCCGGCCGAGCCGCGCCATCGCTTCGGTACTCTCGGGAACGACGTGCAGGATCGCCTGCCACGCCGCGCGCGCCTGCGGCTTCAGTCTCGCCTGGTGAAGACTTGCCTGGTCGAGCGTCCGGGCCTTCTCGAGAAACACCTCCCGCTGTGGCGCGATCGCGATGACCCGGTCCAGATGGGACAACGCAGCGTCGAAATCCCCACCGGCGCGGGCGATGCGCGCCGCGAGCAGGTGCGCGGCGGCATTGCCAGCCCGGTTCGCGATGCTGGTCTCGATGTGGCCGCGGGCCGGATCGATCTCGCCTTGCGAAAACAGCACGGCCGCCAGCAGATGACTGAGCATGGGCTCGCCGGGCTGGCGGGCGAGGCCTTGTTCGCAGAGCTTGCGGGCCTCGTCCGGCCGGCGCCCATTGAAAGCCGCCGTGGCACGACGAACGATGTCCTCGGCGGTGGGCTGGCTCATGTCGTGCGCATTATCCGTGTGCGCGCGCCACCAGCGGCGCGTGCAGGGGACATTAGAACAAATCGTGCGGGCTGCAAGGAAGCTGCCTAGCGCTTTTCTTCGTCATTCCGGGGCGCGCGAAGCGCGAGCCCGGAATCCATAACCACGATCGCGAGTGTGGATTCCCCGATGTGCAATTGCACATCTGAGGCCTGCGCCCAAGAGGGCGCATCCGCAGGCGCGCAATTGCGCGCCGGGGAATGACGATGTTGAATATTCGTGCCTACTCCGCCGCGTCCGCTGCCTGCAGCGCCGGGTAGTCCGTGTAGCCCTTGGCACCGCCGCCGTAGAACGTCGCCTTGTCCCACTCGTTCAATGGCGCGCCCTGCTTCAGCCGCTCCACCAGATCGGGATTGGAGATGAACGGTTTTCCGAAGGCGATCAGGTCGGCTGCGCCAGCCTCGAGCACCTGGTTTGCCAACGCGAAGTCATAGCCGTTGTTGGCCATGTAGGCGCCCTTGAAGCGCTTGCGCAGCGAGCCGTAATCGAACGGTGCGATGTCGCGCGGGCCACCGGTGGCGCCTTCGACGACGTGAATATAAGTCAGCTTCAGCGCATTGAGCTGATCGACGATGTAGTCGAACAGCGGCTGCGGGTTTGAGTCCGAAACGTCGTTGGACGGCGTCACCGGCGAGATGCGGATGCCGGTTCGTTCAGCGCCCGCTTCCGCGGCGACCACCTTCGAGACTTCCAGCATCAGTTTCGCGCGGTTCTCGATCGATCCACCATAGGCATCGGTGCGCTTGTTGGTACCGTCCTTGGCGAACTGGTCGAGCAGATAGCCGTTGGCGCCGTGGATCTCGATGCCGTCGAAGCCAGCGGCCAGCGCATTGGCGGTGCCGCGCTTGAAGTCTTCGATGATGGCGGGGATTTCCGAAAGCTCCAGCGCGCGCGGCTCGGAGACGTCAGCGAATGTGCCGTTGACGAAGGTCTTGCCCTTGGCCCGGATCGCGGAGGGCCCTACCGGCGCACCGCCATTCGCCTGCAGCGTAACGTGCGAGATTCGGCCGACATGCCAGATCTGGATGAAGATACGCCCGCCGCGCTCATGCACGCGGTCGGTCACCTTGCGCCAGCCCGCGACCTGTTCCGTGGAATAGATGCCGGGCGTGTCCTGATAGCCCTGGCCCTGCTGCGAAACCTGGCTCGCCTCGGTGATCAGGAGACCGGCCGAAGCGCGCTGCCCGTAATAGTCCACTGCCAAGGGGCTCGGCAACATGCCCGGAGGAACGGCGCGATTGCGCGTCAGCGGCGCCATCGCAAAGCGGTTGGGCAGCGTCAGCGGGCCAAGGTGATAGGGCTCGAACAGTTTGGACGATTGGCTCATGTTTTCCTTCCGGGGAAATGAACGGATGTGGGAGAGTTGTGCATTGCGGCCGTGAGTGCAATGGCCGGCGCTATTCGGAACACGCAGATGTCGGCTGCGCGCGATCGTGGCCATATGATTGGCGTCAAGCGTGGGCGCGTTGACGTAGGAGGATTTGTTCGAAATCAGTAGCGGTGCAGTATGAAACACCTTCCGGCCGGTGCCTTCGCAGCCGAATGGCACTGCCGCCGTCTCCGTCATTCCGGGGCGCGCGCAGCGCGAGCCCGGAATCCATACTCATTATCGTGGTTATGGATTCCGGGCTCGTCGCTTCGCGCCGCCCCGGAATGACGGCAGATCGGTTAACTCACTCCAAGGAAATCGCGCTTGCCGATTTCGACGCCGTTGTGGCGCAGAATGCCGTGGGCGGTGGTGGCGTGGAAATAGAAATTCGGGAAAGCAAAGCGCGAGACGAATTGCTGGCCCTTCAGCGTCAAGCTGTTGTTGGGGCCGATCGGGAAGGTGACGTCCTTCGCGTCGCCGCCGTCGAACTGCGCCGGCGTGAACGAGTTCACATAGTCGACCGTCTTCGCCAGCCGCTGCTTCAATTCCCCAAAGGTCTTTTCGGTATCGGGCGTGACAGGCACTTCGCTGCCGGTCAGACGGGCACAGGTCTTGGCGGCGAAATCGCTGGCCATCTGGATTTGTTTGGTCAGCGGCAGCATGTCCGGATAAAGCCGCGCACCGAGCAGCACGTCGGGCTGGATTTTTTTGGCCTCGCAATGCGCTTCCGCCTTGGTGAGCAGGCCGGAAAGGCTACCGAGGATCTGCAGGAAGGCCGGAACGGTGGCGTCATAGAAGGACATGGGATGCTCTTTTCGTGCTGTGGAATTTCGTGGTGGAAGGCGGTGCTCTCGAAATGGGGCTGTGGAGGAGGAAATACAACTCTCGAGGCGGGTATGGAGTGGTTAAATATTCCAGCGCAGCTTGAATTTCGGGTGCGCGGGACTTCTCCGGGGGCGGCGCGCTCGCCCTGTGTCCCGCCATCTCCGGACGAACGCACTTGCGTTCGCTCGGGGATGACGGGTGCGGGCTGATCCAACCCAAGCCGTCATGCGCCAGCCTTAGTTCATTGCGCCTTGACGCGGGGCTCCGCGCATCCGCGCCAGCAATTCCGCTGACGGCCAGGAATCCGCCGGCAGCCCGAATTTCACCTGCATCGCCTTGACCGCGCTGCGGCTGGCCTGGCCGAGCACGCCGTCGACCTTGCCGACATTGAAGCCCGCGCGCACCAGCAATCCCTGCAGCTCCTTGATTTCGTTGAACGGCAGTTGCACCACCGGCGCGGCTGGCCTCAGCATTGGCGGGGCGCCGGCGATGCGGGCGGCGAGGTAGCCTGCGGTGGTCGAATAGATCAGCGAATTATTCCATTCGGTGTAGACGGCGAAATTGGCGTACGCCAAAAACGCCGGGCCCATCCGGCCCATCGGCAGCAACAGTGACGTCGGCATGTCGTCATTGGCCAATGCTTTTCCATCCGGATACGTCACGCCGAGCGACGCCCATTTCGAGCGCGGCAGTTTTATGGTGAGATCGGCCTGGTCCCAAGGAAAACCTGAAGGTAGAGTCTGCGGCACGCGAACTTCCTGCAGCCACGGTTCGCCGCGCCGCCACTTCAGTCCGTTGGCGATGTAGTTGGCGGTCGAGCCGATCACATCAGGCTCGCTGCGCAACAGGTCGCGATTGCCGTCGCCATCGTAATCGACGGCGTAGTTGAAATAATGCGTCGGCAAAAATTGCGTCTGCCCGAGTTCGCCGGCCCAGGAGCCGACCATCTCTGATGGCGTGAGGTCGCCGCGGTCGATGATCTTCAGCGCCGCGATGGTTTCGTTCTGGAACATTTCCGAGCGGCGGCAGTCATAGGCCAGCGACACCAGCGAGGGCAGCGTATGCAGATTGCCCATGTTGGCGCCGAAATCGCTTTCCAGTCCCCAGAACGCCGCGATGACAGCCGGCGGCACGCCATATTCCTTCTCGGCGCGCGCGAAGGCTGCCGCGTAGGTCTTGATGTGCTGCTGGCCCTGCTGCGTGCGATAGGTCGCGGCCATCCGGCCGGCGAATTCCGTGAAGATCTGCCCGAACACGCGCTGGCCGCGGTCGCGGTTGACGATGCCCTGGTCATAGACGAGGTAGGGCGCGGATTCCGCAAGCGCACTCTGCGACACGCCGGCCGCGACGGCCTGCTGCTTCAGCTCGCTGAGAAAGCGGTCGAACGTCATGCCGTTGTGGCAGGAGGCGGCGCGCGCGGAGGGCGGTGCTGTTTGCCCTGGTGCCGCTGGTCTGATGGTCGCCGGTTTTGCCGGGGCTGCTGGTCGGGCCGGAGCCGGAAGCAGTTGAGCAGAAGCTGTGGATGAAAGCAGAATGGATGCCGCAAATATAGCGACGGCTCGAATTCCGGACGAAGGGGTCGGCATCAATGTCACCGGCGTGTGAATCTGAACGCGAACGAGGCCACGCGGCGAGCGTTCTCGTCAAGCCGCAACGTTGGTCTTCCGGCGGGGCGTTGCCAATTGGTAACGGTCCCGAAAATCCGGCTTCCGACACCCCAATCGCCCGCCGCAGGCACCCGTATTCCAGAGGTTGTGATGCTTGGGTAACAGCCGGCTGGACAGGATTCGGATATGCTTTTCTCGATATTTCGGCAGAGTTCGGCGGCCCGGTCGTCGCCAAGTACTGCGTGAGTTGCTGAGTTTCTCCCGAGACTAAGCAAAGCCCCGGCACCGTCCGGGGCTTTTTTTCGATCGCGCGCGGTTCAGGACGGCGCCACCGGGATCAGCCCATAGCGCAACATCGTCTCTCTCATCTTCGCCGGATCAGGCGTGCCGGCCGAGAGCAATCCGGCCATGTCCCTAAAATATTGCGGGCCGAGCACGCCAGGGCTGAGCGTGCACAGGCAGCTTGCCGCTTCGGTCGTGCGGTTGGTGAAGCCATGCACGACGCCGCGCTTGATGAAGACGGTCTCGCCGGGAGCCAGATCGATATCCCTGCCGTCGATCCGCCAGGTCGAGATGCCGCTGAGACCGTAGATCGTCTCATCCCAGCGATCATGGTAGTGCGGAATCGGCATGCGCGCATTCGGCTGCAGCGTCATCTCGAACATATCGAGGCTGCCGGCGGTGTCGTCCTTGCTCTGCAGGAATTTGAGCTGCAGCGCGCCGAAGTCGATGGTTTCAGGCATGGCGGTCTCGTTCGATGACGTCAGGACGATAGCATAGCGGCGGATTGGCGACTTGTCTGCCTTTGTGCGCCTGATCGAAGCCCGCTTTGTCCGAATAGCGATCGAATTGCGGAATGCAACGAAATGTCGGGATGTGCCAAGAACGGACTCATGCACTGTGACAAGAGAAGCCTATTCGATTACCGCATCGCACGGCCGAGCTATAGCCGCGATGACGCGGTTGGCCACGGTCGATCAACTTTTGCGCAAGGCGCTAGCCGCGCTTGACGCCAGCGGTACGCCGGATGGTTTCAATATTCTCGGAGGCGCAATATCATGGATAAGATCTCTTAGCGCCTCGGTATCGAACGGCTTACGCAGTACTCTTATACTTGAGGGAGCTGCGTTTGCCGCATCGCTGTAACCGGTCGTAAGGACCACCGGCAAATTGGGATACCGCGAACGGATTTCTCTCGCAAGTCCGACGCCGTCGATGGTCCCTGGCATGACGATATCGCTGAAGACGAGATCGATCTTCGTACCGGCTGCAAGCAGTTCTAATGCCGCTTCGGCCGAATCTCGATAGATCGTCTCATAGCCCAGATGCTCGAACAGTGAGGATGTCACTTCCGCCACATCAGCGCTGTCGTCGACAACGAGGACCATCTGCCGTTGCGAATGCTGTGTTCTTGTTTTGGCAGTGGAGACCCGTTCGCTGGTGATTTGCTCGTCCGCACAAGACGGTAAATAGACCGTAATCGTTGTTCCTTGTCCGACCTCGCTGTTTGCCGTCACCGTTCCGCCGGCTTGGTGCGCAAAACCATATACCTGCGACAAACCGAGTCCAGTTCCTTTGCCGACCTCCTTGGTTGTGAAAAATGGATCGAACATCTTGGACAGAAGATTTGGCGGAATACCAGTGCCCGTATCGCTAAACGCTATCGCAAGGAAGGCTCCTTTAAGGCCATCGCCGATTTCCTGATTTACCGTTACGTCGTTGACGGATAACGTGAACGTGCCGCCGTTTGGCATTGCGTCGCGGGCATTAACGGCGATATTGACAATCGCAAGTTCAAGTTCGGCGAGGTCCACTTTGACCGGCCAAACACCGTCACCAATATTTTCGTTGTACACAATGTTCCCGCGCAGCGAGCTTTCAATCATGGTCCGCATGTTCTTTATGGAAGCATTCAAATCGACGACCGTCGGGCTAAGATGCTGATGACGAGAGAATGTCAACAATTGGCGCGTGAGACTTTCTCCGCGTTTGGCGGCGGTCTGTATGGCTTCGATTGCTCTTGGAAGTTTTGGATCAAGTAGGCGTGCAAAGATCTGAGCACTGCCTCCAATGATCATCAATAGATTGTTGAAGTCGTGTGCAATCCCGCCGGTCAGTTTGCCGATTGCCTCCATTTTCTGCGACATCGCGAGTTGTTCGCGTGCCTGGACCAGTTTCTCCTCCGCGTCGCGTCGCTCGGTTGCGTCCCGGAGTATATTGATAAAACCGATCAGATTTCCTGCGTCATCACGGATCGAAGAGACCGAGCCGGTGATGAAAAACGGCGTGCCATTTTTTCTGATGCGCCAACCCTCGACTTCGTGCTTGCCTCCTTGGATGGCCGACTCCAATGCGCGGGATGGTGAGCCCGCGCGGCGTTCATCCGGTCGATAAAATATCCCAAAATGCTTGCCGATAATTTCTTCCAGGGTGTAGCCGATGATTTTTTGTGCGGTGCTATTCCAACTTGTGACGTGCCCTTCTTTGTCGAGGGCAAAAATTGCGTAGTCGACAACGCCTTCGATAAGAATTTGGAAGTGACGTCTAACACTGTCGAGCGCCAAATTTTTCTTTTCAATCTGGCGGTTCAGCTGGTCCTGTACAGAAAGCAGATGGGCTTCGGTGTTTTGGCGCGTCGCAATTGCTGCAGCTAAAGCAAGAGACGGCACTGATACGCTGATCGAAAGCACGAGTAACGATAATAGGGCTCCATTCAGATCCGTTTTCGGATATGGATCGTTGCCCACCGAGAAACCCCACACGGCCATTCCGAAAAAAATGAGCGCGGCCGTGGCGACGTTGCATCGATTGCCGCGCAAACCAGCCCACATCAAGGGCAGTAAAACCAGAAAGCCTAGAAGGCTCCGATGCGGCAGCGGCACGTTGAGGTCGTTGCTGATGAGGTCACTGCCGATGAGCGGGCTGTAAGCAACGATCCCGATGATGCTCACGAGAGCAAAGACTGCGACCGATTCCAACAGATTCCATTTGGAAATACTACGTAAAGGCATCATCGCCCAAAGCACGACGACCGGAGTAATGACCAGGATCCCAGCCGCGTCTGCAAGCCACCAGGTTAACCAGCTGACGACAGAATCGGAAAAACTTGGTGTGTTGGTGAGAATGAATCCTGCCATGGCGATGGTGGAACTAATCATCGCGGTCGGCGCAAAGGAAATGATTCCAAACTTTGCGATACTAGACGGGGTACCAAACGTCTGGTGACCGTTCGACCAGCGACTTATCAGCCATGTTCCGGCAAACGCAGCGAGGAGAGTACTGATCCCGACGGAGCCCAACTCTACGAGCGATCGGCCGTCCAAGAGGTAAGGAGAAAGAGACCCCACCAAGATCGCGGGCCAAATCCGGTAGCCGCGCAGCAGGACCAGCGCGAGCGCGAACCCGGTTGGTGGCCACAATGGTGTCGCGGCCGGGTTAATCGCGGGTAGCAATAGCGCGGTCTCGGCAAGGGCAATGCAACTCGCGGCGACTATTGAAAGTTCGACCAAGTAGGTTGCAGCACTGCGAGCGCTGCCAAAAGCGGAAATCCTGGCTTTGCCAAACCTTGCCCTTTCCATCACAAACCCTTTGCGGTGGGGACCTCGCTGGAAGGTGACAGTCTACAGGTCCAATGGCGTCCTTTGACAGGGGATAAACCCGGCAGCGCGCTGTTTTCCGAGCGCAGTAATTCTACGAAGGAGCCACGAAATATTCACTATTAAGCCGATTTTGTGGAACTAAGTTTCGTCGCCTATTGGATACCCATTAGGAGCGTCACATGAACTTTTTTAGTGCTCGCAAGCTGATCGGCGAAGAGACTAAGGAAGAGCTCAAGTGCATTCGCTGCGGTGATCGGCCCAACATCGCTCAAGTAATGCTTGACCCGCGCAGAGGCAAAACCATTCGCATGTACGAATGCCGGTGCGGTGAGCGCATTTGGGACGACTAAGGCCGTCTCGCCTTCTTGAGGAGCCCGCGATTTTGAAGCGTTGAGCTCGTAGGATGGGTGGAGCGAAGCGATACCCATCAATTGCGGTTTGCGAAAGGACGATGGGTATCGCTTCGCTCCACCCATCCTACACGTCGCTCAGTCACCTACTTGCCCGACGGGCAAATCAGTCCAGCCTTCGCACAAAAATATTCGCACGGGCAAATCAGTCCAGCCCTTCGCACAAAAATATTCCGCTTAACTCGTCGGGCAAATCAGCGCTATTACTTCGCCCGTCTCACCCGACAAGGGGCGGCTCGCGATCGTCACGAACGTGCGGTGGGATGCGGTGGACGCAAGAGCTGCGACTGACGAGCGTAGCTTGAGCGGACGGTGAAGTCGTGTGGTTCTGGCGCCCCGATGCTGGCGTCAAGTTCTTGAGAAGCAAACGCCTCTCACGGACGATGGTGGCAAGAAAGCCGGTCACCAAGGAGAGCGCGAAGTAAGCCGTAAAACCATTGCGCGGGGAAGGCCGGAGTGTTTCCGCTGAACCTGTATGCTCGTGTGCGCATTTCCTTGTGCACTTTGCACACGAGACCGCGGGTGCAGCGCGCACCCGGTCTTCCCTGCGCCCTCTGACTTTCAAGGGCGGAGGTTTCCAGCATAACTTCGGGCGCATCGCGCCGCGGGAATGCAGACTTATGTTTCAAATCAGGGCACCGTCATTGCGGAGTGAAGCGACGAAGCAATCCACCTCGCGCGCAAAGAAAGAATGGATTCTTCGTCGCTGACGCTCCTCGCAGTGACGACGTCCCGATGGAAACGTCGCCATCTCCCTCAAAATTGAATCGGGAAGTCGCTGCATCAGGCGTAGACTGCCATCGCGCAAGCGGGCAACCCGCCCGCGATCTCGATGCACCCGGAGGAGGATTTCATGTACGCCGCCATCCGTCAGGGCAAGGCAAAGACCGGCAAGGCCGAGGAACTGGCACGCCGGATCAAGGAAGGCGCCATTCCGATCATCAGCGATGTCGAGGGCTTCATGGCCTATTACGTGGTCTATGCCCCCGACGACACCGTGACCGCGATCAGCGTCTTCAACAATTACGCAAGCGCCGAGGAGGCCAATCGTCGCGCGCTCGCCTGGATCGAGAAGGATCTCGCGCCGTTGCTCGTCGGACCGGCGACGGCGATGGCCGGTCCCGTGATCGTGCATACGCTGGCGTGACGACATGAAAATGGGGTGGTCACGGCGCGAGGTCAGCCGTGCGATTGCAGCGGGGATGCCGGCGGCGCTCCTGTTTCGGGTCGCGCCGGCCCGCGCATCCGAAAAGATGACGCGGCAACAGGCCGAATATCGGGACATGCCGAACGGCATCTATAGTTGCGGAATGTGCACGCTGTTCGAACGGCCGAACGTCTGCAAGGTGGTCGAAGGCGAAGTCAGCAAGGACGGCTGGTGCAAGGCTTTTGCGGTGGCGGATTGAATTTGAACCGACATTCGTCAGTCGTCATCGCGAAACGGACCGGCGAATGCGCCGGACATGATCCGGGCATCCGATCGATCGTTAGTGACAGAACCGGAAAGCCGCGGCGTACTGGATCACCCCGCAATGCGCGGTGTATGACGAGTGTCGGTCTCTCTGCGTACTCACAACTCCCGCGCATTGGAAAACGCGAACGACGACACCCGCCGCGTGTTCTCGTCGAGGATCAGCGTGCGCGTGATCGGCGGTTCGGCGCGCTGGCTGCAGTTTTCGCGTTCGCACAGCCGGCAGTTGACGCCGATCGGCGTGCCCTCGGTTTTTTCCAGATCCATGCCGGCGGCGTAGATCAGGCGCGGGGCGTGACGGATCTCGCAGCCCAATCCGATGGCAAAGCGCGGCTGTGGCTGCGGGTGCGGCGCCACCGGCCGGCGCACCATCTGCGCGATCGAGAAATAGCGGTTGCCGTCCGGCAGTTCGATCACCTGCTTGAGCAGGCGGTCCGGCGTGTCGAAGGTCGAATGCACGTTCCACAAGGGACAGGTGCCGCCGAATTTCGAGAACGGGAAGGTGCCGGAGGAAAATCGCTTCGAGACATTGCCGGCATTGTCGACGCGCAGCATGAAGAACGGCACGCCGCGGGCATTCGGCCGCTGCAGCGTGGTCAACCTGTGGCAGATCTGTTCGAAGCCGGAATTGAAACGCTGCGCCAGCACGTGAACGTCGTAGCTCAAGGCTTCGGCCGCGCTGTGGAAGGCCTGGTAGGGCATCATGACGCTTGCTGCGAAGTAATTCGCCAGCGTGATCCGGTAGAGCCGCCGCGGCGTGTCATCGAGCGGGCCGGCGCGGCCGACGATGGTCTCGAAGCTCGTGCCGCATTCGGCAAGCCCGATCTGGAACGCGAGCTGGAAGGCGCGGCCGGGGCTGTCGACCAGTTCCGAAATCAGGAGCTGCCGGCGATGGCGGTCGAACCGCCGGAGCGTCTCGCGCATCACGTCAACAGGCATGATGCGGGTCACGATCGAATGTTTTTCGCGCAGCCGCGCGGCGAGCGCCGCGAACAGTTGCTCGGCCGGCACGTTGAGTTCGTCGCGCAGGTTTTCCGCCGCCGTTTCCAGCTCGGGGAAGTAGTTGCGGTTGGCCTCGATCAGGTCGCGCACGCGCTCGATCGGGTTGGCCTCGAATCGCGCGCCCTCTTCGCGGTCGGCCATCTGCGCCGCAACCAGCGTTTCGCCGCGGCGGGCTTCGGTATAGGCGGCGTAGAGCCGTTGCAGGGAGTGGGTCACGCCCGGGCACAATTCGGCGAGGTCGCGCAGTTCCTGTTTCGGCAGGTCGATCTGCCGGAACAGGGGGTCGGAGAAGATCTCGTTCAGCTCGGCGAAGAAGCGGTCCTCGTCGGCGGTGGCGAGGTCGCGCAGATCGAGGTCGTAGGTCTCGGCCAGGCGGAGCAGGATCTGCGCCGTCACCGGCCGCTGGTTGCGCTCTATCAGGTTGATATAGCTCGGGGAAATGCCGAGCCCCTCGGCGATCTGGGTCTGCGACAGGCCCAGTTGCTGGCGGATCCGGCGAAACCTGGGGCCGACGAACAGCTTCTTTCCGGAATCCGCGGGCATGGCAGTCTTTCTGACCTATTTTGTGACTAAATTTACAAAATGACATCTATTACAAGTATGTATGTTACATGACATCACCATTCAAAAACAAGCCATCTATACGAAATTACGTTTTTCGCGTTTAGCTCTTGCCACGCATTTCGCAATGCACTGTCAAGAATGTCGATTAGAGACAAGAGTGGCGAAGACGAACGCTGCAGATTTGTCGTCACCGAAGGGATCAAGCACATGAACTACCAGCCACGTGAGATCAGCGACCGGACTATCCAGGGACCGGCTTCCTATCTGAGCGAGGTCGGAGCTGCTGAGGCGCTCCTCAAGACCCAGCCGACCTGGAACGGCGTCACCGCCGAAGCCGTGGCGCGCATGCGTCTGCAGAACCGCTTCAAGACCGGCCTGGATATCGCCCGCTACACTGCGGCGCTGATGCGCAACGATATGGCTGCCTATGACGCCGATCCCACCAAGTACACCCAGTCGCTCGGTTGCTGGCACGGCTTCATCGCGCAGCAGAAGCTGATTTCGGTCAAGAAGCATTTCGGCAAGACCGATCGCCGCTATCTGTATCTCTCCGGCTGGATGATCGCAGCACTTCGCTCCGAGTTCGGACCGCTTCCCGATCAGTCGATGCACGAGAAGACCTCGGTGCCGGCGCTGATCGAAGAGCTCTACACTTTCCTCCGTCAGGCGGACTCCCGCGAGCTCAACGATACCTTCCGCGCCCTCGACGCCGCTCGCAAGGCAGGCGACCAGGCGAAGGAAAAGGCGTTGATCGAAAAGATCGACAACTTCCAGACGCATGTCGTGCCCGTCATCGCCGACATCGACGCTGGTTTCGGTAATGCGGAGGCGACCTATCTGCTCGCAAAGAAGATGATTGAAGCAGGCGCGTGCGCTCTGCAGATCGAAAATCAGGTCTCCGACGAAAAGCAGTGCGGCCACCAGGACGGCAAGGTGACTGTGCCGCACGAGGTGTTCCTGGCGAAAATTCGTGCCTGCCGCCATGCCTTCCTCGAACTGGGCGTCGAAGACGGCATCATCGTGACCCGCACGGACTCGCTGGGTGCCGGTCTCACGCAGCAGATCGCCGTGAGCCACAAGCCCGGCGACATCGGCGATCTCTACAACAGCTTCCTGGATTGCGAGGAAGTGACGGCCGCCAACGCCAGGAATGGCGATGTCATCATCAACCGCAACGGCAAGATGCTGCGTCCGAAGCGGCTTGCCAGCAACCTCTATCAGTTCCGTGCCGGCACGGGCGAAGATCGCTGCGTGCTCGACAGCATCACCTCGCTGCAGAACGGCGCCGATCTGTTGTGGATCGAGACCGAGAAGCCGCATATCGAGCAGATCGCCAAGATGGTCGATCGCATTCGCGAGGTGGTTCCGAACGCGAAGCTGGCCTACAACAACTCGCCCTCGTTCAACTGGACGCTCAACTTCCGTTGGCAGGTGTACGACGCGATGAAGGAAGCCGGCAAGGATGTCAGCAAGTACAATCGGGCCGACCTGATGAAGCCGGAATACGACGAGACGCCGCTGGCCATTGAAGCCGACGAGCGCATCCGCACCTTCCAGGCCAATTCAGCAAAGCGTGCTGGTATCTTCCACCATCTGATCACGTTGCCGACCTATCACACGGCAGCTCTGTCGACTGATAATCTCGCGAGGGAGTATTTCGGCGAGCAGGGTATGCTTGGGTACGTGAAGAACGTTCAACGTCAGGAGATCCGTCAGGGCATCGCCTGCGCCAAGCATCAGAACATGGCCGGCTCCGA
This sequence comes from uncultured Alphaproteobacteria bacterium, assembly GCA_963774775.1. GTDB lineage: Bacteria > Pseudomonadota > Alphaproteobacteria > Rhizobiales > Xanthobacteraceae > Bradyrhizobium. Next base: position 42,112 of record CAVZGZ010000017.1, read on the forward strand.
CATCGGCGACGATCACAAGGAATATTTCGCCGGCGAGGCCGCTCTGAAGGCGGGCGGCGCCCACAATACGATGAACCAGTTCGGCTAACGCAGGAGACTGACAATGACCAAAGGCAGCAATTTCTGGGTGATCGGCGGCGAGTTCGGTTCGATGAACTTCCACAAGCTCGTGGAAGGCTCGGCCCAGGTGCAGGGTCCGTTCAAGACCCGCAAGGAAGCCGAGGACGCTTGGCGCGTCGTCTCGGAAGAGAACCGTCACAAGGCCGGCGTGCGCTTCTCCATCGTGGAAGAGCCCTCCCGCGTCTCGGCCTGATCGGCTGCCGGTCAGCAACTAGAAGAAACGTCCAAGGAAACAGCGACAGGCGGCCCCATCCGGATTTCCGGCTGGGGCCGTTTGCTCAAAGCGTTTTCGAGCGAAGTGGGTACCGGTTCGCGTGAGGAAGACGCGTCAAATTATAAAGCATGACCTGGTGCAACCAGGCTGTGGGCACTGTAAGCTATTGGGAACAAACGGCCTTTGCGGAAATCATGGTTACTGATAGGTTAATCCTCGAACCCATCAGGACAACAGCGATGTCAGACGCGCAGAATACCGGCAACGAGGCCCGCGATGTCAGACCGACCCGGCTGCGCGACGCGTTGCGCCAGGCGCGGATCGAGGCCGCCGACCGCACCGGTGTCGTGGTCGAGCTGCGCGATGCCGAGGTGGCGCGGCTGGAGATCCTCAACGACGCGCTCGACCCGCTGTTCGCCCAGGTGCCCGAAAAGGTCGACCTGTTTGACCGCGGCATCAGCCAGGGCGAGACGCCGCGGCTGTGGATTGACGTCGTGGCCCACATCCTGATGGGGCGCGACAAGCGCATCTATCGCTTCGTGCAGGACACCCGTTTTGGCCGCATCGTGCTCGCCGAATCGCACGACGTGCCCGTGATCGTCGACGCCGTCACCGATTACGTCGCGCGCCGCATGATCGAGCGCGAACATGCGATGGTGGCGACCCCGATGCCGGAGCCGGCGCCGGTCGTCACGAAACGCCGCGGCGGGTTCGGCATGTTCCTGTTCGGCTTCATCATCGGCGCGCTCGCGCTGTTCGGCTTGGCGCTGTTTGCGAGTTTGAGGAATCTCTAGACGCCGGGGTCGGTGGCATCGTGGTCGTCGCATCCGCGTCGGGGTTCCTGGGTTTCCTGCTGGTCGCGGGCGTGTTCGGCGGCATCATCCTGTTCGGCAAATGGCAGACGCTGCGCCGCGCCGATGGGGCTACGACAGTCTCACCTGCTGCAACTCGCGAATGCTTTCGTGGTCCCCAAAGCCGCGGACGCTCTGCTCCAACCGCCATGTGTCGCGCTCGCGCGCGATCGAAAACAGATTGTACGCCGCCGCCGGGTAATGCCGATGCGCCAGCGCGGAGGCCGAGGGCACGCCGATCGCGGGGATTTTTGCCTTCGGGCCCTCGAACCACATCGTCGAATGAATGTGGTCGTGGCCGTGCAGGATCAATTCCACGCCGTGTTGCGCCAGCAGCGCACGCAACTGCCTCGAGTCCGTCAACTGCTTGATGCGCGAATCCGAGCGCAGGGGATGATGGACCAGGAGCACGCGAAAAGCGTGTTCGGCGGACAATTGCGCGAGAATGCGCGCGAGTGCCTCGAGCTGGGCGCGGCCGAGCCGGCCGGTTGCCATCAGCGGCGGCGTCGGCACTGCCGACGATACGCCGATCAGCGCAATCGGCCCGCGCCGGCGCACGAACGGAAAGGATGCCGCCTCGCCACTGACATCGCCGCGCAGGTAGTTGCCGAAAGCGCCGACAAAGCGATGCCTGGTCGCGCGCACATAGGCGTCGTGATTGCCGGGAATGACGGTCACGTGGTCCGGTGCGCCGACGCTCTCAAGCCATGCCTGCGCCGGCTCGAACTCGGCTTCCAGCGCGAGATTGACGAGATCTCCGGTAACCGCGACATGATCCGGGCGTTGCGCCTGCATGTCCGCAACCAGCGCGTCGAGCACGTCGCGCCGGTGATATTTGTGACGATTGCGGGTCCAGTTGAGATAGCCGAGCGCGCGTTTTCCGGCGAGGTCGCGCAGCCGCGCCGCCGGCAGCGGCGGCAGATGCGGATCGGACAGGTGCGCAAGGGTGAATGCCGTCATGATGCGGACCCGATTGGACTGCCTGTCATATACGGCCAGCGCACGCTCATGTCGTCTTATCCGGAAAAGTCCAGCAAATCTATTGGCAAGCGGCGCGCATCCGCGCAAGGATCAAAGCGCCAAATCTGTTCCATTCACGTCTCTTCATCCGAGGTGTCGGTGACCGCCCTGCAGGACTTGCGAAAGAAGTATGAGCGGCAGCTGCGGTCGCTGTTTCATTTCTATTGGCGGCTGGTCCGCAGCATGACGCTCGGGGTCCGCGCCGTCGTGCTCGACGCCGACAGCAAGGTGTTCCTGGTCAAGCACAGCTATGTCTCCGGCTGGCACCTGCCGGGCGGTGGGGTCGAGGTCGGTGAAACCTTTCTCGATGCGCTCAAACGCGAACTGATCGAGGAGGGGCGGATCGAGCTCGCGGACCAGCCGATGCTGCATGGCATCTTCTTCAACAGCCACGTCTCCCGCCGCGACCACGTCGCGGTCTATATCGTCAGGCATTTCCGGCAGGACCGTCCGCCGGAGCCCAATCGCGAGATCGTGGCCTGCGGGTTTTTCGACGCCGGCGCGTTGCCGCCGGACACCACGCCTGGCACGCGCCTGCGGATCGCGGAGGTTCTCAATGGCGCGCCCGTGATCGCCACCTGGCGCTAGCAGCTCTCTGTGATAGTAATCCGCACATGAATACCGAACGCAGCATTCGAGCGGTATAGGCAGACCATGGACAGGCTCGATTCGACGGACGGACGGCGATGACGACACCAGGGTTGCGGGTCGCGGTTCTGGTGCCGTGCTTCAACGAAGAGGCGGCCGTCGCCACCGTGGTCACCGATTTTCGCAAAGCCCTGCCGGCGGCCGCGATCTACGTCTACGACAATAACTCGAAAGACCGCACCATCGAGGTCGCCCGCGCCGCCGGCGCCGAGGTGCGCAGCGAGCGCCGCCAGGGCAAGGGCAACGTCGTCCGCCGCATGTTCGGGGATATCGATGCCGACATCTATGTGCTGGTCGATGGCGACGCGACCTATGACGCGCCGAGCGCGCCGCGGATGATCGATACGTTGGTGACCGATCATCTCGACATGGTGGTCGGCTTTCGGGTCGACCAGTCGGCGGCTGCCTACCGGCCCGGACACCGCACCGGCAACTGGATGCTGACGAGCTTCCTCTCCTGGGTGTTTGGCCAGAGCTTTAGGGACATCCTGTCCGGATACCGGGTGTTTTCCCGCCGCTTCGTCAAATCCTTCCCGGTGTTGTCGGACGGTTTCGAAATCGAGACCGAGCTCTCCGTACATGCGCTGGAGCTGGCGCTGCCGGTGACGGAAATCGAGACGCCGTACTACGCCCGGCCGGAGGGGTCGGTCAGCAAGCTCAACACCTGGCGCGACGGCTTTCGGATCCTGCGCACCATCCTGAAACTCTATCGCTCGGAAAAGCCGCTGCGGTTTTTCACCGCGATCGGTATCCTCCTCGCGCTGGTGTCGATCGGGCTTGCCATCCCGATCATCATCACTTTCCTCGAGGAGGGCCTGGTGCCGCGGTTGCCGACCGCTGTGCTCTCGATGGGCCTGATGATCGTGGCGATCTTGTCGGTATCATCTGGGCTGGTGCTGGACACGGTCACGCGGGGCCGGCGCGAGATGAAGCTGCTCGCTTATCTCGCCCATCCTGCCATTACCAGGAATTGAAACCGTTCAGATTTGGCGGGATCAGGGCGATGGACCGCACCGCCGTCAGATGCTATCCCGCGCCTCATCATGAGTGATCTATCCCTCACCATCCTGCCCGAAACTCCGAAGGACGCGCAGGCGATCGAGCGCCTGCATGAGCGCACCTTCGGTCCCGGCCGTTTCGCGCTCTCCGCCTACCGGCTACGCGAGCATGTCGATCATCTGCTCGATCTGTCGTTTACCGCGCGGATCGGTACGCTGCTGGTCGGCTCTGTCAGGCAGTTGCCGATCTGCATCGGCGACACGCCTGCCTTGATGCTTGGGCCGTTGACGGTCGAGCCGCCGTTCCGCAGCCGCGGCGTCGGCCGCGCGCTGCTCGATCGCGCGCTTTCTGACGCCAAGGCCAAGGGGCATCGCCTGGTGATCCTGGTCGGCGATGAATCCTATTACAGCCGCGTCGGCTTCAAGGTCGTTCCGAAGGGCAGGGCGACCATGCCCGGCCCGGTCGACTACAGCCGCCTGCTGGTGGCCGAGCTGGTGGAGGGCGCCTTCACCGACGTATCAGGCGCGATCCGGCCCGACTGGAGCAAGGCGCGCTAAAGCGTTTTCGAGCGAAGTGGGGTGAAGAAAACGCGTCAAATCGAGAATCTAGAGGTTCGGTTCATTCGATCAGAACCGAACCTCTAGGGGTCGCTCACAGCTTCTGCGAAATGCCGACGAAGAAGCCGCGGCGTGGGCCGTATTGCGGCGCGAACACGCCGATGCCCGAACCATCCCTGATCTGGTAGATGCGTGTCGAACAGGTTCACGACATCGAACCGCAATGTGGTCGGCTTGTTCGGCGCGACGATGTTGAAATCGTGCGACAGCCCGACATTGACCTGCGTATACGACGGCAAGTGGTCGGTATTCGCAAAGCCGGAGCGAAGCCCGCTGCCATAGATCATCGATGCACTGAACTTCGTGCCGTTCCACAGATAGGAGGCGCCGGCGGACGCGGTCAGCACCTGGGCGTGGTCGGTATAGACATAGTGGTTCGCGATATAGTCCAGCTCGTCCTGGCCGAATAGATACTGATTCGATACGACATTGGTGGCGATTTGCCTGGCCCAGGCAACGTTGCCATAGGCGCGGAAATTGCCGTTGGTGTAGTTCGCCTTGAGCTCAACGCCGACATTCTCGCCGCGCGCGTAGTTGAAGCCGCTCAGTACATAGGCTGCGCCGAACTGGCCGTCGTCGAGCAGGTCGCGGGCGGTCTTGTAGTAGCCGTCGATTCCGACTTCGAGGCCGGGGACGGGATAGATCTTCTGGACCACGCCGACATCGAACACGTTGGAGCGTTCCGGCAGCACTGGACTATTGAGCGGTACCTCGGGAGTTTGCGTGTTTGCCGGGGCAGTGGGCGGCGTGACAAGCGCGAGATTGGTCGGTGCTGCGATCACCTGCTGCGGCGGCGTGAAGTTTCGCGCGTAGCCTGCGTGGAACGTCGTGCCATCGTACGGCTTCCAGGTCAGGCTGATGCGCGGGCTGAGCTGGTTGGCATCGACATACTGATACATCTGGTCGAACCGCAATCCAGCGTTCAGGGTCAACTGGTTGTTGATCCTCCATTCATCCTGAAGATAGGTCCCGATCAGCCAGCCGGTCTTGGAACTGGAATCGAATACCGTGAATGGTGGACCAAACGGATTGCCAGCGGGATCGACCTGATTGCCGGTTGCGGGATCGACCGGCAGCACGGTGGATATGCTATTGACCAGAGAGCGCTCAGCACTGACGGAAAATCCAAACCGCAGCGTGTGGGCATAGCCGACGCGCCAGGCAGTATCTTCCTGAACGCCGTTGACGAAGCTCTGACGATAGACGTCCGACGACACGCCATTGAAGACCAGATCTCCGATCGGATCAGGATAGAAGTGCAACTGGCTGTAGCGGTTGAAATAGGAGACCTGGAAATCTATGTCGTCGACTGATTTCTGGTAGGCAAGGACATTGAACTGGTTGAACTCGGTCTGATGTTCGTTGAGCAGTGCCGAATCGAAGCTGGTCACCCCATTGACGTTAAAATTCGGCGTCTGGCCGGGATTGTTGGGAATCTGGTACGTGCCGTTGGACACGCCACTCATGAAGGTCAAGCGGCTGGTGGGGTCGAGTACCGTTGAAAGATAAAGAAATCCCTTCTCCTGCGACGTGCGGTCGTGAATGGCGTCATTCGAAGGAGTTGGATTTTCAATTCCCAGATTGCTCTGGAAATAGCGGCCGGACACGAAATACTGGGTTTGTCCGACCGTGCCGCCATATTCGAAACTCGGCGTGATGGTCCCATGGCTGCCGCCATAAACGCTGACGCTCCCCGAGTTGTTGAAAGCGTCCGTCTTGGTCTGGATGTCGAGGACACCAGCGGTGCGCTGCCCAAATTGCGCGGGCAGCGCGCCGGTCAACAGCGCCAGACTGCCGACAATGCCGGTGTCAAGGATCTGCCCGAAGGCGCCGACCCCATCGGGCAGCATGATGCCATTGATGCGGTAAGCCACGTTGGCGTGCTCGTTACGCACATGCAGTTCGCCGCTGGCAGCCGAATCCTGCGTCACGCCGGGCATCTGCAGCAGCACCTTGTCGAGCTGCGCATTGTTGCCCTGAGGCATCGCTTCGATGGCCTGGTGGTTGACCTGGTAGGAATTGGCGCCGACCGGCGCCACGATGCTCTGGCGGGCCTCGTCGAGTTTGTCGTTCTTGCCGGCAAGGATCTGCGCCGCGGTCTGCGGCTCGGCAACGGGCGTTTCGCGGCGTGGCGCGGTCACCACACGCCTCTTGGGGGGGCGCGGCTGCTGGGAGACGCGCGGCGCGACCACGGTGATCTCGGGCAGTTTGGTGGAGGAGGAAGGCGCCGGCGCCGCGTCCTCGGCGATCGCGCCGTTGCCCATGGCGCACAGCAATAGTGCGCTTGCTCCACCGAGGTGGAATGCTCGTCTTCTCTGGTATGTCATTGGTCCCAATTCCTGATCCCGTCGGCAAGGCGACGGATCGATTCCGATCTTTCCCCAAGAACCGCGTCGCGTGGCGCGAGCGGATTCGGCAGGGCGCATCAATCAGTCGATGTCAGGAAGCGGGAGGTGCGCGGGAGTGAAAGGCGAGGTGGGCCGAATGCAGATGGATAAATTCGGCATCGGTCGTCCGATACAGGAATTCGACGGCCTGTGGCAGCTCGAGCGGCGGCGGTGTCGCGAACAGTATAGTGCCGGCGAGCGACATGACGGCGCAGATTGCGCAGCTGTCGGCCGGTTGCTGATCGTTGTCCTGGTTGGCGGGCTGTTGCTGTTGCGCCGTCTCGCTGGTCGCATCAGCTACGAAGCCCTTGGCCTGCGCCAGATCAATCTGCGTCAGGCTGGCCTGGATTGCCGGCGCCGCCAGCGCATGAAAATGCCCGAACGACAGCGCAAACTGGATCGCGAGCGCAAACAGCGCCAGCCGCGAACCAGTCTTGATGTGTTTTCGGAACCAGTTCATGCCGATTGACGCGTACCCCAAGGACGACCCGCAGCATCGCGGGCTGTTCCGATGTTATAATATAACATCGGAAGGTGGTGGCGATGTCAACCGTACCTCAAGAGAGATGCGCGAGATCGGCGAGCGCTGTGTGTTTGATGCAACGCAGCGCTCTACCGTCCCTCGCGCAGCCAGGTCGCGGCGAATGCGCCGAGCAGCAGCAACAGTCCGATCAGGCCGGCGAACATCGGCAGTACGCCGACGCCCTTGACGACGCTGGCGTCGCGCATCTTGACGCCCATCCAGCCATCGCCGCGGAAAATGCTGGAGGATCGCACCGGCACGACGCGCGGCATATCGAGGCTTCCACCATCGACGATCCGGCGTGCATCGCCGCCGGTTGCCTGCGCCAAGGGCTTCAGCATCTCGGTGGTGGAGGTGACTTCGGAAAATTCCTTCGGGTTGGTCGGTCCGACATTGATCAGCGCCTTCAGCGTGCCGTCGGTGGCCTGCCACAGGCCGAGTTCATTCGCGGGCATGGTCGCGCGCCATTCACCGGGATCGCCGGCGCTCAGCGTCAGTTCCCGCGTGGCGCCGCTCGGCGAGGTCACCGTCACCGGCGTGACGCTATCTGCCATGGTTTGGCGCTCAACGACGAGATCATGGCCCTGGATTTTCATGCGCAAGGCTTCTTCGTCGAGATCGGGCTGCTTCATCAGCCAGTGCGACATCCGCCGGAGCAGGTCGAGATGCGGGCCGCCGCCTTCATAGCCGCGCGCCCACAGCCAGATGTGGTCGGTAAGCAGCAGCGCGACGCGGCCTTCGCCGAACCGTGATAGCAAGAGCAGCGGCTTGCCATCGGCGCCGGTCATGACCGGCGGCGTGACGGAGTTACGCGTCTCCACCGTGCGGAAGAACCGGCTCCAGTGCGGCGGCTCGCTCGCCGAGCCTTCCAGCCCGCGCGTCACCGGATGGCGTTTTCCGGCGTCGCTCAAATGCGCATAGAACGGTTTTTCGGTGACGCCGACGGGTTCGGCCGGCAAAACCGAATCCAGCGGCGTACGCCAGATGCTGCTGGTCGAGGCGTAGTCCGGCCCGGCGGATACCAGCACCGCGCCTCCGGCGCGCACATAGCGCGCCATATTCTCGAAGTAAGGGATCGGCAGCACGCCCTGGCGGGCGTAGCGGTCGAAGATGATCAACTGGAATTCGTTGATCTTCTGCTGAAACAATTCGCGGGTCGGAAACGCGATCAGCGACAATTCGTTGATCGGCGTGCCGTCCTGCTTCTCCGGCGGCCGCAGAATCGTGAAGTGCACGAGGTCGACACTGGCGTCCGATTTCAACAAATTGCGCCAGGTGCGCTCGCCGGAATGCGGTTCGCCCGAGACCAGCAGCACTCGCAATTTGTCACGCACGCCATCGATCGCGACCACGGCGCGGTTGTTGACCAGCGTCAGCTCGTTCGCGAGCGGGGACGCCTCGATCTCGACGATATTGGGACCTGCATGCTTGATGTCGATCTCGACATTGGCGGTCTGACCGCTCTGGAGCGTGCGCTCGTTGATGACATCGCCGTCGCGGCGCACCACGATTTTGGCGCGCTCGCCGGTGACGCCCTGGTCGTCGAGGCGGTAGGTGATGGTCTGGGTCTGCCCGACGATGCCGAACCGCGGTGCCGCCGAAATCGCAATGCGCCGGTCGCGCTCGTCCTTGGCCCCCGTGATCAGGGCATGTACCGGCGCCTGGAATCCGAGTGCAGTGGCGTTGGCGGGAATGTCGTGCACGCGGCCGTCGGTGATCAGGAACGCACCGGCGACGCGCTCAACCGGAACGTCCGACAGCGCTGACGATAGTGCGCCGAATAATCTGGTGCCGTCGGTTTCGCCGTCGGCCTGCCCGGCCTCGACGACGCGAACCTCCAGCCCCCTGATCTTCTTCAGGCTGTCGACGAGGGCTTCCTTTGCCTTCGCGGTCTCCTGGTTGCGCGTGCCAAAGTTCTGGCTCGGACTCTTGTCGATCACGACAACGGCGACCGACGACAGCGGCTCGCGGTCTTCGCGGGTGAAGGACGGGTTGGCGAGCGCCAGCAGGATCAGGGCGAGAGCCGCGACGCGCACGGCCGCGCCGCGCGCGCGGGAAAGCAGCAGCAGGGCTGCGATAACGACGATCGCAGCCAGCGCGATCCATAGCACGAGCGCAGGAACAAGAGGGGTGAACGCGATGCCGTAGTTCATGGCGCGAACCTATTAGCATCGTCATGCCCGGGCAAAAGCGCGAAGCGCGTCTTCGCGCAGACGTCCCGGGCATCCACGTCTTCCCTGCCAGGAGTCAAGGCGTGGATGGCCGGGACAAGCCCGGCCATGACGGCGGAGGTACAGGACGCGTTCGTACGGATCATGCGCATCATTGCCCCAGCCGCTCGATCAAGGCGGGTGCGTGCACCTGGTCCGCCTTGTAGTTGCCGGTCAGCGTGTACATCACGATGTTGACGCCGGCACGGAAGGCGAATTCGCGCTGTCGCGGCTCGCCCGGCGTCAACGGCAGCATAGGCTGGCCGTCCGGGCGGATCGCCCAGGCACCGGCGAGATCGTTCGAGGTGATGATGATCGGCGAAACGCCGTCGCCGCCACGCGCGGGCTTCGATGCCGCCTCGTCGTCGTCCTCGCGCGGCAGGGTCTCGACCCAGGTCTGGCCCGAATTGAAGCGACCGGGGAAATCGCGCAGCAGGTAAAACGTCTTGGTCAGCACGTGCTCGCGCGGCACCGGCTCGAGTTCGGGAACGTCGAGAGAAGAAAGGATTTCGCGCAACGTCTGCATGCCCGGCGTCTGCGATGCGCCGTTCTCTCCCGGCGGCGCCTCGATGGCGTCGCGGGTGTCGAACACGACCGTGCCGCCTTGTTTCATGTAGGCGTCGATGCGGTTGATGGCGTCCTGCGGCGGCTTTGGCGCGCCCGGGATGACGGGCCAGTAGATCAGCGGGAAAAAGGCCAACTCGTCATGCGCGGGATCGACGCCGACGGGATCGCCGGCTTCCAGCGCGGTACGCTGCGCAAGAAACAGCGTCAGCCCGGACATTCCGGCCTTGACGATGGAATCGACGTCGGCATTGCCTGTCACGACATAGGCGAGGCGGGTCTGCGACACCGCCTTGATGGCGAAGTCGTCATTGTCGTCGGCGCGCGTCGGCGAGGGAACCATTGTCGCCAGCATGAAGGCGATGGCGATTGCCGCCGGCGCCGCGCGTCGCCGCAACAGCGCGGCAAGGCCGGCCCCCAACATCGCGACCACGATCGCGTCGATCAGGAACAGCGCCAGCGACGACGACAGCAGGATGCCGCGCAGATCGCGCGGCTCGGCATTGGTATAGGTGGCGTGCCGTGCCGGAAGCGCAGACGTATCCAGCGGCGCGATGCGATCGGCCGGCGCCAGCGTGTTGACGGCGATCGGACCTTCGGCGGAGCCATAGAAGCCGGGCGGATGGTCCGCGGTGGCGCGATCGCGGTAATCCGCCGGCATTGGTTTGGCACTCGAAGGCGGCGGCCCGAAGGCGCCAAAGCCATCCAGCGTGCGCAGCGGCGCCACCGTCTCGACCTTTGCCTCGCTGGCCACGCCCGCGCCCGGGGTAGAGGTGTAGCCGGACATGTCGACCAGCCGCCGCAGCATCTCGACGAAGGTGCCGGACATCGGCAGATCTGACCAGCGTGAGTCGGCGCCGACGTGGAACAGGCTGACGACGCCCTTGCCGCGATGTTCACCGGTGACGAGCGGCGTGCCATCTTCCAGGAAAGCCCAGCTCTTGGTCGCGAGCACCGCGTCGGGTTCGGCCAGTACCTGCCGGTTGACGGTGATGTCTTTGGGCACCACGAGGCCTGCGAACGGCCCGTCGGCGGCGAAGGAAGCCATGTGCTGCGGCTTCTCCCAGGTGAGGCTGCCGCCGAGCGTGCGGCCGCCGCGGCGCAGTTTCACCGGTACGAGATCGTCGTCCGCCTGTGCCAGTCGCGGGCCCGCGAAGCGGACGAGCACGCCGCCTTGGTCGATCCAGGCGTTGAGGCGCTCGCGGATCTCCGGCGACAGCGTGCCGACGTCAGCCATCACGATCATCGGCAGCCGCTGATCCAAAAATTGCGCGATCACCTGCTGCGGCGCACCGCGGTCGCCGAGCCGCACATCGGCAAACGGCGACAGCGCACGGGAAAGATAGAAGGTCGATGCCAATAGCGGCTGCGCGGTGTCGCTGGTCGCGCCCGAGACCACGCCGATGGCGCGGCGCCGCCAGCGCTTGTCGAGCAATTGAACTGCGCCTGCCGACCGCTCGCCCGCGATTTCCAGTCGGGCGATGTCGTTGCGCAACTCGACCGGCAGGTCGAAGGCGGCTTCGGTCTCGCGCTCCTGCGGGCCGAACGAATAGCGCGCCTCGCCGATCGGCGAACCCTTGGCGTCGATGGCGCGGACGATGCCTGCGGCAATGCCGCTCTCGGTGCGCAGCACCTTCACTGTCATCTTGGCTGCCGCGTTTTCTGCCGCGACCAGTGCCTGCGCCGACGGCGCGCCGCCCTCGAAGATCGTCAAGGTGCGGCCTTCGACGATCTTGCCGAGGCCTTCCGAAAATTCCGATCCGCGCCCGGTATCGACGCCGTCGGACAGCCAGGCGATCTCGCAATCGCCGGTCGCCTTCAGGAAGCGGCTGATCGCGGCAAGGGTATCCACGCGGTCGACCGAATAAGGCTTTGGTGCGAGCTGGCGCAGGGCCACGCGCGCGGTGCCGGCCGGCATCAGCGTGATGTCGCGCGCCGGTTCCGACAGCGGCACCAGGGCGATGCCGCGGCGGTCGTTTTCGGCGTTGGCGATCAGCTCGTCAGCGGCCCGCATCCGGGCGTCCCAGCTCGATGCGGCGCTCCAGCCGTCGTCGAGCAGGATCATCAGCGGTGCCTTGCTGCCGGCAAGGCCGGTCTGTGGATTCCAGATCGGGCCGGCGGCCGCCAGGATCACCAGCGTCGCAGCGGCAAGCCGCAGCGCGGTCAGCCACCACGGCGTGCGCGACGGGGTTTCTTCCTTCGGCGCGATATCGAACAACAGCCGCGTCGGCGGGAATTCGATCCGCTTCGGCCGCGGCGGCATTACGCGCAGCAGCCACCACAGCACCGGCAGGCTCAACAGGCCCAGCAGGAGCATCGGTTCGGCGAAGGAGAGCGGCAGACCTGCAATCATGCGCTTCGCCCCACCTTGACGTTGGTGCGCACCGCGCCCTTGCTCACCATCATGCCGGCGTGCAGGAACAGCAGCAATTCAGCCGCCGAGCGGCTCGTGGTGTGGGTCGAGAACAGCCAGTCGAGCTTGTTGGTCTCGGCGCGGATCTCGTCACGGTGCAGCGCGACACGGGCGACGTAGTCGTTAGCCCAGCTTTCGGCGCGGCCCGCGGTGATCGCGCTGCCGGCTTCGGGTTCGACGAATTCGACGCGTCCGGAATACGGAAACGTCTCTTCCGCGGGGTCGACGATCTGCACCAGCGCGCCATGCGCGCCGGACGCGGACAATCCCGCCAGCATGGTTCTGATCTCCGGCATCGGCGACCAGAAATCCGAAAGGATCACGATCTCGGCCAGCGCCGACGGTACGAAGGACGGCGGCAGGCTCGCGCGGGTCGCCTCGTCATGCAGGATCGCCTGCGCCATCTTGTCGATCACGTTGCGGTTGGAGGTCGGGCTCATCAGGCCGGGAACGCCGACGCGTTCGCCGCCCGCGACCAGCAGTTCGGCGAGCGCAAAGGTCACGATCAGGCCGCGCTCCAGCTTGCTGTCGCGCGCCTGCTTTGAGGCAAAGGCCATCGACGCCGAACGGTCGGGCCAGAGCCACACCGTGTGCGCGGCCTCCCATTCCTGCTCGCGGACATAGAGATGATCGTCGCGCGCCGAGCGCCGCCAGTCGACGCGCTGCGACGGCTCGCCGGAGACGAAGCGGCGGTATTGCCAAAAGCTCTCGCCGGCACCGGCGCGGCGCCGGCCATGCAGGCCATGAATGACGTTGGCGGCGATGCGGCGGGCTTCAAGCACAAGGCGCGGCAGCGATGCGGCGAGCGTTCGGCTTTCGCCATCTGCACGTCGGACTGCTGTAATCTCCGCTGACTGTTGCTTGTTCTCTGCGGCCATCAACCGATCCGCGTCTTCAATTGCCTGATCACGTCGGGAATGGTGCGTCCCTCGGCGCGGGCCGAGAAGGTCAGCGCCATGCGGTGCTTGAGGATGGGTTCGGCGAGATCGAGCACGTCGTCGATCGAGGGCGCGAGCCGCCCATCGAGCAACGCGCGGGCGCGAACCGCGAGCATCAGCGACTGGCTCGCGCGGGGACCGGGTCCCCAGGCGATCAGCTTGCCGGCTTCGCCGCCTTCAGGGCCGGGGCGCGCGGCCCGCACCAAAGAGAGGATCGCTTCGACGACGCTGTCGCCGACAGGGAGCCGACGCACCAGCCGCTGTGCGGCGACGAGCAGTTCCGCATTCATCGACGCCTTCGCCAGCGTCTCTTCGGCGCCGGTGGTTTCAAACAGGATGCGCCGCTCGGCGTCGCGGTCGGGATAGTCGACGTCGATCTCCATCAGGAAGCGGTCGAGCTGGGCCTCGGGGAGCGGGTAGGTGCCTTCCTGCTCCAGCGGGTTTTGCGTCGCCAGCACGTGGAACGGCTTTGGCAGGTCATGCCGGGCGCCGGCAACCGTGATGTGCTGTTCCTGCATGGCCTGCAGCAGCGCCGACTGCGTGCGCGGGCTGGCGCGGTTGATCTCGTCGGCCATCAACAGCTGCGCAAACACCGGGCCCGCGATGAAGCGGAACGAGCGCTTGCCGGTGTTGCTCTCGTCGAGCACCTCGGCGCCCAGAATATCCGATGGCATCAGGTCCGGCGTGAACTGGATACGCTTGGCATCGAGCCCGAGCGTGATGCCGAGGGTTTCGACCAGTTTGGTCTTCGCTAGCCCGGGAACGCCGATCAGCAGCGCATGGCCGCCCGAGAGGATCGTCACCAGGGTGTTTTCGATCACCCGGTCCTGGCCGAAGATGACGGTGGAAATCGCTTCCTTGGCGGCGCGGATTTGGCCGGCGACCTGTTCGGCCGAACGGACGATCACGTCCTCCAGTTTCTCGACACTTTCTGCACCAGCCATTTAGTTCTCCTTCGACCAATACCTTGTCCGAAACCAAGCCGATTGCGTCGTCATGCCATGAGCCCCATGCTAAACTTATGCGAAGGCCATGTATTCGTTGAATTAAACTATCCCCACATTATCGGGTATTTCGGGGTATGAACGGCATCACGTTGTGGCGACTTGGCCCTAGTTTGTCTCGGCCCGGGTTTATACGGGCGGAACCGGTCCAAGCCGCAGATCGAAAGGCTTGCATCAAAGACGTGCACCAATCGTGCCAAACCGAGGCGCCAAGACTCAGGGCAAACAATGGCGAAGCAAGGGCAGACGACCAATCAAGGGCTTGAAGGACTGACGGCTGCTGCCAACGAAGCCGCGAAAACCAGCGTTGCGGGAAACAGGGGGTTACCCCCGGTGCACCTGTGGAATCCGCCGTTCTGCGGCGACCTCGACATGCGAATCGCCAGCGACGGTACGTGGTACTACCTGGGCACGCCAATCGGGCGGCCGGCGCTGGTGCGGCTTGTTCTCGACCATTCTCAAGCGCGAGGACGGCAAGCACTTTCTCGTGACCCCGGTGGAGAAGGTCGGCATCCGCGTCGACGATGCGCCGTTCATGGCGGTCGAGATGAGCAACGCGAACGACGCGCGCGGCCGGCTCTTGCGTTTTCGCACCAATGTCGACGACTGGGTCGATTGCGAGGCCGGACATCGGCTGCGGTTCGAGGCGGCCAGCGACGGCGGTCTGACGCCCTATCTGCACGTCCGCGCCGATTTATGGGCCAAGGTGACGCGTGCGCTCTATTACGATCTGGTTGACATGGGCGAGGAGCGGATGGTCGATGGTCAGCCGATGTTCGGGGTTGAGTCCGGCGGCGAATTCTTCGCGATGGCGGATGCGAAGCAGGTGAGGGACGCGCTTTGAACGAGCCGATGCTGAAGGTGGGACCGGCGGCGATCGGCTCGGCGGAATTTTTCGCGCGGACCAAGGCGCGGCTGTCGTTCGAGGTCCCGCCGGGACTGGTCGATCCCAACATCATTCCCAAAAGTGGCGACCACGGCACCGACCGCATGCTGGAGATCGTCGCGCGCGAACAGCCGGTGCGGCCGGCCGCGGTGCTGATCCCGGTGGTGGACCATCCGCAGCCGACCGTGCTCTTGACCCAGCGCTCCGCGCATCTGAGTGAACACGCGGGCCAGATTTCCTTCCCCGGCGGCAAGATCGATGCGACCGACGCCTCTCCGCTCGATGCCGCGTTGCGCGAGGCCTTCGAAGAAATCGGGTTGAAGCGGGAATTCATCGAGCCGATCGGCTATCTCGATTTGTACGCAACCGGGTTTGGATTCCGCATCCTGCCGACGGTCGCCCGCATCAAGCCGGGCTTCAAGCTCAGGATCAACGAGGGCGAGGTCGATGACGCATTCGAGGTGCCGCTCGATTTTCTGATGAATCCGGCGAACCACCAGGTCCACAGCAAGGAATTCCGCGGCATGGAGCGCTCTTACTACGCGATGCCGTTTGCCGAGCGTTACATCTGGGGCGCCACCGCGGGGATATTGCGCGTGTTGTATGAACGGATCTATCTTTCATGATCCGGCCGGTATTGACCGAGGTCGGAATCTTTCTGATCCCGTTCGCGGTCTATGCCGTGTTTCTGATCGCAACGCGGTCCGGTGTGCTGGCGCAGTCGTCCTGGCCGGTGCACCTGCTCGCCAAGCTGGTGCTTGGGTCCTTGCTGCTGGTTGTGATCAGCTTCGTCCTGCTCGCGCATTTTTCCGGCGCGTCGCCGAATTCGACCTATGTTCCTGCCCATGTCGAGAACGGCAGGCTGGTTCCCGGAGTTGAGAAATGAGCGGGACGCGCGTGCTCGAGAATGCGCCCTGGCTCTCATCCGGTCCGGCCGCGCGCGTGCTCGTCCTGCTCAACCGCAACGGCGAGGAGGCGCGCGTGGTCGGCGGCGCCGTGCGCAACGCGTTGATGAACATCCCAATCGGCGACATCGATATCGCGACCACGGCTCTGCCTGATGAAGTCGTTCGCCGGGCCAAAGCCGCCGGGATCAAATCGGTGCCGACCGGCATCGACCACGGCACTGTGACGCTGGTGGTCGAAGGGCATCCGTTCGAAGTCACGACCTTGCGCCAGGATACCGAGACGTATGGCCGCAAGGCCAAGGTAGCGTTCGGCCGCGACTGGGTGCGCGATGCGGAGCGGCGCGATTTCACCATCAACGGCCTTTCCGTCGACGCGGATAGTGTCGTGCATGACCACGTCGGGGGGCTCAACGATATCGCCGCCCGGCGGATCCGCTTCATCGGCGATCCCGATCAGCGGATCGCCGAAGATTATCTGCGTATCCTGCGGTTCTTCCGCTTTCATGCAGCCTATGGTCATGGCGAGCCGGATCATGCCGGCTATCTCGCCTGTATCGCCGGTCGCGCGGGACTTACGAGCCTCTCGGCGGAGCGCATTCGCATGGAAATGCTCAAGCTCGTGGTCGCCGAAGGGGCCGCGGCTGCCGCAAGCGCAATGGCCGACGGCGGCCTGCTGCTGCCGATCTTTGGCGGCGTCACCTACGCCGGACCGTTCGCGGCGATGATCGCGGCAGAACATGAGCTTGGACTGACGCCAAGCGCGGTACGAAGGCTTGGCGCGTTGGCCGTTGCAGTCACCGAGGACGCGCGTCGCATCGCCACGCGGCTGCGGCTGTCCAATGCCGAGACCAAAGCGCTGGACTCGATGGGCCACCGCTGGTGGCGGCTCAACGATAAGGACGAGGCGCGGGCGCGGCGGCGGCTCTACCGGCTTGGCGAAGAGGCTTATCGCGATCGGCTGTTGCTGGCCTGGGCGCGGTCAGGCGCGGGCCGCGAAGCCGTGCAATGGCGTGAACTCGCCACGCTGCCGCAGCGCTGGCACGCGCCGAAATTTCCGTTGAAGGCGGCGGATTTCATCGCGCGCGGGATTGCGGAGGGCCCGGCGCTTGGGCATGTGCTGACGCTGGCCGAGGATGCCTGGCTGGCGGCGGACTTTCCCTCCGAGCCCGCGGCGCTGGCAGGTATCGCCGACCAGGCGGTCGCCCGTTTCACCCAAGATCACCGGCTGTGAGTGTCTTTTCCGGCTTCGCCGATATCTCCGTGGCTCAGCTCCTGCTGGTGGCCGGGATCGCGCTGTTCGCTTCAGTCATCGGCGGTCTGGCCGGCTATGGCACCGGCGCGCTGATGCCGCTGGTGCTGGTGCCGTTGGTCGGCGCCGAGCCCGTGGTGCCGATCATCGCGATCTCCTCGATCTTCACCAATCTCAGCCGCTTCGTAGCCTACCTGCGCTACGCCGACCGCCGCCGCGCGCTGATCGTGATCACGGCGGCCGTGCTGACGACCGCGCTCGGTGCGTACGGTTATACACGGCTGACCAGCGCCGGCGCGGCACTGGTGATCGGCAGCATGTTGATCCTGAGCGTACCGCTGCGGCGATTGGCCAAACGCCGCAATGTCAGGATCGGCGATGCCGGGCTTGCGGCAAGCGCTGTGGGTTACGGCGTCGTGGTTGGCGGCACCTCGGGTTCCGGCGTGATCCTGCTCTCGCTGTTGATGGCGGCCGGCCTCGAAGGCGCTTCCGTGATCGCGACCGATGCGGTGATCTCGCTCGCGACCAGCATCGTCAAGATATCGGTGTTCGGGCTTGCCGGCGTTGTCACCGCGCAGGTGCTCGCCCTGGCGGTTCTGATCGGCGGCATCGCGCTTCCCGGTGCGTTCCTGGCGAGGGCCTTTGTCGAGCGGATGCCGGTGCATATCCACACCGCCATCCTTGATGCCGCCGTCATCACCGGAGGCGTGGTGATGATTTCGGCGGCGGTGCGGTCTTTGTATTAGGGGGAAACGCGTTGTATTAGGGGGAAACGCGTTCCCACTCCAGGAAATCGATCTGGTCGAAGGCCCGACGCGGCTCATTGAGAAACAACACGAGCCGCAGACCATCGGTCAAATAGGGCTCGCCGGTGAGATTTACCCGTGGATCGGGCATGGACGATACGCCCACGCCGCCCGCGAAGCCAAAGCGTAAAACAGCCCCGGACAAGATCAAGTCCTGCATCAAATAGAAACGGTCCTGATCCACTTCCGGGCTAATGATGTGGGTCGTCAGATACCAGGATTGCGTGGTCAGCTTGATGCCGATGTCGCGGCTGATTTGTCCAACCCACACCTGAAGTCCATCAACCGTGAACGGTGCCAGCCATAACCGCAGATGATTCCGTTGGCTGACGGTGTCGCGTGCTTTCTGCAGCGCGACATCCTGCTGGCGCCCGAAAACATACAGCGGGCTGACGGGCGCATTGAGATATTCGCTGCCAAACAAGAAGGCCCGTATTGTCCGGTAGGTGCTGTGGAGATCGAACGGCTCGTCAAGCCTCCAGCCTCGCTCGATGAAGGCAAACAGCGCGTCAATGCCACGCCCAACGACGACGATGTTGAGCGGATCACCGTTGGTATTACCGGCCTTGTTGGTTACGCAACACTGCAACTGCGCCAGCTTGTTGCGTAGCGTCGCGAGATCGACGGCTTCAATTGTACCAGGCGGATAGATGCTTCCAAAGTCGATTTTTTGGATCTCGTATGAGCGGCCGCCGACCGGCAGCACGAACCTGAACCGAAGCATCTGCCTATCGGTCTCGAACCCGACCTCAAGCAGCTTCAAACCGCCTTCACGGTGCGTGAAGACGAACCCGGCAGCGGTTCGCTTTTGCGGGATCACATCCGGCATCGGGGATTGCGCCACCGCCGATGCAATCGATGCATTGGTGCTGCCGCGTCGCCACCAGCCGCGAAGTAACCGTTCGACTTCCGAGGTTGAGAAATAGTTCGGGTCGGTGACAACAGGCAGAAAGCGCAGCCTCAAATCGCTGGCGTTATCCACGCTCAGCCAAACGACCTGGATGCCATGGTCAGCCAGTGATGCGCCGAAATATCGTTCACTTTCATCGTCGGTCAGCACCGCAGCGCGAACAGTCACCGCGCCCTGCTGACGAACTTCGGTGCGGGACATAAAGGACTGTTCCGCCGTCCGGTCCGGGCCAGCATCGCTGGATCGACTGAATGGCGCAAACAGAGAAAGCAGCACCACAGTTACGAACGGCCCGCGCCATTTCTTCATGATATGCCAATCCGATGCAGCCCATTTAGCAGGCTAACCAGGTTCGGAAGGTCTGACGGCTTTCAATATCGTTACGAATACCGCGTGTGCTCCATTGATCCAGGTCAACGTTGCCGGGCACGCAACAGGAACCATTTCCCGTCAGAAGCGTTGGGCGCGCAACCTGTAATTGTTGCGGAGAGTCCGGCGCAACGGAAACCGGTTGGAGTGACAGGTCGGCGGCGCAAGTACTTACCTTGCGTCTGGCGTCTACCCCCAACAGGCACGTGGGGAGCTACAGCATGCGCCCTTTTCAGCCAAGGCCGCGCTGGCGGTCGCGGAGATAATGGTCGGGTTTGAGCCCGTCAATGCGGGGCAATTGGACATTCCGATGGAACCGCAGTCGGCGATCCAGCACGTCCAGCTCGGGACCCCGACGCTGCCGCCGATGGCCTACACGATGTTCTGCCTGCGCTATAAGGACGAATGTCGCACAGAGCCGCTATTTCGCGGGGGGCCGGTTCGCCTGACTGAGGAGCGCTGGGCCGATCTCAAACAGGTCAACCAGACCGTTAACCGCAGCATCATTCCGGAGAGCCAGGAACTGGGCGCGGCCGTCGAATCCTGGTTGATCAATCCGCCTCGTGGCGATTGCAACGATTACGCAGTGAGCAAGCGCCACGAGCTGCTCAATCGCGGCTGGCCCTCAGGCGCGCTGCTGCTGAGCGAGGTCGTGACGAATTGGGGAAAACATCATCTTGTTGTCGTCGTGCGTACCCGAAGCGGCGATCTGATTCTCGACAATCTGACGCCGCAGATCAAGCCGTGGGCGCGTGCGCCCTATCGCTGGGTTCGAATTCAGATGCCGAACAGCCCTCGGCTGTGGACCACGATTGCCGACCGCGGGGAGTAAGTATTCTCTCAAGCCAGTCAGTCCACACCTTAGCAAGAGCCCAGAAAGGCGATGCCGCCGGTCGCTGGGATCTGGCGGCATCGCAAGCGGGTTTCTCAAGCAACCTTGCGCTTCTTGTGATCGTCGTCGTCCTCACCTTCCTCGTCTTCGTCCTCGTCGTCATCCTCTTCCTCTTCTTTATCGTCTTCGTCGTCTTCTTCGGGATCGTTGAGTTCGGCGGATTCGAGGACTACGAGCGGAAGCGTTTCGCGAAACAGATCGCCGTCGTTACCCATCCACACGCACTCGACCGCGTCGTCGTTGACTTCCACCACCGTTACCGGGTGACCGCCGGATTTCAGAATGACAACATCGCCTGGTTTCAATTCCATGATTTTCCCTCCGCGGCTAATTCACGCAAAGCGCAGGCTATCGGTCTGTCATGACAGGCCGATCACGGCTAATGCTCCGTGCGGTGGATTTTGGCGCCAAGGCAGCCGGCGACGGAACCGCGAGAAGCGCTATTCGCGCCCGGCAGGCAGCAGTTCCGTCAGCGAGCGGATGACGCGATCCGGCTTGATAGTCGATTCCGCGGGCAAGCCTTGTCCGTGCGCGTCGATCCAGATCGCATAGATGCCGAGGCGCTGCGGCACCTCGACTTCCCATTCCAGATTGTCGCCGATCATCCAGGTCTCGGGCGCCGTGACGCCAAGCGCTTCCATGGCGTGCAGATAGGCGCGCTCTTCCGGCTTGCCGAAACCGTGCTCGCCTTCGATCTGGATATGATCGAAGCGATGCGCCAGCTTAAAACGCTCGACCTTGGCGCGCTGGGTATCCGCGGCGCCGTTGGTCACCAGCGCCAGTTTCACGCCGCGCGCCTTCAAGGCATCGATGGCCTCATGCGCGCCGGGGAAGACAAACATCTCCTCTTCGCGATAGGTGGTGAAGCGGTCTGCGAGCCGGATCGCGAGATCGTCCGAAAAGATCGTCCCGTGAGCTGCGGCCAGCGCCGCAAACCCGCCCTTGACCGTCAGCTGCCGGGCTTCGGCGAGTTTCAGTCGCCACGCCGCATCCGCCGTTGCCCAGAAATTGCGCGCGAACTGCAGAATGGCCGCAGCGACCTGTGGCGGGGGCAGCGGTGCGAGTTCGCCGGCGAATTCCGCAGCGATCTTGTTCCAGGCGAGGTCGGGACGGCCATAGGCCGACAGGATGGTGTCGTCCATATCGATCAACATCGCGCGGGGGAGTTTTGTCATCGTCTCAGGGCCATTTCACTTCGGGCGGCATCGACGACAGGATCGAATCGACGTTGCCGCCGGTCTTCAGGCCGAAGGTCGTGCCGCGGTCATAGAGCAGGTTGAATTCGACATAGCGGCCGCGGCGCACCAGTTGCTCCTCGCGATCCGCAGCTGTCCACGCCGTGCTGAAATTCCGGCGCACCAGATCGGGATAGATCTTCAGAAACGCGCGGCCGACGTCCCGGGTAAAGGCGAAGTCGGCATCCCAGTCGCCCGAATCATGGTGATCGTAAAAGATGCCGCCGATGCCGCGGGCCTCCTTGCGATGCGGCAGATAGAAATAGTCATCGCACCATTTCTTGTACCGCGCGTAGTCCGCGACCCCGTTGTGCCCGCCGCAGGCGCTCTCCATCGCCTGGTGAAAGGCAACCGTGTCGGCGTCGTGCTGGGTTCGCCGCCGTTCGAGCACCGGCGTCAGATCCGAGCCGCCGCCGAACCACGCCTTGGTCGTAACCACAAAGCGGGTGTTCATATGCACGGCCGGCACGTGCGGGTTTCGCATATGCGCGATCACCGAAACGCCCGACGCCCAGAACCTCGGGTCATCGGTGGCGCCCGGAATCTGCGAGCGGAATTCCGGGCTGAATTCGCCATGCACGGTCGAGCAATGCACGCCGACTTTCTCGAACAAACGTCCGTACATCATCGACATCACGCCGCCGCCGCCCGGCTTGCCAGTGTGGTCGCTGCGGTCCCAGGGTGTGCGCACGAAGCGTCCCGCGCCCCCGGGATAGAGCGAAGCGGGCGCGTCATCTTCCAGCGTTTCAAGGGCTGCGCAGATATCGTCGCGCAGCGCCTCGAACCAGCGACGCGCGCGGGCCTTGCGATCCTCGATCACGGACAAGTCCATGGTAGTTCCTAGCTTTGCGGTCCGTAATATGTGCAGCTTTCGTTGCAGCTGTCGCGGTGGACGCTGACGCGCGTCAGTTTTCCGGCGTGCTGAAGCCGCTCCCAGATGAAGCGCGACAGGTTTTCCAGCGTCGGCGGCCCCAGCGCCTCGATCCTGTTCAGAAACTTGTGGTCGAGCGTCTTCTGGACCTCGGCCATGCTGCGTTCGAGCAGGCCAAGATCAACCACCATCCCGGTCGCGGGATCGGGGGTTCCGCGCACGGTGACCTCCGTGCGGAACGAGTGGCCGTGGATCTCCTCACTGTCCGGGCCAAAGGTCGTTCCCGACAGCGCATGCGCTGCCTCAAAGCGGAATGATTTCGTCAGTTCCCACATCGCCAGAGTCCAAAATCCTATCTGATGCCGAGCGTCTTGTGCGTCTGCAGGCTGAGCTGCCATTGCGGATGCTGCAGGCAATAGTCAATCGCGCGCGCGGTATTTTCGATCACATCGGGCCCGTCCATCGGCTGCAGCGAGAAACGCTCAAAGGCAAGATCGATAAAATTCTCCGGCATTGCATTCGCCTGCGGATAGACCAGTTTCAGCTCGTGCCCCGTGCGCACCACAAGATCGGCGCCGGCCTTGGGGCTGACGCAGACCCAGTCCAGCCCGTCCGGCGGTCCAATCGTGCCGTTGGTCTCTATGCCGATGGAAAAGCCGCGGGCATGCAACGCCTCGATCAGGGGTGTATCGACCTGCAGCAGAGGCTCGCCGCCGGTCAGTACCACGTAGCGGTTGGCATTGCCGCCACGCCATTGTCCGGCGATGGTGTCGGCGAGTTCGTATGCGGTGGCATAGCGGCCGCCGAGCGTGCCATCGGTGCCGACGAAATCGGTATCGCAAAACTGGCAGGTCGCGGTGATGCGATCCTGCTCGCGGCCGCTCCAGAGATTGCAGCCGGAAAACCGGCAAAACACCGCGGCGCGGCCCGCATGGGCGCCTTCCCCTTGCAGGGTCAGAAAGATTTCCTTGACCGCGTAACTCACCGAATCTCCTTAAACTTTAAACCTTGAAACTGGTCTGCCGCAGCGCTTCACCAAGCGCCATGGCGGCCGATACAGCCACATTCAGCGAACGCAGCTCCGGCTTGATCGGAATCACCAGGCGCGCGTCCGCCGCAGCGGCCACCTCGTCGGGAACCCCGGCGGATTCGCGTCCGAACAGCAGAATGTCGGAGGCGGTGTAGCGAAAATCCAGGTAGGAGCTCGCGACCTTGGTCGTGAACAGGACCAGCCGATAGCCCGCCTCGTTACGCCATTGCTCGAATTTTGACCATGAGTCGTGGCGCATCAACCTGACTTGGTCGAGATAGTCCATCCCGGCGCGGCGGAAGCGCCGGTCGGAGGTGTCGAAGCCCGCGGGCTCGATAATGTGGGCAGCCACATCCAGGCAGGCGCATAGCCGCAGAATCGTTCCGGCGTTCTGGGGGATATCGGGCTGAAACAGAGCGATTTGCATTCGAATCAGATCGGTTCATCCAAGGGGCGTCGTGCCGAGTGCCGTATGTGAACGATCCAGATATCGGCGTCCTCTACGAAATAGTGAATGCGATATGGATATCGCGTGACGAGGCGACTGCGAAATTTCGCATCCTTTGCGTTGCGAATTCCGAGATACGGACGGCGGGCGATCAGTGAAGTCGTGTCAAAGATCGCCCGACCGAGGCGGTCTGCAGCCGTCGGGTTTTCCTTGGCGATGTATTCCATGATTTGCCGAAGATCGTCCCGAGCACGGGGCGTAAACCGGAGCGTCATGAACCGCGCGGCTTGAGCAGTGCGGCGATTTCGTCTGCGGATACGGCCTCGCCTCGCTTCGCTTCGGCAAAACCTTCCTCGATTGCGGCCCACTCGTCGTCGCTAGGGTGATAAAGTTCGCCCTCGCGCGCTTCCAGGGCAAGCAGCATTTGTGCAGCGTCCTCCTGCCGCTCCGGCGGCCAGGTCAGGACGCGATCTAGGACCTCTTTCACCTGATCGTTTGTCATAATTGAAATCATACCATGCGACCTATTCGAGGTACACATTTCCGGCTCGCGAAGGAGGACCGCGGACCCTGCGCGGAGCGATTGCCGGATTCGTCGGATGGACTGCCGAAATCGTAATCCAGGTCCTGTGAAGGCCCGGGCGACGGCTCCCGAGGCCCCGATAAATTGTCTCAATAAAACATCGCCGGGCGGAGATTTAGTGCATTGCACGCTTGCGAGCCGTTAGCGGGCTTGCGCTCGTCCGGCAAGGGTGCCAATAGAACGATTCTGGACTGCTTGTTCCGCCGGATTGGGGTGCGGAAAGTGGTCTTTCTGCCGCCGCGGGGGCCGCGGGCGCCGGCAGCCTCCCCCGGCCGCGTTTTCGCGTCTATCGGGGCGGTTCCACCGGCTGCAGATGAGAAAGGGCTTGGAATCGTGACGACAGCGTCTTCGGCGGACCATCCAACACGCCGTGATTTCCTTTTTGTTGCAACCGGAGCCGTCGCCGCAGTGGGCACGGTCGCCACCGTGTGGCCGTTCATCTCCCAGATGAACCCGGACGCCGCGACGATCGCGGCCGGCGCGCCGATCGAGGTCGATCTGACCCCGATCGCCGAAGGACAGGACATCAAGGTGTTCTGGCGCGGCAAGCCGATCTACATCAGCCACCGCACCAAGAAGCAGATCGACGAGGCCCGCAGCGTGCCGGTCTCGAGCCTGCCAGATCCGGCCTCGGATCAGTCCCGGGTCAAGGAAGGCCACGACCAGTGGCTGGTCGTGATCGGCATCTGCACCCATCTCGGCTGTATCCCGATCGCCCATGAGGGCAATTACGACGGTTTCTTCTGCCCCTGCCACGGCTCGCAATACGACTCCTCCGGCCGTATCCGTCAGGGACCCGCTCCCGCCAACCTGGCGGTTCCGCCCTACGCCTTCGTTTCCGATACCAAAATCCAGATCGGCTAAGTCTCGGGCTTCCCGAGACTTGAGCTTCCCGATTTTGGACCCATCGCGTCGTCTTTCTTCCTCAGGATCGCATCAATGAGCGGACCATCCGATTTCCAGCCGACCAACCCCGCCTTGAAGTGGATCGAGCGTCGCCTCCCGATCATGGGGCTGGTGCACTCTTCGTTCGTCGCCTACCCGACGCCGCGTAACCTGAACTACTGGTGGACCTTCGGCGCCATCCTTTCGATGATGCTGGCGGTTCAGATCCTGACCGGCGTGGTCCTGGCGATGCATTATACGCCGCATGCCGATCTCGCCTTCAAATCGGTCGAACTGATCGTTCGCGACGTCAACTACGGCTGGCTGCTGCGCAATATGCACGCCTGCGGCGCCTCGATGTTCTTCCTCGCCGTCTACATCCACATGTTCCGCGGCCTGTATTACGGGTCGTATAAGGAGCCGCGCGAGGTGCTCTGGATCCTTGGCGTCATCATCTATCTCCTGATGATGGCGACAGGCTTCATGGGCTACGTGCTGCCGTGGGGCCAGATGAGCTTCTGGGGTGCTACCGTCATCACCAACCTGTTCTCCGCCGTGCCCTATTTCGGCGAGAGCATCGTGACGCTGCTGTGGGGCGGCTATTCGGTCGGAAACCCGACGCTGAACCGCTTCTTCTCGCTGCATTATCTGCTGCCGTTCGTGATTGCCGGCGTGGTCGTGCTGCACGTCTGGGCGCTGCACGTGGCGGGTCAGAACAACCCGGCCGGCGTCGAAGCCAAGACCGAAAAAGACACCGTGCCGTTCACGCCTTATGCGACCATCAAGGACATGTTCGGCGTGTCCTGCTTCCTGATCTTCTACGCCTGGTTCATCTTCTACATGCCGAACTATCTCGGCGATGCCGACAACTACATCCCGGCGAACCCCGGCGTGACGCCCGCGCACATCGTGCCGGAATGGTATTACCTGCCATTCTACGCGATCCTGCGCTCGATCCCGAACAAGCTCGCCGGTGTCATCGGGATGTTCTCGGCGATCATCGTGCTGGCGTTCCTGCCCTGGCTCGACAGCGCGAAAACCCGCTCGTCGAAATATCGCCCGCTGGCCAAGCAGTTCTTCTGGATCTTCGTGATCGTCTGCATCCTGCTCGGCTATCTCGGTGCGCAGCCGCCGGAAGGCATCTATGTCATCGCCGGCCGTATCCTGACCGTCTGCTACTTCGCCTATTTCCTGATCCTGCTGCCGTTGCTCAGCCGGATCGAGAAGCCGCGCCCGGTGCCGAATTCGATCGCCGAAGACGTGCTGGCCAAGAGCGGCAAGGTACTGGCCTCCGCAGTGGTCGCACTGCTGGTGGCCGGTGGATTGCTGGTCGGCGGCGCGCAAGACGCCCGCGCCCAGGAGCATCAGGAAGCGCCGCCGTCGGTGAAGTGGTCGTTCTCAGGCCCTTTCGGCAAGTATGATCGCGGCTCGCTGCAGCGCGGACTGAAGGTCTACAAGGAAGTCTGCTCGGCCTGCCACAGCCTGAACTATATCGCATTCCGCAACCTCGCGGACGCCGGCGGTCCCGGCTATTCGGTCGCCCAGGCGTCCGCGTTTGCGTCCGATTACAAGATCAAGGACGGCCCGAACGACCAGGGCGAGATGTTCGAACGGCCCGGCCGGCCGGCCGACTATTTCCCGGCACCGTTCCCGAACGAGCAGGCCGCGCGCGCTGCCAATGGCGGTGCGGCGCCGCCTGACCTGTCGCTGATTACCAAGGCGCGGTCCTACGAGCGGGGCTTTCCGAAGTTCATCTTCGACTTCTTCTCCCAGTTCCAGGAGCAGGGTCCGAACTATGTAAGCGCCATCCTGCAGGGATTTGAAGACAAGCCGCCGGCGGGTGTCACGCTCCCCGAGGGCTCGTACTATAACAAGTACTTCCCGGGCCATGCCATCAAGATGCCGAAGCCGCTGAGTGACGGTCAGGTCACCTTCGACGACGGCTCGCCCGCGACGGTCGCGCAATACGCCCACGACGTCACCACCTTCCTGATGTGGGCCGCGGAGCCGCGGATGGAGGAGCGCAAGCGGGTGGGCCTGCAGGTGTTCGTGTTCCTGATCCTGTTCGCAGGGCTGATGTACTTCACCAAGAAGAAGGTCTGGGCCAACGCGCACTGACGCGGTCTGGCCCGACTGACGAATTCGGAAAAGCCCCCGCGGGGGCTTTTTTTGTTGGGTGAAGAACGACGTCATTCCGGGGCGATGCGAAGCATCGAACTCCGATGTGCAATTGCACATCGGAGAATCTCGAGATTCTGAGTGTCTGGTGCTAACGCACCATCCCGGAATGACGGAGGCGGATTGCTTCCTGACCCCACTGCGGACAAAATAGCCGCCAATCGTCGTCCTCAAGAAAAACCACGGAGGAACCCATGGGTACCAGCATCAACTTCAAGCGCCCCGACGGCAACGAAGCCGGCGGCTATCTCGCCAAATCCGCGCGCGGCAACGCGCCGGGCGTGGTCGTGATCCAGGAGTGGTGGGGACTGCAGGACCAGATCAAGGGCATGTGCGACCGCTTCGCGCTGGCCGGCTTCGATGCGCTGGCGCCCGATCTCTACAAGGGCAAGGTGGTGCCGTATCACGACACCGACGCGGCCGGCAAAGAGATGAACTCGCTGGATTTCATGGACGCCACCACGCAGACGGTGCGCGGCGCCGCGCAATATCTCGCCAGGAACGGCGCCAAGGTAGGCCTGACCGGCTTCTGTCTCGGCGGCGCGGTGACCATCATCGGCGCCACCAAGATCCCGGAGCTCACGGCGGGCGTCGTGTTCTACGGCATCCCGCCGGAGCAGGCGGCCAAGCCCGCGGACGTCAAAATTCCGCTGCAGGCTCATTTCGCCAACAGGGACGATTGGTGCACGCCGCAATTGGTCGACGGCTTTGAGAAAGGCATGAAGGCGGCCGGCAAGTCGCTCGAGCTCTTCCGCTATGAGGCTGACCACGGCTTCGGCAATGAGCAGCGCCTGTCGGTGCACGACCGCCAGTGTGCCGAGCTCGCCTGGGGTCGGGCGACGGAGTTTTTCAGGAAGCATCTGGGGTAAGGTTCATCGTCATTGCGAGGAGCAACGCGACGAAGCAATCCATTCTTTTCTTTCCGCGGAAAGATGGATTGCTTCGCGGAGCCTGTCATCGGGCGCGCATTCGCGCGACCCGTTGGCTCGCAATGACGGGAGAAAGGGGTTCAGTGTCGCCCTGTCAGCATCATCGAGTGAACGGAGGTGAATTGGTCATCGTCCATGCTCGCGACGGGCGTCGAGAGGCACCTGATGAGCGGGAGTTGTAGGTTTGTCGCTTTGGCAGCTTCACCCCATCCCACCACGGACACGTGCCCGACATCAGCTTGAAATTGCCTTCTATCACCTGCACCGGCGCACGTAGCCCTGAAGCCGCAGCGCGCATCCGCATGTCGCGGGCGACTTCGCGATCCGCCGGCTGCAGCCAGACGCGTTCATGGCCCCACAGGCTCGGGCCGTCGAACATTTCAACGGGCTGCCATGTCGACGGCTCGATCTCGCGGCCGCCCCAGCCGCATTCGATCATGAAGGACGACGGCGTTTTGGCGTAGAACGATGTCATGAAGTCGTTGGTGTGGCGGCCGAGCGTGACGTTGACGCGATCCTCCTTCAAGGCGATGTCGTAGGACTGGCCGACATCGTCGAGCGAGAACAGCTCCACCATCAGGTGATGCATGCCGTTGCTGCCGGTCTCGATCAACGCGAGACTGTGATGCCGCGGGTTGACGTGGAAGAAATAGGCTCGGAACGGCTTTTCGATGTAGTCGGAAAGTCCGAAGCCGAGCACGTCGACATAGAACGCCATCACCGGTTCGATGCTTGTCGACCGTCAGCACCGCGTGGCCGAGGCCCTGCGGGCCGGTCCGGAAGCCCGAGATCGAACGGCCCGGCTTGAACGGCGTGTCGTCGATCTCGGCGCCGTAAAACGCCTCGAGGCGATTGCCGGCGGGATCGTGGAATGAAATCAGCCCGCGCACGCGCCTTGCATCGGCCAGTGACGGTGGCTCGGCCGTGACCGCGACGCCGGCCTGCTCCAGCCGCGCCGCGAGTTGATCGAGTGCAGCGGCGTCAGCGACCTCCCAGCCGAAGAAACGTGTGCCCTCGGCGAGCGCGCGGTCGATCACGATGCGCTGCTTGCGGTCGTCCATCCGGAAGGCGAGCATCGAATTGCCGCGCTCCACCGCCTGCAGCCCGACCAGCGAGGTACCGAACTGGCGCCAGTCGTCCAGCGCATCCGATCCGAAGCCTGCATATCCAAGACCCAGTATCGCCATCCGCGTCTCCCGCCGCTTGCCCGTTTGTTGAGCGTTTCTCTGGCCGCTGCTTGGGGGCAAACTTACGCGTATTTTCACCCTTTCAAACCCCTAAAGAGGGGCTCCAGGGAGGGCAGGGCGCCGGTCCATCCCTTGACATCGCGCCTTCCGGATGGTGTTTAGCCTCCATGAACACCGTTGCCAGCCCATCCCGTCTTTGGTGGCGCACCTCTTAAGAGGTGGCCGGTGCGATTTCATTTCACAAAATCGTCGAAGGTCGCCATCGCAGTGCGACGGTCCCTTCGTTTGTCCTGTGTGGCGCTCCCTCGCTAAGTCTCGTAAGAGGATCACATGAACAGGACAGTCTTTTCCCTGCCGGCCAAGAGCGAATACCGCACCAATGGCGGCCTTGCCGTTGCGCGGGTGGTCGAGCAATTCACCGGCGGCGCCAAGCGGCTCGATGACCTGATCGACCTGCTCGATCGCCGCCGCGGCGTGGTGCTGTCGTCGGGCACCACGGTGCCGGGGCGCTACGAGAGCTTCGACCTCGGCTTTGCCGATCCGCCACTGGTGCTGGAGACGGCGGGCACGAATTTCTCGCTTTGCGCGCTCAACCCGCGTGGCGAGGTGCTGATCGCCTTCCTCGGCGACGTCCTGCGCGAGCCCTGCGTCGTCATTTCCGAACGAAGCGCGACGCGGCTGGCCGGCCACATCATGCGCGGCGCAGCGCCGGTCGAGGAAGACCAGCGCACCCGCCGCGCCAGCGTGATGTCGCTGGTGCGCGATATGGTGGCGGCATTCGCCTCCAATGCCGATCCGCTGCTCGGCCTGTTCGGTGCCTTCGCCTACGACCTCGTGTTCCAGATCGAGGACCTCGTGCAGAAGCGCGCACGCGAAAGCGACCAGCGCGACATCGTGCTGTTTGTGCCGGATCGCCTGCTCGCCTACGACCGCGCCACCGGCCGCGGCGTGGTCTTGAGCTACGACTTTGCCTGGAAGGGCAAATCCACCGAGGGCCTGCCGCACAACACCGCCGAGAGCGTCTACGCCAAGACGCCGCGGCAGGGATTTGCCGACCACGCGCCCGGCGAATATCAGGCGACGGTGGAGACCGCACGCGCGGCATTTGCCCGAGGCGATCTGTTCGAGGCAGTCCCCGGGCAATTGTTCGCCGAGCCCTGCGAGCGTTCGCCGGCGGAAGTGTTTCAGCGGCTGTGCCGGATCAATCCGTCGCCCTACGGCGCGCTGATAAATCTCGGCGACGGTGAATTCCTGGTGTCGGCCTCACCCGAAATGTTTGTCCGCTCCGACGGGCGGCGCGTTGAGACCTGTCCGATTTCGGGCACCATCGCGCGCGGTACCGACGCGATCGGCGATGCCGAGCAGATCAGGCAATTGTTGAATTCGGAGAAGGACGAATTCGAACTCAACATGTGCACCGACGTCGACCGCAACGACAAGGCGCGGGTCTGCGTCCCCGGCACGATCAAGGTGCTGGCGCGGCGCCAGATCGAGACCTATTCAAAGCTGTTCCATACCGTCGACCATGTCGAGGGCATGCTGCGGCCGGGCTTCGATTCGCTCGACGCCTTCCTCACCCATGCCTGGGCGGTGACGGTGACGGGTGCGCCGAAACTGTGGGCGATGCAGTTCGTCGAGGACCACGAACGCTCGTCGCGGCGCTGGTACGCCGGCGCCATCGGCGCGGTGAATTTCGACGGCAGCATCAATACCGGGCTGACCATCCGCACCATCCGCATGAAGGACGGCCTCGCCGAAGTGCGTGTCGGCGCCACCTGCCTGTTCGATTCCGATCCTGCGGCCGAGGACCGGGAATGTCAGGTCAAGGCGGCGGCGCTGTTCCAGGCGCTGCGCGGCGATCCGCCAAAGCCTCTGTCGGCGTTCGCGCCCGATGCCACCGGCTCAGGCAAACGGGTGCTGCTGATCGACCACGACGACAGCTTCGTGCATATGCTGGCGGATTATTTCCGCCAGGTCGGCGCTGATGTCACGGTGGTGCGGCACGTGCATGCCCAGGACATGCTGCAGCAGAGGGGCTGGGACCTGCTGGTATTGTCGCCGGGCCCCGGGCGCCCGGAGGATTTCGGCATCTCCAAAACCATCGGTACCGCGATCGAGAAAAAACTGCCGATCTTCGGCGTCTGTCTCGGGGTGCAGGCGATCGGCGAATATTTCGGCGGCCACCTCGGCCAGCTCGCTCACCCCGCGCATGGGCGCCCCTCGCGGGTCCAGGTGCGGGGCGGGCGGCTGATGCAGAACCTGCCCAATGAGATCGTGATCGGCCGCTATCACTCGCTCTTTGTCGAGCGCGACAGCGTGCCGGATGTGCTATCGGTGACGGCGACGACCGAGGACGGCGTCGCGATGGCGATCGAGCACAAGACCTTGCCGGTTGGCGGGGTGCAGTTTCACCCGGAATCGCTGATGTCGCTCGGCGGCGAGGTGGGGCTGCGCATCGTGGAGAATGCGTTCCGGCTGGGTGTAGGGATGAATTGAGGATTGCGAGACACCGATGACATTTGACCACGATCTGAAAGCCACCGTTCGCACCATTCCGGATTACCCGAAGCCGGGAATCCTGTTTCGCGACATCACCACGCTGCTGGCGGATGCGCGGGCCTTTCGACGCTCGGTCGATGAGTTGGTGCAGCCATGGGCCGGCAACAAGATCGACAAGGTCGCCGGCATCGAGGCGCGGGGTTTTATTCTCGGCGGGGCCGTCGCGCATCAGGTGTCCGCCGGCTTCGTGCCGATCCGCAAAAAGGGCAAGCTGCCGCATACCACCGTGCGGATCGCCTACTCGCTGGAATACGGCCTCGATGAAATGGAGATGCATGCGGACGCCGTGCATCCCGGCGAGCGCGTCATCCTGGTAGATGATCTGATCGCCACCGGCGGCACCGCGGAAGGGGCGGTGAAGCTGCTACGCCAGATCGGCGCCAATGTGGTCGCGGCCTGCTTCATCATCGATCTGCCCGACCTGGGAGGCGCCGCGAAACTCCGGGCGATGGACGTCCCGGTGCGCACGCTGATGACGTTCGAGGGGCATTAGCCGCAATCACGACCGCTGCAGCATCACGCTCAGTTCGAGATCGCGGAACGTGGTGTAATTCCGCCGGATCCACTGATGCAGCTCGGTCGATGAATCCTTTTCGTTGCGCAGATAGCCGGTGAACGAGAAGGTCAGGCGGTCGATGTAGGTTTTCAGGAAATTCGGCAGCGCGCCCAGGCGGAGCACGCGGCCGGTGGCCATCGCGGCGGGCAGTTCGCCACGCACCACGAATTCATTGTCGACGGTGACCAGCGCCCGCGGTGGAATCTGCTGCCGCAGCATCTCGTAGCCGCGAGCCGAGGTACGGTCGGTGTCGGCCATGAACAGGATCACCGGCGCGACATGGCGGCGTGCGGCCTCCTTCAGGAAGCCGATTTTGTCGGTCATCGCAAAAAACTCGTCGAAGGCGTGAAAGCCGAGATCGATCACCTTGGCTGTGCCGTCGTTGACGATCAGGCGGTCCATCAACTGCATCTTGCCGAAGGTATCGATGACGTCGGCGGTCTCGGTGATCTTCGGGAGATACTCGAGCAGCGAGGGCTCCTTCAGATTGATGTCGAAGGAGGTCACCGTGCCGTTCTTGAGCAGCAGGAATTCGCTGAGCAGCCGCGCGGTCAGCGTCTTGCCGACCAGCGGACGGGGCGAGCAGATGATGTAGACGGGCGTGGACGACATCGCACGCTATATCAGGCTAAATTTCCGCCCAATCCAGCCCCTGCACGGCCGGGTAAACGACTATTTTTCGCTGCCACGGGTCGCCGATTTGCCGCCGACCAGGTCGGTCAGCTTGATCCGGTCGTACTCGCTCCAAACATTGGCAAGCCAGTGCCGGACATAGCCGCGCAGCACGAAGGAATAGTTGGCGGCCTCGTCTTCCTTGCCCTTGTTGGCGACGAATTTCAGGAACGGCACCGAGGAGACCTCGACCTGCTCATAGGCCATTTCGTTGAGCTTCGGAATGGTGAGTTCGGTGGCGTCCTTGATGCGGTGGAAATAGGAATTGTAGGTCGCCTGGTCCCACTGGAAGAACTGGGTGTCGTTGATGAAGTTCTTCACCAGGTAATATTTGGCGCCCTGCATGAAATTCGCGGTTTCGGCGATTTCGTCCAGCGAGGCGATCGAGGGTCCCAGTATATGGAACACGGCGAAGGTAATCTGGCCGGATTTGGCGGCATCCAGGAAGCCGATATCGCGCAGTGAGGCCAGCGCGGGCGACAGCAGGCCGGCGCGGACGTCGATCACGGTGACGGAGGTGCCGGCGTTGAGCGTATCGAAGATCTTCATCTGGTCCGAGGTCGTCGTCATGTCGACGATCTGGGTGATGCCGGGGTGGAATCGCATCAGGGTGCCGCGCGGGCTCTCGGTGTCGAACGCGCGCGTCGGCACGTTGTTGGCACTGAAATAATCCAGCAGAGTCCGCGACACGGTCGTCTTGCCGACCCCGCCCTTGTCCGCGCCCACCACAATCACGACTGGCTTTGCCATGGAAATCCCTTAACGCACCCCGATCGCGGGAGCGATCGGCAGTCCCCATACCTGCTTTGGGCGCGAACATGGCAGAAACAAGGGAGAATTCAATTCCTTAAGCCGCCGGCCCGGTTATTCATACGGAATTCGTTAACACCCGGGAACGGCGCGGGAAATGTCATAAATCAGCTCAGCGGTGCGGTCCCCACGGCCCCTCCGAGCCAGTGCCGGGAGCACCGGCGGGTTCGCTGGTTCCGCCCCAGGGACCCCGCGGCAAAGGCGGCGGGGACGGACCATCCGAGCCCGGCTGTTCCGTCTGGTCGTCCCGCGGCACGTCCTCGGTATCGGAGGGCAGCGCCAGCGGCCCGGGATCGTGACCGCCGGCGAATTTCACCAGCGCGTCGACCCGGGACTGCACCGAAGGGTGAGTCGCGAACAAATCGGCAAAACCCTCGCGCGGGTTGTCGACACACAGTTCCATCACTGCTGAAGTGGCGCCGGGAAGCTCGCCGCGGTTCTCGATCTTGCGCAGCGCCGAGATCATGGCATCGGGGTTCTTGGTCAGTTCGACCGAGCCGGCATCCGCCAGCAGTTCGCGCGAGCGCGACAGCGCCAGTTTGACCACCTGCGACATCAGCCAGGCCACCACAATCAGGGCGATCGCGACGATCACGACAATGACCGCACCGCCGCCGGAGCTCTTGCTGTCGCGATCCGAAGACGACGAGGATGATCGCGATGAGGATGAGGACGACCAGCCGCCGCCGCCGGAACTCCACGAGAAGTTCGTGAACATCCGGAAAAACAATTCGCCGAAAAAGCCGACCGCGCCGGCGATGATCACGGCGACCACCATCAACTGCACGTCGCCGTTGCGGATATGGGTCAGCTCGTGGCCGAGCACCGCCTCGATTTCCTGGTCATTCAGCGCCTTCAACAAGCCTGACGTGACGGTGACGGCGTATTGCCGGCGATTGAGACCGGTCGCGAACGCGTTCAGGGCCGGGCTGTCCATCACCTTGAGCTTCGGCATCGGAATGCCGCGCGAGATACAGAGGTTTTCCAGCAGATTGTAGAGCCGCGGCTGCTGCTGCCGCGTCACGTCCTCGCCGCCGGTCACGGCATCGATCATGTTCTGGTGGAAAAAATAAGCGATCACGATCCACGCCGCTGCCGCGAGCGTCGCATAGGGAAATGCCGTCAGCAGGTCGCGTGAGGCCCGCGTCAGATAATATTCGGCCGTCCGGCCGCTATCGATCGTCACCTCCGCGATCAGCGCGCCAGCATAGACCAGTACATAGATCAGCAGGAATAGGCCGCCAAGCAGCAGCATCGAACGAAACTTGTTCGACGCGATATGGGTGTAGAGACCGTACGCGGCCATGATGGGGATTCCGCTAGGGACTGTCATTCCGGGGCGATGCGGAGCATCGAACTACGATGTGCAATTGCACATCGGAGAATCTCGAGATTCCCCGATGTGCAACTGCACATCGTGGTTCACGCCGTCGGCGTGCCCCGGAATGACGGCAACTGGCAATCATCGTCCTAGAACTTCACGCTCGGCACGGCCTCGACTTCGGTGCGGCTGGCGCCGAGGTCGAAGAATTCCTTGCGGGTGAAGCCGAACATGCCGGCGAACAATGCGGCCGGCATCTGCTGGATGCCGGTGTTGTATTCCTGGACCGCGTTGTTGAAAAAGCGGCGGCTGGCGGCGATCTTGTTCTCGAGGTCGGAAAGCTCGCTGGCGAGCTGCTGGAAATTGGTGTTGGCCTTGAGGTCCGGATAGGCCTCCGACAACGCGATCAGGCGGCCGAGCGCGCCGCTCAACTGGTTTTCGGCGGCGGACACCTGCGCCGGCCCCTGCGCCGACATTGCAGCGCCCCGGGCTTTCACCACATCATCCAGCGTGCCGCGCTCATGCGCGGCATAGCCCTTCACGGTCTCGACCAGGTTCGGGATCAAATCGTGGCGCTGCTTGAGCTGCACGTCGATGTCGGCAAACGCCTGGCTGACGCGCTGGCCTAGCGCGACCAGGCGGTTGTAGGCGCCAAAGGCGAACAACACGAGAATGACGATGACGCCGAGAACGATCCAGCCGGTCGACATGGGAGAACTCCTGATGGGACGAGAGAGGCGGGCAACCTAGACGAAAATCCGGACATGCGGCAGCCCGCCGCGAAGTGGGCACTGCGTTGGTCGTGCTTGGGGCGGGATAAGTTCAAGCATCGACGTCGTCCCGTCGTTCGCCGGGACGACCAGCGATGGATATCTGCTCCTCCCCCACCGCATCGCCCCATCGCCAGCGACGGGCGCGGGCGTAATCGTCCCTGACGCGGCGGGACACTTTTGTGACGGCGACGCCTGTGGGGGTGCAAAGCTTTGCCGTCACGTCGACCTTGCTGACTTCCGGCTGCGCCAGCACGCGGGCTAGACGCGTCCCAGCCGGCACCCGGGTCAGCGCCACATAGGCGAATTTCTCGTCCTCGAACGGCAACTCGGCGCCCTTGACCTGCTTGTGCGCGCGGGAGCGTTGCAGGCGCTGGGTGAAATGGCACCAGTCGGGTGGCGAGAGCGGACATTTTCCGTCATGCGGGCAGGGTGCCGCGACATGGGCGCCGTCGGCGATCAATTGCGCGCGCAGGGCGATGATCCGCGCGTAACCCGCGGGCGTGCCGGGTTCGACGACCAGCAGCGTGTCGCGGGTTTTGGCCCATAGCAGTGCGGCGAGGGCTTCCCGCTCGGCGTCACCGATCTCACCGATCATATAGCTTGCGACCACCAGGTCAGCCGCGTCGGCATGCGCGACGAGGCTGCGCGCTTGCCCCGGCTCGTAAGTGACGCCGCGCAGGCGCGCACTTTTGCGGACTAGATCCAGCGCCAGCGTTCTCAGAGCGTCGTTGGCATCGAGCAGGATGAAATCGCGCAGCGACGGAAAGGCTTCAGCCGCGGCCCAGGTCGCCGTGCCCGGCCCGGCGCCGACATCGAGCAGGCTTGTTGGCGCAAAGTCCGGCCTGATCTCGATGAGCGCGTTGAGACTTGCGACCACGGCAGCATAAGTCGCCGGCATCCGCGCCAGTGCGTAGGCCAGCGCGTCGGTCTCGGATTTGATCGCGCCGGAGCCGCCACCGTCGCGGTAGGTCTGCGAGATCGACGCGGCACGGCCGGCGGCGTCATTGCGCGATACGCCTTCCAGTCTGGCGTCGAGTGCGGCTTTGAGTTCGGCGGGGAGGTCGGGTGAGGTCATTTCTCTTGATGTCATGCCCCGCGAAGGCGGGGCATCCAGTACGCTTCGGCTTCTCGGTTCTATCACGAATGTCTCTGGAATACTGGATCGTCCGCCTTCGCGGACGATGACAGCCGAAGGTGTGTTACTCGTATCTACCAAAAACGCACCTCCGCGATCCCGCGGCGCGAAGCGCCCGGGTCGTGAGAGAATACTTCCGCCCCAAAAGAAAGAGGGCGCAGGGAATGCCGGGCGCGCGCTGCACCCGCGGTCTCGTGTGCAAGATTGTGCGAAGAACCGCACACGAGCATACAGGTGAAGCGGAGGCATCCGGCATCCCCTGCGCAATGGCTTTACGGCTTATGGCGTGCTCTCCCCGGCGACGAATTCGTCTTGCCACCGTCGTCGGCGAATTAGCGATGTTGCAGGCACGGTTGGGCCCGCAAACATCTCCGCCGACTTGACACCAGCAACGGGTGCCAGAACCACACGCTTTTGCCGTACGCTTCAGCATCGTCGTCTTGCGCGCTGCCGCCCGCTCACGGAAAACCGCCCTGCGAACAACTTGCGCGCCGACGCTGCCGCGTCCACCGCATCCTCTCCCGCGTTCGTGACGATCGCGATACGCCCCTCGTGCCGGGAAAGGACGGGCGAATTGGTAGCGCTGATTTGCCCGACAGGTTAAGCGGAATTCTGCCCGTCGGGTTATTTTGCCGCAGCCACCGCGTTTCGGGATGGACTAAAACGCGCTTGCGCCATGCCCGATCCGAGCGGCTACCATTTCCGAGATGGCTCCTGGAACAGACATGCCGGAGAACAGACATGCCGGAGAGATGTCAAACGCGACGCGATTGATCCCACGGGCCATCGAGACGGATCGCCCGAAGCTGTGACGAGGATCACACGGATCGCTCGGCTTCTGGCGCATTGTAATGGCGTTATTGATATCCGTTGAGGTTCGGATGCACTGTACGAATTGCGCGGCCGAAGTTTCGGAGCAAACGAAATTCTGTGGGCGGTGCGGAGCGGCGGTCGTGCGTCTCTGCGTGGCCTGCGGCGCGGCAAACCCGGCCCTGAACAAATTTTGCGGCGAGTGCGGCGCCAAGTTGCGCGTGGATTCGGCCGCGGTGGTGCCGACGGCGCGGGACTTCGCGCCCGATCGAGCGCCGGCAGCTCACGGTACTGTTTTGCGACCTGGTCGGATCGACTGCGCTCTCCGCCAGGCTCGATCCCGAAGACTTCAGCGCGATCATCGCCGGCTACCGGCGCTGCATTACTGAAACCGTTGCCTGGTTCGACGGCTTTGTCGCGCGACATCATGGGGACGGTGCGGTGGTATATTTTGGCTATCCTCAGGCGCACGAAGACGACGCGGAGCGCGCCGTTCATGCCAGCCTCGCAATAGTGCAGGCGGTCGCCGCGTTGCCCGCGAAAGAAAAATTGAGCGCGCGCGTCGGTGTTGCAACGGGCGTCGCGCTTGTCGGCGATATGTCGGACAGCGC
>CAVZGZ010000018.1:0-307884 GCA_963774775.1 uncultured Alphaproteobacteria bacterium
CGTGGTCGGCAATGCGCTACGACTGCGCGTAACGCGGCTGTAGCGTCACGCCGCCTTCGCAGCCGTTCCGCGCGGCAAGCCGGCGCGCGCCAACCCGCCGTAGAGCGATTCACCCGGCATCTCGGATTTCGGGATCGAACGCACCGCGATCAGTTTGTCCATATCGATGCCGGTCGGAAATCCCTTGCTCTCGCACAGGAACACCAGATCCTCGAACACCACATTGCCGGTGGCGCCTGGCGCGAACGGACAGCCGCCGAGGCCACCCAGCGATCCATCGAGCACGCGCGCGCCGGCATCGAGCGCCGCAGCCGCATTCGCAATCCCCATGCCGCGGGTATCATGCAGATGAATGCAAACCGGCTTCGAGCCCGCGATCCTCACCGCCCCCTTGGTCAACTCACCGACCTGCTTCGGTCCGGCATAGCCGACGGTGTCGGCGATCGCGACCATGTCGACGCCGGCCTCATACAGTTTCTCGGTCAGCCGCAGCACTTCGTTGGGGTCGACCGGCCCGACGATCGAGCAGCCCAGTGCCATCGAGATCGCGGCATTGACGAGCGGCTTGTGCGAACTTGCGTCGCGCAACTCGCAGAGGCGCTTGATGTTGGCGATGGCGGATTCGCGGGAGCGGTTGGCGTTGGCCTGGCTGTGCTCCTCGGTCGCCGACACCACCGAGGCAATTTCGGCGACGCCGGAGGCAAGCGCCTCGTTGACGCCGCGCTCGTTCAGCGCCAGCGCCACGCCATGCGCGCCCGGCAGCGAGGCGACGGTCGCGATGACGTCACTGATATCGACGAATTGCGGGAATGTCTTGGCTGGAAGAAACGAGCCGACCTCGAAATGCCGCACGCCAGCAGCGTATTCCTCCCGGATCCAGCACTGCTTCGCCGACGTCGATGGAAACTTCTTCACCAGTTGCAGGCCATCGCGCAGCCCCACTTCGCGCAGGCTCACACGGTCGGCGGGATAAACATCTTGAAGGCGGGTCATATTGGCCTCACGCAGCGTTTCCGGTTGACGAAATTTCTTGTCGTTCGAACTCGGCGCGGACCGATTCGGTGTCGGCGCCGAGCACCGGCACTTTCAGCCCTTCGCCGATATTGCTGCCGTTCCATTCCACCGGCAATGCGGGGACACGGAATGGCTGACCGTCGGCGTTGACATTGTTGACGAGCCCGCCGGGCCGCAGCACGTGCGGATCCGTGAGCAGGTCCTCGGGACGATTGATCGGCGAGAAGCAGATATTTAGTTCATCGAGCTTGGCCGACAGATCAACCGCATCCAATTGCCTGATCACTTCCGCCACGCGCGGAATGATCCGCCCGCGCGCCAGAATACGGTCAGTCGTGTTGCGCAAGGTCGGATCATCCAAAAATTCCGTCAGGCCGAACTCGCGGCAGAAACTCTGCCAGTGACCCTCGGTGACGACGCCGATGAAAATGCGATCGCCGCCGGCAGTGTCGAAGATGTCGTAGACCGGCCAGGCATGCTCCCGCTCCGGCATCGAGAGCGGCTTGATGCCGGTCATCTCGTACTGAACCATATGCTGGGCGACCAGGAACAGGCAGTTCTCGAACAGTCCGATACGGATATCCGCGCCGTTCTTGTGGCCGCCGCGTTTCTGGTAGAGCGCGGCGAGGATCGAAATCGCACCGAACATCCCGCCCATGATGTCGTTAGCGGAAGAGCCGACGCGCTGCGGTTTTTCGCGGGTGCCGGTCATGGCGGCGAGCCCCGACATCATCTGCACCACTTCATCCAGGGCCGGGCGATGTTCGTAGGGGCCGGACAAGAACCCTTGTGGCCGGCGACGATCAGATGCGGATGCTTTCGGCGCAGCTCCTCGGCGCCAAGGCCCTGCTTCTCCAACTGGCCGTCGCGAAAATTTTCCAAGAACACGTCGGCGCTGGCGAGCAGCCCGTGCATGGTCTCGCGGTCTTCCCCCTTGGCGAAATCGAGCACCACACTTCGTTTGCCCCGGTTGAACAGAGGGAAGAACGAGGTGCCCATGCCGCCGAGCGAGCGGGTCTTGTCGCCAGCAGGTGGTTCGACCTTGATCACCTCGGCGCCAAGCTGGGCCAGGATCATCCCGCAGGTCGGCCCCATCACCATATGGGTCATCTCGATGACCCTGACCCCGTCAAGGGGTAGTCCGCTCCCGGTCATCGGTTTCTCCGTGCTGGTTTATCTCAGGCAGTCCAGACTAGGCTTCCGGGTGGCTTCTGGAAAATATAATCTGCCGAACAGTGCATTCACGGCTGCATAGCGCAATGCATGAAGGTCGGCAGCCGACGCGGGGGTGACGGAACACAGAGCGCGCGCGGCGCTCCCGATCTAGTGTCAGAACGGCAGCGCAACGTCGTACTTGATCTCTTTCAGGATGACATTCGTCCGCACATGACGAAGGCCGGGAATCTTGAACATGAAGTCGTCGAGAAACCGGTTATAGGCCGCCATGTCGCTGACGACGACGCGAAGGTGATAATCGGCATCGCCAGTTGTCGCGAAGCACTCCAGAACTTCCGGCCGCTTGCGAACACGCGAGACGAATTC
Source organism: uncultured Alphaproteobacteria bacterium (assembly GCA_963774775.1). GTDB lineage: Bacteria > Pseudomonadota > Alphaproteobacteria > Rhizobiales > Xanthobacteraceae > Bradyrhizobium. The sequence continues at coordinate 2,557 of CAVZGZ010000018.1, forward strand.
AGAGACGAACTTCTCGTCGTGACGGTCGAGCGCGACATGAAGGATGGCTGACATCGAGAAGCCGGCCTTCTCGCGATCCACGATAGCCGTGTAGCGCGAGATGACCCCGGTCTCTTCCAGCGACGCAACGCGACGCCAACAAGCGGAGGAGGACATGCCGACGCTATCGGCCAGTTGCTGGTTACTCTGCCGGCTGTCCTGCTGGAGATGGAGCAGCAACCGGCCATCAAGCGGATCGAGCATTTTTCCCTCACTCTCTGAGTTGAATATTCTATCCGATTTATATCCTAATATCGGTAATTTATACCGAAATATCCGGATCTGCCGGCAAATCTGGAAAATCCTGTCCGAGAATTGGCCGATACTTCCCCAGGCCTCTTCATCAGGACGACGGACATGCCAGCAGTTCCCGATGCGCCTCACCCAATCCTGGACGATTATGCGCTGGAGGACCGCTACACGCGGCAGCGTGGCCGGGTGTTCCTCACCGGCACGCAGGCGCTGGTCCGCATCCTGCTCGACCAGCGCGACCGCGACATCGCCGATGGCATCAACAGCGCCGGTTTCGTGTCGGGCTATCGCGGCTCGCCACTCGGCAGTGTCGATCTGGAATTGTGGCGCGCCAAGAAATTTCTCGCAGAGCGCCGCATCGAATTCCTCCCCGCCGTCAACGAAGATCTCGCGGCCACGGCCGTGTTGGGCTCGCAGCAGGTCGAGACCAACCCGAAACGCGAGGTCGATGGCGTGTTCGGGCTTTGGTATGGCAAGGGCCCCGGCGTCGATCGATCCGGCGATGCGCTGAAGCACGGCAACGCCTATGGCTCGTCGCCGCATGGCGGCGTGCTCGTCGTCGCCGGCGACGACCACGGCTGCGTCTCCTCCTCGATGCCGCACCAGTCGGACGTCGCTTTCATGGCCTGGTTCATCCCAACGCTCAATCCCGCCAGCGTCAGCGAATATCTCGCCTTCGGCGAATATGGCTTTGCGCTAAGTCGGTTTTCCGGCATGTGGGTGGGATTCAAGGCGATTTCGGAAACCGTGGAATCATGCGTGTCCGTCGATCTTCCGCCGCGGCGTAATTTCGTCCGGCCTGACTACACGATGCCGCCGGGCGGATTGCATTATCGCTGGCCGGATCTGCCGGGCCCGCAGATCGAGCATCGCCTGCAATTCAAGAAAGACGCCGTGCTCGCGTTCGCCGCGGGGAATCCGATCGACCGCCATATCTACGACATCCCGCACGCCACTTACGGGATCGTCACGACAGGCAAGGGCCATCTCGATCTGATGGAAGCGTTGCGGCTGCTCGGTCTCGGCGAGAGCGAGTGCCGGCAGCTCGGCATCGACATCTACAAGGTCGGCATGGTGTGGCCGCTGGCCCATCACGACGCGCTGGAATTCGTGCGCGAGAAGCGCGAGATCCTCGTGATCGAGGAAAAGCGCGGCATCATCGAAAGCCAGTTCAAGGAGTACTTTTACGACTATCCCGGCCACAAGCCGGAGCGGATGGTCGGCAAGAACGACGAGAACAACGAACCGCTGGTGCCCTGGGTCGGCGAATTATCGCCACGGCTGCTGGCGCCGATCGTGGCGCGGCGGCTGGATGCCATCTTCCCCGGACTTGACCTGCAGTCGCGCGCCGCAAAGCTTGCACCGCAAAGCAGGGGAATTGCCGAAATATCCGGCGCAACCCGCACGCCCTATTTCTGTTCGGGCTGTCCGCACAATACCTCGACGAAAGTGCCCGAGGGCTCACACGCGCTGGCCGGTATCGGTTGCCATTTCATGGCGAGCTGGATGGATCGTGAGACGACGTCGCTGATCCAGATGGGCGGCGAAGGCGTCAACTGGGCGGCCTCCTCGTTGTTCACCGGCCGCGATCACGTATTCCAGAATCTCGGCGAAGGCACTTACTATCACTCCGGCTCGATGGCGATCCGCCAGGCGGTCGCGGCCAAGGCCAACATCACCTACAAGATCCTGTTCAACGACGCCGTCGCCATGACCGGCGGTCAGCCGGTCGATGGTCCCATCACCGTCCACGGCATCGCGCACGAGGTCCGCGCCAACGGAGTGACGCGGATTGCATTCGTCTCGGACGAGCCCGAGAAAATTCCACGCGCGGGATTTCCCGGCTGGCGTCACCTTCCATCCGCGCGCCGATCTCGACGCGGTCCAGCGCGAGCTGCGCGAAATTCCCGGCGTCAGCGTCCTGATCTACGAGCAGGAATGCGCCACCGAAAAGCGGCGGCGGCGCAAGCGCGGCCAATTGGCCGATCCGCCGAAGTTCGCCTACATCAACGATCTCGTCTGCGAGGGATGCGGCGACTGTTCGGTTGAATCGAACTGCCTGAGCGTCGAGCCGAAGGAAACGCCGTTCGGCCGCAAGCGCCAGATCAACCTGTCCTCCTGCAACAAGGATTTTTCCTGCGTCAACGGCTTCTGTCCGAGCTTTGTCACCGTCGAGGGCGCGACGCGGCGCAAGAAGCAGGGAGCGGCGATCGACGTTCTGTCGCGGGCACAGGCGCTGCCGGCGCCGGAACGCACCGAACTCGCGACGCCGTTCAACCTGCTTGTCACCGGCGTCGGCGGCACCGGTGTCATCACCGTCGGCGCCCTGGTCGCGATGGCCGCGCATCTCGAAGGCAAGGGCGCCTCGGTTCTCGACTTCACCGGTTTTGCGCAGAAATTCGGACCGGTGCTCAGCTTCATCAGGCTCTCGGCAAGTCCTGACGATATCAACCAGGTCCGCATCGATCGCGGATCGGCCGACGCGCTGATCGGCTGCGATATCGTCGTCAGCTCGTCCGCGAAGGCCACGACCACCTATCACCCGGCCATGCGCGCCGTGATCAACATGGCGGAAATGCCGACCGGCGACATCGTGCGCAACCCGGACGCAAGTCTCGCCGGACCGCTGCGGTTGCAGAGCATCGAGCACATCATCGGACCCGAGAATCTCCGGAGCTTCGACGCCAACCGGCTCTCGGACGCCCTGTTCGGCGATACGGTCTTCGCCAATGTGATCATGCTCGGCGCGGGCTGGCAGCAGGGCCTGGTTCCGGTCTCGCTCGAGGCGCTGATGCGGGCGATCGAGCTGAACGGCGTTGCCGTCGAACAGAACAAGCGGGCGTTTGCGTGCGGCCGCCTCGCCGTCACCGATCAGGAATTTCATCGCATCGCTGCTCGGACAAACGCAGGTCGAGGAGACGCTCGATCAGATCATTGCGCGCCGCGTCGAGTTTCTCACGTCCTATCAGGACAGCCGATATGCAGAGCGTTATCGCGCGATCGTTGGCAGCGTTCGCGCGGCTGAACGCAATCAGGTGCCCGGATCCGAGGCGCTCACAACGGCGGTAGCCCGATCGCTGTTCAAGCTGATGGCCTACAAGGACGAGTACGAGGTAGCACGGTTGCACACGGAAACCGGCTTTCAGGCGAGATTGCGGCAGGAGTTCGATGGCGATTTCAAGGTAAACTATCATCTGGCGCCGCCATTGCTGGCTTCAGGCAAGGACGCACGCGGCCGACCACTGAAGCGCGCAATTCGGACCATGGATCGAGCCTGTTTTTCGCGCATTGGCACGTCTGAAATTTCTGCGCGGAACGCCGCTGGATCCGTTCGGCTACACGCACGAGCGCCGGATGGAACGAAATTTGATCGCGTGGTACCAATCCCTCTTGACGGAGCAGCTTCCCCTTCTACATGCGGGAACTGTCGGTCGGTTCGCCGAGATCGCTTCCCTGCCGATGGAAATCAGGGGATACGGACCGGTCAAGGAAGCTGCCGTCGAGAAGGTGAAGGCGAAAGTCGAAAACCTTCGCAACAAAGGATGAGACCACGATGTTGGACGCCGCCGTCAAGGCGCTTTCGCAGATCCTGTCGCCGCCGATGCGCTCGATCCTGTGGCGATCGATCGGCATGGCGCTGGTCTTGATCACCGTGCTGGCGGTCGGATTGCAGCGGCTGCTGAGCTGGTTTGCGGAATATGGCGAGGTCTGGGCGGAGGGACTGCTCGGCCCGGGTTTCCATGGCACGCTCAACGTCCTCGCCTGGATCGTCTCGATTGCGGCGGGACTCGGCGTCGTGCTCGGCGGCATCTTCCTGATGCCCGCGATCACCTCGCTGGTGGCAAGCTTCTTTGTCGATGACGTCGCCGACCATGTCGAACGCGAGCATTATCCGGCCGAGCTTCCCGGCAGTGCACTGCCGCTCGGCGTCGCGATCCCGGAAGGCATCAAGACGGCGCTGCTGACGATTTTGGTCTATCTGGTCGCGCTGCCCTTCGTGTTCGTGGCGGGCGCCGGCTTCCTGATCTTCTTCATCGCCACCGCCTGGCTGCTGGGCCGGGAATATTTCGAGCTCGCCGCGATGCGATTCCGCTCGCCGGCGGAAGCCAAGGCGATGCGCAAGGACAACGCCGCCACCGTCTTCACCGCAGGCCTGATCATCGCGGCCTTCGTGTCGATCCCGATCGTCAATCTGGCGACGCCCCTGTTCGGCATGGCCTTCATGGTCCACATGCACAAGCGCTTGTCGGGCCCACGGCCGGAACTGCTGGAGCCGTCGCGGCGGCAGGAAATGTCGATGCGGTGAGCGGTCTTGCCACGAACTCAGTTCACCTCTCCCGCTTGCGGGGGAGCATAGGCCGCCTTCGGCGGCCGTCCTTAGACAAGAACGCCGAACCGAAGCTTCGGCTATGTCGCATCGTAAGATGCGATGCGGGTGGGGGAAGCTCTCTCCACACGGGTAGTATGACTCTGCGGCGGCACCCCCACCCCAACCCTCCCCCGCAAGCGGGAGAGGGAGCGTAGCTTCATCGCGGATGCAGCTCGATCCTATCCCTTCCCCCTCTACGACACCGCCACGCCGCATTTCCGCAGCACGTTCTTCGCAAAACCAAACGGCGCCGGCGTGAACGGGCCCGGCGGCGCCCTCGTGATCAGCGCGACGAAGAACAGCGCGACCATCGCCAGCCAGAAGCACAGCCAGAAGCCGTCGATATAAGCGAGCGTGTTGGCCTCACGCGCCACCAGCGCGGAGAGCGTCCCCACCGCACGCGCCGCGGCCGTCCCCAGGCCGTGGCTGGCAAAGTTGCCGGTGAGCTGCTGCAGCATGTGCGTCACGTCGAAGCTGCCGTTTTCAATGTGCTGGCCGAGATAATTGGAATGGATCTGCTCGCGCACGCGCAGCCAGGTGCCCATCAGCGCGACGCCGATTTCGGCGCCGCCAAGCCGCATGATCTGGATATAGGCGGCGAACGACGTTGCGCGTGACGGATCGGAATTGGACAGCGCGAGGATGAGGATCGGCAGCAGCGTGAACGCCTGGCCGATCGACTGCAGCATCACGATGCCGATGAAGTCCTCGCGCGCCCAGTCGTGGCTCAGCTGCGTGCCCCACAGATTGGCGGCGGCGAAAGCCGATAGGCCAATGACAAGCACGGTGCGCGCATCGAAATGCCGGAGCAGATAGATCGAGATCGGCACCAGCACGAACATCGGCAGCGCGCCGTAGGTCAGCAGCAGGACGCCGCTTTGCTCCGGCCGCAGCAGGCCGACATTGCCGAGGAAATTCGGCACCAGCGACGAGTTGGAGAGGCTGGTCAGCGTGTAGAGCAGGATGACCACCAGCGAGAGCCCGACATTGCGCGAGAACAGCACGTTGACATGCGCCCAGGGCTGGCGCACCAGGGCTTCGTTGATGAGGAAGCCGATGAACAACACGCCGCCGCCGAGCAGCAGCGCCATCACCGCGCCCGATTCCAGCCAGTCCAGGCGATTGCCCTGGTCGAGGCCGGCATAGATCATCGAGACGGAGGTGCCGAGCAGCAGCATGCCGCCCCAGTCGGCGTCTCGCAGCAGCTCCCGGTTGACCGGCTCGCGCGGCGTGCCGAGATAGACCATCAGGCCCATCAGCGGCGCGATCACCACGCTCTGCCAATACAGCCACTGCCATCCCCAATGGTCGACATAGAAGCCGACCAGCGAGGTGCCGGTGTCGAGCGCGAAGCCGACGCGGATCGAGTAGATCGCGATCGCCGGCAGCCACCAGCGGATCGGCAAATTGCGGAACACGATCATCAGCGTCGCCGGCACGAAGGTGCCGAGCAGCATGCCGTGCACGATGCTGAGCGCGATCAGCGTGGTGTAATCGTGGACGAACGGGATCACCAGCGAGATCACGGCATAGACGAGGCTCGGGATTCCGAGCACGCGGCGCAGGCCGAACACGGTCGCAAGCCACGCCACCGCGGGCGCGATGAAAATCTGCGAGCCGATGCTGGCGGTCGAGAGCCAGGCGCCTTCGTCGAAGCCGAGCGAGAACGCGCCGCGCAGATCGGGCAATCCGACCGAGGTCAGGCGGCTGTCGAAATTGGCGAGGAACGAGCCGAGCAGCACCGCGCCGACCGCAAACAGCGGCTGCGGCGCGATACCGCCGCGCGAGACCGGACCTTGAGCCACATCGGCTCTGACAGCATCAGAACTGGTCGTCACTTTCCGCCATCCGCTCCAGCCTCGCCGGTATTGATGTTGGTGACGACGGACATTCCCGGCAGCAGGCGCTCCAGCAGCGGCTGATTCTTGTCGAGCTGGATGCGGACCGGGACGCGCTGTACCACCTTGGTGAAATTGCCGGTGGCGTTATCCGGCGGCAGCAGCGCGAATTGCGAGCCGCTTGCCGGCGCGATCCGCTCGACACGGCCGCGTAGTTTTTCGTTCGGGAAACTGTCGACGGTGATCTCGACCGGCTGGCCCGGCTTCACCCGCGTGAGCTGGGTTTCCTTGTAGTTGGCCATCACATAGACGTCCGGCAGCGGCACGACATTGATCAGATTGGTGCCGATATTGACGTAGTCGCCCGGCTGCACCTGCCGCTCGCCGGTGACACCGTCGAACGGCGCCACGATTTTGGTGTAGCCGAGCCTGAGCTTGGCCGCGGCCAGCGTCGCCTTGGCGCCTTCGACGTCGGCGGCGCGCTGCTTCTTGGTGCCCTGTAGCACTTCGAGTTGATGGCGTTGGGCGGCGATGACGGCGCGGCTGGCGCGCACGTCGGCCTGTGCCTTGGCATAGGCCGCGGTCGCCTGTTCGAACCTTTGCCGCGTGCCGGATTCGGTCTGCGACAGCGATTGCTGACGCTCCTGTTCCTGGCGCGCCTCGACCTCCTGCGCCGCCGCGGAGACCTGCGCGGCTTCGGCCTGCGCGATCGTCGCGTATTGCAGTTCGACCTGGTTGTTCAGATTGTCGAGCGCGGCCTGCGCGGCGGCGACGCCGGCCTCGGCCTGCGCGACCTGCGCCTGGTAGTCGGCGGGATCGATCTGCACCAGGAGATCGCCGGCCTTGACGCGCTGGAAATCCTTCACCGCGACCGTGATCACCTCGCCGGCGACGCGGCTGGAGAGCCGGGTCAGTTCGGCGCGAATATAAGCGTCGTTGGTGGTCTGGATCGTGGCGCTGCCGACCCATTCGTCCCATCGCAGCGTCGCCAGCGCGATGAACGCGAACGCGACCAGCACGGCAAATAGTGGAATCGTGAACCGGCTCCAAAAGCCGCTCGATGCGGGCAGCGATTTGGCAAGCGGCGTCACGGGAGCGGACGGCGCCTGGCTGGTGGGCTGCGGAGTGATTTGTTCTTGCAACGTGATCCCCTTCGTTCGCGTTCCCAAGAGCCGAATATGCCTTCAGGATGTGACCGAAATCATGCCTCAGACCGTCTTTTCCGGCCAGCGGCAAAGATCGTTGATCAGGCATACCTCGCAGCGCGGCTTGCGGGCCAAACAGGTGTAGCGGCCATGCAGGATCAGCCAGTGATGTGCATGCTGCATGAATTCGGACGGGATCACCTTCTCCAGTCCCAGTTCGACCTCGAGCGGCGTGTTGCCGGGCGCCAAGCCTGTTCGGTTGCCGACGCGGAACACATGGGTATCGACCGCCATGGTGTGTTCGCCGAACGCCATGTTGAGCACGACGTTGGCGGTTTTGCGGCCGGCGCCGGGCAGCGTCTCGATCTGGCTGCGGGTGCGCGGCACCTCGCCGCCGAATTCGGCGATCAGCTTTTCCGACAGCGCAATGACGTTCTTCGCCTTGTTGCGGTAGAGCCCGATGGTCTTGATGTACTCGCGAACTTTCTCCTCGCCGAGCTCGAGCATTTTTTGCGGCGTGTCGGCAACCGCAAACAACGCGCGGGTCGCCTTGTTGACGCCGGCATCGGTCGCCTGCGCCGACAGCACCACGGCGACCAGCAGCGTATAGGGATTGAGGTGCTCGAGCTCGCCCTTCGGCTCGGGGTTGGCTTTTCGAAACCGGCTGAACGCCTCATGCACTTCGGCCGCCGTCCAGGGTTTTGGTTTGGCTGATTTCGTTGCCTCACTTTTGGGCAGCGGTTTTGTCGCGGCTTTTTTCACCGGTTTCTTTGCCGCGGAAGGAACGCTGGATGTCTTGGCGCTGATAGCGCGGATGATTTTGGCCATGAACGGGGTATACTGACACGCGATGACCGCAGGCAACGACTTTGATCCGGCGCATGAGCCGAAGCTGTTCTCGGCGATGCTGACGCCGCACCGTTCGCTCAACCGCACCGGCTTTCTGGTGCTGATGACGTTTCTCAGCGTGGTCAGCTTTGCCGCCGGCACGGCGTTCTGGTTGAAGGGCGCCTGGCCGGTGTTCGGCTTCTTCGGCCTCGATGTTCTCGTGATCTACTGGGCGTTCCGGATCAATTTTCGCAGGGCTTCCGCCAGCGAAGAAATCACGGTGACGCCGTCGGAACTGCGGGTGCGTAGGGTCAGCCATCGCGGCCATGTGGTGGAATGGGTACTCAATCCGCTCTGGGTGCAGCTCGACCAGAAGGTCCACGCCGAATTCGGCATCGAGCGGCTTTATCTGGTCTCCCGAGGGCGCCGCGTTTCCATCGGTGATTTTCTGGGTGCGGACGAAAAAGCAAGTTTTGCCAAAGCTTTAATGGCCGCACTACAGGCCGCCAAGCGCGGCCCGACTTACAACCCAATCACTTGAATTGCTGTCGGAAATCGGGTGGTTTGGCGACCGCCCCGGTCCTACATCAGACCCATGATGATGACAGCCATAAATGACCACCGACTGACAAAACCGGGCCCCCAGAACGCCGCGCTGCGCGATTACGATTCGGTGCGGCGCGCGATCGCCTTCATCTCGGAACACTGGCGCGCGCAGCCGACCATCGAATCGATGGCAGAAGCCGCCAGCGTGACGCCCGATGAGTTGCACCATCTGTTCCGCCGCTGGGCCGGGCTGACACCAAAGGCCTTCATGCAGGCACTGACGCTCGATCACGCCAAGGTCCTGTTGCGCGATTCCGCCAGCGTGCTCGACGCAGCCCTCGACTCCGGGCTGTCTGGCCCGGGCCGGCTGCATGATTTGTTCGTCACCCACGAGGCGATGTCGCCGGGCGAATGGAAGAACGGCGGCGCCGGCATGACGCTGCGCTACGGGTTTCACGCTTCCCCGTTCGGCACGGCGATCGTGATCGCGACCAGCCGAGGGCTCGCGGGTCTCGCCTTCGCAGACCCCGGCGAGGAGAGGACGGCGCTGGCCGACATGACGCGCCGCTGGCCCAACGCCAGCTACGTCGAGGATACCGACGGCACGGCCGCGCTGGCACAGCGCATTTTCGATACCAGGATGTGGCGCCCGGACCAGCCGCTGCGCGTGGTCCTGATCGGCACCGATTTCGAGGTGCGGGTGTGGGAGACGCTGTTGAAGATCCCGATGGGCCGCGCGGTGAGCTATTCCGACATCGCCAGCAAGATCAAAAACCCGAAAGCCTCGCGCGCGGTCGGTGCCGCGGTCGGAAAGAATCCGGTGTCATTCGTGGTGCCCTGCCATCGCGCGCTCGGCAAGGACGGCACCTTGACCGGGTATCACTGGGGCATCACCCGCAAGCAGGCGATGCTGGGCTGGGAAGCCGGGCAGTTGGGGGTGCATTAGTTTGACCGCCGTCATTCCGGGATGGTCCGAAGGACCAGACCACAGATGCGCAATTGCGCATCGGGGAATCTCGAGATTCTCAGATGCGCAATTGTGCATCATAGTTCGATGCTGCGCATCGCCCCGGAATGACGACATCAACTATTTATCCAGCCGCTTCCAGAACAACGCCGTGTCGCACAGCCTGCCATCCGGAAACATCGCGTAGTCAGGAATGATTCCGCTCTCGGTCCATCCGGCGCGCCGATAAAGCCGATAGCCGTTGTCGCCGGGCACGGCGTCGAGCACCAGGAGCCAGCGGCCAAGCTTCCTGGCTTCCTCTTCCACCCGCGCCATCAGATCCGCGCCGACGCCGCGGCCACGCGCGGAGCGATGCACCAGCATCTTTTTGACATCTGCGCGATGCGGCTGGTTCGGCGGGGTATCCAGCCCGAGCTGCACGGTGCCGACGATTTTGCCGTCGAGCTTTGCCGCCAGCAGCACGGTATCGCCAGCGACGACCGAGTTCGCAACCTTGCGGAAGAACGCCAGCCCCTGTTCTTGCGTGAACGGCGCCATGAAACTGACGCTGGCGCCGCCTTCGACGCAATCGACCAATACGGAAGCGAGCTGCTCCAGCGCCGCATCCGGGATCGGCGCTGCGAGGACGGATATATCGGCAGCCCCGTTCACGCCGCCAGATCGAGCTTCGATGCGACGGTGGAATCCGAGTTGAGCCGATAGATGATCGGCACGCCGGTCGCGAGTTCGCGCTTCAAGATGCCTTCCGGTGAAAGCTTCTCCAGCACCATGATCAGCGCGCGCAGCGAGTTGCCGTGCGCGGCGACCAGCGTGCGCTCGCCGCGCAACACGCCGGGCAGGATTTCCTGGACGTAATAGGGCAGCGCGCGCGCCAGGGTATCCTTCAGGCTCTCGCCACCGGGCGGCGGCACGTCGTAGGAGCGGCGCCAGATCAGCACCTGATCCTCGCCCCATTTCTTGCGGGCGTCGTCCTTGTTCAGCCCGGAGAGATCGCCGTAATCGCGCTCATTGAGGGCGAGGTCTTTCCTGGTCGGCAGCCCGACCTGGCCGATTTCGTTGAGCATCAGATCGAGCGTGTGCTGGGCGCGCGTCAGCACGGAGGTGAAGGCTAAATCGAACGTCAGCCCCTGCGCCTTCAATTTGCGACCGGCTTCCTTGGCCTCGGCGACCCCCTGCTCAGTGAGATCAGGGTCCTTCCAGCCGGTGAAGAGGTTCTTCAGGTTCCATTCACTCTGGCCGTGTCGCACCAGCACAAGAAGACGATCGCTCATTCCAGGATTCCGTTTTCGATTTGAAGAATATCAGAAGTCCGATAGGCCGAGCACGTCGGCCATCGAATACATCCCGGGCTTACGGCCCCGTGCCCACAACGCAGCCTTGATGGCGCCTTGCGCGAACATGGTCCGGTCCTCGGCGTGGTGCGCGAGCGTGATGCGTTCCATCGCGCCGGAGAAGATCACACTGTGATCGCCGGTGACGGTGCCGCCGCGCAATGACGCAAAGCCGATGTCGCCGCGCCGGCGCGCGCCGGTGTGGCCGTCGCGGCCGCGCGCCGAATGGGTATAGAGATCGACGCCGCGGCCGGCGGCGGCAGCTTCGCCGAGCATCAAGGCCGTTCCCGACGGCGCGTCGATCTTGGCCTTGTGGTGCATTTCCAGGATCTCGATATCGAAATCCGCATCGAGCGACTGCGCGACACGCTTTACCAACGCCGCCAGCAGATTGACGCCCAGGCTCATATTGCCCGACTTCACCACGATGGCGCGCGAGGTCACGCTCTTAATCACGGCGTCATCCGATGACGACAGGCCGGTGGTGCCGATGACGTGGACGAGGCCACGCTGGGCTGCGATCGCGACATTGGCAATGGTCGCGGCCGGCACGGTGAAATCCAGGATGCCGTCGGCTTCAGCGGACATTTTCCAGAGGTCGGCCGAGAGTTCGATCCCGTTGGCGGGCAGGCCGGCGAGCACGCCGGCGTCCTTGCCCAAAAGTTCCGAGCCGGGGGCTTCCAGGGCGCCTGCCAGCACCGCACCAGGTGTTTCAGCAATAACGCGCGTCAGCGCGCGGCCCATCCGGCCGCCGGCTCCCGCTACGATCAAACGCATGTCGGCCATGGCTTACCTCTCTACGCCGTATAGCGGGCGCTGGCCGTTCCGGCAACCGAGGCGGCCTCCCACTCTCGTCATGGCCGGGCATAGCTGTCCGAAGAACGGCGTCGCTTCCGCTCGCCTATGCCCGGGCATGACGAAAGAGCGGAATATCTTGATCGGTCGCTACGGCTGCGGGCCGTCGTAGCCCTCGATGATGACGAGGTCGCCCTCCGAATGCGGGCTGCGGAGCGCGACCAGCCGCGTGTACTCCGGAGAATTGTAGCAGGCGAGTGCGGTCTCATAATCCTGGAATTCGAGCACGACGTTGCGGGAGCGCGAGGAACCTTCCGGGGCTTCGAACTTTCCCCCGCGCACCAGGAAGTTCGCGCCGTATTTTTTGAACACCGCCCCATTCTGCGCGACGTAATCCTTGTAGCCTTCCATGTTGTGCACATCGATGTGCGCGATCCAGTAGGCTTTTGCCATCTTCTCGTTCTCCCTTTTCTTGTTTCAGCCCAGCGCTTGCGCGATCTCGGCCTGGATGGCATCCGCCGCAGCCTTCGGGTCATCAGCTTCGATGACCGGCCGGGCAACCACCAGGTAATCCGCGCCGGCCGCAATCGCTCGCGCCGGCGTCATGATGCGCTTCTGGTCGCCGGTCGCCGAGCCTGCCGGCCGGATCCCCGGCGTCACCAGATGCATCTGATGCCCGACGATCTTACGCAGGGCGGTCGCTTCTTCCGGTGAGCTCACGAGACCATCGACGCCCAGCACCTGCGCCTGCTGGGCGCGCGCTGCGACGAGATCGGTCACGCCGAGGCGGTAGCCTGCAGCATGGAGGTCGCCGTCGTCATAGGAGGTCAGCACCGTGACCGCGAGTATCTTCAGGCCGGAGCCGGCGCGCGCTTCCACCGCGGCTTTCATGGTCTGCGGATAGGCATGCACCGTGAGAAACGTGGCACCTAACTTCTCGACGCTCTCGACGCCGCGCGCGACGGTGTTGCCGATGTCGTGCAGCTTGAGGTCGACAAACACTTTCTTGCCGCTGTCCGAGAGCTGGCGGACCAGCGGCAATCCGCCGGCATAAGCCAGCTGATAGCCGATCTTGTAAAAGGTCACGCTGTCGCCGAGCTTCGCAATCATCGCCTCCGCGTGGGCTACGCTGGGCAGGTCAAGTCCCACAATCAAACGATCTTTCGGCGCGATCTTGGCTGGCTGCATCTCACCTCACATCATGCGTTGGGAAACGTCGATCAATTGCCGCACCATGGCCTGCAGCGCCTCGACATCTGCGGGATGCTTCAGGTGGTCCATATCGTTGTAAGCCTGTTCCGCGAACGACAGCGCAAGCTGGTTTGGAATAATTGTCGCATGACAGGCGGAGAGAATCAGCCGCAACGCCGCCAGCGCCCGCGATCCGCCGAGCCGGCCGCCGGACGCCGCTGCGATCGCAAACACGGTCTCGCGAAATACCTGGCCGCGAGCTTCATGCGGGTCCTGCACACGGCTGATCCAGTCGATGGTGTTTTTGACCAGCGCCGGCACCGAGGAATTATATTCCGGCGTGACGATCAGAACCCCATGATGGGCGCCCAGCATGCGCTTGAGGTTGACCGCGTTCTTCGGCACGCCGGACTTGGCCTGCAGGTCGCCGTCATAGATCGGCAGCGGAAAATCAGCGAGCGAGATGCGGGTGACTTCGGCGCCCGACCGCGCCAGTTCGTGCGCAGATGCGGCCGCCAGCTTCGCGTTGAGCGAGCCTGATCGAAGCGATCCCGGGATCACGAGGATTTTCAGCGCGGACATATGTTAGAAATCGCACTCGGGGCGAGCCCTGCGCAACAGCAGAGCGAGCATTTTCTCAGAAAATGCTCTTACCCATTATTTCGCGCGTATTCTATGCGCAAAACCGGTACCCACTTTTGCGGAATACGCGCCATCAGCCCTTGCGATACACCCAGACCCGCGCAGGCGGAAGGTTCATCCAGATCCGCTCGGAAGCTTCTGTGGACACGCCCGGCAGCGATTTCGGGATCGGCGGCACCACCGAATAGGTGAATTGCACGAACGGCGCGCCCGGAGATAGCGCCACGAAGGCATCGCGGATCAGCCTGAGGCGCGTCAGCATCGGCTTGGTCACCAGCGGCAGGCCGGAGACCACCGCCGACGCCGGACCCTTCAGCACCTCCCAGAGCGAATCGCGCAGCTTATAAGCGTCGCCCTGAACCACTTTGGCGTGCGGATAGCGCTCGCGCAGCAGCGCACAAAAGCCGGGATTGTATTCGACCAGCACCAGCCGCTTTTGATCGACGCCGTGTTCGATCAGCGCGTTGGTGATCGCACCGGTCCCCGGCCCGAGCTCGATGACCGGTGCTTCCGAGTGGGGATCGACATATTGCGCCATGGTGCGCGCGAGCAGTCGCCCGGACGGCATTACTGCGCCCATGTGGAGCGGCTTTTCAATCCATGAACGGAGAAAACGAACCTCATCGTCGAGACGTAGAGGCTTCTTCAACGCGCGCACGGACGATTGCAAGGGCATGTCGCTACCAGGCGGGACCGCACAATCGAGCGGTTGTCAGAAAACAGTCATAAAGAGGTATAGGGCTGAGCCGTTATGGTCAAGCAAAACGGTTGTCGCACAGGGTCCGCCGAGGCGCCGGCGATTTGGCGATAAGACCATGCGCTAAATATATTTTTCAGCGCGGCCGAACGCAAAAGCGGAGCCATATTGGAGCCCGCGCTAGGGGCCCGCCCGGGTGCCGAAAAAGTCCTTGACCTTGGAGAAGAAGCCTGCCGCCTCCGGTTGGGTCGCGCCGGACGACAGCTTTTCGAACTCCATCAGCAGTTCCTGCTGTTTCTTGGTCAGATTCTGCGGCGTTTCGACCACAACCTGGACGTACATATCGCCGGTCTGGCGCGACCGCAGCACCGGCATGCCCTTTGATGCAATGCGGAATCGCCGGCTCGATTGCGTTCCGGACGGCACTTTCACCTTGGTCTTGCCCTTGTCGATGGTCGGCACTTCGAACTCACCGCCGAGCGAGGCCGTCACCATCGAGATCGGAACGCGGCAATGCAGGTCAGCGCCATCGCGCTGGAAGAACGGATGCGCCGTCAGCGACAGGAAAATATAGAGATCGCCGGGCGGTCCGCCGCGCACGCCGGCCTCGCCTTCGCCGGCGAGGCGGATCCGCGTGCCGTCCTCGACGCCCTGCGGAATGTTGACCGACAACGTCCGGTCGCGCGTCACGCGGCCCGAGCCTGCACAGGACGGGCAAGCATCCTCGATCATCTGACCGCGGCCCTGGCAGCCGGGACAGGTTCGCTCCAGCGTGAAGAAGCCCTGCGCCTGCCGCACGCGGCCAGCGCCGCCGCAATGCGAGCAGGTCTTCGGCTTGGTGCCGGCCTTGGCGCCGATGCCCGAGCAGGACTCGCAGGTGACCGAGACTGGGAATCTCGATC
This sequence comes from uncultured Alphaproteobacteria bacterium, assembly GCA_963774775.1. GTDB lineage: Bacteria > Pseudomonadota > Alphaproteobacteria > Rhizobiales > Xanthobacteraceae > Bradyrhizobium. The sequence continues at coordinate 18,099 of CAVZGZ010000018.1, forward strand.
TGCGCGGTCTTGCCGAGGTAGGCCTCCTCCAGCGAGATTTCCATGTTGTAGCGCAGATCGGCACCGCGCTCGCGGCCGCCGCTGCGGCGCTGCCCGGCCATGCCGAACAAATCTTCAAAAATATCGGAGAATGACGACGCAAACCCTGCGCCGAAGCCGGGACCGCCGCCGCCCATGCCTTGCTCGAAGGCGGCATGTCCGAAGCGGTCATAGGCGGCGCGCTTCTCGCCGTCCTTGAGGACCTCGTAGGCTTCGTTGATTTCCTTGAACTTGACTTCGCTCGAGGCATCGCCCGGAATTCTTGTCCGGATGCCATTTCATCGCGAGCTTGCGGAACGCCGCCTTCAGCTTGGAATCGTCCGCGTTCCGTTCGACCTCAAGGGTTTCGTAATAGCAGCGTTTGGTGGACATCCGTCAGATCCGTCCGAAGTTCATTCCGAGGTGCGCTTAAAAAGATGCAGCCTCAGAGCAAGAAGTCTTGGAGCATGAAGTCTTGGGCTTAACGAAAAATGACCCCCGCCCCATTGAGACGCGGCTCGCGTGCTCTTTGGAATGAGGGTCATGATCGAACGCCCGCTTATGCAGACTTTTTGTTGTGCTTGTCGTCGTCGACTTCGGTGAACTCCGCGTCGACGACGTCATCCTTCGCAGCGTCCTTGGCCGCGTCGGCCTCGGCCTGCTGCTTGTACATGGCCTCGCCGAGCTTCATCGAAGCCTGCGCCAGCGTGTTGGTCTTGGCCTTGATCGCCTCGGCGTCGTCGCCCTTCAGCGCTTCCTTGAGGTCGCTGACAGCGTCCTCGATGGCGCGGCGCTCGGTGTCCGCAACCTTCGATCCATGCTCCGCGAGCGCCTTCTCGGTGGAATGCACCAGCGCGTCGGCGTGGTTCTTGGCGTCGACCGCCTCGCGGCGCTTCTTGTCCTCGGCCGCATTGGCCTCGGCGTCCTTGACCATCTTGTCGATGTCGGCTTCCGACAGGCCGCCGGATGCCTGGATCCGGATCTGCTGCTCCTTGCCGGTCGCCTTGTCCTTGGCCGAGACGTTGACGATACCGTTGGCGTCGATATCGAAGGTGACCTCGATCTGCGGCATGCCGCGCGGAGCCGGCGGAATGCCCATCAGGTCGAACTGGCCCAGTACCTTGTTGTCAGCCGCCATTTCACGCTCGCCCTGGAAGACGCGGATGGTAACCGCGTTCTGATTATCCTCGGCGGTCGAGAACACCTGGCTCTTCTTGGTCGGGATCGTGGTGTTGCGGTCGATGATGCGGGTGAACACGCCGCCCAGCGTCTCGATGCCGAGCGACAGCGGGGTTACGTCGAGCAGCAGCACGTCCTTGACGTCGCCCTGCAGCACGCCGGCCTGGATTGCCGCACCGATGGCGACGACTTCGTCCGGGTTGACGCCCTTGTGCGGCTCCTTGCCGAACAACTGCTTCACCACTTCCTGAACCTTCGGCATGCGGGTCATGCCGCCGACCAGCACCACTTCGCCGATCTCGCCGGCGGTCAGGCCGGCATCCTTCAGCGCCTTGCGGCAGGGCTCGATGGTCTTCTGCACGAGATCATCGACCAGCGCCTCGAACTTGGCGCGCGTCAGCTTCATCGTCAGATGCTTCGGGCCGGTCTGGTCGGCCGTGATGAAGGGCAGGTTGATTTCGGTCTGCGTGGTCGACGACAATTCGATCTTGGCCTTTTCGGCGGCCTCTTTCAGGCGCTGCAGGGCCAGCTTGTCGTTGCGCAGGTTGATGCCCTGCTCCTTCTGGAATTCGTCGGCGAGGTAGCCAACGAGGCGCATGTCGAAATCTTCGCCGCCGAGGAAGGTATCGCCGTTGGTCGACTTCACCTCGAACACGCCGTCGCCGATCTCCAGGATCGAGACGTCGAAGGTGCCGCCGCCGAGGTCGTAGACCGCAATCGTGCCGGCTTTCGTCTTGTCGAGACCATAGGCGAGCGCTGCGGCGGTCGGCTCGTTGATGATGCGCAGCACTTCAAGTCCGGCGATCTTGCCGGCGTCCTTGGTGGCCTGACGTTGCGCGTCGTTGAAATATGCGGGGACCGTGATGACCGCCTGATCGACCTTCTGGCCGAGATGGGCTTCAGCGGTCTCTTTCATCTTCTGCAGGATGAAAGCGGAGACCTGCGATGGCGAATAGGTCTTGCCGTCGGCCTCGACCCAAGCGTCGCCGTTCGATGCCTTGACGATCTTGTAGGGGACGAGCTTCTTGTCCTTCTCGACCATCGGGTCGTCATAGCGGCGGCCGACGAGGCGCTTGACCGCGAAGAAAGTCCGCTCGGGGTTGGTCACTGCCTGACGCTTGGCCGGCTGACCGACGAGGCGCTCACCATCATCGCTGAAAGCGACGATCGACGGTGTCGTCCGCATACCCTCGGCGTTCTCGATGACTTTTGCGTTCTTGCCATCCATTACGGCGACGCACGAATTGGTGGTGCCGAGATCGATCCCGATGACCTTTCCCATGGTTCTCATATCCTTGTTGCTGCGGCAGGTTGGCTGGGCCCAGAAGGCGCACCGAACCGAACCCCCAAACGATCAATTACTCGCGATACTGCGACGGTGAGCCTCATATAGGAGGGGGGGTGAGGCCTGCAAGGACTGAACGCAACCTTGAGGCCTGAAAAGACTGACGTTTGAAAGATTGTGTCAGTCCGGGGCGGGTTTTGGTTCAGCCTCCCCGGACCGTTAACCCCTCGGTAAGGGGGCGCGATGGCACTAGCCTGGCACCCGGCGGAACGGAAGCCCGACCCACCCTGTTGCAGGGCCATCAAAACCGCTAAAAGCGGGCCAACCAGACACCTAAGCCAGACCCAAGCCCCTGCCCTGTACCGGCCGATCGTTGAACGGCCTCCATGCCAACCCGGTAGATCCTTACATGATGCCTATTCGATTCCTCGCTGCGGTTGCGCTGCTCATTGCCGCCTCAAGTGCTGCATTCGCGACCGATGCGATTTTCCCGCCGGGCGCGCGGGTCGGGATGAAGCCGCTGGTCGGCCTCGGCAAAGCCCAATCATTCGTCGGCTTCGAGACCGAGGATCACAGCGTCAAGGTGCTGGTGACGGACCTGCCCGCCGAGGCCTATGGCGAAGTCGCCAGCGCCTTCAAGGCCAATCCCGGCGGTGCCGGCGGCATCAAACCGGAGAGCATCGAGACCAAGGCGGGCCTCGCTTATTACACCGTGGAGAGCGCCAGGGACGGTGCAACCAATGTCCGGCGCTATTCGATGATCCTGCCGGGGCCCACTTTCTCGGGTTATGTCGCCGCGCAGGTGCCCGAGAGCGCCGCCAAGATCTATAGCGACGATGCTGTGCGGCAGATGTTTGCCTCGGCCGAGATCCGCAACCAGGTGCCGGTCGACGAACAGCTCGGGCTGATGCCGTTCAAGATCAGCGAACTCAGCGATTTCAAGAATATTCGCACGCTGGCGCCGGGCGCCGCGCTGATTCTCGCCGACGGCGACGAAAAGACCGGCTTTGAAGCCAAACCGTTCCTGATCGTCGGTCTCGTCGCTTCGACGGCGGCTTCGCCTGATGATCGCGGCCGCTTCGCCCAGCAGATCGCCACTACGATACCCGGCGTGCGCGATGGACACATCACGATGTCCGAACCGGTCCGCATCGACGGCCAGCCCGGCTACGAGACCCGGATCGATGCGACCAGCGGCAAGGACAGTATCCCGGTCACCATCGTGCAGTGGCTGCGATTCGGCGGACAGAGCACGTTGCGCATCATCGGAAGTTCGCCGCGCGACGACTGGTCGAAGGCATTTCCGCGCTTCCGCGCCGTGCGCGACGGAATCCAGCCGCGATAGAGCGTTTTCAAGCGAAATGGATACCGGTTCGCATGGCAATCAGTTGACGCAGATTGTGTAGACTTATCTGCGAGAGAAGACGTGTCAAAACAAGAAGGTTGAACTCAACGCACGTCGCGGAGAATATCGACGCCGTCGATGGTTTCCGAGAGTTGGTAATCCCTGAGCAGGCCGGAGACGTCGGGATGCGACCGCAGCCAGGCGCTCCCCCCGCTTATCAGATTGTCGACCAGGACCACGCTCGGCCTGATGCGGTTGATGTCCTCGATCAGCATTGCACGTTCGCGCGCGGCATAGGCATCCAGTTCCGGATGAGCCTCCGGCCCGATGATGCCGTGTTGGCGCATGTATTCGATATAGGCCCCGACCCACAGCCCCTGCTGCCGTGAGACCCAGGTGCCGTTCAATGCGCGAACCAGCGGATGTCCGATCCCCGGCTCCACCGTGATCGCCAGGATTCTTGGATTTGGTCCAAGCCGCGCGACCGCAGCCTGAAGCGGCCGGGCATCGAAGGTAACGTCGAACCACGACATGGATCGCATCAACAAGGCCGCGAACACGACAACCGCGATCGCACGAAGCACGCGATCAGTGGCGCGCGGCACCTCCGATATGAGCGCCTGGCCAAGCGCGAGTATCGCGAGCGCGAGCATCGGATAGGAATGATAGGGCCACCCCTTCCGCTGCAAAAAGAATGCGGCGGCGAACCCCAGCGAAGCCGCGAGCAGCAGCAAGTACGCCGCATCGACCTTGTCGTGCCGCTTCAGGACGATCGTCGCAAAGATCGCCACTCCCCAGATCAGCAAAGGCGGTTTTTCAAGAAGCTCCCGGAACGAGAGACCGACGGGAATATAGATATCGCGGACCAGAGGCACGATGATAGTGAAATAGGCCGGAAAGAACGCGACAATGCTCGCGGCATAGAGCAAGACGACGGCCGCAGCGGTCAGGATTTCCGGCGTAAAGGCTGCTTTCCACGATCGCAGGTAAATCGTGAGGCAGCCGACGGCGCAAAATAGACCAATCGCAAAATGCGGCTTGAACGTAACGGCGAGCCCGGCGCCAATGCCTGCGATGACGGCCAGCCAGGCGGAGGGCCGTTCGCCGTTCATGCGCACGACAAATACGGCGAACAGCGGCAACAGCTCCACCGTCGCGATGTGTTCACGCTGGCCGAATGTCTCCATCGGCAGGATCGCAAGTACGAAAAACGCGAACGTCAACAATCGCCCGCCGTTTTGGCCTTCAATAGCCGATGAGTTCTTCAGGATGCGCGTAACGATGGCAAGCGAGGCGAATATGGACGCAAATACCAGGCCATCGGTCACGCCTTCGACCGGCAACCCGAATTCCCGCGCGATCACGATTCCCGGAATATAGACGAGGACCGCCATCGGCGGATTGGTCTCGATCACATCAACATACAAGCGATGACCGTCGAGAACCCGTTCACCTACGGTGAGCAGCCAGCTCACGTCGGTGTTAGCGGCCAGGAAATGTCGCAGCACAATTGCCGCGACGAACAGGACGATGATCGATGCCCAGGGCAGCACTGCCGACGTGGCCACCGGTCTCGCCTGCCGGTGCATCAAGGGTGGGCCAGCCTCGATTTGCATGGTCATGACGGCGTCCCCGATTTGGCTGCCAGACGCTAGGAAACCTCCGTTAAGAAATCATGTCCGCGACGATCCGCTGCCGGACCTGATTTGGCCTGTCGCTTGATAACCACGAGGCCATGCAATGGCTGCGGTTCGGCCGGGCAGAGCTCTTGCGCATCACCCGAATCTCGCCGCGCGACGATTGGCCGAAGGCATTTCCGCGCTTCCGCGCCGGGATCCAGCCAGGGGCTAACGTCAAAAAATTAGCCGCCGCGCTGAAAAATCGGGCTTTCGTTTGTACACAAATGGAATTAGCGTTGGCCATCGATTTCACAGAGGGGAGAAGTACGATGGATCGACGGCAGATTTTAGCAGGTCTCGGTACGACGGTTCTCGCAGGCTTTGTTTCAAACGAGCTTTGGGCGGCGGCTTCGATCAAACCAGACGACAGTTCGGCACTGCTGGTGATCGACGTCCAGAACTGCTTCCTGCCCGGTGGCAGCCTGGCCGTCAAAGAGGGCGAGCAGGTCGTCCCGGTCATCAACAAGATCGCCAAGGGCTTCGCCAATGTGGTGATGACCCAGGATTGGCACACCCCCGGCCACATCTCCTTCGCCTCGGTTCATTCCGGCAAGAAACCGTTCGAGACCGTCGACCTTCCCTATGGCAAGCAGGTGCTGTGGCCCGATCATTGCGTGCAGGGCACTGACGGCGCCGGGCTCTCGAAGGATCTTTCGATCCCGCAAGCCGAGCTCATCATCCGTAAGGGATTCCACAAGGATGTCGACAGCTACTCGGCGTTCACCGAAGCCGACGGTAAAACCACCACCGGCCTTGCCGCCTACTTGAAGGCGCGCAATGTGGAACGCGTGTTCGTCGCCGGGCTTGCCACGGATTTCTGTGTCGCCTGGACTGCGCTGGACGCGCGCAAGGCCGGCTTCGAAACCTATGTGGTCGAAGACGCCTGCCGCGGCATCGACGCACAGGGCTCGCTTGCCAAGGCTTGGGACGATATGGCCAAGGCGGGCGTCAAGCGGATCCAGTCGGCGGATATTGCGGCTTAGGTATGATATGATTTTTGGTCGAATCTGGCGTCTGCCGCTTCGCTTCACCTCTCCCGCTTGCGGGGGAGGTCGGATCGCATCGTAAGATGCGATCCGGGTGGGGGAAACTCTCTCCACACGAACAGTCTGAACTCGCGGCGGCACCCCCACCCAACCCTCCCCCGCAAGCGGGAGAGGGAGCGCAGTCACTTCGCGTCGCTGCCGAATCTCATCACGCTTTAGACTAGGGCAGACCCAGGTCTTACGTCTGCTCCGATGGCGCAGCCGCCGGTGCGGCTTTCGCGCCGCCCTTGGAGACGCCGACCAGCGCCGGGCGCAGCACGCGCTCGCCGATCGTGTAGCCGGCCTGCACGACCTGCACCACGGTGCCCGCCGGCACCGAGGCATCGGGCACTTCGTACATCGCCTGCTGGAAATTCGGATCGAATTTCTCGCCCGACGGGTCGAATTTCTTGACGCCGTTTTTCTCCAGCGCGTTCAAGAGCGAGCGCTCGGTCAGTTCGACGCCTTCGATCAGCGCCTTCAGTCCGGGATCGGCATTGGCTTTCGCCTCGGCCGGAACCGCATCGAGCGCGCGCTGCAGGTTGTCGGCGATATCGAGCACGTCGCGGGCAAAGCCGGTGATGCCATAGGTCTTGGCGTCGGCCACTTCACGCCTTGTGCGCTGGCGCAGATTTTCCATCTCGGCCAGCGTGCGCAGCGTCTTGTCGCGCGCGTCGGCGACTTCCTTGGTCAAGGCCTCGACTGATCCTTCCTCGGGATCGTCGGGCATGATGTAGGGCTTTGAAACCACTGGCTCACCGGTCGGCGCTGTAGTCGCCGCATCATCATTCGGCCGGTTCGGATCGGTCATGGCTCGCCTTTTCGAAAAATCGCCTGGGGTCGGGTCAATGTGGGATTTGCTGGCCCGGATATCGTGCTTTAGGGGCCGAAAATCAAGCGCTTCATCGCGTTTTCGAGCGAAGTGGGTACCGGTTCGCGTGAAGAAAACGCGTCAAAAAATAAATCCCGCACCCCGGGAACCGGGATCAGCCGCCCAGCAGCTTGCTGACGATGCGTGCGGCATAATCCACCGTCGGGATCACCCGGGCGTAATTCAGCCGGGTCGGCCCGATCACGCCGAGAACGCCGACGATCCGGCCCGCCCCGTCGCTGTAGGGCGCGATGATGGTCGAGGAACCCGACAGCGAGAACAGCTTGTTCTCCGATCCGATGAAGATCCGCACGCCCTCGGCGCGTTCCGCCCGGCCCAGCAGGTCGATCACGCCGCGCTTGGTCTCGAGATCGTCGAACAGCGATTTGACGCGCTCCAGATCTTCCAGCGCATGCAGATCCTCCAGCAGATTGGCGTGGCCGCGCACGATGAGCTGGCGGTCGTCGCTCTCGCCACCGGACCAGCTCGCCAATCCTGCCGCAATCACCTTTTGCGTCAGTTGATCGAGCTCGGCCCGGCTCTGCGTCAGCGCTGTCTCGAGTTCCAGACGCGCTTCCGCCAGCGTGCGGCCGCGAATCCGGGCGTTGAGGAAATTGGTCGCTTCGATCAGCGCAGACGTGGGAACGCCGGGCGGAAGCGCCAGCACGCGATTTTCGACCTGGCCATCTTCACCGACCAGCACGACCAGGGCACGTTCCGGCTCCAGCCGCACGAATTCGATGTGTTTCAGCCGCGAATTGGCTTTGGCGGTCAAAACCACCGCTGCCGCGCGGGTCAGGCCGGACAGCCGCGTCAGCGCCTCGCCGAGTGCGGCCTCGACCGATTGCGCGCGGCCGACGGTGGTGAGCTGGGTCTGGATCGACTGCCGTTCGGCTTCGGTGAGGTCGCCGATCTGCATCAAGGCATCGACGAAAAAGCGCAGGCCGAGTTCAGTCGGCAACCGGCCGGCCGAGGTATGCGGCGCATAGATCAGCCCGAGGGCTTCGAGGTCCGACATTACATTGCGGACCGAGGCCGGTGACAGCGGCATCGCGATCAGCCGCGAAATATTGCGCGAGCCGACCGGTTCGCCGGTCGCCAGATAACTCTCGACGATTTGACGAAAAATGTCGCGCGAACGCTCATTGAGCTGGGCCAGGCCCGTATTCGGCGCGATCAGGCCAATCGGATCGTGTTGGGCCACAGGCTACTCCGTCACATCTGCCTCTAATCTGTCCATCCGCGGGGCCCATGACAAGCACCATGACAAGCACGCATTAGGGCGTTTTCGAGCTTGCCGCTGCCCCGTCCCCCTCCTACAAGCACCGCGAGCGATTTTGGCTTGATTTTCGGAGGATTCCCCATGCGGCCAAGCCGCCGTGCACCCGATGAACTGCGTCCCGTGTCGCTGGAACGCGGCGTCGTCAAATATGCCGAGGGTTCCTGCATGGTCAAATTCGGCGACACCCATGTGCTGGTCACGGCCACTCTGGAAGAGCGGCTGCCGCCGTGGCTGAAGGGCCAGGGCCGCGGCTGGGTCACCGCCGAATACGGCATGCTGCCGCGCGCCACCCTGGAACGCACGCGACGCGAGGCGGCGGCCGGCAAGCAGGGCGGCCGCACGGTCGAGATCCAGCGCCTGATCGGCCGCTCGCTGCGCGCCGCCGTTGACCTCGAAGCGCTCGGCGAACGCCAGATCACGGTCGATTGCGACGTCATCCAGGCCGACGGTGGAACCCGCACGGCCTCGATCACCGGCGCCTGGGTCGCGCTCGCCGACTGCATCTCCTGGATGAAGTCCCGCAACATGCTCAAAACCAACGTGTTGCGCGACAATGTCGCGGCGATCTCCTGCGGCATCTATCAGGGGACGCCGGTACTCGACCTCGACTACGCCGAGGATTCGGAAGCCGACACCGACGCCAATTTCGTCATGACCGGCGACGGCCGCATCATCGAGGTGCAGGGCACCGCCGAGAAGACGCCGTTCTCGCAAGACGAGTTTCTGGCGCTGATGGCGCTGGCGCGCAAAGGTGTCGCGCGTCTGGTCGACTTGCAAAAAATGGCGGTGGCGTAGTCAGATTGGCCATGCATCGCCGAATCACAGGAAAGCTCGTGATCGCAACCCACAATCCCGGCAAGCTCGCCGAGATGCGTGAGTTGCTGGCGCCGCATGGCGTGGAGGCCATCTCGCCGGCGACCTTGGCCTGCCCGAACCCGAGGAGACCGGCGATACCTTCAGCGCCAATGCCGCGATCAAGGCAATCGCCGCGGCCAAAGCGACGGGACTGCCGGCTTTTGCCGACGATTCCGGACTCGTGGTCGATGCGCTCGACGACGCGCCTGGAATTTATTCGGCGCGCTGGGCCGGCGAGACCAAGGATTTTACCGCCGCGATGACGTCGGATCGAGCGAGCTGCTGCAGGAGCGCGGCGCCACCGCGCCGGAACAGCGCAGAGCGCATTTCGTCTCGGCCTTGTGCGTCGCCTGGCCTGACGATCATCTCGAAGAGGTCGAGGCGCGCGCCGATGGAACGCTGGTGTGGCCGCCGCGCGGCACGGCCGGCTTCGGCTACGATCCGGCCTTTCTGCCGGACGGATACACGCGTACCTTCGGCGAGATGACCAGCATCGAGAAGCACGGCCTGCCGCCGCTCGGCCTCGGATTGTCTCATCGCGCAAAGGCCTTCGTGAAACTCGCGGAGATCTGCCTTGACTAGCCCCCTCCCAGGAATCCTGCCCCCGCAAGCGGGGGGAGGGAAAAAAACAGGCGTTCGGCGTCTACGTGCACTGGCCGTTCTGCCTGTCGAAATGCCCGTATTGCGATTTCAACAGCCACGTCCGGCATGCGCCGATCGACGAAGCGCGCTTTGCAAGCGGCTTTGCGCGCGAGATCGAAACGACGGCCGCACGTTCTCCCGGCCGCGAAGTATCCTCGATCTTTCTCGGCGGCGGCACGCCGTCGCTGATGCAGCCGCAGACCGTCGGTGCGATCCTCGAATTCGATCGGCAAATATTGGCGCGTCGCGCCCGATGTCGAAGTGACGCTGGAAGCCAATCCGACCAGCGTCGAGGCGACGCGGTTTCGCGGCTATCGCGCGGCCGGCGTCAACCGGGTGTCGCTCGGCGTCCAGGCGCTGGACGATGCCTCGCTGAAAGCGCTCGGACGATTGCACACCGCGCGCGAAGCGCTCGATGCGGTCGCGATCGCGCGCACCGCGTTCGACCGCTATTCGTTCGACCTGATCTACGCCCGCCCCGACCAGACGCCCGCGATGTGGGCCGATGAATTGAAACTCGCGATCTCGGAGGCGGCCGAACATCTGTCGCTCTACCAGCTCACCATCGAAGAGGGCACGCCGTTCTTCGGCCTGCACGCCGCCGGCAAATTGAAGACACCCGATGAAGCCACCGCGCGCACGTTGTACGACGTGACGCAGGAAGTCTGCGCACGCGAAGGACTGCCGTCTTACGAGATTTCCAATCACGCGCGACCTGGCGCGGAGTGCAAGCACAACCTCGTCTATTGGCGCGGCCAGGAATATGCCGGCATCGGCCCGGGCGCCCATGGCCGTCTCGATATCGATGGCACAAGACACGCGACCGCCACCGAGAAGCGGCCCGAGGCGTGGCTGATGCGGGTCGAGGAGAAGGGCCACGGCGTCGTCACCGACGATATCCTCAACAGCGAAGAGCGCGCCGACGAATATCTCTTGATGGGCCTGCGCCTCGCCGAAGGCATCGATCCCAAACGCTATACAGCGCTATCCGGCCGCATGCTCGATCCACGCAGGATCTCGATGTTGCGCGAGGAAGGCGCCATTGCCGTCGACAGCGACGGACGTCTGCGCGTCACGCAATCCGGATTTCCCGTGCTCGATGCCGTGGTCGCGGATCTGGCGGCGTAGTCTTTACGCTCCAAAACTCTTCGGCGAACCGGCCACCGCGGTGCCGCCACCACTCGCTACCTTCATCACGGCCAACCCTCGCTCGTTGGTGCCGTCGGAGCGGAAGCGAAACAGGCCGTCGATCCCGGCGAACCCTGATGGATTGGTCAGCGTCTCCGGCGCAAAACGTTGCGCGCCTTGCGTCCGCGCCAATGCCGCAACGAGCGCGACCGCGTCATAGGCCAGCGTCGCCGTGCGTACCGGTTCGCCGCCGAATTTGGTGCGGTAGCGGCCGGCAAAACCGCGGAAGCCGGCCGGATCCGGCGCGGCGTAGAGTCCACCCTGCAGCACCGGACTCGCGAACACGCGCGGATTGTCCCACAGCCCGGTGCCGAGCAGCTGGATGTTGCGCAAATTCGAACCCGCCGCGGTCAGCGCGTCTGCGGTTGCCACCACGGAGTCGCCGTCATCGGCCAGCAGCAACGCGTCGGCTTGCCCGAGCGATTGCGCCACCGCCCGCGCCGGGGTGGCGCGATCGGCGCCGTATTTCTCGAACGCGATGACGCGTCCGCCCTTCGAGCCGACCGCCTGCTTGAACGCGGCCTCGACCACATTGCCATAGGCATTGTCGGGCACCAGTGCCGCGAACGAACGCTTACCGGTGCCGGCGGCATAGCCGACGATCCGGTTGATATCGGACTCCGGCAGGAAGCTCAGCAGATAGACGCCGCGCCCGGCGACGCTGGAATCGGTCGAGAACGCGATCACCGAGGTGCCGCGTGCCCGCGTCAGTTGCGAGGTGGCCGGAACCGAGGCCGCAAACAGCGGCCCCAGGATGATCTCGGCGCCCTCGGCCAGTGCCTGCTGGGTTCCTTGCGCCGCGCCCTGCGCGTTGCCGCCGTCATCCTTGATCAGGAGCTGGACGTTCGGGTTCTGGAATTCCGCCAGCGCCATCTCGGCCGCGTTCTTCATCGACAGCGCCGCGACACCGGCATTGCCGGACGCCGACAGCGGCAGCATCAGGCCGACCTTGACCTGCCCATTGCCGACCGCCTGCGGCTGTTGCTGCGGTCCAGCCGGGGCATCCGGGCTGAAACTCTGCTGAACGCCGGAGCAAGCCCCGAGCAGGGGCGCGCCAACAAGGAGGCCGAGCGCGGTCCGCCTGGTCGCGCCCGACGACTGAAACTTCCGATTATCCGCGCCAGCCATCGTGTCTCTTCTCTTGACCGACCGTAATCGGCCAGGAATCCATCCGCCCGAAACAAAGGGGATGGATTCAGGCATATTGTCGGCGAATAGTTAACCAAAACAAAAGGATTATGGTCCCACGGCGGCGTTGCCGGTTGCAGGGACCCTACCCCCTCACCTTTTGCGCAGCACCAGAACGGCAGGGCCGATATGGCGCTGGCAACATCATCCCAGTACTTCGGTTCGGACTAGTCAGAACCGAAGTACCATATCCTCATTTGGACGCGTTTTCTTCACGCGAACCGGTATCCACTTCGCTCGAAAACGCTCTAGATTGGCATTATGCGCGCAAAAACCAGCTCGAACTACGGGACCGAAGCCGAGACGCCTTCTCGTACCAGGACTTTTTCAGTCAACGGTCATGTCATACCTGCGCCGAAGCAGGTTCCCGGGCTGCATCTGCGTGGCAACCCCGATCGGCCATCTCGGCGACATCACGCTGCGCGCGCTGGAAACGCTGGCCGGCGTCGACATCATCGCCTGCGAGGACACCCGAATCACCCGCCGCCTGACCGAGCGCTATGCAATCTCGGCCGAGCTGAAGCAATATCACGAGCATAACGCCGCACTGGCGCGGCCAAAAATCCTGGAGAAGCTGGCGCAGGGCGCCTCGATCGCGCTGGTTTCGGACGCCGGCACGCCGCTTATTTCCGACCCCGGCTTCAAGCTGGTGCGCGAGGTCTGCGCCGCCGGCTTTGCCGTGATCGCGGTGCCGGGCGCTTCGTCGGTGCTAACAGCGCTGTCGGTCGCGGCACTCCCCACCGACCGGTTTTTCTTCGAGGGATTTTTGCCGGCGAAAGAGCACGCGCGGCGCACGCGAACTCGCTGAACTCTCGAAGATCGATGCGACGCTGGTGATGTTCGAATCCGGCAACCGCGTGCAGGACACCCTCGCCGATCTCGCCGCCATCATGGGCACGCGCGACGCCGCGATCTGCCGCGAATTGACAAAACTGCACGAGGAGATCAAGCGCGCGCCGATCGCGGATTTGGCACGCGGTGCCGATACGCTGGAGACCCGCGGCGAATTCGTGCTGGTCATCGCGCCTCCCGCGGCCGACGCGCAAGTGATGAGCGAGGGCGCGCTCGACGATCTCCTGCGATCATCGCTCCAACGCGACAGCGTCAAGGATGCGGTGGCGCATGCGGTCGAACTCTCGGGCCGACCGCGCCGCGAGGTCTATGCCCGCGCGCTCGAACTTTCGAGAGATATCCGGGGCGACGATGGCCAAGACTGAGGACGTCAAGACTGACGGCGCCTCGCCCGCCCGCGTGGCGGCGTTTCGTACCGGCATTTCCGCCGAAAGCCGCGCCGCCGCCTATCTGATGGCCAAGGGTTATCGCATCCTGGCAAAGCGGTTCAAGACGCCCCATGGCGAGATCGACCTGGTGGCAAAGAAGCGCAATCTGGTGGCCTTCATCGAGGTCAAGGCCCGCGCCAGCCTGGACGAGGCCGCCTATGCGGTGACGCCGCGCCAGCAGGCGCGCATTATCGCGGCTGCGCAGGGGTGGCTGGTGGCGCATCCAGAGCATGCCGAATTTGATCTGCGTTTTGACGCCGTCCTGATTGCGCCGAGGCATCTGCCGCGCCATCTGTTAGCGGCATTTGACGCCTCTACCTGAGCTTCCCTCCAGAGCAGCGGACCTTCCCATGAAATTGAACGTCGCCGTCCAGATGGACCCCATCGCGCGCATCAACATCCGCGGCGATTCGACCTTCGCGCTGCTGCTGGAAGCGCAGAAGCGCGGCCACAGCCTTTCCTACTACACGCCCGACAAGCTCTCGCTGCGCGGCGAGGAGCTGGTGGCGCCGGTGCAAATGCTGACCGTGCGCGACGAGATCGGCGATCATTTTACGCTGGGCGAACCGAAGCGCGAGCCGCTGACCAATTTCGACGTCATCCTGTTGCGGCAGGATCCGCCGTTCGACCTCGCCTATATCACCTCGACGCATTTCCTCGAGCGCATCCACCCCAAGACGCTGGTGGTGAACAACCCGGCCAGCGTGCGCGACGCGCCGGAAAAACTGTTCGTGATGAACTTTCCGCAGTTGATGCCGCCGACACTCATCTCGCGCGACCTCGACGAGATCAACGCGTTCCGCGATCAGCACGGCGCCGTCGTCATGAAGCCGCTGCATGGCCATGGCGGCGCCGCGGTATTTCGCGTGATGCCGCAGGACATGAATTTCGGCTCGCTGTTCGACATGTTCTCGGTGACGTTCAAGGAGCCCTGGGTGATCCAGCGCTTCCTCCCCGAGGTGAAGCACGGCGACAAGCGCATCATCCTGGTCGACGGCGAATTCGCCGGCGCCGTCAACCGCGTGCCGGCGCCGGACGATCTGCGTTCCAACATGGTGCGCGGCGGCGCCGCACACGCCACCGATTTGTCGGAGCGCGAACGCGAAATCTGCGCCACCGTCGGCCCCAAGCTGCGCGAGCGCGGGCTATGCTGTTCGTCGGCATCGACGTGATCGACGGCAACCTCACCGAGATCAACGTGACCTCGCCGACGGGTATTCGCGCGATCGCGCGGCTCGGCGGCCCGGATGTAGCGGCGAGGATCTGGAACAGCATCGAGGCCAAGCGGGCCGGAAAATAATTTCCGCTCGCGCGGCATCAGGCTCCGCGTCGCAGCTTCACGGTTGAATGATCTTGTCGCGAACTGCGATCATGACAGCTTGGGTGCGGGTCACGGCACCAAGCTTTCGACAAAGATGCTTGATGTGTGCTTTGACTGTTCGGCTGGTGATATGAAGCTCCTCGCCTATCGCCCACGTTGACTTGCCGTTGGCGACCAATGTCAGGACTTCCCGTTCACGCGGCGTCAATCTTGCCGGGTGCTGCGCAGGCGAGCCATGAACTTTGAGGATTCGGTCAAACGCATAGATCGCCATGAGGTGCAGGGCTGGCAATTGGTCCTCCTCCAGGTCGAGCGTCCGACCTCCGAACCATATTTGACCCGTCCGGCCCGCCGTTGAAGCGACCGGGATCAGGAAACCATCCAGGATGCCAAAGTCCCTCGCACGCTGCACCACTTCGGCGGCGCGAGGCTCGCGCTCGGGATCGTAGGGAGATTCCTTGAACCATCGGAACGGTCGAACCACCGTCTTGGCGTAGCGGAAAGCAGGATCATCGCGCACATACTCTCTTTCGATGTAGAGCTTAAGCCACTCCTCCGGTAGCCGGTTGGACAGCAGGACATCTTCAAAGGTCTCTGTCGCAGTGGCAAGGAAGCTGACGCAATGGTACTCGAATCCGTGGTTTTTCAGGAGCGCGCCCGTCGCATCCATGATCTCCCCCGTGGTGGAAAGACGCTCGATGCCTTCAATAAACTCAAATGCATTGCGGCGGAGTTCAGCGACACGTCGATCCATCTGACAGCCCTCGCGACAGGTCCGAAGCCTACACCAGGACCGGCAAAAAGAAAGCGCACTTCCCCGAGAGGAGATCGTCTCGATCCGTGCACCGTTAAGTCGGTAGCCTGATCCAGATCAGAGGCCGTGAAGCGCTGAAGTTCAGCAGTGCGCTACGTGCGGGGGCGCTTGGAATAAGCGTCGCCGCATTATGTCGGCTTGAGCAATGGTGGCTCGGCGAGGTTGGTGGCGCGCTCAGCTCGCGCAGGGCCTGGCGCTGACGCGGATGCCCTTGACCTGTTCAGCCAACGCCTGGCGTGAGTAGGCTTGTAACTCGTCGAGCGAGAAATAGCCGCGGCCGTAGGTCTCGCCGATCAGGCGCTGGATGCGATTGTCATCGGTCGTGGTCCAGGCCTTGACCGCGTAGCGCCTGGCGTCTTCGCCGTAGGTATGTCCGTAACTCCAGACCTGCGCATTGCGCTGCCAATAGTAATTGTCGATGCTGCGGATGAGAAACCCGTGGCCCTCGGTGGTGCAGTAGCTTGCCCAGGGTTTGTCGAGCGTCTCCAGCGTTCCCTTATGGACTTGTTCGCGGTACGGCGCATTGTAGCGCTCGTTGACCATCCAGGGGTCCTGGCCTTGCCGGGTTGCGGAGTTGACGACCGGCGCGGGCTTGCCTGAGGCCGTGGTCGATGGCGGCCAGATGAAGGTTGCCGCAACGATATTGGCGAGGACGATGCCGCAGACGAGGAACAGCATCGCTTTCATTGCCGGCTCGCCGCCTTGCGTGCGACAAGGCACGCTTCCTGGGGCTCATCGGGCGGAGCACCACTCCACACGAAAGCGTGACGGCGGATGGCGCTCGGAAAATCTTCGCGCGAGATGCCACCCTTTTCCATCGCCTCGTGTAGCGCCCGGTGCACGTTGACGTCGGCTGGCGTGTTGAAGGCGGCGACGGCTGCGTCGAACCTTTGGTCGGTATTGCTGGGGCAACCGCCAACTCCGAGCCTGCAAAACGCCACGTCGTACCATGCCTTGGTGTAGTTCGACATGGCCTCGATCAGGTTCTTCCGCGTGATGTCGCCACACGGCGACATCTTGTAGGCGGTTGCTGCCTGTAGGAGCTCGAGCCGAAGTTTGTCGCGCTCCGCATTGCCGTCGCCCTGATTGGTCTTGGAGTTCACCCAATCTCTGCGAATGCCCTCTTTCACCGCCTGCTCGAACGTCGGGATGCGCGCGTCCGGCTTCATCGGTACGATGCCGACCGTCATGACCGGGAAACCCCGCTGGGCCCAGGAGCCACCGACGAAGATCAGCGCGAAAAGGCCGAAGGCGACCAGGCTGAAGCGAAATGTACTCATGTCGCGAGGCTCCGAACAATCCAGGATTGCCCATCGCGATATCACTCGCGTCGTTAAGACCGGCCTAGGAATTTGCGTCCGTAACAGCGCATGGATTTCGTTGTAACCGGTCGGTTACCAGGGAAGCGAAATTCTTAGGCGATCGCTTCATTGCGGGCGCGGTCCCACGTTCGTTGGTATCGACGTGATCGACAGCAACCTCACCCAGATCAACGTGACCTCCAGCACAGATGGCTGGCTCGAACTCGCATATTCCGGTCGCCACGGGCTTAGGAATAGTCCTCGCCGAGCAACACACAGGGGAATGACATGACCGAGTTGAACAACAACGTCACCGGTGAACTGAACATCGATGAACTCGACCGGGTGAGCGGCGGCAACCGGAGCCAGGTGAACGACCCCTGGTATCGCGGCCCGAAGTTGGGCGCACCGCAAGGCTCGATTGCCCAAGGCGATACGCTCGACAACACGCTGACCTTCGACCAACTGCCGTAACCGAGAAGGCCGCCTCAGTTGGCGGCCTCCTTCATTCGGGTGCGTCCAGTGCTGCCTATTGGGGAGGCGCGGTCTTTAAGCGTCAGCGCAATCAGCCGCAATTCCAGACCGGCCCTATCGGCGTCCGCGTCCAGCAAGGGCCGAAACTGCCGCCATTGTAGCGGCCGCCGTAAAAGCCGGGACGGCCGAAATAGTGCCAGTCGCCATCGTACCCGTAATAACTTGGGGTGGGGTCGATGTACCAAGGACGTCGGTTCTGGCGCGCCGCGCGCAACACCGAAGCTTTCTGGGCGTAAGCCGGCAGAGTGTTGTTCGGCGGCTGCTGATAGCCCGGCAGGAAGCCGTAGCCGTGCCAGCGAGGCGCCGGCCGTTTATGAGCTGGAGCCGCCGGCGCGACGACCGGCAGCAGCGATAGGACTATTGCAGTCAATAGAAACACGAGGCGCGACATAAGCGCACCATAGACGGCCGGCTGTGGTGAGGCGATTCAAATCTGAGTGCATGGTTTTGCGCAACGGATTCTGGTTCGCTTGGCAAAGAGTATCTGAGCCATGACGCAGTGAACCACGGCGCAAAGGAATACGTGCGCTATACGCGATCGGGACTCCTCGCGCAGGCAGCCAAAAAGCTGATGACTGAAGCGGCTTGAGACAAGAGCCCGGACTAATTTCCTAGCCTCGCCATGTTCCCGTAATGTTCTTGCGCTCCTCCTCGCCTTCCGCTACCCTCTCACGCGGCAGAGGGGCAGCATGGTTCAACGGGTTTCCACCGTCGCGTTTGAGGGGATCGAGGCCCGCGCGGTCGATGTGCAGGTGCAGGTCGCGCCTGGCTTGCCGGCGTTTGCGATCGTCGGTCTTCCCGACAAGGCGGTGTCCGAGGCGCGGGAGCGGGTGCGCTCGGCGCTGATCGCCTCCGGGCTGGCGCTGCCGGCGCGGCGGATCACGGTCAATCTGGCGCCCGCTGACGTGCCGAAGGAAGGCAGCCATTACGACCTGCCGATTGCGCTCGGCCTGATGGCGGCGATCGGGGCCATTCCGCCTGACGCGCTGGCGGGTTTCACCGTGCTCGGCGAACTTGGGCTCGACGGCTCGATTGCGCCTGTCGCGGGCGTGTTGCCGGCCGCAATCGGCGCCAATTCGCGCGAGGAGGGGCTGATCTGCCCGGCGGCCTGCGGCTCCGAAGCGGCGTGGGCGAGCCCGGACATCCAGATCATCGCCGCACATTCGCTGATCCAGATCGCCAACCACTTCAAGGGCACGCAGGTGCTGTCGCGCCCACAGCCAAAGGTGCATGAGCGCGAGGAGGCGCTCTTGGACCTGCGCGACATCAAGGGCCAGGAAAGCGCCAAACGCGCGCTGGAGCTCGCCGCGGCCGGCGGACATCATTTGCTGATGATCGGCTCGCCCGGCGCGGGCAAATCGATGCTGGCGGCGCGGCTGCCCTCGATCCTGCCGCCGCTATCGCCGTCGGAGCTTTTGGAAGTGTCGATGATCGCTTCCGTCGCCGGCGAAATCCGCGACGGCGCGCTGACGGCGCGGCGGCCGTTCCGCTCGCCGCATCATTCCGCCAGCATGGCGGCGCTGACCGGTGGCGGCATGCGCGCCAAGCCCGGCGAGATCTCGCTGGCGCATCAGGGCGTGCTGTTCCTCGACGAATTGCCCGAGTTCGATCCGCGCGTGCTGGATTCGCTGCGCCAGCCGTTGGAGAACGGCGAGGTCTCGGTGAGCAGAGCCAACCATCGCGTCACCTATCCCGCCCGCTTCATGCTGGTGGCGGCGATGAATCCGTGCCGCTGCGGCCACGCCTATGAGCCCGGCTATTCCTGCAAGCGCGGACAGCTCGACCGCTGCACCTCGGACTATCAGATGCGCATATCCGGCCCGCTGATGGATCGCATCGATCTGCGGATCGAAGTACCGGCAGTGACCGCCGCCGATCTGATCCTGCCACCGCCATCGGAAGGCTCGGCCGAAGTCGCCGCCCGCGTTGCCGCCGCGCGCGACATCCAGCTCGCGCGTTATGCCGCGGCGGGCCTGCCGCATGTCCGCACAAATGCCGAAGCACCCGCGTCGCTGCTGGAAACCATCGCGCAGCCGGACAGCCACGGCCAAAAACTGCTGCGCGACGCCGCCGAGACCATGAAGCTGACCGCGCGCGGCTATCACCGCGTGCTGCGCGTCGCACGCACGCTCGCCGATCTCGGACGGCGCCGAAAAAATCGGTCGACTGCATCTCGCCGAAGCATTGTCTTATCGCGCACTCGCGGATGATCTGAGGCGGGCGGCTTAAAGCGTTTTCGAGCGAAGTGGGCACCGGTTCGCGTGAAGAAAACGCGTCAAAACAAACATAGGCGTTGCCCGTCGGTATGAGTTGGGTGTCCAGCTCTTGGTCCAGCCCTGTCGCGAAAAATATTCCGCTCACCTCGTCGGGCAAATCAGTGGCATAGTTCCGCGCGTCTCACGGCGGATGAGGGGCGGGTCGCGATCGTCACGATACGTGCGGTGGGATGCGGTGGACGCGGATGTGCTGACGACGAACGGCACTCAAGCGTACGGCGAAGTCGTGTGGTTCTGACGCCCCGATGCTGGCGTCAAGCGTTGCGGGTTATTCCGCGAGGCGATGGTGGCAACAAAGCCGGTCACCAAGGAGAGCACGAAGGAAACCGTAAAACCATTGCGCGGGGAAGGCCGGAGTGTTTCCGCTGAACCTGTATGCTCGTGTGCGCATTCTTCTGTGCACTTTGCACACGAGACCGCGGGTGCAGCGCGCACCCGGTCTTCCCTGCGCCCTCTGTTTTTGAGCGAGGGTGAATGTTGATGGAAAACTCGCGCCAGTCATGCGGCGAGATCGCGGACGCGTATTCTCTCGGCTGTTTGAAGTTTGAATCAGAACGAACTTTCTGAAATTGAATCACAAATCTAACACCGTCATTGCGAGGAGCGTTAGCGACGAAGCCATCCATGCCTCCGCAAGCGGTGAGATGGATTGCTTCGCGGAGCCCGTCATCGGGCGCGCATTCGCGCGACCCGTTGGCTCGCAATGACGGCTATGCGCTGTCTGAAAATCGAATCCGAAATCTTCGCTGGCCTCGTGTCCAGCCCGCGCTCAGCCCACAGCCTGCTCGGGCTCGAGTTCGGTCTCGGTCACGACACGGTTGCGGCCGGTGCGCTTGGCGAGGTAGAGCGCGCGATCGCAGCGCTCGATCAGGTCGCCCATGGTTTCGCCGCCCTGGAACTGCGCCACGCCGATGGACACGGTGATGCCGGGCAGGGGTTCGCCGGTCGAGCGACGGGTGATGCGGCACTCGGAGATGGCGCGTCGGATCCGCTCGGCGATAACGATGCCGCCCGCGAGGTCGGCGCTGGGGAGAACGGCGATCAGTTCTTCGCCGCCATAGCGCGCGGCCAGGTCGATCTCCCGCACGCGCTCGCGCAGGACTTTGGCCATCAACTTGAGCACCTGATCGCCGACACCATGGCCGAACTCGTCGTTGAAACGCTTGAAGTGGTCGATATCGATCAAGAGGGCGCTGAGCGCTTCGCCCTGCTCCATCGAAGCGATCTGGGCTTTGCGGAAAAACTCATCCAGCGCGCGCCGATTCGGCAAGCCGGTCAGCGTATCGGTCCTGGCGCGCGCCTCGGACTTGTTCAGGGAGTCGCGGATCGTGTCGAGCTCGCGCGATTTCTCGGCAAAGCTGGCCTCGAGCCTGCTGGCGCGCGTCGCCGCCTTGTCGAGTTCATCGATCAGGCTCTCGACCAGGAGTTTCGGGTCAACGCCGTGTTCGCTCTGCTCCGCGACGTCGCTGATGGCCGCCATCTGGGTGCGGTTATCGGCGATCGCCATGGTCAGGAACTGTTTGGCTGAGTTCATCACCCCATGCAGTTGCTGGGAGACGTCATAGGCCACCGCTTCGTCAGATGCCTTCGACCCGACATAGGCTGTGAACAGGTCCTGATTGGTCCGGGCGTCGAACTTCCGTTTGTTGCCGATCAGGATGTCGATGGCACGTTTGAGTTCGGGCGCCGTGCCGAGGGAATACTTGAACCAGACCTGGAAATTGTTCGGCGTCGGCGGCACGCGCTGCTCGGCCATGGTACGCACGGCTTTTTCCGCGACCGAGGTCGCGTACTCGAAATCAAGTTCGTCGAACGCGGCGGTCACGATTTCGCTGGTTTCCTGCCCGGTAGACTCATGCCTTTTCATAGCCAAGGTCGCACGAATTCGTTAAATGCACCTCAACTGCATCAGGCCCCCTGTTTCCGCGGGCGTCCGCCAATCGCCGCGAACCCTCCAACCCGTTGACCCCGCAGCCGATTCTATGGCCTAGTCCGCCGTCCCCTAACCGGCCGAACCCCCGTAAGAACAACGCGCTCCATGACCTCCGAACGCTATAACGCCCGTGAATCCGAGCCGCGCTGGCAACGCCAGTGGGACCAAAAGGCGATCTTCGCCTCCAAAAACGACGACCCGCGGCCGAAATATTACGTGCTCGAG
This sequence comes from uncultured Alphaproteobacteria bacterium, assembly GCA_963774775.1. Taxonomy (GTDB): domain Bacteria; phylum Pseudomonadota; class Alphaproteobacteria; order Rhizobiales; family Xanthobacteraceae; genus Bradyrhizobium. The sequence goes on from CAVZGZ010000018.1 coordinate 40,340, forward strand.
ATGTTCCCCTATCCATCCGGGCGCATCCATATCGGGCACGTCCGCAACTACACGCTGGGCGACGTGCTGGCGCGCTTCATGCGGGCCAAGGGGTTCAACGTCCTGCACCCCATGGGCTGGGACGCCTTCGGGTTGCCGGCGGAGAATGCTGCAATCGAGCGCAAGGTGGCGCCCAAGGCCTGGACCTACGACAACATCGCCGCGATGAAGAAGCAGCTGCAGTCGATCGGGCTGTCGCTGGACTGGTCACGCGAATTCGCGACCTGCGATCCCTCCTACTACAAGCATCAGCAGAAGATGTTTCTGGACTTTTTGCGCGCCGGCCTCGCCGAGCGCGAAAAGCGCAAGATCAACTGGGATCCGGTCGACATGACCGTGCTCGCTAACGAGCAGGTGATCGACGGCCGCGGCTGGCGCTCGGGCGCCGTCGTCGAGCAGCGCGAGATGAACCAGTGGGTGTTCAAGATCACGAAGTACTCGCAGGAGCTATTGGAAGCGCTCGACGGGCTGGACCGCTGGCCCGACAAGGTGCGGCTGATGCAGCGCAACTGGATCGGCCGTTCCGAGGGCCTGCTGGTGCGCTTTGCGCTGGATGCAGCCACGACGCCGGCCGGCGAGACCGAGCTGAAGATCTTCACCACGCGACCCGACACGCTGTTCGGCGCAAAATTCATGGCGATCGCGGCCGATCATCCGCTGGCGATCGCGGCGGCCGCGAAGAACCCGAAACTCGCCGAGTTCATCGCGGACGTAAGGCGGATCGGCACCGCGCAGGAAATCATCGACACCGCCGAGAAGCAGGGTTTTGACACCGGCATCCGCGCGCTCCATCCGTTCGATCCGACCTGGAAGCTGCCGGTCTATGTCGCCAACTTCGTGCTGATGGAATACGGCACCGGCGCGATCTTCGGTTGCCCGGCGCACGACCAGCGCGACCTCGATTTCGTCAACAAATACGGGCTCGGCAACACGCCCGTGGTGTGCCCCGAGGGTCAGGATCCGAAATCGTTCGTCATCACCGACATCGCCTATGACGGCGAAGGCCGCATGATCAATTCGCGTTTTCTCGACGGCATGACCATCGAGCAGGCGAAGGAAGAGGTTGCGAAACGTCTGGAAAATGAGATGCGCGGCAATGCGCCGGTCGCCGAGCGCCAGGTAAATTTCCGCCTGCGCGACTGGGGCATCTCGCGCCAGCGCTATTGGGGCTGCCCGATCCCGGTCATCCATTGCCCGACATGCGATGTGGTGCCGGTGCCGGATGCAGACCTGCCGGTGGTGCTGCCGGAGGACGTCAGCTTCGACAAACCCGGCAACGCGCTCGACCATCATCCGACCTGGAAGCACGTCACCTGCCCGCAATGCGGAGGCAAGGCACAACGCGAAACCGACACCATGGACACCTTCGTGGATTCGTCCTGGTATTTTGCGCGCTTCACCGATCCCTGGAACGAAAAGGCGCCGACCACGCAGGCCGTGGCCGATCGAATGATGCCGGTCGACCAATATATCGGCGGCGTCGAGCACGCGATCCTGCATCTGCTCTACAGCCGGTTTTTCACGCGCGCGATGAAGGCGACCGGCCATATCGGCATGGATGAGCCGTTCGCCGGCATGTTCACGCAGGGCATGGTGGTGCACGAGACCTATCAGAAGGCCGACGGTTCCTACGTCACGCCGGCTGAGGTCCGGATCGAGACCGGCGCCAGCGGCAAGCGCGCGACGCTGCTGACATCAGGCGAAGACATCCATGTCGGCGCCATCGAGAAGATGTCGAAGTCGAAGAAGAACACCGTCGACCCCGACGACATCATCGCGACCTACGGTGCCGACGTCGCGCGCTGGTTCATGTTGTCGGACTCGCCGCCCGATCGCGACGTGATCTGGAGCGACGAACGCGTGCAGGGCGCCTCGCGCTTCGTGCAGCGGCTATGGCGGCTGGTGAACGAATCCGCCGTAACAGCCAAAAGCGCTCCGGCGGCGCGGCCCGCGTCTTTCGGCACCGACGCGCTGGCGCTCCGCAAGGCGGCCCATGGTGCGCTCGACAAGGTATCCGGCGGCATCGAGCGGCTGCATTTCAATGTCTGCCTGGCCCATATAAGGGAATTCGCCAATGCGATGGCCGAGGTGCTGGCCAAGGAAGGCGACCCCAGCGCGGACACCGCTTGGGCAGTCCAGGAGGCCTCTGTCATCCTTGTTCAATTGTTCGCGCCCATGATGCCGCATCTGGCCGAGGAGTGCTGGCAGGTCCTGGGCCAGGAGGGGCTGATTTCGGAGGCCAATTGGCCCCAAATCGAACGCGATTTGCTGGTTGAAGACACCGTTACCCTGGTTGTCCAGGTCAACGGCAAGAAACGGGGTGATGTTACCGTGCCACGGGACGCCCAAAATGCGGATATAGAGGCTGCCGTTTTGGCGCTTGATGCGGTAAAACAGGCCTTGGGCGGCAAACCCGTCCGCAAGGTAATCGTTGTGCCCATGAGGATCGTGAATGTCGTTGGCTAGGTCCCGGATCGCCGCTCGGCTGTTGGCCGTGGTCGCGCTGGCAGCGCTGACGGCCGGCTGCTTCCAGCCGATGTATGCCGAACATACCGACGGCACCCCCGGCCTGCGCGAAAAGCTGATGGGCGTGGAAATCCCGCCGGTCGACAAGGCCAATGCGTCGCGCGAGGCCCGGGTACAGGTGGAGATCCGCAACGCGCTGGCGTTCAAGCTGTACGGCAATGCCACCGGCATGCCGCCGACCCATCGGCTGGTCCTGAGATTCTCGAGCAGCCGCTCGTCGCTGATGGTCGACGTCAATACCGGGCTGCCGACCAGCGAGAATTACGGCATCGACGCGCAGTACAATCTGATCGAGATCGCCAGCAACAAATCGGTCATGACCGGCACCACCTTCTCGCGCGTGTCCTATGACATGCCCGGTTCCTATCAGCGCTTCGCCCGCTCCCGCGCCTTCCGCGACGCCGAGGATCGCGCCGCACAGGAGATCGCGGAAAATATCCAGACCCGCCTCGCCTCGTTCTTCGTCGCCGGCACCTGATGGACTACGTCATTCCGGGGCGTGCGAAGCACGAACTCGGAATGACGACGAGAGTTCGAAAAGGCTGAACGTTGGTCGCGCTTCGCGGAAAAGAGATCGACGCCTTTCTCGCCCGGCCTGACGCCGGGCGCCCGATCATCCTGCTCTATGGCCCTGACGCCGGCCTGGTGCGCGAGCGCGCCGACGCATTGATGGCATCAGCGGTCGATGATCCCAACGATCCGTTTTCGCTCGTGCGGCTCGATGGTGACGAGCTCGCCACTGAGCCCTCGCGACTGGTCGATGAAGCGATGACGGTGCCGCTGTTCGGTGGCCGCCGCGCGATCCGGGTCCGCGCCGGCTCGCGCAATTTTGCCTCGGGCGTCGATACGTTGGCCAATTCGCCGCTGAAGGATTGCCGCATCGTGATCGAGGCTGGCGAGCTGCGGGCGGAATCGCCGCTGCGCAAGGCCTGCGAGCGGGCCAAGACCGCGGTCGCGATCGCCTGCTATCCCGACACCGAGCGCGACCTCGCCAAGCTGATCGAGGACGAACTGCGCGTCTCCAATCTGCGGATCGCCCAGGATGCCCGCGCGGTGCTGATGTCGCTGCTCGGCGGCGACCGCCAGGCGTCGCGCAACGAACTGCGCAAGCTCGCGCTGTTCGCACATGGCAAGGGCGAGATCACGCTCGACGACGTCATGACCGTGGTCTCCGATGCGTCCGAGCTGAAGCTCGATCCGATCGTCGACGCCGCCTTTGCCGGAAATCCCGCGGTGGTGGAAAGCGAATTTGCCAAGGCGATGGTCGCGGGCACCTATCCCGGCGTCATCATCTCGGCCGCACAGCGCCAGGCGGCATGGCTGCACAAATCGGCGCTCGCGGTGGCCGAAGGCACGCCCGTATCGGCGCTGCTCGAGGGCGGCTACCCCCGCTTGCATTTCTCGCGGAAGGGTGCGGTCGAAATCGCGCTGCGCAATTTCAGCGCGGCGCGCCTGGTTACCATCATCGATCAGCTTGCGACGGCTGCGCTCGACATGCGCAAGCAGAATTCGCTCGCCGCTGCAATCGCGCAGCGCACGCTGCTTGCGATCGCGGCGAATGCGAAGCGGCGGAGCTAACCGCCTTCAAGCCGTCGCATCACCTCATCGAGCTGCTCGAGGTTGCGATAGCTGATCTGCACGGTGCCACCGGGGTCGCGATGATTGACGCTGACGGTCAAACCCAGCGCATCGCTGACGCGCTTCTCCAGCGCGATGGTGTCGGGGTCTTTTTCCTTGGCCCCGCTGCGCGCCTTCTGGGCTTTGCGCACCGGCACGCCCTCATCATGCGCCAGCGCCTCGGTCTGGCGGACGTTGAGGCCCTCTTCGACGATGCGCTTTGCCGTGGCAAGCGGATCGGGCACGCCGATCAGCGCGCGGGCATGCCCGGCCGACAATTCGCCCTTGGCGATATAGGCCTGCACCTCGGCCGGCAGCTTCGTCAGCCGCATCATGTTGGCGACGTGGCTGCGGCTCTTGCCGACGATCCTGGCGATCTCTTCCTGGCTGTGTTTGAACTCGTCCGCCAGCGCGTGATAGCCCTGCGCTTCTTCCATCGCGTTGAGATCTTCGCGCTGGATGTTCTCGATGATCATGATCTCGAGCGCGTCGCTGTCGTTGACGTCGATCGGCACGATCGGCACTTCATGCAGGCCGGCGAGCTGCGAGGCGCGCCAGCGGCGTTCGCCGGCGATGATCTCGAAGCGATCCTGCGCGCCCTTCAGCGGCCGTACCACGATCGGCTGGATTACGCCGCGCGCCTTGATCAATTCGGCGAGTTCGCCGAGTTCGGTATCCGCAAAGCTGCGGCGCGGATTGCGCGGGTTGGCTTTGAGGAATTCGATCGGCACCTTGCGCTGCGTGCGCGGTCGATCGACATGGGCGGCCTCGCCGCCGACATCTCCGATCAGACTTGCAAGTCCGCGGCCCAGTCGCGAGCGCGCTTCGTCGGCCATCGCCAGCTCCCTTGGATTCACTCGTCTCACTCCAACATCAGAAATTCAGTTGATCTAGCTGTCACTCCGGGGCGCGTCGTCAGACGCGAACCCGGAGTCTCGAAGTCAGATCGCTTCATCACGTCGAGATTTCGGATCAATCCGCTTGCGCGGACTGTCCGGAATGACGTCCCGCCGCTAATTCGTCCGCAGCTCGCGCTCGCGCTGGATCACTTCGGTCGCAAGCTTGAGATAGGCATCGCTGCCGACGCATTTGAGATCGTAGACCAACACCGGCTTGCCGTAGGACGGCGCCTCGGAGATGCGCACGTTGCGCGGGATCATGGTGTTGTAGACCTTGGCTCCCATGAACTGCCGCACGTCGGCGACGACCTGGTTCGACAGATTGTTGCGGGAATCGAACATGGTCAGCACGATGCCGTGGATCGACAGGTTCGGATTGAGCGTCGAGCGCACCTGCTCCACGGTTTGCAGCAATTGCGACAGACCTTCGAGTGCGAAGAACTCGCATTGCAGCGGCACCAGGATGGCATCGGAGGCCGCCATCGCATTCACGGTCAGAAGATTGAGCGACGGCGGGCAGTCGATCAGCACGTAGGTGTAATCGGACTCCGGCGACACGTTGGTGTTGAGCGCTGCGATCGCATCGCGCAGCCGAAACGCGCGGCCCGGGGTCGATCCCAGTTCGAGCTCCAGGCCGGAGAGATCCATGGTAGAGGCGGCGATATGCAGACGCGGCACCGCCGTCTGCACCACGGCATCGCGCAGCGGGGCTTCACCGATCAGGACGTCATAGGTCGAGCAGCTGCGGTTGCGGCGGTCGATGCCGAGACCGGTCGAAGCGTTACCCTGCGGATCGAGATCGACGATCAGGACACGCTCGCCAATAGCCGCGAGTGCAGTACCGAGATTGATCGCTGTGGTGGTCTTGCCGACGCCGCCCTTCTGGTTAGCGAGCGACAGGATGCGCGGATGGGGCGGCGGAGTTGGATCCCTATCCTCTTGATATATCTGATCTAATTCGCTCATGCCCGATCGCCATCTGTGATCGCGGAGGGGTTGCGCCGCTCGATCCGATCGAGTTCGACGATCCAGCCGTGCCCGCCCGTGCGGCTGGAATGAAGTCGTGGTTTGATATTCCAATATTTAGTGGCTTCGGTCAATTCAGCCTCTACATCTTGGCCCTTGAGAAACAACGCTTTCGCGCCCCTCCTCACCTTCGGTTCCGCAAAACCGATGAGCTGATGTAATGGAGCCAACGCCCGCGCGGTGACGCAATCGACTGAACCAGTGATTCTATCCACACTATCCCCGATGTCAGCCAAGTGCACTGTCCCCGGCGCCGACGCGACCCTGAGCGCCTCACGCAAGAAGGCCGCCTTCTTGGCGTTGCGTTCAATCAGATGAATGTGCGCACCGGGAGTTTCCGCGAGTGCACAGGCCAAGACCACGCCGGGAAAGCCGCCGCCGCTGCCGAGATCGACCCAGGATTTCGCCGTGGGTGCGAGATCGAGGAGCTGCAGTGAATCGGAGATATGGCGCGTCCAGAGAGTTGGGAGCGTCGAGGGCGCGACCAGATTGGTTTTGGCCTGCCACTCCAACAACAGCGCTATATAGCGGTCGAGCCGAGCCTCCGTTTCACGTGAAACAGGGGTCAGCGAGAGAGCTTCGGCTCTGTCCGCGGGAAGGATGGGAGAACTCATCTGCTTGACCATCATCCAATCGGTACCGGTCGTCGTCACTCTGAGGTACGCGCTCTTCGCGAGCCTCGAAGTGCGACGACGCCAGGGGCTTCACCATCCTTGGAGACGGCGCTAACGCCCCTCCTCCAGGATGACGTTGGAGTACGTGCAACCGGACCGGACCGTTTCACGTGAAACGCTGTTACGCGGTAGCCTTGGCGGTATTCCGCCGCGCTTCTCTGCGCAGATAGGCCGCCAGAATCCCGAGCGCCGCCGGCGTCATGCCGTCGAGCCGACCCGCCTGCCCGACCGTCCGCGGCCGCGCTGCCTGCAACTTTGCGCGGGCCTCGTTGGAGAGGCCGGGTACGTCGGCATAATCGACATCGGTCAGACCCAGCCCTTCATCGCGCCGGAAGGCGTCGACGTCAGCAGTCTGGCGCTTGAGGTAGACATCGTATTTGGCATCGATCTCAAGATGGACGGCGATCGCTGGGTCAATGGACGACAGCTCAGGCCAGATCCGGCTCACCGTCGCCCAGTCAAGGTCCGGATAGGCCAGCAGTTCAAAGGCCGAACGCCGCTGGCCATCGCGGTTCAGCGCCAGACCGTGCTTGGCCGCCTCGTTCGGGGTGATCGCGAGCGACTTCGCCAACGACCTGGCCGTATCCAGCGCTGCCATCTTGGTCCGGTGATGCTGTGCCCGCGCCTCTCCGACGCATCCCAGGGCGATGCCCTTGTCGGTCAGCCTCTGATCGGCGTTGTCGGCCCGCAGCGTCAGCCGATACTCGGCCCGCGAGGTGAACATGCGATAGGGCTCGGTGATCCCGCGGGTGACGAGATCGTCGATCATCACCCCGAGATAGCCGTCCGCACGGTCGAATACGATGGAGTCAGCGCCACTGGCTGCCAGCGCTGCATTGAGACCCGCAACAATCCCCTGCGCTGCCGCCTCTTCATAACCCGTGGTGCCGTTGATCTGCCCGGCCAGGAACAGCCCCGGCAGGCGCTTGGTCTGCAAGGTCGGCTCCAGCTCACGGGGATCGACGTGGTCATATTCGATGGCGTAGCCCGGCCGGACCATCTTGACCCGCTCCAGGCCGGGAATGGTGGCGAGGATCGCGAGCTGAACTTCCTCCGGCAGCGAAGTCGAGATGCCGTTGGGATAGACCGTGGAATCGTCCAGGCCTTCCGGCTCCAGAAATATCTGGTGCCCGTCACGATCGCCGAAGCGGACGATCTTGTCCTCGATCGAAGGACAGTAGCGCGGCCCGGTGCTCTTGATCTGGCCCGAATACATCGGCGAGCGATGCACATTGGCCCGGATCACTTCATGGGTCGCAGGCGTAGTCCGGGTGATGCCGCACTGGATCTGAGGCGTCGTAATCCGGTCCGTCATCATCGAGAACGGCTCCGGCGGTTCGTCGCCCGGCTGCATTTCGACCGCGGACCAGTCGATCGTGGTGCCATCGAGCCGCGGCGGTGTACCGGTCTTGAGGCGTCCAAGCTTGAAACCGGCGCGCTCGAAGGAGGCCGAAAGACCCATCGCAGGAGCTTCGCCAACCCGGCCGGCCGGCCAATTTTTCTCGCCAAGATGGATCAGGCCGCGCAAAAACGTGCCGGTCGTGACGACCACGGCACCGGTAGCCAGCTCTCGGCCATCGGCAAGGCGAATGCCGGTAACGCGCCCGTCCGAGACCCGAAGTTCGTCAGCCTCACCTTCGATGACGCTGAGATTGGCGGTCTCGATGATGGCGGCCTGCATTGCCGCCGCGTAGAGCTTCCGGTCGGCCTGGGCGCGCGGCCCTCGGACCGCAGGACCCTTGCGACGATTGAGCATCCGGAACTGGATGCCGCCGGCATCCGCCACCCGGCCCATCAGCCCGTCCAACGCATCGACTTCGCGGACCAGATGACCCTTGCCGAGACCGCCGATGGCGGGATTGCAGGACATCGCGCCAACGGTCGAAAAGCGATAAGTCACCAGCGCCGTCTTGGCGCCCATCCGTGCAGCCGCGCTCGCGGCTTCGCAGCCGGCATGGCCGCCGCCGATGACGATGACGTCAAAAGATTCTCGCTGGGCGATCATGGGGCGACTTCTATCGCGGAGTAATGAAAGCCGGAAGAAGGAAGTTTGCGGGAGGGAGATGTTTCACGTGAAACGCCTCACGCCAGCTCCAACTGAACTGTTTTACGTGAAACAGAAAGGGTACCAACGCTCACACGCGGCGCGTTTCACGTGAAACAGTCGCTATACCAGCTGAACGAAGTAATATTACTTCCCTACACAAAATTCGCGGAAGATAACGTCGAGCACATCCTCGACATCCACCCGCCCCAGCAGACGCCCGAGAGAGTGCGCAGCCGCCCGAAGTTCCTCGGCGGCCAGTTCCTCACCCTTCCCGACCACGTCCACACTTCGCCGCAGCGACGCAGCGGTCTCCTCTAGCAATTTGCGCTGCCGCGCCCGGCCGATCAAGCTGCCTTCGTTCGCCCCGAAGTAATCCTGTGCGAATCCAACCAGGGCCGAGATCAGCTCCGGCAGCCCATCGCCTCGACTGGCCGAGATCTTGAACTCGGCTTGAGCGCGCATCTCTCCGTCGCCGCCCGGCTGTGCCAGGTCGATCTTGTTACGCACCAACCAGACCGGCGTGTCGCCGTCATGCGCCGTCGCTGCGTCGGCGGCATCGGCGAGCCACAGCACCAGGTCAGCTTCCGCGGCACGAGCGCGCGCGCGACGCACACCTTCCTGTTCGACAGGATCGTCGGTCTCGCGAATGCCGGCGGTGTCGATCACAGTCACCGGATAGCCGTCGAGATCGAGCTGCACTTCAATGATGTCGCGCGTGGTGCCGGCATGCGGCGAGACGATCGCAACATCGCGCCGCGCCAGCTGATTGATCAGCGTCGACTTGCCGACATTCGGTGGCCCCGCAATCGCAACCACGAGACCATCGCGCAGGCGTTCACTTTGGCCCTGTGCTGCAAGCACTTCTTCGATTTCCAAAAGCAGTGTCTTGATCTTCGCCAGCGCCGGCGCGATCAGTTCCGCCGGCACGTCGCCCTCGTCGGAGAAATCGATGCCGGCTTCGATCAGCGCAGACGCCTCAATGATCTGCACGCGCCAGTCACGTGCGCGATCACCGAGCAGGCCTTTCAATTGACGCAGCGCCTGGCGGCGTTGGCGATCAGTGTCGGCATGAATGAGATCATCGAGGCCTTCGGCTTCGGTGAGATCGAGCTTGCCGTTCTCGAACGCACGGCGGGTGAATTCGCCCGGCTCCGCGGCGCGCACATTGTCGGAGGCTGCAAGCGTCGCGAACAAAGCGGCCAGCACCGCACGGCCGCCATGGACGTGAACTTCAGCTACGTCTTCGCCGGTCGCACTCGCAGGCGCCGGAAACCACAGCACGACCGCATCATCGATCGGCCGCTGGCCGACATCGCGAATCAAGGCGCGGGTAGCCATGCGCGGCATGGGCAGCTTGCCAGCCAATGCGGTGAGCACCGCCCCCGCCCGAGGACCCGAGACCCGCACGATGGCAATCGCGCTCGGGGCACGGCCCGACGACAATGCGAAAATGGTTTGGTCCCGCGGATGCATCGCCTATTTGTTCCCGAGCTGCCGGAAAGACAACGACATTCACGGTGTTGCGAAGACGAGATATATTGCAGTGCAGCATAGCAGAACCTACCGCAGCATTCTTGCAGCAAGCACGCTGCAGAAACCCGGCGGCCGATTCCAATCTCCGGGCTGATACCGAATAATATCAATATATTTCAATGTCTTAAGTGCAGATGCGAGCCTGAACCACCGATTCCCTTTGCTGCAGCTCGCTGCAACAAATCCCGCAATATGAAAAAGGGCGCCCCATTTCCACGAGGCGCCCTCTCCGTCTCGGCCGAATGGCTCAGGTATTCATCGAATCGAAGAATTCCGAGTTGTTCTTGGTGTTCCGGAGCTTGTCGAGCAGGAAGTCGATGGCATCCATGGTGCCCATCGGATTGAGGATCCGGCGCAGCACGTACATTTTCTTCAGGAGTTGCGGATCGGTGATTAGCTCTTCCTTGCGGGTGCCGGAGCGCGAAATGTCGATCGCCGGGAAAGTCCGCTTGTCCGAAACCTTGCGGTCGAGGATCAGTTCGGAGTTACCGGTGCCCTTGAACTCTTCGAAAATCACTTCGTCCATCCGGCTGCCGGTATCGACCAGCGCGGTCGCGATGATGGTCAGCGAACCGCCCTCCTCGATGTTGCGCGCCGCGCCGAAGAATCGCTTCGGCCGTTGCAACGCGTTGGCATCGACACCGCCGGTCAAAACCTTGCCCGATGACGGCACCACGGTGTTGTAGGCGCGCCCCAGGCGCGTAATCGAGTCCAGGAGGATCACGACGTCACGGCCGTGTTCGACGAGCCGCTTGGCCTTCTCGATCACCATCTCGGCGACCTGCACGTGACGCACCGCCGGTTCGTCGAAGGTGGATGAGACCACCTCGCCCTTCACCGAACGCTGCATGTCCGTGACTTCTTCCGGACGTTCGTCGATCAGGAGCACGATCAAATAGCATTCCGGATGATTGGCGGTGATCGAATGTGCGATGTTCTGCATCAGCACCGTCTTGCCGGTGCGCGGCGGCGCCACGATCAGGGCGCGCTGGCCTTTGCCGATCGGGGCCACGATGTCGATAACCCTTGCAGAAAGGTCTTTTCTGGTGGGATCTTCGAGTTCGAGGCGGAAACGCTGATCTGGAAACAGCGGGGTCAGATTGTCGAAATTGACCTTGTGCTTGGACTTTTCCGGGTCTTCGAAATTGAGCGTGTTGACCTTGAGCAGCGCAAAATAGCGTTCGCCTTCCTTCGGGCTGCGGATATGGCCTTCGATGGTGTCGCCGGTCCGAAGGCCGAAGCGGCGGATCTGCGACGGCGAAACGTAGATGTCGTCCGGGCCCGGAAGATAATTCGCATCGGGGGATCGAAGAAAGCCGAAGCCGTCGGAGAGGACCTCGACAACGCCTTCACCGATAATATCGGTTTCCTGGATCGCAAGCTGCTTGAGGATGGCGAACATCAGCTCCTGCTTGCGCATGGTGCTGGCATTTTCGACCCCGTTCTCTTCCGCGAATGAGACAAGCTCAGCCGGCGTTTTCGATTTGAGGTCTTGGAGTTTCATTTCCCGCATTGGGGTGGTCCTGTGGAGTAATAAGTCGAGGAGGGGTGCGAGGTGGCTTCGGGAAAAAGCGGACGCCAGAAGGACGGTCCGCAGGTCTAAGCAAGGAAAGCGCCGGTGAGGCTTCAAACCTGATGCGGCGGCCGGTCCAACGAAGAAACCGGAACGCGACCACATCCGCCTGCGTGGGGTGGGATGACGCCAATATAGAAAATCGATCCGCGCTCCGCAAGACGAACTGAAGCTCGTATCTTGAGCAATGGCCTGTTCTAAAGTGGCTTCACCACTACCAGAATAACGATCAAGATCATCAATATTGTCGGCACCTCATTGATAATACGATAGAATTTCTGACTTCGGGTATTCTGGTCGGCAGCAAAATCCTTTACGCAACGCGAAAAAAAGCCGTGGACGCCCGACATCACGATCACGAGCGGGAGCTTGCCGTGCAGCCAGGGCGCGGAAAACCAGTGACCAGACCATGCGAGGTAGAGCCCCGCGAGCCAGGTGACGACCATCGCCGGATTGATGATCGCCTTGAGCAACCGCCGCTCCATCACCTTGAAGGTTTCGGATTGCCTCGAACCAGGCTCTGCCTCGCAATGATAGACAAACAAGCGCGGCAGATAGAGCATGCCTGCCATCCACGAGATGACGGCAATGACATGCAGCGCTTTGATCCATTCATACATCGCGGAGGCCTTGGCTTTGGAGCTTTCCGGGCAGTCCTGGCGTTTACGAAGAACGCCCTGCCCGCGTTGGACGGATACTTATCCGCAAGCAGGCTGCTCCTACACTAATAAATTTTAGAATCTTAGGTTTGAGTCTAAGTAGCGGTGATTTGGACTCACACAAAACGTTTCAGCACTTCTTCAGGCTTGTTCACATCCTTCAACATTTCCGCGCGCTAATCCCGACATTCGAATAACTCCCCTCGGTTCAATCGCTTGCGTCGTTCTGTGGGCAGCTTATGAAGAGACAAATCCACATATTCTCACTATCATTGCAGCGACGAGGCGGAGTTATCCTTCTGCAGGGCGCTGTGAACAAAAAGCCGGGTTATCCCGGCTGCATCGACCCAGGGCGGATTCTCTCGGCTAAGGTCCACAAGGATTCACAGGTCACACAGGGGTTTTGGTGCCCACGACAGGCAATTATTTTCATCTGCACCTGGTCTCCGATTCGACCGGCGAAACGCTGATCACGGTGGCGCGCGCGGTCGCCGCGCAATATGCCAATGTGACGGCCGTCGAACATGTCTATCCGCTGGTGCGCAGCCAGAAGCAGCTCGATCGCGTGCTCGATGAGATCGAGGAAGCGCCGGGGATCGTGCTGTTCACGCTGCTGGAAAAGGATCTCGTCGGCCGGCTGGAAGCCAAGTGCAAGGAGATCAATGTTCCGAGCCTGTCGATCATCGGGCCGGTGATGCAGCTGTTTCAGGCCTACCTTGGGGCCGCGACCACCGGGCGCGTCGGCGCGCAGCACGTGCTGAACGCCGAATATTTCAAGCGTATCGACGCATTGAACTACACGATGATCCATGACGACGGCCAGCACGTCGAAGGGCTGGAGGAGGCCGACGTCGTTCTGGTCGGCGTGTCGCGCACGTCGAAGACGCCGACCTCGATCTATCTCGCCAACCGCGGCATCCGCACGGCCAACGTGCCGCTGGTGCCGGGCATTCCGCTTCCACACCAGCTCGAGGCGCTGACGAAACCGCTGATCGTCAGCCTCCATGCGACGCCGGAACGGTTGATCCAGGTGCGGCAGAACCGGCTGTTGAGCATGGGTGACCGCGACAACGATACCTATATCGACCGCCAGGCGGTCACCGATGAAGTGGCGTTTGCGCGGCGGTTGAGCGCCAAGCACAATTGGGCATTGCTCGACGTGACGCGCAGATCGATCGAGGAAACGGCCGCGGCGATCATGAAATTATATGCTGATCGGCAACGGCAGCGGCTTCCGGAATGATTTTTCCGTCATGACCATCTGGCGCGAAAAAGATCCGTTGATCCTGGCTTCGCAAAGCCGCGCGCGAAAAATGCTGCTGGCCAACGCCGGCATCGATTTCGAGGCTTTGCCGGCCGATATCGATGAACGCGCGGCGCAGAAGAAATCGGGACTTTCGGCGCCGGGTGAGATCGCCGCGCTTCTGGCGCGCGAAAAGGCGCACTTCGTGTCGGCGCAAAAGCCAGGGCGCTACGTCATCGGCGCGGATCAGACGCTCGCACTCGGCAACAGGCTTTTCAGCAAGCCCTCCGGACGTACGCAGGCCGCCGAACAATTGCGGGCGCTTGCCGGCAATACCCATGAGCTGTACTCCGCCGTTGCGGTAGTCCGCGAGGGCAAGATATTGTTCTCCGAGGTTGCGGTGGCGCGGATGAGCATGCGCGCTCTCAAAGGTGCGGAGATCGAGGCCTACCTGGATCAGGCTGGCGACGCCGTGACATCCAGCGTCGGCGCCTATCAGCTCGAGGGGTTAGGCGTGCATCTGTTCGAACGGATCGAAGGCGATCACTTCACCATCCTCGGCCTGCCGCTGTTGCCGCTGCTGGCGTTCCTGCGCGGCGAGCGGCTGCTCGGCATTTGAAACATCCTGACGAAGCGGCGGACGACATGTTGATTCCAAAATGCTGATCCTTGGACTGACCGGCTCGATCGGGATGGGGAAATCCACCACGGCAAAGCTGTTCGAGGAAGCCGGCGTGCCCGTTTACGACGCGGACGCCATGGTCCACAAACTATACGAAGGTGAGGCCGCGCCGGCTGTTGAGGCGGCATTTCCGGGTACAACCTCGGACGGCAAGGTGGATCGGGCCAAGCTTTCGGCGCGGGTGGTTGAAGACCCCGCGGCAATGCAGCAGCTCGAGCGGATCGTGCATCCGATGCTGGGTGTCTCGCGGAAAAAATTCTTCGAAGATGCGGAAGCCTCCCAAGCGCCGGTCGTGGTGCTGGATATTCCGCTGTTGTTCGAGACCGGCGGCGAAAAGCGCGTCGATGCCGTGGTGGTGGTGACGACCACACCGGAAATCCAGCGTGAACGCGTGCTGGCACGTGGCACTATGGACAGTGCACGGCTCGACGCCATCATCGCCCGGCAGACGCCTGACGCCGAGAAGCGCAAGCGAGCCGATTTCGTGGTGGATACCTCTGAAGGTCTCGACCCCGTGCGGGCGCAAATAGCGCACATCCTGGCCGAGGTCGTTAAGATGCCGCAGCGGCGAAAGTGATTCGCCGATTTGTACGGCTGTTAGTTCATGCGCGAAATCGTCCTCGACACCGAAACCACCGGCCTTGATCCTCTGCGCGGCGACCGGCTGGTCGAAATCGGCTGCGTCGAAATCTATAACCGCATGCCGACCGGGCAGTCTTATCACTGCTACATCAATCCCGAACGGGACGTGCCGGCCGAGGCGTTTGCCGTACATGGCCTGTCCACCGAGTTCCTGGCGAGCAAGCCGCTGTTCACCGAGGTGGTGGAGGAGTTCCTGGCCTTCATCGCCGATGCACCGCTGGTAATCCACAACGCCTCGTTCGATATCAGCTTCATCAACGCCGAGCTTGACCGGATCAAGCGGCGGGCGATCGCGAAAGACCGCCTCGTCGATACGCTGCTGCTGGCGCGCCGAAAGCACCCTGGCGTGTCAAACCGGCTCGACGATCTCTGCTCGCGCTATTCGATCGATAATTCCCACCGCACCAAACACGGTGCGTTGCTCGACGCCGAGCTTCTGGCCGAAGTCTATATCGACCTGATTGGGGCGCGGCAGTCGCAACTGATCCTGGCATCCGAGACTCGCGATGCGCGGTCGGGTAGCTACGGCGATACGCCGCGCCGGCAGCGCGAGGTGCCGCTGGCGCCGCGCATTACCGAGGTCGACCGCGAAGCGCATCGCGCCTTTGTCGCCACCTTGGGCGACAAGCCGATCTGGAACGATTTTCTGGGCGCCGGCTAGAGCGGGATGACTTTTCTTCGAATCGTCATCCCGCTCTATCTTTTTGTTTGAGCATGATCTTTTCGGAAAACCGGTGTCCACTTTTCCGGATCATGCTCTAGCTCTTTAGCTCGGCTTCACGCCTGACGCGGCCTGCTCTGCAGCCTGCCGCTCCATATTCTGGCGGTACAGGCCGACGAAATCGACGGGGTCGAGCATCAGCGGCGGGAAGCCGCCGTCGCGCACCGAAGTGGCGATGATCTCGCGCGCAAACGGGAACAGCAGCCGCGGGCATTCGATCATGACCAGCGGGTGCAGGTTCTCCTTCGGCACATTGACGATGCGGAACACGCCAGCGTAAGCGAGGTCGAAGCTGAACATCACCTTGCCGGCGTTTTCAGCCTTGCCTTCGACCGAAAGTATGACTTCGAATTCGTTTTCGGAGAGGTTGTTGGCGGAAACGTTGATCTGGATGTTGATCGCCGGCTGCTGCTGCTGCGGGGCGAGCGAGGCCGGGGCATTCGGGTTCTCGAACGACAGATCCTTGGTGTATTGCGCCAGCACGTTGAGCTGGGGAGGGGCCTGCTCGGCGGGCGCGCCGTTGCCGTTGGTCATGAAATCTCTCCTGGGAGCGCCGGGCGATCGGAGGCCGGGATGACGTCCGAAGCCGCTCGTTACGGGGTGGAATGCCAGTGTCGGCGAGTGGCTATCATAGCCCCGGCGCGTTCCACAAGGATGACAAGGCTGGTTCAGGCCAAACCCTCGGCGATTTCGGGCCGATATGGCTAATAGCGGCCCGCCGGTCGCGAAGGCAATTGTCCGGCGACTATCCTAAATTATTGAATATGCGTCATTTCCGGGCATGATCGGGTTTCCCCCCGGGGCCAAAACGCGCTACAATCGCCCGCGCCAAAAAGCGCCATTGGCCGGGCCAAGTTTCGTGCCTACATGCTGCGGACTCAATCGGTGATGTAATCTCTGCCGTTCCTTGCGAGGGAACGCTCGATGGCCGGCCCCGTTGCCGGTGCAGACAGAAAGCGAATACGACGTGGATATCTACACCATCATCTTCCTGGCGCTGGCGGTTTTCATCTTCCTTCGCCTCCGCAGCGTGCTCGGACAGCGCACCGGGAGCGAGCGGCCGCCCTATGATCGCGCGGCGCCCAATGTCGTGCAGCGCACGCAGGATAACAACATCGTTCCGATCCCGGGGTCGGTGATCGATCAGCCGCCGATCGGGCCGCCCGCCGATACGACGCCGCCGTCCGAACGTTGGAAGGGATTGGCCGAGGCGGGCACGCCGCTGGCACAAGGGCTCGATGCCGTCGTGGCCCAGGATTCCTCGTTCGATCCGCGGCATTTCCTGTCAGGCGCGCGCAGCGCCTATGAGATGATCGTGCTGGCGTTCGCCAATGGCGATCGCCGGGCGCTGAAGGATCTGCTCTCGACCGAGGTCTATGAGAGTTTCGAGGCCGCGATCAAGGATCGCGAGAAGCACGAGCAGAAGACCGAGACGCGTTTTGTCTCGATCGACAAGGCCGAAATCGTCAGTGCGGAAACCCGCGACCGGTCGGCGCAACTGACGGTTCGCTTCGTGTCGCAGATGATCTCGGTCACCCGCGACAAGGCCGGCACCATCGTCGACGGCAATCCGGACAAGGTCGCCGATATCACCGATGTCTGGACATTTGCCCGCGACACGAGCTCCCGCGATCCGAACTGGAAGCTGGTTGGCACCGGAAGCGCCCACTGACATCTTTCGCTACGGGCGCCTTGCCATTGCATGTTGTGCGCTAGCGTTGTTGTGCTCGACGGCGGCGATTGCAGCGCGGCACAAATTCAGGACGCACCCTCCTCCGGAGCATACGCGCCAGCTTCCCTACCCCATTCTGGAATGGCCGCTCCAGATCAGCGGCAGCCAGTATGAGCCGCTCGCCTGGTCCGATATTCCTGGCTGGAGCGACGACGATCATCTCGCCGCGTACAAAACGTTTCGCGCGAGCTGCAAGCCGATTGCAGCCCAACACGGCGTGGCGTCCGACTCGAAAGCGCTGGGCATTTCGCTCCGCGATCCCTGCCACGTCGCCAAGGGGCTTGAGCTATCCGATGGCGTGAAGGCAAAGGCCTTCTTTGAAGAAAATTTCCTCCCCTTGCGCATTTCGCGGCTCGGCGAGGGGCAGGGTTTTGTGACCGGCTATTACGAACCCGTGCTCGACGGTTCGCGGACCCAGACTGATGTCTATAACGTGCCGGTCTATCGGCGGCCCTCCAATCTGTTCGTTCGCGGCACCACCCAAAGCTCGACCGGATTGCCCAACAAGGGCGAGGTGTTCCGCAAGATCGGCCGCCGCAAGCTCGTGCCCTATTACGATCGCGCCGAGATCGAGGATGGCGCCATCGCCGGGCGTGGCCTCGAAATCTGCTGGCTCAAGGATTCGACCGATCTGCTGTTCGCGCAGATCCAGGGCTCGGCGCGGATCAAGCTTGAAGATGGCACGACGCTGCGCATCAACTATGATGCACACAATGGCTATCCCTATACGGCGGTCGGCCGCATTCTGATCGACCGCGGCATCATTCCGAAAGAACAGATGTCGATGCAGAAGATCCGGGAATGGATGGAGGCCAACCCGGATGGCGCCAAGGAATTGCGGCGGCAGAACCGCTCCTACATCTTCTTCCGCGAGGTGCAGTTATCGGACAAGGATGAAGCGGTCGGCGCCCAGGGCGTGCCGCTGACGCCGGGCCGCTCGATCGCGGTCGACAAATCGCTGCATGTCTACGGTACGCCGTTCTTCATCGAGGGCGAGCTGCCGATCGAGTCGGAACAATCGAAGACGCCGTTCCGCCGATTGATGATTGCCCAGGACACCGGCTCGGCGATCGTCGGGCCGGCCCGCGCCGACCTCTATTTCGGCGCCGGCGCGGAAGCCGGCAAGGTTTCCGGCCGCCTGCGGCACAATATGCGATTTGTCATGCTGGCGCCGAAGGGCCTCGATCCGGTGGCGCGGGGCCGCAAGATGCCGTTGCCGGATGCGCGTCCCTCGGAGAAAATCGCAAAGCTGTTTCCGCAGACCGATCCGTTGAAGGATCCGAAGAGTGCGGCCCCGCCCACAAGCCCAGGCCGCAACAACGGCGGCGGCAAAACCGGTGCCGTTGCCGGAAGCGCGACCCCATATCGCACCAACAAGCCCTGAGAGACGGCGTTATCGTTACGTCCGCCGCCATTATTGCTGCCGATGAAGCGTCCAGCGCCTATCCCAGAGTTGTCCGTGACTCCGCGGCGCCGGCGTGCGCTGAGCGAGGAAGAGCGCGCGCTGTGGGAGAGCGTCGCCAAGCAGGTCAAGCCGCTCCGCAAGAAAGCGCGTGTCGCAAAAGCCGACGCCGCGGCTCCGGCGACCGATACAGCGGCAGCGGCGAAGCCCATGGTTTCGTCAAGGCCAAAGGCCGTAGCGCCAACCGTCTCCCCACCAAAACTTTCGCCGCCCCCCTTGGCGCCGCTCGGACGCCGCGAACGGTCGCAATTGTCGCGCGGCAGGAAGGACATCGACGCCAGGCTCGATCTGCACGGCATGACGCAGACGCGCGCGCATCGCGTTCTCTTCACCTTCCTGCAGCGTGCCCATCACGACGGCCTCACCTTCGTGCTCGTCATCACCGGCAAGGGCAAAGTGGGCGGCGCGGAATCCGAACGCGGCGTGCTGCGCCGCCAGGTGCCGCACTGGCTGAGCTTGCCTGAATTCCGTTCGATGGTGGTCGGCTTCGAGGAAGCCCATATCGGCCATGGCGGCGAGGGCGCGCTGTATGTCCGGGTTCGTCGGGCGAAGTAAAGCGTTTTCGAGCGAAGCGGACGCCGGTTCGCGCGAAGAAAACGCGTCAAAACAAAGAATCTAGAACGGCCGCACGATGCCGACGCGCGGGATCAGGGTGACGATCCAGCCGAATACTTTCGTCTTTTGATCATCGCCCGATATCAACGGTACCTCTCGTGACGCCGGCAGCGTCTTCACCGCATGCAGGATCAGGAACAGGCATACCGCCCAATTCGAAATCCAGCGTGAATAGTCGAATACCATCGCGAACATCACGAGATATCCAGCGCTGACGAGGCTGATCGCAGCAATGACGATGCGGCGGTGATTTTCCGAAGCCAGTGCCGCGATCAGATCGGCAAAATAGCGCCAGAGCGGCGTGTGCAGCCAGATCAGCAGCGCAAATACCGGCACGCCCAGCAGATTGGACGGCATGCGCGCCCAGGTGTCGCGCAATTCCATCGCGAGCGTCTGATACCAGATGTAACTGAAACTCAGCAGGTCGGTCCGCGACGGATCGGCCATCCGGCCCTGCAAATAGCGCACGAATTCATCCTGTGATACCGCCATCGAGCCCATGAACTGCGCGGCGAAGAACAACAGGCCGACGACCGCAAGCGCAACGATTCCGACGATCGTATTCTGCCGGGTGACGCCCTGCACCAGATGATGGCGCAGCAATACGATGGTCGCGATGGTCGGCACATACATCAGCATATTGATATGGTGGATCAGGATGAGGACGATCGCGAACATGGCTGCGAGCAGAACGTAAGCGATCGAGCGCGCCGGGATCAGCAACAGGCAAATCGCGAGCGCACAGCCGTAGATGTCGAAATGGCCGAGCGTGTGCATGAAATTCTTGAAGAAGAACGGCGATCCGGCTGTGAATATGAACAGCGGCAGGTGCGCCCGATCGAAGCCGAACGTCCGCCGGAATAACTGTATGAACAAAGCGAGCGCGACGATCCAGATAGCGCCGCCGAGCGCGAACACCAGCCACACCGGCACCTTGTCGGTGAACAGCGACACCAGCGCGCCGATCAGCGCACGTTTGGTGAAGCCGAAATGATAATCGACGAGCAGATGGATGTAGGGGACGTAAGGCGGTAGCGTGATCTTGTGGAGGAATACCCCGAAGAAAACGGCGACGTTGACGACAAGCATCAACCGCCAGGGGTCTTTCCACAAACGTGAATTCATTCATCACCTGAAATACAGATCAGATGTGAACTATCACACCGGTCCGGCCAGAACTACAGGATGAACCGGCTCAAATCCGCGTTCTTGGCGAGATCGCCGACATGCTTCTGCACGTAGTCGGCGTCAACCTTAATGGTCTCGCCGTGGCGGTCTGGTGCGGCGAAGGAAATCTCGTCCAGCACGCGCTCCATTACTGTCTGCAGCCGCCGCGCGCCGATGTTTTCCACCGACGAGTTGACGGCTACCGCGACGTCCGCCAGCGCGTCGATGGCATCATCGGTGATCTCCAGTGTCACGCCCTCGGTCTGCATCAACGCGACATATTGCTTGATCAGCGACGCTTCAGGCTCGGTCAGGATGCGGCGCATGTCGTCGCGGGTCAGCGCTGCCAGCTCGACGCGGATCGGCAGCCGTCCCTGCAATTCCGGCAGCAGGTCGGAGGGTTTCGCAATGTGGAACGCGCCCGAGGCGATGAACAGGATGTGGTCAGTCTTGACCGCGCCGTGCTTGGTCGAAACCGTGGTGCCCTCGATCAGCGGCAGGAGGTCGCGCTGCACGCCTTCGCGCGAAACATCACCACCGGTGCGGCCGTCGCGTACGCAGATCTTGTCGATCTCGTCGAGGAACACGATGCCGTTGTTCTCGACCGCGTTGATTGCCTCCAGCACGAGTTGGTCACTGTCGAGCAGCTTGTCGGACTCTTCGTTAACGAGAATTTCGTGCGAACCTTCCACGGTCAGGCGGCGGGTTTTGGTCCGTCCGCCCATTTTGCCGAAGATGTCGCCGATCGAGATCGCGCCCATCTGGGCGCCGGGCATGCCCGGGATTTCGAACATCGGCATGCCGCTTCCCGAGGATTGGGTCTCGACCTCGATTTCCTTGTCGTTGAGTTCGCCGGCGCGCAGCTTCTTGCGGAAGGATTCGCGGGTTCCGGCGCTTGCGGCGGGTCCAACCAGGGCATCGAGCACACGCTCTTCGGCGGCGAGTTGAGCGCGGGCCTGGACATCCTTGCGCTTGCGCTCACGTGTTTGCGCAATCGCGACCTCGACGAGATCGCGGACGATCTGCTCGACGTCGCGCCCGACGTAACCTACCTCGGTAAATTTGGTGGCCTCGACCTTGATGAAGGGCGCGGCGGCGAGCTTCGCCAGCCGCCGGGCGATCTCGGTCTTGCCGACGCCGGTCGGTCCGATCATCAGGATGTTTTTCGGCAGCACCTCTTCGCGCAAGCTGCCGGTGAGCTGCAGCCGCCGCCAGCGGTTGCGCAGGGCGATGGAGACGGCACGCTTGGCGTCGGCCTGGCCGACGATGAAGCGGTCGAGTTCGGAGACGATTTCACGGGGGGAAAAGTCGGTCATGCGCTCTAGCTAGGTTGGAAATATGGGCTGTACAAGGCGGTATGTCTTGCCGAAGTTTTCGCCATCATGGATCGCGCACCATCAACAGAGACGGACCGTCGGGAGTATCGACCATACCAGCCCTTTGGAATCCTGCTTTTTCGTAGGCGCGCACCGCGCGGCCATTGGCGGGATCGGGATCGGTGACGATGCGCGGCGCGCCATTCTTCAACCGCTCCTCGACGAAGGCGCGGATCAGCGCCGAGCCGTGCCCGCGCGAGATCATGTCGGGCTCGCCGATGAAGAGGTCGATGCCGCGGGTGCCCTCAGGCTGCGTCCCGAAACCCGAATTCCAGGCGGTCAGGTCGTAGCACTGGAGGTAACCGAAATCGGCGCCCTCGGCGGCGACGATGAACTGATCCATCGCCGGCTCGTCGAGGTCGCCGCTGACCAACCCATATTGCTCGTCCGGATCGCCCCACCATTCCCGGACATGCGGCTGCGCCAGCCAGCGCTTGATCTGCGGCAGGTCGGCCGGTGTCATCGGGCGGAAGCGGTAAGGCTGCCTCACGGTCAACCGCCGAGAGACTCGATCGTCACGTTCCGGTTGGTGTAGACGCAGATGTCGGCCGCGATATCCAGCGCGCGGCGCACGATGGTCTCGGCGTCCTTATCCGTGTCCACCAGCGCGCGGGCGGCGGCCAGCGCGTAATTGCCGCCGGAGCCGATCGCCATCACGCCGGCTTCGGGTTCCAGCACGTCACCGGTGCCGGTCAGGACCAGGGAGACGTCCTTGTCGGCGACAATCATCATCGCCTCCAGACGGCGCAGATAGCGGTCGGTGCGCCAGTCCTTGGCGAGTTCGACGGCGGCACGGGTCAATTGCCCCGGATATTGCTCCAGCTTGCTCTCGAGCCGCTCGAACAGGGTAAAGGCGTCGGCGGTCGCCCCGGCAAAGCCGCCGATCACGTCGCCCTTGCCGATTTTGCGGACTTTTTTGGCGTTGGCCTTGATGACGGTCTGGCCGATCGAAACCTGCCCGTCGCCGCCGATCACCACCTTGCCGCCCTTGCGAACGGTCAAAATCGTGGTGCCGTGCCAGACGGACGGTTCATTGGGGGATGCTTGCATAGGATTACCTCTTGTCCGGCCAGATTTAGGGACTTGGGGGGACGGTTACAATCGCCGGTTTTCGCTCACCATGGGCGGAAGTTCAGCCTTTTAAGCGCCATCCCGCGGTAGCGAAGGCGACATCGGCCTGTTAAAAGGGCCGCGTTTTCGGCCCGGGATCCCCGATGGATTGGCCCAAAGGAAGCTCTTTCATGCGCACGGCGACGATTAAGCGCAAGACCAAGGAAACCGACATCGAGGTGGCAGTGAACCTCGACGGCACGGGCGTGTCCGTGGTCTCGACCGGTATCGGCTTCTTCGACCATATGCTCGATCTCCTGGCCCGGCATTCCCGCATCGACATCACGGTCAAGGCCGATGGCGACCTCCATGTCGATCACCACCACACCACCGAAGACGTCGGTATCGCGCTCGGCCAGGCGGTGAAGCAGGCGCTTGGCACCATGGCCGGGATCACCCGCTACGCCTCGGTCACCATGCCGATGGACGAGACGCTGTCGCGCATCGTGATCGACATTTCGGGACGGCCGGTGCTGGTGTTCAAGGTCGAGTTTCCGCGCGACAAGATCGGCACCTTCGATACCGAGCTGGTGCGCGAATGGTTCAACGCCTTCGCCATGAACGCCGGCGTGACTTTGCACGTCGAGACCCTATATGGCGAGAACAGCCATCATATCGCCGAATCCTGCTTCAAGGGTTTGGCGCGGGCACTTCGGGCGGCAGTGACGATCGATCCGCGCGCCGCCGGCGAAGTGCCGTCTACCAAGGGTCAGCTCGGCGGCTGATCTGGAGCATGATCCGGAAAAGTGGGTACCGGTTTTCCGAAAAGATCATGCTCAAAAAATAGAGCCTTACGGCGGAGAGTACGATGCCGGTCTATACGGTGCATGTCCCGGTAACGAACGGCGCTGGTCTCGCGGCGACCGACCGATTCACGTTCGTGCGCGACGGCTTCCATTTCTGGGCCGCGGCGCTGACGGTGATCTGGCTCGCCTGGCATCGGCTGTGGCTGGCGCTGCTCGGCTGGATCGTGCTGACAATCGCCGTCGATGTCGGTCTAGCGAAGCTTGGTGTCGGCGGCGGCGCCATCCTTCTGGTCGACCTGTTGCTGGCGCTGCTGATGGGTTTTGAAGGGGCGAGCCTGCAGCGCTGGACGCTGTCGCGGCGCAACTGGCGCCAGCTCGACATCGTCGTGGCCGATGACGAGGAAGCGGCCGAACGGCGTTTCTTCGATCGCTGGACTGCAAGGCAGCGCGGCCTCGTCAACGACCAATGGTCGGTCGATCGCGGCGGGCCGCCACCGACACGGAATATTCCGGGCCAGCCTTTCTCAAAGCCGCCACCGCCGCTGCCGCAGGGCGGCATTATCGGGTTGTTTCCAGAGCCGGGAGGATCGCGATGAGTGTTGCCATCATCGATTATGGCTCCGGCAATCTGCACTCCGCGGCAAAGGCATTCGAGCGCGCTTCACGGACCATGCAAGACCCGCAGAAGATCACGGTGACGCGCGATCCCGATACCGTGTTCCGTGCCGATCGCATCGTATTGCCAGGTGTCGGCGCCTTCGCCGATTGCCGGCGGGGACTGGATGCGCTCGACGGCATGCTGGAAGCGATGACGGAAGCGGTGCGTCAGAAGGCGCGGCCGTTCTTCGGCATCTGCGTCGGCATGCAACTGATGGCGACGCGCGGCAAGGAGCATGTCACCACCGACGGCTTCAACTGGATCGAAGGCGACGTCGAGAAGATCCGGCCGCACGAGGAAAATCTGAAGATCCCTCATATGGGTTGGAACACGCTCGAAGTGCTCCGCGAGCATCCGGTGCTGGAACGTCTCGACCTCGGGCCGAAGGGGCGCCACGCCTATTTCGTGCACTCCTATCACCTCAACGCCGCCAACGAGGCGGACGTGCTGGCGCGCGCTGATTACGGCGGGCCGGTGACCGCGATCGTCGGCAAGGACACCGCGATCGGCACGCAATTTCATCCGGAAAAGAGCCAGCGTTTTGGGCTGGCCCTCATCTCCAACTTCTTGAAGTGGAAGCCGTGATTCTTTTTCCTGCGGTTGACCTGAAGAACGGCCAATGCGTGCGCCTTGAGCAGGGCGACATGGCGCGGGCCACCGTGTTCAATCTCGATCCGGCGGCGCAGGCGCGGGACTTCGCCGCGCAAGGGTTCGAATATCTGCACGTGGTCGATCTCGACGGCGCCTTCGCCGGCAAGCCGATGAATGCGCAGGCCGTCGAGGCGATGCTGAAGGCCGTCTCCATGCCGGTGCAGCTTGGCGGCGGCATCCGCGATCTCAAGACGGTTGAGGCCTGGCTCGATAAAGGCATTACGCGGGTGATCATCGGCACCGCCGCTGTGCGCGATCCCGAGCTCGTGAAGGGCGCGGCGAAGAAATTTCCCGGCCGCGTCGCGGTCGGGCTCGACGCCCGCGATGGCAAGGTCGCGGTCCAGGGGTGGGCGGAGACCTCGCAAGTCACCGCGCTCGAAATCGCGCAACGGTTCGAAGATGCCGGCGTCGCCGCGATCATCTTCACCGACATCGCGCGCGACGGGCTGCTCAAAGGCCTCAATCTCGACGCGACCATCGCGCTGGCCGAGCGTATCTCGATCCCCGTGATCGCCTCCGGCGGTTTCGCCTCGATCGAGGACGTCAAGGCGCTGCTGGAGCCGCGCGCCAGGAAGCTCGCTGGCGCTATCGTCGGCCGCGCGCTCTACGACGGCCGGCTCGATCCTGCAGCGGCGCTCAAGCTGATCCGCAACGCGCGCGCCGCGGCGTAGGAGAGACTTATGTTCAAGGTTCGCGTCATTCCCTGCCTCGACGTCAAGGACGGCCGCGTGGTCAAGGGCGTCAATTTCGTCGACCTGCGCGATGCCGGCGATCCCGTGGAAGCGGCGATCGCCTACGATGCCGCCGGCGCCGACGAGCTCTGCTTCCTCGACATCACCGCCACCCATGAAAACCGCGGCACCATGCTGGATGTCGTCCGGCGGACGGCGGAAGCCTGCTTCATGCCGCTGACGGTCGGCGGCGGGGTCCGCACCCTCGACGATATCAAGACCCTGCTGCGGTCCGGCGCCGACAAGGTCTCGATCAATTCGGCCGCGGTCAGCCGCCGGGAGTTCGTCAAGGAAGGCGCTGAAAAATTCGGCGAGCAGTGCATCGTGGTGGCGATCGACGCCAAGCGCGTGCGGGGTTCCGACCGCTGGGAGATCTTCACCCATGGCGGGCGCAATTCCACCGGCATCGACGCCATCGAATATGCCCAGGAAGTGGTCTCGCTCGGCGCCGGTGAAATCCTGTTGACCTCGATGGACCGGGACGGAACCCGGCAGGGTTTTGACCTGCCGCTGACCCGGGCCATCGCCGACAGTGTTCCCGTACCGGTGATTGCGTCCGGTGGCGTCGGCAACCTCGACCACCTCGTCGACGGCATCCGCGAGGGCCACGCCACCGCGGTGCTGGCGGCCTCGATCTTCCATTTCGGGGAATTTACCATCCGCCAGGCCAAGGACCACATGGTGCGCGCCGGGCTGCCGATGCGACTCGATCCCTGACGACTCCTTGTCACAAAAATGCTAAGTCCCACATTGGGGACGGGGCCCGGCTTCCGCGGGCGCCTGAGTGCTGAGTTTGAGTTGATGTCGCGTTTCACGGTTCATGATCTGGCTGCCACCATCGATGCCCGCGCTGCGTCGGGAGGAGAGGCGTCCTACACCCGAAAGCTGCTCGACAAGGGCGCGGAGCATTGTGCCAAGAAATTCGGCGAGGAAGCGGTCGAGACCGTGATCGCGGCAATCGAGAACGATCGCGGCCACCTGATCGCCGAGAGCGCGGATTTGCTGTTCCACCTGCTGGTGCTGTTGAAGTCGCGCGGCGTGAAGCTTGAGGATGTCGAAGCGGCGCTGGCGCACCGTACCTCGATGTCCGGACTGGAAGAAAAGGCGGCGCGCAAGCGCGATTAATCTAGGGGTCGGCGCATGGATATCAGGGCACCGGAGCAACAATACAATCCCTACCGGATATTCACGCGCGAGCAGTGGGCGCGGTTGCGCGACGACACGCCGATGACGCTGGAACCCGGCGAATTCGAGCGACTGCGCTCGATGCACGACCGG
This sequence comes from uncultured Alphaproteobacteria bacterium, assembly GCA_963774775.1. Classification (GTDB taxonomy): domain Bacteria; phylum Pseudomonadota; class Alphaproteobacteria; order Rhizobiales; family Xanthobacteraceae; genus Bradyrhizobium. The sequence continues at coordinate 67,747 of CAVZGZ010000018.1, forward strand.
CTCGACCTGAAGGAAGTCGAGGACATCTACCTCCCGCTGTCGCGGCTGTTGTCGATCTATGTCGACGCCCTGCATCGGCTTTATCAGGCCCAGCGTCAGTTCCTCAACATCCGGGACCGCAAGGTGCCCTACATCATCGGCGTCGCCGGCTCGGTGGCGGTCGGCAAATCCACCACCGCACGCGTGCTGCAGGCGTTGCTGGCGCGCTGGTCGCCGCGGCCGAAGGTCGAAATGGTGACGACGGACGGTTTCCTGTTCCCCAATGCCGTGCTCGAGCGGCAGGGCATCATGCAGAAGAAGGGTTTTCCGGAAAGCTACGACCTCCCGACACTGCTGTCGTTCCTAAGCGACATCAAGGCCGGGCGGCGGCCGGTGCGCGCGCCGGTTTATTCGCATCTGACCTACGACATCGTCCCGAACGAATGGCTCGAGATCGATCGGCCCGATATCCTGATCGTCGAGGGCGTCAACGTGCTGCAGACCGGCCGGTTGCCGCGGGACGGCAAGGCCATTGCGGTGGTTTCCGACTTCTTCGACTTCTCGGTCTATATCGACGCCGACGAGCCGGTGCTGCGCGAATGGTACGTGCGGCGCTTCCTGGCGCTGCGTGATACCGCATTCACCGATCCCAGGTCCTACTTCAATCGCTACGCGCCGTTGTCGGACGAAGAGGCGACCGCCACGGCGATCGCGATCTGGGAGCGCACCAACCTCGCCAACCTCGAGGACAACATCCTGCCGACCCGGCCGCGGGCGACGCTGATCCTGAAAAAAGGCGCCGACCATCTGGTCGAAACCGTCGCGCTGCGGCGGCTGTGAAGTGCAAAAAAGAATCACGCCGCGATATGCCTTGATGCCGCCAACCCCGCCAGCGCGTCGGCCAGTTTGTCGCGATCGAGCGGCTTGATCAAAAAGCCATCCATGCCGGCCTCGAAGCAGGCGTAGCGATCCTCCACCAGCGTATTCGCAGTCAGCGCCAGGATCGGCGTCGGCCGGCCGGCCTCGGCGGCCTCGAGGTGGCGGATGCGTTTGGTGGTTTCGATGCCGTTGAGCTGTGGCATCTGGATGTCCATCAACACCAGATCATAGGGCGCGCCCGCCGACCTTGCGGCCTGCCAGGATTCCAGCGCCTGCTCGCCGTTGGAGGTGATGACCGCATGATGGCCGAGCCGGCCGAGCAGCGAGCGCATCAACAGCGCGTTGATCTCGTTGTCTTCGGCGACCAGTATCGAGAGGCCCTTGCGCGCCGGTGCCGCGATGGGCGCAACGGGTCCGGCCAATGCTTGATCGGCAATTACTTCGTCGATAAGTACTTCATCAGTAAGGCCTGGCGCCGAAACCTCCGGCGCGGCCGTCAGCCGGGCCGCGAGCGAGGCGGCGCGCAACGGTTTCACCAGATAGCCGGTGAAGCCGGAAGCGGCCGACAGTTGCAGCTCGTGCCGCGAAGTCGGTGTGAACATCACGATCCGCTGCGTCGCATGGATTCGGGCGGCGTCGGCCAGCGCTTCGATCCCGGACGTGCCGAACGCGTGATCGATCAGGATGGCGTGCCAGGACCGCTCGGGCAGCAGCGCCTGGGCGACGTCGACATCGGAGACCATGCAGGTCTGCGCGCCCCATCGCTGCAGCCGCCGCGAGATCAGCGCGACCTCGATCGATTGTGGCGCCACCAGCATGATCGACTGGCCGCTGATGTCAGGCGCGGCAAAGGTTTCGCGCTCGCCGGACGCCGCGAGCGGGATCGACACCTCGAAGGTCGAACCGGCGCCCGGTGTACTCGCCAGCGCAATGCGGCCGCCCATGCGCTTGACGATCCGCTCGCTGATGCTCAAGCCCAGCCCGGTGCCGCCATAGCTTCGCGCGATGCGTTCGTCCGCCTGCTCGAACTCGCGGAAGATCCGCTCGCGCGCTTCCGGCGCGATCCCGATGCCGGTGTCGCGCACCAGGAAACTGATTTCGTTCGGCCAGATGCCGGGCTCGACGATCAGCGCCACGCCGCCGGTCGCGGTGAACTTGATGGCGTTGCCGGCGAGGTTGAGCAGCACCTGCCGCAGCCGGGCGGCGTCGCCGATCACCTGCAGCGGCAGCCGCTCGTCGACGTAAGCCGCGATTTCGATCCCCTTGGCCTGCGCGCGCGGCGCCAGCAATTCGGTGATGTCCTCGATCAATCCCGACAGCGCGAACGGCCGGCTTTCGAGATCGATCTTGCCGGCCTCGATCTTGGAATAATCCAAGAGCTCTTCGATCAGCGACAGCAGTGCATCGCCCGAGCTCTTTACCGCCTTGACGTAGCTCGTCTGCTCCGGCGTCAGCGGCGTGTCCATCAACAGGCCGCTCATGCCGATGATGCCGTTCAGCGGCGTGCGGATCTCGTGGCTCGCCATCGCGAGGAAGCGCGACTTGGCGCGGTTCGCCGCATCGGCCTGGTCGCGCGCGTCCGACAACGCCCGTTCGCTCTCGGTGCGATCGGTGACGTCGCGGCCGACGCCTTGCATCTCCGACGGGCCGCCGGCGTCGTTGCGCACCAGGCCCTCGCGCCAGGCGATCCAGCGCGGACCCAGCGGCCCCTCGATCTTCTGGTCGTGAACCCGCGTGCCGTTCGATTCCAGCGCGGTGTCGCCCTGTTCGAAAATCTTCAGCGTGCTGCGGCTACCGATCAGCGCGTCGCGCGGTTGTCCTGCCAATTCGCAATAGGCGTCGTTGGCAAAGGTGATGCAGCCCTCGGCGTCGCGCAGCACGATCAAATCGCCCTGCGCTTCGAACAGGCTGCGGGCCCGCTGCTCGGATTCCTGCAGCTCCCAATTGCGATCGGCCATGGCTTCGTTGTGCATGACGATCTTGCGCATTTTCCGCCGCATCAGCCGCAGCCGGATGCTCAGCGTCGCCAGCGCCACGCAGGCGATCGCGAACATGAAGCTGGCGCCGATCGCAAACGCGTGCGGATCGTAGCCGGAGATCTTCGAACGGCTGCCGGAAATGAAACCGTAGGCGCCGCCAAATGCGGCGGAGAAGATCATGAACGAGCGGATGGCGAAGGTGATCCAGGGATGGCGGCGTGCAAGGCGGCGGAAGAAAAGCTTGATCCGGTAGAACCGCGGCATCGCCAATGACCTCAGGATTGCTTGTTCGGACGTCTTGTCTGGATTTCTTGTTCGGATCGAGATGGCTCGATCCGCGCCGTGCTTGACGCGACGATGCGTCGCCGATCTTGCAAAGTGCTTGAGGCCGGAGTGTGTTTCGCCGAGCCCTCAAAACAGGGTTGATGAAACGTTAACGCGAGTCTTTCCTTGACGCCTTTCTTCGCACGAACCGATACCCCCCGGATCAAGTCCGGAGCAGGCCTTCGCCCGAGAACGTTATTAAAGCGAGGCCGCATCGAGCCGGTGATGACCACCACGTGCGCCGACGATCAGGGCTGCCGCCTCGCGGACCGAGAACGTCTTCGATTGCACGAAGACGCGATAGTCGGCGGGGCCATCGTCATGCGCGAGAAAGATCACCGGTTCCGAGCCTTTTTTCAATTCCTCGGCGCTGCGGGAGATCGCGACCAGTTGCGGCAGCGTGTTGGTTTCGCAGGCGCCCGCCTCGGCATCGTCGACATCGTCGATCACGGTGAAATCGGCGGCCTCGGCACTGTCAGAAATCTGCACCCGCACGGTGGCAAGGTTGGGATCCGTGGTGAAGGAAACGTGAAGCTCGGCCCGCCAGGGAACCGGGGTGATCTGGACCGCGGAGCCCGAGACCTCGATGCAAGGACGTGGGCCGGGCAGGAACTCACCGCGGGCAAACACTGCAGCCATGGCCAACGGCACGACCGAGGCCAGAATCTTGAAACGCAACATGACACATACTCACTCGACACAAGCGTCGCGGATGGCGCGCTTATGGTTTGCGCAGGGTAAACAAAACTAGTTACCGCCGCGTTGACGGGTGAGCGGCGTCTTGCGCGTTGGCGTCGCTTCTGATTCGGTTTTCAAACAGCCCACGGTCGTCATCGCCCGCGAAGGCGGGCGATCCAGTATTCCAGAGGCGTCAACGCTCGAGCCGAGAAGCCGCGGCGTACTGGATGCCCCGCATGAAACGCCGGCCTGCCGCCGCCGAACGAAGCAATCGTAGCAAGTGGTGCGTGGACCACAGGATGCCGGCAGGTCGCGCCAGGGAGCACCTGAGCGTAAAACCCAGAAGATACCGTTCAGGACGCGTCGGCCGTCAACACGAGAATGCCACACGGTTTGTTCGGAAGGAACGACCTGATGGTGGCCCATTCAAAGTCAGTCAGTTCATACCGCATGATTCGAGGTTCCGGTTTGGGCGCTTAAATCGCGTCCAAACCGATGCCTTCAACCGGCAAACCCGGACATCCCGCACTTCCGAGATTAGGCGCGAACCGGACATGCCGCCGACGCGGCAACACCGACGCGATTCGATCATCGGCTCAAATTCGAGGTCGGTGCACGATATATGGCAAGTCCTTTTCGACGCCGTTCGCGGATCGACGTTCACTGCGATTCATGAGTTGCGGTTCGATCATCGGCCAGCTGAGAGATGCAACTTCGAGTTCGCGCGAGCCACTAGTTGATCGCGCTTCCGGCACGTCGGCGGGCCGAAGTCGGCAAGGCAGGGAGCGCCCCCTCGAAGCGCTTGGGGAGATTTCGTCTTGAGTTCATGATTTGAGTGCGGATGACCCCTGGACACAGCACCGATACGCCAATCCCTCGGGGCGCGAGTTCACGCCGCAGGCCCTCGGACAGCGCGACAACGCCATACTTGGAGACGTTGTATGCATTGCTCTCCCCTGAAATAAGGCCAGCGATCGAGGCTGTGGAGACGATGTGTCCACCCTCGCCATGCTGCTCGATCAACGGCCCGAAAATCTCGATCCCCCAAATGGTCGCCATCAGGTTGACGCCCATGGTCCAGTTCCACGACGCCTCGGTCCAGGTGCCATAAGGCCCACCGCCGCCGACGCCCGCGTTGTTGACGAGGATATGCACCTTGCCATAGCGGGCAGTCGTGGCTTCGGCGGCCGCCACGAGTTCGGCTTTGAGTGAAACGTCCGCTTTCACGCCGTCAACATCGACGTTGGTGAGCCTCAGTTGCTTGAGCGCTGCGGACAGAGCCGCTTCTTCAATGTCGCAAAGCATGACTTTCGCCCCCGCTTGGGCGAAGGCGGTCGCGATCCCCAGTCCAATGCCTGACGCTGCACCGGTCACGAACACCGTCTTTCCAGCGAGTTCCTTCACGCGCATTCTCCCCCGTGCAAGCGGACACCCTCGCCCCAAAACGCCAAGTGTCCCCGGATGCCATATGACCGCGTTCTCGAGCGATTGGGAAGCGTGCCGGATGTCCGTTCTTGGCACCTTTGAGACGTGCCGAGGGATTCCGAGAATGTCCGGAGTTGGGTGCGGACCGGAAGTGCCCGGCCGCTGTCGAAATCGGCGCGAATGTAGTCGCTCGCCTCGTTTTGCCTGACCAACTCTCCGAATACCCCTTGAGCGCGCAACAGGCGCGGTACACAATTCAATCGAATTCCGCGATTGAAGGGGATTCCACTGGTTCAAGCACCCGAGAACGAAGCGCCAAAGAAAAAACCGGCCGCGTCCCCCGAGTTGGACGCCTTTGACGTTTCGGCACTGGAGCGTTCGCTCAACGATTCGGCGGCGCGCGTCTCCACCATCTGGGTAAGCTTTCTGTTCTTCTCGCTCTATCTCCTCATCGCTGCAACGACCGTCACACATCGTCAGCTTCTTCTCGCCGAGCCGCTCAAGCTGCCAGTACTCGACATCTCTCTGCCGCTGTGGGGCTTCTTCTTCCTGGCGCCGATCCTCTTCGTAATCCTGCACGTCTATGTGCTGCTGCTGGTGCTGCTGCTGGCACGAACGGCGGCTGTCTATAACGCGGCAGTCGAGCGCGCAGACCTTTCCCCTGAGGAAAACGCCGCTTTGCGCCAGCGCCTCGCCAACACGCTGTTCGCGCAGATCCTCGCCGGCTCGCCGCGCGAGCGTGAAGGCTGGCTCGGCTGGCTGTTGAAAGCGATGGCGTGGATCACGCTGGCGATTGCCCCGGTCCTGATCCTGCTGGCGTTTCAATTCGCGTTCCTGCCCTATCACAGTCATCTCGCAACCTGGATGCATCGCTTCCTGATCGCAGCGGAACTGGCGGCAGCGTTCGTGCTCTGGCCGCTCGTCCTCAACGCCCGGGCGGATTTCGAGTGGACAAAAATATGGATGCAAGTCAAACGGACAATGGCTTTGCCGTTGCGACTGTTTGGACCGAATGACCGGAGGCGCGACGCATGGGTTCAGCTTCGACAACAGGCCGTTTCATTGGCGTCGTGCGTGCTGTTCGTCGTCGTCTCCCTGCTTTTGGCGACGTTTCCAGGCGAACCGCATGTCAATCTGTTAACCGGCCATTCGCTCTGGTCCGTGCAATGCGAGCGATGGGTTTCCGGTCAATTTGACCGCCTTTACCTGTCGAGAGTCGATGTCGTCGATGACGAAAAGTTTGACAAGATCGAAGACGCCACGACGAAGAAAGGCCTGCTTCCTTCAGTGGGTGAAAGAACGCAGAATTTCAGCGGACGGGACCTGAACTGCGGCACTTTTGATCTCGCGGACCTTCGGCGAACTGATTTTTCTGCTGCGCGCATGATTGGCGTTATTTTATTGGGGGCTAGACTTCAGGGCGCCTCCCTCCGCCAAGCGCAGCTTCAGGGCGCCTATCTCAATGCCGCGGAGCTTCAGGGCGCGGACCTCGGTTTTGCGGAGCTTCAGGGCGCGGACCTCGGCCACTTCCGGCTTCTCTCGGCCACGCAGCTTCAGGGCGCGGTGCTTTACGGCGCTCAGCTTCAGGGCGCGGACCTCGGCGATGCGCAGCTTCAGGGCGCTGACCTCACAGCCGCGGATCTTCTGGGCGCCAACCTGAGCGGCGCGCAGCTTCACGGCGCGAATCTCCTCAGTGCGCATCTTCAGGGCGCGGACCTCACATTCTCGGAGCTTCAGGGCGCCAACCTCCTCGGCGCGGAACTTCAGGGCGCGGACCTCAGCGGCGCGCAGTTTCAGGGCGCCGATCTTGGGTTGAGTAAACTGAAACTCGCGTTGTTTTCTGATGTTTTTCTTTGGCGCACCAAACGTGCCAATTGCCTTGATGCCCGCACCACCAACCCGATACTCGATGCCGCCATCGAGTTGAGAGCCAGATTTCGTCAAGCGGAGCCAATTCCAGCTACGCCCGAGGCAATTGCAGATTTCATCAAAAGCGCCATCGCAGATCTCAGCGAACCGCGAAAGGAGGAGGTAAGAAACAGGTTGCGCGCTGGGCTGGTTGCCGACATCAAGAAAGAAGATCTGGCCGCAATCGAGACGATGTGGCGCGAATGTGCCGCCAACTCCGAAAAGGTTGAGCGGGCCGAATATGATCGGCAACGTGCCGATCTAGTGCGCGATCTCGTCTGCGACTCAACGACCCACCTAACAAAGTTGCCTAGGGGAATCTTCGGAGAATCGGATGCCCCGGATCGCCACGATTACTTCGTCCGCCTCGCCCGCGGCCTCCTTGGTCTCGACGGCAAGGCGTGCGCGGCAACCGAGGACCTCAGCGATCTCGCCAAGGAATTCCTGCGTCAAATTGTGTCCAGACCACCACCGGCCAAATGAAGCCCGTGCCTTTCCCGACTTGCTTCCGACCAAATCCGAGGATTCGGACATGCAGTTTGAACGAGACCACCCTGAATTTGTGGGTTCAACGATCCAGTCTAGCCCGCCAGCGCCATCCCGGCCTCGTTCACCATCTGCACGAAGCCGTGCTCGATCACGGTGTTTCGGCCGCGGTGCTTGGCGGCGTAGAGGGCGGCGTCCGCCGCCTCGATCAAGTCGATCGGGCGCTGGAGGGCGTTCGGCTTGGTTGAGGCGACCCCGATGCTGACCGTTACGGCCTGGTGGCAGGAGGTGGCGTGCGGCAGGCCGAGGTCCAAAACCGCGGCACGGACCATCTCGCCGATCTCAAGCGCGCGAGCGGCACCCGTGTTCGGCAGCAGCAGACTAAACTCCTCGCCGCCATAGCGGCAGGCAAACCCCAGCGTGTCGGCGGCGACCGCGGACAGCGCTTCGCCGAGCCTGGTGAGGCAGGTGTCGCCCTCGGGATGGCCGTAAGTGTCGTTGTAGAGCTTGAAGTGATCGACATCGATCATCAACAGCGACAGCTCGCAGTCATATTGCTGCGCCTTCATCCATTCGAAATCGAGCCGGCTCTGGAAGGCGCGGCGGTTGGCAAGGCCCGACAGCATGTCGATCGACGCCATCACCGTCAGCCGGTCGTTGGTCGCGATCAGCTCGCGCTCGCGCTGGCTGAGCTGTGCCGCCATCGCGTTGAATGCGCGCGCCAGCGGCACGAATTCAGCGGGCAGACGGCTCTTCGCGACGCGCGCGGACCAGTCGCCCTCACCGAACCGCCTGGCCATGCCGGTCATGAGCTCGATCGGATTGATGATCAGCTTCTCGGCGCCGACCAGCGCGCCAAGCAGCACGAACACGCAGACGAAGGCGAGCTGCAGGTAGGCGGTCCGGATCTCGCGATTGATCGCGGCGGTCACCTTGGCCTCGTCGATGCTGACGATCAGCCGCGATTCGGTGCCGGGGATGCGCGCAAAGCTGAGCGATCGCTTCGTGCCGTCCACCGCGCCGAACGAAAGCTCGCCTTGCGGGGCCTCCGACGTCATGGCCTTTTCGGCGATCGCCGACATCAGCGGGATATTGTCGAGCGGTCGGCCGATCATGCTGGCCTGATCCGCGGGTGCGGCGATAACGACACCGGTGCTGTCGACCAGCAACGATGAAATTCCCGGCCGCCCTCCGAGATTGGTCATGATCTTCGACAGCCAGTCGATGTTGATGCCGGCAACCACGACCGCATCCTGGTCCGGATTGATCGCCGAAACCGGGTAGGCCGCCATCATCATCGGCCGGTTGTTCGTCATGCCGAACAAATAGTCGCTGAAAACGAAGTCGCGGGTAGCCTTCGTCTTCTTGAAATAGTCGCGCTCGCCGATGTTGAGACCGACCTGGATGTTCAAGGTCGAGCACTGCACCAGCCCGTCCTTGCTGACGAACATGATGCTGCGGATCCATGGCAGGGTGGTCGGCAGGCTGGCGCGCAGGATTTCACAACTACGCCCGATGCCGCCGGAGGCGCGAATGTAGGCTGCCGACTTCAGCATGGTAGCGACCGAGGAGACCACCTCGCTTTGGGTATCGGCGCTGCGCCTGGCGAGACCGATGAATTCCTCGGAGGCCTGTGCGATCTGGGTGGCACGGGTATTCTCGAGCGAGCGGACGCGTTCAAGCATCAAGGGCGCAACCAGCATCACCGCCAGCAGCGCCAGCCGCGCGCGGATTCCCAGAAGCTTCTTGAGTTTCACTCTGTTGCGGTTGAAACTTGCGCCCGGCATCTTGACCCCTAACCCCGTGGGCAAAGTAGGACGAAGGGTTTCAAAAAGCCTTTCCCGAATTTGGTAAAATTCGAGCAACCTTCCGTGAATCCACCAACGGTACCGACATGACCCCCGAAACGACCCCGTCCTTAACCGCGCATTCACCAAGCGGCCTCGTAGCCGTCGCGCAGGAGATCGCACGCGCCTGCAAGGAAGCCCGGCGCGACCCTGATTCGGTGACGCTGATCGCGGTGTCGAAGACGTTCGACGCCGCTGCCATTTCTCCGATCATCGCCGCCGGACAACACGTATTTGGCGAGAATCGCGTGCAGGAGGCCAAGGCGAAGTGGCCGGCGTTGGTGCAAACTCATCCTGATATCGTGCTGCACCTGATCGGGCCGCTGCAATCCAACAAGGCAAAAGAGGCGGTGGCGTTGTTCGACGCGATCCATTCGGTCGATCGGCCCTCGATTTGCGAGGCGTTAGCCAAGGAAATCAAATCTCAGCAGCGCACGCCGGAACTGTTCGTCCAGCTCAACACCGGCGAGGAGCCGCAGAAGGCGGGCATCGCGCCCGGCGAGGCCGACGCCTTCATCCTGAGCTGCCGGGAGAAATATGGCCTGCCGATCTCAGGCCTGATGTGCATCCCGCCGGTGAACGACGCGCCTGCGCCCCATTTCGCGTTGACGGCGAAAATCGCCGCGCGGAACGGGCTGACAAGATTGTCGATGGGCATGAGCGCCGATTTTGCGGTCGCGATCGCGATGGGCGCGACCCATGTGCGCGTGGGTTCGGCGATTTTCGGGGCGAGGTAGCGGGCTTTCGATGCGCGCTCCCCTTTTCGTCATTGCAACGACGCGGAGAGAGCTTACGCAAACCCCATCGACACTTTTCCGGATCGTGTGATTACGCGATGATGATCTTGGTCCGCGGACTCATCCGGCGCAACAGGCGCAGCATCGACGACTTCGTCATCGAGACGCATCCCGCCGTCGGCGAAAAATTGGCGCGCGCCAGATGCAAGAATACGGCGCTGCCGCGGCCCGGATGCGGGGGGCCGCGTTGTGGTCGATCTCGACGATGAAGTCGTAGAGATGATCCGCGCGCGTCAACCGGTCGCCGGCCGCGTTGTGCCCAAGACGGACGGGCTGGTTGTAGTGGCGGTCGTTCGGGTCCTCGCACCAGGCGTCCTCGGGCCGGATCGGACGGGCCGGCAGCAAGGTCTGCGGCCGTGTGTGACGGTCGGAGCGCCACCACAGACGCCGCGGATAGAAGGTGCCCCGAGGCGTGCCGCCATCGCCCTCGCGCTTGTTGGCGAGGATGCCGCCGCGGCCAAGTGCCACTGGCACGGTCCAGCCCTCCACGCTCAGCCAGCCCCGGCGGGGGTCGCCGGCGGCGGCATGGACGGCTATCGACGAGAGTGGGCGATCACGCATGGTTGTCATATAAGTGATTGAAATAGTTGATCTTCCCATGAAATCGCTCAAAACCGCAGTTGCATCACGGGGGCGGATTGTTCTATCTGGCGGCATTACAGGACATTCATCCAAATGCGGGGCTGTTTTGGGATAGACTGCGTTTGGCTTGTGAATCGGTAACAATCTCCTACTTGAATACGAAACTCACTCCCAAGGCTCTACTCTTCAAAGTCCCGGTCAGAGCGTCTCCGCTTGTGCCCGCTGCCCCTTGCTTCAAGAGGATCGACCCAATGGCCAATGCCCGCAAGATCTTGATCGTGGACGACGATACCGATCTGCGCGATACCCTGGTTGAGCAATTATCGCTGCACGAGGAATTCGAGGCCTCCGCGGTCGATACCGGCGCCAAGGGCGCCAGCGCCGCCAAGGCCAATGCCCCCGATCTCGTGCTGATGGATGTCGGCCTCCCCGATACCGACGGCCGCGAGGTGGTGCGATCCCTGCGAAAAGGCGGCTTCAAGGCGCCGATCATCATGCTGACCGGCCACGATACGGATTCGGACACCATTTTGGGCCTCGAATCCGGCGCCAACGACTACGTGGCAAAACCGTTCCGCTTTGCGGTGCTGCTGGCACGGATCCGGGCCCAGCTCCGCCAGCACGAAGCCAGCGAGGACGCGGTGTTCTCGGTCGGCCCTTACAGCTTCCGGCCCGGCTCCAAGATGCTGACCGGAGCGAACGCCCGGAAAGTGCGGCTGACGGAAAAGGAGACCGCGATCCTGCGCTTCCTCTACCGGGCAGGCCAGTTGCCGGTGTCGCGGGAGACGCTGCTGCAGGAAGTCTGGGGCTACAATTCGGGCGTCACCACCCACACCCTGGAAACCCACATCTACCGTCTCAGGCAGAAGATCGAAAAAGATGCGGCTAACCCGGAGATCCTGGTAACGGAAGCCGGTGGCTACAAGCTGGTGCCGTGATACGGTTGGGGTGACGATTCGTAGTATTTTGCGCACCCCCCGTCACCGGTCCTGAATGTCGATCGACGATGATGTAGCCCTGCTGGAGCGGGTCCCGACGCTGCGACTGTTGGGAAATACCGCCTTGCGAATGCTCGCGATCGGTTCCGAACAGCGCAACTTCGAGCGGGGCGACGTTCTCTTCAACGTGGGCGACGAGGCCGACGCCGGCTATATCGTCCAGCACGGCGCATTCCGGGTCGAGGAGGGCGGTGCCGAACTGATCGCCGGTCCTGGTGCGTTGATCGGCGAGCTCGCCTTGATCGTTGCGATGAAGCGTCCATCGAGCGCACTCGCGCTGGAGCGATCCTCGGTCATTCGCGTCGCGCGCAGCCTGTTTCAGCGCGTGCTGGAAAGCGATCCCGCCGCCGCCCGCCGCCTCCGCGACGAACTCGCCACCCGCACCAGCCAGCTCGCCAGCGATATTCTGATGGCGGGCGCGAAGCTGAGCACGTGATTTCTCCACTCGTCATTCCGGGCTCGCGCTGCGCGCGCCCCGGAATGACGAAAGTAGTTGCTTACACCTCCAACACCACCGTCACCGGCACATGATCCGACGGCCGTTCCCAGCCGCGCGCATCGCGGGTGATGCGGAAATCGGTGATGCCATCCTTCAGTGCGCGCGATACCCAGATGTGGTCGAGGCGGCGGCCGCGGTCGCCGACGGTCCAGTCGGCGGCGCGATAGCTCCACCAGGTGTAGACCTTTTCCGACATGGGAATGCGCTCGCGCGCGACGTCGAACCATTCGCCGTGGTTCTGGGCGGCGAGCAGCTTCTCGCATTCGATCGGCGTGTGCGAGACGACCTTCAACAGCTGCTTGTGCGACCACACATCGTGCTCGTGTGGCGCGACGTTGAGATCGCCGACCAGGATGTGGCGGTCATCGCCCCGCGGATGCAACGGCTCGCACGCCTTCATCTCGTCGAGGAATTTCAGCTTGTGATCGAATTTCGGATTGAGCGCGGGATCGGGGATATCGCCGCCGGCCGGCACGTAGAAATTATGCAGCACCAGCGGCTTTGAAAGCTGCGCCTTGTCGCCGAACGAGACCGAGATGTGACGCGAATCGATGTTGTCGCAGAAGGTCCTGACATCCTTGCTCTCGAACGGCAGCTTCGAGATGATGGCAACGCCGTGATAGCCCTTCTGCCCGTTCAGCGCGACGTGCTCATAGCCGAGCCGCTTGAAGCGCTTCAGCGGAAATGCGTCGTCGATGCATTTGGTCTCCTGCAGGCACAGCACGTCGGGCCGCGCCTGCTTGATGAATTTGGCGACGAGATCGATGCGCAGGCGCACCGAGTTGATGTTCCAGGTTGTCAGGGAGAACCGCATGCGAACGGTGTAGCAGGCTTTCCGCTCCGTCATGGCCGGGCTTGTCCCGGCCATCCACGGCTTTTTGTTGCCTACGATCCAACCGCAATCAGCCCGGTGGCGTCGCGTAATTCGTAAAATCGATCTTGAACAGGCCGGGATCGACCTTTTTCGACGTGTCGAGATTGTAGACCGCAACCGTGGTGTCGTAGCCCTGCGGGTCGGTGATGGTCCATTGCTTGAGCTGGCCGTCCTTGGCGCCGATCATCAGCATCATGCGGCTGGTACCGGTCAGCACCTGCTTTTCCTCTATGGTGATGCTGACGAAGACGTCGTCCGCCGTCACGTTGACGACGTTGGTGTCCTTCAACAGGTCGATACGGTCCGACAGCAGATAGCGCAGCGGCGTCTGCGACAGCGGATAGACGTCCTGCGTCGCCAGCTTGCGATCGCGCACGACGAGCGAGGAGCCGTCGGCCACGATGTCGATCGGGCTCGGGGGATCGTATTCGAAGCGCACCTTGCCCGGCTTCTGGATGTAGAAATCTCCTTTGGTCTTGCTGCCGTCGGGACCTACCTGGACGAAATTGCCGACCAGCGTCTGCAGCGAGGAGAGATAGTTGCTCACCTTGGCGGCCTGCGCCTTCTGATTGGCGTCGAAGCTCGAAAAGATATTGGTGGGGACGTTGCGGCGCGGGTCGGGAATCACCGGATTGGGCGGTGTCTGGGTGGCGCCCGTCGTCATCGGCGCCTTGGAGTCCTGCGCGCCTTCGCGGGCTTTTGGCGCGGGCTTTGGAATCGGCACGTTCTGCGCCGACGACGGCGCGGAGGCGCCGAGCAGGGATGCGGCGACAAGCAACGCAAGGGCGCAACGGGTGCGAGGTTGAGGGATTTGTTTTGCCATCAGATATTTCAGATCTCTATTTCGACGCGTCGTCCCGCTCAGGTGATGTTTATCGCGCTTTCGACCCAGGGAGGTATCGTTTTTCCGTGAAAAAATAGTGCCGGTTCAGAATCCGCCTTCTTCTTCCTCGACCAGAATCTCGCGTTTGCCGGCGTGGTTGGCCTGGCCGACGATGCCTTCAAGTTCCATCCGCTCCATCAGGGATGCGGCGCGGTTATAGCCGATTTGCAAGCGCCGCTGAATGTAGGATGTCGAGGCCTTGCGGTCGCGCTTGACGATCGCAACCGCCTGCGAAAACAGGTCGCCGCCACCGTCGCCGCCCATGCCGGTGGAATCGAATACCGCGCCATCCTCGTCGGTCGGCTCCTCCGCGGTAACGGCTTCCAGATATTCCGGCTGCCCTTGCGTCTTGAGATGGCGCACGACCTTCTCGACTTCCTCGTCGGAAGCAAACGGGCCGTGCACGCGGCTGATGCGGCCGCCGCCGGCCATATAGAGCATGTCGCCCTGGCCGAGCAATTGCTCGGCGCCCATCTCGCCCAAAATGGTGCGGCTGTCGATCTTCGAGGTGACCTGGAACGCGATGCGGGTCGGGAAGTTCGCCTTGATGGTGCCGGTGATGACGTCGACCGATGGTCGTTGCGTCGCGAGGATCACATGGAGGCCGGCGGCGCGCGCCATCTGCGCCAGCCGCTGCACCGCGCCCTCGATGTCCTTGCCGGCGACCATCATCAGGTCGGCCATTTCGTCGACGATGATGACGATGTAGGGCAATGGGTCGAGATCGAGCTTCTCGTCCTCATAGATGGCCTTGCCGGTTTCCTTGTCGAAGCCGGTATGCACCGTGCGCGTCAGCTCCTCGCCCTTGCCCCTGGCTTCGACCAGACGCTGGTTGTAGCCGTCGATGTTGCGCACGCCGAGCTTGGACATTTTCTTGTAGCGCTCTTCCATCTCGCGCACGGCCCATTTCAGCGCGACCACCGCCTTCTTCGGGTCGGTGACGACGGGGGTGAGCAGATGGGGAATGCCGTCATAGACGGAGAGTTCGAGCATTTTCGGATCGACCATGATCAGCCGGCACTGGTCCGGGCGCAGCCGGTAGACCAGGCTCAGGATCATGGTGTTGATGGCGACCGATTTGCCGGAGCCGGTGGTGCCGGCGATCAGCATATGCGGCGTGCGCGCGAGATCGATGATGACGGGGTCGCCGCCGATGGTCTTGCCGAGGCAGAGCGGCAGTTTCGCGACCGACTCGGTGCTCTCTTTCGCGACCAACAGTTCGCGCAAATAGACTTTCTCGCGATGCGCGTTCGGCAATTCGATGCCGATCGCGTTGCGGCCGGGAACGACCGCGACGCGGGCCGACAGCGCACTCATCGAACGCGCGATGTCGTCGGCGAGACCGATCACGCGGGATGATTTGATGCCGGGCGCGGGTTCGAGTTCGTACAGCGTCACCACCGGACCGGGATTGGCTTTGACGATTTCACCGCGGACGCCGAAATCCCCGAGCACGCTTTCCAGCGCGCGCGAATTGGCTTCCAGCTCCGCTTTATTGAGAGGCTGGCGGTCGCTGGCTTTTGGCGCTGACAGTACCGACACCGACGGCAATTCGAACTTGTCGGATGATTTGCGCTTCTCGCGCGGCGCGGCCTTCTTGCGCGGCGCGCGGGCAGCGGGAGCTTCGTCCTCGTCGTCTTCGACCTCGCTCTCGTCCTCGAAATCCTCTTCCGCTTGCGGCGCGATTGACGGCGCGGCGCGGCCGCCGATAATGGGCTCCTGGCGCTCGAAGGCAGCCGCCTTGCCTTGCGGCGCGCTCGCGACCAGCGAGCGATAGGCCGTGGTCAACAGCCAGCCCAGCCGCGCTTTCGCGCTCATGAAGGCATGGAACAGAAAGCCGAGCGAGACCGAGCTGCGATCCTCCTCCTCCTCGACGAACGGCTCATCGTCATCCTCGATCGGGGTCAGCTCCTCATCGCGCGCGCGCGAGCCCCAGCCGCTGGCAAACAGGAAGGTCGCGAGCATCGCTGCGAACAGGATCAGCCCGAGCACGAGCCGGTAGATAAAGCCGGCAGGCCCAAATACGACGGCCGGCGCCCGCACCAGCGCGTCGCCGACGACGCCGCCCAAGCCCGTCGGCAGCGGCCAGGCGCCGCCATGCGGCCAGCAGCTGGCAAAGCCGGCGGCGATGATGGTGCAGAGAATCCAGCAGCCCAGCCGCAGCGCTTCGCGGTCGAAGCTGCGATGGGTCAGCATGCGCCAGCCCCACACCGCGACCGGGAGGATCAGCATGATGGCGCCGAGCCCCAAAATCTGCATCAACAGATCGGCGCCGATCGCGCCGGGATAGCCTGCGACGTTGCGGATCGCGCGCGAGGTGGCGTGGCTGAGACTTGGATCCTGTACCGACCAGGTCATCAGCCCTGCCGCGGCGACGCCGGACAGCGCAATCAGGCTTAAGCCCGCGAGTTCGCGCAAGCGCCGCGCCAGCGCTTCGCGGATCGACGTCGGCAAGTGGCCGACCAGGGGAATGACACGTTCGATCGCTGGCATGCTCATGATCGCCCTGCGACTAATCCAGAATTTCGACCAGCCGGTGCAACGCCTCGGCCGTTGATTCACTGTCGGACACCAGCGCCAGGCGAATATAGCCGGCGCCGGGATTACTGCCGTCGTCTTGTTGTCTCGCCAAATAACTTCCGGGGATCACGCGCACACCGGCATCGCGATAGAGTTTTACCGTCGTCGCTTCATCGCCACCCAGCGCGGAAACGTCGAGCCAGACGCAGAAGCCGCCGGCCGGCCGGACATAACCGTAACGATTGCCGAGGATCTGGTCGGCGAAATCGAACTTGATGCGGTAGAGCCTTCGGTTCTCTTCGACATGCGCCTCGTCGCTATAGGCAGCGACCGCGACATGTTGCAGCGGCACCGGCACCTGTGGTGCCGCGACATTGCGCAATTCGTGAAAGGCGGCGAGAAATTTCGCGTCGCCCGCGGCGAAGCCGACCCGCATGCCCGGCAGGTTCGAACGCTTCGACAGCGATTGAAACGCCACGACATTGGTGAAGTCAGGCCCTGCACATTCCAGCGCGCTGCCCGGCGCTTCCCTGGTGTAGATTTCCGAATAGCACTCGTCGCTCAGGATCATGAAGCCGAACCGGTCGGCGAGCTGCTTGAGCCGAATGAAATAATCGCGGGAGGCGACCGCGCCTTGCGGGTTGGCGGGCGACGCGATGAAGAACGCGACCGTCCGCGCCAGCGTCGCATCGTCGAGCGCGTCGAGATCGGGCAAAAATCCGTTGGCGGGCGTGGTCGGGAGATAGATCTGCTCGCAACCGGCCGCCCGGGCGCCGGCGCCATAGGCCGGATAAAACGGATTGGGCATCAGGATGGCGGGGCGGCCCTTGCGCGGGGAGACGTAGCGCGAAGCCGTGATGGCTGCGAAGAACAGGCCTTCGCGGCTGCCGTTCAGGACCAGGACCTCGGTTTCGGGATCGACCGGCCGCGGCAGATGGAACCGGCCCGACAACCAGTTTGCCACCGCGCGGCGGAACGGCTCGATGCCCTTGGCCGCCGGATAGCGGCCGAAATCGGCGATATACTTTGCCAGCACCGGGCCGACGAAACCGGGAACCGGGTGCTGAGGCTCACCCACGGACAATGTAATCAATGGCTTAGCGGGTTGGTACGGCGCCAGCAGTTCGGTCGTGCGCAAAAACGGCGAGCGCTCGGCCTGACCGGCGGAGGCTGCGCCGGCGCCCTGCGCCACGCCGGAAGAGGCGGTTATTGCCATGTCTGAAGCGCCAGCACTTTCAAAGCGGTCGGGAAACAAATGGGGTCGACCCGTAAACCGATCAAATCACCATAGATACGGCGAGGTTAAGACGTGATTAACCATCGGTGCCGGCGTGAATTTTGCTGATCTGTTCCGCGCGTGACCCAGCCCGGAGGGCGCAATGCCAACCAAAGTCCTGAAAAACGGCCGGATCACCGTTCCGAAGCAGATACGCGACTATCTAGGCTTGGAGCCGGGTACCGGGGTCGCATTCCGGCAGGTCGCCGACGGTAGCATCGTCATCGAAAGAGCCGACGGAACCCAATCGCCGGGCCGCTTGGCTCAACTGGTGGGTTGCGCGGGTCCGGGCCCCACCACGGATGAACTCATGGCGCTGCTCCGGGGAGACGACTAAGAGCCCGGACTGCGCAGCGCTCCTTCCGAGATTGCCGCGCCGGCGGTCACCGCCCCGGCAGCCGCTCGAATGCCGGCATGCCCTCGGGCACGTGATGGAACGGCTGTTTATCGACGGTGTAGATCGCGATCTTCGGACCGCCGAAGAGAGTGGGGTCATCGAGCGTGCCGACCTTCACCACCACGGCGGGGACGGCCTGCGGCCGGGTGATCAGATGGGTGCCGCATTCGGCGCAAAATTCCCGCGTCACCGGTTTTTCCAGGTCGCTGCGGGAAAATTGCTTGGGAGTCCCTTTTGTATATTTGAAACCGTCCGGCGGCATCAGCACGAACATGTTCGGCGCGCCGCCCGAAATATACTGGCATTCGCGGCAATGGCATTGCGCCTTCATCATCGGCTCGCCCTCGGCCTCATAGCGCACCTTGCCGCAATAGCATCCGCCTTCGAGTTTCATGACGACCTCCCGGTTTTGTTGCCGCCATTTCGACGCGCCGGGAGCTTTTTGGCAATCCCAAAACCGCTATGACCAAAAAAGAAGGGGCTCCAACTTGCGCTGGAGCCCCTCAACGGTCAGGGCATTGCCGGGTATGTGCCCGAACCGGAGTTGTGGGAACGATCTTTTAAGGGATCGCGCCCCGGGAGAACTCTCACATGTTGTAAGCGCGCTCGGTGTGCTCGGTGATGTCGAGGCCTTCGCGTTCGGTCTCGACATTGGCACGCAGGCCGACGATGACGTCGACGACCTTGTAGAGGATCGCCGAGCCGACGCCCGACCACACCAGCGTGGTGCAGACGCCCCAGATCTGGGAGAGCATCTGCGCCGCGAAGTCGTAGTCGGCGACCTTCGGCGGGATCGCGGTGTAGTCGATGATGCCGGCACCGCCGAGCGCAGGGTTCACCAGGATGCCGGTGCCGAGCGCGCCGATGATGCCGCCGACGCAGTGGACGCCGAACACGTCGAGCGAGTCGTCATAGCCGAGCGCATTCTTCACCACGGTGCAGAAGAACAGGCAGACGACGCCAACCACGAGACCGAGCACGATCGCACCCATCGGACCGGCGTAACCGGCCGCCGGCGTGACCGCGACGAGACCCGCGACCGCACCCGACAGGATGCCGAGCACGGAGGGATGACCCTTGATGATCCACTCCGCGAACATCCACGACAGCGCCGCCGCCGCGGTTGCGACGAAGGAGTTGGTCATGGCCAGCGCTGCGCCGCCATTGGCTTCGAGGTTCGATCCGGCGTTGAAGCCGAACCAGCCGACCCAGAGCAGCGAGGCGCCGATCATGGTCATGGTCAGCGAGTGCGGAGCCATCAGGTCCTTGCCGTAACCGGTACGCTTGCCGATCAGGAGAGCACCGACGAAGCCGGCGATGCCGGCGTTGATGTGCACCACGGTGCCGCCCGCGAAGTCGATCGCGCCCTTCTTGAAGATCCAGCCGGCGTCGGCGTTGACCTCGTCGAGCTTGGCCTGTGCTGCCGTCTTTGCCGCACCGTCAGCCGCCGCGGCGAGAGCCTTGGCTGCATCCTGAATCGCGTCCGGGCCGGCCCAGTACCAGACCATGTGCGCGATCGGGAAGTAGATCAGGGTGACCCAGAGCGGGATGAACAGCGCGATCGCCGAGAACTTCATGCGTTCGGCGAAGGAGCCGACGATGAGAGCGGGGGTGATCGCCGCGAACGTCATCTGGAAGCAGACATAGACGAGCTCCGAGATGTTGGCGTCGACGCTGAAGGTCGCCGCTTTCGAATCGGTCGTCACGCCCATCAGGAAGGCCTTCGAGAAGCCGCCGATGAAGTCGCTTCCGCCGGTGAAGGCGAGGCTGTAGCCGTAGAGCGCCCAGAGAACGGTGACCATGCAGACGGTGTAGAAGACCTGCATCAGCACCGAGAGCATGTTCTTGGAGCGGACCAGGCCGCCATAGAACAGCGCAAGGCCCGGGATCGTCATCAACAGCACCAGCACCGTCGAGGTCAGCATCCAGGCATTGTCGCCCTTGTTTACGGTTGGCTCGGCGTAAGCCGCGGTTGCGGCGAACATGCCGACGGCGAGGGCCGCCAGTCCCGCGCTATAGGGACGTTTGAACGTCATTTGTTTTACTCCTGAGAATGTAGGGTTGAGCGCGAAGTCAGAGGGCCGCGGCATCCGCCTCGCCGGTGCGGATGCGAACCGCGTGGTCGAGGTTGATGACGAAGATCTTGCCGTCGCCGATCTGTCCGGTCTTGGCGGCTGCAGTGATGGCGTCGATGGTCTTGTCGACCTGATCGGAGGCGATGGCGACCTCGATCTTGATCTTGGGCAGAAAGCTGACGGCGTATTCGGCGCCGCGATAGATTTCCGTGTGGCCCTTCTGCCGGCCATATCCCTTGACTTCCGTCACCGTGAGACCGTGAACGCCAATGGCGGTCAGGGCATCACGGACTTCCTCGAGCTTGAATGGCTTGATAATCGCCATAACAATTTTCATTGGTCCTATCCCCGCTTGGGCCCGGTGCAGACAGACCGGGAACTTTTCCGACTGAAGGTCCCCACGCGGAGAAGTTCACTACGCGGGCACAGCCGGTACCCATAGAATCAAATGCCGTGCCAGATCGGACGCCGTCCCTAACGGATTATGAATGCGGTCGTTTTCACGCTTTGCGGGAATACCCCCCACCTGCGCCATTCCGCCGCGCCTAAAATATAATCAGGCCTGATCAAATCGTGGGCGCACCAGACTCCCGACATAATTTTGCCCAGTGCGACGGCACCGCGGCGGTAATTAGATATAGGGCGATCGCAGCGCCCTGCCGGGGCGCCGCTGTCGTGTTTCCGCAGCTGCCGGGTCTGCCGTCGTTGCCGGCGGCGATTTGATTTTGAAGAGCCTTACAGCGCGTCGCTGTCGGTTTCGCCGGTGCGGATGCGCACGGCGTGATCGATCGGCGTGACGAAGATCTTGCCGTCGCCGATCTGCCCGGTGCGCGCCTTCGAGGTGATGGCCTCGATCGCCTTGTCGGCGACGTCGGAACTGACCGCGATTTCGATTCTCAGCTTGGGCAGGAAGTTCACGACATATTCGGCGCCACGGTAGATTTCGGTGTGGCCCTTCTGGCGGCCATAGCCCTTGACCTCGGTCACCGTCATGCCGTGGACGCCGATCGCAGTCAGCGCCTGGCGCACCTCGTCCAGCTTGAAAGGTTTGATGATCGCGACGACGAGTTTCATGGTCAGGCCTTCTCTCAAGACTTCAGCTCTCGGAACTTCAGCGATGCCTGACGCCGGATCGGCGCATGGCGTCCGGCAAATCTGGCATCTTTCCGGGCAAATGGCACAAGAAACTTGCAGGTAGAAGGGGAAAACATGCCCGGCTGGTGAGTTCGATCACTGTACGGGAACAAGGTCGTCCGCCAGAATGCGACTTTCGTCGCCCCGACGCCAGCGGTCCAAGCCGGCTGCTTTTCGCCAACGTGCGCCCGAGGAAACACAATGTCGAACCGATCGTGGTTTTATGCATCCGAAGGCCAGCAGAAGGGCCCGTTTCCGGAAGCCCAGCTTCAAGATCTGATCGTCCGGGGGGCTGTGAGAGCGGATACGCTGGTCTGGACCGAAGGAATGGCCGGCTGGCAAAAAGCGGGCGAAATTCCTGGCCTCGTGCCCGGCGGCTCGGGACCGCCAACAATTCCGCAACCGGGCGGCCCGGTGGTGAGCGCCGGCGGCCATAGCGTCGGGCCGTTGTCGATCGATTTCGGTATTCTCGAGTTCACTTGGCGAAGCCTCGTGTGGCTGATCGGTATGGTCTTGGTCATCCCAGCCCCCTGGGCCATGGTTTGGTACTTGAGATGGATTGTCCCGTGCGTGCACGTGCCGGGAAGGCCGAATCTCAGCTTCGCTGGCCAAGCGATGACCCTGGTCCCATGGTATTTCGGTGCCATCGTTCTCGCCATCGGCGGTTCCCTGACGGGCATTCAATGGCTCAACAATCTGATGTTCCTGGTTGAGATTGCGCTCTACTGGCTTTTCCTCAAGTGGTTCGTTGCGAACCTCGCATCCAACGAACAGCCTCTCGGATTGAGTTTCTCCGGCTCGTTCTGGGCGTATCTCGGATGGACCGTTCTGACGGCGATCTCCTTCATCACCATCGTCGGTTGGGCCTGGGTCTACGTTGCCTGGGCGCGGTGGTTTTGTCGGAACATCCAGGGCACACGGCGCGAAGTCACCTTCAATGGCACCGGATTGGAAGTACTTTGGCGCGGCATCGTTGCCGCAATCGCCAGCGCTTTCATCATTCCGATTCCATGGGTGTATCGCTGGATGTCACAGTGGCTGGCGTCGCAGACGATTTTGACCGAGCGGGGCCACGCTTGATTACTCCCTTCGTTCGCGCACCGAACCTTCCTGCGCGACCGAAGCCACCAGCGTGCCGTCGGGTTTGAAGATCAGGCCGCGGGTCAAGCCGCGGCCATCTTGCGCGCTCGGCGAATCCTGCGCGTAAAGCAGCCATTCGTCGGCGCGGAACGGGCGGTGGAACCACATCGCGTGATCGAGGCTCGCCGGCATCATGCGCTTGTCGAACAGCGTGCGGCCATAGCGCGCCATCACGGCATCGAGCAGCGAGAAATCCGAGGCATAGGCCAGCGCACACATGTGCAGCGCCGGATCGTCGGGCAGTTTGGCGGCGGTGCGGATCCAGACATGGATGCGGCCGTCGTCGATCCTCTCACCGAAATAGCGGCTGAGCTCGACCGGGCGCAATTCGATCGGACGATCCGATTCGTAATAACGACGGATGAAATCCGGCATCTCGCGGAACATCGGCTGCTTTGCGACCTCCTCCGCGGTGAGTTTTTCCGGCGGCGGCACGTCCGGCATCTTGTCCTGATGGTTGAAGCTGCCTTCTTCCTCCGCATGGAACGACACCATGATCGAGAAGATGGCGCTGCCATGCTGAATCGCGGTGACGCGGCGGGTCGAATAGCTCTTGCCGTCGCGCAGGCGCTCGACCTGGTAGATGATCGGGATCTGCGGATCGCCCGGCAGGATGAAATAGCAATGCAGCGAATGCGGCAGGCGGCCCTCGACGGTGCGGCATGCCGCCACCATCGCCTGCCCGATTACCTGGCCGCCAAACACCCGCTGCCAGCTCGTCTTCGGGCTGTTGCCGCGGAACAAATTCACCTCGAGCGGCTCGATATCGAGAATTGAGATCAGGTCGATCAGTCCATTGGACATGGCAGCGCTTTCGGGTTTCGCGGCAACAACGATAGTTGTCATTCCGGGGCGCGCCAGCGCGAGCCCGGAATCCATAATCACGATCGGGAGTTATGGATTCCGGGCCTGCGCCAATTGGGCGCATCCCGGAATGACGAGCTGAGAGGTAGTCGCCCTTGTTTCTTGGCCCTGTTTCGCCCAGCTAATATCAGGTAGCAAGCACAGTCTGAGGGCGTTGGGCGCGTAAAGGAACGGCATGCCGGCACAGCGAAGCATTGTCATTTGCGGGGGCGCTTTCGCGGGGCTGGCGCTGGCTTTGGCGCTCCGCCAGGGTCTTGGCCCCGAAATTCCCGTGATCGTGGCCGATCCAGCACTCGCGGTGCGCCCGAGCCGCGATCCCAGGGCGACCGCGATCGTCGCCGCCTGCCGCCGGCTGTTCGAGGCGCTCGGCGTCTGGGGCCAGGTTGCCGACGGCGCGCAGCCAATTCTGGACATGGTCGTCACCGACTCGAAGCTGGCAGATGCCACCCGCCCGGTATTCCTGACCTTTACCGGCGACGTCGAGCCCGGCGAGCCCTTCGCGCATATGGTCGAAAACCGTCATTTGATCGATGCGCTGGCCGTGCGCGCGGAAGCCGCAGGCGTCGAGCTTCGCGCGACGGCGGTTTCGACCTTCGAATCCCGCGCCGATGGCATCGACGTCACGCTCGCTGACGGCACCATCGTCGAAGCCAGTCTGCTGGTGGCAGCCGACGGTGCGCGCTCGAAACTGCGCGAACGCGCCGGGATCGCCACCCATGGCTGGGACTACGATCAGTCCGGCATCGTCGTTACCGTCGGCCATGAGCGGGAGCATCACGGCCGCGCCGAAGAACATTTCCTGCCCGCAGGCCCGTTTGCGATCCTGCCGCTGAAGGGCAACCGCTCGTCGCTGGTGTGGACCGAGAGCCGCAAGGAAGCGGCGCGGATCACCGCGTTGAGCGAGGTCGAATTCCACGCCGAACTCGAGCAGCGCTTTGGCCTGCATCTCGGCGAGATCAAGGCGCTCGACAAACCGCGCGCGTTTCCGCTCGGCTATTTCGTCGCGCGCTCCTTCATCGCCGAACGGATGGCGCTGATCGGCGACGCCGCGCATGTGATCCACCCGATCGCGGGGCAGGGGCTCAACATGGGCCTGAAGGATGTCGCAGCCCTGGCTGAAGTCGTCGTCGATGCCGCGCGTTTGGGGATGGATCTCGGACAGGCCGACGTGCTCGACCGCTACCAGCGCTGGCGCCGCTTCGACACCATGGCGATGGGGCTCGCCACCAATTCGCTGAATTTTCTGTTCTCGAATGAATCGACGCTGCTGCGCACGGTGCGCGACATCGGATTGGGTCTGGTCGATCGCGCGCCGCCGCTCAAGAGCTTGTTCATCCGCCAGGCCGCCGGATTATCAGGCGAAGTGCCGCGGCTGTTGAAGGGCGAGGCGTTGTAGTTGGCGAATGGCGAATAGGGAGTAGCGAATGGGAGTTAGTTACGCTATTCGCCATTCGCTACTCCCTATTCGCCAGCTTCATCAATCAATCTTCCTTGCTTCTTCCGGCAGCATGATCGGGATGCCGTCGCGGATCGGATAGGCAAGCTTGGCCGAGCGCGAAATCAGCTCCTGGCGCGTCGCATCGAGTTCCAGCGGACCCTTGGTGATCGGGCACACCAGAATCTCCAGCAGCTTTGGGTCGACGGTGCCGTCGAGGCGATCGGGTGTGGAATTCATGCGCAGTCTCCGGTGGCCGGCAGTCGTTTAGCATACCGGCCCGCAAGCTATCTTTTTATTTGAGCATGATCTTTTCGGAAAACCGGCGTCCACTTTTCCGGATCCTGCTTTAGCGCGTGGCCAGCAGCAGCAATTGATCGATGACGGCCCGTTGTCTGGCCTGGGCCAACGGCTGGTCTGACAGCGCATAGCCCAAAAACGACCAATACAATATCTGGGCGCGGGCGGCGGCGGTTTCCGCGTCCAAGCCGGCCTGCCGCAACATATGTTCCAGATAATCCAGCCGCCGACGATCGATCGCCAACACCGCGGCGCGGGCCTTGGAGTCGATGGCGGCCCAGCTGCGGACGGCCTTTTCGAGCGCCGGCTTGCTGCCAAAGGCGCGGTTGAGCAAAAGCCGCAGCGGATTGTCCTCCTTTGCGGAGACCTCAAGCGCGGCGATGATCTGTTCGGCGGAAACTTCGCGCCAGTGTTTCAGGATCGCGGCGTGAAACGCGCTGATATCGGTGAAATGCCAGTAGAAGCTGCCGCGCGACACGCCCATTACTTTTGCCAGCGGTTCCGCCTTGAGGGCGGTGAACCCGCTGCGGGCCAGGACCTTGAGTCCCTGGTCCAGCCAGTCCTTCGCGGAGAGTTGATCAGTCATGTCAGCGCTCACCATACACAAGTGTATTGACAAGTGCCAGCGCGAGCGTTAGCCACCATACAGTACTGTATGGAGCGTCTGATGCGTGATTTTCTGCTGCAATCGGCCGGCGTCGTCGCTATCGGGGTGGCGATAATCCATGGCGTGCTCGGCGAAACCAAAGTATTTGCCCGCGCGACCATCGAGCCCCCACGGCTGCGCACCCTGATCCGACTGGTCTGGCAGGCCGGCACGGTAGCGTGGATCGGTGGCGGCATCCTCTTGATCGCCGCGCCCTCGATGGGGTCCGAGTCGGCCCGTCACTTGACGGTGGCGACGCTGGCCGCGGTCTACGCCTTTGCGGCGTTCGCCAACGCCTGGGCGACACGCGGCCGGCATTTTGGCTGGGCGGCGATGAGTGCGGTGGTCGCGTTGGCGATCGCCGGCGTACTAGGCGCGGCTACGGTAGCGCGGACACCTCATGTTTTGGCTGGGCAACAGGAGAAGAATCATGAAGGATCGGATCCGCATCACAGCGGAAAACTCGCGCAGCGAACCGGAGCAACCCGTGACTTCCGCGCTCAATCTACAGCAGCTCATCGCGGTGAATGCTTCCGCAGGCTTCAACAAGTTGGCCGGCTTCGAACTCGTCGCGGCGGAGGACGGTGCAGCCGAGTTGCGGATGCAATGGAACGCCGACTTCGGGCAATACGCGGGTTACCTGCACGCCGGGATCATCGCGGCGCTCCTCGATACCGCGTGCGGATTCGCCGCCGCCACGCTGGCCGGCCACGTCATCGCATCGCATTTCTCGATGAACTGCCTGAAGCCGGCGGTCGGCCGGCTGTTTGTCGCGAAAGGCAGCACGGTACGTGTCGGACGCAGGCAAATCTTCGCAAAGGCAGAACTGTTCGCCGAAAACGAGAAAGGCGAGAGATCGCTGGTCGCAACCGGCGAGACATTGCTCCTTCCCACCGACGTTTGATGGTCTCTACAAGGGGTCATCGGATCGGGCGTGGCGAGCGGGAATTGCGCTCACTGCAGTCCGGGTTCGCCGCTGGTGCGCTTCTTGGCGAGATCCATCTCGGTCACCGCGATCAGGATCTCGGCGCGGGTCTTGAGGTCGGGCGCTTCCAGCATCGCCTGCTTTTCTGCAGGGCCATAGGGCGACATCATTGCCAGCGCGTTGACCAGCGCCTCGTTCGGTGCGCTCTCGATACCTTCCCAATCCACTTTCAGATTGTTGGCCTTGAGGAAGTCCGTCAGCACGTCGAGCAACGACTTTCGATCCACCGCCTCCTCGCCCTTGCGCGCGGTGAAATCGTCCACGAAGGAGAAGAAATCCACCTTGCACTGCCGGTACGCGGTCAGCGTGGTCAGTTCCTCCACCACCTTGAAGCGCGAGACCCCGGTGAGTTCGAGGATGTAGCGGCCGTCGCCGGATTCGGCGAGCTGGGTGATGCGCCCGGCGCAGCCGACGCGGAACAGCGCCGGCCTCTCCTCACTATGGGAGTGGGTGACATCAGGCTGGATCATGCCGATCAGGCGGTGGCCGTCGCGCAGCGTATCGTCGACCATCGCGAGGTACCGCGGCTCGAAGATATTGAGCGGCATCTGGCCGCGCGGCAGCAGCAATGCGCCGGGCAGCGGAAACACCGGAATCACTTCGGGGAGTTCGCCGGGTCCGCGGTATTCGGCATTGATCGGCATTGGCGGCCCCGCCTAGATTCTTGTTTCGACGCGTTTCCTACCGCAGATAAGTCTACGCAATCTGCGTAAACTTGATTGCTATGCGAACCGGTATCCACTTCGCTCGTAAACGCTCTGGCGCCTGCGGCATCTACGAGAACAGGATCGTCGACAGCCGCTTGCGTCCCTCGACGGTCGCCTCATCGGCCCCGCCCCACGCCTCGAACAATTGCACCAGCTGTTTTCGCGCGGCGTCGTCGTTCCACTTGCGATCGCGTTTGACGATGGCGAGCAACTGCTCGGTCGCCTCGACGCGTTTGCCTATGGCGTTGAGCGCGGTCGCCAGATCGAATCGCGACTGATGATCCAGCGGGTTTGCGGCGACTTTCTGTTCCAGCTCCGTGACCGGGCCGACGGCTTGTGCCTGTTCGGCCAGATCAATCGAGGCCTGTACGGCCTTCACCGCGACGTCGTTGCGCTTGGATTCCGGCACCATGGCGAGCGTCTGCTTGGCCTGCTCGACCGCGCCCGACGTGACGTAGCATTTCGCCAGGCCAGCCAAGGCTGCGATGTTGGTAGCGTCGACCGCCAGCACCTCGGCATAGATTTGCGCTGCGGTCGCGGCATCGCCTTCCGCCAGGACGGCTTCGGCCTCTTTGAGCACGTCAGCAATGTTCGGCTCGCCCGGCGCCGCCATGCCTTTTGTCAGTTTGTCGATGAAGGCGTTGACCTGGCTCTCCGGCACCGCGCCCATGAAGCCGTCGGCCGGCTGGCCGTTGACGAACGCGATCACTGCGGGAATCGACTGGATGCCCATCTGGCCGGGAACGGCCGGATGTTCGTCGATGTTCATCTTGACGAGCTTGACCCGGCCCTTGGCGTTGCGGACAGCCTTCTCGAGGATCGGCGTGAGCTGACGACAGGGGCCGCACCACGGCGCCCAGAAGTCGATCAGCACCGGCTGGCGCTTGGATTCCTCGATCACATCCTTGACGAAGGTCTGTGTGGTCGTCTCCTTGATCAGATCGGGTGCTGCCTGCGGCACCTGGGCGCCGCCCTGCTCAACTATCGTCACGGTGTCCTCGCCTTATAGAATGAGGTCTTGGAAATGGGGCCTCTTCTAGCACGGCTAGAAGGGAGGGGGTCAGAGCTTCTGTGCAGCTAAATGGCGGCTTGGCGGCAAATTTCAATCGGCCTGCGACCGTTCCGTTCCCCGGGATATCGGGCGGATTCCGCTTCCCTCGGCACTGCATGATGGGCGGCGACATTGCTGGGCGAGGCGGCGGACCGCGACCAACTGACCGGGACCTGGCGGGGTTCACCCGGGAATTGGCTCGAATCGTTCCGTGACAGGCTGACGCCCGAAATGGTCGGGTTCCCGGGTCCTCGCGCCGCCCCGGGCAGAATAATTGGGCCCCGGCGACGAATCGGGTCGATTCGCGTCTATTTGTTAAGAAAATGGGGCTATCTGCCCGGTCTCGGACCGCGTGCGGCTGTTGCATTCGCGGGCCGCATTTGGCATAGCTCTGCCGTTGTCGGCGAGCGATCGCCGCCATCTCGGATGCGGGTGTAGCTCAGTGGTAGAGCACGACCTTGCCAAGGTCGGGGTCGAGGGTTCGAGCCCCTTCGCCCGCTCCAGATTTTCTGCCCCAGCCGAATGGAAGTTTGATGAAGGTCCGCCGCATGAGCGGGCTTTTGTTTTTCAGCTACCAACTCAGGGAAGGGCCGCGATCTCAGCTTCGGGATCGAGATGTCTCGGCCGCCAGCCGAGTTCGGCCTGCGCTCTTGCGCCGCTCAACTGCTGATCAAGTGCATAGCCCCTGGCCCA
Organism: uncultured Alphaproteobacteria bacterium; assembly: GCA_963774775.1. Classification (GTDB taxonomy): domain Bacteria; phylum Pseudomonadota; class Alphaproteobacteria; order Rhizobiales; family Xanthobacteraceae; genus Bradyrhizobium. The sequence goes on from CAVZGZ010000018.1 coordinate 97,108, forward strand.
TTCGCCGAGCTCGGTTGCAATTTCGTCTGCAGAGATGATTTGCGGCTCAAGGTGTGGCGTGCCGCGCCGCGCGGCGAAGGCGCGCGCGATGCGGCCAACGGCGAAGCCTTCAATCGCCGCGCCGATATAGCTCGATCCTGCCGGCGCGTGTTCCATCGCCAGCGCATACAGCTTTGCCAGGTCCTCGCTGTGCACCAGTGGCCAACGAACATCCTCGCTCCCCACGACGCGGACCGCCTCGCGTTCGATCGCCTCACGGGCGAAACGCCGGAACACGCCGCCGCCTGCGACCGCATAGACCATGGCCGGGTGGATGACGATGCCATCGACCTCGGGTGAAGCCAGGATGCGCTCGAGATGCGGTACCATCCATGCGAAGGCGTGCAGGGGCCGAAACGAGCTTGCCTCGGTCGCGAGGGCGTCCCCGGTCGCGCCGCAGAGCCAGCAGCCGCCGGTATAGATGAAGCGGACTTTGTTCGGCTGCGCGCCAAGCGCGGGCAACAATACGTCGAGCAGATGACGATCAATCGCCCCCATGTCGCTGTTGAAATCGCAGGCCGCATGAATGACCGCATCGATCTGCGGAAGCGACGACGTCCACGGCTCCGGCGATGCGATATCGCCAGCGATCGGCGTGGCGCCGCATTTACCAAGGTTTGCCGATGACTGGTGCGACCGCGCCAGGGCGAACACTTCGTGCCCGCGTGCGATCAGTTCTCCCATCACGGCCGAGCCGATTACGCCCGTGCCACCCAGAACGAAAACGCGCACGGCTCAACTCCTGTGCGGATGTCGGATGTCGCGAATTCGACGGCCGCTCATGCCCTTGACGTCCGCCTGCCTTCGATGCGCCGACGACAGACAACAACTTTAGATATACCCGAACGAAATCGAACATCCTAACTTAGGACTGTCAATTCAGAGGCCGTCAACTTCCCCTGCCTAGGCTCCGTGATCGGGCAGGAACATCAGGAGCCGAGCATGCCGAGAAAAGCACGAGCCGCCGCGTCCGACGCCCGCGAAGATATCATGAGTGCGGCCGCACTCAGCACCATGAGCGCGGGCGTAGTGAGTGCCATGGGCGCGGTCGGAGCCGCCGTCATCAAAATGCACAAGGAGGCAATGGAGAAAAAGCCGGATTGGTTCTGGCACATCTTCGCAAAGTCCGAGGCCAAGGCCGCACGCCTCGCCGACCAGGCTGCGCATGGCCCGCGTGCCTGCGGGGATGCGACCTTCATCGAAGTCTATGCCAAGACCCTGCCGACGCTGTTCGCGGCTGCGCTCGATGGGCACGAACGAGCGATCCGCCGCAAGCATTAAACTACGCAAGCAGCAACGGGCGTTCGAGCAGGACCGCCTCTCGCGTGCAATCCGCTTCGAATTCTACCTGAAGCGTTTGTGCGGTGTCCGCGGGCGCCGCAAGACGTCGTCGATCCATGCCGCGTCATCGTGAACGGCAGGCGCAAAAGTCGCGCACGATGAACGCAGGCGTTCGCGTTCGGTATATTGCGATGCAGCGCGGCACGAAGATCGTCTCAAACAAACCCGAGCCAGAGAAATTTCTTCTCACTTTGATGTGACTTGGCCGCTTGGCGTCGTGCGCGCTTCTCTCCGGCATCGGATGTGCTAACATTTTCCGGTCTGATCATCTCACCCAGACCTACCAACGCTCGTCTCGTTCAAAATAAAAACAGATGCAGCCGCCAGGCTGCTTAGGGAGTGACGCGATGAAACCAGCTTTCAATCGATCTATTCTTGCGTTCGCGGCAATCGCGCTTGTCGCGGGCGCCAGTCAGGCCAACGCCCAGCAAAAGCCTCTCCACAGCTACCAGTCCGGCACCAAGGAATTCTGGACCCATCCGCCGGACGACTGGTTCCTCGGCGACGAGACCGAGGCGCAAAAGGGCCTCGTGCCGCCGTCCGGTCCGCCGACGGGCTCATCGGACGCCGAATTGGCAACGCTGATGAAGAAGATCAAGCTGCCGGCGGGCTTCAAGATCGATGTCTATGCCTCGAACGTGCTGGCGGCGCGGCAGATGGCCTGGGGCGACAAGGGCACGCTGTTCGTCGGCTCCTTCGGCCTCGGCAACGTCTATGCGATCACGGACAATGGCGGCAAGAAGGAGGTCAAGACCATCCTCAAGGGGCTGAACATGCCCACCGGTCTCGCCTTCAAGGACGGCGCGCTCTACGTCATCGCGGTCGACAAGCTGATCAAATACGAAAACGCCGAGGCCAATCTCGACAAGCTTGGCGACGGCAAGGTGGTGTATGACGACATGCCGTCCTACGCCGCGCATGGCTGGAAATATCTCGCGGCCGACAAGGATGGCTGGTTCTACATTCCGTTCGGACCTCCCTTCAACGTCGGCGTTCCCCCGACCAGCGTGTCGCAGATCCGCCGCGTCGATCCCAAGACCGGCAACGCGGAAGTCTATGCCCTCGGCGTTCGCAACAGCGTCGGCGGCGATGTCGATCCGCGCAGCGGGAAGTACTGGTTCACCGAAAACGCCCGCGACTGGGTCAGCGACGATCTGCCGAGCGACAAGCTCAACATGATCTCGAAGATCGGCGAGCATTTCGGCTATCCCTATTGCCATCAGGGGGACATGCCGGACCCGAAATTCGCGATGGGTCACAAGTGCTCGGAATTCACCCCGCCGGTGCTCAATCTCGGCGCCCACGTCGCTCCGCTCGGCATGAAGTTCTATACCGGCAGCCAATTCCCGGCCGAGTACAAGAACAACATCCTGATCGCCGAACACGGTTCGTGGAACCGGCATAAGTACCAGGGCGCGCGTATCATGCGCGTGATCGTCGGTCCCGACGGCAAGAATGCCAAGCAGGAGGTCTTTGCGTCCGGCTGGCTCGAAGGCGACCAAGGCTATCTCGGCCGTCCCGCCGACATTCTCCTCGACAAGGATGGATCGATCCTCGTCGCCGACGACTGGGCCGGTGCGATCTATCGCATCAGCTACAAGAAATAAGGCTTGAACCGTCGGAGGCTGCGGTTGCCTCGAAAGGCGACCGCAGCCTCTCACTTTGTTTGAATGTCACATCCTGTCGTTCCGGATTGCGTGCGTTTGCACGCAAGTCCGGAACCCATACCCACGACTGAGGGTTATGGATTTCGGGCTCGCCCTACGGGCGCCCCGGAATGACGAGCTTGGTAGAGTGGAATTCCAATCATGCGCCTGCAGTCTGTTTCGCACGCGATCAGCGCGCTCGTCTTTTCGCTTTTCGCGCTCGTCATCGCCCCCGCCCACGCCGCCGACGTCGCTGCTGGCAAGCAGAAAGCCGAAATCTGTGCCGGCTGCCACGGCGACAACGGCATATCGCAAATGGAGAACATTCCCTCGCTGGCGGGCCAGCTCGATCAGTTCATCCAGTGGCAATTGGTTTTTTTCCGCGCCGGCTCGCGCAAGAACGAGCAGATGCAGCCGATCGTCGAGCAGCTCAACAACGAGGATATCCGCGACCTCGGCGCCTATTTCGCCTCGCTGACACCTTTCAAGGGTCCGAAGGACGACAATCCGGATTTGTCCGAGAAGGGCAAACAGGCGGCCGCCGGCCGCCGCTGCGCGTCATGTCACGGCGATGGCTTTGTCGGTGCCAAGGCCGTCGCGCGCATCGCGGGCCAGCGTGAGGAATATCTGGTGAAGGCGCTGCACGACTACAAATCGGGCGTGCGTTCCGGCGGCGCTCAGGCCGCGATGGCCGATGTCGCCTATCCCCTGAGCGAGGAAGAGATCGAAGCGCTCGCACATTATATCGCGCATCTCTGAGGTTGGCGAATAGCGAGTGGTGAGTAGCGAATAGGGGTAGAGCGTTCCTATTCGCCATTCGCCAACTCCAATCGTCACCCCCGCGCCCTCTCATACGCCTTCAGATGCGTGTATGCCGTGCGCAATTTCGGCACCGGGATCTTCGCGGCATCGGCGCGCGCGATCAGATCGCCGATCACGTGATCTGCCTCGACCGGCAGGCCCGCCTTGATGTCGCGGAACATCGAGGCCGTCATCGGCGAGCCTTCGGCGGTGAGAAGGCCGTGGGTTCGCTGGAAGAACGGCCCGCTCGGCGCGTAGCCTTCGGCGGTCGAGATCGCGCTGCATTCGTCCAAAATGCCGAGCAGAAAATCCCTGCCGCCGGGTGCGGCCAGGATATTGCCGACCGAGGTCCGCATCAGGCTGGTGGAAGCGGCCAGCGAGGCGAGGAGCACCCACTTCTCCCACATATCCTGCATCACACGCTCGCTCGCCGTGGCGCCGGTTACGCTGGAGAAAACCTCCGCGATGGCGCGCACCCGATCCGATATCCCGCCCCCACGCTCGCCGAAAGCGAGTGACTGCATCGGCGCGAGTTGAACCACCTCGCGCGCGTCGTTCAGCGTCGCCGCAATGGCGCAGAGCCCGCCGAGCACGCGGTCAGCACCGAATTTCTCGTCGAGGACGTCAAGGTGCCGCATGCCATTGAGCAGCGGGATGATCGAGGTGTTTGGCCCGACCGCAGGCGCGAACGATTTGATCGCGTCCTCGAGATCGAACGCCTTGCAGCTTAACAGGACGACGTCGAATTTTTCGGAAAGCTTGTCGGCCTGCATGGTCGGCGGGTTCTTCAGCGTGACATCGCCGTTCGGGCTTTTGATCACGAGCCCGGCACCCGCCAGTTCGGACGCGCGTTTCGGGCGGACCAGAAACGTGATGTCGCGGGAGGCCTGCAGCATCCGGCCGCCAAAATATCCGCCGATAGCGCCGGCGCCGACCACGAGAACACGCATTGTTGGGATCCTCTTTATTCTTCAGGAGCGAATAGTGAGTGGCGAATGGCGAATAGGGAAGGGGCCATATTCGCTACCCCACCATTCGCTATTCGCCACTCACCATTCGCCTCTCTACCACTTCTCCCCGAACGGCCGGATCTCCAGTTCAAACGTCCAGGCGCTGCGCGGCTGCTGGTAGAGCTGCCAATACGACGCGGCCACCGACGCCGGCGGCATCAGCAGATCGGGATTGTCGAGCGCTTCCTTGCCCCAGAACTGTTCGCGGCGCTCGCGCACCCAGGCGGTATCGACGCCGGAATCGATGATGAGATGCGCGACATGGATGTTCTTCGGCCCGAGCTCGCGCGCCATCGCCTGCGCTACCGCCCGCAGGCCGAATTTCGCGCTGGCAAAGGCAGCAAAACCGCTGCCGCTGCGCAAGCTCGCGGTAGCCCCCGTGAAGAAGATATTGCCCTGGCCGTGCGGCAGCATCAGCCGCGCGGATTCGCGGCCCGCCAGGAAGCCGGCCCAGCAGGCCATTTCCCAGACCTTTCGGAATACACGGTCGGTGGTCTCCAGAATCGGAAAATTGACGTTGGCGCCGATATTGAAGATGCAGACTTCGAGCGGCGCGTGCTTGTCGGCGTCGTTGAGGAAGGCCGTGATTTCTTCCTCCTTCCGCGCGTCGAGCGAGCGGCCGAATATCGTGCCGCCGGCGGCCTCGATTTCCTTGACCAGCGGTTCGAGCTTTTCGCCGTTGCGGCGGCCGGCGAACACCGTAAAGCCTTCGGCGGCGAATTTCTTGGCGATCTCGGCTCCGATAAAGTCGCCGGCGCCGATCACCGCACAGGTGGCGTTTCGCTTTTGCATTTTGAGGTCTCCACTACCCGGGTCCATGACGGTAGCCGGAATTATTTCCCCGCAACCATTTCCTCGACTTCGCGCAGCTGCTCCTTGCCGAAGAACATCTCCTTGCCGACGAAGAAAGTCGGCGAGCCGAATGTGCCGCGCTCCACTGCGGCCTGCGTATTCTCGATCAGTTTTGCTTTCACATCGGCATCCTGCGAGCGCGCCAATAGCTTGGCCGCATCGAGGCCCGAGGAGGCGAGCGCCTTCGCCGCCACTTCCGGATCGTCCATCTTCTTGGGTTCGACCCACATATGGTGAAACGCAGCATCAACGTATTTCTCGAACACGCCCTCGAATTGCGCGGCGATGGCGGCGCGCATCAGGTTCAGCGTGTTGACCGGAAAAAATGGATTCATGATATAGGGCTTGACGTTGAAGCGCTTGACGAAGCGCTCGGTCTCCAGCGCATGGAATTCGCGCTTGTTCTTGACGCCGGCGAGCGTCTCTGCCGGCGACTTGTTGTTGGTGGCCCTGAAAACGCCGCCGAGCAGGATCGGGACATATTCGAATTTCGCACCCGTGCGCTTTTCGATCGCCGGGATCGCCTCATGGCTGAGGAAGGCGTTGGGGCTGCCGAAATCGAACAGGAACTGCGGATTGGTGCTCAAGGCGGTCTCCCCGGCGGCTTCTTGTATGATCGCTATCATTTCAAGCAGCCTAGCGGGCCGGATCACAGGGATCAACCGGGCTTGCTCACGCCTCGCGGCGAAATGCCCGTTCCGCCAGCCGGGAGACGTGATCGCGCACATCGGCGGGCCATTCGGCGATCAATTTTCCGAAACGGCTCGGGTCGTGAGCGAACAAGGCGCGGATGGCGTCTTCATAATGCGGCCGGTTGCCGGCCATGGCAGACATGAAACGATAGGCGGCCTCCTGGGCGTGGCGGACGCGATCCCTGTCCTCGCTGGTTCGCCGTGCGTCGTCCACTAACCTGCGGATCGCGACCGAGGCGCCGCCTTTCTGTTGTGACAGCCAGTCCCAGTGCCGAGGCAGCAGCGTCACTTCGCGCGCGACCACCCCGAGCTTTGGGCGGCCGGGGCCTCGTGGCGCGGCGACCGCGGTATCCAAGGCGATCGATGGCGGATCCTGCTTCGGCAGCCGCGCCAGCACGTCGTCCACCGAGCCCCGAAAATCGAGGTCGATGGGGCCGGAGGTCCGGCCATCGAAGATCAGCACCGAGGCATCCTTGCGCCGGTCCAGCGTTTGCCTGGCGGCGCGGGCGACCTCGCCGAGGTCGCCGGATGCGATGCGGCGCTCTCCCTCGAAGGCGATATAGGCGGGCTCAGTTCCCGAGCTCATGATGACAGCTCCTTGCTTCCGGAATATTTTTACCCGGATATATTGTACTTGTCCATAAGATCCGGGTAATATAACCGCGGTGAGCCATCTCGACTTTCCTCCGTCCGGCTGGCACCAACGCCGCGCCAACATCCCGGGGGACACCAAATGCTGACGGTTCATCATCTCAATAATTCCCGCTCGCAGCGGGTGCTGTGGCTCCTGGAAGAGCTCGGCGTGCCCTACGAGATCGTGCGCTATCAGCGCCAGCCCGACATGCGCGCGCCGAAGGAGCTGCGGGCCATTCATCCGCTCGGCAAGTCGCCTGTCATCACCGACAACGGCAACACCGTCGCGGAATCGGGCGCGATCGTTGAATACATCATCGCCACCTACGGCAATGGCCGGCTGATCCCGCCGCCTGATACGCCGGAGCGGCTGCGCTACACCTATTGGCTGCACTATGCGGAAGGCTCCGCGATGCCGCCGCTGCTGCTGAAGCTGTTGTTCACGCTGATGCCGAAGCGGGCGCCGGCGCTGCTGCGGCCGCTGGTGCGCAAGGTCGCCAACCAGGCGCTGACCACGCTGGTTAATCCGCAGCTCAAGCAGCACATGGCGTACTGGGAAAGCGAGCTCGGAAAGAGTGAATGGTTCGCCGGAAGCGAATTCTCCGGCGCCGACATTCAGATGAGTTTTCCGCTTGAGGCGGCTGCCGCGCGCGGCGGGCTGGAGGACGGTCATCCCAAGGCGATGGCATTCCTCGAACGTATCCATGCCCGGCCAGCCTATGCCCGGGCGCTGGAAAAGGGCGGTCCGTACGCGGTTGGACGGTAAGTAGATTAATATTATCCGGGTATAATTGACGACCGATGAAATCTCGGCTATCTGCCCTTCCGACCACGGACTTGGCGTCGGGAGCGGCGGATGAAGAGCGAAGACAAAAAGGCGGCGATCGCCGACTACAGGAAGCGCAAGGATGCCGCCGGCATCTTCGCGGTTCGCTGCGCGGCTTCGAATCAGGTCTGGGTGGGTCAAACGCTCAATCTCGGCACCGTTCAAAATCGCATCTGGTTCACGCTGCGCGTTGGCACCCATTCCATCCGCGACCTGCAGTCTGCGTGGACCTCGCATGGCGCTGACACCTTCACCTTCGAGCCGCTCGAGCAACTCGAAGACGAGGAGATCCCTTATGTCCGCGACACGCTCCTGAAGGAGCGCGTCACACATTGGCGCACAGAGCTTCATGGCTTGGCCATCTAGGGCTGCACCACAGCGATCACCTCGCGCACCAGCCGCGTAAGTCCACGAATGTCGCCTGTCGGGTCGACGCTATCGCCGAGCCGGACCACGACGAGATGCTGCGTCGGCATGATCACGATGCGTTGGCCGAGGTCCCCCGAGGCAAGGAACGCGTCGCGAGGAATGCCTCCGCGGACGCGCCCCGGCGCATATCCATGCTCGCTGCGGTTGGTCCAGAACCCGGCGCCATAATCGCTGTCGAGCGTGGCGGCGGCCGAAAAATCCACCCAGTCCTCGTGCAGGATGCGCTTTCCCCCGACCATCCCGTTATTCAGATAAAGCAATCCGAACCTGGCCCAGTCCCGCGCGCTCGCCGACATGTAGGTTGTTCCCTGCAGCGTGCCCGATCCGTCGAACTCCAGCGTCACGTTGCGCATGCCGAGCGGATTGAACAATTCGCGCCAGGCGAACGCCAGGGTCTGCTCCGGCCCGCCCACGGCGTCGCGGATCACGCGCGCCAGGATCTGCGTCGTGGCGCTGCTGTAGTGCCATCGCGTGCCGGGTGGCGCGATCGGCGCAGCCTGCACGGCAAAGCCGGCCATATCGTCATGGAGATAGATCATCTGGCTCGAGGGATCGAAGCCGCTGTTGGTTTCGTCCAGCGCCAGACCCGTGGTCATGCGCAGGAGATTCCCGACCTCGATCTCGCGCCTGGGATCATTTGGGCCACGCCACTCCGGCACCGGCGCCGGCAGCGACGGCGAGGTCAGGCCCTGCTGGGTCAGGATGCCGATCAATGCAGAGATCACCGACTTGGTCATCGAATAGCCGATCAGCGGCGTGTCGACGCCGGCGCCGGCAGCGTAACGTTCGGCGATCACCTTGCCGTCATGCACCACCACGACCGCTTTGGTCCTGCGAAACGGCGGCTCCGGCGGTTCCTCGAAGGCATGATCGAGCGCCGCCTTCAATGCGGGATCGGTCGATTCGACGATGTCGGGACCCGCGATCTCCGGTAACAGCGGCGGCGTCTTCGGCACCTTCAGTGCGTCAATATCGCTCCTGAGAATGTAGGGCTGGCTCGATCCATGCCGCAGCACGCAACCGAGCCCGTCGTAAAACACGGCATGGCTTCCGAGCAATCCGGCCACCGACGCATCCACGGTCCTGGCGGTGCCATCGACCTGAAACTTCAGGACATGCCGCAGGAGCCGAATCCCTTCGCGCTCGGACGTCTCCGAGAACGCGGTTTGTGGGTCGAGGCCAGATACGAATGTCTTGGTGCAGACGTTATGCGCGACCACGCCAGTTGCGACGCGAATGGCGCGGTCGGCCCGGAAATAAGCGCCCGCCCCAATTGGCACCCCCAGCACCACCGCGACGGCGACAAATGTCCATTTTCGCCAGCCCACGATTCCCCCCTGCCAGCGTAACTAATGCGCGCCGCCAGCCGGCAGCGGCTGCACGATGACGCCGGGCGGCGGCACGTCGTCATCGGGCACGAAGAAATCCGGCATCAGCGGCACCGATTTGTCGACCCGATAGGGATCGAAGTCGCGCACGCCCTCGGCGTAGAGCAGCTTGTCGTCGATGCAGAAATGTCCGGTGAATTCGCGCGAGGGCTTGGTGAAGATCGCATAGGCCGCGTCGCCCACGATCTCCGGCGTTCGGCTGGCGCGCATCATGGCGTCGCCGCCCAGGAGATTGCCGACCGCGGCGGTCGCGATCGTGGTCCGCGGCCACAGCGCGTTGACGGCGACGCCGGCGGACTTCAACTCGCCCGACAGGCCAAGCACGCACATGCTCATGCCGAACTTCGCCATGGTGTAGGCGGTGGAATGCGTTCGAACCACTTTGCTTTCATGTCGAGCGGCGGCGACAGCATCAGGATGTGCGGGTTTTCGGCCTTCTTCAGATGCGGAATGCAATATTTCGACACCATGAAGGTGCCGCGCGTATTTATGCCCATCATCAGGTCGAACCGCTTCATGTCGGTCATTTGCGAGTCGGTCAGGCTGATGGCGCTGGCATTGTTGACGCAGATGTCGATGCCGCCGAATTCGGTGACGGTCTGCTCGATCGCCGCGATCACCTGACTTTCGTCCCTGATGTCGCAGAGCACCGGCAACGCCTTGCCGCCGGCGGCGCGGATCTCGTCGGCCGCGGTATAGATGGTGCCCTTCAGCTTCGGATGCGGCTCCGCGGTCTTCGCCGCGATCGCGACGTTGGCGCCGTCGCGCGCCGCCCGCAGCGCGATGGCGAGCCCGATGCCGCGGCTCGCGCCGGAGATGAACAGCGTCTTGCCTTTGAGGGATGTCATGGCGCGATCTCCAACTTGTTTTAAGAAACGGTCGTGACGTTCTCTTCACCTCTCCGTGGTTCAACGCTCACCCGTCCGCATGCAGCACCTTGCCGCGGGTCTCGGGCAGCGCAAAGGCGGCGAGGAAGAATACGCCGTAGGCGGCGACCGCAAAGATCGCGATCGCATTGGCGAGCGTGGTGGTGGTCGACAGCGAGCCGACCAAGAACGGGAACAGCGCGCCGATGCCGCGGCCGAAATTGTAGCAAAAGCCCTGGCCCGAGCCGCGCAGCCGCGTTGGGTAAAGTTCGGTGAGGAACGCGCCGACGCCGGAGAAATAGCCCGATGCGAAGAAGCCGAGCGGGAAGCCCAGCACCCACAACAGCTCGTTGCTCAGCGGCAGTTGGGTGTAGAGCAGCACCACCGCGATCGCGCCGAGCGAGAAGATCAGGAACAGATTGCGCCGCCCGATCCGGTCGGCAAGCCAGGCGCCAACGAGGTAGCCGACGAAGGAGCCGATGATCAGCGCCGAGAGATAACCCGTGGAGCTGACGATCGACAATTTGCGTTCGGTGGTGAGAAAGCGCGGTACCCAGAAGGTGATGGCGTAATAGCCGCCCTGGCATCCCGTCGCCATCAGCGACGCCAGAATCGTGGTCTTCAGGATCGGTCCATTGAAGATTTCCCAGAGCGCTGGGCTGTCGCCCTCCGCCTGCTGCTTGATGCGGGTCGCGGCGGCGATCTCGGGCTCGGTCACGTAACGCCTGAGATAGAACACCAGCAGCGCCGGCAGCGCGCCGATCACGAACATCCAGCGCCACGCGCTTTCCGCCGGCAAAGCCGAGAACAGGATCGCCTGCGCCAGCACCGCAAGACCCCAGCCGACCGCCCAGCCAGATTGCACCGATCCGACTGCGCGTCCGCGATATTGCGGACGGATCGCTTCGCCCATCAGCACCGCGCCCGCCGCCCATTCGCCGCCGAAGCCCAAGCCCAGCAGCGCGCGGGCGACCAGGAGCTGATCGAAATTCTGCACCACCGCGCAGACCAGCGAGAAGAACGAGAACCAGAGGATGGTGAATTGCAGCGTCTTCACCCGGCCGATGCGGTCGGCGAGATAGCCGCCGAGCCAGCCGCCGACGGCGGACGCGAGCAGCGTCACCGTGCCCGCAAGCCCCGCGGTGCCGGCATCGACCTTCCACAGCGCGATGATGGTGCCGATGACGAGCGGATAGATCATGAAATCCATGCCGTCGAGCGCCCAGCCCGACGCGCAGGCCCAGAACGTCCGACGTTCGGCCAGGTTCATGTCGCGGTAGAAGGCGAGAAGGCTGGTATCTTCGATAGGAGCTGTTTCCATCGCCCGCGATGGTTCGGCCGTGCTCATGGTGTTCCCTCGGAAGAACTTTTCACCGGCTTGGTTGCGATACCGCGGCCGGCTTGCGCGGAGGCGGCAGTCTACTCCGATGCATCCGCTGCGCAAACGCCTGCTACTGCCCCGCGGCCTCCGAACCACGCGTGCGCGGATCCGGTGCGCCGAGCAGACCATAAGGCGTCGCCGCGATCGAATTGGCCGAGGAGTAGCCGAGCGGCTCGACCAGCGTGTGCCCTTTCGCTTTCAACTCGGCCAGCACGTCGTCCGGAAAACCGTTCTCGATCCTGACCTCGTCGGGCAGCCATTGATGATGCAAACGCGGTGCGGCGACGGCGTCGGCGATATCCATCTTGTAGTCGATGACGTCAACGATCACCTGCGTCACCGCCGAGATGATGCGGCTGCCGCCGGGGGTGCCCGTCACCAGCACCGGCTTGTTATCCCTGAGCACGATGGTCGGCGACATCGATGACAGCGGTCGCTTTCCCGGGCCGGGCAAATTGGCTTCGAATCCGACCAGGCCAAAGGCGTTGGAGGCGCCGGGCGCGGCGGTGAAATCGTCGAGCTCGTTGTTGAGCAGCACGCCGGTGCCTTCGGCGACCAGGCCGACGCCATAGGGGAAGTTCAGCGTGTAGGTGTTGCTGACCGCGTTGCCGCGGCTGTCGACGACCGAATAATGCGTGGTGTTGCTGCCTTCGCGCGGCGGCGTTGCCGCGAGCGCATCAGCCCAGGGCGTCGCGCGCGCAAGGTCGATGCTCGCCCGCTGCTTGGCAGCGTAATCCTTGGTGATCATGACTTGCGTCGGCGCATTGACGAAAGCGGGGTCGCCGAGATAGTGCGCGCGATCGGCATAGGCGCGCTTCATGGCCTCGATCATGACATGCAGCGAGGCCGCGGAGCCCTGCTTCATATCAGACATCGGGAAGCCCTCGAGGATGTTCAGTATCTCCACCAGCACGGTGCCGCCGGAGGAGGGCAACGGCATCGAGACGATGTCGTAGCCACGATAGGTGCCGCGCACGGGAGCTCGTATCTCAGGCTGATACGATTTCAGATCATCCAGCGTCATGATGCCGCCGGCATCCTTGATGGCCTTGACGAGTTTTTGCGCGACCGGCCCTTCGTAGAAGCCGCGCGGGCCTTGTTCCGCGATTGCCGACAACGTTGCCGCAAGATCGCCCTGGATCAGCCGGTCGCCCTCGTGCAGCGGCGTGCCGTCGGCACGGGAGAATGTCCTGGCCGAATTCGGCCAGCGCGACATCCGGCGGTACATGTCCGGCAGGGTGTCGGCGGTATCATCGGCAACGACTAACCCATCGCGTGCGAGATCGATCGCGGGCTTGAGGATCTGCGCCAGCGTGAACTGGCCCGAACCGTATTTCTCCAGCGCCAGCGCCAATCCCGCCACCGTACCGGGCACGCCGATGCCGAGCGCGGAGTTGCGCGATTTGTCGTTGTCGGGCTTGCCGTCGGTGCCGAGAAATATGTCACGCGTGGTCGCGCTTGGCGCGGTCTCGCGATAGTCGATCGCGACGTCCTCATTGCGCTCAGCGGAGTGGATCACCATGAAACCGCCGCCGCCGAGATTTCCGGCGCGCGGATAACTCACGGCCATCGCAAAGCCTGTGGCGACCGCCGCATCCACTGCGTTGCCGCCCTGTCGCAGGAAGTCGGCGCCGATTTGGGCAGCCAGTTTTTCCTGCGCCACCACCATGCCGCTTTCGGCAGGTATGCCGTGCACGCTTCCCGTGGCCGGCGGCGTGTAGAAGTGCCGCTGCTCCTGGCCGAGTGCGGGCGCGCCGAAGGCGACCAGCAATGCGATGGCGGCGATAAACCTGCGCCGATCGGTTGAAAAGACCTTCATCAATCTCCCCAAAGCCGCCGGGACATTTCGCAAAACGCTCGCATTATCAGCGCATCCTATATGGGGTCGGATTTCGCAGGCAAAACGCCTGATTGTGATCGCGCGGGAGATATTTTCGGCATGATTGATCGGGCTAACGCCGGGGGCACGGACATTTCGCAGCAATATCCGCCCCGCAGCGCTGTCGTAAGCTGGATCTTCTTCGATTGGGCCGCGCAGCCTTATTTCACGCTGATCACGACCTTTGTGTTCGCCCCCTATTTCGCGAGCTTCGTCGCGCCCGACCCGGCCAGCGGCCAGGCGCTGTGGGGATTTGCCACCGCCGCTGCCGGATTGATGATCGCGCTGCTGTCGCCGGTGCTCGGCGCGATTGCCGATGCCTCGGGCCGCCGCAAGCCGTGGATCGCGGGTTTTGGCGCGCTGCTCGTGATCGGCGCTTGCGCGATGTGGATCGGCAGGCCCGGCGATCCCACCATCATCCCGCCGCTGCTGCTCGCCTGGCTTGGCGGCAAGCTCGACGACAGGCTCGGGCCCAAGCGGGTGATCATGGGCAGCATGCTGATCCTGTTGCTGTCGATCACAGCGATTTTGCTGGTCGACAAGGATTCCATCCTGTTCGTGAAAGTCGCGCCACCGGTCGCAGGCGGCGCCCTGTTCGCCGGCGCTGCGGAGCGCGCCTATCTCATTCTCGGTTGCCTGATCGGCGCCGCCGGCGGTCCATTGCAAGCCGCCTCGCGCACGCTGCTCATCCGTCTCGCGCCAAAGGATCGCATCGCGCAGTATTTTGGACTGTTCGCGCTCACGGGAAAGGTGACGTCGTTCATCGGGCCGCTGCTGATTGGTGCGATCACCGCCGTGACCGCGAGCCAGAAAGCAGGCATGGCGGTGCTGGTGGTGTTTTTCGTCGCGGGGTTGGTGCTGCTGGCGAGGGTGAGGGATTAAGGCTCTATCACCGTCATTGCGAGCCAGCGGATCACGCGAATGCGCGCCCGTTGGCTCGCAATGACGGCCTTTGCAATTCAAGATTCAATTTTCAAACACCGAAAAGGGTATGCGTCCGCCTTCTCGCGGCGGTATGCGCCCGAGGTTTGCACGAATATCGCTCCCTCAAAAAACAGAGGGCGCAGGGAAGACCGGGTGCGCGCTGCACCCGCGGTCTCGTGTGCAAAATTGTGCGAAGAAAACGCACACGAGCATACAGGTTCAGCGGAAACACTCCGGCCTTCCCCGCGCGGTGGTTTACGGCTTATATCGCGCTCTCCTTGGCGACCGGGCTTTCTTGCCACCATCATCAGTGAGAAGCTTGCTTCCCACCAACTTGACGCCAGCGTCGGGGCGTCGGGACCACACGACTTCGCCGTCCGCCTCACGTGCCGTTCGTCAAAAGGCACATCAGCGTCCACCGCATCCCACCGCGCGTTTCGTGACGTGCGCACGCCCCTCTTGTCGGGTGAGACGGGCGAGGTGATACCGCTGATTTGCCCGACGCGTTAAGCCGAATATTTTTCGTGCGAGGACTGGACAGCCCAAACACCTTTGATGGGACGAGCGAATTTAGTTTGTCGGTGATGTCTCGGAATACGGTTCTGCACGGGCGTAGGATTAGCAAATTTCGTCATTCCGGGATGCGCCGCAGGCGCAGGCCCGGAATCCATAACAACGATAAGATAATGAGTATGGATTCCGGGCTCGCGCTTCGCGCGCCCCGGAATGACGACCGTGGCTAATGCCGGAAATGCCGCACGCCCGTAAACACCATGGCGATCCCTGCGTCGTCGGCGGCCTTGATCACTTCGTCGTCGCGCATGGAGCCGCCGGGCTGGATCACGGCGGTGGCGCCGGCTTCGATGCAGGCCAGCATGCCGTCGGCGAACGGGAAGAACGCGTCTGAGGCGACGACCGAGCCCTTGGTCAGGGGTTCGGCGAGCTTCAGTTCGGCTGCTGCATCCTGCGCCTTGCGTGCGGCGATGCGGGCGGAATCGACGCGGCTCATCTGGCCGGCGCCGACGCCGACGGTGGCGAGATCCTTGGCGTAGATGATGGTGTTGGACTTGACGTGCTTGGCGACGCGGAAGGCGAATTTGAGATCGCGCAGCTCGGCATCCGTCGGCGCGCGCTTGGTCGCGACCTTCAGTGCCATGTCCTCGACCACGGCGTTGTCGCGGCTCTGCACCAATAGCCCGCCGGCAACCGTCTTCGCGGTGAGGCCGACGCTGCGCGGATCGGGCAAGCCGCCCGCCAGCAGCAGCCGCAGATTGCGCCGGCCGGTGATGATCTTGATGGCTTCCTCGGTCGCGTCAGGTGCGATGATCACTTCGGTGAAGATTTCGGTGATGGCACGCGCGGCATCTGCATCAAGGGTACGATTCAGCGCGATGATGCCGCCATAGGCCGAGGTCGAATCGCAGGCCAGCGCCCTGCGATAGGCGGTGAGCAGGTCGGCACCTTCGGCGACGCCGCAGGGGTTGGCGTGCTTGACGATGACGCAGGCTGCGGTGCGGTTGGCGTCGAACTCGCTGACGCATTCATAGGCCGCATCGGTATCGTTGATGTTGTTGTAGGATAATTCCTTGCCATGCAGCTGCCGCGCGGTGGCGACACCGAGGCGCTTGTTCGGCGTCGCATAGAAGGCGGCGGTCTGGTGCGGATTTTCGCCGTAGCGCAGCGACTGGATCAACCGGCCGCCGAAGGCGCGGAAATCCGGCGCGGTGTCTTCGAGCTGCGCGGCAAACCAGTTCGAGATCGCGGCGTCATAGGCGGCGGTGCGGGCGTAGGCCTTGGCGGCCAGCCGCCGGCGCAACGCGAGCCGGGTCGCGCCCTTGTGCGCGGCGAGTTCATCGAGCACCGCCTGATAATCGCTGGCTTCGACCACAACCGCGACGTCGTCGTGATTCTTCGCCGCGGCGCGAATCATCGCGGGCCCGCCGATGTCGATATTCTCGATGCAGTCCTCGAAGCCCGCGCCCTTGTCGACGGTCGCTTCGAACGGATAGAGGTTGACCACCAGCAAATCGATCGGCGCGATGCCGTGCGCTTTCATGGCGTCGGCATGTTCCTTGTTGTCGCGGATCGCGAGCAGGCCGCCATGCACCTTGGGATGCAACGTCTTGACCCGGCCATCCATCATCTCGGGGAAGCCGGTCAGCTCGGAGACGTCCTTGACCTTGAGCCCGGCCGCGGCGATCGCCTTTGCGGTGCCGCCAGTCGAAACCAGCTCGACCCCATGGCCGGCCAGCGCCTGGGCGAATTCGATCAGCCCCGATTTATCGGAAACGGACAGCAAAGCGCGGGTTACCCGGCGCGGTTGGTCGGTCATGTCTCAAATCCCTGCTGTTAAGCACAGCCGGGTAGCATGGTTTGGTTGCTCAAGAAAACCGGGATTGGCCCCGGTTTCCTAAGAAAATTAGAGGAATACTGGCGCAAGTCCCGGGGCGGGGTCTCAGGCGGCCTTTGCCTTGATGGTTGGAATATGACTGACATCTTCGGTCTGTTCCGCATGCCAGGTGTCGTAAGCGCTCTGCATCCTGCTCCAGATTCCGGCGCCGTCGCCGAAAAGCTTGCCCAGGCGTACGGCGATGGCGGGGGATACCGGCTTTCGCTCTCCCAGGATGTCGTAAAGGTGCTGGCGCGAAATGCCGAGCAATCCGGCGATCTCCGCCTTGGTGCGACCGGTAGCCGGAATAATGTCATCGCGAAGCAGCGCGCCCGGGTGAGTCGGGCAGCGGTTCTTGCTGCGCTTGGCTGCATAGACCATGTTTTCTCCGTCAATGGTACTGCTCGAAGTCGATGCGGCAAGCGTCGCCATCTTCGAATTCGAATGTGATGCACCACGGCCCATTGACATGGACCGAATAGCGCTTTGGATCAAAGCCATGCAAGGCGTGAAAATCGAAGCCTGGGATATTCATTTCCTCGGCGCGGACGGCGACATCGAGACGGTCCAGCCTTGCAAAAATGCGCTTGTGCATTTTCGCATCAATCTTCGAACTCGTGCCCTTCGTCCACAACTCCGAAAGGGCCTTGCTCTTAAAGGTTCGGATCACATCCGCAATGTAAGCAAACAGCTTACACAAGTCAAGCAAGAGCCACCGAGAGCTGTCTGCGAACGACAGCTACAGCGGCAGTTCCGGCTCGCGGCGGGCGTTGCGGCGGGCGGTGGTGGCGGCGGCCGAGGTCGAGGAGCGGACAAAATTCCAGCGGATCGTGGAGGCCTGGCGCGCGTCCTGGCGGATCACGATCTGGGCGGTGCGGCGCGGGCCGTCATTGCCGGCCAGGAACACGCTGTCCTCGAGATCGACCTTGTCGTCGAGCGCTTCGAAGGTCCAGACGTCGCGGTTCGGCAATACCAGCATCACGCCGCGCGCATCGCTGAGCCGGCTCGCCTTTACCGACGGATGCAGGTGAAAGCGCAGCGCATAGTCGGCGTCGCTGCCCTTGATGCGGCCGCCCGGCGGCGGCGACAGCGTGTCCTCGCCGTCGAGCCGGGTGCCGTCGTGAGAGGCCATCAGAACCCGCCGGTGGATGACGCCGAAGCGCGCGAGGTAGCCGTCATGCGAGGTGGTCAACATGTCGCCATTGGCCACCGCCTCGCGATAACTCTCGACATTGGCCGGGCCTGAGGTAACGGGCGCGCCGCGCAGCAGCCGCTTCATCGCCGACATCTCGACGAACTGGCACGACGAGGTCTCGTGATAGGTCAGCGTCGAATGCGCCGCGGTGCTGCGCGCGAAGGTGCGCCAGTTGTCGCGGCCGGTGGTCGGCATGCCGCAATTGATCACGATCCGGCTCGGTCCGGAGGATAATTCGAACGACAGGCAGCCGGCATGGGCCTCCTGGCTGACGTTCGGCGGCGGCGGCGCGCCGGTATCCATGATCACGGTCATCGCGCCGGCGTCGATGCGCTGGAATCCGGTATGCGGCATGTTCGCCATCGGCACGCCATGGGTATCGTCATAGGCGAGCAGCGTCGCGACCAGATCGGATGGCGCGGTGCTCATGCCGTTGAACAGCGCAAAGGTGCCGTCGCCGTGACGGAAGAAGCGCAGCATCGGCATCATGCGGTCGATCGCGTTCAGCAGCGCTGCCGGCGGGGCGATGTTTCGCGCAGCAAAGGTCTGCCGCAGCGGCAGCAGGTCGCTCAGCAGCTCGACCAGCGCGCCCGGGTTGCGCGAGACATGCCCGCCATCGGGCAGGATCTGCCGCTGCAGCTCGTCGGACAGGCGCCGCGTCGCGGAGCGGATGTGGCGCGCCTGGTTGGCGAGACAAAGCGAGGCGTAGCACAGCCCGATCAGGACCTGCAGCCGCGGCACGCCGTCGGAGTTGTCCATCATCGCGTAGCGCAGATAGCGAATCTCGCGCGTCAACCCGCGCAGATATTTGCGGTAGAACTTGTTGTCGGTATCGCCGAGCACCAGCGGCGCCTGCGACAGTAGCGAGATCACGCGGCGCGCCAGCACGTCGGCGCGGCGCTCCAGCGGACGCTTGCGCGAGGGGTTCGACATCCAGTCATCGACCAGCGAACGGGCATTGGCGCGGGTCAGCGCGGTGTCGGCGGCGCGCAAATGCCGCAGCCAGCCGAAGCCGAGCAGGGCGGCTTCCCAATCCTCCGAGGGCGGCTCCAGATCGAAGATCGAGCGTCCATGGCAGGTCACGATCTTGCCCGCGAACACGAAGCGGCCGGCATAGATCTCGGCGGCGCGGGTCGCGTCCGCGGTACGCAGATCGTGCGGGGCGATGATCAGCCGGTCGGTGCGCCCGGGCCACAGCCGCGACAGCGCAACCGTCGAGCCGCTGGCGCGCGCGATCGCGCTGCGCGCAAAGCGGCCTGCGATCAGCGTCGAGATGCGTCTGCGGTGAGCGACGGACACGCCTAACCTTGTGGGGAGGAGGATTCTGGCGAATCCTTTTAATCCGGAAACGCTGTCAAAACACTATCTTGAAACCGCGCGAATCAGCCAAGTCCCAAAATTCCCGATTTGAAATCAGGATTTAACCAGCCGGGCCGCGTAAAATCCATCCATCCCGGAAAGCTTGGGGTCGGCGTGGGGCAAATGGCAGGGCAGCGTGCGCAGGTCGCCCTCGGGAGTGATGATTTCGGCCAGTCCCGCGACCTCGCTGGAAGCAACCGGGGCGCGGCGCAGATTCGATTCGCCGGCCAGAAGCTGGGCGATCGCCTGCTCGCCTTCCTCCGGCTCCAGCGAACAGGTGCAATAGACCAGCGTGCCGCCGGGCCTGAGCAGCGTGACCGCCTTTTGCAGCAGGCGTTGTTGCAACGCCGTCAGCGCTGCGATGTCGGCTTCCTGCCGGAGCCAGGCCACATCAGGGTGGCGGCGGATGGTGCCGGTTGCAGTGCAGGGCGCGTCCACCAGGACGGCGTCGAAGCCTTCGCTTGACCCTTGGCTTGGGCCCGGCCATTCAGGGGCGTCGGCCACGATGGCTTCGGCGGATAGCGCGAGACGGCCGAGATTGTCGCGCAGTCGCGCCATCCGCGCCGGCGAGCGGTCGAGTGCGGTGACGCGGGCGCCTGACAGTGCGAGTTGCGCCGTCTTGCCGCCGGGCGCGGCGCAGAGATCGGCAACGGACTTGCCCTTGATGTCGCCGAACAGCCGCGCCGGCAAGGCCGCGGCGGCATCCTGCACCCACCAATGCCCCTCGGTGAAACCGGGCAGCATCGTCACCGAGCCCTGCAGCAACGTGCGTACGGTTCCGGTCTGCAGCGTCTCGCCATGCAGACGCGTCGCCCATTGTTCGGTGTCTGACTTCACGGTGAGATCGAGCGAGGGTTCGTGGGCGATCGCGGACGCCATCTGGTGTGCGGTCGCCTCACCGTAATGCGCGTTCCAGCGCGCCATCAGCCACGGCGGCAGATCCAGCGATTGCGATTTGACCTCGTCGATCAGCCCTTCGCCCTCGCGCGCGCAGCGGCGCAGCACCGCGTTGACGAGGCCGGCATATTTCGCGGCGCGCCGGTCCGATTGTACCAGCCGCACCGACAGGTCGACCGCGGCGTGATCGGGCACGTCCATCCAGAGGATCTGTGCGGCGCCGATCAACAGCGCGCTCTGCGCGCGCGGCGCATCGGTCGGAATGCCGCGGTCGAGCAGCCGCGACAGCACATGGCCGAGCGTTCCGAGCCGCCGCAGGATCGTCGCCACCAGGCGACGCATCAGCGCACGGTCGCGATCGGCAAGCGATTTCAGGCCGGGATGGGCGCCGGCGCCATCGAGCTGGTCGTCGAGGGTGCGATGCTTGTGCAGGACGCCGTCGAGGATATCAGCCGCGATCCTTCGCGCCGCGAGACCGGGCACTTCGGCTGGAACTGCAAATCTTGAAGGTGGCATGGAGCGGAAATATCTCGGAAGGTGCTGAGGGTGCGTACGGCCCATGCCATTGCAATGGAAAACAGCTGTGGCAGGTGAATATGCCAAATGTAAGAATCGCCACAGACGATTTCACGGTAGTGATGTCAGCTATGCGCCGGTATGCCCCTTGGCATAAAAGTGACATTTGAGAGGTCTTGTAAGAGATACGAGTTGGTGATGGAGAGTGTGCGATGACCGATGATCTTTCCTCGTCTCCCGCAACAGCACGCAAGCCGCTGACCCCGGCGGCGGAACGCGCGCTCGCCGAAGCCGAGGCGCGACGAAAAGCCGCTGAAGCCAACGCCACACCGCGC
Organism: uncultured Alphaproteobacteria bacterium; assembly: GCA_963774775.1. Lineage (GTDB taxonomy): Bacteria > Pseudomonadota > Alphaproteobacteria > Rhizobiales > Xanthobacteraceae > Bradyrhizobium. The sequence goes on from CAVZGZ010000018.1 coordinate 118,506, forward strand.
GAGAAGGAGTTCCAGGGCCCGAAGGGTCCGGAACCGACGCGCTATGGCGATTGGGAGACCAAAGGCATCGCCTCGGATTTCTGAGACCGACACGCCTGCCGGCCGACCCAACCGGCAGCTCGGGAATTCGTATGGACGAATAAATACTTATCGGACGGCTTTGCGGCCGGCCGGCCGGTGCGCGAGTGGGACGATGATCGGTTGGGAGCAACGAAAAAGCCGCGCTGTTGCGCGGCTTGCTCTTTGCGTCGTCATTCCGGAGCGTGAGTGAAACGAGCGAAGGCGCAGATCAGCGCGTCACCATCACCGTCGTGCCGACCGACACGCGTTGATAGAGGTCGGTGATGTCGTCGTTCAGCATGCGGATGCAGCCATAGGACACGAAGCCGCCGACCGAGCCCGGCATGTTGGTGCCGTGGATGGCGTATTCGCCGCCGGCCAGCGTCATCGCAGCGACGCCCATCGGGTTGCGCGGCGAGCCGCCGGGAATCACATTAGGCATGTTCGGCTTGTCGCGCCTGACTTCGGCCGGCGGAGACCACGCCGGGTTGCGGTATTTGCCGTCGATCTGGGTGGTGCCGGCCCACTGCTTGCCGGACCTGCCGACGCCGACCGGGTAACGCATGGCGTGGCCGGAATCGAGAATGAGATAGAGGCGCCGTTCGTTGGTCTTCACCACGATCGTGCCCGGCGTGTAATCGCCGCGAACCCCGACCATTTCCGGCCGCGCCTGCGCCGCAGATGACATCAAAACCCCAGCCCCGATGGTGGCAGCCAACGCCACCGCAATCCGCATCGACATCAATTGCTCCTCTTTCGCCCGCTCAGCCCCTGTCGGGGCACTGAAATTCGCGCAAACCGGCAAAACGCCGGATTGCCGTCTCGCCCACGCATTTTTAATCGCGTGTCTTAACCGGATGGTTTCCACACCGGATGGGAGACAGGTTTCTATGAGGGGAACAAAGGAAATGTTCGAATTAAAGTAAATGACCTGAAAACAACACTCGTCGGGAAACGTGCCGGGGCACGCGCGGCGCCCTGACAATCGCGTGAGATGCCTGAGATGAGCGTAAAATCCGCGAGCGGCGACCGGCATGGCCGATCGCCCGTTGCTCAGCTTCTACCGCTCGGCGGCTGTCGGATGGTTACGCCGACGCGCCCTTCTTGTTCTGTCGGTTCACCACGAGATCATCGACCACGGCGGGATCGGCCAGGGTCGAGGTATCGCCGAGGCTCGAGGGTTCGTCCTCCGCGATCTTGCGCAGGATGCGGCGCATGATCTTGCCCGAGCGGGTCTTGGGCAGGCCCGGGGCAAACTGGATGAGATCCGGCGAGGCGATCGGGCCGATGTCCTTGCGCACCCACGCCACCAGTTCCTTGCGCAGCGCCTCGGTCGGCTCCTTGCCGGCCATCAGCGTGACGTACGCGTAGATGCCCTGGCCCTTGATGTCGTGGGGATAGCCGACCACGGCGGCTTCCGAGACCGCCTCATGCGCCACCAGCGAGCTTTCGACTTCGGCGGTGCCCATGCGGTGGCCGGAGACGTTGATGACGTCGTCGACGCGGCCGGTGATCCAGTAATAGCCGTCGGCGTCGCGGCGGCAGCCGTCGCCGGTGAAATATTTGCCCCTGTAGGTCGAGAAATAGGTCTGCTCGAAGCGGGCGTGATCGCCATAGACGGTGCGCATCTGGCCCGGCCAGGATTTGGCGATGCAGAGATTGCCTGAGGTTTCGCCCTCCAGCACCTTGCCGTCGGCATCGACGATCTCGGGCACCACGCCGAAGAACGGCTGTGTCGCCGAACCGGGTTTGAGTTTGGTCGCGCCCGGCAGCGGCGTGATCAAAATGCCGCCGGTCTCGGTCTGCCACCAGGTGTCGACGATCGGGCAACGCTCGTCGCCGACCACGCGGTGATACCATTCCCAGGCTTCCGGATTGATCGGCTCGCCGACCGAGCCCAGCAATCGAAGCGACTTGCGCGAGGTCTTCTTCACCGGCTCGTCGCCGCTTTGCATCAGTGCGCGGATCGCGGTCGGTGCGGTGTAGAAGATGTTGACCTTGTGCTTGTCGATGACGTTCCAGAACCTCGAATTGTCAGGGTAGTTCGGCACGCCCTCGAACATCAGCGTGGTGGCGCCGTTGGCGAGCGGCCCATAGAGAATGTAGCTGTGGCCGGTGACCCAGCCGACGTCGGCGGTGCACCAATAGACGTCGCCGTCGTGATAATCGAACACGTATTGATGCGTCATCGACGCGAAGACGAGATAGCCGCCCGAGGTGTGCAGCACGCCCTTGGGCTGGCCGGTCGAGCCCGACGTATAGAGGATGAACAGCGGATCCTCGGCGTGCATGTGCTCGCACGGGCATTCCGTGGTCACGACGGCGGCGGCGTCGTGGTACCAGAGATCGCGGGTCGGATTCATGTCGACGGGGGCACCGGTGCGCTTGACCACGACCACCCAGTCGACGCCGCTGCTCTTGGCAAGGGCTGCATCGACATTGGCTTTCAGCGGCACCTTCTTGCCGCCGCGCAGGCCCTCATCGGCGGTGATGATCACCTTGGACTGGCAGTCGGTGATGCGCTGGGCGAGGCTGTCGGGCGAGAAGCCGGCGAACACCACCGAGTGGATGGCGCCGATCCGCGCGCAGGCCAGCATCGCGTAGGCGGCTTCCGGAATCATCGGCAGGTAGATCGTGACGCGGTCGCCCTTCTTGACGTTCCGCGTGCGCAGGATGTTGGCCATCTTGCAGACTTCGTCGTGCAACTGGCGGTAGGTGATATGCCTGGACTGCGAGGGGTCGTCGCCCTCCCAGATGATGGCCGTCTGGTCGCCGCGCTTGTCGAGATGGCGGTCGATGCAGTTCCAGGCGACGTTCAGCACGCCGTCCTCGAACCATTTGATCGAGATATTGCCGGGCGCGAAGGAGACGTTCTCGACCTTGGTGAACGGCTTCATCCAGCCGATCCGCTTGGCCTGCTCGGCCCAGAACTTGTTGGGGTCGGAGACCGAGTGCGCATACATCTCGCGGTACTTGGCGTCATCGACAAAGGCGCGCTTGGCCCACTCGGCCGACACGTCATAGATCTTCTCGGACATATTTCCCTCCACCACTCACAGCGGCCCGCGCCATCGAGGTTCGCGCGCCGTCTTGATTGTTACATTGATTATGCGTCGTCTGGCGATGCCCGGACAAGGCAGAAGCGGGTTGGATCTTGGTCGGCTTGCCAAATTTGAGCCGACCAGTTCCCGTTTTCGCCCCAATCTCACGAAAGCGCGGCGGCCCGGGTTGCGACTTGATGCCACCGCAAAAATCAACGTTATCGACCGAATGGCTCCTATGACCGGTATCTAATAACCGTTATTGAGCGAATCGTGACTCGCATTGCGGCCCCTTACCTCCTAAATGGCGTTCCCGGGGCCAGGCGGCCCACCGGAACAAAGCCACAAGAACAGGCATTACCGGACGGACAGGCGGAGCAAGGCGTCGGCGACCATGACGGATCAGCAGAGTTTCGAGGCTACGCGGCCCGTTTCCGCCGATCCTGCCGTGGCTCTGGCGGAGGCGCTGGGTCAGCTGCCGAAAACGCCCGCGGCGAAGTCCAGAAACGCCCCCCCGATCGCCGCCAAAACCTCGGTCGAGGAATTGGCCGGTGAACTCGGCCTCAAGCTCGGCGACCAGAACGAACTGACCATCCGCCGCATCAAGCGCGGCAAGAATTATTCCTTCATTCGCGCCAACGGCACGCCAATCCGGCATGTCGGCATCATCCGCCGCTTGAACCGCATGGCGGTGCCGCCGGCCTATCGGGAAGTGCGCTACTCACCCGATCCGAACTCGCATCTGCAGGCGGTCGGCCGCGATGCCGCGGGACGGCTGCAATACCGCTACCATGCCGATTGGGAAAAGGTTCGCGAGCAGCGCAAGGCGCATCGTCTGGCGCGGCTGGTCGCGGCACTGCCGAAGATCCGCCGCAACGTCTCGATGCACCTGTCCGGTGACCAGCCGACGCGCGAGTTCGCGCTCTCGGCCGTGATCGAACTGATCGCGCGCACGGCGATCCGCCCCGGCAACGAATCCTATGCCCGCCTCAACGGCACCCGCGGCGCCACCACGCTGCTGAAGTCGAACGTCACGCTGGAAGACGATTCCTTTGTCCTGACCTTCAAAGCCAAGGGCGGCAAGGCCGTGCGCAAGGAATGCGACGCATCGAAGCTGGTGCGCGCCATCGGTATTCTGCGCGGCGTGCCGGGCAAGCGTATGTTCCAGTACCGCGACAATTCCGGCGTCGTTCGAACGGTTTCGACCACGACGGTGAATGCGTTCCTGCGCGAGATCGCCGGCATCAAGATTTCGCTGAAGGATTTCCGCACGCTGATGGCGTCCGCCGTGGTGCTGGAATCGCTGTCGCGGATTTCACCCGCGGCCAGCGCCCGCGGCCGCAAGAAGCAGGTGCTGGACGCGGTGCGCGCGGCCGCCGACGAACTCTCCAACACGCCCGCGATCTGCCGCAAGAGCTACGTCCACGACACCATCGTCACCGCGTTCGAGGACGGCATCCTCGAACGTTTTGCGGCGACCATGAAGGGCTATCGCTCGCAGTCGAAGCGCGAAGCGCTGCTGGCGCAGGTCGTGACGGCCGCCGCGGCGTAAGTTTCTGCCCGTCCTTCGCGGTAGGGATGCCTAGAGCGAGATGACCTTTCTTCGAATCGTCATCTGGCTCTATCTTTTTGTTTGAGCATGGTCTTTTCGGAAAACCGGTACCCACTTTTCCGGATCATGCGCTAAGCCACAACTCTTACTGAATTCGTCGCCAAACCGGCTGGGCTGTGCGGCAGCGGCTGCGAATGACAGGCATCATCGGCAGCGTGAGTGTTCGACAAGAACACCATGTTCCTGCCGCCGCGCTTGGCGTCATAAAGCGCGTCGTCAGCCCATTTGGCGACCATGTCCGGCGCGGCACCTTCTTGCGCGAACGCGACGCCGAGGCTGATCGTCACCACGCCGGCGCAATCGTCCGCCGGATCGATCCCGGGATTGACGATGGCGAGTGCTTCCACGGAAGTGCGGATGCGTTCCGCGATCGTCCAGGCGATATCGGGCGTGGCGTGGGCGAGAACGACAAGGAATTCCTCGCCGCCATGGCGAAAGACGGCATCCTGGCCAAATCGTACCAATTCCTCGACCGCTTTCGCGACGCGTCTAAGGCACTCGTCGCCGGTGGCGTGGCCGACGGTATCGTTCAGTAGCTTGAACCGGTCGATATCGGCCATGATGAACGCGATGCAGGCTTTCGGGACCGTCGGGTCGCTCCAGAGTTGCTCGATCAGGTCGGTCGCCGAGCGGCGGTTACCGAGTCCGGTAAGAGGGTCACGTGTCGCCAGTATTTCCAGCTGAAGGTTGGCGCGTTTCAGTGCGTCGCTTCGAAACTGGCTGCGCAGCGACATCAGGAAGGCTTTTTGAGCGAGGATCGACTGGGTTTTCCGCGCGATGGTCGACGCATAGATTCCCATCGCATAAAACACCGAAGTGCCGATCGCTTCCTTGAGGTCGGTCGCTGGATTGAAGATTTCAAAGCCGAAAAAGGTTGCCGTGGAGAAGACCATCAGGGCCAGCGTCCAGACATAGTCGACGTTAAACACCACGATCGCGACGGTGTTCACGTACATGATGCCGGTGAGGAAGCGCTCATAGTCGGTGCCGCCGGCCGCGACGGCGAGGGTGCCGTAAGCGATCATGACGCCGATCATCAAGAGCAGCAGCGACAGGCCTTCGACCGCGGCGCTGCGGGGCTTTCGCCAGACCAGGTAGGCGCAGGCGTGCAGCGCCGGAACCAGCAGCCCGCTGACGACGGTGGTGAGGATGAGGAATTCGGGCGCGAGAAGGTAGCTGATCGGCACGAAGGCCATGCTGATCAGCGCGACCCAGACCATCCACGCGCGCGCAATCTTGCTTCGTTGCGGCCATTCCTTCTTGCGATAGGCTTGAACCATCTCGGGAGAAAACCGGATGTCGCGGGTGCGTTGCGACAGCAGCCGCTCCGTCTCGGCTTCGAGAGCGGGCGTCACGGACACGCCCGTGTCGTCGAGCGATGTCGGGTTCAGGCTGCTGGCACCCGATTTCAAGACCTGTTCCTCCGCCGGCGTCATTCCGGCCGCAAGGTCCGGAGTAAACGCCTGAAATGCTGAATTTTCCCCTGCTGGGGAGGCCGGGGAGTCTACGGTGAGGGGATGGGGGAGGTTCTATAATACCTATAGGCAGCGATGGATCTACAGCCCACCCATCTTGCAGACCATCTTCCACTCTTCCGCCGTGACCGGCTGCACCGAGAGCCGCGAATATTTCACCAGCGCCATGGCGGCGAGTTTCTTGTCGGCCTTGATCGCGGCCATTGTCACCGGTGTCTTCAGCGGCTTGTCGGCCTTGATGTCGACGCAGACGAATTTGCCGGTCTTGTCGGTCGGATCGGGATAGGCCTCCTTGATGATCTCGGCGATGCCGACGATCTCCTTGCCCTCGTTGGAATGATAGAAGAAGGCGCGGTCGCCCTTCTTCATGTTGACGAGATTCTGGCGCGCGGTGAAATTGCGCACGCCGGTCCAGGCTTCGCCCTTGGCACCTTTCGCGACCTGCTGATCCCATGACCAGGCCGAGGGTTCGGATTTCACCAGCCAGTAATTCATCGTCATTCCTCCGCCTTGAACGGCCGCGTCAGCAGGCCTTCGATCGCGGCATCGATCGTGATCTGGCCGCTCAATATCGCCGCGACTGCGTTTGATACCGGCATATCGACATTTTGCGAAGCCGCGAGTTCAACCAGCACCGGTGCGGTGAAGGCACCCTCGGCGAGCTTGCCCACTGGGGCCGGTTCGCCGCGCCCAAGCGCAATGCCGAGGGCGAAATTGCGCGATTGAAGACTCGAGCACGACAGGATCAGGTCGCCCAGTCCCGACAGCCCCGCCAGCGTCTCAGGCCGCGCGCCGCAGGCGCGACCAAGCCGCGCCAGTTCGCTGAAGCCGCGTGTGGTGAGGGCGGCGAGCGCGGAAGCGCCGAGGTTGCGGCCGACCACGATGCCGGCGGCAATGGCCAGCACGTTCTTGGCGGCACCGCCGATCTCGACGCCGCGGACATCCGTGGTGCGATAAGGTCGGAACGTCGACGATCCCAAGGCCTGCACCAGCGCGCTCGCGAGCTGTTCATCCGTTGCCGCCAGCGTCACCGCGGTGGGCAGTCCGCGCGCGACGTCGTCGGCAAAACTCGGACCGGACAGGATCGCCGGGATCGCGTCTGGAGCGGATGCCGCGATCACCCCGGTCATGAATTGCTGCGTGCCGCGCTCGATTCCCTTGGCGCAGGCGATGACCGGCGTGCCTTTGGTAAGATGCGGCGCGAGATGCATGGCGGCCCCGCGGAGATGTTGCGCGGGTGTTGCGATTAACAGGATATCGGCGGCTGCTGCGCCGGCGATATCAGCGGTCACCGCGATGCCGGCATCCAGCAGCACGCCGGGCAGCTTCGGATTGATGCGCGTCACCTGCATCCGCGTCGCGTGGTCGGCATTGCGCGCATAAAGCACGACGTTGCGCCCGGCCCGCGCCGCGACGCCGGCAAGCGCCGTCCCCCACGCCCCGGCTCCGATCACGCCTACGGATTGAAAAGCGGGCATTGCTTGCGCTCTCCCGCTAATAGGCGGCGCGGCTGTTGGCATAACCGGCTGGCGCCGTGGCGTTGGCGTCGAGCAGCCAGCGGGCGCGGGGCGGCGCGTCCATCGTGTCGGTCAAGCCGATCGCCATGCGCTCGGCGCCGGCCCAAGCGATCATCGCGCCATTGTCGGTGCACAGCGCCGGCGGCGGAATGATCAGCGTGGTCTGGGCTTTTGCCGCGACGTCCTGCAGCGCGCCGCGGATGGCGTGATTGGCGGCAACGCCGCCGGCGGCAACCAGTGCCCGCGGCGGACCGAACTGCTCGTGAAACAGTCTTAGGCCCACGCTCAAGCGGTCGGCGGTCGATTCCAGGACCGCAGCCTGGAAACTGGCGCAGAGATCGCTGACGTCCTGCGGCTCCAGCGGCGCCAGCCGGGAAACTTCGTTGCGCACCGCGGTCTTCAACCCCGACAGCGAGAAGTTGGCGTCCGGGCGTCCGAGCATCGGCCTCGGCAGAGCAAAACGTTTGGCGTCGCCGCCTTCGGCCGCGCGCTCCACCTGCGGCCCGCCCGGATAGGGCAGCGACAGCATCTTTGCGACCTTGTCGAAGGCTTCACCCATTGCATCGTCGACGGTGGTGCCGAGCCGCACATAATTGCCGACGCCGACCACGGCGACGATCTGGGTATGACCGCCACTCGCCAGGAACAGGCAATAGGGAAACGCCAGCGCGCAAGTCAGCCGCGGCGTCAGCGCGTGCGCCTCGAGATGGTTGACCGCGATCAGCGGCGTGTCATGCACCATCGCGATCGCTTTTGCCGTGGTGAGGCCGACGATCACGCCGCCAATCAGACCCGGACCGGCTGCCGCAGCGACCGCTGACAATTGCGCAAAGCCAACGCCCGCTTCCTTCATCGCGGAAGCGACAATGCCGTCGAGCAGATCGACATGGGCGCGCGCGGCGATTTCGGGCACCACGCCGCCGAAGCGCGCATGCTCTTCGGTCTGGGAGCGCACGACGTTCGACAGGATTTTTCCACTGCCATCGCTTGAGCGCTCGACCACGGCCGCGGCGGTTTCGTCGCAGGTGGTCTCGATACCCAGCACCAGCATCGGCGTGTCGTTACCCAATCGCATTCCCTGTGCTATCGCCTAAATCATGGTTCTAACCGGGTAGCATTGCGGGGTCGCAAAGTGCAATCGTCAGCTATGGCCGAAATCGTGTCACGGAGAGGCGTGAAAATGGCGGTTCTCGTCACGCGCCCGGATCCCGATGGCCCAGCCACCGCAAAAAGCCTGCAAGCCCTGGGCTTTGAGGTCTTGCTGGCGCCGATGCTGCGGTTCGAGCCGGTGCCGTTCCTCGACGATGACGATATCAGCTACGGCGCCGTCATCGTCACCAGCGCCAATGCGCTGCGGGCGATCGGGACTGAGTTGTCGGGCAGCAAGCTGCTCAAATTGCCGCTGTTCGCGGTCGGCGAACATACCGCTGATGCCGCCCGCGATGCCGGATTCAGGGAGGTGACCGTCGCCACGGGCGACGCGGGCGCCTTGCGCGATCTCGTGCTGGCGAGCGTCAAGGCCAAGCGGCTGAACAAGGCCGCCCAGCTGCTTTATCTGGCGGGCGCCGATCTGGCCCGCGATCTCGCCGGCGAATTGGGCGAGAAGGGCTTTACGGTCGTCACCCACACCACCTACCGGATGGTTCCGGCGTCGCGCCTGCCGCGCGAGGTCTGTGACGCTTTCATGGCGGGTAAGGTCGAGGCTATCCTGCATTATTCCCGCCGCAGCGCGCGCGCTTTCCTCGATGCGGCGCGCGCCGGCGGCGTCGAAATCTCGGCCTTGGCGCTGCCGCAATGCTGCATTTCAGGTTCGGTCGCCTCGATCCTCCACGATGCCGGCGCCACCCAGGTGGTGGCCGCGGCCTCGCCGGACGAAAAGGCCCTGTTCGAGGCACTTGAACGGGCTTTGCGGGCCTGATTGGCCTATTTGATTTGTTTTGGCATGATCTTTTCGGAAAACCGGTGCCCCATTTTTCAAGATCATGCTCTAAGAACCTCCAATTCTGCTAAGTTTCGACGCCGAAGCCCTTGTCGTCGAGTATTTCAGGAACCCCAGCGATGGCTGAAGACAGGCCCGAAGAAGTTGGATCGTTGCCGGACCCCTCCCGTCCGAAGCGCGAACCGCCGACCATCGATCTGGAGGCGACCGATGTGTCCGGCGAGACGGTGAAGGCGAACGCCGAAGCGCAGCCGGAGCCTGAGCCCGAGTCGGAACCGAAGCCGGAGGCGGTGGCCGCGGCACCGGACTCCGAGCCGGCACCTGAGCCGATCGCGCAGCCGATCCCGAAACCGATTTCCAAACCGATTTCTCCTTGGGTGGTCGCGCCGGTGTCAGGCGCGGTCGCCGCCGCGCTGGTGATCGGTGTCGGCTGGCTGCTGGGCTGGCCGGCGGTTCAGCCGGCGTCAGCTCCCGCGCCTCAATTGAATGCAGCTGCCATCGACGATCTGACCTCGCGCGTCGCCGGCCTTGAGTCCAAAGCCGGCAAGCCGGCGGCCGATCCCACGGCCGCGACGCGGACCGAGGCGCTGGAAAAATCGCTCGCCGCCTTGCGCAGCGAGCTTGCGGGCCAGCGGGCGCAGTCGGAGAAACTGGCTGCCGCCATCAATGAAGCGAAGGCGGCTCCGCGCAACGGTGCCGCGCCGCCGGATCTCTCCGGCATCACGGCGCGGATCGACAAGATCGAAAGCGCGGTGCGCGCGCAGGCCGCCGAGATCGCCAGGCAGGACAGCAAGGCGGCCGACGCCAAGCCGGCCGACGATACGCCGCTCCGCCGCGTGGTAGCGGCCTCGCTGCTCGATGTCGCGGTCCGGCACGGCGACGCTTATGTGGCGCCGCTCTCCGCGGCAAAGGCCTTCGCTGACGATCCACAGGCGCTGAAGCCGCTCGATGCGTTCGCCGACAAGGGCGTGCCGAGCCCGAACATCCTGTGCCGCGAACTGCTCGAGATCGTACCAAAATTGTCGCCGCCGCCGGACACCGCCACCACGGGTTCGAGCCTGGTCGATCGGTTGCAGGCCGGCGCTGCCAAGCTGGTGCGCATCGAGCGGACGGATGCGGCCGGAACCGATCGCGGCAGCGTCGTCGCGCGGATCACGGCAGCAGCGCTGCGCAACGATCTCCCCGAGGCCCGCCGCGAATTGAAGACGTTATCACCGGCCGACAGCGCCCCGGCGCAGGCCTGGCTCGACAAGACCGCCGCGCGAGAGGCTGCGCTCGCAGCCTCGCGTAACTTCGCCGACAACGCGATGGCCGCGCTCGCCAAGGCCGGACAGTAGGTTTTTGATGATCCGCATCGTTCTGTTTCTGGTGTTGATCGCACTCGCGGCAGCGGGTGCGGCGTGGGTGGCCGAGCAGCCCGGCGACGTCGTGCTGTTCTGGGGCAATCTGAAGATTTCGACCACACTGCCGAGGTTCGTGGTGGCGCTCGGCATCGTCATCGTCGCGGTCATGATGGTGTGGGCGATCCTGCGCGCGCTGTGGCGCACGCCGTCGCGCATCAGGCACGGACGGCGCGAGCGCCGCCACGCCCGGGGCCGCCACGCCATTACGCAAGGGTTGCTCGCGGTCGGCCATGGCGACTCCTCCGCTGCCCGCGCGCATGCCGAAGTGGCGCGGAAGCATGCCGGGAATGATCCGTTGGCGCTGTTGCTGCATGCGCAATCGGCGCAACTCGACGGCGATCGTGACGGCGCGCAGCGCGCCTTCCGCGCCATGGCCGAGCGCGGGGATACGCGGCTGTTGGGCCTGCGCGGCCTGTTCATCGAGGCGCAGCGCGCGGACGATCCCGTCGCCGCCGTGATGATCGCGGAGGAAGCGCTGAAGCTTTCGCCGTCGTCGTCCTGGGCCTCGCATGCGGTGCTCGGCTTCTGCTGCGCCAAGGGCGATTGGGCCGGCGCGCTGTCGATCCTCGACAACAACCATTCGGCCGGGCTGATCGACAAGGCGACCTACCGGCGGCAGCGCGGCGTGCTGCTGACGGCGCGCGCGCTGGAATTGCAGAATGTCGACCGCGATTTGTCGCGCGAGAGCGTGATGGAGGCGATCAAGCTGGCGCCGACGCTGGTGCCGGCGGCCGTGCTCGCCGGCAAATATGAGAGCGAGGCGCATCAGGTGCGGCGCTCGATGCGCATCGTCGAGACGGCGTGGCTGGCGCAGCCGCATCCGGATCTGGCGGACGCCTACGCGCATGTGAAGCTCGGCGATTCCGCGCGGCAGCGCCTGGTGCGGGTCGAGACCCTGGCCGCTAAAATGCCCGGCCATATCGAGGGCGCGCTGGCGATCGCGCGTGCCGCGATCGATGCCTCCGAATTCGCCAAGGCGCGCGATGCGCTCTCGCCGTTCATCGCTCAGCCTACGCAGCGCGTGGCGATGCTGATGGCGGAGATCGAACGCACCGAGCATGGCGACTCCGGCCGCGCCCGCGCCTGGACCTTGCGCGCCGTGCGCGCGCTGCACGATCCGGCCTGGACTGCGGATGGCTATGTCTCAGACCGCTGGCGGCCGGTGTCGCCGGTCACCGGGCGGCTGGATGCGTTCCAGTGGCAGACGCCGGTGGCGGCACTCCCCTCCGACAAGGGCAGCACGATCGAATCCTCACCGTTCGAGGAAGCCATGCTGGCCGCGCCCGCGCCGCGGCGGGTCGAAGCGGCGAAAGAATCTGGTCGAGCCGCCGAAGGAAGCGCCGGTCGAGCCGATCGCGGAGCCGGTTGAACCTGTAGCGGAGAAGCCGGCCGAGCCGGTGCCCGCCGCCCAGGACAACGCACCGCCCGCCGTTGAGGCACCCGAGCCGGCCCTCGTCGCGCCGCCGGCAGCGGCTCCACCGGCCGAATCGGCCCCCGTGATGGAGTCCGCCCCCTTGTTCCGGGCCCGGACGGACCTGCCCAAGGCGACGCCTGCGCCAACTCCGGCCGTCATCCCGATCATCCGCGCCCCTGACGATCCCGGGATCGACGAGGACGGCACCCCAGATGAGTTTGCCCAGCAAATCGCCCCGCCAGTGGCCCAGGTCGGCGGCTGGCGCGGGTTTTTGTCCCGCTGGGGGAACTGACCGGCGTTTTCAAGCGAATTGGGGCCTGCGTTTTTCTTGCCAAGGCGGGCGGTGCCCGATATCACCTGCGCACGCGTTTTCCGGCTTTGGCCGGGCGCGGACGCTTGGTCCGCCGCAATAGCTCAGTTGGTAGAGCACGTCATTCGTAATGACGGGGTCACAGGTTCGAGTCCTGTTTGCGGCACCACCACTCAAGGCAGTGCGTCCCAGACCAGCCAATTTCCAAGCGATTGCAGCCCGGTCGTTCAGCATCGCGTCGCTACAATCGATCCCAAGTCCTTCGGCGGCCTCTGAGAGCGATTGAGGGCTACGATGGTGCCGACCCAATTTACTGGCCCAACACCTCAGCGAGGCGCGCGCGAAACGGTCGATCGACAAAAACCATTGCAGCCCAAGCGACGGCAAGGCACGCCGAATTTCTCGAATGGAAATCCACAGGATCCAGCCGGCCCATCCCTCTGCCTCTTGGACAAAGAGAAACTCTCATGACCGGGTAATGCGTTGCATACAATGAATAGGATATCTCGCCCAGAAACGCACAAACCCGCAAGGCCGACCGCCGGACCGAACTCCTATGCCGGCGAAGATGAATATCGGAAAGGCGGCGAGCACACACAAGACTGAACAGCGGATGCTTTCTGCGGATCGCGCGATGCAGCTGCAACGCTCGCGCGAGACACAGAGCACGATGCGCGCATTCATTTTGATCACGGCGATGGTCTTGGCCTCCGCGACCGCTGCAGGCCGGGGAAAGAAGCTTGTCGGTCGTCGCGGATGCGACGCTTCGGCCGCGATTGCACCGGCCGGCAGTGCGTCGGCGCAGGTGAGCGAGACGCCGAAGGTTTCGGAGACGGCTCTTTCCTAGCGCTGCAGCGCAAGCTTATGGCACAGCGCGTCAGCATTAGGCGAACGTCATTGCCACAATTTCGGCTGCCAATTATCGAGCAAGTCACCCGGAATAGCTGCGTTCAATCATTCACGCCCCGAGCGGATAAGACTGGCCGGAGTACGCTGCAAATGCTTTCACAGCATCAACGATGCTGCGTCTTTGTCACGCCATGCATCTGAGCGAAAGCAATCTGCAACTCGGGTTTCACGTCGCCAAAAAATAAGGACCAAGGCAGGAACGTTCATCGGCTCACCTGTCGTCGCCTACATCTCGAGCGGCCTGCGCTGGTTGAGCCGAAGGGCGAGCCGTCGGATGCGCAGCCTTCAAAGCCTGTTGCGGCAAAGACCGCGTCAGTGCCGAAGCCGCGACGGACGGCGCACAAGGGCTACTGGACCGAAGGGCGCATCATCGGCGAGCTGCATCGGCATGGGATTTATTGGTAAGGCGACTGCTATAGCCGAACGTTCATCGTCATGCCCGGCCTTGTGCCGAGGCATCCACGTTCTGGCGTGCAGCGAGACAGGAAGACGTGGATGGCCGGGTCAAGCCCGGCCATGACGAGTGTCGTTAAGGCGCGCGCCTTGAACCGTCGCGCAGATATCAATCCGTCACCGTCTGCACCACGCTGCTGATAGCTTTGCTGCTCACGGCGGGCGTCTTGAGATCCTTGACCATCATCGCGTCGTATTCAGGCAGGGTTTCCACCGGGGCCTTGGCTTTCATCTGCACGACCTTGTAGCCGCCGGCCTTGAGCCGGCGCAGCAACGTCGGCAGCGCCGCCGCGGTGTGCTTCTGCAGGTCGTGCATCAGGATGACGCCCTTGCCCTGCTTGTCCAGCTTGGTCATGACGTTCTGGATCACCTGGTCGGGACTGCTGGACTTGAAGTCGTTGGAATCGACGTCGCAGGAGAACATCGCGATGTTTCGGGAGCCGAGATAGCCCAGCGTTGCCTGGGTGTGGGCGAGCGCCGGAAAGCGGAAGAACGGCGACGGTGCTGCGCCGAGCGCCAGCTTGACGGCGCTGAAGCCTTTCTCGATCTCGTCCTTGGCCTGCTGCTCCGAGATCTTCTTGCTGGCGAGATGGGCGTGCGACCAGGTGTGGGCGCCGATGGTGTGGCCTGCGGCGGCGACCTGCCGGAGAATTTCGGGATGGTAGGTGGTGTGCAGGCCGATCGGGAAGAACACCGCCTTGGTGCATTCATCCGCCAGCGCCTTGAGCACGGCAGGCGTGGTCGGCCACGGACCGTCGTCGAAGGTCAGCACGACCTCCTTGTCCGCCAGGAAGTCGAACTGCTTGTACTGCAGGAAGCCGAAGCCGGGACCGCCGGTGGTGTCGATCACGACGGTGCGGCTGACGCCGAGCGCATCGGGATTGGCGCAGGTCGATTTGGCCGGCGCGGGAACCGAGGCCAGTGCGGGCGCAGGCGCTGCGGCTTCGGCCTGCTTCGTCAGCCCAGCCGTGACCTCGACATCGTCCTTGGCGGCCTGCCTGGCCGCGGACGCCGGAAGCTGGCGGCGCCGGCCGGGCGGCCATGGTTTGGGGAGGTGCCGCGTCAGCGCGCGGCGAAGAGGTCCAGAACCACACTCCGGCGATCACAACCGCCGCTACCAGACTGGCCAACATCAGGCCCAACGGATTACGCATCGCTACACTTCCCGGGAACTCAGGGCTACACACACTCGTAACGAGCGATTAATGCCAATGAGGTCTTAACGTGATCCCAACACGGCGGCGTTCGCCTAAGAAAATTAGGCTCTTACGCTTGCGTGATGGCCGTCACAGTCGGCGGCGCTGGAACCGCGCATGATCGGACCATCAAACAAGGGGCCCGCGCCGCGGTGCCAATGGGAGCCGACAATGACCGCTTTCTTCACCAGTGCCGTTCGCAAGGTCAGTCTAGCGCTGGCTTTTGCCGCCTCGATATCAGCGCTTTCGTCGACTTCCAGCTTCGCTTTCAGCGCCGAAGCGCAGCAGATGTGCTCGGGCGACGCGTTCCGTCTGTGTAGCTCGGAAATTCCGAACATTCCGAAGATCACTGCCTGCATGATCAAGCAGCGCGCCAATCTCTCCAGCGGCTGCCGCACCGTGCTGGATCGTGATCTGGCCGCTCAGGCCCACAACAAGGTCGCCGCGCAGTAAGTTCGACCTCGAGCGCTTGCGGCGATGCGACGCAGGCGCGTTTTGGCTCGAAGGCCCGCGAAACCGCCGCGCGCTTTCTGGAACAAATGCGTTGCCGCTCGGATTTGAGCCCTCTAGAGCATGATCGGTTCTGATTAAATCAAAATCGATCATGCTCTAAATTCTTGTTTTGACGCGTTTTCTTCACGCGAACCGGTATCCACTTCGCTCGAAAACGCCCTAGAACGCGCCGACGCGTTCATTTCCGGGTACGAGGCATAGCAGATGACCAGATTTCTTTTCGCCATTCCGTTGGTTCTGATCGCGACAGTGGCTTCGGCCCAGCAGACAGGGACATGATGCCTGCGCACGCGATGTCTCGCGATTTTGCCGGGCGCACATGCAGGAAGGCGATCAGGTCGTGCTGGCGTGCCTGAAACAGAATCGCGGCCGGCTCAGCAAGGCCTGCCAGCAGGTGCTGACCGATCACGGGCAGTAGGCGCTGCTTGTCATTCCGGGATGCGCGAAGCGCAGACCCGGAATCTCGAATTCCGGGTTCGCTTCGCGCCCCGGAATGACGGTGTGAAAAGCTACGTACCGCTTCCCGCCGCGGTCGCGACCACTGGCAGCACCTCGTTCGCAGCACGGTCCGGCGTGTCTTCCTTCCAGCGCACCGATCCGAACGGACGCTCCAGCATGCGCCGCACCCGCACCGGATCGGGGCCGAGATGGAACTCGATTGCCCGCAGATGCAATTCGCGTTCGGATTGGGTCGCGCGATTGCGCTGGCGCAGATAATCCAGCCAGGTCGGGCAATGATAGCGCTCGGTCCACAATTCCGGATCGGCGATGTCGCGCGCGATCGACCAGCCATAGGCGCCGTTGCGCTGCCGGCTGAGCTGCACTTCCTGCATCACGTTGTGGAAGGCGCGGGCGTTGCCCTGCGCCACCCGATATTCGATCTCGATCACCAGGGGACCGCTGCGTCCGGTCAGCGACAGCCGCACCTCGGGATCGGCAAGCGCCTCGGAGGCGGCCTCGTTGCGCGCGCCGACCGGCGGCATCCGCAGCCACAAGCCGAGCAGCGGCGAGAGGAACATCAAGGCGGACGAGACCAGCAGCGCGGTCTCGACACCAGCGATATCGGTGAGATGGCCCCAGCCCCAGCTTCCGATCGCAATGCCGCCGGCGATGGACGCCTGGAACGCCGCGAGCGAGCGGCCCGCGACCCAGCGCGGCGCCGAAAGTTGCACGCCGATATTGAACAGCGCGATCGCCAGCATCCACACCGCGCCTGCAACCACCAGGGCAGCCGCGGTCAGCACCGGCTGGTTGCTCAGCGCGACCGCCGCGATCGCACCCGCCATCGATAGCGCGCAGGTGCGCACCGCCGCCTCGCCGCTCATGCGCCGGCGCACTTCGCTGATATTGAGCGCGCCGATCACCGCGCCCATGCCGAATGCGCCCAGCATGATGCCGTAGGTCTGCGCACCGCCGTGCAAGAGGTCGCGCGCTACCAGCGGCATCAGCGCCGAAAGCGAGCCGCCGATGATGCCGGTGACCATGGTGCGCGTCAGCACGATCCTGATCGACGGCGAATTGGTGATGTAGCGCACGCCGGAAACCATGGCGCGGTTGAGCCGTTCACGCGGCAGGCGGGACGGTTCGCTGACCCGGTTCCAGAGAAACAGCACGACCAGCAGCGGCAAATAGAGCAGGGCATTGGCGGCGAAGGCCGCGAACGCACCGGCGGAGGCGACGACGATGCCGCCGATCGCCGGGCCGAAGCTGCGCGCGATGTTGTAGCTGATGCCGTTCAGCGCGACCGCCGCGGGCAGCGTTTCGCTCGGCACCTGCTCGGAGACCGAGGATTGCCAGGCCGGGCCGAACAGCGCCATGCCGCTGCCGACAATGAAGCACAGCGCCAGCAGCAGATTGGGTGTCACCAGATCGAGCCACGCCAGCACCGTCAGCGCGGTGGCGCCGGAGAGCGCGATCCCCAGCGAGACCATCGCGACGATGCGGCGGTCGTGCATGTCGGCGATGGCGCCGGCCGGCATCGCGATCAGCATCACCGGCAGCATCAGGGCGGTCTGCACCAGCGCGACCTTGTCGGCCGACGACGTCATCTGCGTCATCGCCCAGGCCGCACCCACGCCCTGGATCAGGATCCCGAGGTTGGACAACAGGCTCGCCAGCCAGATGCGGCGGAAAACCGAGTGCTGCAGCGGGGCGGTGATGCTGTCGGCGCGCTTCGGCGGTTCGGTCATATCCGGTTCCGGTTGGCCTGCTATGGGCAGAGGGCTTGATTCCTGATCGACCAGTGATGCCTGCGAAAACCTTGTTCTGTCCAGTAGTTAGGCCTCTATCGGCAGGGTGAGAGCACAGCTAAAGTGCCGAAAAATGACCGGAGTGACAAAATGAGCGTATCGCGGCGGACCATCCTGCGGGCGACTGGTTTCCTGCCCTTGCTGGCGGGCCAATTCAGCCTTCCGGCCCTGGCGCAGACCGCCCCGGCTGCCTCAGCCGCGACTGAAATCCCGCCGATCCTCTTCGTCCACGGCAATGGCGAACAGGCCGCCTTGTGGATCACCACGCTGTGGCGGATGGAATCGAACGGCGTGCCGCGCGAGCGGATGTCCGCGATCAATTTCACCGATCCTCTGGCCCGCACCGACGACAAGGTCGAGCAGCCGGACCACTCCTCGACCGAGGACCAGCGCCGCGAACTCGCCGACGCCATCAAGGAATTGAAGAGCAGGACCGGCGCATCGCGCGTGGCACTGGTCGGCAATTCGCGCGGCGGCAACTCGATCCGCAACGTCATCAAGAACGGCGGCGGCGCCGATGTCAGCCACGCCGTGCTGTGCGGCGTCCCCAACCATGGTGTATTTGATTGGGATGACGGCCTCGGCAACGAGTTCAACGGCCGTGGGCCGTTCCTGCGCGGATTGAACGAAGGCGACAGCGAGGTGACATCAGGCACCGCGTTCCTCACGCTGCGCAGCGACGGCATGGACAAATATGCGCAAGCCGACGGCCGCTTCGTCGGCAAGCCGGGCACGCCGACCGGGATCACGACGGAAGGCCCGGCGCTGAAGGGCGCCACCAACCTCGTGCTCGGTGCCATCGATCATCGCGAGACCGCCTATCATCCGCGCGCCTTTCGCGAGATCTACAAATTCATTGCCGGGCGCGAACCGTCGCGGATCGAGATCGTGCCGGAAGCGGCCGTCAAGCTCAGCGGGCTGGTCACGGGCACGCCAGGCGGCGTTCAGACCAACCGTCCGGTCTCCGGCGCATCGGTCGATGTCTATCGCGTCTCCGCCGAGACCGGCGAGCGCATGGGCGCACCACTTCACAGCACGCAGACCGGCGCCGACGGCCGCTGGGGCCCGGCGCAGGTCGATCCCACCTGGTATCTTGAGATCGTGCTGACATCGCAGGGCTCACTGACCACGCATCACTATCGCTCGCCGTTTCCGCGTTCCTCTGACATCGTGCACCTGCGCGCCGCGCGTCCGATGGGACCCGCGGATGCCGGCACTGGTGCCGTCATCCTGATGTCGCGGCCGCGGGGCTATTTCGGCCTGCCGCGTGACGTCGTCTTGATCGACGGCAAGGAGCCTGCGGATGTGAAACCGGGCGTGCCGAACGACTCGGTGACGACGCTGCGGCTTCCGGCCGCGGAGGCGGGGCGCCCGGTCGTGGCACTGTTCAACCAGGAGCGCATCGTCGCGCGGGCGTGGCCGGCCTCGGAAAACCGGATTGCGGTAGCGGAGCTGACTTACTAGCTGTTTTCGACCCGTGTGCCTTTGTGGTGCCGGGATCGCGATACTAGATAGGATTATACTAGATAGGATTTGCCCGCACGAGCGACCTGTCCGCCGTAGCTCACAGAGCGAAGGCGGAAGCGACTACGGGCGCCTTGAAACCGGTCTCCCAGCCGGACTACGTTGGCAGGACGCCATGAGCATAGCGGAAGTCTACGACTTGACGGTCCCGCGGCACCCGCTGGTGCCGCCGACCCCGCCGCGCGCGCCCGACAACATGACCGCCTTTGGGCGGATTCTGGCGATCCGCGAAAGCCCGATCGGCAGTTGGGGACGGCGCGCCTATGAGGAGGAGATCGTCCAGGGTCGTTTCTTCCGGCGCAGCAGCTTCATCCTCAACGCGCCGGATGCGATCCGGCATGTGCTGGTCGACAACTACGAAAACTATTCGCGTACACCCGCCGGCCTCCGGGTGCTGCGTCCGATGCTCGGCGAAGGCCTGTTGATTGCCGAAGGCCGCGCCTGGAAGCATCAGCGCCGGACCCTGGCGCCGGCCTTTACGCCGCGTGCAGTCTCGGCGCTGGTGCCGCACATGGTGGCCGCTACCGACGAGACGATCGCAAAATTGAAAGCCGCCAGCAACGCGCCGGTCGATCTGCGCGAAGCGATGCAGCGGATGACGCTCGAGATCGCCGGCCGCACCATGTTCTCGTTCGGGATGGACCGCCACGGCGGCGCCCTGCGCGATTTCGTGGTGGAGTACGGCACGAATTTGGCGCGCCCACACTTCCTCGATCTGCTGTTGCCGCTGTCCTGGCCGAGCCCGCAGGATTTCTCCCGTGCCCGCTTCCGCAAGCGCTGGACGGCGTTCGTGGGCCAGCTGATGGCGGAACGGCGCGCGGCCGGCAAGGACGACAACGCGCCGCCGCGCGATCTGTTCGATCTGATGGGCGCGGCACGCGATCCTGAAACCGGCGAGGCCTTCACCGACGCGCAACTCGGCGATCAGATCGCCACCATGATTTTGGCTGGCCATGAGACCACGGCGACCGCGCTTTTCTGGGCGCTCTATCTGCTCGCGCTCGATCCTGCGACCCAGGAGCAACTGGCTGCTGAGGTGAAGGGCGCCGACGTCAACGATGCCACCGATGTCGAGCGGCTGAAATTCACCCGCGCGGTGGTCGACGAGACCATGCGGCTCTATCCGCCGGCGTTCTTGATCGCGCGCGCCGCATCGGGCCCGGACACCATCGCCGGCCTTCCAGTAAAGAAGAACGACATCATCATGATCGCGCCATGGCTGTTGCACCGGCACGAGAAGCTCTGGCGCGATCCGAACGCGTTCGTACCGTCCCGCTTCATGACGGGGACGCCGCCCGACCGTTTCGCCTATCTGCCGTTCGGCGTTGGCGCGCGCGTCTGCATCGGGGCGCATTTTGCGCTGGTCGAGGCAACGCTGGCGCTGGCCAAGATCATCGGTGCCTTCCGCGTCGCGCTGGTGGACAAGGAACCGGTGATGCCGGTCGGCGTGGTGACGACGCAGCCCAATCGCTCGCCGATGTTTGCCATTACACCGCGTTGAGGCCTTGCGCGAGTGCGCATAAGCATCATTTCGCGATCCAGCTAGATATTATCTGCATGATCTTCGAAAACGGGCCCACTTCCGGTCATCTTAAGGTTCTGCAATGAGCGATATCCAGGCACAATTTTCGGTGTTGAGGCAGACCGCGGATCCCGCGGTCGCCGACGCGATCGTGCAGCTGGTCGAGAAGGGCGAGGACCACGAGCTCAATCGGGTCAATGCGCTGGATTTCTCCAAGCGGACCGGGCTCGACGAAGAGCGGGTGATTTCCGGCTTCCTCCACGCCTCCCGGCTTGGCCTGTTCGAGCTGACCTGGAACGTCCTGTGTCCCGGCTGCGGCGGCGTGCTCGATGCCCATTCGACGCTGAAATCGCTGCGCCATGACGACTATCATTGCGGCCTGTGCGCCTGTGGCTATGAGGCGTCCGTCGACGAGCAGGTCGAGGTCGCCTTCACCGTAAGCCCCCGCGTCCGGCGTATCGCCGCGCACGATCCGCACACGCTGCCGATCTGGGACTATTTCAAGCAGATCTTCTGGAGTTCCGGCGTCGACTTCAACAAGGAATCGTTCGACCAGCTTTCCAGCGAAGTGGTGCTGGATGCGCTGGAATTGCCGGCAGGCGAGAAGGCGGTGCTGTCGCTGCAACTGCCGGCCGAATTCATCATCGTGTTCGAGCCGGTGACCCATTCGGCGCAATTCATCGACGTGCAGGGCGAGCCGACCAAGGAGCGTCAGCAATTGTCGCTGATGTACAACAAGATGCATGCGCCGGTGGGGACCATGACGATGCGCCCGGGGCCGTTGCGGTTGTCGCTCGACAACCAGGCCGGGGTGCGGGTGCTGCCGTCGGTATTCATCGCCGCCGAAGCGCTGCATCTGCTGATCGGCAAGCGAAAGCCGTTCCTGACCGCGAAGCGGATGCTGACCAACCAGACATTCCGCGACGTCTACAAGGCCGACAATCTCAATATCGACCAGCGGCTGAAGATCACCTCTCTGACCTTCCTGTTCACGGATTTGAAGGGATCGACCGCGCTGTACGAGCGGGTCGGCGATCTCGCCGCCTTCGATATGGTGCGCGCGCATTTCCATGCCCTGCTCGAAATTATTTCGTCGGAGCGCGGCGCCGTGGTCAAGACCATCGGCGATGCCGTGATGGCGACCTTCATCCGCCCCGAGCACGCGCTCGCTGCGGGATTGCGGATGCGCGCGGCGATGAAGAAGCTCAATGCCGAACGCGGCACCGAGGATCTCATCGTCAAGATCGGCATCCATGAAGGTCCGTGCCTTGCGGTGATGCTGAACGAGCGGCAGGATTATTTCGGTCAGACCGTGAATATCGCGGCACGGGTGCAGAGCCTGTCGACGTCGCAGGAGATTCACGTCACCGCGCCGGTGATCGATTCACCGGCGGTCGCCACCATCCTGGAGAACGCGAAGCTCCGGCCGATCCAGAAAGAAGCGGCGTTGCGCGGCATCGCCGACAAGATGGTGGTGTACGAGATACCTTAGCGGGACTTCGTCATTCCGGGCATGGTGCGCGAGCACCAGACCTGCAGGATGCGCAACTTGGCGCATGCGGCGGAATCTACGAAGTTCTTGCGCGAGGATTCCGGGTTCGTCGCGGCGCGCCGCCCCGGAATGACGACGAGAGAGATTGCCTAAACGTAATGCTTGTCGTCGGAACCCGCACGATTGCGCGGGGTGATTTTCCACGCCATATGTTCGTCATCGACCTTCATTCGACAGAGACCGCCATGCTCGACGGACTTCGCCAATTCATCACCGACATCGTCTCGCCCGACGCAACCAGCGATCGTGCCTTCGACGATACCGATTATCGTCTGGCCGCGACCGCGTTGCTGGTCCATGTCGTCTCGCTCGACGGCGAACCGACCGAGCTCGAGAAGCGCAAGTTGCACAGCCTGATCGAAAGCCGCTTCAAGCTCGATGCCGGCAGTGCGGACAAATTGATTGCCTCCGCCATGCGCGTCGAAGGCGAAGCGGTCGACCTCTATCATTTCACCAGCGTCATCATGCGCTCGCTGAACGAGGAAGGACGCCTGCGCATCGTCGAGATGATGTGGGAGCTGGTCTATGCCGACGGCCAGGTCAGCGAGTTCGAAGACAATGTGGTCTGGCGCGCCGCAGACCTGCTTGGCGTCTCCTCGCGCGACCGCATCGAGCTCAAGCATCGCGTGGCGGAGAAACAGGCGGCCCTGCCCAGGGGACCCTGGGGCACAGCAGACGCGGCAATGTGACACGGGTCGGATTCGTGCCGTTTCGCGAGATGACGAAACTTTAATGTGAGCGACAATCTGCGGCGATCTGGACGCGATAAGCCCGAAAATATTGCACTTCAATTCGAAAGCCGCCGATCGCCCGTATACCGACATACCTCCGGACGGCTTGCATCCCACCACAAGCCTATGCTCTCGTCCGGCGTTCGCGGCCATCCTTGTAATTTGATTTAAGAGCTTCATCGTGACTGAGCGTGTGACGCTGATAACCGGTGCATCGGCGGGCATAGGCACCGAGCTGGCGCGGGTATTCGCAGCAAATGGCCACCGCCTGGCATTGGTCGCGCGGCGTGCCGATCGCCTCACGGCGCTGGCCGGCGAGATCACGGCGGCCGGTGGCGCGGCGCCGATCGTCATTCCCTGCGACCTCCAACAGCCGGACGGATGCGACAAGATCGCAGACGCGCTGGCTGCTGCCGGCGTCGAGGTCGAGTACGTCGTCAACAATGCCGGCTTTGGCGTGTTCGGCCTCGCGGTCAAACGGGACCGTGCCGAGCAGCTCAACATCATCGCGGTCAACATCCGTGCGCTGACCGATCTGTCGCTGCGATTTTCCGATTCGTTGATTCGCAATCGTGGTGGCATCCTCAATGTCGGCTCGATCGCCGGCTTTCTGCCGGGCCCGGGCATGGCGGTCTATTACGCCTCCAAGGCCTATGTGCTGTCGTTCACGGAAGCCTTGCGCGGCGAGCTGGCGCCGCACGGCGTGCGCGTCACCGTGCTGTGCCCCGGTCCGGTGCCGTCGGAGTTTCAGGCGCGGGCGGGATTTTCGCCCGGATTTGATTCCGAGATCCTCAACGTATCGCCTGCCGAAGTTGCGCAGCAGGGCTATCGCGGATTGATGGCCAACAAGCGGGCGGTGCTGCCCGGGCTCGGCATCAAGATCGTGCCATTCCTGCTCCGGCTGTTCCCGCGTTCGTTCATCCTGGCGGCCGTCGGCCGCTTTCAGCTCCGGCAGCGCTGATCTCCTCTTCCCCAAGCTGGCTTGGCCCGCGATTTGCTTACAAATTTAGGGTGAGTGTGCGTGAACTCACCTGAAATTAAGAACCACTTAGCTATGATCCTCGCTTACGTGCCGAATAGCTAGAAAGTCGATGTCGCCGCGGTCGGACCAAATCAACGTCGTACTGCCCTTTCCCGGGGCAAAACGGGCGGCCGTCACGGCGAAAAGTGCCGTATCCCTGCTGCCGGTTCTGATCGTCCTGCACCAGGAGACCTCCACGCCGGGCCGTGTCGGCAATGCGCTGCGTGCCCTCGGCCATCCCCTCGACATAAGGCGGCCCCGCTTCGGCGACGCCTTGCCCGAAACGCTCGACGAGCACGCCGGCGCCGTCATCTTCGGTGGCCCGATGAGCGCCAATGATGGCGACGAATATGTGCGCCGGGAGATCGACTGGATCGAAGTTCCCCTGCGCGAGCAGCGGCCGTTCCTCGGCATCTGCCTTGGCGCCCAGATGCTCGCCAGACAGCTCGGCGCACCGGTCGCGCCGCACCCCGAGGGCCGGGTGGAAGTCGGCTACTATCCGATCCGCCCCACTGCAGGCCGGGCACGCGCTCTGCCCGAACTGGCCGGATCGCGTCTATCACTGGCACGGCGAGGGTTTTGAACTGCCTGCCGGTTGCGAGCTGCTCGCCGAGGGCGATGATTTCCCGGTGCAGGCATTCCAGTCCGGCCACGCCTTCGGCTTTCAGTTTCATCCCGATGTGACCTACGCGATGATGCATCGCTGGACCACGCGCGGTTGCGTGCGGATGGATTCACCCGGGGCCCACCCCCGTCATCTGCACTTCGAGGATCGCGCGGTGCACGACGCGATCGAGCGCGCGTGGCTGAAGGATTTCATCGACGGCTGGCTCAAGCGCATGCCGCTGCTCGATCCTGTCGGAAGCCGCGGAATAGCCGCCACGCGGAATTTCGCGCCCGCCGGGCTATCTTTTTGAGCATGATCTCCGCGCAAACGCTTCGCGTTTGTCGCGTCGGAAAACCGGTTCCCACTTTTCCGGATCATGCTCGAACGCCTTTCCAATTCAACAGATGTGATAGTGTCGCTCCCATAAGGCTGGTGACGAAAACCAACTGGCTAACGGGAGGTGGGCGATGACCTATCAGCATATTCTCTACGACGTCAGCGACAAGATCGCGACCATCACGCTCAACCGGCCGGACCGCATGAATGCATGGACGCAGGTGATGGAGCACGACGTGCGCCATGCCATGGAGGCGGCCGCCACTGACGACAATGTGCGTGTCATCGTGCTGACCGGCGCAGGGCGCGCGTTCTGCGCCGGCGCCGACATGGAAGCGCTGAAGGGGATCGATCCCGATCATATCAGGCGTGGCGAGAACATTCCGTTCGACATGAACCGCCGGGCAGACTGGCAGACGCGCTATGCCTATTATCCCTCGATCGCCAAGCCCATCATCGGCATGCTGAACGGCGCCACCGCCGGCATCGGTCTCGTGCACGCGCTTTATTGCGATCTGCGTTTTGCCGCCGATAACACCGTGTTCACGACGGCGTTCGCCCGCCGCGGCCTGATCGCCGAGCACGGCATCAGCTGGATGCTGCCGCGGATCGTCGGCCATGCCAACGCGCTGGATTTGCTGATGTCGGCGCGGCGCGTCTCAAGCGACGAGGCGCTGCGCATTGGCCTCGTCAACCGGCTCTATCCGCCGGACCAACTGGTTGAGCAGACCTATGCCTATGCGCGCGATCTCGCCGATTTCGTCTCGCCAAGCGCCATCGCCGTCATCAAGCGCCAGCTCTACGACGTGCCGTTCCAGACACTCGCGGAGGCAACGATCGACGCCAACCGCGAGATGCAGATCGCGCTGAAGGGCAGCGATTTCCGGGAAGGCGTGGCGAGCTTTGTGGAGAAGAGGCCGCCGAGGTTTACGGGGAAGTGAGGGGCTCGCGCGGTGGCGATCGAGTTCTTGCCGAACCAGCCCGTCTTCGCCCTTCGGGCTACGCCGGGCACCACGCTTCGTCCTTCGGGCTCCGCGCGGCTGCGCCACGCGTAGCCCGAAGGGCGAAGCGTGGTGGAGCCAGGCGGGATCGAACCGCCGACCTCGTCATTGCGAACGACGCGCTCTCCCAGCTGAGCTATGGCCCCGTCGCGGCCGGTTCTCAAACAACGTGAATCCGGCCGACAATCGGCGCCATTTACAGTCCGCCCCAAGGGCAAGTCAAGAACGGTGAAAGTGCCGATTTAGGCCGCTTTCGCCGGGAACTTCCCTTGTTTGCGGGGGGATGAACCGATATCTAGCAGCTTACCCCACCTCGCGAGCCCCCTCCACATGCGCGCCGTCCTCGACATCGTTCTCATCGTCCTCGATCTCTATGTCTGGCTGCTGATCGCCTCCGCCATCCTGTCCTGGCTGATCGCCTTCAACGTCGTGAATACGCGCAACCAGTTCGTTTCAGCGGTGGCCGAGTTCCTGTACCGGATCACCGAGCCGGTGCTGGCGCCGATCCGCAGGATCATGCCCAATCTGGGCGGGCTCGATATCTCCCCGATCATCGTTATCCTGATCATCATGTTCATCCAGCGCGTGATCACCTATTACATCTATCCCAGCGTCTTCTGATCGGGAGTAAGGGTCCCTGATGGATGCGGATCCCTGGCGCTATTCCACCGAGGGCATCAGCTTAGCCTTGCGCGTGACGCCGCGCGGCGGCCGGGACGACATCGACGGGATCGAAACGCTGGCCAACGGCCGCGCCGTGCTCAAAGTCCGGGTACGTGCCATCGCCGACGGCGGCGAGGCCAACCGTGCGGTCACGGAGCTATTGGCTGAAGCGCTCGGGGTGCCCAAGGCGAGGGTAAAGATCTTGTCCGGCGTTACCTCGCGGCTGAAGCAGGTCGCGGTTGGCGGCGATCCGAAATTGCTTGGCGATACCTTGCGAAAACTGACCGCCAAGACAGATCCGCCAAGGCAGATCAGCGCGCATGAGAGCAAAGGATTGAAATGACGGCCCGCATCATCGATGGAAAAATCATTGCTGCAGAGCTGCGCGCCCGCGTGGCTGACGAGGTCATCAGCGTCAAGCGCGAGCATCAGATCACGCCGGGCCTCGCCGTGGTGCTGGTCGGTCACGATCCCGCCAGCGAGGTCTATGTCCGCAGCAAGCATAAGCAGACACAGGCTGCCGGCATGGCTTCCTTCGAGCACAAGCTGCCGGAGGATGTCGCGCAGGCCGATGTCCTGGCGCTGATCGCGCGGCTCAACCGCGATCCGCTGGTCCACGGCATTCTCGTGCAATTGCCGCTGCCGAAATCGCTGCATACCGAAACCATCATCAACGCCATCGATCCCGCCAAGGATGTCGATGGCCTGCATCCGAACAATGCGGGCCGCCTGGCCGGCGGCTTTGCCGCGCTGTCGCCGTGCACGCCGCTCGGCTGCATCATCCTGACCAAGAGCGTGCATGCCTCGCTGGAAGGATTGAATGCGATCGTGATCGGCCGCTCCAATCTGGTCGGACGTCCGCTGGTGCAATTGCTGCTCAACGAGAACGCAACAGTGACGATCGCGCATTCGCGCTCGCGGGATCTCGCCAAACTCTGCGCCCGCGCCGATCTGGTTTACGCGGCCGTAGGCCGCCCTGAAATGGTGCGCGCCGACTGGATCAAGCCGGGCGCCACCGTGATCGATGTCGGCATCAACCGCATTCCGGTGCCGGACGGCAAGCCGCGGCTGGTCGGCGACGTCGCCTATCAGGAAGTGCTTGAAGTCGCCGGCGCGATCACGCCGGTGCCCGGCGGCGTGGGGCAGATGACGGTGGCCTGCCTGCTGGTGAATACGCTGCGCGCGGCGTGTGCGATCCACGGGTTGGCTGCGCCGGGGGTGTGAGGGGTACCGCTCATCTCCGGGATGTGCGAGGAGCACCAGCGAACCCGAAGAATCCATACTGCGCATTGCCGCATCAAGTTCGATGCTTCGCATCGCCCCGGAATGACGACTACGTCGTCACTTCTTCTTCGCGCGCTCGATGCCTTCCAGGATCAGCCTCTGGGCTTCTTCCGCATCGCCCCAGCGCAGCACCTTCACCCATTTGCCGGGTTCGAGATCCTTGTAATGCTCGAAGAAGTGCTGGATCTGCTGCAGCGTGATGTCGGGCAGATCGCTGTAGTTTTTCACCTTGTCATAACGCTGCGTCAGCTTTGACGACGGCACTGCGATGATCTTCTCGTCGCCGCCGGCTTCGTCTTCCATCAGGAGCACGCCGACCGGCCGCACGCTCATGACCGCGCCCGGCACGATGGCGCGGGTGTTGGCAACCAGCACGTCGCAGGGATCGCCGTCGAGGGACAGCGTGTGCGGGATGAAGCCGTAATTGCCGGGATAGCGCATCGCCGTATAGAGGAAACGATCGACCACCAGCGTGCCGGCTTCCTTGTCCATCTCGTACTTGATCGGTTCGCCGCCGACCGGCACTTCAATGAGGACGTTGACCTCGTGCGGCGGATTTTTTCCAATCGAGATGGCGTCGATACGCATGGATTACTCCGCGGGGCTTTGTGTTGAAACGAGACTGGGCGCTAGAGCGAGATGACGTTTCTTCGAATTGTCATCTCGCTCTATCTTTTTGTTTGAGCATGATCTTTTCGGAAAACCGGTATCCACTTTTCCGGATCATGCTCTAATCGAAGCCGGTTTAGACCGGCGGCGAACGCGGGAAAAGCCCAGATTTTAGTTCGTCCAGGCGAAGGCGACCTTGTCGAGCGACTTTGGCCCGAACTTCTCCGAAGAGCGCGCCACCATGCGGCCGCCGAGCGCGCGATAGAATTCGGTCGCGGGATCGTTATCCGACAGCGCCCAGATCACCATGCTCTTCAGCCCGCTCTGCACGAGGTCGCGCCGCGCTGATGTGAACAGGCGGCGGCCGAAGCCCAGCCCCTGGAATTCAGGACGCAGATAGAGTTCGTAAATCTCGCCTTCGAAGTGCAGGCTGCGGGCGCGGTTACGGCCGTAGTTGGCATAGCCCGCGATCCTGTCGCCGAACACCAGCACGCTGACGCGGCTGCCCTTGCGGATCGCGCTGTCCCACCATTGCGGGCCGCGGCGGTTGATCAGCTTTTCCAGTTCGGCGCCGGGGATGATGCCCTGATAGGCTGAGCGCCATGCTTCGTCATGGGTAGACGCCACCGCGGCTGCATCTGCAGCTTTGGCCGGACGGACCTCGATCAGGGTTGTGCTCATGGAGGCAATCAAAGCAAGTCAGCGCGCCGCCTTCAAGGTCTATCCTTAATTATCGGTTAACCTGTGGATTTTCTGCATCAGTTTCCCGCGTAGCTGTACCGAAAGAGGACAAGCCGACGCCTTAACCGGTAGCTGGCTGGCGCTTGCCGGGGCACGGCGATGCGACGGAAGTCCAACGATGACGCCGGCGTGACGGAAAAATGCGCCAGATTTGATTCGCCGTCGGTATTCTGTTGGCTATTCCGGATTACTGCGTCAGGCCAATTCATGCATTTGGTTCAAGTGGTTTTCGCGCTGGCCGTGCTTGCGGCGCTCGGTCCGCCCGCCGTGTCGGCGCAGCAAAGTCCTGGAGAGCAAGGCTTTGGCGCGCAAGGTGCCGAAGGCGAGCCAAATCGCCTGCAGCAATGGCTGGTGCCGTCATCAGATCCGGCCACGCCAGCGCATGCCATCCTGTTCCGACCCTCGGGCGAGGGGCCGTTTCCGCTTGTCCTGATTGCGCACGCCTCGGTCCAGAACGTCCTGCGTCGCGCCCAAATGCCGCAGCCGGAATATCGCGCCTTGGCTGCGTGGGTGGTGGCGCGCGGCTATGCCGTGCTGGTGCCGGAACGGCTAGGGCACGGCGGAACGGGCGGAAAATATCTGGAGGATCAGGCCGGCTGCGACGAAGCCGACTATATCAGCTCAGGGCGGGCAACGGCGGATGAGATCGCGGCCGCGCTGAATTATCTGCGCGGACAGCCGTTCATCCGGCGTGACGGTGCCCTCATTTTCGGCCACTCCGCCGGCGCCTGGGGCGCGCTGGCGCTGTCGGGTCAAAACCCGCCAGGCGTGGCGGCGATCGTTGCGTTTGCGCCGGGGCGCGGCGGGCACGCCAACGATTTCCCGAACCAGGTCTGCGCGCCGCACACGCTGGTCTCGGCCGCCGCCGAATTCGGCAAGGCTGCGAAGGTGCCGGTGACATGGCTGGTCGCGGCCAACGACACGTATTTCTCGCCGGCGTTCTCGCGGCAACTGGCCGATGCATTTCGCGGGGGTGGCGGGAAAGTGGAGTTTCACGTGCTGCCGGCCTACGGCGGTGAAGGCCATTGGCTGCCGGAAACCGAGGCCGGCGTCAGGCTTGCGGCCGCAGAACTCGAGCGTGCCCTGAAAGGGCGGCCATCGGCCGCGGCCAAAAAACGATGACGCTCTATTTCCTCATCAAGTATCTGCATGTGCTCGGCGCCATCGTGATTTTGGGCACCGGATCAGGCATCGCGTTCTTCATGCTGATGGCGCATCGAAGCGGCGATGCGGCGTTCATCGCGCGAACGGCTTCGACCGTCGTGGTCGCCGACATGGTGTTCACGCTGACGGCGGTGCTGCTGCAGCCGGTCACGGGCGGCCTGTTGATGATGATGTCGGCGACCGCGTTCACCGAGCGCTGGCTGCTGGTGTCGCTCGCGCTTTATGCCACGGCCGGGTTGTTCTGGGTGCCCGTGATCTTCATGCAGAGGGAGATGCGGGACCTCGCGCGGCTGGCCGCGGAAAAGAACCAGCCGCTGCCGCCGCGCTATTTTGCGCTGTTCCGCCGCTGGTTTCTGTTCGGCATTCCCGGCTTCGGCTCGGTGATGATTATTCTGTGGCTGATGATCGCGAAACCGTTTTAGAGTCGAGCGATCAGATGGAGTCGATCATCGCGAACGCAATCCTCGTGCTTGGTGCTTCCGGCCTGATCGGCCGTTTCGTCACCGACGATCTGCGCACGCGGGGCTTTTCCGTGGTCGCGATCGCGCGGCACTTTTCGCCGTCGCAGAAGGCAAATCCGCTCGATCTCGAAATGCCCGTGATGTCGATGGATGCGGCAGCATTGGCGCGCCTGATCCGCGATCACGCGGTTGACGTCGTGGTCAATTGTCTCGGCGTGTTGCAGGACGGTCCCGGCAGCGACACCCGCGCGGTGCATCGCGATTTCGTCGAACGCCTGCTCGGCGCGATCGGCGGCAGCGGGCGCGCTGTCCGCCTCGTTCACATCTCGATTCCCGGCACGGCGAGCGCGGATCGCACCGCCTTCAGCCAGACCAAGCGGGAAGCCGAGCGGCTGATCGCAGCCTCCGGCGTGCCGTACGCCATCCTGCGGCCAGGCTTTGTGATCGCGCCTTCGGCCTATGGCGGCAGCGCGATGCTGCGGGCGCTGGCGGCGCTGCCGCTTGCATTGCCCGCGACTGAAGCGGCCACGCCGTTTCAGCCGGTCGCGGTGGAAGACATCGCCGCGACCATTGCCTGGCTCGCGAGCCGCGACATCGGTGACGCGACGGCGAATGCCGTGATCTGGGACCTGATGCAGCCGCAGCCGGTCACGCTCGGCGGCGTGATCGAGCAGTTTCGGACGTCGTTCGGCACGCCGAAATATCCGCGGATTGCTCCACCGGCCTTCCTGATCGACTTCGGCGCAAGGCTCGGCGATCTCGCCAGCCGGCTCGGCTGGATGCCGCCATTGCGATCCACCGCCATCGCTGAACTCCGCCGCGGCGTCACCGGCGATCCGCAGCCGTGGATGGAAGCCACCGGCATCGTGCCGACGCCGCTGGAACAGGCGGTCGGGCAACGCGGCGCCACCATTCAGGACAAATGGTTCGCGCGGCTATACCTCGTCAAGGCGCTGGTGATCGCGAGCCTCACTCTGTTCTGGACCGTGTCGGGCTTCATCGCGCTGTTCATTTCCTATGACGCCGCTGCCGGCATTTTGAGCTCGCACGGCTTCCCACTGTGGCTGGTCGCGCCGGTCACGATCCTGACCAGCCTGATGGATATGAGCATCGGTGTGCTGATCGCCTTCCGCCGCACGTGCGCGTTCGGATTGATCGCGGGCATTGTGGCGTCGCTGGGCTACATGGCAGGCGCGGCGATCCTGACGCCGGATTTGTGGATCGAGCCGCTCGGGGCGCTGGTCAAGACGGGACCTGCGATCGTGCTGATGCTGGTGGCGCTGTTGATATTGGATAACCGATGAGCCAATGGCCGGACGATGACGTGATCCTCTATGACGGCGTCTGCATCTTCTGCTCGCGCTGGATCCGCTTCATCGCCACGCGCGACGTGGCCGGCCGTTTCCGCTTCACGCCAATCCAGTCGGACTACGGCGCGCGGCTGGCGCACGCGTTCGGCATTGACCCCGATGATCCCGATACCAACGCCGTGGTCCACGGCGGCGTGGCGTATCTAAAATCCGACGCGGCGCTTACCGTGCTGAGTTCATTGCCGGGCTGGGGGTGGGCGCGGATGTTGTTCGCCGTGCCAAAGTCGCTGCGAAATGCGGTCTACAGCCTCGTCGCGCGCAACCGGTACAAGATTTTCGGGAAGTACGATCAGTGTTTTGTGCCGGATGCCGCGATGCGGGCACGGGTGTTGGAGTAGGGTCGCCGTCATTGCGAGCGAAGCGAAGCAATCCATCTCGCCACACGAAGAAAGAATGGATTGCTTCGTCGCTTCGCTCCTCGCAATGACGACGTTAGCGTGTCCGCCAGCGAAGCCAGCACTTCCCTTGCCGCTCTCTCCCCGCTATCCCGCGCGCCATGCGCCGTCGAAAAAAAGCCCGGCGAGGTCGCTTCACCCGCAAAGAACAATCGCTCATCCACTGGCGCCGCCAGCACGGCGCGTTTTTCGGCATGACCGGGCAGCGCGTGTGAATAGGAGCCGCGGGCGAACGGGTCGTGGGACCAGCGGGACTCCTTCAGCGGCGTCAGCTTGCGGCGGAAATCGTTGCCGAGGAACGAGGCGATCTCGTCGATGCTGTAGGCGGCGATAGCGCCGTCGCCGGCGTCTTCCAGCGTTTGCGCAAAACGGCCGCCAAAAAAGCCTTCGATGCAGGGTTGGCCGAACGGGCGCAGGTGGTAGGTGCCCATTTCCGTGCGCATGGTGGCGCCGCGCAGATTGCCGTCCTTCGGCAGCGCCTCGGGTTCGTCGAGCGCCAGCATCACCTTGTCGGCGAGGCCAAGCGGCAGGCCGCGGGCGGCGTCGACTTTTCCCGGCAATGCGGGAGAAAAGCGGATCGCCTCGTCAGCGATCAGATTGGTCGGCACGGTGACGATCACTTTTTCGGCCGTCAGCGTGCCCTGCGATGTCTCGATCCGTACGAGCTTTCCCGAATGATCGATCAGCTTCACCACGCAATTGAGTGCGAGGGCGAGGTGCGCGCCATAGGCTGCGATCAGCGCGCCATAGCCGCGCCGCACCCGCCAATTGATGTTGGTGTCTTCATAAGCGTCCATGTCCAGGATCGAGACCTGGTCGAGTTCGCAGCCGTTGATGTAGGTCGAGATCGCGTCGATCATCGGATTCCAGCGGTTGCCGGGTTCGAGGCATAGATCAGCAGCGCTGTCGCGGCCGATTGCCTTGGCCTGCTGCGCCGCCTCGTCGGCGCGTGCGTAAAATTCGTCGATCGCCTGCATGAACGCGTCGCGTTCGCTTTGCGGGAACGCCTTGCCGTAGGCGCGCTCGCGCCAGGGCGGCAGCGTCCGGTCGATCTCGAAATTCAGTCGTTCGGCGATCTCGACGAAAGTGTTCTGATCCGCCGAATGCAGCCAGCCGCAGCCGAGGTCGAAGGTGATGCCGGGCGCGGCCTGGATGGTATGTGCCCGTCCGCCGATGCGGTCGCGGGCCTCCAGCACGATCACGGAGAGGCCGGAATCCTTCAGGGCGTTGGCGGCGCCGAGGCCGGCTGCGCCCGCGCCGATAATGGCGACATCGACTGTGGAGGGTGTCATGAGAGGGCGAATGGTGAGTGGCGAATGGCGAATAGGGTACAGCAAACCAAATTGCGCGGAAACGCCCCTATTCGCTACTCGCCATTCGCTATTCGCCCCTTACGCCACCGCTTCCTTGGTCTTTTCAGCGCGCTTGCGCTCGTTCGGATCGAGGTGCTTCTTGCGCAGGCGGATCGACTTCGGGGTGATCTCCACCAGTTCGTCTTCCTCGATATAGGCCAGCGCCTTTTCCAGCGTCATCCGGATCGGCGGCGTCAGGCGCACCGCTTCGTCCTTGGAGGTGGTGCGGATGTTGGTGAGCTGCTTGCCCTTCAAGACGTTGATCTCGAGGTCGTTGTCGCGGGTGTGCTCGCCCACGATCATGCCTTTGTAGACCTTCCAGCCCGGCTCGATCATCATCGGGCCGCGGTCTTCCAGCTTGAACATGGCGTAGGCCACCGCCTCGCCCTGGTCGTTGGAGATCAGAACGCCGTTGCGGCGGCCCTGGATGTCGCCCTTGTAGGCGGCATAGCCGTGGAAGATGCGGTTCATGATCGCGGTGCCGCGGGTGTCCGTCAGCAATTCGCCCTGGTAGCCGATCAGGCCGCGGGTCGGCGCGTAGAACACCAGGCGCAGGCGGTGGCCGCCGGAGGGGCGCATCTCGATCATCTCGGCCTTGCGCTCACTCATCTTCTGCACGACGACGCCGGAATGCTCCTCGTCGACGTCGATCACGACCTCCTCGATCGGCTCCTGCCACGCCCCGGTGGCCTCATCCTTCTTCAGCACCACGCGCGGACGCGACACCGAGAGCTCAAAGCCTTCGCGGCGCATGGTCTCGATCAAAATCGCGAGCTGCAATTCGCCGCGGCCGGACACTTCCATTGCATCCTTGTCGGACGCTTCGACCACGCGCAGCGCGACGTTGCCTTCGGCTTCGCGCAGCAGGCGGTCGCGGATCATGCGCGAGGTCACCTTGTCGCCTTCAGTGCCGGCGAGCGGGGAATTGTTGACGATGAACGACATCGACACCGTCGGCGGGTCGATCGGTTGCGCCACCAGCGGCGTGTCGACGGAGGGATCGCAAAAGGTGTCGGCGACGGTGCCTTTGGTGAGGCCCGCTATGGCGACGATGTCGCCGGCGTCGGCTTCATCGAGCGGCGTGCGCTCGATGCCGCGGAACGCCAGGATCTTCGTGATGCGGCCGCTTTCGATCAGCTTGCCGTCACCGCCCAGCACCTTCACCGCCTGGTTCGGCTTGATCGAGCCTGACGTGATGCGGCCGGTGATGATGCGGCCGAGATAGGGATTGGCTTCGAGGATGGTGCCGATCATGCGAAACGGGCCTTCCTCGACGGTCGGCGGCGCGACGTGGCGCACGATCAGGTCGAACAGCGGCTGCATGCCCGCGTCGTGCGAGCCGTCGGGGCTATCGGCCATCCAGCCCTGCTTGGCCGACCCGTACAGGATCGGGAAATCGAGCTGCTCTTCGCTGGCATCCAGCGCCGCGAACAGGTCGAACACTTCGTTGATCACTTCAGTCGGGCGCGCGTCGGGGCGGTCGACCTTGTTGATGACGACGATCGGCTTCAGGCCGACCTTGAGCGCCTTCGACACCACGAATTTGGTCTGCGGCAGCGGGCCTTCGGCTGCGTCCACCAGCACCAGCGCGCCGTCCACCATGTTGAGGATGCGCTCGACCTCGCCGCCGAAATCGGCGTGGCCGGGGGTATCGACGATGTTGATGCGAATGTCCTTCCACTGCACCGAGGCCGCCTTGGCCAAAATGGTGATGCCGCGCTCGCGCTCCAGATCGTTGGAATCCATCGCGCGTTCGACCACGCGCTGGTTGTCGCGATAGGTGCCGGATTGCTGCAGCAGGCGGTCGACCAGCGTGGTTTTGCCGTGGTCGACGTGGGCGATGATGGCGACGTTACGAAGGTTCATGGCTGTTCTTCTTGGTCGTGCATGGTGGTACGCGCGATCTCACCGGAAAACCGGGATCCCATCTTTCCGGATCGCGCTCAAAAACCTGAAATTCTCTCTCGTTTAAGCATGATCTCTTCGGGAAACCGCTTCCCGCTTTTCCGGATCGTGCTCAGGACCTCTGGGTCCAAAAAGGAAGCCCGGCCAAAAGGACCGGGCAAACCTTACGCGTTGCGGCGCAATATATTCAGAAAACGCCAAAAATCAATGGTTTGTTGGTGGTTTGGTTGATCGATTTTCGGGCCGATAACGCGTGTTTTTGCGGGCACAGGCCGGATCTCCTTACGGCCTGCGCCCACGGACTGCCGCTCGGATCAACATAATCCCTGCAAATCCGACCAGCAGGCCGAGCAGGACCAGCAACATGATGATGGGCTCGGGGTGCGATTCGAGCAGGGCGTCAGCGCCAAACAGGAGGGCACAAAGGCCGGGCAGCAGCAAGACGACGCCGACAATGACCATGAGTGCCGTCAGGCAGCCGTCGCGCTGTGCCGGCGGCGGCGCGGAGGGCGGTGGAAGCGGCGGTGGCGACGTCTCGATATTGCTCATGATGGCGCGACCCTATTGTCGAGGTGTCGGCGGGATCGCGGCACGGATCAACAGGAACAGGGCGCAACCGGCCAAAACCAATCCAATCAAGCCAAGCACGCCGCTATTGCCAGCGAATGCGAGGAAACATAGGCCGGGGAAAAGGAGAACCAGGCCACCGACCACCATGAGAGCGGTAACGCAACCGTCGCGCCGTGCTGGCGCCGGCAGAGAGGCGGGGGGATTATCTGGCGGAGGTGCCTCCGGCACGGGAGGAGGCGTGCTCGCGTCGCTCATCGCGGCGTCTCCTCGCTCTGCCGGGCCTCGCGATAAGTCTGCCCGGCCATGGCTGCGCGGATGCCGTCGATTTTGCCGTTGCGGTAGAACAGATTGTAGGTGTCGAACGGGATGATCTGGCCGTCGCCGGTCACGAAATGGATGCAGGAGCGCTTGACGTTGCCGACGCAGAAATTGAAGCGATCGAGGAACTGCACGATGGTGACGCGAAAGACGTTCTCGTAGCTCAAACCGTCGGGCACCTCGAAGGTCGGCAGGCAGCACAGCAATTCGGCGACGCGTTCGCTGGTGTTCAGCGGTCCTGACGACAGCGAGAACAGGTCGATGAACTTCTCCTTCAGCGCGGGGTATTTTTCCGGGCTGATGGTGTTGGGCATCACCGCCAGCAACTGCTCCTGCGGAATCATCGACGTCAGCGGCAGTACGTTCGTCGCCATTGCGCAGGCCATAGCCGATCGAGATGCTCTCGGGATTGCAGGGCAGCGGGATCATGTCCTTGTCGCCGAACACGCCGGTTTCGACGACGCGCTTGCGGATTTCCGACAGCATGATGCGATCGGTCATCTTGTTGAAATTCTCGTTGCGGCCGGCGTCCTGCACCGGCTGCAAGGTGACGCCGCGCACACACTTCCATGTCAGGGCGTGGCGGACGATGTCGCCGATTTCGTGATCGTTGACGCCGCGCTTGATGGTGGCGACCAGCGTGGTGGAGATGCCGTGATGCTCGAGGTTTTCCAGTGCCTGCTGGCGGATTTTTCGCAAATCGGCGCCGCGCAGGTTGATCAGCGCCTCGCGTTCGAGCGAATCGAATTGCAGATAGACTTCAAAGCCGCGCTTGTTCTCCGCCAGCCGCGCCACGAATTCCGGCTCGCGCGCGATCCGCAAGCCGTTGGTGTTGATCATGACATGGCGGATCGGGCGTGCCCGTACCGCATCCAGAATGGCGAAGAAATCCGGATGCAGCGTCGGTTCGCCGCCGGAGATCTGCACCAGATCAGGCTCGCCCTCGCTCGCCACCAGCGCGTCCAGCATCTTTTCGACCTTGGCCAGCGGCGTGAAACTGGTGCGCGCGGGTGACGACTCCGCAAAGCACACCGGGCAGGTCAGGTTGCAGTGCTCGGTGATCTCGACCAGCGCCAGGCAGGAATGCTGTTCGTGATCGGGGCACAGCCCGCAGTCGTAGGGGCAACCGAATTCGGTGTGGCGCTGGAACGCCAGCGGCTTGTCGCCGGGCTTGATGAAATCCTTGCACAGCCGCCAATAGGCGGCATCGGTCGAGACCAGGGTCGACTGCACGCCATGCTGCTTGCAGCGCTTTTCGTACCAGACCTCGTCGCCCTGGATCTGGATCTTGGTGGGCACCAATGTCAGGCAGGTCTCACAGAGCGATTGGGTCTGGCCCCAGAAAATATATGGCCGCGATCTACGCAGTGGCGCGTTCATGCTTCACTCTCACATTGGGTGCCGTCGCCAGCATGACGGCGGCATAGATCAGGACGGCTAGCGATAGCAGGTGAAACAGGCTGAGAGGACCGATCAGCGTGCCGTAGGGCTTGAGAAACTCCCAGGTGAAGCGCTGCAGCCCGTAAAAAGCGAGTGCGAGGTAGAAACCATTGGTGACGATGAAACTGTTTCGGTTCAAAACGGCCAGCACATAGAAGACCGCAAAAGCAGCCATCGCCAGGCTCTCATAGAGCTGGACCGGGTGGCGCAGGATGCCGTCGCCGAAATCATGGCCCCAGGGCAGCGTGGTCGGCGTGCCATAGGTGAAATCATCGAGCCCCGCGAAATAGCAGCCGAGCCGGCCGACCGCGATGCCGACCGCGAGCGGCAGTGCAAAGCGCGCGCCGGTGCGCAGGCTGATCCCCGCCCGCCATTTATAGAGTTCGATCGCAAAAATGCCGCCGGCCAGCGCGCCCTCGACCGATCGGGCGATACCGGGCATGCCGGAGAACCACAGATTCAACGTGCCGAACAGATAGGCGCCGAGGCCGGCGCCGAACATCAAAGCTGCGATGTAAGACAGTTCGAACGATTGCTGCGGAAACTGCAAGCCGCGCGCCCGCGACAGCCACCAGATGGCAACGCCCGCCGCGCACCAGGCCGCGACATCAAAGATGGCGTGAAGCATTCCCCCGCTCATGGCGGAGAGTGTAGCGTGGTTTCGTGATGCCGCGCACCGTCAATTGCCGCAGGTCCCAATTGCGCCAACGGGCATGGATGCATTCGCAGATCGAGCGGAGTTTGTACTGCGCCTTGCCGGCTTCGCTCGCCATGCGGGCCCGCCACGCCAGCACGCCTGCGCCATCGCCGCGACGCGGCAGATAGGGATCGGTGCCGTGTTTGGATTGGGTGGGCGGACAATAGACCTCGATCCCTTCGCCATGCGCCCACTCGATGTCCTGGGCACTGGTATAGCCGCCGTCGGCAAGATGGCGTCCCGGAAAATGGCCCATCCGCGCGCGCAGCCGTTCCAGCATCGGCCGCATGAGGCCGCGATCGGAGCCGCTGTTGCAGACTTCGACCGCCACCACGATCTGCTCGCCGGCGGTGCTCGCCACCTGCACGTTATAAGCCGGCCGAAAGCCGCCATCGGCCATCTTCATCACACGTGCCTCGGCGTCGGTGGTGGAAGCGCGCGGCTCTTTCGGCTTTTTACCATTGCCGCGGCTTTCTTCGCGTTCCTGGCGCTGCCGTTTGATCTCGGCAAGTGCCTTCTGCGCCGCCTTGACCCGCTCGTTGCGCTCACGCGCCGCGCGCTCCTTGGCGGCCTTGATGCGCTGGTTGCTGGCATCCGAACGCGCGTCGACCTCGCGCTTGAGGTCCTGCACCACTGCCTGGGCGGTCGCCAAATGCCGATCGAGGGTCGCTTCGCACCGGAACGAAGCTGCCCCCGCGCTCGCCCGTATCCGCACGCCGTCCTGCGCCAGCGTGTCGAGATCGATCAGGCCAGCCTTGGCCAGTGCCGCCAGGTGCTCGGCGAGCAGTCGGTCGAGCAGATCGGCGCAACCGACCCGAAACTCCGCCAGCGTGTGATAGTTCACCGACACGCCGCCACACAGCCATCGATAGACGTCGTGGCTCTCGCACAGCCGCGCCAGGGCGCGTGCGCTGCCGACGCCATCGCTGGTGGCAACAAGCCACAAAGCAAGCGAAAGCCGCGGCGAAATCGCCGGATGACCAGGCCTGTCGCCTCTCGCCTTGATCCGATCCTCAAGCTCGCTCAGATCGAGCCCAACCACATAGGCCCAGATGATGCGCGCCGGATGGTCCTCTCCGATCAGGCTCTCGATCAGGTGGAACTGTCTTCTTCGGACGGGTACACCCCGCGTAGCACTTCCTCGAAATGGTTCTTCACCGCCTCGTTGCAGAGGCAGGAGCGGATGCGCAGGGCATCGGGGTTGCGGATCAGGATCGAGCCGCGGCGGGTCTCCAGCAGGCCTTCCGCCTTGAAATTCTGAATCACGCGGCTGGTATAGCTGCGGCCGACGCCGAGCAGGGTAGCGAGTTGTTCGTGCGTCAGCGGCACGATGTTGTTGCCGTCGGCGCGCTCGATCGCCGCGATGATCCATTTCGCGGTACGCTGCTCGATCGAGTGGATCGCGTTGCAGGCGGTCGACTGGAAGATCTGGGCCAGCATGCAATCCGCGTAGCGCGCGAAGATGTTGCGTAGCGATGGCGACGTTGCTTTCGCGGTATCCAGCTTGCCGACTGGCAGCCGCACAACGGGACCGCCGAACTTGACCATGATGCGGGTATAGGCCGGGAGATATCCCTGGCTGACGATGCCGCCGACCGCGCCTTCGCGACCGACGAGGATGGTTTCGACGTCGCGGCCATCTTCGTTGGCGACCATGTAGGACACCAGGCTCGGGCCACACGGGAAGTGCACGATCTCGACGTCGTCGCCGGGGCTGTAGAGCACGTCGTTGGGATTGGCATCGTCCTGGGTCAGATGCGGTGCGATCAGGGCGAAATCTGCGTCGCGAAGCCGCCGCAACAGGTTGTTGAAGGGCCGTTCGCTGGCCGTGGTCGCTTGTTCGCGTCGCGTCAGCATTGGAGGTCCCCTGTTCCGGATCACACCGATATCAGCAGTTGCCGCCGTTTTATGTTCACTAGTGAACAGACAACGCAGCTGTCGTGTGATGGTTTCAATGTGGGAACCGCCGGCGTGCTGCATGGGCGCCAGCTATCAAGTTCTCCTTCGGGCCTCTCGCCGGAGCCTCCGAGCATCACAACCCCTGACCGCGGCGAGAAGATGGAACCCGATGACATGCCCAATGACGTCTTGATCGTCGAGGATGATCCAATCATAGCACTCGATTTCGAGGACACGCTTGCCGGCTTCGGCGTGAAGACGGTGCGGACAGCGGGAAGCGTGGCGCGTGCGCTGGCGATGATCGCCGATCATCCGCCGGATTTTGCTTTGCTCGATGTCGGGTTGTTCAGCGAAAAGACCTTTGCAGTCGCCGAACGGCTGGATGCGCTGACGATCCCGTACGTGTTCGTCACCGGCTACGGCGCCGATGTCAGGCTGCCGGCGGCGCTGGCCGGCAAGCCGCGATTGGCCAAGCCTTGTTCAAGCGAGGCGCTGGAGGCCGCGATGCGGCGGCGCTCCAGCGGTTAGTATCTACTCTACACCGGCTTCGGGTCGAGCGTGGTCGACCACAGCGCGACGTCGGCGCGATCGCGCAGGGTCACCGTCATCCGGCCGGTAGTGCCTTCGATCTGGACGTGACCGAAGAACTGCATGCCGGCCGACGGCGGCAGGTTCTGCTTGTCGTCGCCCGGCGCCTTGACGAACTTCACCTCGGGTCCAAACGTGTTGTCGAGTTCGTTCGGGCCGAAGGTGCCGGCGTGCAGCGGACCCGAGACGAATTCCCAGAACGGATCGAACTCCTGGAACTGCGCTTTGTTCGGGTTGTAGTAATGCGCAGCCGCATAGTGGACATCCGCCGTCAGCCACACGGTGTTGACGACGCCTGATGTCTTGATGAAGCGCAGGATGTCGGCGATTTCGAACTCGCGGCCGCGCACCGGGCCATCGCCCTGCGCAAACGCTTCCGAACCCTTCTTGTTGGGCGCATCGTCATAGACGATGATGCTGAGCGGCATGTCGGATGCGATCACCTTCCAGGTGGCGCGCGAATTCAACAGCGCGCGCTTCAGCCAGGCGAGCTGCTCCGGCCCGATGAAATAGCTGTCGGGACCATAAGAGGTCTGCAAATTCGGGCCGTTCGGGCCGCGATAGCTGCGCTCGTCCAGCATGAACACGTCAAGATGCGGGCCGTAGCTGAGCGTGCGGTAGACCCGGCCCGGCTCGACGATGCTTTCACGCATCGGATACATCTCGTGGAAGGCGCGGCCGGCGCGCGCGGCGAGCAGCGAGATGTCGCGCACCTTGTAGGCGGCGGGGATATCTTTCGACGGCGACCAGTTGTTCATCACCTCGTG
Source organism: uncultured Alphaproteobacteria bacterium (assembly GCA_963774775.1). Classification (GTDB taxonomy): domain Bacteria; phylum Pseudomonadota; class Alphaproteobacteria; order Rhizobiales; family Xanthobacteraceae; genus Bradyrhizobium. Next base: position 161,114 of record CAVZGZ010000018.1, read on the forward strand.
GTCGTCCCACTGCACGAAGATCGGCACCTCCGCATTGAAGGCGCGCACATTGTCATCCATGAAATTGTACTTATGCGCGGCGCGGAATTCATCGAGGGTTTCGGCGACCTTGGCCTTTTCGGGAATGGTGACGTTCTTCCAGACCTTGCCGTCGGGAAGTTTCACTTCGGATGAAATGACGCCGTCGGCATAGATGGTGTCGCCGGAATGCAGCAGGAAGTCGGGCTTGTGCTTGCGCATGGTGTTGAAGGTGACCATGCCGCCGTCATCGGGATTGATGCCCCAGCCCTGGCCTGCGACGTCGCCGCCCCAGACGAAGCTGACATCGCGGCGATCGCTCGGCGCGGTGCGGAAGCGGCCGACCACGGGCTCGCTGGCGATGTCGGGATGAGAGAGATCGCGAAATTTGACGCGGTAGAAGATGTCCTGGCCGGAGGGCAGGTTTTCCAGCAGCATTTTTGCGGTGAAGTCGCTTTCGGGCAGCGCCGCGATCGGCGGCAGCGCGCGGGCATTGCTGAAGGATTCGGTGGTCGAGACCTCGACCATCATCTGCGAGGGACGGTCGGCGCGCGCCCACACCACGCCGCCATCGGCGCCGACATCGCCGGATTGCACGCCATGGGTGATCATCGGCCGGTCGGCGGCCCGGGAAAGATAGGGCATCGCGATCAGGCCAACGCCGCTTCCTGCCGCGGTAGAGAGGAAACGTCGGCGGGAGAGTTTGAACGTCATGTGGGACCTCGTTTTGCGCTTGATACAAAATCTGATCTTGAAGGCCGTCATTCCGGGATGGTCCGAAGGACCAGACCTCAGATGCGCAATTGCGCATCGGGAATCTCGAGATTCCGGGTTCGATGCTACGCATCGCCCCGGAATGACGACTGGGATTCAGAACCGCTATAGAAAAACTTTATGACGTTCCGATTACAGGGGAAGGCCGATTAGGCCGTGCCGGCAGCGCGGAATTGTGCGCTCGCCCGTTGCAGGTTCTGCGGCATGCTCGTCAGGAGCGCCTTGCGGTCGGCGACTGCATTATGAAACTGCTCGAGCGCGATGTTGAAGGCGGTCAGCGGACCCGGTTCGATCGCGCCATGTTCGAAGCACAACAGCGCGTCGCGCAGGATGTGGTCGGCCTCGGCCTGCATCTGGTCGAGTTCCTCGGTCGAATCGCAGCTGCGGGCCGCGGTCAGCATGTCCAGTAGGCGTTCGCGCTGCGAGGTGTTGGTGTTGCGTTCGTCCTTCTTCAAATAGCCCGCAAACCACGCACCGGCCGAGCCCATGGCCGACAGCGCCATCAGCGACCACCAGATGTAGTCGCTGTAGCGATCGAGGAAAGTCTTTTCCTCGCCGTCGACAAAGGCGGCGGCGCCGGGGTGGACCGGGATCGTGGCATCCTTGTCGGTATCCGGTGTCTCGATCTTGGCGGCCAGCGGATAGTCGTTCTTCAGCGATTGCCGGACCGCGAATAATTGCCGGGTGAAGGCGGCTACCGTCGCCTCCGACAGGCCTTTGCGCGCCACGATGTGATGCGAGAAGCTGATGGTCTTGACCTCGTCGTCCGGCCGGTCGGCGCCGCCGAACGAGCCGGCCGGAATTTCGGAAGCCTCATAGGCCGGATGGTTCTGCGCGATGGCTTCCGATGCGTCGATGGCGAGGAAAGTCGGCGCGCCGCCGTCGCGGGTCGAGGCCGCGATCGCGTCCGATGTGATCTTGCTGTTGACCGGACCGGCGGCAAGATAGGCGTCGGCCTTCTGGTTCTTGATCGCCTCGACCGCCTCGTTGGCCGGGAACTGGAGGATGTCGACCTTGAGCGGATCGACCCCATATTGCTGCAGGATCACCTTCAGCAGATTGACGTTGGCCTGGGTGCGGCCGACGACGCCGATGCGGTGGCCGGCGAGTTGCGAGATCTTGGTGATCTTGGGCGGAGCTTTCTTGCCCTTGACCTTCGCCGCCGGCGGCACCCACAAGACAGCGACGTTCTTGCGCAGCGTTGCGACCGCCTGCGCATTCTTCGGCACGTCGAGGTCGCCGCGGATGATGGCGAGGTCGGCCTTGCCGTCGCCCAGCGCCTGGGCACTGGAGGCTGCGCCGTCGGTCTGCATCGGTCGCAGCCGAATCTGGCTGTGGGTCTGGTTATTGAAGGCCTGCGCGAGCGCCTGAACCACCTTGAGGTCGTCGCTGTTGGCCGGACCGACCGCGATCCGGAGCGTCTCCGGCCGCATAGCGAAATAATAGCCAGCGACGAGCGCGCCGACGATGGCGAGCACGCCGGCCATTATCACGAACGTCAGCCGCTGTTGCGCCGGACGCGGCGAGGGCGGAGGCTGAGCTTCTACCGGGGCAGGCTCGCTCATCGATCGCACATACAACCGTTTCGGGTTCGAATTCATCATTCCAACGCGCTTGCATGGCCATTCTAGCAAATTTCTTGCCCGGCCGGGGTTACATCTCCGTCATGGTTACCAGCGGCCATAAGACGCGCTTCCGGCCCGTTATTTTTTGATTCGACGCGTTTTCTTGAGCGAACCGGCAACCGCCCCGCATCAAATGCGGGGCAGGCTTTCGCTCGAAAACGCTATGGTTCCAGCGCGGATCCGCAAAGCCAGCTTCGTGTTAAGGTAAGGCAAGCGCAAAAGGGAGACGGATCATGGCGGAGCGGCTGTCGGCGGAAGCGAGGAAATCGGCGCTAAAGGAACTCAACGGCTGGTCCGAAATGTCCGGCCGCGAGGCCCTCGTAAAGACCTTCACGTTCAAGGACTTCAACGAAGCGTTCGGTTTCATGTCGCGGGTGGCGCTGGTGGCGGAGAAGCGCGACCATCATCCGGAATGGAACAACGTCTACAAGACGGTGGAAGTGGTTCTGGCGACCCACGACGCTGGCGGCGTCACCAAGCTCGACATCGATCTCGCCAAGGCCATGAATGCGATCGCCGGGCAGCTCGGCGTCGGCTGAAGCCGGCCGGACCAGCCTTGCAGCCGCGACATAACGTCCCCAATTTCTGGGCGGGCAGGCCGCGGCCAATTGGCCGCCATGCGCCCCAAGGGAGCCGTGCGATGGCATCGAGTGAGCATACCGTGGGTTTTGAACCGGCCGACCGGCTGGCGCAGGACCGCGAGAGCGTGCGCCGGCGCTTCTGGAACAAGTTCAAGAAGGGGGTGGCGAAGCTGCCATTCGCCGAGGATTTGCTCGCGGCTTACTACTGCGCGTTCGACAAGCAGACGCCGCGCCACGTCCAGGCAGCCTTGTTAGGGGCCATCGCCTATTTCATCCTGCCGTTCGATTTCATCCCCGACATGCTGCCGGTGCTCGGCTTCACCGACGATGCCGCGGTGCTGGCGACCGCGATCCGCATGGTCGCAAGCCACATCACGCCGGAGCATCGCGACGCCGCGCGCGCGGCGTTGAAGCGCGGGATCGCGAAGGACGGCGTGCAAGGATAGCCCTGCGAGTTTGTCATCGCCGTTCCGTCGGACGGACCTGCGCCCGCGCGTTCTTCTCCGCTTCCCACGCCTGGAACTGCTTGAACAGTGCTTCCTTCTCGCCATCCGTCTGCGGCTTGGCCGTCGCCGGACTCTGCTTCAGGAATTCATCGAAGCGGTTGCGTGCAACGGCTTCGACGCCATGACGTTCGAGCCATTGCTTGGCAGCGGGCAGCCGTTGCCAGCCCGGCAGCGGCGCCGACAGCGAGACCTCCTTCCACTTCGGATGGAAAGGAGGATTCTGGAAGGTCGGGAATTTCGTGAAGAACGCATCCACGAACGCGGCGAGTTTGCGATAACGGTCGGTGTTCGGCGCCCAATTGTAGGCCGCAAGCACCGCGGGAACGGCGATGGTGTCGACCTGCTGCTGATCCGAAATCAGATTCGGATAGTCCTTTGCCGACAGGCTTGCGGGCAGATAGTCGTTCTGCAACGGCTTGGCGTATTCGACCGGAACCAGATGAAACCGGTCGTCATTGAACTGGCTCACGGCCTTCTACGGCTTGCCCTGGACGGCGATCACGGCGTCGATCTCGCCGGCCTTCATCTTCTCCAGCGCGATGCGCTGTTCCACATAGACGAAGTTGGGTTTGATCCCGAGCCGCTCGAATACGATCAGCGCGGTGACGAAGGTGCCTCCGTTGGGAAGATCGACGCTGACGGTCTTGCCTTCGAGCTCCTTGAGGTTGCCGATCGATTTCGGCGCGATCACATGCATCTCTTCGTTGTAGAGCTTGGTCACGTAGGTGAACTGTTTCTTGATGTCCTTGGCAAAACCCTTCTTCTCGAGATAGTCGAGGGTGTCTGCGCGAACGATGCCGAGGTCGACGCCTTGCAGAAACAGGATGTCGGCGACGCTCTGCACCGAACCGCGGCCGACGATCGGCAGAACGCGCAACTTGTTGCCGTCGTCGAGCACGGAGGCGAGGTCGGCGCCGAACTGAACATAGGTGCCGCCGATCGTGCCCGAGATCAGCGTAACCGTGTTGGCGTTCAGGTTCTGCTTGGTGCTCGTCGAGCCGAACTGAAAAATGGCCTTCAGGCTGTCGCTGACCTTGGCCGGATCGAATTCGGTCTGTTCGGCCCGGGCGCCGAGGCCGCAAGCCATCATTGTGGCGAATAACGCCAGTCCAAACAAACGTCGCATGTGTCCCCTGATTGGCCTAGTTTTGCATTTGTGCGAGGCGCTGCTGCGCGCGCTGCGAGCCGAGCTCAGCGGCCTTGCGATACCAGTCGCGCGCCTTTGCCGGATCGGGTGTGATGCTCCGCGCATCGGACTTTCCCAGCACTTCGGGATCGTAGGTCCGCGCCAGCATCAGCGCGGCGTAGCCTCCTGCGCATCGGCCGCGCGCTCGAGCAGCATTCGCGCCGCCACGATATCGCCGATGGCGAGCAGGCCTCTTGCGCGCTTGAGCAGCGCCGCGAGCTCATCGGCATCGAGATGCCGTGTCGGCAGCGCCGCGGCGGGTGCGACCGGCGGGGCAGGCGCGACCGGCGGCGCCTCCTCAATCACGATTTGGCTCTTGATCGCGGCCTGATAGGCCGTCGCGATTTCGTCGCGCGACGGCTGATCGGGTTTGGCCGCCGGTACGTCGTGCGGAGCGGGTTGAAGCTGAGCCGCATCCGCCATCGCCGCTTTCGCCTGGACCGGCGCGATGCCCATCAGCGAAGCTTGGCATTGACGACGGCGTTGACGATAGCGTCGCGCGCGGCATCGACGGAGAAAAGCGAGACCCATCGCCACGACCGACGCCGCAAAAAGGCCGGTCAGGATACGCGACGGGGTGAACGTCCACTCGGCCGCTGGCGGCGTATTCTTCGGGCGGATCGGAGAGGAAGAGCGGGCGGGTTCGTCCTGCCGATGTCGATCTCCGTCGCACGCGATCGCACGTATCGATAATGCGCAAAGCGCGGATCGTTTATATCTTCAAGCGCGCCGGATGACGGATCGCTTGACTGAACGCGTGTTGAATTCCCACCATGGTGATGCTTCCCCGTTACTACTACGCAACGAACGGGCATCCCGGCATTATTCTTCTTGTTCTTGTGACCCCACAGGGCGCCCGTTACTGGCGTTAAATCGCATGGGATTAGGCCCAAAAAACGACCCGGACCGGCAGGAATTGGGACTTATTTTGGTTTGATTGAGGCGAGAGTGCGGAATCCAGAGAAATGAACTTCAGGGTTAATGGATCATTGCGCGCGCGGTCGCATCATCCGACAGGCCCGTTGCGAAAGTTTCACGGATGCAGGATCACCTTGCCCATCGCCTTGCGGCCGGCGAGCACCTTCAGCGCGTCGGCGGTTTGCGCCAGCGGGAAGGTGCGGTCGACATGCGAGGAGATCTTGCCTTCCGCGGTCCACTTCACGAGCTTCTCGAGATTGGCGCGGTTCTTCTCCGGATTGAGCCGCGTCCATGCGCCCCAGAACACGCCGCGGATGTCGCAGCCTTTCAGCAGCGCGAGATTGAGCGGCATCTTCGGAATGTCGCCGGCGGCAAATCCGATCACCAGGAAACGGCCTTCCCACGCGATCGAGCGCAGTGCGGCTTCGGCATAGGTGCCGCCGACCGGATCGAAGATGATATCGACGCCCTTGCCGCCGGTGAGCTTGCGCAGGCCTTCCTTCAAATCTTCCTTGGCGTAGTTCAGCGTCAGTTCGGCGCCATGCGCTTTGGCGAATTCGAGCTTCTCGTCCGATGAGGCGCAGGCGATCACCTTCAGGCCCATCAGCTTGCCGAGTTCGCAGGCCGCCAGGCCGGTGCCGCCGGCCGCGCCCAGCACCGCGAGCGTCTCGCCCGGCTTCGGGCTCGCGCGGTCTTCCAGCGCATGCAGCGCGGTGCCGTAGATGATGATGATGCCGGCGGCGCGGTCGTAGTCGAGATTGTCGGGAATCTTCACGATCGAGTTCGCCGGCAGCGCGATCTTCTCGCGCGCGCCGTTGTGGCCGCAGGACGCGACGACGCGATCGCCGACCTTCAGATCGGTGACGCCGGCGCCGACGCTCTCGATCACGCCCGCGACTTCGGCCGCCGGCGAGAACGGGAACGGCGGCTTGATCTGGTACTTGCCCTGGATCATCAGGATGTCGAAGAAATTCAGCGCCGCCGCCTTGATCGCGATCACGGCCTCGCCCGGCCCGGCCACGGGATCCGGCACGTCGGCCAGCACGAGATCGTCGGGTTGGCAATATTGCGAGCAGAGGATGGCTTTCATGGACACACCTGATCTTGAGACGCACAAGGCGTTTCGAGGACGGATATCGTAGGCTGCCGCTTCATGCCGGATTTGAAGCCGGGCGACAATCCGAATTCGGATGGGCCCGACGACGCCGTCATTCCGGGCGCGCGTTCGCGCGAACCCGGAATTCGACAAGCTCGGACAACAATCTCGAGATTCCGGATCCAGCGCTCGTCGCGCGGGTCCCGCAATGACGAGGGGAAACAAGGAGTGAAACAATGTTTGAAACAGGCCTGCTCACGGAGAAGCGCATCCTGGTCACCGGCGGCGGCTCCGGCCTTGGCGCCGCGATGGGACGCCGCTTTGCCGAGCTTGGCGCCGAGCTCATCATCTGCGGCCGCAGGCTCGAATTGCTGGAAACGACGGCGAGCGAGTGCGCAGCGAGTTCGGCGGCAAGGTCACGACGATCAGATGCGATATCCGCGACGGCGCCGCGGTCGAGACCATGATGGACACTATCTGGCGCAAGGCGCCGATCGACGTGCTGGTCAACAATGCTGCCGCGACCTTCATCGCGCAGACCGAGCATCTGTCGTTCCGCGCCGCGGACGCGATCCTCGCGCCGACGCTGCACGGCACGATGTATTGCACGCTCGCCGCCGGCAAACGCTGGATCGAAGGCAAGCATAGCGGCGTGGTGCTGAGCATTCTCTCGACCTCGACCATCACCGGCCGCGCCTTCACGGTGCCGTCGGCGATGGCGAAGTCGGCGGTGCTGGCGATGACCAAAAGCCTCGCGGTGGAGTGGGGCCCGAAGGGCATCCGCACCGTCGCGATCGCGCCGGGCGCGTTCCCGACCCCGGGCGCCTCGGGCCAGCTCCGCCCCGAGGGCCGCGACGAGAGCTGGTCGCACCGCAATCCGCTCGGCCGCCCCGGCGAGCACAGCGAGCTGGCCAATCTCGCCAGCTTCCTGATTTCGGACCAGGCCGGCTACATCAATGGCGAGATGGTGGTGCAGGACGGCGGCTCGCATTTGCGCAGTTCGGGCGCCGAGGATTTGCTGCAATGGACCGAAGCGCAGTGGGAAGAGCAGCGGGCGGCGCGCGCTCGAAAGGCTGAGCTAGCCGGCGCTGGACGTGACGTGAGCGCGACGTGGTCGCGGCACCCTAACTACCTTCCCAAACAGGCGTTTCCCGGCTATCCATCATGCCGTGGACGACGGCCGCGGGCCATCTTCCAGTCACAATGATGAGGGAACCAGACTGATCAGGTGCGGCAAATCTGACATCGCTGGTTGCGGTAGCGCTGTTGTGCGGGGCGACGGCCGTGGTGACGTCCCGCGCAGGCGCAGACGCGGCGCCGCCGCAAGGCAGCGCCAAAGGCGCGGCCAAGCCCGCGCCGGCGAGCAAGCCTGCAGCGCGGCCGTCGCGGCCGCCACCGCGGCGGCGGGCGGCGCGGAGCCGACCCTGATCGGCCAGTTCGGCACCTGGGGCGCCTACTCGGCGACGCCGAACGGCAAGAAGGTCTGCTTTGCGCTGGCCAAGCCGTCGTCGTCGAAGACCAATCCGCCGAACCGCCCGCGCGATCCGGCCTATGCCTTCGTCTCGACCCGCCCGGCGGAAAAGGTGATCAACGAAGTCTCGGTCATGATCGGCTATGCGCTGAAGCCGGGCTCGGAATCCTCGGTCGAGGTCGGCGGCGCCGTATCGCGATGTACACGCAGGGCGACGGCCTCTGGATCAAGAACGCCGCCGAGGAAGAGCGGATGGTCGATGCCATGCGCAAATCCGCCGATGTCGTGGTCAAGGGCGTCTCGGCCAAGGGCACCGAGACGACCGACACGTTTTCGCTGAAGGGCCTCGCCCAGGCGCTCGACCGGATGGCGCAGGATTGCAGGCGATAAGACTGCGGATGTTTAGGCCCGGGCAGCATGCACGGTCGCAATCGGCGGTCCCGGTGCTATTTCAGGCCGGTGCTAGGCATAGGCCGTAAATTCCTGGATCGGGTTCGCAGGACCGACCCGAGCCACGACGCCAGATTGCGAGTTAACGGCCCGACTCTCGGCCCATGCAACCGACGCCGCGCCGCTGGAGAAGAACTCCGCTCGAAACCTATGTGCCGCCGGCCAAGCCGTCGCTGATCGGGCTGTCGCGCACCGAGCTTGCCGATCGCCTCGGCGAGATCGGCGTCGCGCCCGCGCAGCGCAAGATGCGCGTCGCAGCAGCTCTGGCACTGGATGTATTTCCGCGGCGCCCAGAGCTTCGACGATATGACCATCGTCTCGAAGGACATGCGCGCCGAGCTCGCACAGCATTTCACCGTCGACCGGCCCGAAGTCGTGGCCGAGCAGATCTCCAACGACGGCACCCGCAAATGGCTGCTGCGGCTGCCGAGCGGCGACAATGTCGAGCGGGCGCATGAAGTCGAGTGCGTCTACATTCCCGAGACCGATCGCGGCACGCTGTGCGTCTCCTCGCAGGTCGGCTGCACGCTGAACTGCTCGTTCTGCCACACCGGCACGCAGCGGCTGGTGCGCAATCTCACCGCCGGCGAGATCGTCGGCCAGGTGATGGTGGCGCGCGATCGCCTCAATGACTGGGCCGATCGCGAGAGACGGCACGCGCCTCGTCACCAACGTCGTGATGATGGGCATGGGCGAGCCGCTCTACAATTTCGACGCGGTGCGCGATGCGCTGCTGATCGTCGGCGACAATGAAGGCATCGGCATCTCCCGCCGCCGCATCACGCTGTCGACCTCGGGCGTGGTGCCGAACATCGTGCGCGCCGGCGAGGAGATCGGCGTCATGCTCGCGATCTCGCTGCATGCGGTGCGCGACGAGTTGCGCAACGAGCTGGTGCCGCTCAACCGCAAATATCCGATCACGGAGCTGCTGCAGGCCTGCCGCGACTATCCCGGCGCCTCGAACGCACGGCGCATCACCTTCGAATATGTGATGCTCAAGGGCGTCAACGATTCGCTCGACGATGCGAAGCTGCTGGTGAAGCTGCTCAAGGGCATTCACGCCAAGATCAATCTGATCCCGTTCAATCCCTGGCCCGGCACGGCCTATGAATGCTCGGACTGGGACCAGATCGAAAAATTCTCCGAATACATCTTCAACGCCGGCTATTCCTCGCCGGTGCGCACCCCGCGCGGCCGCGACATCCTCGCCGCCTGCGGCCAGCTCAAGTCGGAGACCGAAAAGCTCTCGGCGCGCGAACGCCAGGCGCTGCGCGCCATGGCGATGACGGATTGATATGATGCGTGCGCTGCTCGCATCCTCGTCATTGCGAGCGAAGCGAAGCAATCCAAGTCTTTCCGCGGAGACAGTCTGGATTGCTTCGTCGCTGTCGCTGCCGTCGGCAATGACGGCGGAACTGCCATGTCCCTGATCGGCCGCCTCATCGTCATCTTCATCGGCTTTCTCGCCGCCTGCTTCGTCGGCGGCATGATCGTGGTCGTCGCGCTGCTGTTTCCGGAGTTCTCCGATCTCGGCGCCGGCCCGGTCGATCAGGGCGCGATCGACATCCTGCTCGGCTTCGGCTTCATCTTCGTCTCGGGCTTTGCGCTGGTGCCGGCGCTGATCGTGCGCGATCACCGAAGCGCTCTATATCCGCAGCGCGCTCGCCTATGCCGTCGGCGGCGCGTGGTCGGCGCTTGCCTGCTATCTCGGCCTGGTCCCCTTCCATCCGACACGTTGCAGTTCGAGGGCATCGTGCGGCGTCATCTCGAGATCATGACCGGCGCGGGCATCGTCGCCGGCGTCGTCTACTGGCTGATCGCCGGCCGCAATGCCGGCGCCTGGCGCAACCCGCCGCCCCTGCAGCCGCCTCCGCCGCTGCCGTCGAAACCTGCCGTCACCGCGCTGTGCCTGAGCCGACAATCTCGGGCCGTCATCCCAGGATGAGCGATATCGCGACTATCGGAGAGGTCGCTAGCGGTACCGCGAGCGCTCGAACGGATCGGGCCTGCCTGGGCTATGGCCATCCTTCGGAGGCATCGCGAATGAGCTCGCCCTCATCAGGATGACGCTAATCCCGGGGTTTTCATCCCCATCCCCTCGGCTAAACCGCGCGCCATGAACCGGACCGGACTCTTCATCGCGCTGGGGCTGTGGCTCGTGATCGGCATTGCTGTTCGGCCTCTATCCCGAGCTCGATCTGAAGCTCGCGGCGTTGTTCTTCGATCCCGAGACGAAAACGTTTCCGCTCAAGCTCGATCGCGGTCGCGGCCTTCGCGCGCGACGCGGCGATGTGGGTCGCCTGGGCATTGCGCTGCCTGCGATCGCCGCGTCGTGGTCAAGATGATCCGGCCCGATCGGCCGCTGCTGGTGTCCGGGCGGCTGCGATCTTTCCTGCTGGTCACGATGATCCTGTCGGCCGGCGTGCTCACCAATCTCACCTTCAAGAGCTATTGGGGCCGGCCGCGTCCGGTGGTGGTGACGCAGTTTGGCGGCGACCAGCAGTTCGTGCCGTGGTGGGATCCGCGCGGCGATTGCGCGCGCAACTGCTCGTTCTTCTCCGGCGAGGGCGCGACCGCGTTCTGGACCTCGCGCCGGCGGCGCTGGCGCCGCCGGCCTGGCGGCCGCTCGCCTATGCGGCGCAACGCTGTTCGGCGTCACCACCAGCGGCCTGCGCATGGCCTTCGGCGGGCACTTCTTCACCGATGTCGCGATCGCCGGCCTCGTCACGTTCTTCGTGATCTGGTTCGCCTACGCGCTGATCTACCGCTGGCCGCGACCCGGTTGTCGGACGAGGCGGTCGATGCCGCCCTGACCCGGCTGACATGGCCCGGCTACCGGCTTCGCCAGCGCCTCTTCGGCCGCAAGACAGGCCCCGCGCGTCGGTGTGAGCGATTAAACGCGTGCCCCTGGCCGCGAAATTTGATATTCGCGGGGCCAAAGCCACGAGCGGCATTCAGTCCCGACCGATTGGAAGCTCCATGACCACGATCCTGAAAAGCCTGCCCAAAGGGGAAAAAGTCGGCATCGCTTTTTCCGGCGGTCTCGACACCAGCGCGGCGCTGCTGTGGATGAAGCAGAAGGGCGCGCGCAGCTTTGCCTATACCGCCAATCTCGGCCAGCCTGACGAGGCCGACTACAACGAGATTCCGCGCAAGGCGCTGGAATTCGGCGCCGAAAAAGCCCGTCTCGTCGATTGCCGCACGCAGTTGGTCCACGAGGGCATTGCCGCGATCCAGTCGGGCGCCTTCCACATCTCGACCGGCGGCATCACGTATTTCAACACCACGCCGCTCGGTCGCGCCGTGACCGGCACGATGCTGGTCGCGGCGATGAAGGAGGACGGCGTCAACATCTGGGGCGACGGCTCGACCTTCAAGGGCAACGATATCGAGCGCTTCTACCGCTACGGCCTGCTGACCAATCCGAGCCTCGCGATCTACAAGCCCTGGCTCGACCAGCAGTTCATCGACGAACTCGGCGGCCGCGCGGAAATGTCGGCGTTCATGACCGCCCATGGCTTCGCCTACAAGATGAGCGCCGAGAAGGCGTATTCGACCGACAGCAATCTGCTCGGTGCCACCCACGAGGCCAAGGATCTCGAGAGCCTCGACAGCGGCATCAAGATCGTCAACCCGATCATGGGCGTGCCGTTCTGGCGCGACGACTGCAACGTCAAGGCCGAGAAGGTCGTCGTGCGTTTCGAGGAAGGCCAGCCCGTCGCGCTGAACGGCCAGACGTTCACCGATCCCGTCGCGCTGTTCCTCGAAGCCAACGCCATCGGCGGGCGGCACGGCCTCGGCATGAGCGACCAGATCGAGAACCGCATCATCGAGGCCAAGAGCCGCGGCATCTACGAAGCGCCCGGCATGGCGCTGCTGCACATCGCCTATGAGCGCCTGGTCACCGGCATCCACAACGAAGACACCATCGAGCAGTACCGCATCAGCGGCATGCGCCTTGGCCGGTTGCTCTACCAGGGGCGGTGGTTCGATTCTCAGGCCCTGATGCTGCGCGAAACCGCGCAGCGTTGGGTGGCGCGCGCCGTCACCGGTGAGGTGACGCTGGAGCTGCGCCGCGGCAACGACTACTCGATCCTGAACACCGAGAGCCCGAACCTGACGTATCAGCCGGAGCGGCTGAGCATGGAGAAGGTGGAAGATGCGGCGTTCACGCCGGCGGACCGCATCGGCCAGCTGACGATGCGCAACCTCGACATCACCGATACCCGCGCCAAGCTCAGTCTCTACGGAAAGACAGGCTTGCTATCGAGCGGTGAAGGCTCCCAGATCTTCAAACTCGAGAGCGACAAGGGCTGAGCCGCGCGGGTGCTGAGATCAGGTTGACATGCGGCAGCGCAGAGCACTGCGCTCCCTCTCCCGCTTGCGGGGGAGGGCTGGGGTGGGGGTGCCGCCGCGATTCACACTGTCCGCGTGGAGAGAGCTTCCCCCACCCGGATCGCTACGCGATCCGACCTCCCCCGCAAGCGGGAGAGGTGAAGCGAAGCCGGGCGCCAGCTTCAACCAGTAATAATGACGATCAAAACAATGGCCGGGATTTCTCCCGGCCATTTTCATTTGATGCTCTCGCCTCAGCGCGGCGGCACGGTGCCGGGCGGGGGCGGCGGCAGCGAGGCGGTGCCGCCGTTGAGCAGCGGCGTGATGCGGCGGACGGTGACGCGCCGGTTGATGCGGCTCGGTCCGTCCGTCTGCTCCTTCAGATACTGCTTTCCGTAGCCCTGCGATGTCAGGTTCTCCGCCGGCACACCGAACTGCTGGGTCAGCAATTCGGCCGCGGACTGCGCACGGCGGTCCGACAATGACAGGTTGTCGACGTCGTTGCCGGTCGCATCGGTGTGGCCCTCGATCAGGAACACCTCGCGCGGGTTGCGCTGGATCGCCCGGTTGAGGCCGTCGGCGATCACTTGCAGCTTCGCGGCCTGGTCCGGTGGGATGGTCCACGATCCGGTCTCGAAGGTGATGGTGTTGACGTCGATGCTCGGCATTTGCATGCGGACATTGGGGCTATAGCGGATCTCGTCGAGTGAGTAGCGCCGTTGGATCCGTTCAACTGGCGGTGCTTCCATGGTCTCATAGATCACGTCCGGCGACGCCTCGTCGGCGTTGACGATGTAGCGATCGTAGGGAATGCTGACCACCGGTGGCGGCAGGTCGACATAGAAGCCACCGATCGAGCGCGGATCGCGATAGCTGTTGTCGATGATGATGATCTCGCGGCCACCGGGATCCCTGCGGATTCGGCGCAGCATCTGACCGTCCGGACCGACCACGGTGATCACCTCGCTGCCGTCGGGACGGATCACGACGGTGCGGGTCTCGCCGCCGATGGTCTCGGTGCGGATGTCGCGGGCCCCATAGCGGAAGCGATATAGATCGTCGCCACGGACGTACTCCTGCCCGCCCGGGTCGCGGATGATGATCCGGTCCGGCTCGGTGTAGATGGTGCGGCCGCCTTCGACGACCTCCTGCCGGTGGCTATGGAGGTCGGCGATGGTCGAGCCGAGCACAACGCCGGCCACCACGCCCGCACCGACCGCGGCGCCGATGGCGAGCGGCGTCAGGTTGTCATGCCGCGGCGATGGCGGCAGAGGTGTTGCGATCGCCGGCGCGGCCCGGAAGGCCGGCGCAACCGTCGGCGCGGCGTATTGCGCCTTGTCGGGCGGTGGCGCTGCGGCCGCCGAGCCACGGACGACAGTCGGCGCCGCGGCGCCGGCTGGAGGCGCGGGCCGGACCGGACCACCCGCCTGCGGCGCAAGCGGAGTTCCGGCAGCCGGAGGCGTTGGCGATGCACCGGGTCGTACCGACGGCGTCGTGCCAGCAGCCGGCGGCGTGACCGGCGTTCCGGCAGCCGGAGGCGATGCACCAGGTCGCGCCGGGGCGTCGGGCCACCTGCGGCGGGAGGGGTCGCCGCACCAGCAGCCGGCGGTGTGGTCGGCGTTCCGGCAGCCGGCGGTGCACCGGGACGCGCAGGCGGCGCCGCGCCACCTGCGGCGGGCGGGGTCGTGGCGGCCGGAGGCGTCGTTGCCGACGGTGCGGGCGCGGCTGCGCCAGGCGGCTGCTTCGCGCCGGGAAGCGGCGCGCCCTTTTGCCGCAAATCGGGTGCGGGTGTGGCCGGTGTCGCAGGTGCGGCCGGCGCTGCGGGCGCGGGCGTTGCCGCGGCGGGGGGCGTGCGGGCAGGCGGAGTTGCGGTCGGTGCTGGTGTCGGCGTCTGCTTTGCGCCGGGAGACGGTGCTGCCGCAGGTGGCGGAAGCGGTGTCGGATGTGCGGGAGCGGCCGCCGGCGGTGTCGGACGCGCGGGTGCAGCCGCGGGCGGCGGTGGCGGCGGGGTTGGACGCGCAGGAGCAGCCGCAGGAGGCGGCGCTGGCGGTGGAGTGGGATGCACGGGCGCGGCAGCCGGGGGCGGCGGCGGAGGGGTGGGATGTGTCGGTGCGGCCGGCGGCGGTGCGGGTTGCGGCTTGGCGGCTGGCGGCGGTGGCGGCGCGGTAGGATGCGGGGGCGCGGCGGCCGGAGGCGGTGCCACAGGCTTCACGGCGGGCGGCGCGCCCTTCGGCGGCGCCTTGGGTTTGCCGTCGGGGCCAAGCTCCTCCTTCGGCTGTGCCTGCGCGACAACGAGCGGAGCGGATTGCGCATGCGATGCGGAAGCTGCGAGTTGCGTCACGGTCAACGCAGTCGTGGCAAGCAGCACGAGACGAAGGTTTGTCATGATATTTGAAGTCCCCGGCGAATATCTGGGAAGAGGAGGGAATTGCAGAGCCGAACAATTTGGCGGTTCGATGAACGGCTAATCATTAGGCCGGATTGTGGCGGGTAAGAAAGCGTAGCGGCATTTTATTTCGAAGACATAACGGGTTGCGCGCAGATTTGTTCATTGCGCGTTCAGAAGAACACCTCGAATCCCGGTACGCGAGTCATTAGAAAATGATCCGGCTCGCGACAAACGCGATGCGTTAGCGCGGAGATCATGCTCAAACAAAAGCAAAGAGCGGGAAGACGAATCGAAGAGGAGTCATCGCGCTCTATCCGTCGGTCGCAGGCGGCGGCGCAGTCGGACCGGGCGGCCCTCGCACCGGCAGTTCATCCGGCATCTTGCCGGGCAATTCGTCCGGCCGTGGTGGTTCGCCGGGTTCGTGCACCGGTGGAGGAATCTCGGGGCGAGGATTGCCGGGTGGAATTCCCGGCGGCGGTTCGGTTGGGGTGCCCGGCGTTGCCGGTGGAATCTCTGGAGGTTCGATTGGCATTCTGATCTAACCGATCGAATGCGGCGATGTTCCTTCCCGCAAAGCGCGGAACTCAGGCGGGCGTATGACAGACCGCCTCAATGTTGTGGCCGTCGGGATCGAGCACGAACGCGCCGTAGTAATTGGCGTGATAATGGGGGCGAATTCCTGGTGCGCCATTGTCGCGCCCACCGGCTGATATCGCCGCCTTGTAGAATGCATCCACCGTTGCGCGGTCCTTGGCCAGAATCGCGATATGCAGCGGCTTCTCCAATCCGCCTTCGCCACCGATCCAGAAATCCGGCTTGCCGTTGGCGCCAAAACCCGCGGCGGGATCGTGGCCGGTCTGCTCCTGCGTCACTTCCATCACGAGCGCGTAGTCCAGCGGGGCCAGCGCCTTCAGATAAAACGCCTTCGCGCGTTCATAGTCGGAAACCGGAAAGCTGATGTGGTCGATCATCGCAAACCTCCTGTGCTTCGATCAGCCTCGGCGCACCAATAGCGTGTTGCTGCGCGTCTTGCCGGTTTCGACGTAATCGCGCGCCAGCATGTCCGCAAGGCAGTCCTCGATCCATTCGTTTTTCGACAGATGTTCGATCACCACCGCACGCGGCCACAGCGAGGGCGGCGCCTCCCTGAAAAAGCTGGTGAGCACGCGGTCCTCGAAACCTTCGACGTCGATCTTGAGCGCATCGACTTGTGACGCCCCGGCCTCGTCGAGGATGCGCTGTAGCCGCAGCGACGGCACCTTGATGGCCTTGCGCGAGGCTTCGCCTGACGCGATGTGGCTGGCGCCGAGATTGTCGCCGTCGGTCTCGATCATCAACTCACCGTCGGAAGGTCCCGCGGCGGCGGCCACGAGCGTGACCTGCGTATAACCGGACGCTGAATTGTTGAACCTGAGCCGTGCATGCGTCACGGGATGCGGCTCGATTGCGATCACCTTGCCGGCTTGGCCCACATGGCGTGCCAACACCATCGCGTAGGTGCCGACATTGGCGCCGACATCGACGAATACGCCGCCTGCAGGCGTGTGCTTGCGCAGGAAGTCCAGCTCTTCGAGATTGTAGTCGGGATTGAACAGCGCGCCGCGCTCGGTCGCGCTGGCCTGATGGTAGAATCGAAAGCACGCGCCCTGATATTGCATGTCGACCGGGCCGGCGCGCAACAGATCGACCAGTCGTGACAGCATCGGCCGGAACGCGCCCCGCTTCAGCCGCGAGCGGTGCGCGAGCCTGATAATCGCGGCCTGTGCGGCATTCGGTGCAAAGGCGCCGAACGGTGCGGGGGACGGGTCGTTATCGGGAGTCAAACCTGTATCCTCGGTGAAAGCGGCGCATGCATAGCCGGTTTTAGAGGCGACTCCAACGATAGTGAGTAGTCGTGCATCACGCGACCAGTTTCAGGACGTCGCCGGGGTCGTGGCTCCATCCCGCACCTCCCGCGAGCCGGAGACCCGGTGCAGCATGCGCGACAGCTGCTCGATCGAGTATGGCTTTTGCAACAGCTCGAAGCCGTGACTGCCCTGCTGCGCCAGCACCTGGCTGTAGCCGCTGGTCAGCACGACCGGCAGGTCGGGCCTGAGGCGGCGGATTTCCTGCGCGAGTTCGATACCGCTCATGCCGGGCATCACGACGTCGGTGAACACGACGTCGAAGCGGGCAGGATCGGCATTCAGCTCCTCCAGCGCGTGGATGGCATTGCCGACCAAAATTGCGGTGTAGCCGAGCTGGGTCAGCGCATCCGCCGCAAATTTTCCTACTTCGAGATTGTCTTCAACGACCAGCACCGCCATGCCGCCGCCGCCGACCGGCGGAGCGTCGTCGGCCAGCACGGCTTGCTGGCGGCTTTCGCCGGGCGCGCGTGGCAAATAGAGCGTGAACGTGCTGCCCTTGCCGACTTCGCTGGCCACCGCCACCTCGCCGCCGGATTGCCTGGCGAATCCGAACACCTGCGACAGGCCCAATCCGGTGCCGTGACCGACTTCCTTGGTGGTGAAGAACGGCTCGAAGATCCGGCCGACTTGCTCCGGCGGAATTCCAGCGCCGGTATCCGCCACCGACACCGCGACATAGCCGTGCGGATTTGGCGGATGTGCGCTGGGGTCAGGCAATTCTTCCGCGCAGGCCACCGCAATCGTCAGGCGGCCTGTGCCGTCCATGGCGTCGCGGGCGTTGACGGCCATGTTGATGATGGCGGTTTCGAACTGGCCGGCGTCGGCGTTGGTGAAACAGGGCTCGTCCGGCACCTGCGCGACGATCTCGATTCGCGGACCGATCAGTGTTGCGACCATCTCGCCAAGTGTCTGCACGCTCTTGCCGACGTCGAACAGCTCGGGCTTGAGCGTTTGCCGGCGCGCGAAGGCGAGCAACTGGCCGGTCAATTTGGCGGCGCGGCTGACCGTATCCGAAATCGCCTCGATGTAGCGCAGCCGGCGCGCCTCGGGCAGATCCGGCCGCCGCAACAGATCGACGGACGCGCGGATCACGGTGAGCAGATTGTTGAAGTCATGCGCGACGCCGCCGGTGAGCTGTCCCAGCGCCTCGAGCCGCTGGCCGTGTTTCAGCGCCTCCTCGGCCTCGGCGCGCTTGTCGGCTTCGGCGTAGAGGTTGCGGGTCCGGCGCAACGCCAGCGCCAGCAGGAAGAACAGCAGCGCGGTGGCGGGCGCGCCGAAGATCAAATGCTGGCTCATGGTTGCGATCCAGCGGGCGCGGATCGCCGATGTCTCGAGCCCGGCGCTGACATAGATCGGATATTCCGCAAGGCGCTGATATCCGAGCCGCCGCTCGATGCCGTCGGCCGGCGACGTCACGGTGATTAGTCCGGCTTGGGGGTGGGCGATGATCTGCTGCCCAAGCGGCCCGCCAGGTTCGAATCGGAAATCATGGTCGAGCACGGGGAAATGGGCCAGCACCGCACCATCGGTCCGGGCGAGTGCGAAAAAGCTGCCGGGCTCGCGACCGATCCGGGCGTAGAAATTCTCGAAATATTCCGGCAGCACGGAAGCCTGGATCACGCCGGCGAAGCTGCCGTCCTCGTTCTCCCGCCGCCGGCTGACGCCGAAGAACGCGGCGCCCTGGTAGGGCGGCCTCGGTCTCAGCGCCTCGCCGATATAGGTGCCGACATCGCGCTCGACATGGGCGCTGAAATAGTCGCGGTCCGAGAAATCGAGGTCGGGCGCCGGCACCACCAGGCTGTTGGCGATTGCGCGGCCCTTGGCGTCGAAGATCCAGGCCGATTTCATCTGCGGCAGCGAGGAGGCCAATTGTTTCAGCCGCTGGTGCAGGCTTTCCTCGCGCGCGGCGATGCCGCTGTCGGAAATCCCGTGGATGATCTCGGCAATTTCCGACAGGCTGCGGTCGATGGTCTCGAACACTTTCAGCGCATGCTCGTGGGCGACGTCGAGCGTGCGCTCGATTTCGCGGTCGGCGGCCTCACGGATCGAGATCCAGGATACCGTGGAAGCAAAGACGAACAGCGCCACCGGGAGGGCCAGCGAAGCGGCCATCATCCATTGCAGCAGTCTTAGCGAGTGACGTGGTGCAGTCTGCACGGGCGCTCCGGCTCCAGGCCAGACCTTACCGCAAAAGTTCCGCGGGAAGAAAGCGGAGTAATTCCGAAGGTAGATCCAATGCGTGTTTTCCCGGGGAAGGCGAACGAATCAATCCGGATAGATAAATTGGTAGTCAATCCCGATCCGGCCGGGCTTGGCGAGCAACGCCAGGATTTGCCCCGGGGGCCGCGGTCGGCAAGCGACGTAATCGCCGCCGCAACGACGAGTCGTCAGATCTGCCGCTCGACCATCTTCAGCTTGAGTTCGGCGATGGCTTCCGACGGGTTGAGGCCCTTCGGGCACGCCTTGGCGCAGTTCATGATGGTGTGGCAGCGGTAGAGCCGGAACGGGTCCTCGAGATTGTCGAGCCGCTCGCCGGTGGCTTCATCGCGGGAATCCTTGACCCAGCGCGTCGCCTGCAGCAGCGCGGCTGGCCCGAGGAAGCGGTCGCTGTTCCACCAATAGCTCGGGCACGAGGTCGAGCAGCAGGCGCACAGGATGCACTCATAGAGGCCGTCGAGCTTTTCGCGGTCTTCGTGGCTCTGCTTCCATTCCTTCTGCGGCGTCGGGGTCGTGGTCTTCAGCCACGGCTCGATCGAAGCGTATTGGGCGTAGAAATTGGTCAGGTCGGGGACCAGATCCTTCACCACCGGCTGGTGCGGCAGCGGGTTGATCTTGACCGCGCCGTCTTTGACGTCGTGCATCGACTTGGTGCAGGCCAGCGTGTTCTGGCCGTCGATGTTCATGGCGCAGGAGCCGCAGACACCTTCGCGGCAGGAGCGGCGGAAGGTCAGCGTCGGATCGATGTGGTTCTTGATCCAGATCAGGCCGTCCAGCACCATCGGCCCGCAATCATGGGTGTCGATGTGATAGGTGTCGACGCTGGGATTCTTGCCGTCGTCCGGATTCCAGCGATAGACCTTGAATTCGCGCGTCTCGGTCGCGCCCGCAGGCTTCGGCCAGGTCTTGCCGCCCGAGATTTTCGAATTTTTCGGAAGTGCGAATTCAACCATATGTCTCGCCTCTACGGTTTCCTCTCGTCATTGCCGGGCTTGACCCGGCAATCCATCCCCTTCCGAAGATGGATGCGCGGGTCAAGCCCGCGCATGACAAGCAAACTCAGTACACCCGCGCCTTCGGCGGGATGTACTGCACGTCGTTCGTCATCGTGTAGTCGTGCACCGGGCGGTAGTCGATCGCGGTGTCGCCCTTCTGACCGATCCACGCCAGCGTGTGCTTCATCCAGTTCTTGTCGTCGCGCGCGGAGAAGTCCTCACGCGCATGCGCGCCGCGGCTCTCGGTGCGGTTCGCCGCCGAATCCATCGTGACGACCGCCTGCACGATCAGATTATCGAACTCGAGCGTCTCGATCAGGTCGGAATTCCATACCAGCGAGCGGTCGGTCGTCGAAACGTCACCGATGCCGCCATGCACCTTGTGGATCAGGTTCTGGCCTTCGCTCAGAATCTCGCCGGTACGGAACACGGCGCAATTGGTCTGCATCACATGCTGCATGCTGTCGCGCAGCTTCGCGGTCGGCGTGCCGCCGGATGCATGACGGTAATGATCGAGCCGGCTGAGCGCCAGGTCGGCGAACTCCTTCGGCAGTTCCGGTTGCTTGCCGTTCGGCGTCAGCTTTTCGGCGCAGCGCAGCGCCGCGGAACGGCCGAACACGACGAGGTCGATCAGCGAATTGGAGCCGAGGCGATTGGCGCCATGCACGGAGACGCAGGCCGCTTCGCCCAGCGCCATCAGGCCCGGAACGATCGCGTTGTCGTCGCCATTCTTCTTGGTCAGCACTTCGGCGTGATAATTGGTGGGAATGCCGCCCATGTTGTAGTGCACCGTCGGCACGATCGGGATCGGCTCGCGGGTGACGTCGACGTTGGCGAAGATCTTTGCCGATTCGGAAATGCCGGGCAGCCGCTCCTGCAGTACCTTGGGATCGAGATGATCGAGGTGCAGGTAGATGTGGTCCTTCTTCTTGCCGACGCCACGGCCTTCGCGGATCTCGATCGTCATCGACCGCGAGACCACGTCGCGCGAGGCGAGGTCCTTGGCGGAGGGCGCATAGCGCTCCATGAAACGCTCGCCTTCGGAATTGACGAGATAACCGCCTTCGCCGCGCGCGCCCTCGGTGACGAGGCAGCCTGCCCCGTAAATGCCGGTCGGGTGGAACTGGACGAACTCCATGTCCTGCAGCGGCAGGCCGGCGCGCAACACCATGCCGCCGCCGTCACCGGTGCAGGTATGCGCCGAGGTGCAGGAGGCGTAGGCGCGGCCGTAGCCGCCGGTGGCCAGAATCGTGGTCTGGGCGCGGAAGCGGTGCAGCGTGCCGTCGTCGAGCTTGAGCGCGATGACGCCACGGCAGACGCCCTGGTCGTCCATGATCAGGTCGATGGCGAAGAACTCGATGAAGAATTCCGCGGCGTGCCGCAGCGACTGGCCGTACATCGTGTGCAGCATGGCGTGGCCGGTGCGGTCGGCGGCGGCGCAGGTGCGCTGCGCCTGGCCCTTGCCATAGTCCAGCGTCATGCCGCCGAACGGGCGCTGGTAGATCTTGCCGTCCTCGGTGCGCGAGAACGGCACGCCCCAATGTTCGAGTTCGTAGACGGCCTCGGGCGCGTTGCGCACCATGTATTCGATCGCGTCCTGGTCGCCGAGCCAGTCCGACCCCTTGACGGTGTCGTACATGTGCCAGCGCCAGTCGTCCGGATGCATGTTGCCGAGCGAAGCGGAAATGCCGCCTTGCGCCGCGACCGTGTGTGAACGCGTCGGAAACACTTTTGTGATGCAGGCGGTGCGCAGGCCGGCCTCGGAGCAGCCGACCACCGCGCGCAGGCCGGCGCCGCCGGCGCCCACAACGACGACGTCATAGGTGTGATCTTCGATCGGATAGGCTTTGCCGTTGGTGGCGGGACCACTGCCATTTGTGGCTTTGCCGTTGCCGTCAGTAGCCATGGGCTACACTCCCGATGACAATTTGAGGATCGCGTAGATCGAGGCCAGCGCCACCGCGATACAGAAGAAATTATTGGCCATCACGCTGGCGAGCTTGATCTTCTCGCTATGCACGTAATCTTCGATCACCACCTGCATGCCGATCTTCATGTGCCAGGCACTGGCAATGATGAAGAGCAGGAGAATGATGGCGATCGGCAGCGAACCGAGGATTTGCGCCGCGCCCGCCTGGTTGCGGCCGAGCAGCATCAGCACGATCACGATGACAGGCACGATCAGCAGCGTCATCGCCACCGCGGTGATGCGCTGGCGCCAGAAATCCGACGTGCCGGAATGCGAGGCACCGAGGTTGCGGACGCGCGCCAGCGGCGTGCGCATCGAGGGAGCGGGTCCACTCATCGTCCACCTCCAACCGCATAGGCGATAATCCAGACCAGCACGGTCAGCGAAATGCCCGCGATCAGTGCGCCCCAGGTCAGCGCTTCGCGCTCGTTGGCCTTGAAACCGTAGCCGAGATCCCAGACGAAGTGCCGCAGCCCGCTGCAGAGGTGATGCAGCAGCGCCCATGTGTAGCCGAATACGATCAGCTTGCCGATGATGCTGCCGGTGAAGGCCTGGACATTGGCATAAGCGGCGGGACCAGACGCGGCTGCGATCAGCCACCAGGCCAGCAATAGCGTGCCGAAATAAAGCGCGACGCCGGTGGCGCGGTGGACGATGGAAAGCGCCATCGTCAGGGTCCAGCGATAGGTCTGCAGGTGCGGTGAAAGCGGTCGTTCGATCCTGGCGGTCATCGGCAGCTTTGATGGTTGGCGGGCGCCGCGAAAAGCCCATCCGGGATCGCGGTAGATAAATTCTATTTACGAAGTCAAAACAGCCAGTGCAACGACCAAATGTCGCGGAATCGAACCGGTATTCATTCCTAGATCAGCTTTGGGTGATGCTACTCACAGCTTGGTATACCACGCGCCGGACTTGCGCGCGAAAGATCAAATCCCCGTTCTGTTGTTACTCGTGTGCACCCATTATCACCGGAAGTTCAATGTAAACGGTCTTGGGCGCGGGCCTTCAACCGTACTTCGCTATAACGCCATCTGCGGAGATCGCCCTGGCTCTCGAGGCTGTCGGCTTCAACCAGGGCCTGAACGCGGGCCGCGAACATTTCGTCGGTTATGCCTAGAGCGAGCCCTTGGCCTCGGTTGACCGCGTCCAAGATTATGCGAGCCATCTTGTGCCAGTGCGCAGTTATGACGGAGAAGAGAATCTGGTCGACCTGAGATTCGGATGCTGTCGGCGGAAGTTGAACCTGGTCCCACCGGAGCGAACTGCTGATATCGGGAAACTCCTGAAACGGCATCAGGTCGGGAAATCGATCAAACATCGCCTGCAGCAGCTCGGAATTGAGCTTGATAATAAACGCCTTCAGGTTGGCGGCATCCTCATCCCGGTCTGCGAGAACGGCCGTGGCCGCTCTCGCCTCATCGAGCTCGTGGGCCGCCTCAAGTAAATATTCGAGAATCTCGGCGGCCTGATCTCGGTCCATGTGTTCAATTCTCCGAAGATTGCGTGGGGCCTATTTCGAATAAATATCCTTATACTTATCCCGCAAAATATTCTTCTGCACCTTGCCCATCGCATTGCGAGGCAGTTCGTCGACGACGAACACGCGCTTGGGCATCTTGAATTTCGCCAGCCTTCCGTCGAGCGCCTTCAGCACCGAAGCTTCGCTAACATCAGCGCCTTTGTTGCAGACCAAAACCGCCGTAACGCCTTCGCCGAAATCCGCATGCGGCACGCCGATCACGGCAGATTCGATCACGCCCGGCATGGCGTCGATCTCGCTTTCGATTTCCTTCGGGTAGACGTTGAAGCCGCCCGAGATCACCAGATCCTTGCCGCGGCCGAGAATGTGGACGTAGCCCTTGTCGTCGATCTTGCCGAGATCGCCGGTGATGAAGAAGCCGTCGTCGCGGAATTCGGCTTTTGTCTTTTCCGGCATCCGCCAATAACCCCTGAAGACGTTCGGGCCCTTCACCTCGATCATGCCGATGGTCTCGCGCGCGAGCTCCTTGCCCGTTTCAGGATCGGTGACGCGCACGGAGACGCCGGGCAGTGCGTGGCCGACGGCACCGGGCACGCGTTCGCCGTCATAGGGGTTGGAGGTGTTCATGTTGGTTTCGGTCATGCCGTAGCGCTCGAGCACGGCGTGGCCGGTGCGCGCAAACCATTCGCGATGGGTGTCGGCCAGCAGCGGCGCGGAGCCCGACACGAACAGCCGCATGTGTTTGGTCGACTTCTTTCGTTAGCGCCGGGCTCTGCAGCAGGCGCGTGTAAAAGGTCGGCACGCCCATCATCACGGTGGCACGCGCCATCAGCTTGATGATCAGTTCCGGATCGAACTTCGGCAGGAAGATCATCGCGGCGCGCGCGAACAGCGTGACGTTGCTCGCCACGAACAGGCCGTGGGTGTGATAGATCGGCAGCGCGTGGATCAGCACATCGTCCTTGGTAAAGCGCCAGTAGTCGACCAGCGAGAGCGAGTTCGAGGCGAGATTGTCGTGGCTCAGCATCGCGCCCTTGGAACGGCCCGTGGTGCCGGAGGTGTAGAGGATCGCGGCGAGATCGTCGTTGCCGCGCACGACCGTGTCGAATTCCGGTTTTGCCTTATCGGCGGCCTCCGTCAGCGAGCCCTTGCCGTCGGGGCCCAGCGTCTCGACCTTGGCCTTCACTTTTGCGGCGATCGCGGCGATGCCTTCGGCCTTGGTGGGGTCGCACACCACGAGCGACGGCTCGGCGTCGGTGATGAAGTAGTCGAGCTCGTTCAGCGTATAGGCGGTGTTGAGCGGCAGATAGACCGCCCCAGTGCGGACCGTGGCGAGATAGAGCACGAGGGCGGAGACCGACTTTTCGGTTTGCGCGGCGACGCGGTCGCCGGGCTTCACGCCGCTGGAAACCAGCACATTCGCGATCTGGCCCGCGCGCGCGATCAGGTCGGCATAGCTGATCCGAACGCCGTCGAGCATCTCGATCGCGAGCCGGTTGGGGTCGTCGAGACCGTCGAACAGGCGGCAAAACAGGTTGGCGTTGGCGGCGGTGTTCATGCAACATTCCCTGGAAGGGGCGGAAAGCCTACAAAATTCCCGGCTGGATTAGCAAAAACGCCCTTCAAAAAGCAACGGAGACAGTTTGCATGACCAACAGCGGGAAACGAGTAGCCTGGGTGACGGGCGGCGGCAGCGGGATCGGCGAATCCGGCGCGGAGTTCCTGGCGGCGGACGGCTGGACCGTCGTGGTTTCCGGCCGCCGCAAGGCAGAGCTGGACCGGGTGGTTGCGAACATCGCCAACAAGGGCGGCCAGGCGGAAGCTATCCAACTCGACGTCAGCAACAAGGAGGGGGTCAACAAGGCCGCCGAGCAGATCGTTTCAAAGCATGGCCGCATCGACTTGCTCGTCAACAGCGCCGGCATCAACGTGCCGAAGCGAAGCTGGGCCGACATGGAACTGGAAGGCTGGGACAAGCTCGTCGAGGTCAATCTCAACGGCGTGCTCTATTGCATGCGCGCGGTGCTGCCGACGATGCGAAAGCAACAGGACGGCTGCATCATCAACGTCGCGTCCTGGGCCGGCCGCCACGTCTCGAAAATGCCGGGCCCGGCCTACACCACGACAAAACATGCGGTGCTGGCGCTGACCCATTCCTTCAACATGGACGAATGCGTCAATGGCTTGCGCGCCTGTTGCCTGTCGCCCGGTGAAGTCGCGACCCCGATCCTGAAATTGCGGCCGGTGGTACCATCAGCGGAAGAGCAGGCAAAGATGCTGCAGCCCGAAGATTGCGGCCGCACCATCGCCTTCGTCGCCAGCATGCCCGCGCGTGTCTGCATGAACGAGATCCTGATCAGCCCGACGCATAATCGCGGCTTCATCCAGACGCCGGGGAGCCGGGATTAGCGACGCGAACGCAACTCCGATGGGTAGAGCGGAGCGAAACCCATCCGCTACGTTTGATGCTCGCGACCGCGGGTGCAGCGCGCACCCGGTCTTCCCTGCGCCCTCTAATTGGAGAGGGCGGGAAGTTTCAGGAACAGTCCGGGCGAATCTCGCCGCGGGATCGCGAAATCATGTTTGAACGGAGGCGACGACCTGTCCGCCGTAGCTCATGAGCGAAGCGACGAAGCAATCCACTCCTTCTTTTTGTGCCGAGATGGATTGCTTCGCTTCGCTCGCAATGACGGTCGCTAGCGAATGCTCCCCTCACGCCGTCTTCGCCGCCTTCAACCCCAGCTTCGCCTCGACCGCGTCGCGCATCACAAACTTCTGGATCTTCCCGGTCACCGTCATCGGAAACTCGTCGACGAATTCGACATAACGCGGAATCTTGTTGTGCGCGATCTGGCCGTGACAGAAGGCGCGGACCTCATCGGCGGTCAGCGTCTCGCCGGCACGCGTGCGGATCCACGCGCACAGCTCCTCGCCGTAGCGGTCGTCGGCGACGCCAAAGATCTGCACGTCCTGGATTTTGGGATGGCGATAGAGGAATTCCTCGATCTCGCGCGGGTAAAGGTTCTCGCCGCCGCGGATCACCATGTCCTTGATGCGGCCGGTGATGTTGCAATAGCCTTCTTGGTCGATCACGGCGATGTCGCCGGTGTGCATCCAGCCATTGGCGTCGAGCACGTCGGCGGTTTTTTCTTTTTCGTCCCAATAGCCCAGCATGACGCTGTAGCCGCGGGTGCAGAGTTCGCCGCGTTCGCCGCGGGGCACCACGCGCCCCTCGAGATCGACCACCTTGACCTCGACGTGCGGATGAATGCTTCCGACCGTGGACACCCGGCGCTCCAGCGGATCGTCGGTGGCGCTCTGGAAGCTGACCGGGCTGGTTTCGGTCATGCCATAGGCGATCGTCACCTCGCGCATGTTCATGGATTCGTTGACCCGCCGCATCACCTCGATCGGACAGGGCGCGCCGGCCATGATGCCGGTGCGAAGCGACGACAGATCGAATTTGGCGAAGTCGGGATGGTCGAGCTCGGCGATGAACATCGTCGGTACGCCGTAAAGCGTCGTGCATTTTTCCTGCTCGACGGTCTGCAGCGTCACCAGCGGATCGAATCCTTCGCCGGGATAGACCATCGCCGCGCCCGAGGTGACGGCGGCGAGATTGCCCATCACCATGCCGAAGCAATGATAGAGCGGCACTGGAATGCAGATGCGGTCGTTTTCGGTCAGGCGCATCGCGCGGCCGACGAAATAGCCGTTGTTGAGGATATTGTGATGCGTCAGCGTGACGCCCTTGGGCGAACCGGTGGTGCCGCTGGTGAACTGGATATTGACGGCATCGTCGAACTGCAGGATTTTGCCCAATGCCGCGAGCGCGTCGCGGTGGCGCGCACCGCCCATGCGGGCCACCTCGTCGAACGCAATCGTGCCCGGCGACCTGGGCTCGCCGACCTGGATCACCGCGCGCAGTTGCGGCAGGCGCGCCGCGTGCAGGTCGCCTGGTTGCGCTTTGGCGAGCTCCGGCAGCAGCGTGTTCAGCATCTCCATGTAGTTGGAGGTCTTGAACGCAGTCGCGGTCACGATCGCCGCGCAGCCGACTTTTCCCAACGCGAATTCGAGTTCGCTGAGGCGATACGCGGGATTGATGGTGACGAGAATGAGTCCGGCCTTGGCGGCTGCAAATTGCGTCAGCGTCCATTCCGGCCGGTTCAACGACCAGACGCCGATCCGCGCGCCGCGCTCGAGCCCGAACGCAAGGAATCCCGCAGCCAGCGCGTCAACGCGTCCTGCGAATTCCTGCCATGTCCATCGGACGCCATGGCTTGGCGACACCAGCGCCTCGCGATTTCCCCAGCGTTGTGCCGCCTTATCGAGACTGTGCCCGATGGTCTCGCCCAACAGCGGCGCATCGGCGATGCCGCAAACGTAACTGTCCACAATCTCGGTCAAGTCTACACCTCCGTGCATCAGGCACGCGTGCTAAGGGATCGAGACACCATGTCAGCATCGTCATTGCGAGCGAAGCGAAGCAATCCATCGTGCCACAAATAGGAAGATGGATTGCTCGTCGCTTGCGCTCCTCGCAATGACGATCTCTACCAGATGCTCCTACGCCGCCTTCTGGCCGCTGCCCGCATCGAGCCCGGCATAGACGCCGCGCTCGAAGCCCGCAAAGGCTTCCAGGCACTGCTTGTCCGCGAACGGCAACAGCTGCATCAGGATCACGCCGGCGACGTTGCGCGCGGGGTCGATCCAGAAATAGGTGTTGGCGAGGCCGGCCCAGGCGAGGCTGCCGGGGCTGCGGCCTTCTGCCGTCTTGGCGGTGTTGATCATGAACGAGAGCCCCCATTTCTTGACGATGTCGGGATAGAGATCGACATCGTTGGTGTACATGGGCGCCATCGTCGTCATCTTGCCCATGCTGAGATCGCCGATGTGGTTCTGCCCCATCAGCGCGACGGTCTCGGGCTTGAGCAACTGGTTGCCGTTGCCCTTGCCCTTGTTGAGGATCATTTGCATGAACTTGACGTAGTCGCCGGCCGTGCCGTAGAGGCCGCCGCCGCCCATGTGGAATTCCGGATTCTGTTCCAGCTCGAACGGGATCGCCGCCAGCGTGCCGTCCTCACCGCGCGCATGCATGCCGACCAGCCTCTGGCGCTGGGAGTCCGTGATCTTGAAGCCGGTGTCGTTCATGCCGAGTGGCGTGAACATGTTGTCACGCAGATAGGCGTCGAGCCGCTTGCCGCTCGCGGCTTCCACCGCCTTGCCGACGAAATCGATGTTGATGCCATATTCCCAGCGCGTGCCGGGATCGGACATGATCGGCCCCTTCAGCGCGGCGTTCTGGCAGGAGAAGATGTTCGGGGTTCCGGTCTTCTCCTGGTATTTCCCCATGTCGCCGTTCCACACGTCGTAGCAGAAGCCCGCGGTATGCGTCATGAGATGGCGCAGCGTGATCGGCTTCTTCGCCGGCCGCAGCTTCGGCTCGCCCTTGGCGTCGAAGCCTTCCAGCACCTGCGGCGTGGTGAGGTCGGGCAAAATCTTTCCGATCGGCTCATCCAGCGAGAGCTTGCCCTGCTCGACGAGCTGCATGCCTGCGGCTGCGGTGATCGCTTTGGTCATGGAGGCGATCCAGAACACGCTATCGGCGGTCATGGCATCGTCCTTGGACAGGTCGCGTTTGCCGAACGCGCCCTGATAAATCACTTCCTTGCCGGTCGCTGCGATCGCGACGACACCTGGAATTTCCTTCGCCTCGCTTTTCTGACGCAGAACTTGATCGATCTGAGCTTTGCTTTGCATGGGGCGCCTCCGGGTTATTTTTTTGAAGTGAGGCAATATTCCTCCCGTCTATCGCATCCCGCAAGCACCCGCGACGCGTTGCCGCCGCCGTCGCGATCTCGTGAAAAAGGCGGCGGCGACACCGAACTGCAACACATCGTCACAATCGGCGGTGGACGAACCAGAGCGCGGTGACCGGTCGGGGGTTCCACGATAAATTGATTGCATGATTATCTGTGGTGCCGATTTTTAGGGTAAGACATTCAGAATGCAGCGCAAACGGCGCTGCCGGGCTGAATGATTTTGATGAAAATGGTTGTATTTTGGAAGTTTCGAGGATGCGGCGGATGATCTCGACCTGGAGTGAATGGAAGCGCTACCCCCGGCCCGGCCGCGGCGAGAACATCGAAGCACCGATCAGCCCCGGTCTTTTTGAAGTCCGCTACGCCGGTACCGGCGCGCTGCATACCTTTGAGGCAGTCGACAATGTGGCGCAGGCACTGGCCCAGCTCGTCGGTCGGTTCCAAGTCGTGGTTCTCGCGTCGCGAGCCCGCCAATCTGCCCGATCTGGAATACCGCACCTGCGCCACCCACTCCAAGGCGGATGCCAAAGCGGCCGCGGAGCGGATGATCGGCCGCCGCGAAACCTATATGAACGGCGCGGCCTGATTGAAGACCGTCATTCCGGGGCGATGCGAAGCATCGAACTGTGCGCAATTGCGCACCTGAGAATTCGAATTCCCGATGCGCAATTGCGCATCTGAGGTCTGGTCCTTCGGACCATCCCGGAATGACGAGCACGAGCCCCCAAGATTGCTTGAAGCAGAGCCGCTTTTGCGATCGATGCACCGGGACGGGTTTCGGCCTATATACTCGGACGCAATATCCAAAAATCCCAGGAGTAACGCCATGACCCCGCCCGTTGCCGCACGCGCTGCACAATCCTCCGCGCCCGCGCTGCGCGATCGCCTGAAGGACGCCTCGCTGCTGCGCGAGCAGTGCTATATCGACGGCGCCTGGACCGGAACGGCCTCGCGGCCCGTGACCAATCCGGTCAATGGCGTTGAGCTCGCGAAAATTCCGGTCATGAGCACGGCGGAGACGACGCAGGCGGTGGAAGCCGCCGAGCGTGCGTTTCCGGCCTGGGCCAAGCTGACGGCAAAACAGCGCTCCAACATCCTGCGCAAATGGTTCGAGCTGATCGCGGCCAACCGTGAGGATCTGGCGCTGATCCTCACTTCCGAGCAGGGCAAGCCGCTGGCGGAAGCGCTGGGCGAGGTCGATATCGGCGGCGCCTATGTCGAATTCTTCGCCGAGGAAGCCCGCCGCGTCTATGGCGAGACCATTCCGACCCAACGTACGGATGCACGCCTGCTCGCGATCAAGCAGCCGATCGGCGTCTGCGGCGCGATCACGCCGTGGAATTTCCCGTGCTCGATGATCACGCGAAAAGTCTCGCCGGCGTTGGCGGCCGGCTGCACCGTGGTGCTGAAGCCCGCCAATGAGACGCCGCTCACCGCACTGGCGCTGGCGGCGCTGGCCGAGAAGGCCGGCGTGCCGAAGGGCGTGTTCAATATCCTGACCGGCAATTCCTCGGCGATCGGCAAGGTCTTGTGCGAACATCCCGCGGTGCGCTTCGTCGGCTTCACCGGATCGACCGAAGTCGGCAAGATCCTGTATCAGCAGGCCGCGGTCGGCGTGAAGAAGCTCGGCCTCGAACTCGGCGGCAACGCGCCGTTTGTGGTGTTCGATGACGCCGATATCGATGCCGCGGTCGAAGGCGCCATCGTCTCGAAATACCGCAACATGGGCCAGACCTGCGTCTGCGCCAACCGTCTCTATGCCCAGGACAAGATTTACGACGAGTTCGTCGAGAAGCTTTCGAAGAAGGTTTCGGCGATGAAGATCGGCGACGGCACGGAAGCCGGCGTGGTGCAGGGGCCGCTGATCAACATGGAAGCAATCGACAAGGTCGAAAAGCATATCGCGGATGCGGTCAAGGGTGGCGCAAAGATCGTCACCGGCGGCAAGCGCCACGCGCTCGGTGGCAGCTTCTTCGAACCGACCGTGCTCGCCAATGTCGCGCCCGATGCGCTGGTCGCGCATGAAGAAACCTTCGGTCCGCTGGCGCCGGTGTTCCGCTTCAAGGACGAGGCCGAGGTGATCGCGATGTGCAACAACTCGCCGTTCGGCCTCGCGTCCTATTTCTACTCACGCGACCTCGGCCGCGTCTGGCGCGTGGCGGAAGCGCTGGAATCCGGCATGGTCGGCGTCAACACCGGGCTGATCACCACCGAAGTCGCACCCTTCGGCGGCGTCAAGGAGAGCGGCTTGGGCCGCGAAGGTTCGCATCACGGCATGGAAGAATATGTCGAGATCAAATACGTGATGATGGCGGGGGTTTAATTCTCATCGTCGTCATTGCGAGCGAAGCGAAGCAATCCAGCGCGGCAAAGAAAGAATGGATTGCTTCGTCGCTTCGCTCCTCGCAATGACGGAGTTAGATCTTCAGTTCGCTGCCCGTCACCCGCCGATAGGCCTCAAGATAGCGCTTGCTCGTCGCGTCAACCACGCTGGCGGGCAGGGGTGGCGGCGGGGCGTCGCCGTTCCAGCGGCCGGCGTGGCGCTCAGTGTCGAGATAGTCGCGCAGCGGTTGCTTGTCGAAACTCGGCTGCGGATGGCCGGGTTTGTAGACGTCGACCGCCCAGAACCGCGAGCTGTCCGGCGTCATCACCTCGTCGATCAGGATGATGTGTCCATCCTTGTCGCGGCCGAATTCGAACTTGGTGTCGGCGATGATGATGCCGCGCTCGCGGGCGACCTGCTCGCCGAACGCATAGACCGCGCGCGCCATGTGTTCCAGCGTGTGCGCCACGTCGTTGCCGACGATCTCGCGCACGCGCTTGACCGTGATGTTCTCGTCGTGCCCGGTCTCGGCCTTGGTGGCCGGGCTGAAGATCGCGGGCTCGAGCTTGGCGCTTTCGGTGAGGCCGGCTGCGAGCTTCTCGCCGGCGAGCGTGCCCTGCGCGGCATACTCCTTCCAGGCCGAGCCCGAGATATAGCCGCGGATCACGCATTCGACCGGGAATACGGTGGTGCGCTGGCACAGCATCGCGCGCCCCACGATGTCGGCGCGATGGTCCTTCAGCATGGGCACTTGCGCGATGATCTCATCCGCGTCGGCGCTGATCATGTGGTGCGGCACATTGCCTTCGAGTTGCCTGAACCACCAGGCGCTGATTTGCGTGAGCACCGCGCCCTTCATCGGGATGGTCTCGCCCATCACCACGTCGAACGCGCTGATGCGGTCAGTAGTGAGCAGCAACACCCTGTCGTCGCCGACGGCATAGATATCGCGGACCTTGCCGCGGCCGATCCGTGGCAGGGGCAAGTCGCTGGC
This sequence comes from uncultured Alphaproteobacteria bacterium, assembly GCA_963774775.1. Taxonomy (GTDB): domain Bacteria; phylum Pseudomonadota; class Alphaproteobacteria; order Rhizobiales; family Xanthobacteraceae; genus Bradyrhizobium. Next base: position 194,170 of record CAVZGZ010000018.1, read on the forward strand.
GTGCATGGCATTCATCGGATCGGGCTTTCGAAGCAACGCGCCCGCGCACGAGGCGCGAGCGGCAGGGTGAGATCAGGAAATAGCTCACTCCGGCAGCGGAATGAACTCGTGTTCCTGCGGAACCGCAGCAAAACGCCCGGTTTTCCAGTCTTGTTTGGCCTGTTCGATCCGCTCCTTGCTGGAGGAGACGAAATTCCACCAGATATGGCGCGGCCCCTCCAGCGCGTCGCCGCCCAAAAACATCATCCGTACCGGCGTCACCGCCTTCACGGTGATGCGGTCGCCGGGCCGGAAGATCAGCAGCCGCGGGCTCTCATAGCGTTCGCCGGCGATCTCGATCTCGCCCTCGACAACATAGATCGCGCGCTCCTCGTGATCGGGATCGAGCGGCACGCTGGTGCCGGCCAGCGCGGTCACCTCGGTGTAGAACCATGGCGAGATCATCGTGACCGGCGATTTCACGCCAAAGCCATCGCCCGCGATGACGCGGGCGGTGAAGCCGCCGTCTTTCACGGTCGGCAGGCTTTCCGCGGCGTAATGCTGAAACGACGGCGCGATTTCCTCCTTACCGGCAGGCAGCGCGATCCAGCTCTGCAGGCCGAGCATGTGCTGGCCGTCGCGGCGCTGAACATCGGGTGAGCGCTCGGAATGGGCGATGCCGCGACCGGCGGTCATCAGGTTCATCGCGCCAGGCTGGATCTCCTGGATATTGCCCTCGCTGTCGCGGTGCATGATGCTGCCGTCGAACAGATAGGTGACGGTGGCAAGCCCGATATGCGGATGCGGCCGCACGTCCATGCCCTTGCCGGCGAGATACTGCACCGGCCCGAAATGATCGAAGAAGATAAACGGCCCGACCATCTGCCGCTTGCCATGCGGCAGCGCGCGCCGAACCACAAAGCCATCGCCGAGATCGCGGGTGCGCGGCACAATGACGACATCGAGCGCGTCGCAGGAGGCGGGATCGCCGAGCACGGGATCGTTGGAGGGAAGCCAGCTCATGGGGAACTCCTTTGAATTTTGCCGCGATCATAGCAACAATCTAAGTCGTCGTCCCGGCCAAGCGAAGCGCGAGCCGGGATCCATAACCACGAATGCCAATTGTTTCGCTCGATTGCCGCCCCAGCTTCTGCAAATACCTGCACTGTGGTTATGGGGCCCTGCTTTCGCAGGGACGCATCAGAGGATGACGCGACAATGATCCCTCCGCTCAAGCCAGGCGCTAAACTGTTGCATGTCGATGGCCCCGTGATCGAGACCGCGCGCCTGATCCTGCGGCCGTGGCGCAGCAGCGATATCGCCGCGAATACGGCGATGCTGTCCGATCCAGCTACCGCGCGCTTCATCACAGCGGACGGCATGCCGGTGACGACCGAGATCAATGGATGGCGTAACGCCGCCATCATGTTCGGGCACTGGGCGTTGCATGGCTTCGGCATGTTCGCCGTCGAGGAAAAGTCGAGCGGCAAATATATCGGGCGCGTGGGGCCGTGGTCGCCGCCGCAATGGCCGGGCTTTGAGGTTGGCTGGGGCATCACCAAAGAATGCCGCGGCAAGGGTTACGCGGTGGAGGCGGCGCGCGCCTCGATCGACTGGGTGTTTACGACCTTTGAGATCGATGAGATCATCCATTGCATCGACGGCGACAACGCGCCGTCACAAGCCGTTGCGCGGCGGCTGGGGGCTGTGAAGGATCGCGAGGGCGAATTGTTCGGCAAGCCCGCGGATATCTGGGTGACCTCGCGCGGGAGTTGGCGGCGACTCTGGGCCGGCCAAAATTGAATCGAACGCTCGATCTGCACTAGATTCGCCTGACGCGCATCTACCGCGCGGACCGGGCTCACTGGATGTCGCCTTCCACCCTCGATATTGCGTTGCGCGCCGGTACCGTCGCCCTGCTGCTGGTGCTCGCCGCGTCGTTGTTTAGCGGCTTCAGGAGCGTTGTCGCGGGACGGTTGGCAGCTGCCTTTGCGCTGGGCTCGGCCGCGCACGCGGCAAGTTACGCGATCGGCCCGACCTTGCCGGTGTCTGGCTGGCATGCGCCGCTGATTGCGCTGTCGACCGGCAATGTCGTGGTGTTCTGGCTGTTCACGCGCGCCCTGTTTGACGAAGCCTTCAAGTTGCGCGCGTGGCATGGGCTGGTCTGGGCGGCGGTGGCCGCGTTCAGCTTTGTCAATTGCATGTGGATCGCGCCCGGCGGCAACGCGAGGCTATCGATCATCGCAATCAATCTGATTGCACTCGGCTTCATCATTCTCGCGGTCGCACAAACCGTGACGTCGTGGTCATCCGATCTGGTCGAGCGCCGCCGCCGCATCCGGGTTTTTATCGTCGGTGCGGCCGCGCTCTATGGCGGGCTGAACGCGCTGCTGCAGATATTCTCTGCCGGCAGCGGCGTGGCCGAGATCGCCAATACCGTGAACGCCGCCGTGCTGGCCGGCATCGTCGCTTCGATCTCATACGCCATGATGCGGGTCGATGGCGCCGAGCTGTTCACGGAGGCGCCCGAACCCGTGCTGGCTACGAGCGTGCAGCCCAGTTTGGCCGAGGATGCAGCCGATCAAAGACTGGTCGACGCGTTAATGCGGCTGATGGCGGATGAGCGGATCTATCGCCACGACAATATCACCATCGGCACGCTGGCGACGAAACTTGGAATACCCGAGTACAGGTTGCGGCGATTGATCAACCAGCGGCTCGGCTACCGCAATTTCAACGTCTTTCTCAACAACCACCGGATCGAGGAAGCCAAGGCCGCGTTGGCCGATCCGACGCAGGCCGAAGTTCCCGTCATTACCATTGCGATGGACGCGGGCTTCCAGTCGCTCGGGCCCTTCAACCGCGCCTTTAAGGCCACCACGGGCGTGACGCCGACCGAATACCGCCGGCTCAAGGCCACCGCGGCCTGAAGAGTAACTATAGGTAATCACTAATATATTTCAGAATCGGCGATCCTGTTTCAGCTTCGACCAAGGCGAATTCCAAATCCGGCGAGCGGGGTGGGGCGAGATCGGGTTCATCGGCGTCATGCGCCTGATGTGCCATGCCGGAGGAAGCCGTGACCCGACGAAAACTGATTGTCATCCTTGCCGCAACGACCGCGCTCAGTGCGCTCGCGCTCTCAGCCGCGTGGGCTCGCGACGTGCCTAAAGTCGCGACCGGCTTCCTCGCCAACATCCTCTGTTCGGAAACCTTCGTCTCGGGGTTGCAGCCCGACCGGATCTTTTCCGAGACGACCGCGGCGATGCCCGGCACCAGCCTGATCACCTGGGCAATGGACTATCACGTCGATCGGACGCGCAAGGACGTCACCGTGACGCTGCTTGGCCTCGGCCGGGCTCACGCCGTCTATCGCGAGGGCGCCGGCTGCTATCTCGATCACGGCGACGCGGCCGCCACCATCGCGCTCCCGGCGGAAAGCAAGCCTCAGCCGGCGCTGTTGCCCGAGCTCGCAGGATCCTCGATCGTCGCGCCGCAAAGTCCGGCGCTTGCGACCGCGCTCGACCGCGCCTTCGCCGAGCCCGACCAGCCGCCATTCCGTCGCACCAGGGCGGTGGTCGTGGTGAAGGACGGCCATATCATCGCTGAACGCTACGCAGATGGCATTGGCATCGACACGCCGCTGCTCGGCTTCTCCGCGACCAAATCGGTCATCTCGGCATTATCAGGCATTCTCGTGCGCAAGGGCACGCTGACGCTCGACCAGCCCGTGCCGGTCGCGGCGTGGCAGAACCCCGGCGATCCCAGGCACGCCATCACGGTCGATCAGTTGCTGCGGCATACGGCAGGGCTTGCGATCGGCAGTTCGCTGCAGGCGTCGCTCGCGTCCGCACTCGAGCCGGTCAACCAGATGAAGTTCATGAAATCCGACATGGCCGCCTATGCCGAAAGTTTTAACCTCGAAACAGCGCCCGGCAGCGTTTGGAATTACAATGACGGCAACTTCATCGTCCTCTCGCATTTGATCCGCAACGCGGCAGGCGGGCATGCGTCCGACGTGCTGCGCTTCGCGCGCCAGCAATTGTTCGCGCCGCTCGGCATGCGCAATGTCACGCTCGAATTCGATGCATCAGGGAATCCGGAAGGGTCCAGCCAGATGCTGGCGAGCGCGCGCGATTGGGCGCGTTTCGGCATGCTCTATCTCAATGACGGCGTGGTCGGCGGCAAACGCATCTTGCCGGAGGGATGGGTAAAGTATTCAGCGTCGCCGACGCCGAACGCCTGGGTGGGCTATGGCGCCGGCTTCTGGACCGATCTCGGTGACAGCTTTGGCGCCAACTACCGGATCGAACATGGCATGCCGCGCGATGCCTTCTTCGCCAAGGGGACAATCGGGCAATATGTCGTCATCATTCCCTCCGAACGGCTGGTGATCGCTCGGCTCGGCCGTTCGCCCAACTGGCCGCCAGAAGTTGACGGCGTGTTTCAGCTCGTCAGCGACGTCGTCGCGGCCACCGGCGACAAGGCCAGGTTGGCCGGAGGCAATTGACCACGTGCGGTCTTATTGTCGCCCGAGCTGCGTTGCGTTCTCGACGCGATCGAATTGTTCAAGCGACAGGATCGCGTCGGCCAGCTGATCGGCGCGCCCGTTCAGCACCGGGCGTGCCAGCGTCAGAAACTTCTGCTGCATCGCCTGCGCGTCCGGAAACGAATTCGGCTCGCCGGAAGGATCGGCATAGAGCCGTTCGTGCACGCCGTCATCGGTCTCGATGCTGACGCGCGCGCCAAAGGGATGAGTGCGGCCGATCTCGAGGCGGTCGTCCTGCACCACGTCGAACTTGTCGGCCAGCGCATTGACCGCGGCATCGCCGAGCCGCTCGTAGTCGTCCCAGCCAAAGCGGCCCTGGTCGAGCGCCAGCGCACCGGTGAAGAACATCGAGAACTGGCCGCCGACGATCGAGGTCGGATGCCGCTTGGTGGCGGCATCGCCCGTCAGTGTGATGCCGTTGCGGTGCAGGCCGATCTCGACCCGCTTGATCTGGTCCGGCGTCAGATTGTGCTCGCGGCGCATCGCGATCAGCGCGTCGAGGGCGGCATGGGTATAGCGGCAGCTCGGATAGGGCTTTACGCCGATCTTCATTGTCTCGTAGATGTCGCCGAGTCCGGCTGTGGCCTTGTCCGGATGTGCGTTGTCGCTGTAGCCGATCAGGAGGCCGTGCTTGCCTTCGACCGATTCGCTTGAGCCAACGAAGTCATTGCGCGCCAGCGTCGCAGCAATCACGCCGTTCATCGCGGCGGCGCCGACCTGATAGCGCTTGTTCCAGGCGCCGTTGACCAGGAATTGCAGCGAGCCGGCGGCCTGGCTGCCGGACACACCGAAGGCCGAGACGAGCTGCTCCATCGACAGGCCGAACAGCTTTCCGGCGGCCGCAGCAGCACCATAGGTGCCGGCGGTCGCGGTGGGGTGAAAGCCGCGCGCATAATGCGAGGTGGGATCGAGCGCGTTGCCGAGCCGGCAGCAGACTTCATAGCCCGCCACGATCGCGGTCAGCACGTCACGGCCGGAAGCGCCGACCATTTCGCCGACCGCGAACGCGGCCGGCACCACCGGCGCGCTCGGATGCAGCGAGGAATCCGCATGTGTATCGTCGAAATCAAGGGAATGACCGAGTGCGCCATTGAGGAGGGCGGCCACCGCCGGCGTCCAGGTCTTGCTGTCGCCGAACACGGTTGCTTCGCCCTTGCCGTCGAGCGCCAGCGCCTCCAGCATCTTCAGCAACGAGGGTGTGGATTCGGCATCGCGCCTGGCTCGGATGGCGCTGCCGAGGAAATCGAGCATCAGCACCTTGGCGCGCTCCAGCACCTGCGGCGGGATATCCGCAAATTTCAGGTTGGCGACATAGGCGGCGAGCGTTGCGGTTTCGTTGGCCATCGTGTTTCCTCGTTTTGCCGCGCAGGGTAGGCGGGCTGATTTCACGTTTCAAGCGACCTTGCGGCGGCGGGCATCAGCTATGCTCGATGTCATCGACCACGGGTATTGTCTGCTAATTCCGGAAACACCACGCATGATGGCCTTCGCAAAGGGAATGTTCAGCAGGCTCTGGGCCCGCAAGACGCAATTGGCGCTCGCGGTCAGGATCGCGGTGGCGGCCGTTGCCGCCTATGTGATCTCGCTGGCGCTGAATCTGATGCTGCCGCTATGGGCGGTGCTGACGTCCCTCATCGTTACCCAGATGAGCGTCGGCCGGTCGCTCAAGGCGACCCGCGACTATATGCTTGGCACGATCGGCGGCGCCATCTATGGCGGCGCGATCGCCGTACTGATCCCGCATTCCGGCGAGGGCAGCCTGCTGGCGCTGCTGGTGCTGGCGGTGACGCCGCTGGCCTTCATCGCCGCCCTCAACCCCAGCCTGAGCTCGGCTACGGTGACGGCCGTGATCGTGCTGCTGCTCCCGACCATGCACCATAGCAATCCGCTGGATTCAGCGATTGATCGTGTCATGGAGGTCAGCGTCGGCGCGCTCACGGGATTGGCGGTGTCGTTTCTGGTGCTGCCGTCGCGGGCGGTCAGCCAGATCCGCGTCAATGCGGCGCGCCTGCTCGAACTGCTGGCCGCGGCATTCGCCGAATTGCTGGCCGGCCTGACGGGCGGTCTCGACAACGACGCCCTGCATCGCATCCAGGACGGCATCGGCGCGGCGGTGACGGGGCTGAATGCCACCGGCGCGGAGGCCGAGCGGGAACGCTCGGCGCATTTGTCGTCGGGCCCGGAAACCGGTCCATTGTTGCGTACGATCCAGCGGCTGCGGCACGACGTCGTAATGATCGGGCGCGCGAGCGTGGTGCCGCTGCCGGAGAATGTGCAGGCCCGGCTGGCACGTCCGCTGTCCGACGTCAGCAATGCGATCGTCACCTATATGAAGTCGGTTGCCGCCGCCTTGCGAAGCGGCGCGGGCTCGGTGGATATCCAGCCGGTCGATGCGGCTCTGCAAGCCTATGCCGCTGAAGTCACTGCGTTGCGGAGCGATGGATTGATCCGCGGCTTGCCGGTCGATGCGGCGGAGCGATTCTTTGCGCTGGGATTTTCGCTGGAACAGATGCGGCAGAATTTGAACGATCTCAACCGCTGCCATGCCAATTGGTGCGAGCCGGCGCCGACGAAGCCGGCCGAGGCCAAACAGAACTAATCGAGATGCACACCGAAGACGCCGAGGGGTCCCGGTATCGCGTCGCTGGATGCCGATGATCATCGGGCTTTCGCCGGGAATGAACAGCAACTCGCGGTCGTCGTCTCCCGGCGGGCGATGAAAGAGCGGAGCCCCGGGGAGTCAGACCGCAACTTGCCGCAGCAAGGTGCGGACGATCAGGCGGTGAAACGGCACGATGATCGCGAGATAGGTCCGGCCGAGCCAATTATGCGTCAGCACCAATGTGGTCGCGGTGACCTGCTGGCCTGCGCCGGAAGCGGCCACATCCACCACGACGCGAAAGTCCAAATGCTTGTCGTTGAAACCCGCCACCAGCCGATCCGGCGCTTCGCTCAGGACCGGAAACATCCCGATCATCGCCTTCGGCGGACGCTCGCCGGCACCCGACGTTTTCAAGCCGAATGGCGCCACCAGAATATTGCGAAGCCTAACCAGCGCATCGACCCATCGCGGCGATCCGCCCAACATTCGCTCTGCGGCCTGCCGGGCAGCCAGCGGCGGCAGGCCGCCGGTTTCAAGCCTGTAGGCATCGACAAACTGCGCGCCGGCCAGGAGCGCGTTGGCGTCGACTTCAGGTGTGACTTCGTGAACCGTCATGGCGACGCCAGCCTGCTCGCGAGCAGCCGGAAACGCAAGACCAGCAATGTGGCATAGACCGCCGTCCCGCCGGACAGCCCGATCCAGACGCCCGGCGCCCCGAGCGGCGTCCGGAAGCCGAGCCCGCAGGCGAGCGTGAAGCCGATCAGCCAATAGCTGATGGTGGCGAACAGCAACGGCACCCGCGTATCGTTCATGCCGCGCAACGATCCGGCCGCAATGGTCTGGATGCCGTCGGCGATAAAGAACGTCGATCCGATCAGCAGCAGCGTGGCGGTGAGTTCGGCGGTTGCGTCGGTGGTTTCGCCGAGGAAAAATCTCCGCAATCGCAGATCGTCCGAGGATCACGGCGAGCGTCATCGACGACATGAAGACGATGCCGAGGCCGGTTGCGACAAATCCGGCGCGTTTGACCGCCGGCGCGTCGCCGCGTCCGAAGGCTTGGCCGACCCGCACCGTCGCCGCCATGGAGATGCCGAATGGCACCATGAACAGGATCGCCGCGATCTGCAGCGCGATCTGATGCGCGGCGAGCGCCGTCGTGCCGATCAGCCCCATCAACAGTCCGGCAGCGCCGAACAAGCCAAATTCCAGCAGGAAGGCGATCGAGATCGGCGCGCCGACAATGACGAGCCGCCGCATCAAATGCCAATCGACGCGCCAGATGCGGCCAAGCACGTGATATTTCCGGAACGGCCGGCGGAACGCGGTAAACCACAGGCCGGCGAGGAATGTCCCGAGATTGACGATCGATGTCGCAAGACCGGCGCCGAACAGTCCAAGCTGCGGGAGGCGCCATGCGCCATAAAGCAGGAGATAGACCAATAGCGCGTTGGCCGGGATCGCGGCGAGCGTGATCCACAGGATCGGCTCCGGCCGGTTGACCGCGCTCATGAAGCCGCGGATTGCGATGAACCACAGCGCCGGCAGGATGCCCCAGGCGAGTCCAAACAGATATTGTTGCGCGAGATGGGCGGTCACCGGCGCCTGTCCGAGCGCCAGCAGGATCTGCTCGCCGCGAAACGGCAGCGCCATCATCGGCAATGCGATCAACAGCGCCGCCCACAGGCCAACCCGAAGCGCACGCCGCACCATGCGCGGATCGTGGCCGCCGAACGCCTGCGCCGCCAGCGGCGCCACCGCCGACACCAATCCCATGCCGAACGTGAAGCTGACGAAGAAGACGGTGTGCGCCAGCGATGCCGCGGCGATAGCCTCGCTGCCGAGGCGGCCGATGAAGGCGATATCAGTCGTCATCATCGCGATCTGCCCGAGTTGCGTCAGCGCCAACGGCACCGCGAGCTTGAGCGTCTCGGCAAGCTCGAGCGTGAGATGGCCAGGCGCGGACGCGCGCGGCGCCATCGATATGGGGTCGATCTTGTCGAGAGAAGTCATGACGCCAGACTACTACCGCCGCGAGCGGGCCGAAAAGTGACGGCCGCGGTGCGGCCTATCGACCGTCGCGCGCCGGCACCCGCTTGATCTTTGCGCCCAGCGCGTTGAGCCGCTCCTCGATGCGCTCATAGCCGCGCTCGATCTGGTCGGCATTGTTGATGGTGGAGGTGCCCTCGGCGCAGACGGCCGCGAGCAGCATGGCCATGCCGGCGCGGATGTCCGGGGAGGTCATCGGCGCACCGCGCAGCCGGCTCGGGCCGGCCACGATCGCGCGGTGCGGGTCGCACAGCACGATGCGTCCGCCCATCGCGATCAATTTGTCGACGAAGAACATCCGCGATTCGAACATTTTTTCGAACATCAGGATCACGCCGTCGCATTGGGTGGCGGTGACGATCGCGATCGACATCAGGTCGGCCGGGAAAGCCGGCCACGGCTGGTCCTCGAGCTTCGGCACATGACCGCCGAAATCGTCGTGGATCTTCATGGCTTGGCCTGAGGGCACCACCAGGTCGTCGCCCTCGACCCCGCAGACGATGCCGAGCCGTTCAAAGCCCATCCGGATCGAGCGCAAATGCTCGACGCCGGCGCGCGCGATGCGAAGCGGGGAGCGCGTCACCGCGGCAAGTCCGATCAGCGATCCGACCTCGATGTGGTCAGGCTGGATCGCATAGGTGGTGCCACCGAGCGTCGCCGGCCCGTGCACGATGATGGTGTTGGTGCCGATGCCCTCGATTTTGGCGCCGAGCGCCACCAGGAAGTGCGCGAGGTCCTGCACATGCGGTTCGGACGCAGCATTGCGCAGATAGGTCGTGCCGTGGGCGCCGACCGCGGCGACCAATGCGTTTTCGGTCGCGGTCACGCTCGGCTCGTCCAGGAAGACGTCGGCGCCCTTCAGCCGCGAGGCGCGGAATTCCAGCCGGTGGGTCGCCGTGACGGTGGCGCCCAGCTGTTCGAAGGCCAGGAAGTGGGTATCGAGGCGGCGGCGGCCGATCACGTCGCCGCCGGGTGGCGGCAGCGCCACCTCGCCGCAGCGGGCCAGTAGCGGTCCCGCCAGCAGGATCGAGGCACGGATCCGCGCGCACAGGTCCGGATCGAGATCGGCGGCGCGAATCTCCTTGGCGTGGATGAGCAGCGTGTTGCGCTCGGTCCATTCGGCGGAGGCGCCGACCGAGCGCGCCAGCTCGACCAGCGTCTCGGTATCACGGATGCGCGGCACATTGGTCAGCGTCACCGGATATTCGGTGAGCAGCGCAGCGGCGATGATCGGCAGCGCGGCGTTCTTGTTGCCGGACGGCTCGATGGTGCCGGAGAGCCGTCGGCCGCCTTCAACGATGTACTGGATCGGCGGCGTGGGCGCTGTTTGGGAGCTCATAACGCAGACCCTTGTCTGTATAATTGTCCAGCGAAATCAATGTTTCGTGCGGCATCTTCAACGCCTGAAGCAGCCTCCCTTATACCCAGTTGTCCGGCTCAATCAAACGGAGCAACGCGGAGACGATACCGCTCAGTCTCCGGAGGCGACACATGTGTCGGCTATGTGATGCCGCGCACTGTCGCGCGTCGAAGCCTGGATCAAGGTCTCTCCATATGACGAGCACAATGCTTGTCGCTCAAACGGAGAAGTCCCATGACCAAGGCTAACGTTGTTCGCGAATTGAGTCTGAACGACCTCGATGCAGTCAGCGGTGGTGCATTCAATCGGGCAAATATTCCCGGCTATCATGGTCCGACGATCAACAAGGGCGGAACTGTCGGAGGGGGTGACACCATCGACGGCATTCCGTGGGGTGGCCAGCCCGGCGACGGTTCCTGGCAGACTGTCAACGGCAATCTGCCCGGCGCCGGCAACTGGGGCAACTAAGGATAGATGGAATGCGTCGAACCCGCTGGCGCAGTCCGTCCGGCGGGTCGCTCGTCCTCACACGTCGACGTTGGCGCTGAGCGAATGTTCCTGGATGAAGTCGCGGCGCGGCTCGACCACGTCACCCATCAGCTTGGTGAAGATGTCGTCGGCCTCGTCGACCTCCTTGATCTTCACCTGCAGCAGCGAACGCTCATTGACGTCGAGCGTGGTTTCCCAGAGCTGGCCCGGGTTCATCTCGCCGAGGCCTTTGTAGCGCTGCATCGTCACGCCCTTGCGGGCGGCGTCGGTGACAGCTTCGAACAGGTCGACTGGGCCGTGAATGGCTTGTTCGGTATCCTTGCGGCGCAACATGCCAGCGCTGTCATAGACCTCCTGCAGTCTTGTTCGCGTATTCGTGCGAGCTTACGCGCATCGGCCGAGCCAAGGAAAGCGGCGTCGATGACGGCGACATCCTTGACCCCGCGCACGGTGCGTTCGAAAGCGAAGCCTTGCCCTTCGGTGAATTGTCCGCTCCAGCCGCGCTCGACTTCCTCGGACCAGCTCGTCCAGCCGGCGCGCGATATAATTGTGCCGCGGCAGTTGGCCGTTTCCAGATCGCTGAAGATCTCCTGGCCAAATAGGCCGACAATCGCGGCCTGTTCGATGACCTTGCGATTGTAGCGGCTGTGCAGGTTGCGCAGCACACCGCGGATGACACGAGCGTCATCGACCAGCGCGCGCAAGATCGCGGCCGGTGCGGTCCTCGCCCGGGACCGGGCTTGAACACGCAATCATCGAGCCCCGTCTCGATCAGGTAATCTTCCAGCGCGCGCTCGTCCTTCAGGTACTGCTCGGATTTGCCGCGGCTCACCTTGTAGAGCGGCGGCTGCGCGATATAGAGGTAGCCGCCATCGATGACCGCGCGCATCTGCCGGTAGAAGAAGGTAAGCAGCAGTGTGCGGATATGCGCGCCGTCGACATCGGCGTCCGTCATCACGATGATCTTGTGATAGCGCAGCTTGTCGATCGAAAAATCGTCGCTGATGCCGGTGCCGAGCGCGGTGATCAGCGTGCCGATCTGCTCGGAGGACAGCATCTTGTCGGGGCGGACGCGCTCGACGTTGAGGATCTTGCCGCGCAGCGGCAGTACCGCCTGGAATTCGCGGTTGCGACCCATCTTGGCGCTGCCACCGGCCGAGTCACCCTCGACGATGAACAATTCGGATTTCGCAGGGTCTTTTTCCTGGCAGTCGGCGAGCTTCCCCGGCAGCGAGGAAACGCTGAGCGGATTTTTCCGCGTCAGTTCGCGCGCCTTGCGGGCGGCCTCGCGGGCGGCGGCGGCCTGGATCACCTTGCCGACGATCTCCTTGGCCTGGGCCGGATGCTCCTCGAACCAGGCCGCGAGCGCCTCGTTCAGCACGTTCTCGACCACGGGACGCACTTCCGAGGACACCAACTTGTCCTTGGTCTGCGACGAAAACTTTGGATCCGGCACTTTCACCGACAGCACCGCCGTGAGGCCCTCGCGGCAATCGTCGCCGGTCAGCGCGATCTTTTCCTTCTTCGCATTGGCCTCGACATAGCCGTTGACCTGGCGCGTCAGCGCGCCGCGGAAGCCGGCGAGATGGGTGCCCCCGTCGCGCTGCGGGATGTTGTTGGTGAAGCACAGCACGTTCTCATGATAGCTGTCGTTCCACCACAAAGCGGCCTCGACGCCGATGCCGTTGGCTTCCGACCGCACCATGATCGGCGCGGGCACGATCGCCTTCTTGTTGCGGTCGAGATATTTGACGAATTCCTCGACGCCGCCGTCGTAGCGCATCGCCTCGCGCTTCTCGACCGCGTGGCGCATGTCTGACAGCACGATGTTGACGCCGGAATTGAGAAACGCGAGCTCGCGCAGGCGATGCTCCAGCGTCGCGAAATCATATTCGACGTTGGTGAAGGTTTCGGTAGACGCGAGGAAGGTCACCTCGGTGCCGCGCTTGCCATTGGCTTCGCCGACCATTTTCAGCGGCGCCACCGCGTCGCCATGGGCGAATTCGATGAAGTGCTCCTTGCCGTCGCGCCAGACCCGCAGCACCAGCTTGCTCGACAGCGCGTTGACGACGGACACGCCGACGCCGTGCAGGCCGCCTGAAACCTTGTAGGAATTCTGGTCGAATTTTCCGCCGGCGTGCAGCTGGGTCATGATGACCTCGGCCGCCGAAATGCCTTCGCCCTTGTGAATGTCGACGGGAATGCCGCGGCCGTCGTCGCGCACGGTCACCGAGCCGTCAGCGTTGAGAACGACTTCCACCGCGGTGGCGTGTCCGGCGAGCGCTTCGTCGATGGCGTTGTCGACGACTTCGTAGACCATGTGGTGCAGGCCCGAACCGTCATCGGTATCGCCGATATACATGCCCGGCCGCTTGCGCACGGCATCGAGGCCCTTCAAAACCCGGATCGATTCCGCGCCATATTCGACGGGAATGGGATGCTGAGTTTCGGCAGGGGTCTGCCGGGCAGGTTCTGTCATGTGAGGCCTTCGAGGATGTCCCGAATCAGCGGCGCAATAACAGGCGCTGATTTCACTATTTGTGCCACGAAAGCGGCATCGCGCCTAGCGCAAAGTCTCCGTCCACAAGCTATTGAATAAATAGTAGTTTTTGGCGCTCTTTCAAGGTGACAAAAGGCCGATTCCGGACGCCTCAAAAAGCCTGATTCGAAGCCTTGATCCAACTCACGAGAATGCCTGTTCGCTGATCTCGCCGAGCATCGAATCCAGTTCCTTCATCCGCGGCGCGCGATCCGGCCCTGCTCCACATCAAATATCTCGCCGGATGCGCCGATATCGGTGAATGCGGCGGGGTCGGCGCCGGTCATCCAGACCTGCGCGCCGAGTTTGGCCAGTTCGGTAAACAGCGCCTTGCGCCGGTTGGGGTCGAGATGCGCGACGACCTCGTCGAGCAGCAACAGCGGCGCGATCCCGGTCATTTCCGCGACCAGCGTGGCGTGCGCCAGCACCAGCCCGATCAGGAGCGCCTTCTGCTCGCCGGTGGAGGCATCGCGCGCCGGCATGTTTTTGGGCGCATAGACCACCTGCAAATCGGTGAGATGCGGTCCGTCCAGCGTGCGCCCCGCCGCGGCGTCGCGCGCGCGGCCCGCACGCAGGATTTCGCGATAGCGATCTTCCACCGCGGTCGCGGGCTCGTTGACCAGCGCATTCTCCATCCAGCCGTCGAGCATGATCTGGGCTGCGGGAAAGGCGGAGGCCTCGCCGCGCGCGCGCAGCATCGCAGCGAGCCGCGTCACGGTCTGGCCGCGGCTTGCCGCGACGGCCACAGCCAACTCGGCGGTTTCTCGCTCGATCGCGTCGCACCAATGGTCGTCGTAATTGCGCACTTCGAGCAGGCGGTTGCGCGAACGCAACGAACGCTCCAGCGCCGAGACGCGGCTGGAATGCTCACTGTCGATCGCCAGCACCAGGCGGTCGAAGAACCTTCGCCGTTCGGATGCGGCGCCGAGGAACAGTCCATCCATCGAAGGCGTCAGCCACACCATGCGCAAATGATCGCCGAAGGCGGTGGCCGAACTCACCGGCTCGCGGTCGATCCGGCAGCGCCGACTGGTGCCATTGTCTTCAGGGCCAGGCGCGTCGATGCCGGTGCCGAGCGTTGCCAGCCCCAGCGCGCCCTCGACTTCGGCAGACACTGCCCAGGAACCGTCGCCCTGATTGTCGGCGACGTCCTCGAGCGTGGCGCGGCGCAGGCCGCGGCCCGGCGACAGAAACGAGATCGCCTCGAGGCAATTGGTCTTGCCGGCGCCGTTCGGGCCGACCAGCACCACCACATCACCGCGCGTCGTCAAACTCGCCGCGCGGTAATTGCGGAAGTGCGTCAGCGTCAGCCGGTGGATGCGGGAGGGGGTCATGGCTTGCTTGTCATTGCCGGGCTTGACCCGGCAATCCATCGTCCGCGCTAGCGGACAATTTCTTCGTACAAGTCTCGCCAATCGGGGTTGCTCGCAACAATCAAATCGATTTTCCACTCGCGCGACCAATGCTCGATGTTCTTTTCGCGCTGGAGCGCAGCAGCGATCGTTTCGTGCGCCTCGAAATAGACCAGCGTTTTGATGCCGTATCGCTTGGTGAAACTCTCGGCCAGACCCTCGCGATGCTCGTAGACCCGTCGCACCAGGTTGTTCGTTACACCGACATACAGTGTTCCACCGGGCTTACTTGCGAGAATGTATACCCAATAGGTCATTTGGTTTGATGGATGGCCGGGTCAAGCCCGGCCATGACGATCGGAGAGCGATCACACCCGCATCGGCATCAGCACGTAGAGCGCGCCCTTGTTGTCCTTGTCCTGCACCAGCGTCGGCGAGCCCGGGTCGGCGAGCTTTAGCACCGCGACTTCGCCTTCGATCTGGGCGGCGATATCGAGCAGATAGCGCGAGTTGAAGCCGATATCGAGTGCGTCGGAGGCGTATTCGACTTCGAGTTCCTCGGTGGCGCTGCCGGAATCCGGATTGGTCACACTCAGCACGAGCTTGCCGGGGGACAGAGCCAGCTTCACGGCGCGGCCGCGCTCGCTGGAGATGGTCGAAACACGGTCGACAGCGGCTTCGAAATCCTTCTTGTCGACCACCAGTTCCTTATCGTTGTTCTGCGGGATAACGCGACCATAGTCCGGAAAGGTGCCGTCGATCAGTTTCGAAGTCAGCACCACATTGCCGATGGTGAAGCGGATCTTGCCTTGCGACAGCTCGATCGCGACTTCGCCCTCGTTGTCCTCGATCAGCCGCTGCACTTCGCCGACGGTCTTGCGCGGCACGATCACGCCGGGCATGCCGGCAGCACCCTTCGGCAGGGCTAAGTCGATCTGGGCGAGACGATGGCCGTCGGTGGCGACGGCGCGCAAGGTTGCGGCCTTGGCGCTGCCGGCCGCGTGCAGGTAGATGCCGTTGAGGTAGTAGCGGGTCTCTTCGGTCGAGATCGCAAACTGCGTGCGATCGATCAGGCGTTTGACGTCGGCGGCGGCCAGCGTGAACGAATGCGTCATGTCGCCGGCGGCGAGGTCGGGAAAATCGCTCTCGGGCAGGTCTGCAGCGTGAAGCGCGAGCGGCCGGCGCGGATCGCCAGCACCGAGCGGTCGCCATCGGCCTCCAGCACGATCTGCGTACCATCGGGCAGTTTACGGACGATGTCGTAGAACATGTGAGCCGGCACCGTGGTCGAACCAGCGGTTCCGGTTTCCGCCGCCAGTGTCTCGGTCACCTCGAGGTCGAGGTCGGTCGCCTTCAGCGCCAATCTGGTGTTTTCGGCGCGAACCAGCACGTTGCCGAGGATCGGGATGGTGTTGCGGCGCTCGACCACGCGATGGACGTGGCCTAGCGATTTCAACAGTTGCGCGCGCTCGACGGTGACCTTCATTACAGTACCCACCTGATCCCTAAGATGGAAAAGCCGGGCGGCCCTGAAGGCGCGCCGCGGCCATTGAAACCCGAAAAGTCGGATCAATAACGGATTTGATCAAACCCACGGGGGGACCGCAAGGTGGCGCGGATGGGGCCCAAGCGCAAGGGAGAGGACGCCGTTCCCCCACGTTTTGGAGGCAGAAAAACGTTCTCCCTCCCCTTGCGAGAGGGGAGGGAGACTTGAGAAGGAAACCTTGGGGCGGAAGAAGGATTTATTCCTGCAACTGCCGCTTCAGCAATTCGACCTCTTCGGACAGCGCCGTATCCCTGGTAACCAGGGCCTCGATCTTGCGCACGGCGTGCAGCACCGTGGTGTGATCGCGACCGCCGAAACGCCGGCCGATTTCGGGCAGCGAGCGCAGCGTCAGCGTCTTGGCGAGGTACATCGCGACCTGGCGCGGCCGGACCACATTGGCGGTGCGGCGGGACGACAGCAGGTCCGAGCGGCTGACATTGTACTGCCGGGCGACCACCCGCTGGATGTCCTCGATCTTGATCCGCTTCGGTTCCTGCGGGCGGATCAGGTCGCGCACTTCACGTTCGGCCATTTCCAGGGTCACCGGCTGCGCATTCAGCTTGGAATGCGCCAGCAGGCGGTTGATCGCGCCTTCGAGGTCGCGGCCGTTATGGGTGATGGTGCGGGCGAGATAATCCAGCACGTCATCCGGCACCGTGAAGCTCGCATGATGCGCCCGGGCGGCTGCGACGCGCGACTTGAGAATCCCAAGCCGCAGTTCTTCGCCGAGCGATCCCATCTCGACCACCAGGCCACCAGCAAGCCGCGAGCGCACGCGGTCGTCGAGGCTTTCCAGATCGGACGGCGGACGGTCAGCCGCGATCACGACCTGGCGGCCGGCATCGATCAGGGCGTTCAGCGTGTGGCAGAACTCGGCCTGGGTCGACTTGCCCTGCAGGAACTGCAGGTCGTCGATCACGAGCACGTCGATGCCGCGCAGTGCCTCCTTGAACGCCAGCGCCGTCTGCGTCTTGAGCGCGGCAACGAAGCCGTACATGAATTTCTCGGCGGTGAGATAGAGCACCTTGCGCTCGTTGCCGGAGTTGCCGGCCCAGGTCACCGCCTGCAGCAGATGGGTTTTGCCAAGTCCAACGCCGGCATGAATGTAGAGCGGGTTGAACATCACGGGGTCGCCGCGACGTCCCTCGGCGACCTGACGCGCTGCGGCGTGCGCCAGCGTGTTGGAACGGCCGATCACGAAACTTGCAAAGGTCAGGCGCGGGTCGAGCGGGGAACCGCCGAGTGCGTCATGGCTGGCGGATACCGGCGCGGTCGCGACCGCGCGCAGTTCCGGCGCCGGACGGCCGTCGTTGCGCTCGACACGGCGCGCTTCGACCGGTGCTGCGGCTTCCTTGGCCGGCGTCGCGCATCGCATCGCCGTACGCACGGTGAGGTCGATCCGGTGCACTTCCGGCATCTCGGCCTGCCAGCAGGAGAGCACGCGATCGGCATAATGCGCCTGGATCCAGCTCTTGAGAAAGCGGGTCGGAACCGACAGCCGCACGCTTTCGTCCTGCACGCCTTCCAGATCCATCCGCGCAAACCAGCTCGTATAGACGTCTTCGCCGACGCTCGTGCGCAACCGGCCCTTCACCCGCGACCAACGATCCTGTTCGATATTTGCCATTGCCTGAGAACTTTTCTGAAAGAGTGGTGCTTTTTTGTGAAATCGCCTTGCAGGTTTCCTGCCACGGCGTGACCTCAAGCGGGGGCTTCCGGTTCCGGGCATAGATCAACCGTTCGGCGAGAATGCCGTCGGGCAGATCATCAGCTGGAGAAGAAGCGTTTCCCGCGAGGTCAGCGCGTACTCGACGGTCTCCCCGGAGTTCGCGCAAAGGAATGGGTAGAGTTGCAATCCAGGATGTCGGATACGGTGCCGATTAAAATCCGTTTATCGAATGCCGCGATGGTTCCGTAAAGCATACTACCTCCCCCTCTCGCCGCGAACCGCGCGGCGAGTTGTCAACTCGTCAGTGTTTTTCAAAAGCCAGTCTGCCGCTACCGAACATCATAGTGCCCAGCGCTGCTGCCGCCGCGTCCCTCAGTCTTTCGTCTTCAACACCTTCGCGAGCTCCGCATTCCCAATCGCTGCGTTCGTCGGCTGGTGCCGCATCTCCCTTGTCCGTAGCGCGCGAAAAGCCGGGCGCCACGCCGAGAAATTTAGACACAGAACTACCGTCCTCATATCGCTATGAGTTATCAACTTAGCATCGCTTGGAAAGCGTCGCTAACGCGCACACCGCCGCCGATTTGCACGTCCGCCCTTGGGTCTCAAACCGCGCTGATCTGGAGAGCCGTAGGCGTCGCGAACAACCAACAAATACACCAAGCGTGATTTCTGACAATCCGTGGAGTCGACGGGAGTGCGTGACTCTTCGCCTGTGTTGCAGCGCTGCAATCGCGAAACTTGAAAGCAAGTTTTTGAAAGAGCGTACAGAATCGCGAGTGTCACAAACCGCGGTGCAATTCTAAAAAATTTTCACAAAATTTTTACGTTTGCTCCGGGCCGGACCGATTTTCCAACCGCTTGCACTCGCTATGTGGATAAGTGACTAGCGAAGCGCAGTTTTTCACGATTGTTTTTTCGGGTAACTCCCGCGCGGCGATTCCGGATCGTGCGTGAAGCTTTATTCCATCTTCGCAGCGTAACACGCGTGTTTCTCGCATGCGCGCAGCGCTTCCCGCGCACTCAAATGCATCCGGTAAAACTACGGACGTAAAGAAGCATGACACGCAATCATCAGCGCAGCAACGAAACAATTCGGCGCTGAAGGAAGCCAAAACGAAAAAAAGCCCGGCGCGAGCCGGGCTTTCGTGACGAATATTCTTTTCAGTCAGCTCGCTTCGCGAGCCGCCTGTTGCAAGTCACTCGCTGTCGCAACTCACGCGACGTGCGTCACTTGGCGAGCTTGGCGATCTGATGCGTCAGACGCGAGACCTTCCGACTTGCGTTGTTCTTGTGAATGATGTTGCGCTGCGCTGCCTGCATCAATTCCGGTTCCGCGCGCACCATCGCCTTCAGTGCTGCATCGCGGTCACCGCGCTGGATCGCTTCTTCGACTGTGCGAACCGCGCCGCGCATCTGGGTGCGACGCGACTTGTTGATGATGGTGCGGCGGGCAATCTTGCGGGTCGCCTTCTTGGCGGAAGTGGTATTAGCCATGTTCTCAACTATCCTTCGGCGGTGATCGCTCGGTGGTCGGGCATGAGCGCGCCGGCCGTTCAAATCGTGTGATCGATTCTGGTGTATTGTCCAACAGTGTTCATCAAGGGTGTTCTTTAGGGGATGCCCTGCTCGGGAACGAAAACCCGTATCGCGTGCGATCCAAAGAACAGCGGCGGCAGGATTGCGCCCGCCGCCATTGGCCGGTCTTATAGAGGGCGCAGCCTGCAGCGTCAACGCTTTCCGGCCGCTAAAAGAGGCTGAAATCCGGCCGCAAACCGGCAGATAAGGTGCTGAAGAGGTTGAATTTCCCTGATGCCCCCGGTATGGCCTGACGGCCTTTCTGGTACGACATGGATTAAGGTGACGCATGATCCGCGGTTTCTTCCGACTTATCGGCCTGTTGCTGCTGGCCGGCGGATTCATCTTCATGGTCTATGACGGGGCGCGCTTCGTAGCCGACCAGAACCTGCGCTTCACCCGCTTTGGCCAGTCCTGGAACGACATCCACCAGTCCAGCCAGCAGGCGTTCCGGACCTGGGTGGAGGGCGTCGCCCCCTGGGCCTGGAACAGCGTTTTCAGGGTGATCCTGGATCAGCCGGTTTTCGCCGTGTTGGGCGTGGTCGGTATTTTGCTGATGGTCCTGTTCCGGCCGCGCAAGCCGCTGATCGGCTATTCCAGGGATTGATATTCCTTCCTGGGATCGACCGGCGCCTCCGGCCTCGCGCCCCCTCGCAGCGAAGCTGCCAGACCCGGCGTGAAGGCATATATAATACTATAGATGTCGACCGGCTGGGGTTGTCGTCGCTTCAGCCTTTGCCCGCCTGGAGGTAATCCATGTTCTTCATGCGCAAGACCACCGCGTTGCCGAGTGCAGCCGAAGCGCTGCCGGGCCGCGCGACGCCGATACCGACCGCCAGCACGCACTTCGTCAGCGGCAGCAGGCTCAAGCCGCCTTATCCTGCGGGCATCGAACAGGCCGTGGTCGGGCTCGGCTGTTTCTGGGGGGCAGAGCGCAAGTTCTGGGAGCTTGGCCGTGGCATCTACACGACCGCAGTGGGCTATGCCGGCGGTCACACGCCGAACCCGAGCTATGAAGAGGTTTGCTCCGGCCGCACCGGTCACACCGAAGTGGTGCTGGTCGTGTTCGACCCGAAGACGATTTCCTACGGGCGGCTATTGAAGGCGTTCTGGGAAAATCACAACCCGACGCAAGGCATGCGCCAGGGCAACGATGTCGGCACGCAGTACCGTTCGGCGATCTACACGTTCGGCGAGGTGCAGCGCAAAGCCGCCGACGCGTCGAAAGCGACCTATCAGAAAGCGCTCGCGGCCAAAGGGTTGGGGGCCATCACCACGGAAGTGGCGCCGTCAGGCGAGTTCTATTTCGCCGAAGATTATCATCAGCAATATCTCGCCAAGAATCCGGCCGGTTATTGCGGACTGGGTGGCACCGGCGTGTCGTGCCCGATCGGCGTTGGCGTGAACGCCGCCTGACAGGGTTGGCTCAAGCGCAGGGAGCCGGGGTCCGGTTTCCCCGTGATGGCCCAACAACTCTTTATTAACCATGACCGGTGCAAGACTAGAGCTGTCTCGTTTGAGGGATGGCTCCGGTGCGTGTTGTGCGCGCGTTTCGACTTCCGATCACTGCCATTATGACGGCGCTCGCGTTATCGGGCTGTATGCGTACGACCGGTCCCGTCGCGATTGCGCAACCGCAGAGCGATCTGGATTCGATGGCGTATGGCCAGACCTACGCGCCAGCCCCTGTTGCTGTGGCCGATGGCGGTGGTGGCGGCGCCATCAGTGCACTCCGTTCCGCCTTTGCCGCCTCGCCCCGTGGTTCCTATGCGATGGTTCCCGCGCCCGCGGTCTATGCTGCGCCGGTCGAACCGATCCGCTACGATTCAGCGTATCACCTCGACGCCGGCGACAGGCTGCGCGTCGTGGTCTACGGCCAGGAAGGTCTCACCAATACCTACGCGATCGATGCTGCGGGCTCGATCGCCATGCCGCTGATCGGCACCGTGCGGGCGCGCGGGCGTACGCCGTCAGGGCTCGCGGCTGAAATTGCCGCGAAACTCCGCAACGGCTTTATCCGGGAACCTTCCGTCGCAGTCGAGATCGAGGCCTACCGCCCGTTCTTCATCCTCGGTGAAGTCGCAGCCCCCGGTCAGTACCCCTACGTGCCCAACATGACGGTCGAGAGCGCCGTGGCGATTGCCGGCGGTTTCTCGCCGCGCGCACGACGCGACAGCGTGACGGTCACGCATACGGAAGCATCCGGCTCAGGGCGCTATGTGGTGCCGCTCGGCACATCGATCGGCCCCGGCGACACCGTGTTCGTCGGGGAGCGCTGGTTCTGAACTAACAATCTTTCCATCTCGTCATTCCCCGGTGTGCAATTGCGCATCTGAGGATGCGCCTCTTGGCGCAGGCCCGGAATCCATACTCATTATCGTGGTTATGGATTCCGGGCTCGCGCTGCGCGCGCCCCGGAATGACGAGCGGAGATGGTTTCGCACTTACCTCTTCAAATGCTTCGCGAAAAACTCCAGGCTGCGCGGCCAGGCGATGTCGGCGCTTGCCTTGTCGTAGCTGGCCCGCTCGTCGCAATGAAAGCCATGCTGCGCGCCGGGATAGACGTAGATCTCGACGTCCGGCCGCTTCGACTTGATGGTCTCGACGTCGGTCAGCGGAATGCCCGC
This sequence comes from uncultured Alphaproteobacteria bacterium, assembly GCA_963774775.1. Classification (GTDB taxonomy): domain Bacteria; phylum Pseudomonadota; class Alphaproteobacteria; order Rhizobiales; family Xanthobacteraceae; genus Bradyrhizobium. The sequence goes on from CAVZGZ010000018.1 coordinate 216,503, forward strand.
GTCCTTCTCGCCGAAATGCAGTTGCGTCGGAACCTTCGGCTTGTCGTCGGCGAAGCGAACCACGGCGCCGCCGTAATAGCCGACTGCGGCCGAGAGGCCTGACAGCTTGGTTGCCGCCACATAGGCGATGCTGCCGCCCAGGCAGAAGCCGATGATGCCGACCGGCCCGACGGCCTTGACGGCGTCGACCGCGGCCTGGGTGTCAAGCAGCATCGCCGCCCAATCCGGATTGGCGACGAATTTGCGCGCATTCGCGACTTCATCGGGCGAATAGCCGCTGGTGAAATTGGGCTCGATGCGGTCGAAGATCGAGGGCCCGATCGCGGCGTAACCTGCATCGGCCAGGCGATCGCACACCGAACGGATGTGATGATTGACGCCAAAGATCTCCTGGATCACCACGATCGCGCCCTTGGGCGAACCCACGGGGTCTGCGCGGTAGCCGCCGAGTTTAAATCCGTCCGAGGCCGTCAGCTTGATATCTTGTCCCACGGGTCATCCATTGTGTTTTGAGGGCTGGCGTTTTGAGGGCTGGTGTTTTGGGGTTGCACGAAATCGGTTTGCGAAAATGATAACGGCCGCGGACTACTGCCACATCCAGTTGTGGCCCCAATCGCCCTTCCAGCCGGCCAGCCTGCCCTTGCGAAACTGCAGATAGAGCCGGTCCTTGTGCGCAAACAATCCGCTGCCTCCGACCTCGCGGAAGGTGAGGAAGATCTCATCGCCCGGGCGGCCGCTGATGTAGGTTAGCGGCGTGCCGAGCACGCGCGCCGCCTGCTCAGTGTCCATGCCGAATACCAGCGGCGTGTTGTTCGACAATGTCGCGGTGAAGGGCGGCGAGGTGGGGCCGCCAATCGGTGCCAAATGCTGCGCGCTGGCTGGCATTGAGGTGGCTGCGATCACGAGCAGTATTGCGGCAAAGCTCTTCATGGTGCGACTCTTTGTGCGGGAGCAGTGTTGGCAGTCATCTCGGCATCGACGCGGTCCAGGAACGGCAGCACCGCGTCGATAAACGCTTGGGGTTGATCGATGTTGACGGCGTGGCCCGCGGCCGGGATCACCACCTTCTGCGCGCCGGGAATTTTGGCCGCCATGTAGTCGGACGCCGCCAGGAATGGCGTATCGTCGGCGCCGACCACGACCAGGGACGGCACCTTGATATCGGGGAGGGACTCGATCACCCGCGCGTCACGCTGGGTCAGCATGCCGCGTGCGGCGCGGGCCAGGCCCTGCGCATCGCGATGCGTCACGGTGGAGCGTTCGCGGCTTCCCGATTTGAGGACCGCGAGCCCCTCGCGCTCAAAACGGTCGCCGGTATCACGGGCGCGCTTGTTCCAGACCTCGCGTGCGTCGTCCTTCTTGAAGCCGGGTCCGGTGTCGATGATCAGCAACGCCCGCACGCGGTCGGGATGGGCGCGATAGAACGCGAGCGACATATAGCCTCCGAGCGACAGCCCGCCAATGATCGCCTGATCGGCACCCACGGCGTCGAGCAGCGCGGCCATGTCGGCGACCGTCAAGGCTTCGCTATAGGCCAAGGCATCATCGGGATAGTCGGACTGGCCGTGGCCGCGCATATCCCACAACACGAGTTTATGGTGCTTGGCCAGGGCGGCGATCTGGCCTTGCCACATCGTCGAGGTCGACGAATAGCCATGGGTCAACAGCAGCGGCGGACCACTGCCGTGAACCTCATAATAGATGTTGACCCCGTCCCGATTGAGCTTCGGCATCACCGCTTCCTTAAGTCCGCACGCAATAAAGCAATTCGCCAAGCCATCCTAGGGCGATCGGTTTGGGTAAGGGAAATGCGGCAACGGAAGGTGGTGCCGGCGCGATCGGAGCATCATTGATGGTATCGTGACAAATCCTTCCCGCAACGCACAACGCAAAGCTTCGAAATTTTATTCTGATCGAACGATTCCAAATTGGATTGCCTCCAGACGGGAACAGTATCATTCTTGTGACAATTGGCGCTTACCCGGTGGGCGCCAGCCATTGCCCAAAACGTGAGCTGCCGCCGTAAGCGGCATCATGCACCGGAAGGGGAGAGCGATGCCTAATCTTAATATTAATGGGCGGAATATGTCCGTCGAAGCGGCCAATGATACGCCGCTGCTCTGGGTCATCCGTGAACAATTGCAGATGACAGGCACAAAATTCGGTTGCGGCGCCGGCCTTTGCGGCGCCTGTACCGTCCACGTCAACGGCGAAGCGGTGCGGTCCTGCCAGACCTCGGTCAGCGACGCCGTCGGCAAGAAGATCACCACCATCGAAGGCCTCAGCGCCAAGGGCGATCATCCGCTGCAGAAGGCCTGGATTGCCGAGCAGGTTCCGCAATGCGGCTACTGCCAGTCCGGCCAGATCATGCAGGCGGCTTCGCTGCTCTCCAAGAATTCCAACCCGACCAAGGAGGAAGTGGTCGCGCACATGGACGGCAATCTGTGCCGCTGCATGACCTATTCACGCATTCAAAAGGCGATCATGCGCGCCGCCGCCGACATGCGCACCGCGTCCACCGCTGGCGACCGGAGGCCGACATGAATACGCACGTGAAAATCACCAACAGCACGCCCGCCGATCTCAGCCGTCGCTCGTTCCTGGTCGGCACCGCCGCCACGGGTCTGGTGCTCGGCTATGCGGCCGTTCCGGGCTTCGATCAGGCGATCGCGGCGCCGTCCAATTTCGAACCCAGCGTCTGGTATTCGATCGCACCCGACGGCATCGTCACAGTCACCTGCGGCAAGGCCGATATGGGCCAGCACATTGCCTCGACCATGGCGCAGATCGTGTCCGAAGAGCTCGGTTCGAGTTGGAAGGACATGCGCGTCCAGCTCGCCTCCAACGATCCGAAGTTCAACGACCCCGTATTGGGAGCCCAGATCACCGGCGGCAGCTGGTCGACGATGATGAACTACGATGCGATGAGCCGCGCCGGTGCCGCGGGTCGTATCGCCTTGACGGAAGCAGCCGCCGCGTCGATGGGCGTACCCGCTGCGGAACTGGTGGTCCACGACTCCGTGATCTCGCATCCGAAGTCGAAGAAGTCGATGACGTTCGCCGACGTCGTGAAGAGCGGCAAGGCGACCAAGACTTTCACGGCCGACGATCTCAAGGCGATCAAGCTCAAGACTCCTGATCAATACACCATGATCGGCGTCTCGGTGCCGCAGCTCGACATCCCCTCGAAGACCAACGGCACGGCTAAATACGGCATCGACGTCATGCTGCCGGGCATGGTCTACGGCAAGGTCGTCACCCCGCCGGTGCGCTACGGCGCCACGGTGAAATCGGTCGACGACAGCGCGGCCAAGAAAGTGCCGGGCTTCATCAAGGCTGTCACGCTGGACGACAAGACCGGCACCACGACCGGCTGGGTGGTGGCGGTAGCCAATACCTATGCCAACGCCCGCAAGGCAGCGGACGCGCTCAAGATCGACTATGACGGCGGACCGAACGCAAAATTGTCGAGCGAATCGCTGTTTGCGGAAGCCAAACGGCTGCAGGGACTCGATGATTCCGGGCAGTTCTTCGTCAAGGACGGCGATACAGCGGCGGCCCTCGGCAGCGCGGCGAAGGTGATGGAGGCGGAATACACCACCAGCATCAACATCCACGCACCGATGGAGCCGATGAACGCCACCGCCGAGCTGAAGGGCGACATCTGGCACATCTATTCCGGCAACCAGTTCGCGACGCGCTCCGGTGCGATCGCGGCGGGTGCGGCCGGGGTCGATCCCAAATATGTCGTGATGCACCAGATGTGGCTGGGCGGCGGCTTCGGCCGGCGGCTGGACGCGGACATGATGGTGCCTGCGGTGCAGGCGGCGAAAGCCGTAGGCAAGCCGGTCAAGGTCATCTACAGCCGCGAAAACGACATGACCATGGACTTTTCGCGGCCGCTGACCCTGCAGAAGGTCAAGGCGGGTCTCGATGCCGATGGCAAGCTGATCGCGCTCAATCACGACGTGGTCAGTGCGTGGCCGACCCAGCGCTGGGGAATCCCCGATTTCCTGTCGCCCTCGGTCGACAAGAAGGGTCCGCTGGACGCCTTCACCGTGAACGGTGCGGACTTCTTCTATTCCGTGCCCAATCACAATGTCCGCGCGATCAAGAACGAGATGGCGCACAATGCCACCCCGTCAGGACAGTTGCGGTCGGTCGCTCCGGGCTGGACGTTCTGGGCGGTCGAAAGCATGGTCGATGAACTCGCCCATGCTGCGGGCAAGGATCCGGCGCAGTACCGGATCGACATGCTCGACGGCAAGGGCGCCAATGCCGGTGGTGCACAACGCCTGCGCAACACCCTGCTTGCCGCGATGGGCATGGCTGGCTACGGCACCAAGGAACTCCCGAAGGGAGAAGGCATGGGCGTGGCCTGCGTGTCGTCGCAGGAACGGGCGACCGCAAGCTGGACCGCTTGCGTGGCCCATGTGGCGGTTGCGCCATCCGGCGAAGTCAAGGTCAAGAAATTGACCGTGGCAACCGACGTCGGCACCCAGGTGCATCCCGACAATATCCGCGCCCAGGTCGAGGGTGCGGCGTTGTGGGGCCTTTCGCTCGCGATGTATGAAAAGGCGACGCTGAAAGACGGCGGTATCGAGCAGACCAACTTCGACACCTACACGCCGCTGCGAATGTCCCAGATGCCGGAAGTGGCCGTCAGCGTCATCGCCAATGGCGAAAAAGCCACAGGCGTCGGCGAACCCGCGGTGACCGTGATCGCGCCCGCGCTCGGCAACGCGATCTTCAACGCCTGCGGCGCACGCGTCCGCTCGTTGCCGATCACGGCCGAAGCGGTGAAGGCCAGCATGAAGGCGTAAGGCGCTTCGCTCTTTGCGCGAAATAAAGATCCGCCGGAGATTTTTTCTCCGGCGGATTTTTTCGTCTTCGCTGAATTCGCTGGCAGAATCCGCGATCGTTAAAATTGTAACGACTGCGCTAGTTCGGCGTTGACGCTCCCCATTAAGCTCGAGCGAACGCATGCTGAGCTAGCGTCTGCTGTCGGTCACCACCGTCAGGTGTCGGGGGATTTAATGACAGCGTTAGCCAATAACAAGACTTCGTCGAAACGCCGGTTGCTGCTGGCCTCGGATCGAAGCGACCATAGCAGCGAATTAGCCAGCATCCTGAAATCGGTCAGCGACGTCGACACCATCGCGACCTCGGAAATTCCGGACAAGCCCGCCCGCGATCTCTCAGGCATCGTGGTCGACATCAATCTGCGCTCGCCCGAGAGCGTACAGGTCGTGCGCAACAAGCTTCAGACCGAAGCCTATCGCGAGATGCCGCGGCTGTTCGTGCTGGCCGATGCCATGCACCACGCCTCGATGCAGGCCTGGGCGCTGGGCGCCACCGACACCATCTCGCGGCCGTTCGACGCGCGTGGCATCCTGCAACGCATCCGCGCCGCATTTCCCGACGATAGCGGCTACGACGAGACCGACCGGGGCAAGACGCTCAACCGGGGGGTCGAGGCCGCGCACGCGGTGATGGTCAAGATCTTCGAAGGGCTGCGGGCCGGCGAGCCGCTGAAATTCGCCGATGTCGTGGCGGCAGAGCGCAAGATCATCAAGGCGATCAAGCACTCCTCATTGCGGGAATGGTTGACTACGGTCGGCTGCCATCACACCGAGACCTATCGTCACTGCCTGTTCGTCACCGGCTTTGCGGTGGCGTTCGCGCAGCACCTCGGCATGCGCGACGATGACCAGCGCCGTCTCGCCCGCGCCGCGCTGTTGCACGACGTCGGCAAGGCGTTCGTTCCGGCGGCGCTGATGGACAAGCCGGGCGAGCTGACCATGGAGGAAATGTCCGAGATGCGCGAGCATCCGCGCCGCGGCTATGAAGCGCTATGGGCGCAAGGCGGGTTCCCGCCGGAAATGCTCGACGTGATCCTGCACCATCATGAACTGCTTGACGGCAGCGGCTACCCCAATGGCCTGAGCGGCAGCCAGATCAGCGACATCGTGCGCGTGACCACGATCGTGGATGTCTATGCGGCGCTGGTGGAGAAGCGGGCCTATCGGCTGCAGTTCACCCACGCCAAGGCGTTTTCGATGATGGAAGACATGGGCGGCAAGCTCGACCAGCAACTCCTGCAGGCCTTCCGCCCGGTGGCGTTCGGGCATTATTAGAGCATGATCCGGAAAAGTGGGAACCGGTTTTCCCTCGCGACAAACGCGGAAGCGTTTGCGCGGAGATCATGCTCAAACAAAAAGATAGGGCGGGATGACGATTCGTCATCGCGCTCTAGCCGCGCAACGCCAGCATTCGGGCTTTTCAGCCGGCCAGCTATCGGGGATCATGGGCGCTCTCGTCTCGAGAGGTCATGGGCGATAGCTGGTGGGAAGACCGATGAATACGACAACAATCTTGAACGGGGATGTCGATATTCCCGCCGACATTGCCGCCATCCTCGTCAACCCGGCTGCCTATGCCGATCAGCGCATCCATGACAGCTATCGCTGGCTCCGCGCCAACAACCCGCTCGGCGTGGCGCGGCCGGAAAATTTCGATCCGTTCTGGGTGGTGACAAAACATGCGCATATCCAGGCCATCAGCCGTCAGAACGAGTTGTTCCACAACGCCGACCGGCCGACCACGCTGACGCCGCGGAGGGTCGAAGAGCGTATCCGCAAGATCACCGGCGGCCCGAACCTGGTGCGCTCGCTGGTGCAGATGGACGCGCCCGACCATCCGAAATACCGTGCGCTGACGCAAGGCTGGTTCATGCCGGCCAATCTCGGGAAGTTCGAGGCGCGCGTTCGCGACATTGCACGTGGTACGGTGGCGCGGATGCTGGAGAGGGGCGGGCGGTGCGATTTCGTCGCCGATGTCGCGCTCGGCTATCCCCTGCACGTCATCATGGAGATTCTCGGCGTCCCCGAGCAGGATGAGCCGCGCATGCTCCGCCTGACGCAGGAGCTGTTCGGCCCGCAGGATCCCGACACGGCACGGATCAGGGACGCGCTGTCGCCGGAACAGTATTCCGGCATGATGCAGTCGGTGGTGGCCGATTTTGGCGCCTATTTCAGGGCCATCACCGACGACCGGCGCCGTAATCCGCGCGAGGACCTGGCGACCGTCATTGCCAACGCCAAAATCGGCGGCGACTACATGCCCGACCATGATGCGACGAGCTATTACATGATCGTCGCCACCGCGGGCCACGACACCACCTCGTCATCGACAGCCGGCGCGATCTGGGCGCTCGCGGAAGATCCCGAACAATTCGCTGAGGTCAAAGCCAATCCGGAGTTGATCCCGGGCCTGGTCGACGAGGCAATCCGCTGGATGACGCCCGTGAAACACTTCATGCGTTCAGCCACATCAGACACCGAGCTTGGCGGACGCAGGATCAAGAAGGGCGACTGGCTGATGCTGTGCTACGCCTCTGGCAATCGCGACGAAGAGGTGTTCGAGCAGCCCTTTGAGTTCCGTTGCGACCGCAAGCCAAACCGGCACGTCGCTTTCGGCTACGGCGCGCATCTGTGCCTCGGGCAATATCTCGCCAAGCTGGAAATGCGGATCTTGTTCGAGGAACTGCTGCCGCGATTGAAAACAATCGCGCTCGATGGCGAAGTGAAGATGACGCAAGCGTATTTCGTCAACGGGCCGAAGAAGCTGCCGATCCGGTTTGAGGTGAATTGAAGAACACTCCGTCATTCCGGGACGCGCCACTTGGCGCGGGCCCGAATCTCGCTCCGCAACTTCCGTCGTCATTCCGGGGCGCCGCGAAGCGGCGAGCCCGGAATCCATACTCACGATCGTGGTTATGGATTCCGGGCCTGCGCCAAGTGGCGCATCCCGGAATGACGAGGGGAGAGAGATGCCCGCATCGCAGGCGAGGTGATTTGAAACGCTTCGATGTTTGAATTGAAATAATGCCGTCGCAATGACGGGGAGGGCTAAACCGCATCCCCCTCATACGACGAAATCTCAATCAAGCTCCCGTCCGGATCGCGGCAATAGACCGAGCGCAGCGTGCCGCGGGCGCCTTGCTTGGCGACCGGGCCTTCCTCGATGGCGACGCCGTTCGCCTTGAGGTGCGCGACCACGTGCTCGGGCGTGCTTGAGGTTAGAAAGCAGAGATCGTCGCTGCCGGCGGTCTCGTGGTCGGCGGTGAACCACTCGACCTTGTCGGCATCGCGCGGCCGCACATTGATCTTCTGGTTACCGAACACCAGCGAAGTCCGCGGCGTCTTGCCCTGACCGGGATCGAATATCCTGACCTCCATGCCGAGGATCTTGCTGTACCATTCAGTGGAGCGCGCCACGTCGGCGACGTTGATCACGAGATGGTCGAGCGCGTTCACCTTGACGGACATGTTCTTATCCTTTCGTCGCGGTCGCGAGCGCATGTGTCGCACTGGCCGCATGCGGCGTTGTTTGTTACAACGCCGGCCGCACGCTGTTCAATAGAAACGGGCGGGGACCCAAACCCTGTCGCATCGGGAGAAACTTGATGATTTCACGCCGCACCGCGCTTGGTCTGATCGGTACCGGGTTCTCGACGCTTGCGATCGGCCGCGCTTTTGCCGCTGAATATCCGAGCCGTCCGGTGCGCTTCCTGGTCGGTTATCCGCCGGGCGGTGCGACCGATATTCTGGCGCGCCTGATTGGCCAGCGGCTGTCGGAAAAGCTCGGACAACAGTTCGTGATCGAAAACAAGCCCGGCGCCGGCAACAATATCGCGACCGAAGCCGCCATCAACGCCGAGCCCGACGGCTACACTATCCTGCTGATCAACCCGGCGAACTATATCAACACCACGCTCTACGCGAATCTGAAGTTCAACTTCGTCCGCGACGTCGCGCCGATCGCCTCCTTCAACCGGGTGCCGAACGTGATGACTGTCAACAAGGACGTGCCGGCGAAGAACGTCGCCGAGTTCATCGCCTATGTGAAGGCCAATCCGGGCAAGGTGAACATGGCGTCCTCGGGCAACGGCACCTCGGTGCATCTGTCCGGCGAGATGTTCATGGCGATGACCGGCACCAAGATGCAGCACGTGCCCTATCGCGGCGCCGCGCCTGCGATCACCGACATGCTGGGCGGCCAGGTGCAGGTGATCTTCGACAACATGCCCTCGATCATCCAGCACATCCGCTCCGGCGCGTTGCGCGCGCTCGGCGTGACGACGGTCGAGCGATCGTCGCAGTTGCCCGATGTGGAGACCATCGCCGAGACCGTTCCCGGCTACGAGGCGAGCGCGCTGTTTGGCGTCGGCGCGCCCAAGAACACGCCGAAGGAGATCGTCGCCAAGCTCAATACCGAGATCAACGCGGTGCTGGCCGAGCCGGACATGAAGAAGCGTCTGGTCGAACTGGGCGGCGATTCCTTGATCCAGACGCCGGAGGCCTTCGGTGACCAGATCAAGGCCGAGACCGAGAAGTGGAAGAAGGTGGTAGAATTCGCCGGGCTGAAGGTGGAATAAGCGGGGTTGCGGAACGTTAGGGAAGTGTCGCGGGTTGTTGTTACAGGCGCGACTTCGATTTGAGTGAAGGAGACGGATCATGCGCAAGCTGATGTTGGCATTGCTGGCTGTCACGGCCGCCGGCGTAGGTTCAATCGCAGGCTCTGCGCCCGCCGCCGCCTACGACTATCCCTGGTGCATCTATGGCGGGGAGCTGGGGTATTCCGGCGACTGCTCCTATCAGACCCATGAGCAGTGCCTGGCGTCTCAATCCGGGCGATGGAACCTCTATTGCGATGTCAACAAGCGCCTCTTGTACCAGCAGCAGTACCAGCAGCAGCCACAGTTCGGGCCACGGGCGCAGTTCGAACCACAGCCGCAGCGGCGCGTGCGTCACTACCGGCGCCATCACCAGGAGTAAATTTCACGCGATCGGCTTGACTCCCCTTCGTGCGCGCATATACTAAACCATATGGTTAAGTATAGAGACGAAACGCTGGACCGCACCTTTGCTGCGCTTGCCGATCCCACGCGTCGCGCGCTGCTGGCACGGCTTGGCGAAGAGGACGGCATGTCCGTGAGCGAACTCGCGCGGCCATTTTCGATGTCGCTGCCCGCGGTCATGAAGCATCTCGACGTGCTGTCGGATGCCGGCCTGATCGCCCGCGAGAAGACCGGCCGGACGGTTTCGTGCCGGCTGACTGCCAAGCCGATGGAGCAGGCGATGGACTGGCTCAATCGCTACGCCCGCTTCTGGTCCGACAATCTCGACCGCCTTGCCGCTTTTGTGGAGGAAGACCAATGGCCAACAAAACTGCAGCCACATCCGACGCCGGCCTTGCCCAGCGCCCCAGCCTCACCCTCACGCGCCGTCTCCGCGCCCGGCCGGAAAGGGTCTACGCCGCGTGGACCGAGCCGGAAAACCTAGCGCAGTGGTTCGGACCGGCCAAAGTCGCGCCGGGCACCACGCGCGCGGAGCTCGACGTCCGCGTTGGCGGCCGCTATCGCATCAGCTTCAATAATGCTGCCGGTGATTATCACGAAGTTGGCGGCGTCTATCGCGAGGTCGTGCCGAACGAGCGGCTGGTGTTCAGCTGGGCCTGGCACTCGACACCGGAACGCGAGTCGCTGGTGACGATCTCGATCAAGCCGGACGGCGCCGGCACGCTACTCACCTTCCACCACGCACAGTTTGCCGACGAGACCGCCCGCGACAACCACAAGCGCGGCTGGACCGAGTTCTTCGACAATCTCGAAAATTTCGTCGCGGCCTGAGCGCGCTCGAAAGGAGCATCCCATGCAAACGCACAAGATCGTCTCGCGCGAGGAATGGATCGCAGCCCGCAAGGCCCACATGGCGCGCGAGAAGGAGCTCACGCAGGCGCGCGAAGCGCTCAGCCAGGCGCGCCGCGAACTGCCCTGGGTCAGGGTCGACAAGGACTATGTGTTCGATGGGCCGGACGGCCAGGTGACGCTGGCCGAGCTGTTCAAGGGCAGGCCGCAACTCGTGGTGCAGCACGTCATGTTTGCGCCCGAATGGGACGCGGCCTGCAAGAGCTGCTCGTTCTGGGTCGACGGTTTCGAGCGCATGGTCCCGCATCTCGCGGCGCGCGACACCACGATGGTCGCCATCTCGCGCGCTCCGCTCGCAAAGCTCGACGCGTTCAAGAAGCGGATGGGCTGGACCTTCGATTGGGTCTCGTCCGGGAATAACGATTTCAACTACGATTACGGCGTTTCATTCACACGCGAGCAGATCGGCAAAGGTGAAGCGAAATACAACTATGGGACCTCGCCGCTCTATGGTGACGAATTGCCCGGTATCAGCGTGTTCTATCGCGATAAGGCGGACGTGTTCCACACCTATTCCACCTTCGCGCGCGGCCTCGACATGATGAATGCCGCCTATCACTATCTCGATCTGACGCCGCTCGGCCGTCACGAAGAAGGTCTGCCCTATCCGATGGACTGGGTGCGGCTGCGTGACCAATACCAGCCGGCGCCGGTGCAGGCGTCGTGTTGCCATAGTTGAGACGCATATTCGTCGTTGCGAGGAGCCACCGGGTCGCGCGAACGCGCCCCCGGCGGTTCGCAATGACGGCAGCAACTATGAGGAACGCCCATGCCTTATGTCGATGGCTTCATCGTCGCCGTACCGAAGAAGAATCTCACCGCCTATGTCCGTATGGCGAAGAAGGCTGGCAAGGTCTGGCGCGAATATGGCGCGCTGGATTACCGCGAATGGATCGCTGACGACGTCAAGGTCGGCAAGCGCACCTCGTTTCCGCGCAGCGTCAAGCTGAAGCCCGGCGAGACCGTCGTGTTCTCATGGATCACCTACAAGTCCCGCGCACAGCGCGACAGAATCAACGCCAAGGTGATGGTCGACGCGCGGCTGAAATCGATGATGGACCCGAAATCAATGCCATTCGACGGCAAACGGTTGATCTATGGCGGCTTCGAAAGCCTGGTGAAGGTGTGACGACGCGCCGCGGGCGGCGTCACTCGCTCACAAGCCGTTAACTAACCGCCCAACGTTTGCCTGCAGTCCCCTCTTGCATCTACTTTGCAATCCGGTATACTTTGCAATACAAAGTACGGATGACCGATGCGCGACCTCGACAAGGCGTTGGCCGATATTCTAGCGATCCGCAGCCAGATTGCGGCCGGCACCGCGTTTCGCGGCTATGGTCCGGCGACGGTAGCCGCCACCAGCGGCATCGCCTTGCTCACCGCGGTCCTTCAATTCCTGTGGCTGGATAATCCGACCGGTCAACCGATTGCTTTTTTCGCCGGCTGGGCCGCCGCCGCGCTGATCTCTGCCGCCTTGATCTGGATCGAGATGCAGGCGCGGTCGCGCAGGCATCATTCGGGCCTTGCCGACGCCATGGTCCAGCAGGCGGTCGAGCAGTTTCTCCCGGCGGGCGTTGCCGGCGTGCTGCTCGCGATCATGCTCTGGAAGTTCGCGCCGGAAGCGTTGTGGATGCTGCCGGGCCTGTGGCAGGTGATGGTGAGCCTTGGCGTGTTCGCGTCCGTCCGTTCGCTGCCGCGCACCATCGCGCTCGGCGGCGCCTGGTATTTCCTGTCGGGCTTCACGGTCCTGCTGCTGGCGAGCCAAAACCATTTGCTGTCGCCCTGGACCATGGGCCTGCCATTCGCCGCCGGACAGCTCCTGATGGCGGCACTGCTGCATTTTGCTTCCGGAGACAACGATGTCGAAGACTGAAATCAATCAGGCGCCGTTCTCCTATGACGGGCTCGACCGCGTGATCCATGAAAAGGCGCGGCTGGGGTTGCTGACCTCGCTGATGGCGCATCCCAAGGGATTGGCGTTCGCCGATCTCAAGCAGCTCTGCGGGCTGACCGACGGCAATCTCAGCCGTCATCTGCAGGTGCTGCAGGAAGCGGGCCTGGTCGACGTCACCAAGGGCTATGAGGGCAATCGCCCGCACACCACCTGCCGCCTGACCAAGTCCGGCCGCCGCCGCTTCCTCGATTATCTCGCCGTGCTCGAGCGCCTGGTGCGTGACGCCGCCAAGGCCGCCGGCAAGGAAGATCCCGCGCTTACCCGGCTCGGCATCCTGCCCGCCTGATCGCCATCCCCTTTTTTGACCGGAGACTTTGTGATGCAAAGTAACCTTGCGCCTAAACCGCAAACCACGCCGCTTCACGTCGGCATCATCATGGACGGCAACGGGCGATGGGCGACGCGGCGCGGCCTGTCGCGATTGCGCGGCCACGAGGCCGGCGTCGAGGCAATCCGCCGGGTCGTCGAGGCGGCGCCGAAACAGGGCGTCGGCACACTGACACTCTATGCGTTCTCGAGCGACAATTGGCGCCGGCCGAAAGCCGAGGTCGCGGCGCTGATGGCGCTGCTGAGATTCTATCTCGCCAACGAGATCGAGAGCCTGGTCCGCAACGGCGTCCGCCTTACCGTGATCGGCCGCCGCGATCGTATTCCCGAAGGCATCGCCAGCGCGATCGGGCGCGCGGAAGCGGCCACCGCCGATGGCGATACCCTGCACTTGCGCATCGCGATCGACTATTCCGCGCGTGATGCGATCCTCCATGCCGCGACGCGCGCAGCCGGCATGGCTAATCTCAGCCGCGAGACCTTGGCCGACCTCATCACCGGTGAGCCAAATCTTCGCGACGTCGATCTCATCATCCGCACGTCAGGCGAGAAGCGACTGTCGGATTTCCTGCTCTGGGAAGGCGCCTACGCCGAACTGCATTTCACCGAACGGATGTGGCCGGAATTCGAAGCGGAAGATCTTGCCGAAGCGCTCGGCTCATTCCATCGCCGCGAGCGCCGCTTCGGCGGGCTGCAGGCGATCGCACCGGAGAACGTGCCGAGCCTCTAAATCATCGCCAAGCCTGGCCGGGGGCTAGGCTGATTTCCACCATGCGGGGACGAACGATCACGCTAGCAAAGCGGAGCGACGTCCCATGCGCATTCTCCTGATCAATGTGCCGCATCCCTCGATCGGCAGCCGGATTCCCGACGACCATCTTCCCCCGCTTGGCCTGCGCCACGCCATGCGCTGGTACACGCAGATGGGACGCCGGGTGTGGCCGCATGAGATCCTGGGCTTCCTGCGCGACCGCCGCCTGAAGCACGGACCGACGGTTGAGCAATTCTGGGGCACACCGCAGGACAGCGAGGAGGAATCGATGTCATCCGCGCGGCCCGAGCGCCGCGTCGGCGTGCGTAATGCCGCGTGACGAAGGCGGCTACCCACCTGCCGCAAGCGCGACGAGTTTTGCGATGGTGTTGATGTTGCGCGCCGTCCCCTTGGCGGCCGCCGGGATCTTCAGCTTCGAGCGTCCCATGCCGGCGCCATAGGCGACGTAGATTTCGCGCTTTCCGAGCCGCACCTCTTCGTCGTGCTGCCCCTTGATATCCTTGAGAGCGTCGGCGGGCGGCGCCTCGTCGAGGAAGATCGCCACCGTCCAGTTCCTGGGTGCCTTCGGAAACGGATTGGCCGCGATCACGGCCGCCATCTCTTCGGCGGTGCGGATGACGACGCCGACCGGCTTGCCGGCATAGGCCTGCAGCCGCTTTTCCAGCGTCGCCTTGACCTTCGCGGCGGACAATTTGCTTTCGAACACCACATTGCCGCTGGCGATATAGGTCTGCACCTTGGCAAAACCCTCGGCGACGCACATCGCCTTCAGTTCGCTCATCGGTAATTTGCCGGTGCCCCCGACATTCACCGCGCGCAACAGGGCGATGTAGCTTGGCATGTGGTGCTCAGGTCAAAACGAGAAATCCGGACCGCGCGATCAAAGCGCTCAGGCCTCTTTCGTCGCGGCAGGCTTCTTCGCAGGTTTCTTCGCTGGTTTCTTGGCAGGTTCTTTCGCAGGCACCTCTTCCAGCGCCTTCTTCATGGCGCGGGCGTAGCTGTCGGCGGCATTTTCGGCGGAGATTTGCAGTCTCTTGGCGGTGGCTGCCGCATGCAGCATCGTGTTCTTGGCGATCAGCTTGAAGCGCGCCTTGGCGTCCTTGTTGGCCGCCTTGGCGGCACGGGCCATATATTGGTCGCGGCGCTTCTTCGCGGCTCCCATCAGGCTCTTGTTTTGCGCCCTTGCGGACTGCCGGATTACCACATCTAGATCGGCTTCAGCCATTTCGGTCACTCATCACTGCGACGTCCCACCCCGTGGGCACATTGGTTTCAAAAGGGGAGCTATCCCTAGCGCACCCGGCGCGATTTGAACACGTGGTCGTTATTTGATCGTTTCGGTCGCCGCCCCCCGGGGCGGCCCATTGTTTCGGGAAGCGCTCGCTGGCATAACCGGGAAAATCGGCAGGATCTGACAGGTCGGGACGCGTGCTGAAATCCGGGGTGGCCGCGAATGTTCAGTCGGCGCGACGCGTTGCGGCTGATGGCGGGGATCGCGTCCGCGGTATCGGGCGCGCGTTGCGCCGTCGCCTCCCGAAAGTTGCGCCATGTCTATTCGAAGCCCCCAGCCGAAAGGCGCCGCCCGAGTGCTTGAGGAAGACCTGTATCGTTCGGGTTGGCGGCTCTCGGTTGGGGCCGTTTAATTGAGCGTAACAAGTAGTTCGAAACCCATGTGATTCACTGCCTCGCCTGCGGCGCTCTTCCGGGGTACTCCTCAGTAGCACTACGGAGCGCGGGAAACAGCGACAGCGTCGGGTGTATGTTGTTGTTTGATCGTTTCGTGGCCTGGTTGGCTCGATGCTTACAATCATACTTGAAATGCTGGTGTTCGGGATCATCCCGATGATGGCCATCGTTGTTATTTTTGAGATCGCTGCGCACAGAGCTTTGCGCCTTCGCCAATAAGACCGTCGCAACCGAATCTCGAATACGAGCCATCCTCGATTGTCTGTGCGCACGGGCTCAAAGCAACGGGAAATGAGTACTTCAAGATCAGCAACGCGGCGTTGGACTCCAGACGAGGATCGCAAACTCGACGAACTACTGAATGCCGGTAAGGACGCCGCTGAGATAGCCGCCATACTCAATAGATCGCGCCAAGCTATTTATGCGCGGCTGCAGCGACTTTACAGAAAGCAAACAAGGTTACCTGTCTTGTCGAACCGGGGCTAAAGGCGAAGGGGAAATGACAGACGCTCTCTCGGCCCTGCAATATCCGCATTGGCTGATGGTAGCTGGAGCCGTCCTCGTGGTGCTCGGATTTATCGGGTTTGCGTTTAGCCGAAATGGGAACCCTGAAGCGTGATCGGCTGGTCGAGCTCGAGCTGAAGGAGAAGAAAGAATGAAGCCGCTGTTTCTCGCATTGATTGCCACCGCAGCATTTTCAACGACCGCGCTTGCGCAGGACTGCCGCGCACTGCCGCCTGGAAAAGCAAAGTTGGCTTGTATTGAGAGCAACCCTATCAGTGCCGCCAAGCTAGCGCGGTGTAGGGAGGAAGGCGCCCAAATGGGTCTCAGCAGCGGCAGAAGCGGCGGCCTGCCGGGCTTCGTCCAAGCCTGCATGCAACGGGGACGATAATAGGCCATGGCTCGGCTGCGAAATGCATCCAAGATTGCGAAAACATCCGCGGCCGGCTGGTAGAGCTGGGGAGACGCGGGTGAAAAGTATCGCTTCGGTTCTTTCCACGTCGGGGATTCCGCCTTTGGGGTTTGATCGGCTCATCAATTCAACTTGGAACTTCAGGTTGGTCCGGGAGTCGATAATGCTTCCGGTCCTAGCCCGAAGGTCCCACCGGAAGAAATCCCTCCCATCTAGGTTGGCGGTCCTGGCGCGGTCCGCTCGCAGTGGTCGTTCTTTGGTCGCCCAAAATAGGAACCCTCCTTTTGAAGCTGCGTTTGTGTTCGAAGGCTTTAGCTACGGTGGATCAAAATGGACGGCGAAATTCATCAACTGGCGAGCGCAATGTTGACGCTCACATTTGCCGGCGTCATGCTGGTCGTTGGACAATTATTCATCGAATATCAAGCCAGCCGTTTTCCGCTGGCTCGGCAGATAACTACGGCATCTTTGCCGCTATAGAACTGCCGCTGTTTGGATCGTTTCCTTCAACGGCACCAGCCGCCGGGCAGGCTGCGTCCGCATCAAACGGCCTCTCCCGCGTGAAGCAAACGACGAGACCGCGGCTGTTTTTACTGAGGCAACGCATCGGCAGTAGTTGTTGACCCGCGCGAAGAGAGCCCTCTTGCTTACCCGGTCAAAAATGGCCGAAGGGTCAAATTCAAGAAATGCCCGATTTTATTGGCGCACCCGACACGATTCGAACGTGTGACCTTTGCCTTCGGAGGGCAACGCTCTATCCAGCTGAGCTACGGGTGCGTGTGACGCCTCATTTAGCCGATTGGCCTGGGATCGGCAACGGCCTTGCGGCCGATTGTCGGGTCTGACGCAGCCTGTAAACCCCGCTCCGGAAAGCAGCGCCAGAGCGGCGCTTTGAGGGAGATCGTCATGCGTCCGCTGGAATTTGGCTGCCGGCTGCCATTCGTTCTGCCTCTCCGGCTATCTGCACGACGAGGAGGCCGAGCGGTTCGGCCGCTTGATCCGCCCGATTATCGCTGAGAACAGCCGCGGACGGCTGACGGCGTAATCCCCTTACGCCGGCACGATCACCTTGCCGATCGGCCACAGCGCAATGCCGGCGAGTTTCAGGTGCGCCCAGGCGAAGGGGATGCCGACGATCGTCACGGCCAGCATGACGGCGGTGACGAGATGACCGATCGCAAGCCACCAGCCCGCGAGCACCAGCCAGATCAGATTGCCGATTACGCCAAGGGGGCCGGTGCCGATGTCGGGTAGTCCGGTGATTTCATCGCGGCGCACGGCCCTCGAGCCGAACGGCAGCAGCGTGTAGACGGCGATATTGAATGCCGCCCGCGCCCAGGGCAGGCCGATGATGGTGATCGCCATGATGATGGCGGCGACCAGCCAGCCAAATGCCATCCAGGCGCCACCGATGAGAATCCAAAGGATGTTCAGAAGGATAGACACGGGCTGCATAGGACGATCCGTTCACGCTGCGTCATCGCAGCGTTAATATAGGCTTGCTGCGGCGAAAGCGGAAGTAAGCGGCCAACGCGTTGCCGGCGGAACCTACGCTATTGCCCGTGCGAGGCCAGGCGTCACGCCGAGCAACGGCCGCACCCCGGCGGCCGGCTTCGGCGCGCTGAACAGATAGCCCTGCATTTCCGTGCAGCCGAGCTGACGCAGCAATTCCCGCTGCTGCTCGGTTTCGACGCCTTCCGCCGTGGTGGTCATGTTGCGGGAAGCTGCGATATTCACCACCGCCTGCACGATCGCGGAAGAACCGTCGACCTCGATGTCGCTGACGAAGCAGCGATCAATCTTGATCTTGTCGAACGGAAAACGCTTCAGATAGCTCAGCGAGGAGAAGCCGGTGCCGAAATCGTCGAGCGCGATGCGCACGCCGATGGCGCGGAGCTGATGCAGGATTGCCAGCGCCGTCTCATCGTCACGGATCAGCACGGCCTCGGTGATTTCGATCTCCAGCCGGCCCGGCTGCAGTCCGGAAGCCGCGAGCGCGCCCATGATCCGCAGTGCCAGCGTCTCGTTTTTCAATTGAACCGGCGAGACGTTGACGGCGATGCGAATGTGGTCCGGCCAGGTGGCGGCCTCAGCGCAGGCGGTCCTGAGCACCCAATTGCCGAGCTCGTTGATGAGTCCGGTATCTTCCGCCACCGGGATGAATTCGGCGGGCGAAACCATGCCGCGTTCGGGATGGCGCCAGCGCAGCAGCGCCTCGCAGCCGGTCACCTTGTTGCTGCCGAGATCGAGCAGCGGTTGGTAGTGGAGCTCGAAGCCGCCATCGGCCATGGCTTGACGCAGGTCCTGCTCCATCGTCAGGCGAGCCTTCGCGCGGGCGTCCATTTCCGGTTCGAAGAAGCGATGGGTACGGCGGCCTCCGGCCTTGGCGGCATACATTGCGAGGTCGGCGTTCTTGATCAGCTGATCGAGGTCGGTCCCGTCCTGCGGCGCCAGCGCAATGCCGATGCTGGCGTCGGTGGAAAGGTGATGGCCGAGGCAATCGCAGGGTTGCCGGATCGCGTGATGGATTCGCGTGACGAATTCCACGACGTCGGCCGCGCTGCCGATGGCGGTCTGGATCACGGCGAATTCGTCGCCGCCGAGACGCGCGATCAGGTCGCCTTGCTTGATGCAGTCGTTGATGCGCGCAGCAACCGTCTTCAACAGCTCGTCGCCGACGTGATGTCCGAGCGAGTTGTTGATGCCCTTGAACTCGTCAATGTCGACATAGAGCAGGGCGAATTGCTCGCCCTGCCGCGCTTTTTCCAGCTCGCGCTCGATCTGCTTGCGGAACAGCACCCGGTTGGGCAGCTCGGTCAGTGCGTCGTAATGCGCCAGATGCGCGATCTTTTCGTCGGCACGCCGGCGCTCGGTGACGTCGTCGACGACGTTGATGATATATCGGGTCTCTCCGGTCTGGTCCGGAATTCCGATGCGCCGTGACGTGACAAAGCGCTCGCCGGATCCCTCCGTTTGCCTCGGTGCGACATCCAGAAACAGGCCGTCGGGAGACTGCAGGGCTCTCGCGTCGTCTTCGGCGATGGTATCGGCGAGCGCTGTCGGAAACAGGTCGCGGTCCATTTTGCCGACAATGGTTTTAATCGGCGGCCCGAACCGGGCCTCGGCGACCCGATTGGCCAGGACGTAACGGCCGTCGCGCACGTCCTTCACGGTGATCTCCGTGGGAATATGATCGACGATCTGGCGCAGGAACGCATAGTTCCTGTCGCGTTCCTGTTCGAGCTTGCGTCGCTCCGAGATATCTTCCAACGAGGCCAGCCATCCGCCGTCTGCGAGCGACTTGCTGACGGCGAGAAAGGTGCGTCCGTCCGCGCATTCCGTGATGGTCCGGTCGACGTTGCCGTGGGCGAGGTTGTCGCATGATGGCCGAACAGATCTGTTCCACGTCGCCGCTCATGGAGCCGGTATCCTTGCGGTACTGCAGCAGCTCACGCATATGGCTTCCCGGCTTCACGATCTCCGTCGATAGATTGAACATGTCGATATAGCTGCGGTTGAACGTGACGACGCGCCCCGAGGCATCGTACAGGACCACCGCCTGGACTATGTTGTTCAGCGCAGTATCGAGCCGCTGCCGTTCCGCTTCCAGCCGTTGCTGGGCGTCCCGGTTCTGTCGCGTGATCTGCCGTACGATCAGGAACAGGATGACGGCGATGACGATTGCCGCCATCGCGGCCGCCGCCACCAGGAGTTGGGTCTGCGCGCGCCAATCAGCCAATGCGGCGGAGACGGTGTTGGTGGCAATGATGACCCCCGGAAAACGTCTCAGCCGGGCTCCGGAGCCGAAGCGGTCGATGTTGTCGATCGGGCTTCGGTGGCGCAGGGTCTGCTGGCCGCCCGTGGACAAAAGCTGCTGCACCAACGGCGCCGCCGTGAATTTTTTTCCGATCAGATGCCCGACATGCGGATAGCGCGCCAGCATGGTGCCATCGGCATGAAACATGGAAACGGCGGCGTTCATCCCGGGAGCGACGGAGGCGAGAAACTTCTCGTAATTGGCCGGATCGATGCGCCGCGTCATCACGCCGAGCAGGACCCCGTTCAGCCCGTTCAGCCGATGGGCGATCACGCTGTTCAGCTTCCCCGTGATATGGCTTGTGACCGCTTCGGCGAGAACCGCTTCCGATCGCGGATCGGACGTAAATGTCTTGAAATAGGTCCGGTCGGAGATGTCGAGGGCCGGCGCCGGCAAGGGGCGCGACCAGTTGATTATCTTCCCGTTGGTATCGAAGATGGAAATATCGCCGAGGTAAGACAAGACGCCGGCCTTGGACCTCAAGATTTCATGCGCTTCAAGGCTCGACATCCGTTCCCTGAAAATCTCCGGCGAAGCAATATCTGAAATCTGCAGTTGAGCGATCACGTCGCTGGCGATGGCTTCGGAGTCCTCGAACTGCTGGTCGAAGTGACGCGTCAGTAGCAGTACAGTGTTTTCCAACTCGCGTTCGCTGTTGCCGATCGTGCGCTCGCGGAATTCGCCGATCATCATGATGGTGCCGACGAAGATCGCCGTGACCAGCAGCCCGCCGCACAGGGTCAGCCACAACACCGGGCCACGGATCATCGTCGCGAGACTTCGTCCAACGGTAGCGGCTCGGGTCCCTGCGCCCGGTATGTCATCAAGCGGATCGCGCATTGCCTTCTCCCCACAGGGGGATGCATACGATGCAGCAATGCCAAAAGCGGTTAGGAAACCCGGTTACTCAACCATTAATCCGGCTTCGCCGGGGTGAATGGCGATGGTTGTGCCGGAGGCGGCCGCCGCCCGTGTCGGCGAAACCGGCCTGCCATGCGCGGCGGCAAGTACGCGTCAGCGGCGATAGCCGCTGGCGCGCGCATAGGATGGGCGGTTTTCCATCTGCGGCCGGGCCGCGAGGCTGGCGCGGGCCTCGCTTGCGAGCGGGGTGGCCGGCTTGAGGTCTTCCAGAAAAATCGGCCTGGCGAAGTAATAGCCCTGCGCGTAGCGGATTTTGGTAGCGGCCTGCAAATAAGCCAGCTCCTCGTAGGATTCGATGCCCTCGGCGATCACGGTCATGCCGAGCGCTTCGCTCAGGGATTCGATCGCGCGCAGGATGCCCTGGCTGCGCGGACGCTGATGGATGTCGGTGATGAAGGAGCGGTCGATCTTGATCTCGTCGGCGGTGATGTCGGCGAGCGCCGACAGCGATGAATAGCCGATGCCGAAATCGTCGATTGATATCCTGACGCCGAGCTTGCGGAAGATCGGCAGGATTTCGTCCTGGAAATGTGCCTTGGCGACGAAGGCGTCCTCGGTCACCTCGATCATGAAGCGCTGCGGGAAACCGGTCGCTTCGAGCGCCTGCGCGAACGAGCGCATGAATTCGGGATTGCCGGCCTGCTTGGCCGCAACGTTGATGCTGATCGAGGCGTCGGGACCGAAGGTTTCGTTGATCTGGTCGATCGACTTGACGATCTCCGCCAGCACCAGATGCGTCAGTTCGTCGATCAGCCCGAGTTCGACGGCGAGATTGATGAACGTGCCGGGCGCCTGAATCACGCCCTCGTCATCGCGCAGCCGTACCAGTGCCTCGATGCCCTTGACCTCATGGGTGCGGATATCGACCTTGGCCTGGAAGGCGCAACAAAAGCGCTTCTCCAGGATGGCAAGCCGGAGCGACTGCTCGATCTTCATCCGTGCCAGCGCCTCGCGCTCCATGCTGGCGTTGAAGAATGCCGCGGTGCCCTTGCCGTTGTTCTTGACGCGATACATCGCGATGTCGGCGTTCTGCCTGAGCACCTCGTAACTGCTGCCGTGCTCGGGATAGAGACTGACGCCGATCGAGGTGGAAGCGAATATCTCGGATTGGTCGATGAAGAACGGCGCCTTCAGCCGCTGCAGCATGATGTGGATGTAGTCGGCGACCTCGCTCTCGCTCTGGATCGGGTTGAGCAGCAGCAGGAATTCGTCGCCGCTGATCCGCGCCAGGATGTCGGATTCGCGCAAGCTGTGCCCGAGTCGCTTGGTGACCTCAACCAGCAGCGCGTCGCCGATCGGGTGGCCGTAATAGTCGTTGATATGCTTGAAATTGTCGATGTCGAGGAAGGCGAGCGCAAAGTGCGCCTGCGGCGCCGGCGTGGTGCAACAGGTTGTTGACACGATGCTCGATCACGCTTCGGGTAGGCAGGCCGGTGAGTTGATCATAATAGGCGGAACGAAAAAGGTGGTCCTCCAGCGCCTTCTGCTCGGTGATATCGGCCGATGTCGAGAGCAAAAGGTTGCGGCCGGCGATCTGCACCGGGCGGTGCGCGGTGAGCAACACCTGCTTGGCTGCGCCAGACGACACCGCCTCTTCCAGAATGGCGGGACGGCCGCTGCGTAGCAATTCGAGACAGGTCTCGCGGCGATCGCCGAGTTGCGACGGTGCCGCAGGGTGACCGGCCATCTTGAGCAGAGCCGCGGCGGCGTCATTGACCAGCAGGAAATCGCCCTGTTCGTCCTGGACGGTCACGCCCGACGGCAGCAGGCGGAACACGTCACGCAGAATACGCAATTCGGTATCGAAATCGCGTTCATGTTCCGGCATCAAGGCGTCAGTTTGAAAATCGCTTTTGGTGAAATTACTCATGGGCGGAGCATGGCAAACTCTCTTGTAATATTGGTTAAGTGAAGCTCAGAAAGGCCGTGACAGAAACGAGGAGAAACGTTTTCGTCTCGCGTCAGCGCAATCGTCATTAACAGAATGTCAACGCAAGCTGGCAGTTGTGGCCCGCGATTCCCGCACTTCAATCTGCCAAGGTCTGGTGTTGGAACAACGCCGCTCAACTGAGCGGAATCCGGCACTGCATCGTGCAATGAACGCCGGTTCTCAGATAGCTGATCTCGGTCTTGCCATCGAACGGGCGCAGCGCCGACTTCAACAGTTTGGTGCCGAAGCCGGCTGTGCCGACGCTTTCGACCGCGGGCCCCTCGGTCTCGTCCCAGATCACGTTGAGGCGGTCGTCCGAGACGGTCCACGATACCTGCAGGAATCCGCGCGGCGCGGCGAACGCACCATACTTCCCGGCATTGGTGGCGAGCTCATGGAACATCAGCGCCAGACTGACCGCCAGCTTGGCGGGAAGAAACAGGGGTTCGCCGTTCAGGTTAAACCGCACGTGGCCGTAGGGCCCCAATTCGGACCGCAGCAAATCCTTGATATCGCACCCATAGCCGTCGACCCGCGCGATCAGATCGTCGGTCGCCGTCAACGCGCGGATGCGGTGATCGATGCGATCCCAGACCTCGGGACGGTCCTGCAGGGCCTGGTGCAACACGGCATGAATGGTCGAGGATTTGTTCTTCAGCCGATGCTGCAGCTCGTCGACCACCAGTTTGCGGTATTCTTCCTCCTGAATCAGCCGTTTGGCGATTTCGCGCTGCTGCGCCACCATCGTCCGGTAGTGCTCGACCCCCCAGATGGTGATGCCGCAGACCGCCCAGAAGATCACCAGCAGCGCTATCCGCGCGGGATCGACCGCGGTACCGCCGAAATTCACGCTGACGCCGAGCGCGCCACCTGCCGTCGCCGTCACCGTTCCTACTCGGAAGCCGCCGAACGCGGTGGCAAAGAACACCGCCGGGATATACGGAGTAAAGAATACGTCCGGCCTGATCTGGGCAAGGCCCCAGCGCGACGCGGTCGCCAGAGCGAGACAGAAGATGGCAAAACCGATGCTGAAGAGCGGTGAAGGCTGGGAAATTCCCTGCCAGCCTTTCCTGAACTCGTCGATCAATTTCATCATGGGTGTTGTTACTTCACGTGATCAGCGAATCCAAAATAAGGCCACGGGCGGCAAATCCACAATTTGTGGTCCGCCACGGCCGGAAAGTAAGCCTCGCGCGGGTCATCTTGCACCGGACAAGCGCTTGCGTTGTTCCCGGCGGATAGCGAATATCGACGGGAATTCGCCGAACATCGCTAGAGGGGAACAAGATGGCACGCTTGGACGGAAAGGTCGCGGTGATGTCAGCGGCGTTGCGGTTATCGTCTGTCGGGGCTGACGCGCGCCCGCTCCATCTCGCTGTCATCGCCGGCCTTGCCTGTGCGTTCGTGATCGGCAAGGCCCTGCCGGTGACGATCGATGCGGTCTCGAGCATCGTCGAGCCGTTCTGCGCGTCCAGTGCGCAGCCAGGCGCGACGCAGAATGTGGTCGAGCCGATCGGCTCGTACGCGCTGCCCAACGTGGCAGGCAAGCGCGTCACCGTCGTGCGGGTGTTTTATGGTCCCGGCGGCTTCACGCCTCCACATAGACACGCGGGTTCGGTCACGGCCTATATCACCAAGGGTGAGATCCGCTCGCAGCTTGGGGGTGGTCCGGTCGAGACCTTCAAGGTCGGGCAATCCTTCTTCGAGCCGCCCGGCACCACGCATCTGGTTTCGGCCAATGCCAGCATGACCGAGCCGGCGGAACTGATCGCGGTGTTCGTCGCCGACGAGGGTGCGCAACTAACAACGCTTGTCGAATAGCATCGCGTGAACGCCAGGCTGGAAAGAAAGCTGCGAACGCTTGCTGCCATCATCGTGGTCAGTGCCCTCGCGGGGCTTGCGATCAATCTAACGCAGAGCCAAGCCTCGCTGACCTCGGTGATGGTCGGGGCCGTCTACGGCCTTTTGATGGGCCTCTCGATCGGGATCGTCGAGCTATTCGTCCTGGATGGGCCGATGCGCAGTTGGCTCGGCGGTCTCTCGTTTACCGCCAGTCTGATCGTGCGAAGCGCGATCTATGCGGTGATCATCATGCTGATCCAGGCGTTTCAGTCGGGCGAAGTCATTATGGGGTTGCAGCGCGACACGTCCGGCCAGCGCTTCTGGTTCGGTTTCTTCTATTCCGCGCTGATCGCGGTCGCGGCGAATCTGGGCTTCGGTATTGCCAATATCATTGGGCCGCGCGCTCTCCGGAACTTCATCACCGGGCGCTATCATTCCCCGGTCGAGGAGAACCGCTTCGTGCTGTATGTCGACATCGCGGGATCGACCGGGCTGGCCGAGCAACTCGGCGGCGTTGGTATCCATCGCTTTCTCGATCGCACCTTTCGCCTGCTCACGCTCACGGTGGTGGATTATCGTGGCGAAGTCCTCAACTACGTCGGCGATGAGGTGATCGTGACCTGGCCGGAGGACGTCGGCGCCGTCGACTGCCGTCCGCTTCAATGCTTCATCGCCATGCGCGGCGCGCTGGCCGATGCTTCGCGCCAGTTCGAGCGCGAATTTGGCGCGGCGCCGAAGATTCGCGGCAGTCTGCATTTCGGGCCGGTAATCGTCGGCGAGATCGGCGACGTCAAGCGCGCCATCGTGTTCAACGGCGACGTCATGAATACCGGCGCGCGGCTGGAAGAACTCAGCCGAAAAGTGGATGGCGGTTTTCTGGCGTCCCGCGCGGCGATGGAACGGTTCAAATCGGCGCCGCCGTTCGCGGTTCGCGATCTCGGGCGGCTGCCCATCCGTGGCCGCGTCGACGGCATCGATGTGATTGGATTAGCATGATCCGGAAAAGTGGGTACCGGTTTTCCCTCGCGACAAACGCGAAGCGTTTGCGCGGAGATCATGCTCAAACAAAAGATAGAGCGGGATGACGATTCGAAGAAACGTCATCCCGCTCTCGACGCGCCGGCTTCCGCGTGAGCCCGTTCACACCGGCTTCAGCACCACCGGCAACCCGTCGCGCGGCTTCGGAATCGGCCACATCTGCCAATCCGGCTTGTAACCGGGCTCAAGCGAGACGGAAAGATTCTGCAGGAAGTGCCGGGCAAAGCATTTCGCCTGCATGTAGGCGAAGTGCAGGCCGAGGCACATATGCGCGCCGCCGCCGAACGGCACCCACGCGAAGCGATGGCGGTTGCGCTGCGCTTCCTCGGTGAAGCGCATCGGATCGAATTTCCCGGGATCGGGCCAGATCTCCGACATGTGGTGGGTGAACAGTGGATTGACGCCGACCAGGGTGCCGGCCGGAATCGCAAACCCCTTGAAGCTGAAGTCGCGGATCGCGCGCCGCGGCATCGACGGCACCGGCGGCTTCAGCCGCAGCGCTTCCTTGAACGCCATCTCCGACAGCGGCATGGCTTCGAGATTGTCGAAAGTGGTCGCAGCTTCGGCTGTTATGCCGAGGTGAGTGACCTCGTCACGCAGCTTCTGTTGCCACTCGGGATGCGCCGCGAGTTCGCCGACGAATGACGTCAGCGACGAGGTCAACGTGTCATGCGCGGCCATCATCAGGAAGCTCATGTGGTCGATGATGTCTTGCGTCGACAACAGTGCACCATCCTCGTGGGTTGCCCGGCACAGATGCGAGAACAGGTCTTCGCCGCTGTCCCGGGCGCGACGGATCGGAATTTGTTCGGCGAAGTAGGCGACGATCCGCTTGCGGCCCCTGACGCCGCGCGCCATCTGCGTGCCGGGCAACGGCTTGCGGATCGGCGCGACGGCGGCGGCCACCATGTCGACAAAGGCACGCGTGATCTCGTCGACCTCGGGCCCGATTTCGGCGCCGAGGAAGGAGGTCGCGGCGAGATCGAGCGTCAACTGCTTCATCGCGGGATAGACGAGCATCTTGCCCGGCTGCTTCTTCCATTGCGCGATGCGCGCGGCGATGCCCTTGTCGAGGTCGGCGAGATACGACTTCATCGGCCCCGACTTGAACGCGACCGACAGCGCGCGGCGATGCAGCCGGTGCTCGTCGAAATCGAGCAGCATCAGGCCGCGCGGAAACAGCAGCCCGAGGATCTGGTTCCAGCCGAGCGTCGAGGAGAACATCTTCGCCTGGTCGAACAGCACGAGCTCATTGGCGTCGGGTCCGAGCAGGCTGACGCTGGTTTCGCCGAACAGATGGGTGCGATAAACCGGACCAAATTTCGCGTGCATCCCCTCGACATGGCCCTTGGGATCGGCGAGGGCATCCAGCGTCTTGCCGATGAACGGCCAACCCTCGTCACCCGGAATATGCGTCAGCGAATTGCGTTTCGGCGGCGTAAAGGTGTTGGCGGGGGAAGCCACACTCTGCATCGACATGGCCATTGCTCCAGTTGAGGCGTATCCGCTTAAAGACTTGCAAATCGTGTCACAGTGCCGCAGGCCCATACTATAGCATTTTCGAACTATGCGGGGCAGCGGTTTCGCGTGAAAAAGACGGCTTCGAGACCGATGCGCTTCGTTGCCGAAAACGCCGATCACTGATTTGCCCGACGCGGCAAGTCCTCGCGCGAAAAATATTTCTGTTTTTCCGAAATGCAAATCAGTTTAATGATGCATCGTCTCACCCGATTGAGGGGCGCCTCGCGATCGTCACGGGTGTTGCGGTGAGATGCGGTGGACGCCAAATGCGCAACTGACGAGCGCGCATCAGGCGGACGGCGAAGTCGTGTGGTCCCGACGCCCCGACGCTGGCGTCAAGTCCTTCGAGAAGCAAACGCTTCTCAGGGGCGATGGTGGCAAGAAAGCCCGGTCGCCAAGGAGAGCGCGATATAAACCGTAAAACCATTGCGCGGGGAAGGCCGGAGTGTTTCCGCTGAACCTGTATGCTCGTGTGCGTTTCTTTCGCACAATTTTGCACACGAGACCGCGGGTGCAGCGCGCACCCGGTCTTCCCTGCGCCCTCTGTACTTCGAGAGAGGGGGAACGATCATGCAAACCTCGGGCGATTCGATGCCGCGAGAATACGGACGTGCATCCACTCGCTGTTTGAAATTTGAATCAGAATCTCACCACGTCATTGCGAGCGGAGCGAAGCAATCCATGCCCCGACAAGCGGAGAGATGGATTGCTTCGCTCCGCTCGCGATGACGTCGAGAGAGCAGCGCTCTCGAATTTCAATCCGACCAGGATGATGCGCTTGAGCGTCCTCCTCACGCCTTCCTTTTCGCTGCTTCCTTCTGCAGGTCCGGCGCGTTGACGGCGGGGATCGCGACGCGGCCGGGGCCGGTCACCGCCAGTGCCGCGGCGGCCTTGTCGTTTTCCATGATCTTGGCCATCACCGCTTGTCCCGCGCGCTCGAACACGGCGCGGTTCTCGATCACGAATTTCTGCGACTTGCGCAGGCCGTCGAGATAGCCGTTGATCTCGGGCACGACGTAGCGTGCCACCATGTCCCAGCTGCGGCGGGTGTTTTCCGGATTGGCCCAGTCGTGCGCGAAGCCGATGATGGCGCCGACGCCGCCGGAAACGTCCACCAGGTTTTTGATGATCTTCACGAGATCATCAGGCGTGCCGATGGCGGAAGCCGCGCCCTCGACGAAGGCGGTCTTGTCCACGGCCTCGTCGGGAGACGAGAAGGCGGTCAGGCCCGGCCGCATCAGGGTGCCGACATTATATTCGTTGTGCCAGCGCATCAGCCCGGCGCCGGCCTCGCGTCGCGCCTGTTCGCGCGTCTCGGCGATGTGCCAGGTCAGCAGCACGCGCCAGTTGGCGCGGCTCACGGTGGTGCCGGCCTTCCTGGCGGCGTCCTCGGCGAATTGCCATTGCTGCGGCAGTGCCATCAGGCCCTGCGTCGACATCGAGCCCAGCGAGATGATGCCGATGCCGTATTTGCCGGCGAGCGTCATGCCGGACGGCGAAATCTGCGAGGCCACCACGAACGGCATCTCTTCCTGCAAGGGCAGGATCTGCAAAGCCGCATCGTTCATCGTGAACCAGTCGCTCTTGGCAGTGACGCGCTCGCCGTTGAACAGGCGGCGGATCACCGCGATCGCTTCGTCCTGGCGATCACGTTGCGTCATCGGATCGATGCCGAGCGTATGCGCGTCGGACGCCAGCGCGCCAGGACCCGAACCGAAGATGGCGCGGCCGCCGGTCATGTGGTCGAGCTGCACCATGCGCTGCGCGACATTAAAAGGATGGTGATAGGGCAGCGAGACCACGCCGGTGCCGAGCTTGATGCGCTTGGTGCGCTCGCCGGCCGCGGCCAGGAACATCTCCGGCGAGGCGATGGTTTCCCAGCCCGACGAATGATGCTCGCCGCACCAGAATTCATCGTAGCCGAGTTCGTCGAGCTGCTCGACGAAATCGAGGTCGCGGCGGAATTGCAGCATCGGATGCTCGCCGATCGGGTGATGCGGGGCGAGAAAGGCTCCGAATTTGAGGCGCGCCATGGGTGTTCTCTCCGAACTGAATTTTGTTGTTGATTGAGCTTTGCTGCAAGCTACGGGCTGGCTCGACCCAAGGCAATCGCATAGCTCAGGCGGAATGCTGCCATGCGCGCAGCCGATGGATCGCCGCGGGTGTAAGGCTGTAGGCAGCCACCGCAGAATTGGCGACCCGTGCCGCAGTTTGCGGCGCGCACAATAATCTGGTCAGCACCACGCCAAGCGGTATCGCGCAGTACGGATCGGTCCATAGCGGCACCAGTTCCTCGCGGGTGCCGCGATAACGTCCGGAATTGAAGATGAGCAAGGCGGTGTCGAGCAGGACGTCGCGCCGGCGATTATTCCGCCGCGCGGCATCCAATAGCCCTATCAATCCAAGACGGGTCAGAACGCCCGCGTGCCCGTCGGCCTGCGTGGGTGGACTCTCTCCCAGCGATATCTGCAGCAAGGCACCCGACAAATCGACGCCGGCGAGCCAGGCATTCATCGGCTCGACCAGACGCGGATTTGCGTCGATGAAATAGGGCGTCGCGGTCGTGTCGTCCCGGATATAATCGAACGACAAGGCGCCGTGCCATCTCAGCGCCTGGCCGATTTTCTCGACAGTTTCGCGCACCTCGCTTCTGATGACGCTGAGCTTGAGCACGTCGCCGCCATTGGGTCCTTCCATCATCTGACGGTAGATGTGGAAAGCGACGAGACGCCCGCCATCGAACACCGCCTGAGTGCGTTCCAACGTCCCGGCTATTGCGGCCTGGACCACGATCCCCTCGGCGAAGGCGCCGCTCCCTTCTAATTCCAGCAGCAGTAAGTCACGCTGGCGATCATCACCCACGCGCCAGACCCCGGCGCTCGCGGTGCCGAAGGAAGTTTTGATGAAATACGGATAGGCGCGGGGCTTCGCGAATTCGTTCGCCGAGCGCACGATGTCGGTTGCCGGTTGCGGCACGTTCAGTCGCGTCAGCGTCTCGGCAAGACGGGCCTTGCTCTGCACCTGTTCAAATGCCTCGAAATCGGCGAGCGCTATTCCGAGTCCGGGCGGCAGCTGCTTGCGCGCTGCGGCAAACAGATAAGCCTGCTCATGCACCGGAATCAGCGCGTCGATCGCATTGTTTTTGACGAGGTCCATCACGGCGGCCAGATAGCCGTCCGGATCGGCGCCAGACGCGGGCGCTCGGTGCGCGCGAGTCACGAAGCGCGAGAACCGTCCAAGGCACAAGGGATCGCTGGAGACCAGTTCGACGTGGTGGCCGGCCAGCCCCAGTGCCGTGATCGCCTCGCGCGCGGACAGGCTGGAGCCTTCGCTCAGCAATATTTTCGGCTTTTGCCCCGTCATTGCTACCTGCCTCGGCATCCACCATAGGCGACTCGAAACCGGAACACAAAGCAGTCGGTTACCCCCCGATGAAGCGCCCTTCGCCGGCCGTTGTGCGCACCAGGTTGCGGCTGAATTGATGTTCCAGCACCTTACCTCGCAGGTAATCGCCGGGATGACCGCAATTGGTAGATCATGGCTGCAACAGATTCGGACAGGCGCTGTCGCATGCATCAGATCGTCTCGAACCCGGTGGATTCCTCGCGCCGCTGGTGGGTGCTCGCGATCGTCGTGGCCGCGCAATTCATGTTCGGGGTCGATGCCTTCATCGTCAACGTCGCGATCCCGACCATCGCGGTCGAATTGCACGCCAGCGCCGCGCAGATCGAATCCGTGATTGCGATCTATCTGATTGCCTATGCGACCCTTGTCGTCACCGGCGGCCGGCTCGGCGATATCTACGGCACCAGGAACGTATTCATTGCCGGAGTCGCCGGCTTTACCGTCACCTCGCTGTGGTGCGGGCTCGCGCGATCCGGGCCAGAGCTGATCACCGCGCGGCTGGCGCAGGGCGCGACCGCGGCGCTGATGGTGCCGCAGGTGCTCGCCACGCTGCATCTGCTGTTTGCGGATTCGTCGCGTGCCCGCGCCTTCGGCATCTACGGCATCGTGCTGGGCCTCTCCGGTGCGGCCGGCTTCACACTCGGCGGCGTTCTGGTCACGCTCGATCTGGCCGGGCTCGGCTGGCGCGCAGTATTTTTTGTCAACGTGCCGTTCGGCGTCGCCATCATCGTGGCTGCGTGGAAGATCATGCCGACGTTGCAGCGCCGCGCCGGCACGCGGCTCGATATTCCCGGCGCGATCGTGCTGTTTGTTGGCCTGCTGTGCCTGATCGGGCCGCTGTTGTTCGGTCACGATGTGCAATGGGCGGCATGGCTGTGGCTGGTGATGGCCGCCGGCGTCGTCATCATTGCCGGCTTCGTCCGGCTGGAGCGCGCGGTCGGACGCCGTGGCGGCATGCCGCTGATCGATCTTGCGCTGTTGTCGGATCGAGCCTTCATGCGCGGGCTGGTTGCCGTATTTTTTTTCTTCTTCGCCAATCTGTCATTCTACCTGATCATGACAATGTTCATGCAGCGCGGCTTGCAGATTCCGCCGCTGCAGGCCGGCGTTGCCTTTGTGCCGCTGGCGCTCACCTTCGTGATCGCTGCGCGGCTGAGTAGCACGCGGGCCAAACATCGCGGCACGCTGGTTCTGATCGAAGGCTGTGTCATACAGATCGCGGGCGTTGCACTGCTCGTCGCTGCGATAGAATGGACATCAGCACCTTCCGTAAAACTACTGGCGGTGCTGCTGATGGTGTTCGGCTACGGCCAGGGGCTGGTGATGGCGCCATTGTCGAGCGCGGTACTTTCGACCGTGAAGCCCGCGAGCGCGGGCGCAGGCTCCGGCATGTACGGCACGACGCAACAAATCGCCAATGCGGCCGGTGTTGCGGCCATTGGCGCGGTGTTTTTTGCCATCGAAGCGGCGCAGTCGGTGCATCTGGCGCTATTTGCGGCATGCGCATTGTTTTCGCTGTCGATTATTATTTGTGCCGTATTCCTGTCATGGATGCGGCGCGCTGCAGTCTGATCGAACGTTAACGTGAACAACCGCAATTCCGGGGAAAGGACCGCACACGGCCTTTTCATTTTGCAGTGCAGCAACTATCTGATCTGGGTGTGGCCGAACGTGCACATCACCTCGGGAGCTGCTGTTGTCCCTCGTCAAGAACGTCGAATTTCTGCGCCACCTGCCCAAGCTGAACGGCTTCAATGGGTTGCCTGCGTTTGGCCGAAGCCTTGTACCTGGCTTGCACAGCCCGCTGGTCGAGACCAGCGGATTCGGTTCGAATCCCGGCGATCTCCGGATGCTCTCGTTCGTTCCTGAACATCTCGAGCGTGGTGCGGGGCTCGTTGTCGTGCTGCACGGCTGCGGCCAGACCGCTGCCGGTTACGATCTCGGCGCCGGCTGGTCGACGCTCGCGAAGCATTATGGCTTTGCGCTGCTGATGCCGGAGCAGCAGGCCGCCAACAACGCCAACACTTGTTTCAACTGGTTCAATCCGGAAGATACCGCGCGCGGTGGCGGCGAAGCCTGCTCGATCAGGCAGATGATCGCGCGCATGGTCACCGATCACAAACTCGATTCGCGCCGCATCTACGTGACCGGACTTTCGGCCGGCGGTGCGATGACGTCGGTAATGCTCGCGACCTATCCCGAAGTGTTCGCCGGCGGCGCCATCATCGCCGGCTTGCCGTTCGGCGTCGCCACCAATCTGCGCGAAGCGCTCAACGGCATGATGCAGTCGTCGCCGCGGCCGGCCGACGAACTCGGCGATCTCGTGCGCCACGCGACCAAGCACGGGGGGCCGTGGCCGAAAGTGTCGGTCTGGCACGGCAGCGCCGATCGCACCGTCAATCCCGCCAACGCCAACGAGATCGTCAAGCAGTGGCTCGACGTCCACGGCCTGCCGCTCGCGCCGATGTCGGCGACAGATGTCGACGGCTATCCGCGCGAGGTCTGGTGGAACGCCGATGGCGAGACCGTGGTCGAATCCTACACCATCACTGACATGGCGCACGGCACCCCGCTCGGCGTCGCCGACAATGACGAACGCTATGGCGAGGCCGGCGCGTTCCTGATCGAGGCGGGCATTTCCTCGTCCTATCACATTGCGAGCTTCTTCGGATTGACCGACCGGTTGCGCCAACCCGAAGTCGCGCCCACAGGGATTTCGCGAGAAAGCGTCGGCACCATCGCAATGACCGTTCCGGTGCCCGCGCCGGATCTGGCCGCAACGCCACGACCTCAGGCGGCCTCAGCCCGCCGCGCCGAGCCGCCGCAAGTGCCGCGTCGTCGCGGCATCGACGTCAGCAGTGTCATCACCCGCGCACTGACGGCGGCGGGGCTAATGAAGTAAAGCTGCTTCGTGGTTACATCTCGCCCGTGATGAACGGGTTCGTCATCCGCTCCTGGCCGATGCTCGAGCCCGCGCCGTGGCCGCAGATGAAGCCGACATCGTCACCGAGCGGCAGCAGCTTTTGCTTGATCGACTGAATCAGCTCGGCATGGCTGCCGCCCGGCAGATCGGTGCGGCCGACGGAGCCTGCGAACAGCACGTCGCCGACATGGGCGAAGCGCAATTCCTTGTTGAAGAACACCACGCTGCCGGGCGAATGGCCGGGGCAATGCAGGATGTCGAAGGTGAGATCGCCGATCGAGACCTGATCGCCCTCGTCGAGCCAGCGGTCCGGGCCGAAATTGCGCACGCCGGTCATGCCGAAGCGTTCGCCGCTGCTCACGACATTGTCGAGCAGATATTTGTCTGCGATGTGCGGGCCCTCAATCTTGACCTGCAGCGCGTCGCGCAGATCCGCGGCGCCGCCGACATGGTCGATATGGCCGTGCGTCAGCCAGATCTTCTCGACGGTGACGCCGGTCTGCTTGATCGCAGCCTGGATCTTGTCGACGTCTCCGCCGGGATCGATCACGACGGCCTTCTTGGTCGGCTCGTCCCAGATGATGGTGCAGTTCTGTTCGAACAGCGTCACCGGCACGATGATCGCGCCGGCCTTGGGTTTTGTCTCGGTTTTGTCATCCATGGGGGCACCATATTCTTCCCTGAAACGCCGTCAACACGAGGGTAACGCCGTGCGATCCGGGATGGGTCCGTGATAGGGTTGCATACGAATTGAACATTTAGTGCTTAAGGCCGGCTGCGCATCGGCTTCAAGCTTGGAATCCGACGTCGACAGGCCAAAATCGCATGAGTTAAGCCTCTACCTCGCCGCTTGGCGGGACGCGTACCACCGCCCGCGCTTTCTTTGTCGCCGATCGCCTGAACACGTCGGGCCTCGAGCGCGACGACGTGCTGGCCACGACGCCATTGGCGTTTCGGGTCAACGAAAACGGCGTCGCCATTCTGTTCCGTTACGGCGTCGTCGTACTGATCGGGCTGAATGCGCTGGAAGAGGATGAGTTCCTGCGCAGCCTGCAAACGCGCATGACGGGGCCCTCCGCGCGGCGCGAGGAGGAGATCGCCACCATCGAGCTCGCTTCGGAGAAGGAGGACCAGATCCCGCCGGGTGGTCCGATCTACCTGCAGAGCCTGTCGCCGGAGCGGCTGATCCTGGTCGGCGAGGCATTGGCGAAGAGCGTCGTTCTGGCGCGGCACGAACGCGAGGTTGCCGCCGTGTTCGACATGACCGAACCGTTCGCGCGCGAGCTGGCGCAGAGCGGGCAGATGCGCGGCGGCCGGACCGCGATCCTGAAGCAGATCGGTAATGCGCTGTCGGTGCGGCATCGCGTGTCCGGGCCGGTCGAAGTGTCCGACAAGCCCGACATCCTCTGGGACAAGCCGCAGCTTGAACGGCTCTACGCCCGGCTCGAGGACGAATACGAGCTCAAGGAACGGGCGGAATCGCTCAATCGCAAGCTCGCCGTGGTCGCCGAGACCGCGCAGGTCCTGACCGATATCATCGATACCCGCCGCTCGCTGCGGCTGGAGGTGATCATTGTGTTCCTGATCCTGTTCGAGGTGCTGATCACGATCTATCAGCTCGCTGTTGCCCGCCACGGCTAGCCGTTGCGCGGTTCTCGCCGCGCCTGATCCGAACGCGAACGATCCGCCGTTGCCTTGCTCAGGCCAGATTTGGAGGGCGATTATCCGGCCATGGCTCAGGGCGACAGCAACTGGTGGCGGCGCGGCGTTTTCTATCAGGTCTATCCGCGCTCGTTTCAGGATAGTAACGGCGATGGTGTCGGCGATCTCAAGGGAATCATCGGGCGGTTGCCCTATCTGAAAGAGCTCGGCATCGATGCCGTCTGGCTATCGCCGATCTTTCCCTCGCCGATGGAAGATTTCGGCTACGACATATCAGACTACATCGACATCGATCCGCTGTTCGGGGCAATGGAGGATTTTGACGCGCTGGTATCAGCCGCGCATGAGGCGGGGCTCAAGCTGATCCTCGATCTGGTGCCGAACCATACCTCCGACCAGCATCCCTGGTTCATCGAGGCGCGCAGCGCGCGCGATAATCGCAGGCGCGACTGGTACATCTGGCGCGATGGTGCGCCGGATGGCGGCGTGCCGAACAACTGGCTGTCGGAATTCGGCGGCAGCGGCTGGGAATACGACGCCGCGACCGAACAATATTATTATCACGCCTTCCTCGCCAAGCAGCCGGACCTGAATTGGCGCAATCCGGACGTACGCCAGGCGATCTATGACGTGATGCGGTTCTGGCTGCGCAAAGGCGTCGACGGCTTTCGCGTGGACGTGATCTGGCATCTGATCAAGGACGCGGAATTCCGCGACAATCCGCCCAATCCGAATTACATCGAGGGCCGGCCGCCGCATGAGAAAATCCTGACGCAATATTCGACCGACCAGTCGGAGGTGCATCAGGTGATCGCCGAGATGCGGCGCGTCACCGACGAATTCGACGATCGCGTGCTGATCGGCGAAATCTATCTGCCGCTGCA
Organism: uncultured Alphaproteobacteria bacterium; assembly: GCA_963774775.1. Classification (GTDB taxonomy): domain Bacteria; phylum Pseudomonadota; class Alphaproteobacteria; order Rhizobiales; family Xanthobacteraceae; genus Bradyrhizobium. The sequence continues at coordinate 252,869 of CAVZGZ010000018.1, forward strand.
CCGTCTCGTCGCCTATTACGGCAACGACCTTGCGGGCGCCCAGATGCCATTCAATTTTGCGTTGCTCTCGACGCTGTGGAGCGCGCGTTCGATCGAGAAGATCGTCGCCGATTACGAGAAAGCGCTGCCGGCGGGCGCGTGGCCGAACTGGGTGCTCGGCAATCACGATCGGCCGCGGGTGGCGAGCCGGATCGGGCCCGAGCAGGCGCGGGTTGCGGCGATGCTGTTGCTGACGCTGCGCGGCACGCCGACGCTCTATTATGGCGACGAGATCGGCCTGCGGCAGGCCACGATCGCGCCCGACCAGGTCCGCGATCCCTTCGAGAAGAACGTGCCGGGCATCGGCGTCGGCCGTGACGGCTGCCGTACGCCGATGCAGTGGAGCGCTGCGCGTTATGCGGGCTTCTCGATGGCGCCGCCGTGGCTGCCGCTGGCGCACGACTTCATGACGGAGAATGTCGCCACTCTCGGTGCCGACCGCGGCTCGATCCTCAGCCTCTACAAGGCGCTGATTGCGCTCCGGCGCAAGCTGCCGCAGGTCGTGGACGGCGTTTACGCGCCGGTCGCAGCCCAGGGCGACGTCCTGCTCTATCGCCGGGAGGGTGAGGGCGGCGTGATCGTCGTTGCGTTGAACCTCGGCGCCGAACCGGCTTTGGTCTCCTCCAGCTCAATCGGCTTCGGCCGCGAAATTCTGCTGTCGACACACATGGACCGGCAAGGCGAGCGTGTCGAAGGCACGCTCGATCTGCGCGGCAATGAGGGCGTGATCCTCGGGACGCATCACGCCGGGTGAGCGGCCTTGCCCGTCGCGTCGGTATCGATGTCGCTGCGCTTGAGCAGGTAGTCCAGGCCACCGACGCGGTACCAACGATAGCCGTAACCCTCGAGCAACAGCGTGTGGCGCCCACGATCGTTCGCATGGCTGTGATCTTCGGCGAGCAGATTGACCAGAAGCTTGCCCGCGTCGCCCGGCACTCCGGCAGCAAACGACACCTCGCGCGGCTTCTCGTCGAGATTATGGACAAATAATACCGAGTTGTTGCGCCAGTCATATCGGATCAGGAATACCGCGGGATCACGAACCGGGATCACCTTGAAGTCGCCCCAGCCGACCTCCGGGACTTCCTTGCGCATGCGGATGATGCGCTCGGTCCAGTTCAGCATTGAGTTGGGATCGCGCCGCTGTTTGGCGGCATTGACGTGTTCATAGCCGTATGGGCCCTTGTCGATCACCGGCAGGATCGGTCTGTCGCTTTCGGTGAAGCCGGCGTGCGGCTCGCCCGACCATTGCATCGGCGTGCGCGCGCAATTGCGCTCGGGCAGATCGAGATTGTCGCCCATCGCGATTTCGTCGCCGTAGCGGATTACGGGGGTACCGGGCAGCGTACACATCAGGCTGTAGGCAAGCTCGAGCCGCCGGCGGTCGCCGCCAAGCATCGGCGTCAGCCTGCGGCGGATGCCGCGATCATAGAGCTGCATGCTCTTGTCGGGGCCGAACGCCTTGAACACGATCTCGCGCTGCGCCTTGGTCAGACGGCCGAGATCGAGTTCGTCATGGTTGCGCAGGAATAGGCCCCATTGCGCCGTGGCAGGACGAGGTTTGGTGTCCTCCACCGACTTTGCCAATGGCCGCGAGTTGGCGGACGCCAGCGCATAGAACAAATGCTGGTTGACGTGGAAATTGAACATCATGTGCATGCGGTCGCCGGAGCGGCCAAAATACTCCAGGTCGGATTTCGGCAGCACGTTGGCTTCGCCGAGGATGATGGCGTCGCCTTCGCGCCATTGCAGGAATTCGCGAAACGAGCGCAGCATGTCGTATTGCTCGACCGGCTTCCGCACCTTCGCGCCCTTGGTCGCGATCACGAAGGGGACGGCGTCCATGCGGAAACCGGATACGCCGAGCTGAATCCAAAATCCCATGATCTTGAGGATCTCGGCCTGCACGTGCGGGTTGGAGGTGTTGAGATCCGGCTGGAAATCGTAGAAGCGATGGAAGTACCAGGCGCCGGCCTGCTTATCCCGTGTCCAGGTCGATTTCTGTACGCCGGGAAAAACCATGCCGGTGTTGGCATTGGCCGGCTTCTTGTCGGACCAGACATACCAGTCGCGATAGGGCGAATCCTTGTTGTTTCGCGCGTCGCGAAACCAGGCATGCTGGTCGGAGGTGTGATTGACGACGAGGTCGATGATGACGCGGATGCCACGCTGTTTGCAGCCGTGGGCAAATTCGACGAAGTCACCGAGCGTGCCGTATCGCGGATCGACGCCGTAATAGTCCGAGATGTCGTAGCCGTCGTCACGCATCGGCGAGGGCTGGAACGGCATCAGCCAGATCGCGGTGATGCCTAGCCCGTGCAGATAGTCCAGCCTGCGCAATAACCCCCTGAAGTCGCCGACACCATCGCCATTGGCGTCCATATAGGTGCCGACCGACAGGCAATAGATAACGCCGTTCTTGTACCAGAGGTCGTCGATCACGAGGCAGCCCTCAGCGTCCGCCCGTCTTTCGCTAGCGGCCGATGGATAAGCGCTGAGGGGCCTGCGAGGTTCCGGCAATAGCGTTCGTCGTCCCGGCCTTGAGCCGGGACGACGAACGGAGGCGCTCACCGTTTGATCTGCGCCTGCAGCGTATCCTCGACGACGCGATCGAATGATGAATGCCTTTGGCGCCTTGGCGTTTTGTTCGGCGACATACTTGTCGCGCATCGCCACCAGTGCGGCGAGCCTTTCGTTGAGCTCCTTGCGTTGGGTCATCTGCTTGTTGATCTCGTCCATGCGTTGGCGAAGCCGCGGCCATCCCTTCGCTTCGCGGTGGCGTCAGGCCGAAAACAGGGCGGGCGATGTACTAATTTGCTGCCGATTCCGCGCTGTCTCGAGGTCTGGCGTCACAGCCAAAATCGGCTAGGCTCGCAGTCATGGAATCGCCCGCCCGCCAGATCGCGCTCGTCCCGGCCCCCGATGGTCGCCAATCGGAGACCGCGCTTGCGATCGCGCGAGGCACGGCGAGGCTTCTGAGATCGCTGGGCTTTTCCTGTATCAGTGAATTGCCGCTGCCGTCGGGCCGGCGTGCCGACCTGGTGGCGCTGAACGCCAAAAACGAAATCTGGATTGTCGAGATCAAGTCGTCGGTGGAGGATTTGCGCGCCGACCAGAAATGGCAGGATTATCGCGCGCATTGCGACCGGTTGTTCTTTGCCTTCACCCAGGACCTGCCGTGCGAGATCTTTCCTGAAAACACCGGACTGATCGTGGCCGACGCTTACGGCGCTCACATGCATTGCGAAGCGCCGGAGCATCGGCTCAAGGCGCCAACGCGCAAATTGATGACGGTGCGGTTCGCCATCGCCGCCGCGCAACGGATCAACCGCTTGATTGATCCGCAGGGGCACGGAGAGTTTTAGCTGATGTGTCGGGAGCCGATAAAATCGAAACTTTTCCGATAATCAGACTTTAACAGGAGCCGGTTTATCTGGACCCTGTCTGAAATCGTGATACGCGCCTGGAGCGCCAAGCAATAATGTCGGAAATGTCAGATCAGATCGATTGGAATTTCGCCGGCGAGGCCGACGCAAAGGCGGAGATCGGCGCGGCGGTGAGGTACCTGCTCAGGGATGCCTACGGCAGCACGCGCGGCGACATTGTTCAGGAGATCATTGAGATCGTTCGCGGTGTCGCGGATGGACTGGTCCTGTCTCAGCAGGACACTCGCGCCCCGAAGCAGCCCGCCATCAGCGGCATCGCCTACAAGGCCTATGTCATCGACGCCTTTCAGCGTGATACCGATAGATGGCGCGCGACCATCCGCAGACAGGACGGCAAAAAAATCCGGATTGCCTCGCCGCCCTCGGTGCTCGACCAGGCCATGACCTCAGCCGATGCGCTCACGGCAGAGAAGGCAGCCGAATCTGCAAGAAAGACCATCGATGCCGGCGGGTTGATCTGAGCCGGCAGCAACATCAGCCCTTACGCCGGCCTCCGCAAGCAGTACGCCCGCCACATCCCCAGTCGTCATCACCCGCGCATGCGGGTGATCCAGAATCCCAGAGCAGTCAACGATCAACAGTGAAGCCGCGGCGTACTGGATCCCCCGCTTTCGCGGGGGATGACGGCTTGTTGTGGCGCCTTGTAGCGCTCGGGTAGTCGGCGGCTCACCGCGGGGCGCGCTTGGCGAGAATCCGCTGCAACGTTCGGCGATGCATGTTCAGCCGCCGCGCTGTTTCCGAGACGTTGCGGTTGCACATCTCGTAGATGCGCTGGATGTGTTCCCAGCGCACGCGGTCCGCCGACATCGGATTCGCGGGCAGTTCGGATTTCTCGGTGCCGCTGGCGAGCAGAGCTGCGACGACGTCATCGGCATCGGCGGGTTTTGAGAGATAGTCCACCGCGCCCATCTTCACCGCTGTGACGGCGGTAGCGATATTGCCGTAGCCCGTGAGCACGATCGCACGTGCGTCGGGCCGTTTGCGCTTCAGCGCCGAGACCACGTCCAACCCATTACCGTCGCCGAGGCGCAAATCGACCACGGCAAAAGCCGGCGCGGCACGGCCGATCTCCGCGAGGCCGTCGGACACGCTGTCGCACGACTTCACCGAGAAGCCGCGCGTTTCCATGGCGCGCGACAAGCGCTCCAGGAACGGCTTGTCGTCCTCGACGATGAGGAGCGAGCGGTCGGCGTGATCATTCAGTTCGGCGATGGCGTTCACGATTCAATATCCTTGTGTAGGACATCAAACATAGGCCTGAGACTGCGGCGCTGCCAAGGCCACCTAAGGTCTGGCGGTTAACGGTTCAACTTGCCGGGAACTGTCTCACGGGGCCGTCTCGTCAGCGGTCTCAGTGGCTTCGAACGAGCTGCGCGGCCAGGTGATCTGCACGACAGCGCCATGATCGGGAAAGGTCCGGTTGCTGAAGGTGACCTTTGCGCCGGTGCGTTCCAGCAGCGTGCGGGCGATAAAGACGCCAAGACCGAGGCCGCTTCGCTCGTTTTGGGCGTCATCTGCACTGCGCCGCCGCGATAAATAGGGTTCCCCGATCCGTTTCAGCATGTCCGGGGCAATGCCGGGTCCATCGTCGGAAATGATGATTTCGACCGTTTCCGTATTCCACCACGCGTTCACTTCGACGGCCTGATGGGCGAAGTCGACGGCGTTCTCCAGGATATTGCCGACGCCATAGAGGATCGCAGGATTGCGGGCGCCGATCGGCTCGCGCGTGGCTGCGACAGCAAGCCGCACCTTTATTGCAACGCCGAAATCGCGATGCGGTGCCACCGTCTCCTCGATCAGCGTCGACAGTTTCATCCGATCGAACGGCGCGCCGGTCGCGGACAGCTGGGTGATCTTGCCCAAAATATCGCGGCAGCGCTGCGCCTGCTCGCGCAGCGTCTTCAGATCACCCGCGAGTTGGACGTCCTGCACCGTCTTCTCCAATTCGCGCGAAATGAGGAAGATAGTCGACAATGGCGTGCCGAGTTCGTGCGCGGCAGCCGCGGCAAGGCCATCGAGCTGGGTCAGATGCTGTTCGCGCGCGAGTACCAGTTCGGTCGCGGCCAGCGCGTCGGAAAGCTGGCGCGACTCCTCGGTGACCTGGAATGCGTAGAGGCTGGTGACGCCGATCGCGAGCAAGATCGAAAGCCAGACGCCCAACAGATAGATCGGCGGTAGCACCAGCGGGTCATCGGCGTCCCACGGCAGCGGAAAATGAAAGAACACCAGCGCCGAGGCGCAAGCCACTGCAAGGAAGCCGAGCGCGATCGTCAGCCGGACCGGCAGCGCCGTCGCTGAAATCAGGACCGGGGCCAGGAACATGAATGAAAACGGATTTTCCAGGCCGCCGGTGAAAAACAATAATCCCGCCAGTTCGACGATGTTGAGTGCGAGCAAGGCCGCCGCGTAGACCGGCTCCAGGCGCTGCATCGGATTGAAGGTGATCTGCAGGGTAAGGTTGACCAGCGCCGACAGGCCGATGATGGCGATGCAGGGGACAATGGGAATGTCGAATTCCAGGCCCTGGGCCACGATGAAGACGGCGGCGATCTGCCCGAGCGCGGCCAGCCAGCGCAGCCGCAAGATCGTATCCAGACGGACATGGCGGCGCGGTTGGCGCAAATCGGAGGCTGCAACGTCGGTCATTCCGCTAGTTTAGCGGCGCAGCGTTCCGATCACAAATCGTCGCAATCTGGCCCATTGCTCTCTCCGTCATGCCCGGGCAAGCCCGGCCATGACGACCTTCTTGCGCTTGCCACCGCAATGTCCCAATGAACGGTCCAAATGACGAATAGGGACGCATTACCAGCGCAATCTTCAGCGGCCGACCCGGTGGGGTCGGCGGCGATCGAGGTCGCGCACCTGGTCAAATTCTACAAAACCACCCGCGCGGTCGACGACGTGTCGTTTCGCATTGCCCGCGGCAGCATCACCGGCCTGTTAGGGGGCAACGGCGCCGGCAAGACCACGACGATCGCCATGATCATGGGCCTGGTGCTGCCGACCTCCGGCCGCATCCAGGTACTTGGCGCGTCGATGCCGGAACAGAGCTACGACGTGCTCGGGCGGATGAATTTCGAAAGCCCCTATGTCGATATGCCGATGCGGCTGACGGTGCGGCAGAACCTCACCATCTTCGGCCGGCTTTATGCGGTGAAACAACTGCGCGAGCGGATCGAGCAGCTTGCATCCGACCTGGATTTGAAGGAATTCCTCGATCGCGCCAACGGCAAGCTCTCGGCGGGGCAGAAGACGCGGGTCGCGCTGGCGAAGGCGCTGATCAACCAGCCCGAGTTGCTGCTGCTGGATGAGCCGACCGCCTCGCTCGACCCCGATACCGCCGACTGGGTGAGGCAGCACCTGGAGACCTACCGCAAAACCCATAACGCCACCATTCTCCTGGCCTCGCACAACATGCTGGAGGTGGAGCGGCTGTGCGACCGCGTCATCATCATGAAGCGCGGCAAGATCGAGGACGACGACAGTCCTGACCAGATCATGGCGCGCTACAACCGCGCCACGCTGGAAGAGGTGTTCCTCGACGTCGCACGCGGCCGGGCACGGGAGGGTGCGTCGTGAACGAAATGGTCAGCCATCACGGCATCTCGCTGCATCGCATCAACGCGATGGTGCTGCGCTATTGGTATTTGCTGATGTCGTCGTGGCCGCGGCTGTTGGAACTTGTCTATTGGCCGGCACTGCAGATCATCACATGGGGCTTCCTGCAGAACTACATCTCACAGACGTCGGGCTTCTTCGCGCGTGCCGGGGGCACGCTGATCGGTGCCGTGATCCTGTGGGACATCCTGTTCCGTGGCCAGCTCGGCTTTTCGATCTCGTTTCTGGAAGAAATGTGGGCGCGCAATCTCGGCAACCTGATGATGAGCCCGTTAAAGCCGGTCGAGTTCCTGATCTCGCTGATGATCATGAGCCTCATCCGGCTGGCGATCGGCGTGATCCCGATGACGGGACTGGCGCTGTTCTTCTTCGGTTTCAATTTCTATCATCTCGGCCTGCCGCTGATCGCGTTCTTCTGCAACCTGATCTTCACCAGCTGGTCGGTCGGCATTTTTGCCTCCGGACTGGTGCTGCGAAATGGCCTCGGCGCGGAGAGCATCGTCTGGACGCTGATGTTCGCGGTGATGCCGCTCGCCTGCATCTATTATCCCGTCAGCGTGCTGCCGCCCTGGCTGCAACATGTCGCCTGGGCGCTGCCGCCGACCTACGTGTTCGAGGGCATGCGCGCGCTCCTGACCGATCATGTGTTCCGGGCCGACCTGATGGCGCAGGCGCTCGCGATCAACGTGGCGTTGCTCGCTGCCTCATTTGCGATCTTTCTTGCCCTTTTGCGCGCCGCCAAGCGTCACGGCTCGCTTCTGGCGGCCGGCGAATAAACCCGTCACTTTCCCGTGGATTTCCGGTGTTTTTGGCGTTTTCGGCCCGTATATATACTGATGTGCGCATTGACGCATTATTGCGCATTCGCCAGTATGCTGCGGCGCAAAACGGGGATTTGAAACAAATGCCGATTGGTGAGTTTGGCGGAGCACCGCCACTGGCGGCGGAAGGCAGTCCGGCACTAACGACGCCGATGTACTGGATGTACGAGATGGCGCAAGCCTCTCTCAATCCGGCCCGCGCGGTGACCGACGCGACCAAAATTCTGTTCCAAAATCCGCTCAATCCGTGGACGCACACCCAGCTCGGCAAGTCGATCGCCGCGGGCTGCGAATTGTTCGAACGCGCCACCCGCCGCTACGGCAAGCCGGAGTGGAATCTTCCGACCACCGAGGTCAATGGCGTGCGTACGCCGGTCGAGGTGCGCTCGATCTGGGAAAAGCCGTTTTGCCGTCTGCTCTATTTCGATCGCAAGCTGACGCGCCCGCTGCGCAGCCCGCAGCCGCGCGTGCTGATCGTGGCGCCGATGTCCGGCCATTACGCGACGCTGCTGCGTGGCACGGTCGAAGCCTTCCTGTCGACGCATGAGGTCTACATCACCGACTGGTCGGATGCGCGCATGGTGCCGCTCACCGAGGGCCGCTTCGATCTCGACGATTACGTCGATTACGTCATCGAGATGCTGCACGTGCTCGGCGGCAACGTGCACGTGGTCGCGGTCTGCCAACCCTCGGTCCCCGTGGTGGCCGCGGTTTCGATCATGGAAGCCGATCGCGATCCCTTCGTTCCGCTCTCGATGACGCTGATGGGCGGGCCGATCGACACCCGCCGCAATCCGACCGCGGTCAATAATCTGGCCGCCGAGCGCGGCATCGAGTGGTTCCGCAACCACGTCATCACCAAGGTGCCGTTCCCGCATCCCGGCGTGATGCGCGACGTCTATCCAGGCTTTCTGCAGCTCTCGGGCTTCATCACCATGAACCTCGACCGCCACACCGACGCCCACAAGGCGCTGTTCAGCAATCTGGTGAAGGGCGACGGCGATCTCGTCGACAAGCACCGCGAATTCTATGACGAATATCTCGCGGTGATGGATCTGACCGCCGAATATTATCTGCAGACCGTCGATGTCGTGTTCGTCAAGCACGCGCTGCCGAAGGGCGAGATGACCCATCGCGGCAAGCCGGTCGATCCGTCGAAGATCAAGCGGGTGGCGCTGATGACGGTGGAAGGCGAGAACGACGACATCTCCGGTCTCGGTCAGACCGAGGCGACGCACGCGCTGTGCACCTCGATTCCCGCTCATCGCCGCGTGCATTACGTGCAGAAGGGCGTTGGCCACTATGGCGTGTTCAATGGATCGCGATTCCGCTCCGAAATCGTGCCGCGTATTTCCGATTTCATGGTGTCCTCGGCAAATACACGGCTTTCATTGGTTGCTGCCGCAGAATAGATGCGGCTGCGGCCTCGATTCGGGTGGACGGATAAGCCCCTGAATCGATTAACGGAAACCGGATTCGGGTCTCTCGGAAAGAATGAGTGTGGCCTCATTTCTTGAACGAAGTTTGCGAACCCCGTTCACCCTAAAATTTGTGGTTACGGCCCCCGCCGGTAGGGGTCAAAGAGTGACCAGCCCCTGTATATTGGGCAAATGATTTGTTTTTGCGCCGAGCGATTTCACTGGCGGCGGATATGGCAGAATCCGGGTGAACTCTTGCTCCCCGGACTGTCAGAAATGGCTACTCGCGCGCTTCTTTATCGGCGGCCCGCCGAACCCTCAACTCTCGTGGTCAAACACGGCTCCCAATTCTTCGCAATTCGGCTGCGTCGGCACCGGCGCGCGCGCCGCTATACGTTGCGGATTCATACGACCGACCGCGAAGCCATCCTGACCATGCCGCCACGCGGCACCATCGCTGAAGCGCGCGAGTTTGCGCAGGTTCACGGCGGCTGGATCGCTGCGCGTCTTGGCCGTTTGCCGAAGGCGGCGCCGTTCACGGTGGGAACTCTGGTGCCGCTGCGCGGCGTGCCGCATCGTCTGGTCCATCGCTCGGGCGAGCGCGGCACGGTGTGGAGCGAGACCCGCGACAGCGGTGAGAAGATCCTCTGCGTCGCCGGCGGCGTCGAGCACATGGATCGCCGCGTACATGATTTCCTCAAGCGCGAAGCGCGGAAGGATCTGCAAAAGGCCGCCCAGGCTTACGCCGCGGAACTCGGCGTGCGGGTTCGCCGTGTGTCGATCCGCGACCAGTCGAGCCGCTGGGGCTCCTGCACTTCAGCCGGCTCGCTGTCATTCTCGTGGCGGCTGATCCTCGCGCCGCCTTACGTGCTCGACTATCTTGCCGCCCATGAAGTGGCGCACCTCGTCGAGATGAATCATTCGGCGCGGTTCTGGCGGGTCGTGGACAGGGTCTGCGATCACGTCGAGCGCGCCAAGCGTTGGCTCGACACGTATGGCAACGATCTGCATCGTTACGGGATCGAGGATTAGGGCTCGTTTGTTACACCTCTCCATCGTCCCCACGAACGCGGGACGATCTGGGACGACCTAGCGCAAAACCCCAATCACTTGGAGCGCGATGACCTTCGAATCGTGATCGCGCTCTAAATGGGCGCCCCCTTTGTGCTAGCCTGCCGAGATCATTTCGACCGGAGAACGCCGAAGCCGCAACTGATCGAGAGACAAATAATGCCCGATTTCAGGAAGCGATCCATCATTTTCACTGCCATGACATTGCTGGCCTTCATTGTTGCGGGCAGCCATCCCGCCGGCGCCCAGACCCTGAAGGCCGTCAAGGAGCGCGGCACGCTCAATTGCGGTGTCAGTCAGGGTTTGTTGGGTTTCTCCAGCATGGATGAAAAGAATGCATGGACCGGCTTCGACGTCGATATTTGCCGCGCGGTTGCGGCGGCGATCTTCGGCGATCCCGCGAAGGTGACATTCACGCCGCTCGATGCTGCGGCCCGCTTCACGGCGCTGCAGTCGAGCAATATCGACGTGCTGTCGCGCAACTCGACCTGGACCATGTCCAGAGAAGGTTCGCTCGGCCTGATGTTCGCCGGTGTCGCGTACTACGACGGCCAGGGCTTCCTGCTGCGCCGGGATGCCGGCATCGACACCGCCTTGCAGCTTGGCGGCAAGACGGTTTGCACCCAGACCGGTACGACGACCGAGCTGAACCTGTCCGATTACTTCCGCGCCAACGACATGGCGCTGAAGGTTCTGGCGCTCGGCACTGCGGAGGAAACCCTCAAGGCCTATGACGATCGCAAGTGCGATGTGCTGACGAGCGACGTTTCCCAGCTCTACGCCGAGCGTCTGAAGCTGTCCGCGCCCGACAGCCATATCATTCTGCCGGAGGTTATTTCAAAAGAGCCGCTCGGGCCCGTGGTGCGGCAGGGCGACGACCAGTGGTTCAATTTGGTCAAGTGGACGCTCTATTCCTTGATCAACGCCGAAGAGCTCGGCGTCAAATCGACAACGGTCGACGACGCGGTGAAATCGTCCAACCCGAATATCCGGCGGCTGATCGGCACCGAAGGTGAATTCGGCGAGCAGTTCGGCCTCCCGAGGGACTGGGCTGCACGCGCAGTGCGTGCCGTCGGCAACTACGGCGAAATCTATGAGCGAAACATTGGAACCCAATCCAGGCTGAGCATCCCGCGTGGCCTGAATGCGCTCTGGACGCAGGGTGGAATCCAGTACGCGCCTCCCATCCGCTAGCTTATTGTGGGGTCAAATCATGGCCGTGGATTATTACTCGCTGCTGACGAAAGCGGTCGCAGGCAAGGACGCAGTCGCACGCGACATTGTCTACAGGGACGCGCGCAGCCTCATAGGCAGATCCAATCTCACGCGTCAGGCGGCCTCATCGCATCGTGCCGCACTCGAAGAAGCCATCCGGCAAATCGAGGACAACCTCACCATCGAACAACTGCGTGAAGAGGATTCCGCTGCGGCGGTCAGCCGGGTGCTCTCACCGGGTGTCAACTTGAAGCCGCTTGCCATCACGGCTTGCGCGTTCGTTGCCGTCATCGCGCTGGCGGCGGTGCTGTACCAATACGTCGCAGGCCCGCGCATCATGGCAGGCGGCGTAACCGCGTCGTCGCGGCAAACGCCGGCTGCGCGTGAGGACGTCGTCATGGCGGACCTCAGGCCCGGCGTTGATGGCGGCTCCTCGGGTGCCGACCTGCCGTTTGCGCTGCAGCGGCAGGTGGTGTTCTACCGCACCACCGTCATTCCCGGATCAATTGTGGTCGATCGGGAAAACCGCTTTCTCTATCTCATCGATTCCAACAATTCAGCGCGCCGCTACGGGATCGGGATAGCGGAGGAATGTTTGAAGGGAGGCAGTCTCTCTCGCGTCACGAGCAAACTTGAATGGCCGGATTGGCGGCCCACGGGCACCGACGCTGCCAAGGATACTGCAAAGGATACTGCAAAGGAGCCCGCAACATTGCTTGCCGCGGCCGGCCGTCCCGGCAGTCCATTGGGTGCGCGCGCGTTCTTGCTGGACAAGCCCGGGCTAATCATTCACGGAACAAACTCGCCGAAGACCATAGGTCATCTCGTCGCTTCCGGATGTATCCGGCTCGTGAACGACGACGTCGAAGATCTGTATCGGCGCGTTTCGCTGGAAACGCGAGTGATCTTCGTCAGTTAGGCAACAAGCCGCTTCGCTTCGTCGCGATCACCTTCCGCCGAACACCCGATCCATCAGCCAGCCGTCCAATCCCGCCGCGGCTTCCGGGCGCGCCGAGGGATTCGGCGGCGCCGAGGTTCGCGTCGGCGGCGGACGATAGCCGCCGCCTGACGGGATCGGCGCGAGCGGGACGGGCGCTTGCGCGGATGGCGCGGGCGCAGACGGCGCGCTGACTTGCGACGCGGCCTGTATCAGATTCGAGAACAGGCCGCCGCCACCGGTTTGCGAATTCGGCAGGCTCGCCACCGGCACGCCCTGATGCGCCGCTTTCATGAAGCGCGACCACACTTCCACCGGCAGGCCGCCGCCGGTCGCCTTCTTGGTCGGCGAATTGTCGTCATTGCCGAGCCAGAACTCCGGTGACGAGCTTGGCGGTGTAGCCGATGAACCAGGCGTCGCGGAAATCCTGGCTGGTGCCGGTTTTGCCTGCAGCCACCCAGCCGGGAATTTCGGCCTTGTGCGCGGTGCCGGAGACCAGCGTCTCCCGCATCATGGTGTTCATGGCAGCAACGTTGCGCGGCTCGATCACCTGGCCGAGCTGGTCGGCGGGGCGGTCGTACAACACCTTGCCCTCGTTGGTGCGGATTTTGGTCACGACATGCGGCGAGACGCCGAGCCCGCCATTGGCAAACGGTGCATAGGCGCCGACCAGTTCGATGACGGAGACCTCCGAAGTGCCGAGCGCGATCGAGGCATTGGCATCGAGTTTCGATGAAATGCCGAGCCGATGTGCGGTGCGCACCACGTTCTTCGGCCCGACCTCGAGCCCGAGGCGGACCGCAACCGTGTTCAGCGACATCGACAGCGCCTGCGTCAGCGTCACCGAGCCGAAATATTCGTGGCTGTAGTTCTCGGGCTTCCAGCCCTTGACGTCGAGCGGCGCGTCCTGGCGGATCGTATCCGGCGTCAATCCCGCCTCGATCGCGGTGAGATAGACGAACGGTTTGAACGCCGAGCCGGGCTGGCGCTTGGCCGTGACCGCGCGGTTATACTGGCTCTCGGCATAGTTCCGGCCGCCGACCATGGCGCGCACCGCGCCGTCAGGCGTCATCGCCACCAGTGCGCCCTGGCTGACATTGAACTTCACGCTCTTGGCGGCGAGTTCGTCGATGATGGAGGCTTCCGCCACGCTCTGCAGCTTCGGATCGATCGTGGTTTCGACGGTGATGTCACGGTCGATCTGGCCGACGAGGTCGTCGAGCACTTCGCCGATCCAGTCGGCGACATAATTGACGGTGCCGGCGCCGGCCGGCTTCACGTTGATCTGGGGATGGCCGATCGAGGCCTGCGCCTGCGCATCGGTGATGAACTTGGCGTCCGCCATCGCCGCGAGCACGATCTGGGCGCGCTGCTCGGCGCCTTCCGGGTTGCGGTTCGGCGCCAGCCGTGACGGCGATTTGACGAGGCCCGCCAGCATCGCGGCTTCCGCGATCGTGACGTTCTTGGCCGATTTGCCGAAATAACGCTGCGCCGCGGCTTCGACGCCATAGGCGCCGGAGCCGAAATAGACCCGGTTGAGATAGAGCTCGAGGATCTCGTTCTTGGAATGCTTCCGCTCGAGCCATAGCGCCAGTTCGGCTTCCTGCAGCTTGCGCTGCATGGTGCGCTCCTGGGTCAGGAACAGGTTTTTCGCCAATTGCTGCGTCAAGGTCGATCCGCCTTGCGAGACGCCCCGATGCAGCACGTTGGTGACGGCTGCGCGCAAAATGCCGATGGGGTCGACGCCATAATGCGAATAGAAGCGGCGGTCTTCGATCGCGATGAATGCCTTCGGTAAGTAGGGCGGCAGATCCTTCAGCGAAACGTTGGCGCCGGCCATTTCGCCGCGCTGCGCCAGTACGCTTCCATCCATGCCCGTGATCTGGATGGTCGGCGGACGCTTGGGAATTTCCAGTGACTGGATCGCCGGCAGATGCGCGCCGACCCAGACCACGACGCCGACAACGGCGATACCCGCCCATAGCCCGAGCACCGCAGTCCAATAGAACAGCCGTCCGATGCCAAAACCGCGGCGTGATTTCGATCGGCGCTTGCTGCCGCTGCGCGAGCCGGATGGCTTGCGCTCGCGCGGCTCATCGTCGGAATCGTCGGACTTGCGTTTGGCGGATGATTTCTTCGGCTTGTCGTCCGCGGCCGAAATGCGATCCGCGGCAGACAGGCGCAACTCCGCCAGCGCAGCCGGAAGCCCGAATAGCGGTTCCTTGCGTCCGCCGCCCTTTTTCCGTCCCCACGCCATACGCGATACGCCGTCCACACAGGTCCCGCCGCACGCTAGCCGCCGCAGTTTAAGGGCCGGTTACGCAAAGGTTAACGCGGGATTAGGAGGTAGGGCGCCGCGTGCTAGAGTTGGCGGAACTTCCGTAAGGAATGCGACATCAGGGAACGAAACATGGGCCACATCGATCCAACCAGGGAAGTGTTCGCGCAATTTCGGGCCGACGACCGGCCCGGTCCGATCCACATGCTCAATCTGGTGCGCCTGCGCGCACACGCCGCCTATCCCGACGGCCGCCAAGCGACCGGCGCCGAAGCCTATGCGGCTTATGGTCGCGAGAGCGGGCCGGTGTTCGAACGGCTCGGCGGGCGCATCGTGTGGCAGGGGCGCTTCGAACTGATGCTGATCGGCCCCACTGAGGAGCGCTGGGACCATTGCTTCATCGCCGAATATCCAAGCGTCGCGGCGTTCGCGGAAATGATTCGCGATCCGGCTTACCGGGAAGCGGTGAAACACCGCCAGGCCGCGGTCGAGGATTCCCGCCTGATCCGCCACGCGGTGTTGCCGGTAGGCAAGACGTTTGGGGATATCCCGAAGTAGCCGTCGCACTCGTCATGCGCGGACTTAACCCGCGCATCCATCAAGACGAGGGCTTTTCTCAAGATGATGGATCGCCGGGTCAAAACCGGCAATGACGGCAGTTGGCGAAGAACAAATCGGCGGCCCCGAGGGACCGCCGATCGCTTGTCTCAATCGAACCACGCGCCTAGCCCGCGGGACCGCCGTCCTCGAGGATCGGGCCGAACAGTTCCCAACGCTCGCCGTTGAACCTCTGCATCTGCAACTGCTTGTTGACGCGGTAGTCCTCAGGCGTGGTGTTGTTCACGATGCCCGGCAGCGACAGGTCGAGCTGAACGTTCTTCAGGTGGGTGGCCTGCTTCAGCACGTTCTCACGGGTGAGGTCGTCACCGCACTCCTTGAGCACGTGGACCAGCAATTGCGTGGTGCTATAGCCGTAGACATTGAAGAACGAGTCCTTATCGCCATCGGGATAGTACTTCGCCATGAAATCGAGATATTTCTTCAGACCGGCATCGTCCTTCCAGGTCGGATCGGCCGGATCCTTGGCATAGCCAGTGCTGATCACGCCCTTGGAGGCCTCTAGTCCCGCCGGCTTCATCACTGCGCCGACCGAGGTCGCGTTGATGTCGACGATCTGTATCGGATGCCAGTTGAGCTCGCCGATCTTCTTGATCGCCTGCGCCGCCTGCTTCGGCGTGGTGGCGCTGAAGAACAGGTCCGTTCCGGCGTCCTTGATCTTGAGGATCTGCGAATCGATGGTCGGATCGGACACCTCGTAGGATGCCTCCACAACGATCAAGCTTTGGGCCTTATCGCCGAGACCGGCCTTGATGCCGTTGAGGTAGTCTCTGCCGAGGTCGTCGTTCTGATAGAGGATACCGATCTTGGCCTGTGGATGATTCTTGATGATGTACTGGCCATAGATCCGGCCCTCGACGAAGTAGTTCGGGTTGAAGGCCATCGTCCAGGGGAAGTTCTTGGGGTCGCTGAACCTGGATGCCCCCGTCGCCGCCAACAGCTGCGGCACCTTCTTGGCGTTGAGATATTTCTGCACGGCGGCGTTCGACGGCGTGCCGAGGAGCTGGAAGGTGAGCAGCACCTCGTCGCTCTCGACCAGCTTGCGCACCTGCTCGACGGCTTTGGGCGGCGAATAGGCGTCGTCATACTGGATCAGGTTGATCTTGCGGCCGTTCACGCCGCCCTGGTCGTTGATCATCTTGATGTAGGCGGCCTGGGTCTTGGCGATGGTGGCATAGGCGGAGGCCGGGCCGCTGAATGGATTGGTCTGGCCGATCTTGATCTCGGTATCGGTGGCGCCGGTATCGTATTTCTTCTGCGCGTAGGCCGTTGAGGCCGACAGCGCGATCGCCAGCGCCGTGCCGGTGACAAGATGGAAAATACCATTCCTCATAATGCGTCTTTCCTCACGTTGTGATTGAGCCGACGGTCTTGTCCGGGGCCATGCGGGCCTTGGCGAACGCCATCGCTGGCGGCCATACTGGCGGAACGCGTTGCTGCAACGCAAGGCAAGCACTGCCGAAAAGGTGAGCGATTTCAGGCCTACGAAAGTAGGATTAACGCAAATGCAACCGCCGCAGCGAGGTCGCGTGGCGCCGGTATTTTCCGCGTCAC
Source organism: uncultured Alphaproteobacteria bacterium (assembly GCA_963774775.1). Taxonomy (GTDB): domain Bacteria; phylum Pseudomonadota; class Alphaproteobacteria; order Rhizobiales; family Xanthobacteraceae; genus Bradyrhizobium. The sequence goes on from CAVZGZ010000018.1 coordinate 269,887, forward strand.
GGATGAAGCGCCAGATTCTTGTTTTGACGCGTTTTCTGCCGCAGATAAGTCTACGCAATCTGCGTAAACTTGATTGCTATGCGAACCGGTGCCCACTTCGCTCGAAAACGCTCTAACCCGCAGGCCCCGTATCCTCGATGATCGGGCCGAACAGCTCCCAGCGTTCGCCGTTGAATTTCATCATCTGCATCTGCTTGTTGATGCGATAGTCGGTCGGCGATGTCGTCGCAGACATGCCGGGCAACGCCAGGCTGCCAACGACGCCCTTCAGGCTGGCCGCTTGCCGCATGATGTTTTCACGCGTCAGATCGTCGCCGCACTGGCGCAGGATGTGCACCAGGAGTTCAGCCACCGAATAGCCGTAGGTGTTGACCGTACTGAGCTTGTCGCCCTCCGGATAATATTTGTCCATGAAGGCGAAATAGGCTTTGACGCCGGCATCGTCCTTCCACTGCGGGTCGCCCGGATCCTTGCCGTAATTGGTCGAGATGATGCCCTTGGAGATGTCGAGGCCCGCAGGCTTCAGCGTTGCCGACACGGGGCTCGCGTTGATGTCGAGGATGTGCACCGGATTCCAGTTGAGATCGTTGACCTTCCTGATCGCCTGGGCCGCGAATTTAGGCGTTGACGCATCGTAAAGCAAATCGGCGCCGAGCGATTTCAGCTTGACCACTTGCGAGTCGACCGTCGGGTCGGAGACCTCATAGGACACTTCGCCGACGATCATGCTTGCCGCCTTCGCGCCGAGCCCGCTCTTCAATCCCGCGAGGTAGTCGCGTCCCATGTCGTCATTCTGGTAGAGGACGCCAATCTTGGCATCGGGGTGATTGGCTAGAATGTATTTCGCGTAGATGCGCCCTTCGGACAGATAGTTCGGGTTGAAGGCGATGGTCCAGGGATAGTTCTGCGGATCGGTAAAGCGCGCGGCCCCGGTTGAGGCGAGCAGTTGCGGCACCTTTTTTCCATTGAGATATTTCTGTACAGCGGCGTTGGCCGCCGTGCCAACGATCTGGAAGGTGAACAGGACCTCATCGCTTTCGACGAGCTTGCGCACCTGCTCGACCGTCTTCGGCGGCGAATAGGCATCGTCATACTGGATCAGGTTAAGCTTGCGGCCGTTGATGCCGCCCTGATCGTTGATCATCTTCAGATAGGCAGCCTGGGTCTTGCCGATGCCGGCATAGACGGAATAGGGGCCCGAGAACGGCATCGTCTGGCCGATCTTGATCTCGGTATCGGTCGCGCCGGTGTCGTATTTCTTCTGCGCGTGCGCTGATGATACCGACAACGCGATTGCAACTGCAGTTCCGGCGACTAGCTGAAAAATGCCGCTCCTCATGTCACTGCCTCCCATGTGTTGCCGATGGTCGGACGCCATCGTTGATGGGAGTGTGGAGCAACGATTATAGCAACGCAAGAAATGCCGGAAGGCGATCGTCCCTACGCCAGCCAGAGCAGGATTATTGCGACTGCCGCGGGCGCGGCCTGCACGTACAGGATCCGCCGGCTGACGGTCGCTGCACCATAGACACCGGCCACGATCACGCAGAGCAGGAAGAACGTCTTGATCTGGAATGCAAAGCCGGGATTGCCGTGGAACAGGCCCCAGATCAGCCCTGCGGCAAGGAAGCCGTTATAAAGCCCCTGATTGGCCGCCAGCACGGCCGACTCCGTTGCCTTCTCGATCGAGTTGCGAAAGGTCTTGAGGCCGAGCGGCTTGGTCCAGAGAAACATTTCCAGGGCCAGGAAATAGATATGCAGCGCGGCAACCACCGCGACCAGAATATTGGCGATCCAGATCATGTTGTGGTCCCCCAGAACCCGTAAAAAATGCACCGTCAGAATTCGGGTGGACGCTAGCATGCGAGGAGTGAAAAGTGTGGCGGCGCGCCGCTATTTTCCGCGTGGCGACAAATCCATCACTGCGAGACATCAACGTGAACGCAACACCGCCTGAGACCTTTGGCCTGGATCGGCTCGAAACTCCGATCGGGGTGGCCCTGCTGGTCACCGATGCCGATGGCGTTTTGCGCGCGCTCGACTGGGAGGATTATGCGTCGCGCATGAAAGAACTGCTGCGGCTGCAAGTGGGTGCCGTCGTCTTGAAGGACGCGCGGGCTCCGAAAGACCTCAGGGCGGCGCTGAGCGGCTATTTCAAAGGCGATCTCGGTCGCCTAGCCACGATCAGATGGCGGGTTGACGGCACAGCGTTCCAGCAAAGGGTCTGGCACGCGCTTCCAAAAATCCCGGCGGGGACCACGATGAGCTACGGCGCGTTGGCGGCGAAACTGAGCGCACCCCGGGCCATGCGCGCGGTCGGCCACGCCAATGGCTCCAATCCGATCAGCGTGGTCGTGCCCTGTCACCGCCTGATCGGCGCCAACGGTTCACTGGTCAAATATGGCGGCGGATTGGAGCGCAAGCGCTGGCTGCTGCAGCATGAGGGCGTGGAGATTTAGGGCCATTGCGTCGTCTGATTGGCTGCACATGTTCCGTCATTGCGAGGAGCGACTCGACGAAGCAATCGATGCTTACAACTTGCGCTTATAGCGCGATGGAATTGCTTCGCTTCGCTGCGCGAATGACGCACGCTTACGCCGCCGGCTGCGCCGCGTTGTCTTCGCTCGCCAGCAGATGCAGCAGCGAGCTCTTGATCGCGGCTTGCCGGGTCGGCGCGGTGATCTGCGCGCCCAGGAGGTCGGTGACATAGAACACGTCGCGGGCGCGCTCGCCGAAGGTCGCGACGTGGGCGGAAGCAATGTTAAGGTTGAGCTTCGAGATCGCGGTGGTGAGCTGGTACAACAAACCGGGCCGATCAAGGCCCGACACCTCGATCACGGTGTAGCGGTCCGACCACTGGTTGTTGATGATGACCTCAGGCTCGACCACGAACGCCTTCACTTTACCGGCGCGTCCGTTGGTGCGCCGTGCCACCGCTTCGGGCAGCCGCAGTTTGCCCTCCAGCACGTTCTCGATCATCTCGCCGATGCGGGTGGCGCGCCGTCCCTCGTCCTCGTCGCGGTCGTATTCCCTCGATATCGCGATGGTGTCGAGTGCGCGCCCGTCGGTCGTGGTGTAGATCTGCGCATCGACGATGTTGGCGCCGGCCGACGCGCAGGCGCCGGCAATGATCGACAGCAGCCAGGGATGGTCGGTCGCGAGGATCGTCAACTCGGTGACGCCGCGCCCTTCGTCGAAGCCGACATTGATCGCGAGCTTGTGGCTGGCCTGTTCGCTGGCGCGCAGGAAGCGGGCGTGACGGATCTTGCGCGACAGTTCGACCTTGAGCCAGTAGGCCGGATAGTGCCGGCCGATATAGGCGTTGAGCTCCGCTTCCGGCCATTCGGTGAAGGCGGCGCGGAATTCGGACTGCGCCACTGCGATACGTCGCGCGCGGTTGACTTCCGAGAAGCCGCCGGTCAGCACCGGCTCGGTTTCGTAATAGAGGGTGCGCAAAAGCTGCGCCTTCCAGCCGTTCCACACGCCGGGGCCGACGCCGCGGATGTCGGCGGTGGTGAGGATCGTGAGCAGCTTCATCTGCTCGACCGACTGCACGACGGCGGCGAAGTTCTCGATCGTCTTGCGATCGGACAGGTCGCGCGATTGCGCCACCGTGGACATTGTGAGGTGTTCCTCGATCAGCCATGCCACGAGCTCGGTGTCGGCGGCATTGAAGCCGAGCCGCGGGCACAGCCGCCTTGCCACCTTGGCGCCGGCGATCGAATGATCCTCGGGCCGCCCCTTGGCGATGTCGTGCAGCAGCGTCGTGATGTAGATCACCGCGCGATGCTCTGGGCGAATCTTGCGGAACAGGTCGGAGGCGACGATGAACTCGTCGTTGCCGCCGCGCTCGATCTCCTGCAGGTGGCCGATGCAGCGCAGCAGATGCTCGTCCACCGTATAGTGGTGGTACATGTTGAACTGCATCATCGACACGATCTTGCCGAAGGCGCGGATGAAATGGCCGAGCACGCCGGTCTCGTTCATCCGCCGCAGCACGATCTCGGCATTGTCCGATGTCAGGATCTCCATGAAGAGACGGTTGGCTTCCGGATCGTCGCGCAACTGGGTGTTGATCAGCTTGAGCGATCGCGTCACCGAGCGCATCGCGTCGGGGTGGAAGGCGAGGTTGTTCTTCTGCGCCAGGCGGAAGACCCGGATCAGATTGACCGGGTCGTGCTTGAAGATGTCGGGTGCGGCGAGATTGATGCGGTTGTTGTCGACGATGAAGTCATCGCTGTCAGGCACCCGCCGCCGGGTCGCTCCGGGCCGGAACCGCGCCACCATCCGGCTCAGCACCGGCGCGGGCTTCTTCTGCTGCTCTTCCAGCTTGGCGCACAGGATCGCGGTGAGGTCGCCGACGTCCTTTGCGATCAGGAAGTAGTGCTTCATGAAGCGCTCGACGTCCTGCATGCCGGGATGCGAGGTGTAGCCCAGTCTGATCGCGATCTCGCGCTGCATGTCGAACGACAACCGCTCTTCGGCGCGGCCAGAGAAGAAGTGGATGTTGCAGCGGACCGACCACAGGAAGTCGGCGCAGCGGCGGAAGGTGCGGTATTCCTGCACGTCGAACACGCCGCGCTCCAGCAGCTCGTCCGTCTCGCGCACGCGGTAGACATATTTCGCGATCCAGAACAGCGTGTGCAGGTCCCGCAGGCCGCCTTTGCCGTCCTTGACGTTGGGCTCGACCAGGTAGCGCGACTGCCCGGCGCGGCGGTGCCGCTCCTCGCGCTCGGCGAGCTTCGCGGTGACGAACTCGGACGCGGTGCCCTGCACGACCTCCTTGTCGAACCGCTCCACCAGTTCGTTGTAGAGCGGCTGATCGCCGGTCAGAAACCGCGTCTCCAGGATCGCGGTGCGGATCGTCATGTCGCCGCGCGCCTGGCGGATCAACTCATCGACCGAGCGGGTGGCGTGGCCGACCTTCAACCCCATGTCCCACAGGCAGTACAGAATGGCTTCAGCCACCTGCTCGCCCCAGGCGGTCTGCTTGTAGGGCAGGATGAACAGCAGGTCGATGTCGGATTCCGGCGCCATCAGGCCGCGGCCGTAGCCGCCGGTCGCAACCACCGCCATGCGCTCGGCGCCGGATGGTATAGGCGAGTGATAGAGATGCCTCGTCGCCGCGGCGTAGAGGATGCGGATGATCTCGTCCTGCACGAAGCACAGCCGTTCCGCGCAGTGCCGTCCGTGGCGGTCCTTCAGCAGCACCGCTTGGGCGGTGGCGCGCGCCGCGATCAATTCGGCCTTGAGCAATTGCGCGACCGCGGCGCGAAACTGGTCCTCGCGGCCAGCATGATTTTCGGCGAGCGCGTCGACCGCCGCGGTGATCCTTGCGGTATCGAAACGTACATCCGCCGCGGTGCGGGCCTCTATGACAGCGCTATCCATGGTTTAACTCGATTAAAGGACGCGGCCCACGCTGTCACTGCACATTATAGCGCAACAGCGGTCCTATGCTGGATTCGATGCGCTTTGAACAAAGCTGTTCTCGCAGTACCTGATTCGAAGTACGTATTTTCTCGTTGACCTCATGGCTTAAGTTATTGAAATACAATGTAGTTTTTCAAGGCAACCGGGAGGGGCGACGATGAGGGTAATTTCACGGCGCGCAATCGCTGCAATGATCGCAGCTGCTACATTGATGCCCGCCGCAGCCTTGGCTGCCGATGCACTGAAAGAGATTCGCATCGACTGGGCGACCTACAATCCGGTCTCGCTGGTGCTCAAGCAAAAGGGTTTGCTGGAAAAGGAATTCGCCAAGGACGGCATCAGCATCGTCTGGGTGCAGTCGGCTGGTTCCAACAAGGCACTCGAGTTCCTTAACGCCGGCTCGATTGATTTCGGTTCGACCGCGGGTTCGGCGGCGCTGGTCGCCAGGATCAACGGTAACCCGATCAAGTCGATCTACGTCTATTCGCGTCCAGAATGGACCGCACTGGTGACATCAAAGGATTCGGGGATCGCAACCGTTGCCGACCTCAAGGGCAAGCGGGTCGCGGTAACGCGCGGCACCGATCCGCACATCTTCCTGGTTCGCGCGCTGCTCGATGCCGGTCTCAGCGAGAAGGACATCACGCCGGTGTTGTTGCAGCACGCCGACGGCAAGACCGCGCTGATCCGCGGCGACGTCGACGCCTGGGCGGGCCTCGATCCGATGATGGCGCAGGCCGAGGTGGAGGAGGGTGCCAAACTGTTCTTCCGCAAGGCCGACGCCAACACCTGGGGCATCCTCAATGTGCGCGAGCAGTTCTTGAAGGACTATCCGGACGTCGTTCGCCGTGTGCTCGCCACCTACGAGGAAGCCCGCAAATATTCGCTCGCCAACTACGACGACCTGAAGAAGACCTTCATCGCGGTGACCAAGCTGCCGGAGACGGTGGTCGACAAGCAGCTCAAGGAGCGCACCGAACTGACCCACAGCCGCATCGGCGCGCCGCAGCGCGCGTCCATCCTCGCCGCCGGCCTGGCGCTGCAGCAGGCCGGCGTGGTCGACGCCAAGGTCGACGTCAAGGCGACATTGGATGCGTTGATCGACGACCAGGTCCCGCTGCCGACGAATTGAGAAACGGAAATATTTTCGTCGTCCCTGCGAAAGCAGGGAGCATACGCTGCGGCCGTTATTGTGATGCTCGATGGCTATCACCTTCCTTCATTATCAAAGCCGGTGGTTATGGATCCCCTTGCTTTCGCAGGGACGATGGATGGACAGACACGCGGCCTAACCTCCGTCTTGCATTCCATCACGGGAAGCGTTCTTGCTATGGCTATGACGGTTGAACTGCCAGCGCTGGAACGGACCGATGCGATGGCGCCGCAAGCGCCTTCCGTGCTGCGCCGCTACGCACGGCCGGCGCTCGGACTGTTGCTGCCGTTCGGGCTGGCGCTGATTTGGGAGCTCGTGGTCTGGCTCGGCTGGTCCAACGGGCGGCTGGTGCCGCCACCGACCAAGATCTTTGCCACCATCATGGACCTCGCCAAAAGCGGCGAGCTCTCGCACCACATCCTGGCGACGTTGTCGCGCGTTGCCGCGGGCTTCGGCCTCGGCGTCATTGCGGGAACCTTGATGGGCGCGATATCAGGCTATTGGGGTCTCGCACGCCGCCTGCTCGATCCGACCGTGCAGGCATTGCGCGCGATCCCCTCGATCGCCTGGGTGCCGCTGTTCATCCTGTGGCTCGGCATATTCGAAACCTCGAAAATCGCGCTGATCGCGGTCGGCGTGTTCTTTCCGGTCTATCTCGGCGTGATGGGCGCCATCCTTTCCGTCGATCGCAAGATCGTGGAAGTCGGCCGCACCTTCCGGCTCACCGGACCGGCGATGATCCGCCGCATCCTGTTGCCCGCGGTGTTGCCGGCCTATGTGGTGGCGCTGCGGGTCGGGCTTGGTTTGGGGTGGATGTTCGTGGTCGCCGCCGAATTCATGGGTGCGTCCGAAGGGCTCGGCTACCTCCTGATCGACGGCCAGCAGCTCGGCAAGCCGGCACAGATTCTGGCCGCGATCGTGATCTTCGCGGTCCTCGGCAAGGCCACCGACTGGCTGATCGAAATATCGACCGCGCCATTGCTGCGGTGGCAGGACGCGTTCGGCCGCCAAAGTGGAGCCGCCTGATGCTTGCGCTCGATCGCATCGGCAAAACCTATCCGAACGGGGTCCATGCGCTGGAGCGTTTTTCCGCTGAAATCAGGCCAGGCGAAATCGTCGCCATCATCGGCGGTTCCGGCTGCGGCAAGTCGACACTGCTACGCGCGATCGCGGGGCTCGATCGCGCCACGTCAGGCACGGTGACGCTCGACGAGGCCACGATCACGGCGCCGCACGCGAAAATCGGTATCATCTTCCAGGAGCCGCGCCTGCTGCCGTGGCTCAGCGTTGCCGACAATATCGGCTTCGGCCTGTCCGAATTGCCGGCGGATATCAGGCGCAAGAAGGTCGCGCTGGCGCTGGCGCGCGTCGGCCTGACCGACAAGGCCGATGCATGGCCGCGCGAACTCTCGGGCGGGCAGGCGCAGCGGGTGGCGATCGCGCGCGCGCTGGTGCCGCAGCCGGAAGTGTTGCTGCTCGATGAGCCGTTCTCCGCGCTCGACGCCTTCACGCGGCGCGATCTGCAGGATCATCTGCTCGACCTCTGGGCCGACACGCGGCCGACGCTTGTTTTGGTCACGCATGACGTCGATGAAGCCGTGGTGCTGGCCGATCGCGTGCTGGTGATGCGGCCACGGCCGGGCCGGCTGTTCGAGGAAATCAAGATCAATCTGGCGCGGCCGCGCGACCGAAATTCGCCGCTGTTCGACAATTTCAAGCGCAGGGTTCTGACCGCGCTGGACCGCTCGCTCGATCGCAGCGTGCCTGACGCGGGGGACAAATCGACCGCGGGCCAAGGGATGTGGTGGTGACATCGGCGCCATTAGGCAGTACATCCGAGAGAAGAAAAATCTCCGGGAGAAGAAGAAAAATGGACGCCGCCGAACTCCGCGCACTGCAGGCCCCGATCAAGGAGCGCTACAAGTCCGATCCCTCCGCCGCCGTCATCACGCTGAAGGCCAAAGGTTCGATCGACAACGAAGGCCTCACCTGCAAGGTCGAGACTGGCCGCGCGCTGGCGGTGGCAGGGCTCCATCCCGCGACCGGCGGCTCCGGACTGGAACTCTGCTCTGGCGACATGCTGCTGGAGGCGCTGGTGGCCTGTGCCGGCGTGACGCTGAAATCGGTCGCGACTGCGATCGAAGTTCCCCTGAACAGCGGCAACGTCATTGCCGAAGGCGATCTCGATTTCCGCGGCACGCTCGGCGTCGACAAGGAAGCGCCCGTCGGCTTTTCCGAAATCCGCCTGCGCCTCGAGGTCGGCACCGATGCGCCGCAGGACAAGCTCGATCTGCTGCTCAAACTCACCGAGCGTTATTGCGTGGTCTACCAGACCATCAAGAACGGTCCGAAGGTTGCTGTGTCGATGAAACGCGTCTGACCTCGTCGTCCCGGCGAACGCCGGGACCCATACGCAGTGTCCTCTCGTTTCATCAACCGCCGTTCGACGGCTTTCGCGCAACACGAACAGTTGTGGTTATGGGTCCCTGCGTTCGCAGGGACGACGGAAAATGTCCCCCGAACTCATCTTCATCCTGACGCTCGCCCTTCGCATGGCGATCGCCGCCGCTTTCGTGGTGAGCGCGTCTGTAATCACCGAACGCTCCGGGCCGGTGATCGGCGCGCTGGTGGCGACATTGCCGATCTCGGCTGGTCCATCCTACGCGTTCCTCGCGCTCGACCATGACGCAGCCTTCATCGCCGAAGGCGCGCTGGCGAGCCTGCCGATCAACGCCGCAACGATCTTTTTGGGCCTGACCTACGTCGTGCTGGCGCAGCGCCGCAGCGCGCTGGTCAGCGCCGGCAGCGCGGTCGCGGTCTGGATCACGCTCGCCTCCATCATCCGCTCGATGCAATGGACGTTCGCCGGCGGGCTGATCGCGAACGCAGTCGCCTTTGCGATCTGCGTGCCGCTGTTGCAGCGCTACCGCCACGTCAAGATGCCCCTGATCACGCGGCGCTGGTACGACATTCCGCTGCGGGCCTCGCTGGTCGCGACCCTGGTGGCGACGGTGGTCACGGCATCCAGCTGGGTCGGCCCCAAGATCAGCGGCATCATTGCGCTGTTTCCGATCGTGTTCACCTCCATGATGCTGATCCTGCACCCGCGCATCGGCGGCCCGCCGACAGCAGCCGTGCTCGCCAACAGCGCCTGGGGCCTGATGGGATTCGGCCTCGCGATCGCGGTGCTGCATGTCGCCGTGCTGCAGTTCGGCTCGGCGATCGGATTGAGCCTCGCGCTCGCGACCGGCGTGGTCTGGAATCTCGGGCTGTGGTGGAATGGACGGAGGAAGCGGGCGCGGTGAGTATTGAGTATTGAGGCGTCATTCCGGGATGGTCCGAAGGACCAGACCTCAGATGCACAATAGTGCATCGGGGAATCTCGAGATTCCGGGTTCGATGCTACGCATCGCCCCGGAATGACGGTTAGCGCTTCGGCAGTTTCGCCTTCAGCGCATACAACGCCTCCAGCGCTTCGCGCGGCGACATTTCATCCGGATGTAGCGCCTTCACCGCCTCGACCAGTTGCTCCGCTTCGCTCGGCGGTGCGGGCTCCGCGGCGGCGCGGGAGGGGACGGCGAACAGCGGCAAATCGTCGGCCAGTGCACGGGCGCTCTGGCCGCGGTCTTGCGCTTCGAGTTTGGCCAGCACCGATTTGGCGCGGGCGATCACGGCCGGCGGCAGGCCCGCGAGCTTCGCGACCTGGATGCCGTAGGAGCGGTCGGCCGAACCCGGCAACACCTCGTGCAGGAACACGACGTCGCCCTGCCACTCCTTGACCCGCACCGTCGCATTGAACATCCGCGGCAGTTTGGCGGAAAGCGCGGTCAACTCATGATAATGCGTCGCGAACAATGCGCGGCAGCGGTTGCTTTCGTGCAGATGTTCGATTGCGGCCCACGCAATCGAGAGGCCGTCGAAGGTCGCGGTCCCCCGGCCGATCTCGTCCAAGATCACGAGCGAGCGCTCGCTGGCCTGGTTGAGGATGACGGCGGTCTCCACCATCTCCACCATGAAGGTGGAGCGGCCGCGCGCCAGATCGTCAGCGGCGCCGACGCGCGAGAACAGGCGATCGACGATGCCGATGCGGGCGCGCGATGCCGGCACGTAACTGCCGATCTGCGCCAGCAGCGCGATCAGCGCGTTCTGGCGCAGGAAGGTCGATTTGCCGGCCATGTTCGGGCCGGTGATCAGCCAGATCTGGCCTGGCCCCACCTTACCCTCCCCGCGCGGGGGAGGGTAGGGTGGGTACCGGCGACAGGTCGATGGCATTCGCGATAAACGGCTGGCCGTCGCGCTTCAGCGCCTGCTCGACCACGGGATGCCGCCCGCCTTCGATGGCGAAGCCGAGCGAGCCATCGACCTCGGGCCGCACATAATTGTCGTCGATGGCGAGCTTTGCCAGTGCGGTGGCGACATCGAGCATGGCAAAGGCATGCGCGGCGTTGCGCAGATCGTCGCTGGTGCCGAGCGCCATGGCGCTCAGACGTTCGAAGATCTCGAGCTCCAGCCCCAGCGCGCGATCGCCGGCGTTGGCAATCTTGGCCTCGATTTCGCCGAGTTCGGAGGTGGTGAAGCGTACCTGTCCGGCGAGCGTCTGGCGATGGATGAAGGTCGCATTCAGCGGCGGCGCCATCAATTTGTCGCCGTGCTGCGCGGTCACCTCGACGAAATATCCGAGCACATTGTTGTGCCGGATCTTCAAGCCCTTGATGCCGGTATCTTCAGCGTAGCGCGCCTGCATCGCGGCGACGACGAGGCGCGAGGCATCGCGCAGATTGCGGCTTTCGTCGAGGGCTGCCTCATAGCCTTCGCGCACAAAGCCGCCGTCGCGCTTGATCAGCGGTAGTTGCTCCGCCAGCGCGCGCGTGAATTCACCCGCGAGATCGCGCGACGGGCGGCGCAGCGCTTCCATGATGGCGGCGATCTCGGCCGGCGGGTTGTCGAGCTGGCGCGAGCAACGCCAGCGCCTGATCGGCGGCCAGAATGCCATCGCGCAGGCCGGCGAGATCGCGCGGGCCGCCGCGACCGACCGAGAGCCGTGCCAGCGCGCGCGACATGTCGGGCGCCGAACGCAGCACGTTGCGGACGTCCTCGCGCGTCGCGCTGTCGGCGACGAACACCGCAATGGCATCCAGCCGCCGCGCTATCGCGGTGCTGTCGGTGAGCGGCGCCGCGAGACGTTGGGCCAGCAGCCGCGATCCCGCCGCGGTGACCGTGCAGTCGATCGCATCGAGCAGCGAGCCGCGGCGTTCGCCGGCCAGCGTCCGCGTCAATTCGAGATTGGCGCGCGTGGCCGGGTCGATCGCCATGGTAGTGCCGGCGGCCTCGCGCGAGGGCGGCGACAGCGGCGGGCGTTTTCCCACTTGCGTGCGATCGATATAGGTGACGGCGGCGGCGGCCGCGGTCGCCTCCAATCGCGACATCGCCGACAGGCCGTCCATCGTCGCGACCGCGAAATAATCGCACAGCCGCCGTTCCGCGGTGGCGCCGTCGAACACGTCGCGGGTCAGCGGCGTCACGGCCGGCAATTCGCGCAGCAGCGGCCCCAACTCGGTATCGCCATAGAGCGCGTCAGTGACGATCACCTCGTTCGGGTTGATGCGCGCCAGTGTCGCCGCGAGTTCAGCGGTCGAGCATTCCGTGACCATGAATTCCGAGGTCGAAATGTCGATCCAGGCGAGCCCGAGCCGGTCGCCGCCGGCGGAGGCCCGGGCGCGGGCGAGCGCCAGCAAATAATTATTGGTGCGGGCATCCAGCAGCGTGTCTTCGGTCAGCGTGCCCGGCGTCACCAGCCGCACCACGCCGCGGCGGACCACGCTCTTGTTGCCGCGCGCCTTTGCCTCGGCAGGATTCTCGGTCTGCTCGCAGACCGCGACGCGGTGGCCGGCTTCGATCAGGCGGTGCAGGTAGTCCTCGGAGCGCTCCACCGGCACGCCGCACATCGGGATGTCCATGCCCTGGTGCTTGCCGCGCTTGGTCAGCACGATGCCGAGCGTTTTGGAGGCGATTTCGGCGTCCTCGAAGAACAATTCGTAAAAATCGCCCATCCGGTAGAAGAGCAAGAGGCCGGGATGGCCGGCCTTGATCTCCAGGTACTGTTCCATCATTGGCGTGACGCGCGCGGGCGCTTCCGCGCTTGGCGCGGCGTCGGGCGGGACGGGGATGGGCTGCTGTATTGTCATCAGAGCGTTTTCGAGTGAAGTGGGGCGCCGGTTCGCGTGAAGAAAACGCGTCAGAATGAGAAGCCTGGAGCTCGGTTCTGAGCTGATCAGAACCGGGCTTCAGGGGGCGCAAACTACAAAATTTCGTTGTCCGGTCCTACCGCTTTGCCGCCATCGCCGGGGTTTTCCACCCTCTCCACGGCGCATTAATGGGCAGGGTGCATGGCGGACCCCGCGCCAACGCGCAGCCGCCAGCGCGGCGATCAATTGACCTGCCGCGAGAGCGCTCCTAAAACGCCCTCAGTTCCGTAGAGCAATCGACGCCTAAGCCGCGGCATTCAGGGAGAAAATCAATGCGTGATGTGTTTATTTGCGATGCCGTCCGGACCCCGATCGGCCGCTTCGGCGGTGCGCTCGCCAAGGTGCGCGCCGACGATCTGGCCGCGACCCCGATCAAGGCGTTGATGGCGAAGCATCCCAATCTCGACTGGGCGCAGGTCGACGAGGTGTTTTTCGGCTGCGCCAACCAGGCCGGCGAGGACAACCGCAACGTCGCGCGCATGGCGCTGTTGCTGGCTGGCATCCCGGAATCGGTTCCCGGCCAGACGCTGAACCGTCTGTGCGCCTCCGGCCTCGATGCGGTCGGCGCCGCAGGCCGCGCGATCCGCTCGGGCGAGATCGATTTCGCGATTGCCGGCGGCGTCGAATTGATGACGCGGGCACCGTTCGTGATGGGCAAGGCGGCTGAAGCGTTTTCGCGTTCGGCCGACATTTTCGACACCACGATCGGCTGGCGCTTCATCAATCCCTTGATGAAGGCGCAATATGGCGTCGATGCGATGCCGGAGACCGGCGAGAACGTCGCCGAGGAATTCCAGGTGTCGCGCGCCGACCAGGACGCGTTTGCGATCCGCTCGCAGCAGCGCGCGGGCGCCGCGATCGCGTCGGGCTATTTCGCCGAGGAAATCACGGCCGTGTCGGTGCCCGGCGGCAAGGCCGGTCCCATTACCGTCGACAAGGACGAGCATCCGCGTCCCGAGACCACGCTCGAAGGTCTGGCCAAGCTGAGGCCGATCGTGCGCAATCCAGGCACCGTGACGGCCGGCAACGCGTCCGGCGTCAATGACGGCGCAGCCGCGATGATCCTGGCTTCGGAAGCTGCCGTGAAGAAGCACGGGCTGACCCCGCGGGCGCGCATTCTTGGGCTGGCTTCGGCCGCGGTGCCGCCGCGCATCATGGGCATCGGTCCGGTGCCGGCGACCCGCAAGCTGATGGAGCGGCTCGGCTTGACGATCTCCGACTTCGATTTGATCGAGCTCAATGAAGCCTTCGCCTCGCAGGGCATCGCCTGCCTGCGGCAGCTCGGCGTCAAGGACGATGCAGACTTCGTCAACCCGCATGGCGGCGCGATCGCGCTTGGCCATCCGCTCGGCATGAGCGGGGCGCGGCTGGCGATGACGGCGGTGCACGGCATGGAGAAGCGCGGGGGCAAGCGCGCGCTCGCCACCATGTGCGTCGGCGTCGGTCAGGGCGTTGCGGTCGCGATCGAGAAGCTGAACTAAGGTCTCTCGCCGTCATTGCGAGATGGTCCAACGGACCGCGCGAATGTCGCGACTCCGGTTGGCTCGCATCGCCCCGGAATGACGGATGATGAAGGACTTGCCCCATGACTCTGACCTACCCCGTCAGCAGCTTGACGGCCCATCCGCCCCGGCTGTCGCCGGACTATCGCAGCACGGTGAAGCGCTCGCCTACAAAACCGCTGATCCCGATGCGGCATACGCTGTCGGAATTGACCGGGCCGGTTTATGGCCACGAGGCGGTGCGCGAGAACGACAACGATCTCACCCTGCAGCACAAGGGCGAGCCGCTCGGTGAGCGCATCATCGTGCACGGCCATGTGCTCGACGAGGACGGCCGCGGCGTGCCGAATACGCTGATAGAGCTGTGGCAGGCCAATGCCTGCGGCCGTTACATCCACGTCGTCGACCAGCATCCCGCGCCGCTCGATCCGAATTTCACCGGCGCCGGCCGCACCCAGTCGGATGGCGAGGGCTACTACAAGTTCGTCACCATCAAGCCCGGCGCCTATCCGTGGGGCAACCACCACAACGCCTGGCGTCCGGCCCATATCCACTTCTCGGTGTTCGGCCACTCCTTCGTCTCGCGCCTGGTGACGCAGATGTATTTCCCCGGCGATCCGCTGTTCCCGTTCGACCCGATCTTCAATTCGGTGACGGACGAGAAGGCGCGGTTACGGATGGTGTCGAGCTTCGACCTGGATAACACCAAGCCGGATTGGGCGCTCTGCTACCGCTTCAACATTGTGCTGCGCGGGCGGAACGCCACGCCGATGGAGACCAAATAGTGCCTGATACGACCAAGGGCGTTACGCCGTCGCAGACCGTCGGCCCGTATTTCAAGTATGGGCTGACCTCGAATGGCGAATACGAGTGGAACGACGCTTTCAGCAACAATCTGGTGACGCCGGATGCGTCAGGTGAACGGATCCGCATCGAGGGCAGGGTGTTCGACGGTGACGGCGCGGTGGTGCCGGACTGCATGCTGGAGATCTGGCAGGCGGATGCGCAGGGCCGTTTCAGCGATCCCCAGGACAAGCGCGCGTTGCCCAACACCAGTTTCAAGGGTTTCGGCCGCTGCGGCACCGACCGCAATGGCGGCTATGCCTTCGACACCATCAAGCCGGGGCAGGTCACTGGACCCCGACGGCAAGCCGCAGGCGCCGCACCTTCTGCTCGCGGTGTTCGCGCGCGGCATGCTGTTGCATCTCTATACCCGGATCTATTTCGATGGCGAGGCGGCGAATGCGGCCGATCCCGTGCTGGCGCTGGTGCCGGCCGATCGCCGCACGACGCTGATCGCTGCGCGGAAGCCCGGTGCCGGAAACGCAGTCTATGTCCTCGACGTCCATCTGCAGGGCGACAAAGAGACCGTGTTTTTCGACGTGTAAGCGCGGCATGGCTGGCGGTGGGAGCGCGGAATGATCATCGAAGGTCAGCAGGATGTCACGACGGCCGCGACAGCCGCGATGGAAAGGACGCCTGATCCGCGGCAGCGCGAGATTCTCGTGTCGCTGGTCAAGCATCTTCACGGCTTCGTCCGGGACGTTGCCCTGACCGAGGCGGAATTCCGCGACGCCGCCGCTGTCATCGCCGAGCTGGGCAAGCTCTCGACCGACACGCACAACGAGGTCGTCCTGATGGCCGGCTCGCTCGGGGTCTCGTCGCTGGTGTGCCTTTTAAACAATGGCGATCACGGCAATACCGAAACCGCGCAATCATTGCTCGGGCCGTTCTGGCGGCTCAATTCTCCCCGGGTCGAAAACGGCGGCTCCATCGTCCGCTCCGCAACGCCGGGTCCGCCGCTGTTCGTCAACGCGCGTGTGGTCGATAGTGCAGGCCATCCGGTCGCCGGCGCGGAAGTGGACGTCTGGCACGCTTCACCGGTCGGCCTTTATGAAAACCAGGATCCCGAACAGGCCGACATGAACCTGCGGGGCAAGTTCACCACGGATGCCGACGGACGCTTTTCGTTCCGCTCGGTGATGATGGTCGGCTATCCGATTCCGATCGACGGCGTGGTCGGGCGCCTGTTGAAGCTACAGAATAGGCATCCCTATCGTCCCGCGCATCTCCATGCGCTGATCTTCAAGCGCGGATTCAAGGTCTTGATCTCGCAGGTCTATGATCCCGCCGATCCGCATCTCGACAGCGATACGCAATTCGGCGTGACCAGGGCCCTGATCGGAAATTTCGTGCGCCATGACAAGCCGCATCCGACCGAGCCTGATGCCGGCGCGCCCTGGTATTCTCTCGACCACGTCTACAAGATGGAAGCCGGCGAAGCCGTGCTGCCACGGCCGCCGATCAAGTGACGGCGGAAGGGACTAAAGCGCGCACTCACTAATCGAGCTTGATTGGTGGGGCTCGAGCGACGTCCGCTACATCCCGATAGCGACCGAATTGCGCAGAGCAACGATATGACGCGATGTGTCAGATTCGGACGCACGCGGTGTCGAGCGCTACTTCGCAGAAGTGCCACGAACAGACATCGCTTTTCATTCGATCACCTGGTCGGCGCGGGCGAGGAGCGTCGCGGGGATTTCGAAGCCAAGCGTTTTGGCGGTCTTGAGGTTGGTGATCAGTTCAAGTCCGGTCGGCTATCACACTGCAGCCTTCCGCAGGCTAGTTCTGGCATCACGAGTTGGTCACGCGTTCGTCACGCGTCGCGATGCAAAGTTTACCGCGGCGGAGCTCAGGGCGGTGTAATTTTCGAGGTGCTCTAAGGTCAACGTTTAAAAACAAGAAACGGAGGATCCTAATCATGCGACTTCTTATTTTGGCCGCTGCGGCCACTCTCGTCGTCACTGGTGCTGCTATGGCTCACGAGTTAGTCCACCACCACGTCATGCACCACCACTACCAAAACGCCAACGCTCGGATTGACGAGGGTTCCGGCACCGCCGATACCCTCAGTGCTCACGACGCGCACATGAAGAACCTGCACGACTCCGGATACAACCCTCACAACGATTTTGATGCCTACGGCAACGTACAGACCGCACAGTAGTCGCGGATGATTCGGCATAAAATTCGCAGTGTTGTCTGACGTCCGTTCCGGGTATTCGCGAGGGGTGGCGGAGAGGTTCGTAGTACCGCTGAAGCCGGGTAACGCCGGTGGAGGGAAGGGACCTCAGTTCAAGACAAACGCAACAAGTGGTGAGGGATTTGGAGATTGGGCAACCTATCAACTCCGAAAACTGTTCAGAAACTGCAGAAGGCGTTGCACGCGAAAGCGAAGGCAGAAGCCGAGTATCGCTTCTACGCCCTGTACGACAAGATCAGTCGCGATGACATCCTGGCGCATGCCTATGCCCTGTGCCGCTCCAACAAGGGCGCACCGGGAGTGGACGGCCAGAACTTCGCGGATGTCGAGGCGTACGGGGTGCGGCGGTGGCTTGGCGAACTGGCGCTTGCTCTCAGGCAAGAGACTTACCGACCGGACCCCATCAGAAGAGTGTTTATACCGAAGGCCAACGGCAAACTCAGGCCGCTGGGCATCTCGACCGTGCGGGATCGGGTCTGCATGACAGCAGCAATGCTGGTGCTGGAACCGATCTTTGAAGCCGACCTTCCACCAGAACAGTATGCGTACCGTCCCGGGCGAAACGCCCAGCAGGCGGTGATCGAGGTGGAAGGGCTGCTGTTCCGAGGCCATCCGGAAGTCGTCGACGCCGACCTCGCGGACTACTTCGGGAGCATCCCCCATGCCGAACTCCTAAAGTCGGTAGCGCGCCGAATTGTTGATCGGCGCGTGCTGCATTTAATCAAGATGTGGCTGGAGTGCCCCGTGGAAGAAACCGACGATCGAGGACGGAAGACACGCACGACCGAGGCTCGGGACAAGCGGCGTGGTATCCCGCAAGGCTCACCCATCTCACCACTATTGGCGAATCTTTACATGCGCCGGTTTGTGCTGGGCTGGAAGAAGCTCGGGCTGGAGCACAGCCTCGGCTCGCGCATCGTGAATTACGCCGACGACCTCGTGATCTTGTGCGGGAAAAGCAACGCCGATGAGGCGTTGCAACGACTGTGCGAGATCATGGGTAGGTTGAAGCTCACGATGAACGAGGAGAAGACACGAATCTGCAAGGTGCCGGAAGGCGAGTTCGACTTTCTGGGATACACGTTCGGGCGGATGTACTCAGCGAGAACCGGAAAGGCCCGCCTGGGCCAACGGCCATCAAAGAAGAGCATCAAGCGCATGGTCGAGAAGGTCCATGCTCTGACCGACCGAGCGGGTACTTGGCAAGAGACCACGGAGTTGGTGGGTCGGTTAAACCGCGCGCTACGCGGATGGGCCAACTACTTCAGTGTTGGCACCGTCAACAAAGCGTATCGGACGATCGACAATTACACCGCTGTGCGGTTGCGCCGGTGGTTGCGCATCAAGCACAAGGTCAGGCGACGCAAGGGCGGGACCTATCCACTCCCGCACCTCTACGGGCACTTCGGGCTCGTACGCCTATGCCGGCTTGGGCACGACGTGCCGTGGGTGAAGGCGTGAAGTGTTGTCCGAGAGCCGGATGCGGGAGATCTGCATGTCCGGTTCGATGAGCGGGATGTGGAAACGGAGCCATCATTCGCGACTGGCTCAAGCCGACGGCAAGTGTAGCCATGTCCGCTTACCGCCGAAAGCCGGAGTGTTTGGCTGCGCGCTAATGAGTCCACGCCGTAGCATCCCGTGTGACGGCTGGGATTGACCCCCGCTATCCATCCGCTTCAAGAGAGTATCTCGCGAAGATGGATGGATACGCGGGTCAAGCCCGCGTATGACGTGTTTTGGATGCGGTGCGCTGGGGCACCGCACGATGGACCGTCAATGACCGCACATACCTTGCCACCGGCAGCAAATGCCGAGCATCTCACGGCCGCGCTTCGCAAGTCTGGCGTGCTTACCCATGGCTCGGTCAGTGATGTCAGGGTGGAGCGTTCTTTCGACACGCTGCTTTCGCACATTTTCCGGCTTCAACTCACCTATGAGGATACGGCCGGTGCCCCGGAATTTCTGATTCTCAAGGCTGGGTTGGTCGATCGTCCCGGCGGTCCATGGAAGGCGGGGCGCCACGAGGTCGCCTTCTACACCGAGGTTGCTTCCGCCATGTCGGATCACCTGGTTCCGCGCTGCTTCGATGCCGACTGGGCTGCCGACACCGGGGCGTGGCATTTGCTGTTGGAAGACCTCACCGATTCGCATGTCATCGCGACACGCTGGCCGCTGCCGCCGACCCCGACGCAATGTGAAGACATCGTCCGCGCGCGTGCACGATTCCATGCCGCGTGGTGGGATGATCCGCGCCTCGGCGTCTCGATCGGCAGTTGGCAAGACGTCGCCGCGCAGGACCAGCAAATGCAGGAGTTTGCCCAGATTTTGGCTGGCTTTACCGAACGCTTCGGCGACCGGTTGTCGTCCGAACGGCGCGATCTGTATGCCCGGCTGATTGACCGCGCGCCGCGGCTACTCGAGCGCTATCGCTCCCATCGCAACATGACGATCATTCAGGGCGATTCTCACGTCTGGAATTGCTTCCTGCCGCGCGACACGGCGAAGGACAACGCCTTGCTGTTCGATTGGGATGGATGGCGCATCGACACCGCTTCCGACGATCTGTCCTACATGATGGCGGTGCACTGGTATCCGGACCTCAGGCGGCGGATCGAGCAGCCGCTGCTGGACTGCTACCATGCGACGCTGGAGGCCTGCGGCGTGAAAGGCTATTCGCGCCGCGAACTGACCGACGACTATCGTCTATCGGTGCTCTGGAACATTACGACACCGGTATGGCAGGAGGCCAACGGCATCCCGCCGGTGATCTGGTGGAACAATCTGGAGCGAATTTTTCTCGCGGTCGACGATCTCGACTGCCGCGAATTGCTCGGCTAGATCGGCTTATCCTCGTCATGGCCGGGCATAGCCGTCAAGGACGGCGTCGCTTCCGCTCGCCTATGCCCGGCCATCCATCCGCTTCGAAAGAGCATCCCGCGAAGATCGATGGATACGCGGGGCGCAGGCAAGTTCACGTAGTCTGCGCAAAGTAAGCTAGGCTACTATGCCCGCGTATGACGAGTTTTGCACAGGATCGGACATGGGCGAACAGCCGGCCAAGGTCACCGACAGGACACGACAAGCGCTCGGCTTGCTTGGATTCCTGCTGGTCGCCACCGCCCAGGTCTCCAATATGATCCTCGCGCGCGGGGTTGCGGGAACCGTTCCACCGTTCACGATCGCCTTCTTTCGCTGGAGCATCGTGGCGGTTGGCCTGTTGCCGGCCGTTGTGATGGCGCTTCGGGAGAGCGGTGGCTTGTCCCGCAGGGAGGTCCTCGGGATCGCGGCGGCGGGATTTCTCGGCATGTTTATCTGCGGCGGCCCGGTCTATGTGGCGGGGGTGACGACCTCGGCGATCAACATTGCGTTGATCATGGCGCTGTCGCCGCTGGTGGTGCTGCTGTTGTCCTGGTTGTGGGGCGTTGAGACCATCGACCGAAAGCAGATTGTCGGGATGGTGATTTCGCTGGCGGGCGCTGCGTTGATCATCACCATGGGAGGGGGCTCAGCCAAGGCGGGCGTGTCACCTGGGGATCTGCTGGCCTTACTCGCGATGCTTGGCTGGGCGGGTTACACCCTGATCCAGAACCGCGTCGGCGGGACCTTGAGTTTTCTGGCGCGGATCGGCCTGTTCGCGGCGGCGGGGGCGCTGTTCTCGCTGCCGTTTGCGCTCCGTGAAGTATGGGCCGCGCCCGCGGCAGCCTTCAACGGCCATGCCGCGCTGGTCTATCTGTTCGCCGGTCTGGTGCCCGGGCTATTTGCTTATGCGGGATATGCCTATCTGGGCTCGACCTTCGGCGCGGTGTCGACGTCGCTGAGCCTCTATCTCGGGCCGATCGTCAGCGCGGTGTTGTCGATCGTTTTTCTCGGCGAGGCGCCGACGATGATCCATCTGATCGGTGGCGCGATGTCGCTCAGCGGCATGTGGTGGAGCTTGCGGGCGAAATCTGACGCATCGCGCTAAGCCTACTCCATCACCGCATGTTCTGCCGGCGCGGCCTGCGCGCGCAGGGCGGCCTTGGTCGAGCCGATCATGATCGCGAGCGGGATCGAGCACAGGATGAACAGCATCACCAGCTGGTAGTCCTGCGAGAAGGCGATGATCTGCGCCTGCACCGCGACCATCGCATCCGCCATGGCGCGGCCGGCGTCGGAGTTCATGTTGATCATGCCTGCTACGTCAGGCATCTGCATGGCGTGGTTGAACGGAGTGATGTGCTCGGAAAGATTGGCGTAGATCCGCCGCCCGCCCTCCGTGAGCTGTGCGATCACGATGGAGATGCCGACGGAGCTGGCGACATTGCGCATCAGGGTCAGCATCGAGGTGCCGTCGGTGCGCAGATGATTGGGTAACGTCAGGAACGCCACGGTCGACAGCGGCACGAACACCAGGCCGAAGCCGAAGCCCTGGATCACGCTGATAGTAACGATTTCCGTCGCCTGGGTCTGGTCGGTCCAGCCGGTCATCTGGAACAGCGACAGCGCGGTCAGGCTGAGGCCGGAGACGATCAGCGTCCGCGCCTCGATATAGCGCATCAGGCGGCCGACCAGCATCATGGCGACGAAGGTGCCGCTGCCGCGGGTCGCCAGCAGCAGGCCGGCGGTGATGATGGGGTAGCCGATCACGTTCTGCAGATAGGGCGAGGACAGCGCCATGGTCGAATACAGCACGAGTCCCATCACGCTCATGAAGACGCAGCCGCCCAGGAAATTCCTGTCCTTGAACAGCGCGAACTGGATGAAGGGTTTCGACGTCGTCAGCGAGTGCGCGAAGAAATAATAGAAGCCGATCGCCGAGATGATGAACTCCGCAATGATTTCGTTCGATTCGAGCCAGCCGAGCTGTTCGCCGCGGTCGAGCGCCAGTTGCAGGCTGCCGATGGCGATTGCGAGCGCGGTGAAGCCGAACCAGTCGAAGCGCAAATCGAGGTTCTTCCTGGTCTCGTCCATGAAGATCATCAGGCCGAGCACGGTGAAGATGCCGAACGGCAAATTGACGAAGAACACCCAGTGCCAGGAATAGGTCTCGGTCAGCCATGCCCCGAGCGAGGGCCCCATGATCGGGCCCATCATCACGCCCATGCCCCAGATCGCCATCGCCTTCGCCCGCTCGTGCAGCGCGTAGGAGTCGAGCATGACGGCTTGCGACAGCGGCACCAAAGCGGCGCCGAACACGCCCTGCAGCAAACGGAACAGCACCATCTGGTTGATGTCCTGCGCCAGCCCGCACAGCACGGATGCGATGGTAAAACCGCCGGAGCAGATGATGAAGATGCGCTTGCGCCCGAAGCGGTTGGCGATCCAGCCGACCGGTGCCGTCATGATCGCGGCGGCGACGATATAGGAGGTCAGCACCCAGTTGATCTGGTCCTGCGACGCCGACAGCGTGCCCTGCATATAGGGCAGTGCGACGTTGGCGATGGTGGTGTCCAGCGCCTGCATGATGGTCGCCGTCATGGCGCAGATCGTCACCATGTTCCGGCGCAGGCCGGGAACGGCAGACGGTGACGACGCGTTCATGGCGCCTATTCCTGGTTCGCCGCCGCGGGCGAAGAGCCGAAAAGGCCGGCCAGCGAGCGGCGGTGGTTGGTGTCGATCGTCGCGTAGACGCTCATGCCCGCCTTCAGCTTCTGGACGAACGGGTCGTTCTTGTCGAAATAGATGCGGACGGGCACGCGCTGCACCACTTTGACGAAATTGCCGGTGGCGTTCTGCGGCGGCAGGATCGCGAATTGGGCGCCGGTGCCGGGCGAGAGCGAGCCGACCGTGCCCTTGAACACGTGGTTCGGGAACGCGTCGACATCGAGCGTGACGGGCTGTCCGACCGCGACATAGGTGAAGTCACTTTCCTTCGGATTGGCATCAACCCAGGGATTGGCGACGTCGATGATGGAGAACACCGGCGCACCCGCCATGGCGAAGCGCCCGAGCTGGATCTGGTCGACCTGGGTCGCAATGCCGGCCATCGGCGCGCGCATCACGGTGTGGTCGAGATTGCGCTGGGCCAGGGCGAGCGCTGCCTTGGCCTGGGCGTAGGGCGGGAACTGCTCCAGCGGCAGTTCGGGATTGCCGAGCAACTGCGCCTTCGCGTTGGAAAGCTGCTGCTTGACGAACTGGGCCTGTGCGCCCGCGGTGACGAGGCTGGTCGCCGAATTATCGAGGTCGAGCTGCGAGCCGACATTGTTCTTGACCAGCGCGCTCTTGCGATCGACGTCGCGCTGCTTCAAATCGACGCCCTGCTGGGCGAGGTCGAGCATCTTCCCGTAGATCTTGATGTTGGCGATCAGATTGTCATAGGTGGTCCTGGACTGTTCCAGCGTCGCCTTGGCCTGGTCGACCGCGAGCTGGAACGGCACCGGATCGATCTCGAACAGCACGTCGCCCTGCTTGACGGACTGGCCTTCCCGGACCACGACTTTTTCGATCTTGCCGGAGATATCGGGCGTGATCAGCACCTTCTGCGCGCCGACATAGGCATCGTCAGTGGTCACGTAGCGGCCGCCATTGAGATAGAACACGATGCCGGCAACGGCGGCGACCAGCGGCAGCACCACCAGCAGCAGCACGCGGCGGTAGCGCCGCAAGCCCGCCATCAAGCGGCGGCGGGGTTCCGCGGCAGCCTTGGTCCGCGGCGGAGCGCCGGGGGCGCCCTTCTGTTCGGGCGGAAATTTGAGGACGGGATCAGCCATAGCGCTGCTCTTTTCCGGGCGGTTCGCCGGCTGGACTTTGGATGGCATTGCGCACGTTTTCCTTGATTGATTCCAATTGGGCGAGCAGGCGGTGGGCATCCGCAGGATTGATGCCCTCGAGCGCCGTCGCGGTAAGTTCGGAGCGCAGGCCTGCGAGCTTGCCGAGCAGCGGGCGCGCGGCCTTGCGCAGGTAAAGGCGGTTGACGCGGCGGTCGGTTTCGTCGCCGCGGCGTTCGATCCAGCCGGCATCGCAGAGCTTGTCGATCAGTCGCGTCAGCGTGATCGGCTGCATTTCCATCAGTTCGGCGAGTTCCGTCTGCTTCAGGCCCTCGGTGCGTTCCACCTTGGCCAAAACGGCCCATTGCGCACGGGTAATGCCGTAGCGCGCCGCCTGTTTGTCGGCATAGGCGCGAATGAGCCGGTGCAATTCGCCAAGTGTAAACAGGAAGTTCATATCGACGGAACCGCGCATAATTCGTCCTCAGCCTCCATAAGCTTGCGATATAATAAGCAAGCTTATGAATTTTTCATGGCAGGTTAACAGGGAGCTGACCCGCTCTGGACACATGGCTTAGGATTCTTGGCTTCCCAACACGGCTCGCCAAAGCGGCCGCCGGGCTATGGGATTGCGCCCGAAAATGCTACAAATCGGCGCGATGAGCCTGGCCAAGCCCACTTTCCCCGCGCCCAATCACGATCACGGCCGCTGCACTGCGGACGCGCTGACGCATGCCGAACAGGTCTGCGCGCGGCGGGCGCAGAAATTCACGCCGATCCGCCGCCAGGTGCTGCAGGCGCTGCTGTCCAGCCACCGGCCGCTCGGCGCCTATGAGGTGATCGACGAACTCGCGAAATCGATGCCGCGGCCGGCGCCGATCACGGTCTACCGCGCGCTCGATTTCCTGATGGAAAACGGCCTGGTGCATCGCATCGAAAGCCGCAATGCATTCCTGGCCTGCGCGCACGACCACGACGAGACCTCGATGGTGGCGTTTTTGATCTGCGATCACTGCGGTTCGGTCGGCGAAATTCCTGCAGCCCCGGTGGCGCAGAGCCTCAATGCCGCGGCGCGCGCGTCGGGGTTCGCGCCAAAACTCTCCGTCGTCGAGATCGCCGGCACCTGCGCCCACTGCCAGAAGTAATCCGAGATGCTCACCCCGTCGTTGCGAGGAGCGAAGCGACGAAGCAATCCATGCCTTAGCAAGCTGTGAAATGGATTGCTTCGCTTCGCTCGCAATGACGGGGGTGAACCTACCTAAACCATAACAACACGGCGCGAAGCCGGACCCGAGGACCAATGACGTCAACCACCTTCAACTCTCCCGCGGCCCGTGCGTTGACCCCGGGCGCCGTCGCGCTCATGCTTATGCTGTGCGTGAGCTGGGGCTTCAACCAGATCGCGGTCAAATTGGTGCTGCCGGATGTGCCGCCGATGCTGCAGGCGCTGATCCGCTCCGCAGGTGCGCTGCCGGTGCTGCTGGTCATCGGCTGGCTGCGCGGCGTGAAATTCTTCGAGCGCGACGGCACGCTGTGGCCGGGGCTGTCGGCCGGCATCATCTTCGGCATCGAATTCGTGCTGATCTACCGCGGCCTGCTGCTGACATCAGCCTCGCGCGCGGTGGTGTTTCTCTACACGGCGCCGTTCTTCGTGGCGCTGGGTTCGTACCTGTTCCTCGGCGAACGGCTGCGCGCCTCGCAATGGGGTGGGCTCGCCCTAAGCTTTGCCGGCGTAGCCCTTGCGATCGGCGTGCCCCAGCCCAATGTCGATGCCAGCGTGCTGGTCGGCGACCTCCTGATCGTGGCCGGCGGCGCGCTGTGGGCGACGACGACGTTGATCGTGAAAGCCACCGCGCTGATCAACGCACCGGCGGAAAAGGGGCTCGGCTATCAGGTGGCGCTGTCGATTCCGATTTTCGTTTTCGCGGCGTGGATATCAGGCGAGAGCATCACCCACGTCCCCAGCTCGCTGTCGCTGTCGCTGCTGGCCTATCAGTCGTTCTGGGTGGTCGGGCTGACATTTCTGCTGTGGTTCGCGATGGTAAAGATCTATTCGGCCAGCAAATTGTCCGCCTTCACCTTCGTTACGCCGCTGTTCGGTGTCGTCGCCAGCTACTTCATCCTGCGGGACACGCTGACCCTCGCCTTCGGCGCCGCCGCGCTGCTGGTGATCGCCGGGCTCTATCTCGTGAACCGGTCCGATCCGAAGATCGTGCCGGATCCGAACGTCCCGGCGTGAGAACTCCTCGTCATTCCTCGGTGCGCAATCTCGCTCCACAACTTCCGTCGTCATTCCGGGGCGTGCGTAGCACGATCCGGAATCCATAACCACGATCGTGAGTATGGATTCCCCGATGTGCAATTGCACATCTGAGGCCCGCGCCAAATGGCGCGTCCCGGAATGACGTCGAGAGAGGCCGCAAAAATCGACGGCCTAACCCGTTTCGAGCGGCAGCGTTTCATCGTTGGCCCATTCGCCCAACGAGCCATCATAGAGGGAGAGGTTGTCGTAACCGAGCCGGTGCAGCAGGAACAGGTCGATGGTGGCCGAGATGCCGCCGCCGCAATAGGCGATCACGCGTTTGTCCTTGCGCAGGCCTTGGGTTGCGAATTTCGCTTCGGCATCGGCGAGCGGCACGAAGATCCTCGTCGCCGGATCGAGTAGCGTTGCCGCCGACACGTTGCAGCTTCCGGGGATGCGTCCCGGCCGGCCGTAGCGGCTGGGTTCGAGGCCCCGGTGGTATTGTGGACCGAGCGCGTTGACGACGACGGCGCCGCGATCGTCCCTGGCGGCGAGCACGTCATGCTTGCCGACGAAAAAGCCGCGCTTTGATTTCGCGGTGAACGTCGTCGCCGGATACCCTCTCGCTGGCCCAGTCTCGATCGCGCGGCCCTCCGCCTTCCATTTGTCGAAGCCACCGTCGAGCACCGAAGCATGCTTGAAGCTGAGCGATTTGAGCATCCACCAGAATCGGGTTGCCCACATCGGCGTACCGATCGAATAGAGCACCACGCGGCTGTCGTCAGCGATACCGTGACGTCCGAACGCGGCCTTGAGCTGCGCCAACTTCGGCATCATGAAGCGAAGCTTGGTCTTCTGGTCGGAGAATTCGCCCTGCAGATCGAGAAAATCCGCACCGGGAATATGCCCGGCCTCAAAGGTGTGATTTCCGGGCACGGTAATATAGGGAGCGTCGCTACCCTTGGGCGCGGGCTCGAGATAGGTGGTGCAATCGAACAGGCGCAGATCCGGCCGTTCGAGCTGGCCTGCGAGTTCCGCTGTGGTGATCAGCTCGTTGAACTCGCGCATCCTCGCCTCCTCACAATGTCTTGGTTTTGCCGGATGCTAGAGCATGATCCGGAAAAGTGGATACCGGTTTTCCGAAAAAGAAAAAAGATAGAGCGAGATGATTATTCGAAGAAATGTCATCTCGCTCTATGGCGGCGCGACGGTAAGTGAAAAGGCGGCGGATAGCCCTTTGAAATCGCAATTCGCGTCCAATATAGCGGTCAGGCCACCGCGTCCGGCGGCCTTGCCGTCGACCGAAAGTGGCCTAATAAGGCATTGAATTAACAACGGAAACGCTCCGGCCCCGCCGACTGTTGCCAGCCCCTTGGTGAATGTCACCAAAACCTGATATTCGAGACGCCATGAACAAGCCCGAAAAACTGCCCCAAAACGACGTCGCCGGTCCCAGCGCCCGGCATAAAACCACCCAGGTCATGGTCGGCAATGTCGCCGTCGGCGGCGGTGCCCCGATTGTCGTGCAGTCGATGACCAATACCGACACCGCCGATATCGACGGCACCATCGCCCAGGTCGCGGCGCTGGCGCGTGCCGGCTCCGAATTGGTGCGCATCACGGTCGACCGCGAGGAAGCTGCTGCTGCCGTGCCGCACATCCGCGACGGCCTGCGCAAGCGCGGCATCACCACGCCTTTGATCGGCGATTTCCATTACATCGGCCACAAGCTGCTTGCCGACTATCCGGCCTGCGCCGAAGCGCTCGACAAATACCGCATCAATCCCGGTAATGTCGGCTTCAAGAACAAGCGCGATACGCAATTCGCCGACATCATCGAGATCGCCAATAAAAACAACAAGCCGGTGCGGATCGGCGCCAACTGGGGTTCGCTCGATCAGGAGCTGCTGACCAAGCTGATGGACGAGAATACGGCCTCGCCCGATCCGCGCGATGCCCGTGCGGTGACCCGTGAAGCCATGGTGCAGTCGGCGCTGTTGTCCGCCGCCCGGGCGCAAGAGCTCGGCATGCCCAAGAATAAGATGATCCTGTCGGCCAAGGTCTCGGCGGTGCAGGATCTGATCGCGGTCTATCAGGAACTGGCGCGCCGCTCGGATTACGCGATCCATCTCGGCCTCACCGAAGCCGGCATGGGCTCGAAGGGCATCGTGGCCTCATCGGCCGCGCTCGGCATCCTGCTGCAGGAGGGCATCGGCGATACCATCCGGATTTCGCTGACGCCTGAGCCCGGCGGTGATCGCACAGTGGAAGTCCAGGTCGCGCAGGAACTGCTGCAGACCATGGGCTTCCGCACCTTCGTGCCGCTGGTTGCGGCATGCCCCGGCTGCGGCCGCACCACCTCCACCACGTTCCAGGAACTGGCACGCTCGATCCAGGATTTCATCCGGGAGGAAATGCCGGGCTGGAAGACGCAATATCCCGGCGTGGAATCTTTGAACGTCGCTGTCATGGGCTGCATCGTCAACGGCCCCGGCGAATCCAAGCACGCCAATATCGGCATCTCCTTGCCCGGTACCGGCGAAGCACCGGCAGCGCCGGTGTTCGTCGATGGCAAGAAGTTCCGCACCCTGCGCGGGCCTGGCATCGCCACCGACTTCAAGGCGCTGGTGATCGACTACATCGACCAGAAGTACGGCGCGAGCAGCAAGGCGCCGGTGACGGCGGCGGAGTAGGTCTCTCCGTCGTCCCCGCGGAAAGCGGGGACCACATAACCACAGGCGCCGGTTGTTTCACGAAGGCGTCAGCGATCTCGCTTCAATCGAGAGCACAACGCGGTATGGGTCCCGGCTCAAGGCCGGGACGACGACGGATGGATTGCGCTTCGTACGTCACAGGCTACGATGATCCCAATCAAGAACGATCGGGAGAACGCCATGAGTTCGCTGTCCGGCAAGCACGGTCCCCGCTACCGCCATCTCGCCGACGAGTCTGAACCTTACGAGACCATCGCGGTCGAAAAACTGACCCCGATTATCGGCGCGGAGATTTCGGGCGTCGATATCGGCAAGCTCGTCTCCGATGATGCACGGTCCAATCGTCAGATGGACGAAATCCATCGCGCGCTCGCCGAAAACCTCGTGATCTTCTTCCGCGACCAGCACATCACGCCGCAACAGCATCTCGCCTTCGGCCGCAAGTTCGGCGATCTGCACATCCATCCCGCCGCGCCCCATGAGGGCGACGATCCCGCGCTGATGAAGATCTATGCCGACAAGGATAGCCCGCGCGCCAATGGCGAGGGTTGGCACACGGATGTGTCCTGCGACCTCGAACCGCCGATGGGTTCGATCCTCTACATCAGGCAGTGCCCGCCGCGCGGCGGCGACACGCTGTTCGCCAACATGTACGCCGCCTATGAGGCGCTCTCGGACCGGATGAAGGCCTATCTCGGTGGGCTCACCGCGCTGCATGACGGCGAATCCACCTATCGCGGGCTCTACGCGAACTACGGTGTCGCCGACAAGCCCGCCTATCCCAGCGCCGAACATCCTGTCGTGCGCACCCACCCGGTGACGGGCAAGAAGGCGCTCTACGTCAACCGCGGCTTCACCCGCCACCTCATCGGCATTCCCCGCGACGAGAGCGACGCCATGCTGGCCTATCTCTACCAGCACGCCGAGAACCCGCTGTTCCAGTGCCGCTTCCGCTGGACGGAAAATGCCATCGCGTTCTGGGATAACCGCTGCGCCCAGCACCGCGCGATGTGGGATTACTGGCCGCACACCCGCGCCGGCACACGCGTGACGGTGAAGGGCGAGCGGCCGGTGTGAACTAAAGCGTTTCTGAGCGAAGTGGACATCGGTTCGCGCGAAGAAAACGCGTCAAAATAAAAATCCAGACCCGCGTTGACGCCTGCTTCGGCCTGCGCGAAGCTTGCTCAAAATCAATAAGACTTCGGAGGACGCCCATGCTCCGCGCAGAAGACAACAAATTCCTCACCGAAAGCGGTGCGGGGACGCCCATGGGCGAATTGCTGCGCCGGTTCTGGTTGCCGGTGCTGCTGTCGAAAGAATTGCCCGAAGCGGACGGGCCGCCGAAGAAGATCGTCGTGATGGGCGAGGAGTTGCTCGCCTTCCGTGATTCACGCGGCGTGGTCGGTGTCATCGATCAATATTGCCCGCACCGCGGCGCCAATCTCTGGCTCGGCCGCAACGAGGAATGCGGCATCCGCTGCGTCTATCACGGCTGGAAGTTCGACACCGAGGGCCGCTGCGTCGACATGCCGACCTCCTATCCAGATCTCAATGCCAAGGACCTGATTCGCATCAAGTCCTATCCGGTGCGCGAATGGGGCGACATGATCTGGGCTTACATGGGCCCGGCAGATTTCGTCCCAGAATTGCCGGCGCTGGAGATGGCGCTGGTGCCGCCCTCACACCGCTACGTCACCAAGAAATGGCAGGACTGCAACTGGGTGCAGGCGGTCGAAGGCTCGATCGACACCGCGCATTTCACCTTCGCGCATCTAAGCTTCGAGAAGGAAGAGAACGAGATCCTCGACATCAAGAAGCACTTCGTCAACCCGCTGACGCGGGTCGCAACCGATCACATGCGATGGATCGCCGAGGACCCGCGCCCGGTGATCAAGATCAATCCGCACGAGGCCGGCCTCACGGTCGCCGGCGGACGGCTCACCGGGTCAGATAACATCTACTGGCGCATCGCCCAGTTCCTGATGCCGGTTCATGCCTATGCGCCGAGCTCGATGCCCGGTGAGAATATCTTCGGCCAGAGCTTCATTCCAGTCACCGACACCAATTGCTGGATCTACACCTATGCGTGGAATCCGGAGCGTCCGTTGACGCAAGCCGAGCGCGATGGCTATGCCAATGGCAACGGCGTGATGTCGGTGGTCGACGAGAATTACGTGCCCTTGCGCAACAGGGGAAACGACTATCTGATCGACCGCAAGCTGCAGAAGACCAGCAGCTACACCGGCATCAAGGGCGTCTCCGAACAGGATGCCGCCGTGCAGGACAGCCAGGGTCCGATCGCTGATCGCACCCGTGAACATCTCGGGCCGACCGATCTGGGCATCCTGCATTTCCGGAAACTGGTGATGGACGCGGCCCGCGCCCTGCAACGGGGCGAGGCGCCGTCGCATGTGAAGCATCAGGATCGTTACACGGTGCGCTCAGGGGCGTGCGTGACCAACAAGGCGAAGGATCTGACGGCGGTGATGATCGAGCGGTTTGGGGATGCGGCGGGATTTGTGGGCGGGCCGGGCCAGAACGCGGCGGCGGAGTAGGCATATCGTCGTCCCTGCGTTCGCCGGGACGACAGAGAGATTTGACGCTCGCCATCAACACGCGGCGGGCAGCACCTTGTCCGTCGCAGGAGCCCACGGCCGCTCCGGCGACGCGAGGCCGATCAGGCGCCCCTGGATATAGTCGCAGCCCCATTCGCGCAGCATCACGGCGGACTCGTCGTCCTGCACCCATTCCGCCACTGTCTTGATTTGCAGCCGCCGCGCCAGATCGATCAACGTCTGCACGAAGGCTCGATCGTCAGCCGAACGTGCGATGTTCTGCACGAAGGCGCCGTCGATTTTCACGATATCGACGCCGAGCTTGCGCAAGTTCCGGAACGAGGTGTAGCCGGCGCCGAAATCGTCGATCGCGATCCGGCTGCCGAAATTCTTCAGCCGGGTGACGAAGCCGCGAACGTCATCGACATCCCTGATCGCCACCGTTTCGGTGATCTCGACGATCAAGCGTTCGCCGACGCCGGGATTCGCCCGCATCAGCGATTCGATCGACGCCCACCAATCCGGATCCATCGTGGTATCCGGCGAGATATTGAGGCTAAGCTGCACATTCGGCGCGGCCGCAAGCTCGGCGACTGCGAGATCGAGCACACGGTGATCGACCAGCCTGATCAAGCCGAGCCTCTCCGCAACCGGTACGATGTCGGGCGCCAGTAGCGCGGAGCCATCCTCCTGCTCCATACGCACCAGGCACTCGTAGAACGCGGCGTTGCGCGAACGCGCCTCGACCACGGGCTCGAACGCCACCACGATCCGCCGCTCGTTCAGTGCGGTGACGATCTCGTCGGTGACGCGGATATTGACGCGGCGCTGGGCGTCGCGCTCGACATTCGGACGCCAGAGCGCAAACGATCCGGCGCGGCGGTTCTTGGCGCCATCGAGCGTTTCCTGGGCGCGGTTGATCGCCTCCTCGGCGCTCTTGGCATATCGCGGCGCGCTGACGGCGCCGATCGAGACAGTCACCGATACCGGACCTGATTTGGTCGGCACGACATCGTCGCGAACCGCGGCCAAGAAGCGTTCGGCAGCAATGTTGATGTCCTCGACGGTGCAGTTGCGCAGGATCAGCCCGAATTTGTTGCCGGAGAATCGCCCGAGCATGTCGCCGCCGCGCAGCCGTGCGCGAATCCGTTTCGCGACTTCGGCAATCACCGCGTCCGCAACATCGAAGCCGAAGGCGTCGTTGACGCGGGCCAGATGATCGATGCCGATCAGCATGAAGGCGCATGAGGAACGGAAGCGCGCGCATTCCTCGATCGTTTCCGCAAGCGAAGCGATCAAATGGGTGCGGTTGAGTTCGCCGGTCAGCGGATCGTGCCGCGACAGTTTCAGCAATTGCTCGTCGCGGGCGTGGCGCTCGTTGTTGATTCGGACCACGCCCTGCGCGCGCGCCGGCCGGCCGGCCGAGCCGGCGAACCAGCAACCGGTCTCCTCGATCCAGATCAAGGGAGCGGACGAGGACTTCCTCACGCCATACTCGATCCGATAAGGCACGCCCTCGCTGCCCCGCACGGCTGCAGACTGGGCAAGGGCATCGGCACGGATCGAACGCTGGGGCTCGATCAGCTTGGCGAATTCCGCGCCGCTTGAAAGCATCTCCGGCGGGATGTCGGGAAAAATCGCGGCCGCGTTGTCGCTCCAGGCAATCGCGTCGGTGGCGAGATCCCAAGCGAACGTCGCTTGCCCGAGACAGGCAAGGATGCTGGCGGCTGGCGGGACAGAGGGCATCAAGCTTGCCTCGTTTTGGTACACCACCGGGTGATTCTTCGTGCCTAAGGATAGTGTCTCTTTGGAATCCAACGCTAGGAGAAGTTGATAAATAATCTGGAAACCACGTTTCACGCTGGTCCGGAACCAACCGCGCGGTCGCGGCATAGCCCTTGCCACGGTTAGATGGTGGGAGCGCCTGACGCCCCAAAACGCGACATTCAACCGGATCGGGTTTGCTATGATAAATATCGATCCATCGAAACAGGTGCTGGACGGCGAGATCCTGACCGACGCTGCGCCTGCCTGCGTCGATCTCGTGCCGGTGACCCCGACGCTGCACTGGTCGTCCAAACCGACCCTGCCGCACGCCGATCCGTCCTTCATCACCCAATTGATCGCCACTGCGGCGCAGGAGCCGCAAACGCGAACGCTGCGACGGGCCTCGCTCGCAGAGGCGCAGACGGCCTATGGCGCCAGCCCGCGCGAGCGGCGCGGGGTCGCTCGGCGGACCCGGCAAATCATCTGAAGAATATCAGCGCTGCGGCGCGTCCGACGGCGGGTGACCGCCCGGCTGCAATCCCGGAGAGGGGACGGCGGGTTGCGCGAGCTTTGGCTCGGGATGATCGAGCAGCACGGATTCAGCGACTGAGGCTGCCGAGGGGACCGGCGACGGCGCGGGTGCAGAGGCTGCCGGCGCCGGGGGAGGAACCGGCTCGAATTCGGCCGCAGGCGGCTCGGCCTTTCGGGCACGCTTGCTGGCCACCGGGGCGGCAGCGATCGCAGCGGCGCTACGACGTGTTCGCAGGGCGATGCCCGACAGGAAATCCACCAGGGCCAGCAGCGTCAGCAGGCAGTAAGTCGAGTTGCCGAATTTCGGCCACAGCAGGAATTCGGCCGCTGCGGCACCGAACACGATCAGTGACAGCAGATGATCGGTGAGATATTTCGCGCCGGGACGCGCGCCCTTGATGACCTCGAGCAGCAGCAACACCACGCCTACCGCGAGCAGGATGTCGCTTAGCGTCACCTGCCATTCCGCGCCGGACATCAATGTCAGCTTGATCAGCGGATCGGCGAAGGAAACGCCGGGCATCAAGAAAACGATGATGTTGTAGACCGCGAGCGGAATCAGGAGCAGCGGAAAACCGACCATGGGCAGCGAGGCCTTGTTGCAACGCTTCGCCGCGAAGCGGATCGAGCTTCGCGAAACGAGAACGCGTCAAAAAACGGACTGGGCAACGGGAACATTCCCCGGCAAAGCGCCGCCGCAGGATATTGTCTTACCGCACTCGTTGACCGAATTCAGGCAGGCGCTGCAGGGTCACAGCACCAACGCGTGATCAGGATTCTTTCTTCGCCTTCAGAACCTGCCGGCCCTTGTACATGCCGGTCTTCAGGTCGAGGTGATGCGGGCGGCGCAATTCGCCGGAATCCTTGTCCTCGACATAGGTCGGGGTTTTGAGCGCATCCGCCGAGCGGCGCATGCCACGCCGCGAGGGCGAAGTTTTTCTTCTGGGAACGGCCATAACGGTCCTCTAGGGGTGTTGTCGGAGGCATCGTCCAAATGAGGACGCTGCGCGTAGCGCGAGCTGCGATGCCGATAAGGCCGCGCTTATAGAGGATGGGCTGGCGTAAAGCTAGGGTTGCCTGCGGCAAAAACCGCCCAAAATCGGCTCAAAACGCACGATTTTCGCTCCAGCAGCGTTGAACTGCACCCGCCCGCACCATATAGGTCCCGGCCAGGCGGCGCACCCCGGGGCTGGGATTACGGGCACTGCGCCTGACGGGATTGGGTAGGATCGCCGCCAGCAGGGCGGCCTCGCGCAGCGACAGGGTCGATGCCGAATGGCCGAAGGCGTAATTCGAGCCGGCTTCAGCGCCAAACTGCCCGGACGGGCCGAGTTCGGCGATATTGAGATAGATTTCGAGGATGCGCCGCTTCGGCAGCACAAGGTCGATCCATAGCGCCAACGGCAGCTCCAGCGCCTTGCGGACCACGCTGCGGCCCGGCCACAGGAACAGGTTCTTGGCGACCTGCTGCGTGATGGTCGAACCGCCGCGCGCGACTTCGCCGTCCTCGGCATCGTCGATCACGTCACGCAGCGCGTTCCAATCGACCCCGCGATGGCTGCAGAATTTGGCGTCCTCCGAGCCCACCACCGAGCGCGGCAGGGTGGGCGAAATCGCGTTGAAATCGATCCATTGCCGTGACACCGGCGCGCCCTTTAGCGAGCGCCAGGCCATCAGGGTCGAGACCGGATGGCCGGTACGGTAGAGCGGCGTCACGAGATAGGGCAGCAACAGCACCGCCAGCAACAGCAGCAATGAAATTCGGACCAGGCGCAAACGGAGGTTTCCGGCTCAAGGCGGTCGGCGCGGCCAAAATCGACCGGTTTGGGAGAATATCTTCAGATAATCAGCGGTTTTTCCAGCCGTTTTAAGGCGTCACAGGCCGTCCGGTGGAATTGACGAAGCCGGTATCATCAACGATTGTCCGCCCCGAATTCGATCTGGAGCTATTCTTAATGACGACCGTTACTGCCGATTTTGCCAAACGACTGGACCAGACTGCAGATGATACCGAGGCGCTGCTGGCCAAATTGCTGACCGACACGCTGTTGCCCGACGAGATCGCGCGGCCGAAGCGGCTGATGGACGCCATGCGCTATTCGAGCCTCGGCGGCGGCAAGCGGCTGCGGCCGTTCCTGGTGGTCGAGAGTTCCGCCGTGTTCGGCGTCAGCCGCGAGGCGGCGCTTCTGGCCGGCGCCGCGCTCGAATGCATCCACTGCTATTCGCTGATCCATGACGACCTGCCCGCGATGGACAACAGCGACCTGCGCCGCGGCCGGCCCACGCTGCACAAGCAGACCGACGATGCCACGGCGATCCTTGCCGGTGACGGGCTGCTGACGCTGGCTTTCGACATCATCACCCGCGACGAAATTCACAAGGACCCAACCGTGCGCCTGCTGCTGACGCGGGCCCTGGCGCGCGCATCGGGCCTTGGAGGCATGGTCGGCGGCCAGATGCTCGACCTCGCCGGCGAGGGCCGCTTCGGCGACCGCGAACCGGTCGACGTCGCGCGGTTGCAACAGATGAAGACCGGCGCATTGCTGCGCTACGGCTGCATCGCCGGCGCGATCCTCGGTCAGTCCAGCGAAAAGGAATATCAGGCGCTCGACGATTACGGCCGCGCGCTCGGCGAAGCCTTCCAGATCGCCGACGATTTGCTCGACGTCGAGGGCGACGCGGCGGCACTCGGCAAACAGACCGGCCAGGATGCGGCGCTGGGCAAGACCACGTTCGTAACCCAGCTCGGCGTCGACGGCGCCAAGCAGCGCGTGCGCGACCTGCTCGCGCGCGCCGATTTCGGCATTGTCGATCTTCGGGACGAAGGGCGATGTGCTGCGGGCCGCCGCTCGCTTCGTCGCCGAGCGCAGGAACTAGGGAAGTTCATGGCCGGCAAGGAATTCGACGAGCATCTTCTTCGCTTCCGAAAAATGCCGAGGCCGGTTCGCGTGGTCTATGGGCGACCGCGCACGTTCACTTCGATCGCGATCGGAATCGTGGCGTTCTTCCTGCTGCCTGATACGTTGCGGCTGGTGACGCGGCTGCTGGTCTGCTGGGATATCTTCGTTACGTGCTATCTGGTGCTCGCCTACATCATGATGTTTCGCTGCGGCCTCGCCCGCATCAAGCGCAACGCGGTGCTGGAGGATGATGGCCGCTTTCTGATCCTGATGGTGACCGCGCTCGGCGCGTTTGCCAGCATCGCCGCGATCGTGTTCGAGCTCGGCGCCTCGAACCGCAGCGGACCGCAACTGGCTCTGGCGACGGTGACGATCGCGCTGTCGTGGGCGGCGGTACATACCGGCTTCGCGCTGCATTACGCCCACGACTACTATCGCGGCGTCACACCTGGCGGCCTGCAGTTTCCGAGCGGCGATCAGCACGACCATGCCGACTATTGGGATTTCGTCTATTTCTCGTTCGTGATCGGCATGACCGCGCAGGTTTCTGACGTCGGCATCACCGACAAGGTCATCCGCCGCACCGCGACCGTGCACGGTATCATTTCATTCGTGTTCAACACGGCACTGCTGGCGCTGATGGTGAACATCGCGGCGAGCGCAATCTAGTTAGCCACGCCACCGCCCTCAGTTGCAGACTTCCACATTCCCTCCGCTGCCACTACGCGGTGAGCCGCCCTCATAGCCGACGTGACAACCGCGCCTGACCGGCCGGCAACCGCCCGCGTCGCAAACGATCTGGCCCGATCCCCCAGCCGACGCGCGGGGCCTGGCCACGCTGGCATCGGGCAAAGCGGGCGTCCGTTCCCGAGCCGGGCGCTCCCGTCGATTGTCGGTATCGCGCTTGGCCACCGGCTTGTTGGTGCGGCGCTTCTCGCATTCATTGTCGTCATTGAGGAACGAGCCTTCGCCACAGGCAATCCTGGTGCAGCGGTCGCCTTCGGCCCTGAAGCCATGCTCGCAGACCAGCGGACACACCCGCGTCGTCTTTAGCTTGATCGCATCGAACGTGTCGACACTGGCGACCTTGGCGTCGAGCCTGGTTCCGGCGTAGCGGTTGAACAGCGTCAGCGAACGCTGCGAGGCCGCGTTCCAGTCGCCGTCGACATTGCCGGCCAGGCAGCCGACGCGGCGCAGCTCGGTCTGCACCAATTTGGTGATGTCGGC
>CAVZGZ010000019.1:0-66790 GCA_963774775.1 uncultured Alphaproteobacteria bacterium
CCGGCAGCCTGAGCCGTTAACTCGGTCATTTGATCAATGATAGGCTTCTCGCCCTTTGGGGGAGAGTTGTCGCGTCCGTTCTGCTCATCCATGGCCGGCTCCTTGGGTATCGTCGCTTCGATCACCTCCGCCTCCGACGTCAACAACATTCCTTCCTGTCGCCGGACTCCCCTCTGCGCGACCGATCTAAACAATCAAATCCCGCTAGCCCGGTTTGTTCCTGGAAAGCATCCGTCGCGATGGCGAGGTACAGCGCAACGGCTGCCCCATGAGGCATGGGGCCGCCAGATCGGGGGCGGGCGCAACGCTGCTTGGCCCTAATCTATCGTGAGCCCCGAGAAGCCGACCGTGCGCGCGTGCGGCATGAGATAAGCGGTCCGGGTCACGTACAGACCGGTCGCGCCGAGAAGCAGTAGCAGCGCTGAGGCGATGATGGCGAGGTACATGCGATCCATTGGACTTCAATCGAAAGGCCTTTGCATCGTTCCGATGGCTGGGTAGCGAGCGCTTCGCGCTATAAGCTGGCATTGGCAGCCCACAGGTTGGCCTTGGCGGATGCTTATTAATACGCCCACTTTTCGGTACCGCGACCGGTTGGAAGCCGGTCATGGAAAGCCGGGAGAGGATTCCTTGATCGTCTCTTCGGGGCCAGCACCTACAGCATGTACCAGGCGGCCGAAAATGCGGCTAGACCTCCGGGCCGAGAAGCGGTGAAAATCCGATAACCAGGTCGGGCGCAGCGGCGCACAGGCAGCGATCCACTATGGGAGTCATCTGACCCCGCGTGGGGCCGGAAGAATTTCAGACGACGACAAAAAATTTCAGACGACGACAAGCTGTCTAGAGGCTTGGCGCGGAACCCGACGCGTGATGGCACGTTACTGGCCAACAGTGCAATGCAGGAGACTGACATGTCACGGGGAATGCCATCTATGACAGCGTTACTGGGCTTGCTCGCACTGGCGGGCTATCAAAACAGGGACAAGCTCGGCGAGTTGCTGAAAGGTGCCTGTCCGGCAATACCGGGCAACCGGGCGCGGACAGCAAGCAAGTTCCTTTGGGTGGCCCGCTCAGAAATCTGGAAGGAGCACTCGCCGGAGGCGGCGTTGGCGGCCTTTTAAGTGGAGGGCTCGGAGAGTTGCTCGAACTGTTCAAGCAAAACGGTCAGGGCGATACTGCGGAGTCCTGGATAAGCAAGGGTCCCAATAAAGAGCTTCCACCGCCACAGCTGAAGCAGGCAATTGGAGCGGATGTGTTGGCCGCGCTGGAACAGCAAACGGGGCTGTCGCAGGAGGAACTCTTGGCGAGGCTTTCACGAGAACTTCCTGCTGCCGTTGATCAGTACACGCCGGACGGACGCCTTCCGAAATAAATGCTCATAATCGGAGGTTTGACATGGGTATTATCTGGACGATCATTATTGGTTTCGTTGCGGGCGTTGATACGCAAAATTTATTATGCCCGGTGACAATGAACCATCAGGTTCCATCCTTACAACAATACTTGGCATCGTCGGCGCGTTTGTTGCGACGTTTCTCGGACAGGCACTCGGCTGGTATCGGCCAGGCGAGGGCGCAGGCCTGATCGGAGCTGTTGTCGGCGCCATTGTGGTGCTGTTTGTTTACAGCCTTGTTGCACGTCGTCAGCGCGCTCTTTAAATCGCATTGGGAAACTGGTCGGTCCCTAATGTGCCAGTGGTCATCACTTACCAAGTTTGTTATTAAGCTGTGGTGATACAGGCTGGCCGCCCTGTCGAGGGGGTCCAATGGTTCGGGGGAAAAAAGGGTGTGCACACGTTTTGGCGCCTGACGCGCTGCAAGAGGTACTGAACGACTAGCAGCATTCATATCGAGAGCGCCGAACAACAACTCGCGATGGGCATGATATCGGCGATCCAAAGATCGGCAACTGGCCGCGTTCGGTTCGCAGCCTTGGCGCAAGGGTGCATGCGGCCGCCGGCGTAACGGCAATTCACCAGCGGCAAGTTCGGCCTGCAGTTCTGGGAAGTTCGTCGGCGACCACCACCAACCCGTCGATGATGGCTTGCCGGGAATGTCGGGGCGCCGGAGCAATTGCTGAGAACCGTTTCGTCCAGTCCAGCTCGTCGGGGTGTAGACCTGTTCAGGTGGATATGGACTGCACCCTCACGACATTAATGGAAAAGTGAGCGTTGTTGTCGTGCCCGTATCGGCACTTTCCTGGTCGATAGCGCCACCAATTTGTTTAGCAAGAGCGGCAATCAACTTAAGACCGGACCCGTTTTCATTCGAATTCTGAATGCCGCGCCCGTTGTCGGACACAAACGGGCCTCCCCGTAGCCGATACCCCCTACCAACCGCACCTTGATCCTGCCGCCCTTCGGACCGAAGGCATGCTTGATGCTGTTCATCGCGGCCTCATTTAGAATGAGGCCAACGGGCAACGCCCGGTCAATACTCAGTTCGATCTCGTCACACTCGACATCGATTACGACTTCCTCAACCTGCTGGCGGATCGCGCTGCAAATTGCGCGGATGTAATGAGACAGTCTGACAGTCTGGCCTTCTTGTCGGGGGGCGAGTTGATCGTGTGCAAGCGAGATGGCGTTGATGCGGCTCGCGAGGTGTCATGCCGCTGACGTCGTCCAGGACGGCCGAAATCCACATTGAGAGGCCCTTCCTTTTCAAAGAAGGCGGCAGTCCCGCCGAATACCCGGTGCCGGCCTCAAGCTCGCGATCGGGCGCGGCTGGCTTTGAAAACATAGAGTCCGGAACTTATGTAAAGTTTACCAGACCGGTGCGGATTTGTTTGCCTGACCTGATCGGGGCCTCAACTTCTGAAGCGCCAGCGACCCCCTCATGCGGCTGCGCGAGCTTGCTGCGCCTGCATCCCCAACCGCTGACGCTCCATAAACACCGCAATTGCTTGGCCGTACTTCGCCGCAAAAGCACTGTGCGTCATGCCCAGCGCCGCCCTGGCTGTCTTGAGCGGCGCATTCAGACACCACATAGCGAAAATGAACTCGAGTGGCTTGCTGCCATCGAGCGCCGACGCCAGGGCATCGACACACGGCTCATAAAGATGGTCGTTGGTTGGCCGATTGCGGCTTCCCGGCTTTCTTCCGGCGCCGGGACGCGCCCCGCCCCGTCTTGATTTTTCTCTGGCAGTTTCCGCAGTCTTTGATTTTTTCATTTGGCCCAAGAATCTCCAAAGTGCCTGTATTTATTGCTGTTCTGGGTTGTTTGATTTCTTGAAAACTCCCTGGAGGGAATAAAATCTCCGGGTGCCACCCCATGCGGTAGATGCTGCCCCCATACCGCCAACTCTGACATACCGCCCCCTATCGAGGGCGCGGCAAATGAAATGGGAAGGCCTTGTACTCTGGCTGCGCCAAGGCACCAGTTCTTCTGCTGATTGCTGACGCATCGTCGCAACTAGATCGAACTCTCTCACGGCTTCTTTTCCCCCGAGAGGTTGGATGCTGTCGGCACGTCCGCGCTTCGGCGATCGTTCATCAGCGACCACCTGAAAACAGACACGCAGGCGGGTACCGGCCGAAGCCCTGAGGCGCAAAATTTAAATGCTGATAACACCCCCAGCCGTCTGACGTCGCCAATGAAAATTGGCGGCCGGCGGCGGTTGATCATGATGCTACCGCGCTGACCAATAGGTGCCGCGGTACGAGGCATCCGGGCTTTCCCGTGCCGATCCCCAGATCGCTGACCATTCCCCGCTCGCCTTGAAGTTCGCTAGTCGTTTCTGCCAATCGGCGTCGGAAAACGTCGAAGGATCAGCGACGGAGTTACCGATTCGATTTTACCGCTGGGGATCATCTCATCATCGAAGCAGCCGTCGTCGAGCCACTTGGCTGGATACGGACAAAACTTCAGGTCCTGCTTCGATCTCTGCCAGTCAGCGACGAATGTTTGGGTTTTGGTGATCAGGTCAGCGTGACCGATCCGAGACGGCACGACGCGATTGTACGATCTGCGAGCTGCATCTGGTTGCCGCTTTCGTGGCCAGTGACGGTACCAATCTTCAAAGCCGAGTGATCGAGCAATATCTTCTTTCTTGTTTATCCTTGTTTCTTTATTGGGCCCATGTTGGGCCCTTGTTGCGTCCGTTTGTGTGTCCACCGCCTTCGCTGAAAAGTGATATTCGCCGTATTTGCAAATGGTTATGACGGTCTGTAGCGTGTTCGTTTGCAGGGCAATTAGTGCGTCCATTTCCAGCCGTTTTAAAAAACTCCTTACTTTCTTCTCAGATTGCCAGCCCCAGACCTGTTGCATAAAGCGTCGGGAGTGGGAGAGCTGACCGCGCTGCAGGTCCACCATCTCTACGGCGCGGCCACTAGTGGTTCTGACGCGGCGAGCTTTATAGCTCGCTTCGAGCATTCAACCAGATCCACGCCTCTCGCTCGGTGAACGGCTCTTTCTTGAAGACAGGGTTGTCGAACACGTCGCGATCGACCCCGAAAACGCCCTTGCTGCTCATCGGGACGCCTCAGCATTGCGAATGGCATTGCAGGCGATGTTACAGAACAACTCGATGTTGCCGACGGGGCCGTTCCTGTTCTTTGCGACTATCAGTTCCAACTGGTTTTGCACCTCGAAATATCTAGCGATCCGCCGGTCCTCCGCGGCCTGATCGGGACCCTTGGCGCGAAGATAGTATTCCTCACGAAAGGCGAAGATCACGACGTCGGCGTCCTGCTCGATCGCACCGGAGTCCCGCAGATCCGCCAATCCGGGCCGCTTGTCGTCCCTGGTCTCAACCGAACGATTGAGCTGAGCCAGGGCGATGACAGGAACGCCCAGTTCCTTCGCCAGCGCCTTCAAAGAGAACCGGCCGATGTCTCGCTGAGCTCCTGAACCCGCTGGCCGGCGTACCGGCTAGACGAAGCCACGATGTGCAGGTGGTCCACGATGCATCGCGCCCAAACGCCTGCCTTGCCGCTCCAGCCGGTTTTGCTGCTGCCTGGCTCGGGACGCAATCTGCGACACCGATAGGCTGGCCTGCGGGTCAATGCGAATAGGAAGGCCCCTAAGCCGCCTTTCCGCGTCGACGATCCGCTGATGCTCCGTGCCGGTCAGCCGGCCCTTGACGATGGCGTCGTATTCGATCGGGTGCCGGGGATCGAAGGCGATGTCGGTAAGCAGCCGGTCGGCCAGGCTGATGGCGCCCATCTGGCGAGTGAAAAGAACATCACGGGATGGCTTGCCTCAGCCATAGCGCGGGCCACACAGGCGGCGAGCGCCGTCTTGCCCATGCCT
This sequence comes from uncultured Alphaproteobacteria bacterium, assembly GCA_963774775.1. Taxonomy (GTDB): domain Bacteria; phylum Pseudomonadota; class Alphaproteobacteria; order Rhizobiales; family Xanthobacteraceae; genus Bradyrhizobium. The sequence continues at coordinate 5,253 of CAVZGZ010000019.1, forward strand.
GGGCGACCGGCGACAACGATTAGGTCACCCCGCTGGGCACCGCCGAGCATGGTGTCGAGATCGGACAGGCCGGTCGCGAGCCCGGCGATCTTGCCGGGGTGCCGGAGTGCCACCGTGAGCCGCTCCATGGAAAGGTATGCCGCTTGGCCGATATCCATACTGGCTGCCGCACTCGTAGCCCTGGCGGATGCGATCTGGTCCAGTTGGCTGATCGCGGCGGTCGCCGCGTCAACCGGCGCCGCATTGTCGGCGGTGGTGACCAGCTATCCGCGACGGCAAGCAGCTGGCGGCGGTCGTGGAGATCCAGGATCGTGCGCGCGTAGTCGGCGCGTTGATGATCGTGGTGGCACCCGCGGCGAGCCGGGCAACGTACTGGCCTAATGTCAGGCCGCCCGGAGATTCGATCCCAGCCTCAGAGCCGAGACCTGCAATCGTAAGGCCGACGTCAATACGCTGACCCTCAACGTGCATGGACTGCATCCGGTCGAACAGATGGCCGTGCAACGGTTCAAAGAAGTTTGCCGACGCTAGACGGTGTTTCCCGGTCCAGTACGTCGAACACGGACTGGTTGATGATGATTGCACCGAGCAGGCACTGTTCGGCTTCAATCGAGTGGGGAGGCAAAATGCTCATCGCGCCACCGAAAACGCCAAATTGGCGATCGTCGTCGCGAGCTCGACGCCAAGACCGAATCTTGCGGAGAGCCAAACGGCTTGCCGGGCAGGGCGGTCTTCGTTAGTGTTGATTTCGTCGATAGCATTCAAGTTGCGATTGGGGCCGCCTGGCAGGGCGGCCCTTTGCATTTGTGGAGGCCCGTGTTCGGTATCTCCTATCCGAACGCCCTTGGGATCAAAGGCGGAACGTCCTGCCCAGCCAGTGCCCAGATTTTCTAAGCAAGTGGGCAATGTTCGCGGCACGTTCTGGCAAGTCGAGGCGGACTCGAATTTGTCGAAAGTGCTGGAAAAGCCCTTATTTTCAGGGCTTGGAATGGTGGGCGCGACAGGGATCGAACCTGTGACCCCTACCATGTCAAGGTAGTGCTCTCCCGCTGAGCTACGCGCCCTAAAAGTCGTATTGGGTGGGGTCCGTATATCGGCTCCAACGCGGGCAGGCAAGGACACTTGGCCGGTATTTGGAGCCTTTAATTGACGCTGACGGGGCCGAATCAGGCCGCCAGCATCTTGTTCACTTCGCTGACCAATTCCCGCAAGTGGACCGGTTTTGCCAGCACCTTGGCGTTTTTCGGCGCGTTCGAATCGGCGTTCAGCGCCACCGCGGCAAAGCCGGTGATGAACATGATCTTGATGTCGGGGTCGAGTTCCGAGGCGCGGCGCGCCAGCTCGATGCCGTCCATTTCGGGCATCACGATATCGGTCAGAAGCATCTCGAACGGCTCCTCGCGCAGCCGCTGATAGGCCGACATGCCGTTATCGTGGGGCGAGACCTGAAAGCCGGCGTTTTCCAGCGCCTTGACCAGGAAGCGGCGCATGTCGTTGTCGTCTTCGGCGAGGAGGATTTTGTGCATGGCGATTATTCGTCGAATCCGGCTGGAGGATCAATCCGCACACTAAACCCGACAGACGGTAAATTTCGGGTGAAGTTAACCCTCGGGCCGCGCGGAAGCTTACTTCATTTCTGTAGCGGAAGCGGCCCTCAAACCAATGAAGTTGGGCGTTTTCTGGTCTTGAGACACGTTCCAGCACGTGCAAGACGTTTTTCGCTTGGCAGATTGGTTGTGATTACAGACAATGCCCTCTCATAAAACATCCGCTTTTCTGGCAGAATCGTTTGCGCCGGATACGACGGAGCAAGGGACAACGCCCGACGATGACCGAGTTTGATGGCGAATTGTCGCCGCCGTTCGAGATCGTGGAGCCGGCAAACTGGCGGGCGCCGATCATCTTCAACTCGCCCCACTCCGGCTCGGTCTACCCGGAGGAATTCCTCAAGGCGTCGCGGATCGACCTGCCGTCGCTGCGCCGCTCCGAAGATTCGTTCATGGACGAGTTGATCGCCGATCTGTCAGATCGCGGCTTTCCAACGATCCGGGTCAATTTTCCGCGCTCTTTTGTCGACGTCAACCGCGAGCCCTATGAGCTCGATCCGCGGATGTTCACCGGGCGGCTGCCGAGCTTCGCCAATACCCGCTCGATGCGGGTGGCGGGCGGTCTCGGCACCATTCCGCGCGTGGTTGGCGACGGCCAGGAGATCTATCGCGAGCGGCTCAATGTCGACGAGGCGCTGGGACGGATCGAGGCGCTCTACAAGCCCTACCATCGCGCACTGCGGCGGTTGATCAACAAGGCGCATCAGGCGTTCGGCACCGTGATCCTGGTGGATTGCCATTCGATGCCCTCGATCGGCGTTTCGCGCGACGAGCCGCGGCGGCCCGACGTGGTGATCGGCGACCGCTATGGCACGAGCTGCGCGCCGCTATTGCCCGACGTGGTGGAGCAGCTCATGGGCGGGCTCGGCTATTCGATCGGACGCAACAAGCCCTACGCGGGGGGCTTCATCACCGAGCACTACGGCAATCCGGCGAGCGGCCTGCACACGGTCCAGCTTGAGCTAAACCGCGCGATCTACATGGACGAGCGGCGGCGCGAGCGTAGCCCGCGCTTTGCGCAAGTGGTCGCCGACTTCGCTGTTCTGGCGGACAGGCTGGCGGAGGTGCCGCTCGGCGACCTCGGCCCGTTCCAGGCGGCAGCGGAGTAGGCTGCGCGGACTCTCTATCTTCGTCATTCCGGGGCGGCGCGAAGCGACGAGCCCGGAATCCATACGCACGATCGCGGTTATGGATTCTCTAATGCGCAATTGCACATCAAAGCTCGCGCCATGAGGTGCGCCCCGGAATGACGACACAGAGAGTGTGTGCCGCCCCAAAAGAAAAAAGGGCCGCTTGAATGAACAAGCGGCCCAAGTCTAGGGAGGAAACGCCCAAGGAGGGCAGCGATAGCGCGAGGCGCTACCGCACCGCAACAATATGCGACCGCGCTGCACAAAACGCAAGTCTTTTCGAAACCTGTCCGGCGCAATCTTCGTGGAACTGGCTGTTATGCAACAGATCGGTTAAATCCTATTTTCCTGATTAATATCAATATATTATCCGATCATATCCGTCGAATCCCGGTGTTACGGGACGGCCACAATTCACAATTCTCGACTTTGTGAATGACGGTGTCACCGAAAATGCATGGCTCAAACGAACCCATTCGAAACCGCCGCCGCCCCCAGATTCGGGATAACTATTCTTCGAATTGTCACCCCGCTCTATCCTTTCGGCGCATGCTCCCCGGACAAGCAAAGTCCCTTGTCCCGGAAACCGACACCCACTTTGCGCTAACGTGGCCGCCGATCCCGACCCGCTCAATGACGGCGGGATAACACTCCGTTAATCGTGCGCGGATCGCCGGATTGAGCTAGGCAAGAATGCTCCGAAGTCTCGCTCTTTTGTAACGCCCAAGGAACTGCCGTGACGGTCATCGATTTCACAGCCTTCATCGGACGCTTGGCGACTTCCTCCGGCGAAACCATCCTGCCGTTTTTCCGCACTTCGCTCTCGATCGACAACAAGAGCGCCAGCGACTTCGATCCCGTCACCGAGGCCGACCGCGCGGCAGAAGCGGTGATGCGCCGGCTGATCAAGGCCAACTTCCCCCAGCACGGCATCGTCGGCGAGGAATTCGGCAATGAGCGCGAAGACGCCGAATATGTCTGGGTGCTCGATCCGATCGACGGCACCAAATCCTTCATCGGCGGCTTTCCGATCTGGGGCACCCTCATCGCGCTGCTGCACAAGGGCACCCCGGTGTTCGGGATGATGCACCAGCCCTATATCGGCGAGCGCTTTCGTGGCGACAGCGGCTCGGCGCATTACTCCGGGCCGTCCGGCGAGCGAAAACTGACGGTGCGGCGCTGCGCCTCGCTGAAGGAGGCGACCTCCTACACCACCAGCCCGCTCCTGATGAACGCCGCCGACCGCGCAGCCTTCGGCCGGGTCGAGGGTGCGGTGCGGCTGACCCGCTATGGCGGCGACTGCTATTCCTACTGCATGCTGGCCGCCGGCCATCTCGATCTCGTGGTCGAGACTGAATTGAAACCCTATGACATCGCAGCCCTGATCCCGATCATCACCGGCGCCGGCGGCATCGTCACCACCTGGGACGGCAAGCCGGCGCAAAACGGCGGCCGCATCATCGCCGCCGGCGACCCGCGCGTGCACGAAGCGGCGATGAGGCTGCTGAATACCTAATTTCCAGTTGCCGACCCGTCGTCCTGTCTCCATCCTGATTGCGATAAAGAAGATCAGGGACGGGAGACAGCGCATGAACATTTGGGGCAGGCTGCTGACCGGATTGTCGTTATTGCTGTTGTCCGCAGCAGCCTCAGCCCAGGATTTCCCGACCAAACCGATCAAGCTGATCGTACCGTTCCCGGCCGGTGGTCCCAACGACATCATCGCGCGCATCGTCGGCCAGCGCATGTCGGAAATCGTGAAGCAGCCGATCGTGATCGACAATCGCGGCGGTCAGGGCGGCGCGCTCGGCACCGATGCGGTCGCGAAGGCAAATCCGGACGGCTACACCATCGGCATCGTCAACGCGGGCGCGCTGACGATCAACCAGAGCATGGAGAAGGTCCCCTACGATGTGAAGGATTTCGCACCGGTCACGCTCGTCGTCACCGTGCCCGAGATGCTGGTGGTCGCGAGCAACGTTCCCGCAAAGAACATGAGTGAACTGGTGGCGCTCGCCAAGGCGCAGCCCGGCAAGCTCAACTTTGCCTCCACCGGCCCCGGCAGCCTGCCGCATCTCGCCGGCGAGCTGCTCAAGCTGACCGCGAAGATCGACATCGTTCATGTGCCCTATCGCGGCGCGGCGCCTGCGATCAACGACCTGCTGGGCCAGCAAGTGGAGATGACGTTTCTCGACCTGCCCGCGATCCTGCCGCACATCCGCTCCGGCGCGCTGCGCGGAATCGCGCTTGGCACCACCGTGCGTGCGCCCACCGCGCCCGACGTGCCGACCACCGCGGAGGTCGGCATGCCCGAACTCAGGATAGAGAACTGGTACGGCATGATCGCGCCGGCGGGAACGCCGCCTGCGATCGTAGCGGCGCTGAACCGGGTCGCGATCACGGCGCTCAGCGACCCCGGCGTGAAGCAAAAGCTTGCCGATCAGGGCCTGACGGCGGTCGGCGACACACCGGATCATTTTCGCGAATTCATCGCCAGCGAAGCCACGAAATGGGCCAAGGTAATCAAGGACGCCGGCATCGAGACGGCGAAGTAATAGCTCTAGAGCGTTTTCGAGCGAAGTGGATACCGGTTCGCGTGAAGAAAACGCGTCAAAACAAGAGTCTAGAGCTTCGGTACTGATTCCAATCAGAACCGAAGCTCTAGTAGTCCAATCGTCCGCGCAGTTCCTCGAACGGAATCATGACGTGCTCGCGAAACGCGACGCGCTGGCTCAGCGCATGGTACCAGCGCGCGAGATTCGCGAGCTGCGGCCGTTCGATCTCCAGCTCGAAATACCGGTAGAGCGATGTACCGGCCGTGATATCAGCCAGGGTCAGCGCGTCGCCCAGCAGAAAGGGCCGGCCCTCGAGCAGCCGGTCCAGTTTCTCGAAATGGGTTTTGCAACGCGCCAGGCTTGAGCGGATCGCCGGCCAGTTCCGCTTGTCCTCCGGCGTGCGAAAAAATCCCCAGAACACGCCGCCCAGGAAATCCGGCTGCAGCGACGTCTGCGACCAGTCCATCCAGCCGTCGACGGGTGCCCGCGCGACGGGATCATCGGGCCAGAAGCGCCCCGCACCGTGACGTGCGGCGAGATAACGGAGGATGGCATGGGATTCCCAGACGGTGGCATGGCCGTCCTGGATCACGGGAACGCGGCCGTGCGGATTCATCGCCAAAAAAGCCGGTGTATCGAGCCCGCCAAACGAGCCGCCGGCATCGATGTGCTCGTGCGCAAGCGCAAGCTCGCCAACCAGCCACATCACCTTCTGGACATTGAACGAACTGCGTCGTCCCCAGACTTTCAGCATACCGCCTCCTCAATGTCCTCAGCGCTGGACCGCCCTGCGCAGATGATCCACCAATTGCTTCGCCGGCCGCGGCAGCGCCTTGAAGCTGCGAGCGCAGATCGTCAACCTGCGGTTGGCCCAGCCGTCGCGGATCCGGATCGTCATGATCGGCATCGAGCGCGCGCAACGCCGTGCCGCGGTTTCCGGCATCACCGCGACGCCGACATCGGCGGCGACCATCTGGCAGATCGCGTCGAAATCCCGCAGCCGCGCCCGAAAGTGCAGGCGCGCGCCAAGCCGCGCCGCGTGCCGGGAGATGTGGATCTGCAGCGCGGTCGAGGCCGTCAGCCCGACATAGTCGCGGCCGGTTACTTCGGCAAAGTCGATCTGGCGGCGATTGGCGAGATCGCTGCGGCGCGAGGCCACCAGCATCAGGCGGTCTTCGCTGAACAGGAACCGCTCGACGCTGTCGGGCAGCGCGTGTTCGGCGGCAAAGCCGAGATCGGCGGCGCCGGTCGCGATCGCATTCGCAATGTCGAGGCTTTCGCGCTCCTCGACGTCGACATTGATATCGGGATGTTCGCGCAGGAAGGAGGCCAAGGCCCGCGGCAGATGCTCCGACAGGCCGGAAGTGTTGGCGAGCAACAGCACGCTCGCCCGGATACCGCTGGCGAAGGCCGCAAGATCGCCCTGCATCGCCTCCACATTGTGAATCACGATGCGGGCATGATCGAGCAGGCTCTCGCCGGCCGCGGTCAATTCCACCCCGCGGCGGCCGCGCTTGAGCAGCGCGACCCCGAGCGCCAGTTCCAGGCCCTTGATCCGCTCGCTCGCCGACGCCAGCGCCAGGTTTGCCCGCGAGGCGCCTTGCGTGATGCTGCGCGCGTCGGCGACAGCGATGAAGAGCTGCAGATCGACCAGATCGAAACGCATGGCGGGGCTCTTTTCCTCGAGTAGCCTTCGGCATAGCCGAAGGCTATCTCCGTAATCTCCAGATTGTGCCGAGAACGCCGATCGGTCAATGTCGCCGCTATGTTCGATTCCACGCTGCTTCTCATTGCCGCTTCGCTGCTGCTCGCCGGCTTCATCAAGGGTGTGCTCGGGCTCGGCCTGCCGACGGTCGCGATGGGCCTGCTCGCCGTCAGCATGCCGCCGGGACAGGCGCTCGCCATCGTCATCGTGCCGGCGATCGTCACCAATATCTGGCAGACCTTTGTCGGCCCCTATCTGCGCGACATCATGCGGCGGCTGTGGCCGCTGATGGCCGGCGTGGTGATCGGCATCTGGCTCAACCGCGGGCTCTTGACCGGCCCCTATGCGCCCTACGGCACCGTCGTTCTCGGCGCCCTCTTGGTGATCTACGCCATCGTCGGCATGAGCAAATTCAATTTCAAGGTCGCGCGCCGAAACGAAAAATGGATCGGCGGCATCGTCGGCCTGGTGACCGGCGTCATTTCGGCGGCGACGGGCGTCCAGGTCATCCCCTCGATGCCGTTCATGCAGGCGATTGGCATGGAGAAGGACGAACTGGTGCAGGCGCTCGGGGTGTTCTTCACCACGGCGACGCTGGCGCTTGCCTTCAACCTCACCAATTCGGGCCTGATGACGAGGGCCACCTTGCTGCCGGGCGCGGTCGCGCTGGTAGCGTCATTCACCGGCATGTTCATCGGCCAGGCGGTGCGCGACCGGATGCAGCCGGATATGTTCCGCCGCTGGTTCCTGATCTCGATGATCCTGCTAGGCCTCTATATCGCCGGCAGCGCGCTCGTGAAAATCCACGGGTAGGTTTATCGCGCCTCCAGCATCGCCACCCGAAAGCCGAGATAGACGAACAGACCGCCCAGCGCGCGGTTGACCCACGCGATCGCGCCGGAAGACTGCCGGATGCGGCCGGCGGCCCTGCGCCGCGAACGCCGCGACTGCCAGGCACCAGAGCGTGCCGTTGAATATGAATATTCCGCCGAGCAGCAAAAACGCCAGCGTCTTGTGCGGCGAATCCGCCGCCACGAATTGCGGCAGGAAGGCCAGGAAGAACAACGCCACCTTCGGATTGAGGATATTGGTCAGCGCGCCCTGCCAGAACACGCGGAAGAGCGAGGTCGCCTCCCCTTTCGCGGTCATCTCGGCGAGCGGTCGCGCGCGCGACAGCAGCATCAGAATGCCGGTGACGAAAAGATAGGCCGCACCCGCCCATTTCACGGCCGTGAACGCCGAGGACGACGCCATCAACAGCGCCGACAGGCCGATCGCCGCCCCTAACACGTGGACGACGCAGCCCGAGCTGATGCCGAAGACGGCCGCAGCCCCGCCGCGCCACCCCATCTGGATGCTGCGGCCGATGATATAGGCGGTATCCGGCCCCGGCGTGACGTTGAGCAGCAGGGCGGAGACGATGAAGAGCCAGAGTTCGTGGATGCCGAGCATGGGGTGCGGGGTACGGTTCGCGTTTACGGTTACATTTAGTTAATTGATTGTCACAGCCGATGAAAGCGAGTGACACAAGCGGTTGCGACCACAACCGTGGCCAATTTCCACAGCAAGTCCAGTCGATACTTGGATGCCAATCCTGCGTGAATTGCAGTATTATCTCACAAGAAATCGACTTCCGACAAAATTAGCTTGTTTTATAAACATTAGGATTCCGCGGCATAACCGCGTAGTGGTTGTCCGACGATTCTGGAGCACAAGGGACATGGAGAGACGGCTAGCTGCCATCGTCTGTGCCGACGTCGCCGGCTATTCCCGAATGATGGGGGCCGACGAGGCGGGCACGCATGCCACCTTCAAGGCCCATCGAACCGCGGTCTATCCGATCATCCTCAATCATGGCGGCCGGCTGGTGAAGAATACCGGCGACGGCTTTCTGCTGGAGTTTCCGAGCATCGTCGGCGCCATCCAGGCTGCGATCGAAATGCAGTCGCTGATGGCGGAGCGCAACAACCACATCCCTGCCGATCGGGTCATGCAATTCCGCATGGGCATCCACATGGGCGATGTGATGGCCGACGAGGAGGAAGTGTTCGGGGACGATGTGAACATCGCCGTCCGCCTCGAATCGGTCGCGGCTCCCGGCGGCATCGCGGTTTCGGGCAAGGCCCAGGGCGAGGCCGGCAAGCATATCGGCATCACCTTCGCCGACGCCGGCAGTCACCGCTTCAAGAACATCGAACGACCGATCCAGGTCTGGACCTGGGAGCCGGCGGGATCCGATAGCCGCGCTCGCGATCCCAGGGATGCGAAGGACGCCACCACGCTCGCGGCTCAATATCGAACCGCGATCGTTGGCGTGCTCCCCTTCGCCAATCTCAGCGACTCGACCGACGAATATTTCTCGGACGGGTTGACCGAGGACCTGATTCACGCGCTGTCTTTGCAATCGTTTTACCGGGTGCTGAGCCGGAACTCGACGTTCTCGTTCAAGGGCAACAAGGTCAGCACGCGCCTGATCGCGCGCGAGATCGACGCCACCTACCTGATCCAGGGCTCGGTGCGGCGCGCCGGAACCAAGATTCGCGTCACCGCCGAACTGATCGCGCCGGAGAGCGGCGAGCAATTGTGGAACGGCCGGTACGACCGCGACATCGGCGATCTCTTTGCGATGCAGGACGAGATCACCACCAGCCTCTCGGCTGCGATCGCAGCCGAAATCTATCGCGCGGAAGCTTCCGCGCCACCCCGGGCACCGTCGAACGATATCACCGCGTGGGATCGGTTCTTGAAGGGGCTCTCCCACTATTATCAAGGCACCAAGGCGGATTACGAAGCCGCGATCGCGCTGTTCAAGGAAGCCATCACGCTCGACCCGACGCTTTCCATCGCCCGCGCCTATCTCGCCACCATCATGACCCAGGCAATGCACTTCGGCTGGATCCAAAGCACGCGCGAATTGTGGACCACGGCGATGAGCCTGGCGGAAAGCAGCGTTCGGCTCGACCCTCGCTCGTCCTTCGCATTTCAGATTCTAGGCTATTTGCATGCGCAGGAAGGCCATTACGAAGCGGCCATGGACGCCTCGAAGCGCGCAGTCGAACTGAACCCGTACGACATGGGCGCCCGCGGCGTTCAGGGCATGTGTCACTTCGTGATCGGCGAGCATCGCCAGGCCATCGAACTGTTTTCGATGGCGGCCCAGCGCGGCAACTCCGATCCCAGGTATCAATTTGCGTCGACCAACGCGTTCAGCCACTACTTGCTGCGGCAATATGATGCGTCGCTGTCCTGGGCGCGCGAGGCACTGTACTCGAACCCCAACCACCTTCAGGTACTTGCGGTGCGCGCAGCCGCCCTCGCCCAACTGGGACGAGCCGAGGAAGCGGCAGCGTCGACCGAAATCCTGCTCGACAATTTTCCGGGCCTGACCGTCGAACGGCACTTGCGGAATTTCCGCTGGAAATCCCAGCCCGACATCAACCATTACCGCGATGGGCTCCTGAAAGCCGGCGTACCCTCGACCAAATTGACCCTGGTCGAATCCGCGCCAAAGCGTACCGTAAACTCCTAGGTCGCGCAGGGTACTGCGTGCGGCGACCGTACAAACGGCCCGGCAGGCATTCAGGCCTCTTTTCAGGCTTCGGTTGACACAGGTTCGAATCCCGCCAACACTCTCACTCACCCCAAGGTAGTATTCTGTCATCGAGTTCGCCTTTTTATGTCCGGGTTGATAATTCGTTCGTTTCAGGATTTGGCTTCATGCAAGACCGTGTCGTTCCGGGCGAGGCACCGCCGATCGCCGTTTCGCCGAATAATCCCTGCCCTTTCCTGCGCGCGCTTGTCGCCGGCGGCTTTGTCGGCGGCCACGTCGTACCGATTCCGGAGCTTTGCAAGAATATCGAGGCCGCCAGCGGTGAACACGGCGCCAAGGAAAAAATAGTCGGCATGAAGACCTACGGCGTCGCGCTGATCGCCAACGGCCTCAACCCGCTACGACTTCTGAACAGCGCGATATCAGGCGCGGTACTCGACGAATTGCGCAACGGCCCGCTGGACAAGCACGGCGCCGGTTCGCGTATCCTCGATGTCACCGCGCAGGTGCATGAGGACGAAATCGAGCGCCTCGCGACCTTCGGCAAGGAATGCAAGGATCCGGCTGGCGGTACCGAGCGCGGGCTGACGGCGAAGGAAATCGAGACCTTCATGGCCGCCAATCTCAAACGCGCGGGCGATCAGGCGCGTTGGTATTACCCAATGCTGATGAAAGGCGAGTGGCCCGTGCTTCTCAACATCATGGGCAAGGGCGAAGGCGAGCAACGCTACCTCAGCGTCGCCGAGGTCAGGACGCTGTTCGTCGAGCGGCGCTTCCCCGACCGCATCGTCGTGCGCCTGCAGCACGGGCCGTAGTAGACTCAAGGGGCTTTTGTTCTGACGCGTTTTCTTGACGCGAGTGCCACCCTGGATCAAGTGCGGGGCAGGCTTTCGCTCGAAAACGCTGTCGCACTCACCCGAACAGCGGCGTGCCCGGCACGAAGGCGTCGAATGCGGCCCAGAACTGGGCGCGGTAGCGGTCCTGCTCCTGCAGGATCTCGTGCTTGGAGCCGGCGATCACGAGATGCGAGCCGGCGCGCAAATGATAGGCGAACTCCTCGATCGCCGACGTCGAGACCACCTCGTCGTTGCTCGCCGCCAGCATCAGGATCGGCTGGCGGATTTCCTGCGGATAATGCGCGCCGCGGAAGGTGCGCATCGCCGTGAATGCAGTGTCGGCCCAGGCGACCGTCGGCGCGGCGATGCCGAGCGTGGGGTCTTCCTCCATGATCGCGGCGTTGCGGGCGTAGCGCACGGGATCGCTGCTCACGGGATTGTTGATGAAAGACGCCGTGCCGACCAGCTCGTCGCTGCCGCCGGGCACGTAACGGCCACCCTGTCCGGACAGCCGCAGGATCCGCAATAGCGCGGACGGGAAAAACGAGGTCCTGCGTCCCGGCAGATCGATCATCGGCGCCGACAGCACCATCCGATCGAACCAGCGTTTTCCCGCATGCGCAATTCTCAGCATCACCGCGCCGCCCATCGAATGCGCCAGCGCGAAAAAGGGCGGCGGACAGTCCGGCAGCACCACCTGCTGCACGAAGGTTTCGACGTCGATCTCGTAATCGGCGAAATCGCGGACATAGCCCTTGCGCGGATCGCGCAGGCGCCGCGACGAATGGCCCTGCCCGCGCCAGTCGATCATCGCCACCGCAAAGCCGCGGTCGCGCAGGTCGCGCACGGTCTCGAAATATTTCTCGATCGTCTCGCCGCGCCCGGCGAAAACGCAGACCGTGCCCTTGCGTCCCGCCGGCGGCGCCCAGCGCGCAAAGCGCAATTCGGCGCCGTCAGGCGTCTTGATGGTGCCGCTGACGACGTCCTCCGGAACCGGATTGGCGGGGATGGAGACGAGCGTCATGGAGGGAACCGGTTAGGTGACAAGGGCTGGAATTCAAGGCGGACGCAGCAAAAAGGGCCGCGATTCCCGCCTCTTGAACGCGATGCAGCCCCTCCCATATCACCTCTGTGCAGGCCGCTACCAGTGTTTCGGAACCGGAACCTAAGGCTGCACACAGGCTAAGCCCGGCCCGATGGCGGGCGGGTTATTTAAAACAGTCGCTCAATGGAGGACTACCCTATGCGTACCTACGATCTCACCCCGTTTTATCGTTCCACCGTCGGCTTCGACCGCCTCTTCAACCTGCTCGACCAAACCACCTCGGACGGCAGCCCCGGCTATCCCCCCTACAACATCGAGCGTACCGGTGAGAACGCCTACCGCATCAGCGTTGCGGTTTCCGGCTTCTCGCAGGCCGAACTTTCGATCGTCGCGAAGGAAAACACGCTGACGATCAAGGGCGAAAAAACCGCCAACGAGAACGGCAAGGACAAGGCCGAAGTGCTGTATCGCGGCATCGCCGCGCGCGCCTTCGAGCGTGCTTTCCAGCTCGCCGATTTCGTTCAGGTGAAGAACGCCTCGCTCGAGCACGGCCTGCTCCACGTCGATCTCGTCCGCGAGATCCCCGAGGCCAAGAAGCCCCGCAGCATTCCGATTAGCTCCGGCGCAGAAGCCCTGCAGGTCGTCGACGGCAGCCGCCAACAAGGTCGCGGCCTGAAACGCGATTAGAGCGTCGGCAGATATTGGCTGAACGCGAAAACGCCCCGGGAGACCGGGGCGTTTTTTTGTGCGCGCTTGTTACTACCAGCGCCATTCTCCGATGTGCAATTGCACATCATAGCTCGCGACTTCGTCGCGCTCCGGAATGATGTTGGAACTTCACGATACCGTGCGGCACGTAACATCGCACGCCATCGAGTCGAAACTCCTGTGTGGGCACCGGCATCATCACAGAAGACGAGATCACGGAGTTGGTTCGATGAAGATAATTCGGTTTGTAACGGCACTGGCGTTCGGCGTACTGGCAGGCGCACTCGGTGGATTCCAGGCGCATGCGCAAACGGCAGCTCCAGTCGTGGCGAAAAATGTCGTGCTGGTGCATGGGGCGTGGGCGGACGGTTCGAGCTGGGCGGAAGTTATTCCCTATCTGCAGGCCGCCGGCTTGAAGGTCACCGCCGTGCAAAATCCGCTGACGTCGCTGGAAGATTCCGTCGCGGCGACGCGCCGCGCCCTGGCGCTGCAGGATGGCCCGACCGTGCTGGTCGCCCATTCCTGGGGCGGCACCGTGATCAGCGAGACCGGGACCGATCCGAAGGTGTCCGCGCTAGTCTATGTCGCCGCACGGGCTCCCGACGCAGGCGAGGATTTCGTCGCGCTGTCCGGAAAATTTCCGGCCGGAGCCAGTCCGGGCCGGCGTCCAGGTGCATGATGGCTTCACGCGGTTGGCCGAGGAGTTGTTCCTCAAATATTTCGCCAACGGCGTAGAGCCGAAGAAGGCGGAGGTGCTTTATGCGGTTCAGGAACCGACGGCTGCTGCCCTGTTCACGGGACGCACCACGGCCGCTGCGTGGCACACCAAGCCGTCATGGTACGCGGTCTCGAAACTCGATCAGACCATCAATCCGGATCTGGAGCGATATCTGGCCAAGCGCATGAATGCGACCAAGGTGGAGCTGGACGCAGGTCACCTGTCGCTGGTGTCGCATCCCAAAGAGATCGCCGATCTGATTTTGGCGGCTGCCGGCCACAAGGAGTAGCGCCTGGTCTTTCGTCGTCCCCGGCAGAGGTAGGGACGGCGAAAGGTTGTTCCGCCCGCTATTCCAGCTGACTATCCGAGCCCCTGTACCTTCGGCATCTCCTGCGTCGGCAGGATCGCCGGCGCCGGTGGCTTGGCCTGGCCGACGGTTGCGGCGGCTGCGGGCGGAGGCGTTTGCGCTTCGGCCGGCTTCGGCTCAACTGCGGCCGATTTGCTGCGCGGGCTCCGCTGCGGGCTTGACCACCTGCTGCGGGTTCGGCTTCGGCACCGGCACGGTTCGACTCGCGACATGCGGAATGGAAGCCGGCGGCCGCGGCACGCCGCGGAGACGCATCTGTTGCGGAACGGGCGGCAGCGGTCCGACCGGGCCGTAGGTAGAGGTCATGTCCTCGTTGAAATCGTCCCCCATCCGGTGGGCCGGCATGAAGCGAATGATGCGCCCGGTACGGGCATCGATGATGAGCCTGCCATCGTCGCCGCCGCGGTCGATCACCGAGATCGTGTAGACAAGGCCGCGCTGCTGCGGAATGCCAAGCGGCGAAAATCCGGCCTCGCGAACCACCGTGTAGACCTCGGTTGGCGGCAGCAATGTCGGTCCGTAACCGTACCGCGGTCGCGGCCCTGGCGGCATCTCCGCATAGGGACCGCCGAAATCGGACACCGCGGTGTAAGATGGACTTCCGGTCCCTGAGGGCGCCAGCAACTGCGCCTGCGCGGCGCCCGCAGCCAGCACCAATGCCGCCGATACGGCCCATCCTGTGAACAACTTCATCGCCGATTGCTCCTGTTAGCCCCCAGCCGCCCTGAACAGTGGAGCGTTCCCGCCCTCTTGCAGGCTGTCCGAGCGTCGAAATCTCACTGCGAATTCCGGCAGTCCTTGGGCCGGAACACGGCGCGTTTGCTTCAAATCGGGGGCGGCGGCCGCCGGCCGCCCAAGAGGCGTATCGGGAGGCGTATCAGGCACGGATCAGCCATGCAGGCAGGGACTTTCACGTGCTTGTGTGATAGAGAAAAATTTGGCATGGTCCGTGTTAGGACAGCATCACTGTCTCAATTGCGGGGCATTCCCGGCACAGGGATTGCAACGAAATCCTGGCGCTTCTGGCGCCGGGAAGGTGCAGACGAGGCCGTTCCTCGGGACGTTGAACGCCCTAGTCTGAATTTTGAGAAATTGCGGCTCGCGGAGGACGAGCGGTGGCCCGGTGGGTTCCGCAAGCGCCCAAGCTGCGCCGACGACGGTGAGGCCCTTTGCCGGATTGAGAGGAAATGACATGAGCGGGTCGGAATTCGAGCGCGAAACCATCGTGACAGAAATGCTGTCGGCGACCGCGGACTCGAAAGCGGAGCCTGCACGTGAGCACACTTGGCGCCCGGCAGCCGAGGGCATGTACGACCCGAGCCTGGAAAAGGATTCCTGCGGCGTCGGCTTCATCGCCAACATCAAGGGCAAGAAGTCGCATCAGATCGTCTCCGACGCGATCAACATTTTGTGCAACCTCGAGCATCGCGGCGCGGTTGGCGCCGACCCGCGCGCCGGCGACGGCGCCGGCATTCTGGTGCAGATTCCGCACGCCTTCTTCGCGCGCAAGGCCGCCGAGATCGGCTTCCAATTGCCGGCTCCCGGCGAATACGCGATCGGCGCGCTGTTCATGCCGAAGGATACGGCATGGCGTAACGTCATCAAGAGCATCATCGCCACCGAGATCAAGAACGAAGGCCTGATGCTGCTCGGCTGGCGCGACGTGCCGACCGACAACTCCTCGCTCGGCGAAACCGTCAAGCCGACCGAACCCGCCTGCATGCAGGTGTTCATCGGGCGCAACGGCACGGCCAAGACCGAGGACGATTTCGAACGCCGGCTCTACATCCTGCGCAAGTCGATCTCGCAGGCGATCTACCAGCGCCGCGATCGCGGGCTCGCCGGCTATTACCCGTGCTCGATGTCGTGCCGCACCGTGATCTACAAGGGCATGTTCCTGGCCGACCAGCTCGGCAAGTACTATCCCGACCTGCATGAAGCGGATTTCGAGAGCGCGCTGGCGCTGGTGCATCAGCGCTTCTCGACCAACACCTTCCCGGCCTGGTCGCTGGCGCATCCCTACCGGATGATCGCGCATAACGGCGAAATCAACACGCTGCGCGGCAACGTCAACTGGATGGCAGCCCGCCAGGCTTCCGTGCATTCTGAGCTGTACGGCAAGGACATCAACCGTCTCTGGCCGATCTCCTATGAGGGCCAAAGCGACACCGCCTGCTTCGACAACGCGCTCGAATTCCTGGTGCAGGGCGGCTACTCGCTGCCGCACGCCGTGATGATGATGATTCCGGAAGCCTGGGCCGGCAATCCCTTGATGGATGAAGAGCGCCGTTCCTTCTACGAGTATCACGCCGCGATGATGGAGCCGTGGGACGGCCCCGCCGCGATCGCGTTCACCGACGGCCGCCAGATCGGCGCGACGCTCGACCGCAACGGCCTGCGTCCCGCGCGCTATCTCGTCACCAGCGACGACCGCATCGTGATGGCGTCGGAAATGGGCGTCTTGAAGATTCCGGAGGAGCAGATCGTCACCAAGTGGCGGCTGCAGCCGGGCAAGATGCTGCTGGTCGACCTCGAACAGGGCCGGCTCATTCCCGACGACGAGATCAAGGCAGACCTTGCCAAGAGCCATCCCTATCGCGAGTGGCTCGGCCGCACCCAGATCCAGCTCGAGGAATTGCCGGCCGCACCCGTCAAGGGCATGCGCTCCAACCTGCCGCTCCTGGATCGGCAGCAGGCATTCGGCTATTCGCAGGAAGACATCAACATCCTGATGACGCCAATGGCGGCCACGGGCGAGGAAGCCGCCGGCTCGATGGGCAACGACACGCCGATCTCGGCGCTGTCTGATAGGCCGAAGCAGCTCTTCACCTATTTCAAGCAGAACTTTGCGCAGGTGACGAACCCACCGATCGACCCGATCCGCGAGGAGCTCGTCATGAGCCTCGTCTCGATCATCGGGCCGCGGCCGAACCTGTTCGACCTGCAGGGCATGGCGTCGACCAAGCGGCTCGAAGTGCGCCAGCCGATCCTGACCGATGCGGACCTGGAAAAGATCCGCTCGATCTCGGATGTCGCCGAAACCCATTTCAAGTCGCGCACGCTCGATACCACCTTCCACGCCGGCTTTGGTGCGGCGGGCATGGAGCAGGTGCTCGACGAGCTCTGCGCGCGTGCCGAAGGCGCGGTGCGCGAGGGCATCAACATCATCATCCTGTCCGACCGCATGGCGGGCTCGGACCGGATCCCGATTCCCTCGCTGCTCGCCTGCGCCGCCGTGCATCATCATCTGATCCGCACCGGATTGCGCACCTCGGTCGGCCTGGTGGTCGAGTCCGGCGAGCCGCGCGAGGTGCATCATTTCGCCTGCCTGGCCGGCTACGGCGCCGAGGCGATCAATCCCTACCTGGCGTTCGAAACCATCATCGCGATGAAGGACCGCCTGCCCGGCGCGCTCGACGACTACGAGATCGTCAAGCGCTACATCAAGTCGATCGGCAAGGGCCTGTTGAAGGTGATGTCCAAGATGGGCATCTCGACGTATCAGTCCTATTGCGGCGCGCAGATCTTCGACGCGGTCGGCCTGAAGGCTGATTTCGTCGCCAAGTATTTTGCCGGCACCCACACCCGCATCGAGGGCGTGGGCCTGGCTGAAATCGCCGAGGAAACCGCACGGCGGCATTCGGACGCGTTCAGCGACGTGCAGGTCTACAAGACCGCGCTCGATGTCGGCGGCGAATATGCCTACCGCACCCGCGGCGAGGATCATGCATGGACCGCTGAGTTGGTCTCGACGCTGCAGCATGCCGTGCGCGGCAACTCGCTGGAGCGCTACAAGGCGTTCGCAAAAATCCTCAACGAGCAGTCCGAGCGGCTGCTGACGCTGCGCGGCCTGTTCCGGATCAAGACCGCCGAGGACGAGAAGCGCAAGCCGGTCAAGCTCGATGAAGTCGAACCGGCCAAGGATATCGTCAAGCGCTTCGCCACGGGCGCGATGAGCTTCGGCTCGATCTCGCGCGAGGCGCACACCACGCTCGCGATTGCCATGAACCGGATCGGCGGCAAGTCCAACACCGGTGAAGGCGGCGAAGAGTCCGATCGCTTCAAGCCGCTGCCGAACGGCGACAGCATGCGCTCGGCGATCAAGCAGGTCGCCTCGGGCCGCTTCGGCGTGACGACGGAATACCTCGTCAACTCCGACATGATGCAGATCAAGATGGCGCAGGGTGCCAAGCCCGGCGAAGGCGGCCAATTGCCCGGCCACAAGGTCGACGCCGTGATTGCCCGCGTCCGCCATTCGACGCCAGGCGTCGGCCTGATCTCGCCGCCGCCGCACCACGACATCTATTCGATCGAGGATCTGGCGCAGCTGATCTACGATTTGAAAAACGTGAACCCTGATGGTCAGGTGTCAGTCAAACTCGTCTCCGAAATCGGCGTCGGCACGGTTGCTGCCGGCGTTGCCAAGGCGCGCGCCGACCATGTCACGATCGCGGGCTTCGAGGGCGGCACCGGTGCTTCGCCGCTGACCTCGATCAAGCATGCGGGTTCGCCGTGGGAGATCGGCCTCGCCGAAACCCACCAGACGCTGGTGCGCGAGCGGCTGCGCAGCCGCATCGTGGTCCAGGTCGACGGCGGCTTCCGCACCGGACGCGACGTCGTGATCGGCGCGCTGCTCGGCGCCGACGAGTTCGGCTTCGCCACCGCGCCCCTGATCGCGGCCGGCTGCATCATGATGCGCAAGTGCCACCTCAACACTTGCCCGGTCGGCGTCGCGACGCAGGACCCCGTCCTGCGCAAGCGCTTCACCGGCCAGCCCGAGCACGTCATCAACTACTTCTTCTTCGTTGCAGAAGAAGTCCGCGAGATCATGGCAGCGCTCGGCTACCGCAAGTTCGATGAGATGGTCGGCCAGACCCAGATGCTCGACCAGTCGACGCTGGTCGCGCACTGGAAGGCCAAGGGGCTCGACTTCTCGAAGCTGTTCGTGCGGCAGAAGGAACAGAAGGGCCAGAAGATCTATCACTCGGAAAGCCAGAACCATCATCTGGAAGCCGTGCTCGACCGCCGCCTGATCGAGAAGGCGCGGGCCGCCATCGACCGCGGCGCACCGGTCAAGATCGACGAGGAGATCAACAACACCGACCGTTCGGCGGGCGCGATGCTGTCGGGCACGCTGGCGAAGATCTACGGCCATAACGGGCTTCCGCACGACACCATCCAGGTCAGCCTGAAGGGCACTGCCGGCCAGGCGTTCGGCGCGTGGCTGGCGCGTGGCGTCACCTTCGAGCTGGAGGGCGAAGGCAACGACTATGTCGGCAAGGGCCTCTCCGGCGGCCGCATCATCGTCAAGCCGCCGCGTAATTCCGGCATCGTGCCGGAAGAGTCCATCATCGTCGGCAACACCGTGATGTATGGCGCGATCGAGGGCGAATGCTACTTCCGCGGCATCGCCGGCGAACGCTTCGCCGTGCGCAACTCGGGCGCGGTCGCGGTGGTCGAAGGCGCCGGTGACCATTGCTGCGAATACATGACCGGCGGCATCGTTGTGGTGCTCGGCAAGACCGGGCGCAACTTCGCGGCCGGCATGTCCGGCGGCGTCGCCTATGTGCTGGACGAGGCCGGCGACTTCGCCAAGCTCTGCAACATGGCGATGGTCGAGCTCGAGCCGGTGCTGTCGGAAGAGATGATCAACGCCGGCACCTACCACCACTCGGGCGACCTCGAGGCCCATGGCCGGGTCGACGTGTTCCAGAACCTGCTCGACTCCGACGTCGAGCGGCTGCACGTCCTGATCACGCGCCACGCCAAGCTGACCGGCTCGAAGAAGGCGGCCGAGATCCTGGCGAACTGGAAGACTTGGCTGCCGAAATTCCGCAAGGTGATGCCGGTGGAATACCGCCGCGCGCTGAAGGATATGAAGAAAGCCAACGCCGACGCCGAGCCGAAAATCGCGATCGGAGCGTAGTACCAACCGCGTCATTCCGGGGCGCGCGCAGCGCGAACCCGGAATCTCGCAAGACGACATCTAGATTCCGGGTCTGCGCCGTCGGCGCATCCCGGAATGACGGGAAAACGACGAACTAAAAGATGCAGGGGCGTCAGGGTTAATGGGCAAGATCACAGGTTTCCTCGAGATCGAGCGGCACGACCGCAAGTACACGCCGGTCGCGGAGCGGCTGAAGCATTTCCACGAATTCGTGGTGCCCTTGAGCGAGAAGGACACCCGCGACCAGGCCGCGCGCTGCATGAATTGCGGCATTCCCTATTGCCACGGCACCGGCGCGGTGACGCCGGGCACGCCGGGCTGCCCGGTCAACAACCAGATCCCCGACTTCAACGACCTCGTCTATCAGGGCAATTGGGAAGAGGCCTCGCGCAACCTGCACTCGACCAACAATTTCCCTGAATTCACCGGCCGCATCTGCCCGGCGCCGTGTGAGGCCTCTTGCACGCTCAACATCGACGACAATCCGGTCACCATCAAAACCATCGAATGCGCCATCGTCGATCGCGCCTGGGACAATGGCTGGCTGAAGCCGGAAATCGCCCCGGTGAAGACCGGCAAAAAGGTCGCGGTGATCGGCTCGGGCCCGGCAGGCATGGCCTGCGCGCAGCAGCTCGCGCGCGCCGGTCACGACGTGCATGTCTACGAGAAATTCGCCAAGGCCGGCGGACTGCTGCGTTATGGCATCCCCGACTTCAAGATGGAGAAGGGCGTCATCGACCGCCGCGTGACGCAGATGGAAGCCGAAGGCGTGACCTTCCACTATGGCAGCCCGGTCGGCGGCAATCCGCAAGGAAACGGACAAGCCGCGATCGATCCGCGCGACCTGATCAACGAATATGACGTGCTGGCGCTGACCGGCGGCGCCGAAGCCCCGCGCGACCTGCCGATTCCCGGCCGCGACTTCGCCGGCATCCACTTCGCGATGGATTTCCTGCCGCAGCAGAACCGCCGCGTCTCCGGCGAGCCGGTCAAGCGGCGTCACCGACATTCTCGCCGAAGGCAAGGATGTCGTCGTGATCGGCGGCGGCGACACCGGCTCGGACTGCATCGGCACCTCGTTCCGGCAGGGCGCGCGGTCCGTGACCCAGCTCGAGATCATGCCGGCGCCGCCCGAGCACGAGAACAAGGGCCTGACCTGGCCGAACTGGCCGTTGAAGATGCGCACCTCGTCCAGCCAGGCCGAAGGCGCGCAGCGCGAATACGCGGTGCTGACGACCAAGTTCGAAGGCGTCGACGGCAAGGTG
Organism: uncultured Alphaproteobacteria bacterium; assembly: GCA_963774775.1. Classification (GTDB taxonomy): domain Bacteria; phylum Pseudomonadota; class Alphaproteobacteria; order Rhizobiales; family Xanthobacteraceae; genus Bradyrhizobium. The sequence goes on from CAVZGZ010000019.1 coordinate 26,686, forward strand.
ACGAAGCTGCATTGCGTCAAGGTCGACGACAAGTTCAAGCCGCTGCCCGGCACCGAGTTCGCGCTCGACGCCCAGCTCGTGCTGCTGGCGATGGGCTTCGTCCATCCCGTGCACGAGGGCCTGTTGAAGACGCTCGCGGTCGATCTCGACCAGCGCGGCAACGTCCGCGCCAATTTGCAGGACTACAAGACCTCCCGCCCCAACGTGTTCTCCGCCGGCGACATGCGCCGCGGCCAGTCGCTGGTGGTGTGGGCGATCCGCGAGGGCCGGCTGTGCGCACGGGCGATCGACACGTTCCTGATGGGGAAGACGGATCTGCCGAGGTAGAGGCTGACGTTCGGCTCGGGGCTACGACGACCGGTCGTAGGCCGGCTGCGCGGCAACACGTTTCACGGCTTCGGTCTCCCGGAGATCACGGCGCGCAGGTGTTAACGGGAAGCTAATTCTGCAACCTGACCCCGAGCATCACCACCGTCGCATTCGAGCTCGAGCCCGGCACGTTGGAATCCAGCCAGTCGCGGCGCAGCGAGCCCTTGATCCAGAGGTTGCGGGTCATCTTGTAGATGAGGTCGCCCTCGATCGAGTAGGTCTTGTCCTTCCGGATGTCGCCCTGATAGTCGAGCGTGCCGAAGGTGAACCGGCCGATTCCCGTCAGCCAGCGGCGGAAGTCGTGATCGACCTCGAAGGTGTAGGTGTGTATCAGCACGCCTGAGGTGCCGGCCAGCGTGGTCTCGGCGATCTGGGTGTCGGAAATGAATTTGGCTGTGGTCAGCGGCGTCGCGTTCCAGATCAGCGAGGACGAGACCAGCAGGCCCTGCAGCCGCTCCAGCCGGGTGTCGACATAGTCGCGCGCGGCGTAGCCGATCGAGATCTGGCCGATCAGGATACGGCTGAATTCGAAGGAGGAGCCGGCCTTGACATAGCCGCCGGTGGAATTGCGGGCATAGCCGTTGCGGTCGAGCCTCTGGTCATGCACGCGGTTGTCGGCTTCGCCTTCCACGAACGGTTTGACAGCGGGCGTCAGATCGTAGCTGACGCGGCCGACCCCGCCATACTGCGTGAAGTTGCGGTCGTCGTTGGAGGTCAAGGTGCCGTCGGTGAGCTTCGACCACTGATAGTCGGTGCGATCGACCGTGGCGCCGCCGGAAACCTGCAGGCGGTTGAAATTCTGGTCGAAGCCGAAAGTGCCGCCGAGCGTTGCATAATTCGGAAATCTCGCCAGCCCCGCTTGCACGTTCGGGCTGCCGGGATTGTCGGTGGCGACGCGCAGGCGCAGCTCTCCGAGCAGACGGGTGTCGCGCGACACGTCGAGGCGGCCGTCGACATGGCCGGTGAAATCGGGGCGATCGACATCGGTCGGCGCCGACGACACCACGCCATCCACCGGCGGAAAGGTGTTGGTGTAACCGGTGAACGATCCCCGCAGATCGGCGACCAGCGCGTGGCGCTCCCAGTCGGACACCGCGAGGAATTCGGGCGCGACGACCCAGAACGGCGAGCCCTTCGGCACAAATGTGCGGCCGGGATTGGTGTCGTAGCCGCCGGAGAGTTCGACTGCCGACTTGACCAGAAAGCTGCCGGCGTAATCGCCGACAGCGCCGAACGGATCGTCGTCGACCTTGAGCCGCTTGCGCGGCGGCTGGCCCAACACCGTGCCGGCCATCGCAGGCGGAATCGGCGCCCTGTTGGCGGTGGCCGACGGCGGAATGGTAGGCCGCAGCGGCACGTTGGTCAGGAGCGGCGGCGGGTTGTTGCCAGGGCCAACCGGCGGCTTCGGCTTCGCCTGCCCCGGATAATATTTCGGCTGCTGGCGCTTGCGATTGAGCGAGTTGTAGCCCGAGGTCGATGCGCCGCTCGCGGCCGGCAGGGCGTAGCTCGGAGTTAGCCCGATGCGCGACGGCGCACGCCGGTTGCCATCCTTGTCGCGTAGTAGCGTGGGATCATCGGGCGGATCGTTGGTCTCCGCCGCCGTCCGGCGCAGCGGCGAATCCGGCGCGGTGAGCTGGCTGGAGCGGATCGGGCTGAACAGATCAGGCGTGACCGTCTGGGCCTCCGCCAGTGTCCCGGTGAGTGCGGTGAGCGCAAGGCATGGCAATAGCGCGCGAAAGCTGGCCACGCGCCTCGATCGGCCCCTTGCTGGACCCGCCATCACGATAAAAATACCCCAACGAATTCCATTACTTAGGCGACGAGTTCCGAACAGCGGCGGAAAACGTCGTTAATGGAGTTAAAACAATTATGGTTAATGAGCCGTTGAGGACGCGTGCACCGCGTCGCCTCGCCGGATCGGTCGTGCTAAGGGAGACGCCCGGGGCCACGCCCCTCTTCCGGGGAACGCGACATGGCCCATCCGAAACCGCTGATGGCAAAATCATCCGGCACCGATCACGCTGATAACGCCGTCCAGTCGGCGCTGCGCACGCTCGATGCCGAAGGCAGCGGCATCGCCGCCATCACGGCTGCGCTGCAATCCGACCTCGGCGCGCCCTTTGCCGCAGCAGCCGAGTTGATCCGCAACGCCAAGGGACGGCTGATCGTCACCGGATTGGGCAAGTCGGGCCATATCGGCCGCAAGGTCGCGGCGACCTTTGCCTCGACAGGCACGCCGGCATTCTTCGTCCATGCGGCGGAGGCAAGCCACGGCGATCTCGGCATGATCACGCCCGACGACGTCATCCTGGCGCTGTCATGGTCCGGCGAGCAGCCGGAGATGAAAAATCTGATCACTTACGCCGCACGGTTTCGGATTCCGCTGATCGCGATGACGGCGGAGCGGGAATCCACCCTCGCCAAGGCCGCCGATATCGCGCTGACGCTGCCGAAGGCGCGCGAGGCCTGCCCACATAATCTGGCGCCGACCACCTCCTCGCTGATGATGCTCGCGCTCGGCGATGCGCTGTCGATCGCACTCCTGGAAGGCCGCGGCTTCACCTCGGTGGATTTCAGCGTGCTGCATCCGGGCGGCAAGTTAGGGGCCATGCTGAAATATACCCGCGACCTCATGCATGCCGGCGACGCGGTGCCGCTGAAGCCGGTCGGCACCAGGATGTCGGACGCGATGGTCGAGATGACCTCGAAGGGCTTTGGCTGTGTCGGCATTGTCGACGGCCGCGGCCAGATCGTCGGCATCGTCACCGACGGCGACCTCCGCCGCCACATGCGCCCCGACCTGATGACGGCACTGGTCGACGACGTCATGACCAAGAATCCAAAAACCATCGACCGCGACACGCTCGCCGGCGAGGCGCTGGAGCTGCTCAATTCGTCGAAGATCACCGCGCTGATCGTGACCGATGCCAACAAGCCGGTCGGCATCGTGCATCTGCATGATTTGCTGCGGGCCGGCGTGGCGTAGGTATCTCCACGTGTCATTCCGGGGCGCGCGAAGCGCGAGCTACGATGTGCAATTGCCCGATCTGCAATTGCCACATCGAGGTTCGATGCTTCGGCATCGCCCCGGAATGACGATTACCTCGAGACATCGGCCGGTTCATTGGTTATGGATTCCGGGCCTGCGCCAAGAGGCGCATCCTCGGGTGCGCAATTGCGCACCGGGAAATGACGGCGGAAATCGCGTCACACGCCTGCGAGCACGCTGCCATCAAGCCGCCGCCACCGTGAGACTGGCCCCGTCGGCCTGCACGATTTTGACCCGGCTGCCAGCGGGGGCATCGGGGCCGGCGACGCGCCAGATGGTGTCGTCGATCCGCACCGTGCCGGAGCCGTCGACGATCGGCTTCTCCAGCGTGAACACCCGGCCGATCATCGCTTCGGTGCGTTTGTTGAGGAACGGGTTGCTCTGGCTCACCGAGGTCGCGCTCTTCGCAAAATACCGCCAGGCCGGCACGCTGGCGGCTGCGAACAGCGCAAACATCAGGAGCTGGGTCTGCCAGGACGGATTGATCACAAACGACAGCAATCCGACCAGCAGCGCTGACAGCCCGAGCCAGAACAGGAACACGCCGGGTGCGGCGAGCTCCAGCGCCATCAGGATGAAGCCGAAGATCAGCCAATTCCAGGTCCCTAACGTCGAAAACATCTCGGCCATGACACGACCTCTATTTTCCAGACTTTCCGTATTTTGCACTTTTGTTCATGCGAACCGGTGTCCACTTTGCCGGACGCTTAACGCTGCGGCGTAACCGGCGGCGGCGTCGGACCCGTGCTCGGCACCGACGAACGCCGCGCGGCCGCCGCGGCGGAGGCCGCGCTTTCGCCGAAGGTAGCCTTCGCAATCTCGCCGATGCCGGCGAGCGAACCCAGCATGCTCATCGCCTCGATCGGCAGCATGATCACCTTCTGGTTCGGCGAATCCGCAAGCTGCCCGAACGCCTTGATATATTTATCGGCGATGAAGTAATTCAACGCGGCGACGTCGCCCTTGGAGATTGCCTCGGAGACCATCTGGGTTGCCCTCGCCTCGGCTTCGGCGGAACGCTCACGCGCCTCGGCGTCGCGGAACGCGGCCTCCTTGCGGCCTTCCGCCTGCAGGATCTGGCCCTGTTTTGCACCCTCGGCGCGGAGAATTTCCGACTGCCGCTGGCCCTCGGCCTGCAAGATATCGGCGCGCTTGACGCGCTCGGCTTTCATCTGCCGGCCCATCGCTTCGACGAGGTCGGCGGGCGGCACGATGTCCTTGATCTCGATACGGTTGACCTTCAAGCCCCATGGCGACACCGCCGCGTCAACCACGCGCAGCAGGCGCTCGTTGATTTCGTCGCGATGCGACAGCACCTGGTCGAGGTCCATCGACCCCATCACCGAGCGGATGTTGGTCATGGTCAAGACGATGATCGCCTGCTCGAGGTTGGAAACCTCGTAGCTCGCTTTCGCGGCATCGAACACCTGGAAGAATGCGACGCCGTCCACGGTAACGGTGGCGTTGTCCTTGGTGATCACTTCCTGCTCGGGAATGGAGATCACCTGCTCCATCATGTTGATCTTGCGCCCGATGCGGTCGAAATAGGGCACGATCAAATTGAGCCCCGGCGCCAGCGTCCGGGTGTATTTGCCGAATTGTTCGATGGTCCAGTCATAGCCCTGCGGAACGGTCTTGACGCCGGCGAACAATGTAACAATGACGAGCAGAACAAGCGCGATCGCGAAAATATCGAAACCAGTCATAAAGTCCTCCAAAACCGGCAAAAACCGTTGCCGGGCGCGGTCGTACATTGGTCTGCAACACCGCTGTGCCGGTTCAGCCGGCCGTCCTTGTTGTGATAGGTAGGAAGCGGTTTAACGGCCGCCAGATGGTCGGTGTGTGAACCGCAGCATCGCTAAATCCATTCCTCAAATCCAGCCGTCAAATCCACCCCTGCAGCTCGCGCAAAACCAGCTGGCGGATGACGTCCATGCCGGGTTCGCTATCGTTCAGGCATGGAATGAAGGCAAATTGCTCGCCGCCGTTATGCTTGAAAATCTCGGCGTTTTCCTGCGCGATCTCTTCCAGCGTCTCCAGGCAATCGGCGGAGAAACCGGGGGTGACGACGGCAATGCGCCGCACGCCATCCTTTGCGAGCTTTTGAATGGTCTTGTCGGTATAGGGCTTAAGCCACTCGTCGAAGCCGAAGCGCGACTGAAAGGTAAGGATCAGTTTTCCGGCCTCAAGCCCCATCCGCTTGCGCAACGCGTCCGTTGTTGCGATGCACTGCGCCGCGTAGGGATCGCCCTTGTCGACATATTTTTGCGGCATGCCGTGGAATGACGCCACGATCAGCTCCGGCTGGAACGGCAACGTCTTGAGATGATCATCGATCGAAACCGCGAGCGCCTCGATATAGTCAGGGTCGTCGTAATAAGGCGGGCTCACCCGCAGAATCGGCTGCACGCGCATCCCGGCCAGCACGCGAAACACTTCGTCGCAGACGGTGGCCGACGTCGCGGCGGAATATTGCGGATAGAGCGGCACCACCAGCAGACGGTCGCAGCCTTGGGCCGTCAGCGCATCGATCCGCGAGCGGATCGACGGATTGCCGTAGCGCATCGCCCAATCGACCACGACATGATCGTGATCCGATATCGCCGTGGCCAGCTTTTCCGATTGCGAGCGCGTGATCGTCTTGAGCGGGGATTCGTCTCTCTCGGCGTTCCAGATCTTCCGGTAATCGCGCGCCTTGCGGCGGGGGCGGATGCGCAGGATGATGCCGTTGAGGATCAATTTCCACTTGAGCCCCTGATCCTCGATCACCCGCGGATCGCTGAGGAATTCCTTCAAATAGACCCGCACGCCTTTGGTGTCGGCGGTATCGGGCGTGCCAAGGTTGACCAGGAGCACGCCGATGCGTTGCGGCCTGGCCTCAGTTGCGGGCTTCGCATTTCCAATGGGGACGACCACGGTCATGATTTCAGTGGCTTCGCGCGTTGGCCCATCCTTGTCAAGATAATGGCCGGTTCGATAAGTTACGGGGATGGGGGGAGGAATGATGACGGTCGCCGAATGGTGCGTTTTCGGAGCGCTGATGCTCTCATTGTTGACGATCGCCTCCGTCAAATGGATCGGCTTTCGCCGCTTCGACAATTCCAGGCCGCGCGATCCCGCCTTTTATGACGACCCGATCCGGGCGCGGGCGCTCGGCGCCCACCAGAATGGCATCGAGGCCTTCCCGTTCTTTGCCGCCGCCGTGCTGCTGGCGGAATTTCGGCTTGGACCGCTGCGGCTGATCGACGAACTGTCGGTGCTGTTCCTGATCGTGCGGATCGCCTATGTCTTCACTTATCTCGGCAACCGCCCGGCGCTGCGCTCGATCCTCTGGTCGACCGGCTTTGCGATCAACATCGCGATTTTCTTTTTGCCGGCGATAAGGGCGTATTTGCCGGGGTGAGGCGGTTGTCATACCCCGCGCATGCGGGGTATCCAGTACGCTGCGGCCTGTCGTTTCAATCATTGGCGTCTCTGGAATACTGGATCACCCGCCTGCGCGGGTGATGACGACTGAATGTGACTCCACGATCTCGCGGCTCACAAAGCCCGAAGTTTTGCACGAACGTCTGTCCCTCGAGAAAGAGGGAGCAGGGAATGCCGGGTGCGCGCTGCACCCGCGGTCTCGTGTGCAAAATTGTGCGAAGAACCGCACACGAGCATACAGGTTCAGCGGAAACACTCCGGCATCCCCCGCGCAATGGCTTTACGGCTTATGCCGTGATCTCCTCGGCGACGAATTCCTCTTGTCACCGTCACTATCGGCTTGATCGCCGATCCGATCCGGTTGGATCGTATCAGCCACCGACAGCTTGACACCAGCAACGGGTGTCGGGACCACACGGTTTTGCCGTACGCCTCAGCGTCGTTCGTCCTGCGCGCTGTTGTTCGCTCACGGAAAACCGCCCTGCGATCACACACGCGCCGACGCTGCCGCGTCCACCGCATCCTCTCCCGCGTTTCGTGACGATCGCGATACGCCCCTCTTGCAGGGAAAGGATGGGCAAGCTGATAGCGCTGATTTGCCCGACAGGTTAAGCGGAATATTTTTCGCGACGGGGCTGGACAGGATTTACTGATTTGCCCGTCGGGTTCATTTGTCGCACCAATTCTCGCTACTTCGTCATTGCGAGCGGAGCGAAGCAATCCATAGCGACACAAGCGGATGGATGGATTGCTTCGTCGCTACGCTCCTCGCAATGACGAGGGGATCACTTCCCCTCCGGCAGCGCGACCGGAACGAATCCGAACGACTTCAGCTTCGCCTGGCCCTGCGGCGACAGCAGGTACATCGCGAAATCGGTCGCGCCGGATTGCGCCTTGCGCGACACGGTCAATCCATATTCGGAGCCAACCGTGAGCTCGGGCGGCAATGCCACCGATTTGTATTTTACGCTGTCGTGGACGATCGACTGCGCGCTGGAGCAATAGATGAAGAACAGGTCGATCTGATGTTCGTCGAGCGCAACCAGATAGCGCGGGCGGCCGTTGACGAGCGCCGTCGTCGTCGGTCCGCCGAACAGTTGCTGCGCCTTTTTCGACAGCGTATCGAACGCACCGGGCCGCAAGCCGTCGACCTTCCGAAACACCTCCCAGGTGTAGTCACCCGCGGGATCGGCCACCGGCGTCGATGTTCCGATTTTGATATCGGGCTTGAGCAGCGTCTCGACCAGGTTTCCCGCACCAAGCGCGCTATCGGCTTCCGTCACGACGCAGAGCGCGTTCCTCACAAACAGCACGCTCGGGCCGGACACTCCGGCCTCCGTCAGGGCTTGCGCATGCGGCAACGCTGCCGAGGCGAAAACGTCAAACGCCTCGCCGTTCTGCAAGCGCTCGCGCAGCACGCCGGAGGGACCAAAAACCGGGGCAAAGCCGCTGCCATTTTGTTTGGTGTAGTCCGCGAAGATCGCGGTGAAGACGTCCTTGAGGCTGCCTGCGGCCATCACCCGGATGTCGGCGGCGGACGCGGAGGACGCGCTGAGCGCGATTGTGATGGCGAGGAGTAGGGTGCGCATTCTATGTCTCCCGTCATTCCGGGATGCGCCTCTTGGCGCAGGCCCGGAATCCATACTCACGATCGTGGTTATGGATTCCGGGCTCGCGCTTCGCACGCCCCGGAATGACGGTGAACAATAATTGGCTCGGCGCATCAAGTCCAGGCTCAATTCGCCCGCATCGCAACGTTCACAACCGGTTGCGCGACCAGCGCCTCGCCGAGTTCGCTCTGCTGTTCGCGCGGGATCGAAAAGCAGACGCTGAAGCCGTCCACGGTCCGCAGCGTCATCATGCCCTGGGTCGGGTCGGTGGATTGCTCGACCTGCCAAGACGCCAGCGGATAGGCGTAACGCAGGCTCTGGTCGCCAAAACGGGTCTGCAAAGCCTTGTCGATCAGTCCGGGCAGCGTCATGGCGAGCGCGCCGACCTGGTTCAGCGACAGCCGGATCGTCGCCGGCTGCCCCGTGGAATCGACAAAGCCAAGCGAAATGGCATCCCCATCGGGGGCGACCTCACAGCTGGTGAGCGCCTGGGTCTCGATCTCCATAATCGTCATAAGCAGCAAACTCCAGGCTATCCTTCGCTATATCCATGTAACTATATCGTGGCTGCGGCCGCCGTCCAGCCGTTATTGCCGGGTAGCTCGCCCGAGCTGTCCGTGATATACATCCTGATATAACGAGGCCCCCGAGAGGGCCCGTTCAAAGGGAGAGCAAAGCCAATGAGCGACTACAATCTTCTCATCATCGCGCCATAAAACGAAAGAATGGATTGCTTCGTCGCTTCGCTCCTCGCAATGACGCGGAGGATTTGTCAAATGGTCAATCGTGTCGAGATCACCGACAAGGCTACCGAAATCATCACGACGCTGAAGCGCCAGCACGGAGCGCTGATGTTTCACCAGTCCGGCGGCTGCTGCGATGGGTCATCTCCGATGTGTTATCCCGCCGGAGACTTCCGGGTGGGACCGCAGGACGTGCTGCTGGGCGAGATCGCCGGCTGCAAGTTCTACATCGGCGCGGCGCAGTTCGAATATTGGCGGCACACGCAGCTCATCATCGACGTCGTGCCCGGGCGCGGTTCCGGTTTCTCCGTGGAGGCGCCTGAGGGCGTCAGGTTCCTGACGCGCAGCCGTGTCTTCACGGACGAGGAAGTCGACGAACTCGAAGCGGCGGGACCGCCGTCGCGTGCGGCTTGACCGGCCCTGGAAAGACCGGTGGAGTGATTCCGATATCAACGAGGTTTCCGCATGTTCGACGCCCAATGTGACCTTGCAGCCCTGGTCTATGAGCAGGACCAGGATCCCGACGCGATCCTGCGCGAGTTCGCCACTGAGCTGAACGGTCGCGGCTATCGGGCGGTCGGCATCGTTCAGCTCGGCCATCACTGCCTCGATGCCAGCCTGTCGGCGATGCTGGTGCACACCGGCGAGGAATTGCAGTTATTTCAGGACCTCGGCTCCTGCTCGGCGGGCTGCCGGCTCGACGTCGGCCAGTTGCTCGACGCCGGCCAGCAGATTGCCAGCGCGATCGATCAAGGCGCCGACCTCTTGATCGTCAACCGCTTCGGGCGCCAGGAGCGCGAGGGCAAGGGCCTTAGCTTTCTGGTCGAGCGCGCGCTCAGCGCCGACATTCCCGTCGTCATCGCGGTGCCGAGCCATCGCTTCGCCGACTGGATCAAATTCGCCGACGGCATGAGCGTCAAACTGCATTGCGACCGTGAGTCGCTTGACGCCTGGTGGCAGGCTGTTTCGTCGCGGAATGCGGGCTTCATCGAACCGACGCACACAACGGTCTGCGAAGCATTCAAGTAGGGGGTCAGAGCGTCTCTTGCTTGTGCCCGCAATTCTTGCAGGCGTACTTCACCCGCGTCGCGCCTCTTTCGGCCTGGAGCCGGTTCGGCGCGCCGCATTTGCCGCAGACCGCCTCGATCCTGGTGTTGCCCTGTTTGACGACGAGGTTTTTCTTTTCCATCGTCTCGCGGATCAGGCGCTCGGCCTCCTCACGCATCGACTGTTTCGACATTCGTCCGCACCTGTCATGAAAATCGCTATTGCGGCGGTCTTATCACAGCCGGATGAAGTTTCGACAGGGGATACGAAAAAAGACGCCTACACGATCAACTGATCGACCGGCAGGCGGAAATGCCTGGGTGCCCGCGATTTTGACGGGTGGCCGACGCGGAATAGATTGACCAGGCGCAATCCCTCCCCGATCTTGCCGATCTTCCTGAGTTTCTCATTGAAACCGGGATGATCCGCCAGTGCCGAAATCGGACACGCCGAAAGGCCGGCGCGGTCGATCTCGAGCCAGACGCGATAGAAATGCCGCCCCGTGACAAGCGGGTCTTCGTTGCGCGGCCGGCAAAACAGGATGATGGAAGCCGCCGAGGAGGTCTTGGCGCGATCCGACAGCAGCGAAGCGGCGAGACCGAGCCGATCCAACGGGCGGAAGAGACTGCCCAGGACAAGGCCGGCGCCGGTCGCCTCGATCGCGTTCATGGCCAGCGCCTCGCGGTTGAGACCGTCCCGCTGATAGTGCGGATGGTCCGGGGACAGACGCATCCAGTCGAGCAGTTCGCGCCGGTAATCGTCGCGCCGGACGAACGACAGTTCGGCCTGGTCGGCCCAGCCGGCGATATCCGCAATCGCCTGCCGATCCCGGATGCAGACGACATCGTCGCGCGCGCTTGTGATCCGGGCCAGCGCGTCCTCGTCCTGCGGCGACCGGATGAACGTGCCACGCCACGACATCCGCCGCGGCACGCTCTGGAGCAGCGGATCTGAAACAGCCGCGGTGCCGATCGTCAGCGTGCATATCGCGTTGTATTGTTGTGACAGCGGCTGCGCCGCGAACCTCACATCCGCCAGCGCCAGGCCGCGGCGATTGAGGGCGAGGTTCATCCCTTCCAGCGCCGCACCATGCGATACCAGGACATCGTGGCCCTCGGGATCGGCGACCGGCGCACGCACCGAAATGTCATCGACCAGCAGCAACCGTCCGTCGCCGAGCAACCGCCACCGGGTCGGCTGGATATTGTGAACGCTCGGCGCCAGCCGGGCTTCCGCGACCAGCTCCCGCAGCAGCTCTGGCGTCAGCGCGCTCATGCCGGCAACAATGTCTTGGCGAACAGATGCAGCCGGTGCAGCGGCCTGGCGCCGACCTTCTCGGCCTGGCGCAGCGAGGGGCCGTTGACATCGGCGATCCAGGTGCCGCCGAGGGTGCGGTAGCCGGCCGCCTTCAGCGCCTGCGCGGTGCGATACAACATCGCGCCGTTGAGGCCGCGGTTGTGCAGATCGCGGCAGACCGATTGATAGATCAGGACAGCGCGGTCGTTGCGGATCTTGTGCTGGAGCAAACGAAAGGGCGCAGTCAGACCGACTTTGCCGCCGATCGATTTCACCAGCGGGTTGAGGTCGGGAATGGCGATGATGGCGCCGGCAGGCCGGCCGCGGTGATAGACCACGGTCGAAATCCGCTTGTCGATGATCCACATCATGTCGCCGGCCTGGAACAGATATTCCGCCGCGGTCGGCGGCACGAACATCGGATTGTCGGCGAATCCGTCGTTGAGGATGATGCGCGCGTCTTCGAGCCGCACCTTGAAGCCGGAGCGCTGGATCGGCTGCCAGACGAAATCCGTATCTCGCAATACCGCGCGCTGCTTGTCGCCGAGCAGTTGCTCCGGCTGGCTCGCTTCGAGCGGGATCTCGAACGTCGTCATCGGGAAGGTCGCCGCATAGCCGCGCCGTTCGAGATGGCGGGCGATATGCGGCGGGCTCCACATCATGTCGGTGAACGGCGCGTGATCGAAGCCGTCCGTCATCACGCCGATCTGCTGCATCGCCGTGAGATTGAAATTGCCGGCGATGCCGGTCATGCCGCGCGCGGCGAGCCAGCCTTCGGCCTTGCCGAGCAGCGCGTCCGCGACCTCGGGATCGTCGATGCAGTCGAAGAAGCCGAACGCGCCGTTGCAGGTCGCATGCTTGCGGTTGGAATCGTCGTGGATCGAGGCCGCGATCCGGCCGACCGGGCGACTGTTGCGATGCGCCGAGAACAGCGCGTAGCGGCCGTGGCCCTCGGTGATGAACGGGTTCCTGGTGGAATCGAACATCCGGTCGAAATCGCTCCACAGCGGCGGAACATAGCGACTGTTTTGGCCGTAAGCGACCAGCGCCGCATCGAAAGCGGCCTTGCGATCGCCTTCGCGGATTTCAAGCGTCATGCGGCCTCCGGGGTCGATGCGAGCAGGCGCCGCACCAAAGCGAGCGCGGTTTCGGTGGCGGGGTCGGCTGAGGTGACCGGCACCGCCAGCACAATGAGGTCGATGGGATCATGCGACAGCACGATCACATGGGTGGCGCTGTTGGCCGTCATCAGCGAGACCGCGCGTTCGACGGCGGGATCGGATGGCGCAAGCCCCCAGGGCGCCGCGGATCGGCGCAGCAGCCGCCGCGTTGCAAGAAATTCGCGCAGCAAAGGCGGATCGTATGCCGCGAGCTCATTCTCGCGGTAGCGCCTTGCGCTCTCGAAGATCGGGTGATGCGCGAGCTCGGCCATCAACGCGTCGCGCGTCGCGGCCGGCGATGACGCTACCGAGTTCAGAACACCCGGCTCCTGCGACTCAAACAGCGCGCGAAGGGTGTCGGTCATCATTCCAATGGTGAGCACGCCGGCGATTGCCACCGCTGCGAAACGCATGATCTGCGCGGCGTCGACATCCGCCGTCATGAAGGCGGCGGCGATGCCGAGCAGCGCCGAGCTGCATAGCCGCAGCGCCATCATCGCAAGACCGTGCCGCCGTGTCTCGGCGCCGCCGCCGGCGATCAGGATCACGGTGACGGTGAGCAGCGCGCCCAGCGCGCCGAGCCGCACCGGGATATGCGGAAACAACGTGCGAAAATCCGTGACGATGAAGGGAATGACGACGAGCGCACCCACCGCCAGCCGGCCGATGCTGCGGTTTTCCGATGCCATCAGCGTGGCGCGGTCGCGCGCCGCGAGCAGCCACGCGCAGGTGGCAAAGCCCGCGAGCTGAAACAGCGACAGCGCGATGGCATAGGGCGCGGCAAAGCGCTCCAGACCGAACGCACCGCCGAGCCCGAGCAGGATGCCGCCGAGCAAGGCCGCCATTTTCACCGCCCGTGGCGCATGGCGCCGCAAAATGCCTTCGGTGACGATCAGTGCGCCAAGCGGAATCAGCGCCGCCGGAACAACCGACAGACGGTCGAGCAACACGCTGCCGCTCCACCATGCCGCACCACGCACCAGGAATAGCGTCGCGATCACGCCGAGCGCGATCAGCAGGCGCCGGGTCAGCGGGCTTCTCGGATCGCGGCGGTAGAACGTCATCATCGCAACCGCGAGCCCGATGGCGCCGCAGAGGTTGACGATGGAATCGGCAATCGCGCCCGCGGTCATGTGCCGCCCGTCAATTGGTGGATGGCGCGGCGAACCATGGGGCGCAGCAATGCTGCGACCACGGCATTGCGGGGACGTTCGACCGCCGGCCGGTGCGGATTGAGGAACCAGCCGCGACAATCGGTGCCGGTGGTACGGCCCAGGATCAGCGCGACCGCTTCATAGGCCATCAGCATGCCGGTGGAGATCACCATCGGCGCGAACGACATCCGGCTGCGGCGCCCGGCGGCGACCTCGCCGGCAATCGCGAGATCGACATAGTTGCGCGAAGAGGAATGCAGCATCACGTGCTCGATCTCGGCCTGCATCGCCGCGCGGCGGTCGTCCTCGGTGATATCGCGCCAGTCCTTGGCCAATGTCGGGAATCCCAGCCGCGCTTCGGGCCGCGGATCGGCCGGCCGCACCACGATGACCGAAGGCAGCGGCGACATGTAGGCGTCGATCACGGTCGCCTCGGCATCCCCTGCGGTACGATAGAGATGAACCCCGGCGGCGATATCGTCCATGCCGTTGACGATGACCGGGCAGCGCTGGGCAATGCCGGCGAGCTCGTCGGTCCAGCTCTCGCCGAGAACCTCGACCTCGATGGTGGGATTGATGCGCTTTGCCGCTTCTGCCGCCACGGCGGCCTTTTCGCGGCCGACCTCGTCGGCAAAGGCAAACACCTGCCGGTTGAGATTGGAAACCTCGAAGCGGTCGATATCGGCGATCACGAATTTTCCGACGCCGGCCCGCGCCAGCGCCATGAAGGCGGCGCCGCCCATGCCGCCGACGCCGCAGACGAACACCCGCGCTTCCCTCAGAAGCTGTTGCTCGCGCTCGTCGATGAAGCCGATATTGCGGCCGGTGAAGGAATAATAATCGAAGCTCATCGCGGTCCCTCGGAATCGTGAACCCGCGGCCGCAGCGTGCCGAAGGCGCGGGTATCGTCCATCCAGTAGACCACCGGCAGCACCAGCCGCTGCAGCGCCAGCATCGCGGAGGCCGCGAGCAGCGCCGGCAACGAGCCATGCGGCACTTCGCTCAGGAGATACCGCCGCGCCCCGGCGAGATCGATGCGGCCGAGTTGCAGGACGTCGTCGCCCCTGGCGTAATCGAGCTCGCGTGCGCAAAAATCGTTGTACTGTTCGTTGCGATGTTTTGGCGCGCTCTCGAAGGTCTTCTTCAGCGCGTCGGAGCCGCCGGTATAGGCGTTGGTGATGACGAAGCGCGCCTCGTCGAAGCCGGCGTCGTCGCCGACCCCGAACACGGCGCGGTGCTGCGCCATGATGCCGCGCGCCAGTTGCAGATGGGAAAAGCTCTGCCGCGCGCCAGGCAGCGGCGACGGAAACACGTCGGAGAAGGTGTCGCTGACCATGCCGACCACCGCCGGCACCTGGGTGACGTTCGAGATCCATTTCGGGCGCATCCCGTCGCGCGCGAACAGCACCAGCGCGGTCAGGCCGTAGAGCACCCAGGACAGCCCCTGCCCGCGCACATCGGGATCGACCATCACGAGGCCGAGATGGGTGACTTGCGTGGGCTCGCCATCGAGGGCGACGTCCATCACCGACAGCGCGTTGAACGCGATCGGGCGTGCCTGTGTCCTCTTCGCAAATCAGCGTGACGATGGCGCGCGCGAGAGGCTCAGGCTGGCCGGAGAAAATGCCGTAGGTCAGGCTCTCCTGCGGCAGCGTCTTGGCGGCGATGGCGCGAAGCTGCGACACCAGCGTCTCGAGTTCCGCCGGCGGCAACGACACGCCCGGCGACTCGACGATCCGGGTGCGCTGGCCGGCATGGGTGCGCAGCGAGAGATCGATGGTCGGCTGCGACAGCGCCTTCAGCCAGAAGCCGGCATGGCCGCCGAGACGCCCGAACAACGCGCGTGCCTTTGCCAGGGCTCCGCCCCCGCGCGACACTGAAAGACTGTTCCAGAAGGACGCCATGCTGCCTGCCCGAATAGAGTGGGACGAGGTTTCTTCGAACCGTCCTTCCGCTCTATCTTTTGTTTTTGAGCATGACCCCCGCGCAAACGCTTCGCATTTGTCGCAGGGAAGACCGGTATCCACTTTTCCGGATCACGCCGCATGGTCGAGATTACTGCGCCATGCCTGTTAAGGAGCGATGAGCAAAGGCCGACACGCTTTGTCGCAGGGTAAACGATCTCTAGAGATAACGCCGGCTTAACCCGGACGAAGAGGGCGGCGGAGCCACGTATCCGCCGCCCTCCCGGAGTTCGCGAAGGCTTACGCGGCCTTGGAGACTTCCATCAGCAGCCGCTCGGCCTTGGCGTCCTCGATGCGGTTCACGAACTTGCTGCTTTCGTGGTTGTCGCGCACCGTCTTGGTCAGGGTGATGCAGGTCTGCACCAGCATCACGATGCCCATGGTGAGATAGCCCTTCATCCAGAGATCGATCGGCAGGAAGTAGACGCCGATGACGACCAGAAAGGCGGACGCGGCGAAGGAAGCATAGGTGAAGGTGACCCACGCACCGCTATGGGATTGGACGGTCTGGTTCATGATAGTCTCCTGTTGTTCTCAAGGGTTCAGTTGGTCGGGTTTAGGTTCAGGTGGTCTGGTGGCGCTTGGCGTTCAGTCGTGCGAGCACGTCATCGGCGGTCGATTTGATCCTGGGGCCAAAGCCCTGCTCGGCGAGCTTTTCGGCGGTCGCCAGCGGCCCGGAGGCGGTGTCGATCTCGAACAGGGCGTCGTCGGCGGCTTGCGCCTCCATCTGCCGTTCGCGCAGGCGCTTCAGCGTGGCCTCTGCTTCGGGCAGCGTGGATTCGTAGGGACGCACCGCTTCGATGCCGCTCCGGCGCAGCGAGCGCACCGCCTCTGACGCGCGGGCGAGCCTGCGGCCGCGATCGAGCTCGGTGATGCGCGCCTCGGCGCTGGCGACGTGGCGCTTCAGCCGCGCGATTTCGGAGGCGAACAGCGTGCGCGCGGTCATCGCGGCATCGCGGTCGGCTTCCAGATTGGCAATCGCCTGCGCGGCTTCGCGGGCGAGATCTTCGCGGCCGCCCTCCAGCGCCGCGGTGGCGCGGACTTCGAGGTCGGCGATACGGGCATTGGTGGCCTCGAGCCGGCGGCCTTCCTGCTGATCGCCGGCAATCGCCAACGCCAGCGACCGCTTGGAGCGCTCGACGGCGGCAGCCGCGTCGCGCATCTGCTGGTCCAGGACCAGAAGTGCGGTCCGGTCTTGCAGTTCTTCATCCGCTGCGGCGACGGTGCCGCGGAAGATCGTCAAAACGGTTTTGAACATTTGCTAACTCCCTGTTATGAGCATTGCTCATGATTCTTTGTAGCAGCGACGTGAGCATTGTTCAAGAATTATTTGAGCAACGCTCACAGATATGGTTAATAAATGTCTAAAGCATTGGAACGACGAGCAAAACTTCGCGAGGCACTGATCGAAGCCGCGGAGCGGGCGATCGCCGCCAAGGGCCTGACGGGCGTGAAATCGCGCGAACTGGCGCAGGAAATCGGCTGCGCCAATGGCGCGGTCTATAACCTCGTCGAGAATCTGGACGAGCTGGTCCTGCTGGTGGGCTCACGCACGCTGGCGCGGCTCGACACTGCTCTCACCGCGGCCGAGCGCGATGGCGAGGCGGCGCCGGCGAGCGATGCTGGAGCGCATCGCGGTCGCCTATTGCGATTTCGCCGCGGAGAACCTCGAACTGTGGCGCGCGCTGTTCGAACACCGGATGGAGGTGGGCCGCGAGATTCCGGATTGGGCGATCAGCGAACAGATGGCGCTGTTCGGCCATATCTACCGGCCGCTCGCGGCGCTGTTTCCAACGCGCGCGCCGGAGCAATTGAGCGTGACGGCGCGAAGTCTGTTCTCGGCCGTGCACGGCATCGTTGCGCTGGGGCTGGAGCAGAAACTGATCGCAGTCCCGATCGACGCGCTACGCAGCGAAGTCGCGACCATCGTTCGCGCGATGGTGGTGGGGCTGACGGCGAAGGCGGATTAGCGCGTTTTCGCGTTTGGTGGCTTCATCCTTTCGAGGACGCGGTTCTTTCCGTCATGGCCGGGCTTGTCCCGGCCATCCACGTCTTTCTTGCTGCCAGACCGCAAAGAACGTGGATGCCCGGCACAAGGCCGGGCATGACGAGCTAATCCAAATGCAGGGCTCCCGAACGACGCTTCGCATCGTCGAAACCACGTACATCCCTCCTCACACCGTCAGCACCGTCGATCCCGTGGTCTTGCGCGCGGCGAGATCGGCATGCGCCTTGGCCGCGTCCTTCAAGCGGATAGGTCTGGTTCACCTCGATCTTGACCGCGCCTGACTTCACCACTTCGAACAGCTCGTTTGCCATGGCGACGAGGTTTTCGCGCTTGGCGGCATAGGTGTTCAGGGTCGGGCGGGTGACGTAGAGCGATCCCTTCTGCGCCAAAAGGCCAAGGTTGAGCGGATCGACGCCGCCGGAGGATTGGCCGAACAACGCGACGACGCCGAGCGGCGCGAGACAATCGAGCGACTTCAAAAAAGTGTCCTTGCCGACGGAGTCGTAGACAACGGGCACTTTCTTGCCGCCGGTGATCTCGTCGACGCGCTTCACGAAATCCTCGCGGCTGTAGACGATGGTATGGGCGCAGCCATGGGCCTTGGCGAGTTCTGCTTTTTCATCGCTGCCGACGGTGCCGATCACGGTGGCGCCGAGATGCTTGGCCCACTGTCCCAGGATCAGGCCGACGCCGCCGGCGGCGGCATGCAACAGGATGGTGTCGCCGGATTTGACGCGATAGGTCTGGCGGATCAGATATTGCGTGGTCAGGCCCTTCAGCATCATGGCGGCCGCGGTCTTGTCGTCGATGCCATCGGGCACCTTCAACAGACGATCGGCCGGGATCAGCCGCGCTTCGGCATAGGCGCCGATCGGAGCTGCGCCATAGGCGATGCGGTCGCCGGGCTTGAGATCGGTGACACCACTGCCGACTTCCTCGACCACGCCGGCCGCTTCGCCGCCGAGCCCGCTTGGCAGTTGCGCGGGATAAAGGCCGGAGCGGATGTAGATGTCGACAAAGTTCAGCCCCACCGCGGTGTGGCGGATGCGCGCCTCACCCGGTCCGGGCTTGCCGAGCGAGACTTCCTCCCAGGCCAGAACTTCGGGGCCGCCGGTCCTGTGAAAACGGATGGCATGCGTCATGGAATGGCTCCTTCAGGTGTGATGATGGAAAATGTTGCGGCGGCTCAGATGATGATCGCGTTGGGTTGAGGCGGTCTGGCGGCAAGCTCACTTCACCTCTCCCGCTTGCGGGGGTCGAGACGAGCGAAGCTCGCTCTTAGGTCGTATCGCATCGATAGATGCGATACGGGTGGGGGAACTCTCTCCACACGGGCAGTGTAACTCGCTGCGGCACCCCCACCCCAACCCTCCCCCGCGAAGAGCGGGAGAGGGGGCGCAGCTCCGTCGCGGACACAGCTCAATTCTCTCTTCATGCTCAGGTCTCGACGATCACGTAATTGTCCTCGACATGCACCGGAAACGTCTCGGCCACATATGGGCCCTTCTGCAGCACTTCGCCACTCTCGACCGCGACCGGATAGGAGCGGACCTTGACCCGCTGCGGATCGAACCAGGACTGGCCGTTGCGCATGTCGAACTCCCAGCCGTGCCAGGGACAACGCAGCAATTCGCCGACGCGCGAGCGCTGGTAGACACCGGGCTCCGGCGAAGTCAGCCGCGCCACGCAGGCCGCCTTCGCCAGCGGCGCGCCTCGTGCGGGCAGCGGTTGAGCAGCGCAAAGAACTCTCCGTTGACGTGGAAGACGAGATCGCGGCCTTCCACGCCGAACACTTGTTGCCGCCGGGCGGGATGTCGGTGCGCGCGACGATGTGCGGGTCATTTCTCGGACTGCAATTCTTTTACGCGTTTCTACCGCAGATAAGTCTACGCAATCTGCGCAAGCTCATTGCTACGCGAACCGGTACCCACTTCGCTTGAAAACGCTTTATAGTTTGTAGAACGCGCGCGAGCGCAAGGCTTTAAGCGCGGGGCCCCCTGCTCGGATGGCGCATCGGCGCCTCGATTCCAGGACCCCGGACGCGACATTTTCAAGATTGCGTGTGATCAATATCACTATTCAAGATTGTGTCGTATGCTAGGTCCGACGACGGATAAATTCGAGCCATACTGGCAAGCGCTACGGAGACAACAATGAAACCTGGACTCGCAATCCTCACGCTTTCGCTTTTCACCGCCGGCATTACCGCTGCTGCGGCGGCTCCGACCACCGTATCGGGATCGGTAGCGCTGGCGCTGGCCGGCGTGGTGGCGCCCTATTCGCCCTTGCCCGCGGCGGAGAAGAAGGCGGTGGCCGCGTTCTTCGCCGGCAACACCGGTGTCAGCTATGCCAAGAAGATCACGGTGACCGCCGACAAGATCGTGTGCCGGACCTCCAATGTCGACATCACCGCGCGTTCGTGCGAGCTGACCTTCAAGGGCAACACGCGCACCCTGAAGGGGCGCGAGGCCAACGAGATTTTTGCCACCGAGGTGATGGCCGGCGTGCCCTCCGACGGCGCCGCGGGATCGATCTTCGAGAGCCTGTCGAAGCTTTCCTGCACGCTCGATCCCAAGGCGCTCAAGGACAAGGCCGGCGCCGGCGCCGATTGTTCATTCGAACCGGGGAACTAGAGCGTGATCCGGGCTCTGGTCTGGAATAAGACGCGTTGAACTGGCGCGAACCGCTCGCAACTGATATCGAATCGTAGATCGATTCAGCAGGGAGCCGATATCCGCATGCGAACGCGCCGTCACGCCGCGCTTCGAAGCTTGCGGTTGATGCTCGCGGCAAGCGTGGTAATTCCCCTGCTGCTATTGTGCTATGCGTCCTGGGTAAATTACCGCGCCGCATTCGCGCGCGCCGACGAGCGGATCCTGCAGGCGCTGGATCTCAGCACCGAGCACACGCTGCGGGTGTTCCGCTCGATCGACGTGACGTTCGACAGTGTCGAGCAGATCACGCGCGGGCGCACCGAGCCGACGATCCGTACCAACGAAGCCGAATTGAGCGAGCGCCTCAAGCAGTTCGTGGGCGCACTACCGGATATCGGATCGATCTGGATATTGAATGCGAATGGCGACGCGCTGGTATCCTCACTGCTGTTCCCGGTTTCTCCTGCCGCCAACGCGCCCGAGCGCGCCTATCTGAAGCAGCAACTGGCGCAGGATTCCAACCTCCATGTCGGCGAGGTGGTGCGCCTCGCACTAACGGGAAAACTGATTTTTCCGGTCAGCAAGTGGCGTACCGACAGTTCAGGAACATTTTCCGGCATCACCGAAATCTCGGTGCTGCCCTCGACCTTCGAACGGTTCTATGAGCCGCTGGCCAAGCGCACCAGCGCGAGCTTTGCCCTGATCAGGGAAGACGGCGCCGTGCTGGCGCGTTACCCGGTGCCGACCACGACCGGCATCAAGCTCGACGCCTCGACCGGCTTCGGCCAGCTGGTCGCGCGCAGCCCTGAAGGCGGCGAGTACACGACGGTCTCCGCGGTCGACGGGCTGGAACGGCGGTTTTCGGTGCGCCGGCTCGAAGGATTTCCGGTCTATGTCACCTCCAGCCTGACGACAGGAGATATCGTGCGTGGCTGGCTGTGGCAGATGGCCAGCCATCTGGTGTTCGGCATTCCGGCGACCGCTTTTCTTGTCGTGCTCATCCTGATGGCGATGCGAACCACCAACGATTTCTATGCCGAGGCCGAACGGCGGGAAGCCGCCGAAGCGAGCCTGCGCCAATCGCAAAAAATGGAGGCGGTCGGGCAATTGACCGGCGGCGTCGCGCACGACTTCAACAATCTCCTCACCATCATCCTCGGCAACCTGGAGCTGGCGCTGCGGGATGCACCGGAAGGCCGGCAGCAACGATTGTTGAACAACGTCTATCGGGCCGGACTACGCGCTGCCGAATTGACCAAACGCCTGCTGGCGTTCTCGCGCAACCAGCCGCTCAACCCGCGGCCGATCGACGCCAACCGGCTGGTGGCTGACATGTCCGACCTGTTCAGCCGGGCGCTCGGCGAATCGATCTCGATCGAAACCGTTGGCGGCGGCGGGCTGTGGCAGACGGAGGTCGACAAGGCCGAGCTGGAATCCGCGCTGCTCAACCTCGCAATCAATGCGCGCGACGCGATGCCCTCCGGCGGCAAGCTGACGATCGAAACCGGCAATGCGTTTCTCGATGAGGCCTATTGCGCGAGCACGGAAGGCGTAAAGCCCGGCCAATACGTCATGATCGCGATGTCGGACACCGGAACCGGCATGTCGAAAGAAATCATCGGCAGGGCGTTCGATCCGTTCTTCACCACCAAGCCGGCCGGCGCGGGAACGGGCCTCGGCCTCAGCCAGGTCCACGGCTTTGTCAAACAGAGCGGCGGCCACATCCGGATCTACAGCGAGCTCGGCGAAGGAACCACGGTCAAGGTCTACCTGCCCCGCAACTTCGCCGCCAGCAAGGACGCGAAAGGCGATGCCAGGGCGCCGGAAAGCGAGAGGGGACAACTGGAAACGGTGCTGGTCGTCGAGGACGACGATGAGGTCAGGACCTTTGTCACGGAAACCTTGCGCGGCCTCAACTACCGGGTTCTGGAAGCCGCCGACGGCGAGGCAGCGCTTGTGTTCGTTCGCCAGCCCGATCCGATCGACCTCCTGCTCACCGACGTCATGATGCCCGGCATGAACGGCCGCGCGCTCGGCGATGCCGCGCAACGCCATCGACCGGGATTGAGGATCCTCTATATGACCGGCTACTCCCGAAACGCCATCGTACATCAGGGACGGCTCGATCCCGGCGTATCGTTGATACAGAAGCCGTTTTCGGAGAACGCGTTGGCCGCCCGCGTTCATGGGGCTCTATCGGCGGGTGCAAATTGACGATGGCAAACGGTCCGGATGACGTCCCCACGAATGCGATGCGCTGGCGATCTTTTCGGAAAACCGGTGCCCACCCCGCATCAAGTGCGGGGCAGGCTTTTCCGGATCATGCTCCAATCAGGTCTTGAAGCGAACATCTTCGACTATCCGGCAGTCTAAGCAGGGAAATTCAAATCGCCGCATTCCCCTACAAGCCCCAGGCCTGCAGTTGGGCAAAGGTTAGCCAATACCGCTGTTTCATGGGGACTAGGATGGCGATGGGGCATCTTCATACAGCTTATAGCGCCGGGGTCGGCTTGGCGGAGGGTGCTGGGAGCACGCCGATTGACGGCCGACGCAAGAGGCGCAATCATTAAGGGCCACGGCGAGTAAAGCCAGGATCGCTTGGCGATCCTGGCGCTTGTCGTGACGAAATACTTCCCAGCCTCGTTTTGATGCGAACCGACGAACCGCAGCCGGTCGCGCCAGGAATTTCAACCAAAACGTGTGTGAATTTGAGATAGCCATTGCAGCGGCCAAGCCACAACAGTCTCGGGCATTCGAATTGCGGGCAACCCTCGGCCTGGCGCGTGCCTGGGCTGCGCAAGGGGAGCCCGAACGGGGTACCCAGCCTCTCCAAGAATTTGTCGGCGCTTTGAACAACCATGATGGTACAACAGAACTCGCGACAGCCAGACTAGTCCCTTCCGATTTTGTGCCCTGCGCACCGGAGATAGCGCCATGAAATCGCCCACGGTGGATCCCGCGACAGGTTCGCCATGAAGCGAGTAATTTTGGACTTCTCAGAGCGCCGGTCCGCAATTCAGAGCGCCGACCCGCAATTTGCGTCGCTGGCTGCGCTACGCTATCCAGTCTTTTTGATCGAACGGCGGATGTGAGACGGCTCCGGCGAGATAGAGACCCGGCGGCCGTCAAAACAAAATGGGGACAACTATCATGGCAAAAAACCAGGCGTCGGTCTCGGAAGCAATCGAACGGGATCTTCGGCTCGATTTCTTCCGCGGCTTGGGGTTGTGGATGATCTTCCTCGATCACATTCCGGACGACGTCGTCTCCTGGTTGACGCTTCGCAACTACGGTTTCAGCGATGCCGCCGAATTCTTCGTATTTATTTCCGGCTATCTGGCAGGCTTCATCTACGCGCCGATCGTCAAAAGCGGCAACTGGCTCGCTGCGACCAAGCGGCTCCTCGTGCGTGCCTGGCAATTGTACATTGCCCACATCCTGTTGTTCCTGGTCTTTACGGCGCAGATCGCGCGCGCGGCCAGGAGGTTTGACAATCCAATGTACAAGGACGAGTTCAACGTCGCCAACTTTCTTGCCCATCCCGACGAGTTGATCTGGCAGGCGCTGACGCTGCGATACAAGCCGGTCGATCTCGACGTGCTGCCGCTCTACATAGCTCTGATCATTGCGGCGCCGCTGATGCTATGGATCTTGGTGCGCCGTCCGAACCTGACTTTGCTCGGCTCCGCAATCCTGTACGTGCTTGCACGCATTTTTGACTGGAATCTCGCTTCATATCCGTCGGGTACGACCTGGTACTTCAACCCGTTCGCGTGGCAATTGATGTACGTCTTCGGGGCGTGGTGTGCCTTCGGGGGGGCGGCGAAGATCTGGTTTCTGATCCAGTCACGCGTGGTAATGTTGATATCGGTTGCGTGGATTCTCTTCGCGTTCCTGATCGTGATGACCTGGCACAGTGCCTTTCTGGAATCGTTGATTCCGAGATGGATGATCAAGGCGATCTATCCGATCGACAAGACCGATCTTGATATGCTGCGTTTCACGCACTTCCTTGCGCTGGCAGTCCTGGTCTCGCGCAATATGCCGCGGCATTGGGCACCTCTCACCTCGCACTGGTTGCGGCCGCTTGTCCTGTGCGGTCGGCACTCGCTGCCGAATTTCTGTCTCGGCGTGTTCCTGTCGTTTGGTGTGCATTACATCCTGGTGCAGCATCCCGGAGGCGTCTGGAAGCAAATCGCGCTCAGCGCCGCCGGCATGGCGATAATGACCGCGCTCGCCTGGGTTCTGGATCGGGCTGAAACCGTCCCGAACCTGTTCGTCGATATTCAGGAGTACGAGGCATCCGAGGCTGCAACGAAACCTGAGCCGGCTTGAACCGGGAGCCGTAGCTGCTGCGTCAGCAGGGGCAGAAGATATATGAAACAGGCACGATGCGAACGCGCATTCGGGAAAAGGCGCCGATCGTGCCTGTTGCTGGAAATCGCGCAACTGCGCGGGACATGAATTTCGCACCATGAGAGCCAGAGTTCGGAGGAGCGTGACCGAGACCAGTTCTATCGGAGAATCCGTTCCTGGCATTCCGGAGAAAGCCTTGCCGTGGCGCGAAGCAAGGCGATTGACAGCGTACTTTCACAGTTACGATATCGTCACGGTCGCGCTCATCGCCATAGTTGCCGCAACCGCGCTATGGACCCTCAAAGACTATGCCATTTCCAACGATGAGGGCGTGCAGCATCACTACGGTGAATTGATCCTCGCCTATTATGCGAGCGGCTTCAGGGACCAGAGCATCTTCACCTTCCAAAACCTCTATCTGTATGGCGGCCTGTTCGACATCGTTGCTGTCGCCCTCACTCACCTGGTCCCGATCGATCCGTACGATCTGCGCCACATCCTGTGTGTGCTGACCGGCATCGGTGGGATTGGTGCCGCTGCGGCGACCGCACGATTGATCGCGGGCCCACGCGCGGGCCTGATCGCCGCGACCTCGCTGACCGTCTGCGGCGCGTGGTACGGCACAATGTTTAACCACACCAAGGACGTTCCTTTTGCCGCCGCAATGATGGGTGCGTCCCTGTTGCTCATCCGCATCGCGCGGCAGCTGCCTTCGCCTCGCGCTCGCGACATAGCGGCATTCGGCCTCCTGGCGGGGATTGCGCTCGGCATGCGGGTTCTCGGTTTGCTCATGTTAACATACATGGGCTTCGCGATCGCAATATACCTGCCTCTGGCGGGGCCAGGAGATGGTCGCACACGGTGGCGCTTTGCGATCGAGTCTTTCTTGCGGACATTGCCCGCATTGGCGGTCGCCTATATCATCATGATCCTCGCCTGGCCGTGGGCGGCGCTGGCTCCGCTCAACCCGATCCGCGGCCTCTTCGCTTTCTCCGAGTTTCATTACGATATTCGCACGATTTTGGCCGGTCGGGTCTACGACATGGCGGACGTGCCTCGGCTTTATGTGCCGATCTACCTTTTGATCCGAGTGCCGCTGCTGATCCTGTTCGGTGCGGCTCTTGCCATGATATCCGCGCTGTCACCTCGCCGCGCGACCGCTTCGCCGCGACTGCAGCGCAGGGATATTTCCCTTCTCTCGATTACGGTTATTTTTCCGCTTGCCTGCCAGGTGATCGGTCATGGCCCGGCCTTCACTGGATTGCGTCATTTCCTGTTCGTCGTCCCTCCGCTGGCGACCCTCGCAGGGATCGGTCTTGACAAAGCCCTGACGGCCCTTGCGGCGCGAGGTCGATTATTCGTCTCCGGCGGCCTCGCGTTCGTGACAGCATGCTTCCTCTGGAACGCGGCAACCCTGGTCAGGCTGCATCCTGATGAATACCTTTTCTACAACGCTGCGGTCGGAGGTCTCGCGGGAGCATCACGGCGCTACGACCTTGATTATTGGTTCAACAGTATGCCCGAAGCAATCAACAAGCTCGAAGCCTATCTGCGCAGCAGCGCGCCGGGCGACCCGAATTGGCAAACACGGGTCTATTCCGTCGCAGTGTGCGGCGAGCGCCTTTCGTTCGAGAAGACCGTTACGCTCCCGCAACTACGTTGGGACTTCATGCCGACGTGGGAGCAGTCCGATTTCTTCATCGCGCCCACCCAGATGAATTGCGACAACGACCTCGACGGCAAGGTAGTCGCCACCGTCGAACGGCTTGGCGTCGTCATCGCATACGTCAAGGACCGGCGGACGTTGACAGGAACTTTGGCAACAGCCGCGCGGTGAGCGTGGCTGTATGGCACTTTCATTGTGTTGGTTGCCGGAGATCGAGATCGGCCATTCACGAGAGTTGTCTGCTTATGGAGGGATGAAGGGACATGAAGCGGACGTGGGATGCCGATCGAGCTTCCGGATCACCCGCGGCGAGTGCCGCCGCGCGCGACGTTCCGCCGCTTGCAGCCGTCTTGACGACGGCAGCTTCGCCCCCAGCAGGCCGCGAGCGTGAATTGCGGCTTGATCTGTTCCGCGGTTTGGCGCTGTGGCTGATCTTCATCGATCACGTATCGCCCGATCTGCTCTCGTGGTTCACCATCCGAAGTTACGGTTTCAGCGACGCCGCGGAGATTTTCATTTTTATCTCCGGCTATACCGCAGCGTTCGTTTACGGACGCACGATGTTTCAATCTGGCTTCGTGATTGCAGCGGCGCGGATTCTGCGGAGGGCTTGGCAGATCTATGCCATGCACATACTTCTTTTCGCAGTCATCGTTGCGGAAGTTTCCTACATTGCCGTCGGCCTTGAGAAGCCGTTCTACGCTCAAGAGATGGAGATCACGGATTTCCTCAAGCAGCCCGGCATCGCCATGGGCCAGGCGCTGCTCTTGAGATATCGCCCCCTGAATATGGACGTCTTGCCGCTCTATGTAGTGCTGATGCTTTTTCTACCGCTGGTCCTGTTGCTGATAAGGTGGCGCGCCAATCTCACGTTGGCGATGTCGGTCGCGCTTTACGCGCTGGCCTGGCTGTATGATCTGCACCTGACCGCCTATCCCGGCGGTTTCTGGTCTTTCAACCCCTTCGCGTGGCAAATGCTGTTCGTGTTCGGCGCCTGGTGTGCGCTGGGCGGCGCCAAACGGATGTCGCGGTTTCTTTCCTCGCCGATCACGATGTGGATTTCGCTCGCGTATCTGTTTGCGGCATTCTGCGTGACGTTGACCTGGTACTTCCCGCAACTGAATGGTCTGTTGCCGCACTGGCTCGAACAATGGATGTACCCGATCGACAAGACCGATCTGGACGTGCTCAGATTCGCGCACTTCCTGGCGCTTGCCGCCATTACCGTCCGGTTCGTGCCGGCGGGATGGCCCGGTCTCAAATCGGCATGGCTGCGGCCCATGATCCTATGCGGGCAGCATTCGCTGGAGATTTTCAGCCTGGGCGTATTCCTGGCGTTCACCGGGTATTTCGTGCTGACCGAGGTTTCCGCCGGCATCGCCCTGCACTTCCTGGTCGGCCTTCTCGGAATAGCGATGATGTCGGCCGTGGCATGGCTGCTATCATGGTACAAACAGTTGCGTTAGCGGTGTCGGCAGCGGCCGATGCAACTCTGGAAGACGGCAATCTCCTGCCGGAAGACTTCGAATGAGGCCAATCCCCACCCAACCGGAATTCAGTTAAGTACGTCATCGTAACGGTCGTTTGACGACGCGCTACGCGCACAGGGCAGAACCGCGCCGCGCAGAGGCATGTCATGCGTATCGCAATGGAAGTTCCGGCCGCCAATACCGCGAGCGGCAACGCCATGTTCACAACAACCTGAGGGTGTCGTGCGTACTTATGGCCGGCTATCGCTTTCGGAGGCAATCGATCGCAGCGCCGCGGACCATAAGGGCGATCTGGCGGCCGACGTCGTCGGCACTGAGTCGGCCGCCCCCGCGGAACCAGAACACGGTCCAATTCATGGCGCCGAGCATCGACAGGCGGAAGGCATGCCGGTCGCAATCGGGTCTCAGCGGAAGTTCGTCGATCAGACGCGCGAAAATCTGCTCATACTCGTCGCGCTGGCGGACCAGCTTCCGGACGCCCCGGAGATTGTAGTAACGCGGCGGGGTGAGGATGGCGCGGGTGACGCTGCCGCCAAGCAGGACACGGCAATGCGCAACGATCGCCTCCTCGAGCTGCGCCCACGGGTCGGTGACCCCGGCAATTGCGGTTTCGACCTCGTGGCGCATCGCCGTCAGGCTCTCCTGATGCACGGTGAACAGCAGGTCTTCCTTGGATGGAAAGTGATAGTACAGCGAGCCGGACAGTACGCCGGACGCCGCAGCGATCTCGCGGATCGACGTACCCTCGAATCCTTTGTGGGCGAACAGCCCGGATGCCGCAGCGATGATCTGCCGGCGACGGTCGGGGCCTCTTCGCAACGATTTCGGTTTCTTCTCGCTGCCCTTCGCGCGCCCTTTGGGCTTCGTCATTCTTTTGTCAGCCGTCAACGGAAACAACCAGCCTACGGGCCAAACTTATCTTACGATGCCTCGTCAGCCCCTTCGGACGGCAAGCGTAACTCTAACCTCCGACACCCGACGTAACGGCCGCCGCGCCGTGAGCGCCCGAAGCGGTCGTCAGCGTCAAAAGCCCAGCCGAATCCCGCGGGCAGATCGCCCTGGCACCATCGGCGGAAGCCACCGCTATCGATTGCTGTTCATCTACACCTTTGAGCAGATGTTGTCGAGAACAGCAGGCCGTCGGTGGGACAGTGTGGGCGCGACAGGCCATAGCGCGGACGTCAGAACCACATCGTTCTCGTCGGCCCGTGGCATCTCGTCCTAAACCGGATCGCCAATCCGCGTATCGTCGTTGAAAGTCTCCGTCGCCTGTACCAGGGCCGTCCCCGAACCGCGAATGCTGTTGGCGATGTTGAGAAGCGGACTCGCTTCAACCGCCGTCGCCACGCCGGGCCAGAGCGTTTTCAAGAATCGGTTGCGTTGATACTCTAACCAGTCGACAACCATCAGCGTCGTCGTCAGCACGTCGCTCACGACGGGAATCTGCGTCCGCACTTCGTGGGCGGGCAGCATCTCGATCTCGATGGTGCGATTACGTGGCTGCGCCGGGTCGCCCGGGTGAAGAGCACGGCGGAGCGCCCCACCGATCCTGTCGAGCGCGTCGCGCGCGGTGTTCAACACCGTGTCGCAGTTGAGAAAGCCGTGAAACTGGCCGGGGTAGTGCAACAGTTCGACCGGGACGCCGGCTCGACGAAGCGACGCGGCGTAGGCCAGGCCATCATCACGGATAGGGTCGAATCCGGCGGCGACGATCAGCGCCGGCGCCACGCAGGCGAGGTCCGCGCCGTACGCCGGCGACAGACGGGGGTCACGCAGGTCGAGGTCCTTCCCGACCAACGACTTCACCAAGTTCATCATCTCTTCGGTAAGCAGGTAGCCGCGCGCATTTTGCGCTGTTGAAGGATGGTAGTCAGCGAGATTGGTCGCGGGATAGACCAGCACCTGCAAACGCAGCTTTGGCCGGTCGCGGCGCATCCATTCTTGCGCCAGCACAGCGGCGAGGTTTCCACCGGCAGAATCGCCGCCGACGGCAAGTCGGTGCGGATCGACGCCGAATTCGTTACCGGAATTGAACAACCACTCCAGAACGCAGAGGCCGTCCTCATGTGCGGCGTAAAGATCGTGCTCCGGCGCGAGTCGGTATTGCGCCGCGACGATCACGCAGCCAGAGCTATTGGCGAGGTTGCGGCAAATCGAGTCCGCCGTGGCGATCTCGCCGATCATGAACGCCCCGCCGTGCAGCCACACCAGCGCCGGACGCAACTCACGGCCGCCCTCGGGCGAGTAGAGGCGCAGGCGGATCGAACCGGCCGGCCCGTCGATGGTCATTTCGGTGACGCGCGCCACCTCGTCGCGCCGTCCCAGCGCGAGCGCGAAATACTTCCAGCGCTCGCGAATCTGATGGAGCGAATAGGAACGCAGCGGCCGCCACGCCCAAAGGTTGAACGCGAACAGGAACGATTGCGCCTCGCCGTCGGGCCGATCCGATCGCAAGAGGTTGGGCAAGCCGATAGAAGCGGCTTTCTCCGCGGAAGTCATGTCTCGCGCCTCCTCTTTGACCCCGCCCCCCGCTCGGAGCAGCGGACCCGTTTAGACTTGATATTCAATCAAGCGAACGATAGAATAACAAATCGGCTTTGCCTAGCTGCAATCCCAGGCACTTCAGATCGGGGTAGGCTGACGGCGAAAATGATCGGCAGAATAGCGATCCGCCAACGAGGAGAGCGCCGTGGGTGAGGGAACCAATCCGGATTTCGGAGACATTTGGCGTGACCTGTTGCGCCGATGGGAGGATGCGGGCAATTCGCTCGGCGCTGACGCCATGAAGACCGCCGAGTTCAGCCAGGCGATGAACCGGGCGACCGGCCTCTCGGTGGCGGCGCAGAGCATGTTCGAGCAGGCCTTCTCCAAACATCTCGTTACGATGAACGTGCCGACGCGGGCCGACGTCTCGAGCCTTGCCGAGCGGCTGCAGGCGATGGAAGGCCGCATCGAGGAGATCCACCTCATGCTGAACGAGCGGCAAGGCAATAACGCGCCTTCCGACCGCCGCACCAAGCCGACGCGCAACCGTCGCCCACCGTCGGCTGGCGATGCCTCCCCGCCCGAACAATTCTAAGGTCATCACCATGACGGCAGCGCAAGTCGCCGAGCCGACGTACGCCGATCGCATCCAGAGCGAGGTCGATCGCGCGATCCAGCGCAGCATAAAGGGGCTGGAATATCTGGCGTCGCCCGCTCCCGCGGTCGGGCTGACGCCAAAGGACATCATCTACCGCCGGGGTACGCTCAACCTCTATCACTACCGCCCGCTATGCAACGACGTCTACCGCGTGCCGCTGTTGCTGGTCATGGCGACCACCAACAAGGCCTACGTGTTCGACCTGGCGCCGGGCCAGAGCCTGATCGAATTTCTGCTGCGCCGCGGCTACGACGTCTTCGTCATCGACTGGGATCCGCCACGCCCCGAAGAAAAGGGGCTGAAGCTCGAGGATTACGTACTCGACTTCATCCCGAACTGCATCCGCCGAGTGCAGGAACGCACCGACACCTGGGACGTCAACGTGATCGGCTATTGCATGGGCGGCGTGCTCGCGGCGATGTACGCCGCGCTGCATCCAGACGGCCCGGTCAAGAACCTCGCCTTTTTCACCACGCCGGTCAACTGGTCCGAGATGAAGCTGATGCGGAACTGGACCGATCGCCGTTACTTCGACGTCGACCGGTTGGTCGACACGCTCGGCATCATTCCAGCCGACATCGTCTCGGCGGGATTCGACATGCAGCGACCGACGCAGCGCGTCGCCAGCACGATCCGGCTATGGGACAACATGTGGAACGATGAATTCGTGAAATCCTACCGGATGTTCGATCGCTGGGGCAGCGACACGCTGCCGCTCGCCGGCGAATATTTCCGTCAGATCGTCAAGGAACTGTTGTGGGACAACCGCCTGATGAACGGCGGCCTGATCATCGGGGGCAAAACCGTCGATCTGGCCAACATCAAGATCCCCGTATTGCATTTCGTCGCCGAGCACGATCATCTCATACCCTACGATTGCGCGAAGGAATTGATGACCAAGATCGGCTCGGAGAGCAAGGAAGAGGTGATGCTGAGGGGCGGCCACGTCAGCGTGGTAGCCGGCCCGAACGCGGTCAGGCGAATGTGGCCCAAACTCGATCAATGGCTCGGAGCACGCTGCACATGAGTGACACCGCACACACGTACCCGCGCAGCGTCGATTGCGCGGGCGTCCGAATTGAACTTGCGATGATGATGCCGCAGGACGAAGCGAACGTCGTCGCCTTCGCGCGCGCGCTGCCGGAAAACGACCTTTTGTTCATGCGTCGCGACATCCGCCAGCCGAAGGTGGTGGCGGCCTGGACCGACCTCATCGCGCAAGGCCGGCTTGCGAGCCTTCTGGCACGGAGCGGCGGCGAGGTGGTAGGCTGCGCGGCGCTGATCGTCGATCAGCTGTCATGGTCGCCGCACGTCGGCGAGGTGCGCGTCGTCGTCGGCCCGAAGATGCGCGGTATTGGACTCGGCCGCCTCCTGATCCAGGGGGCGTTCGTCATCGCGCTGTCGAAGGGGCTTGAGAAACTGGTGGCCCAGATGACTGTGGACCAGCGGGGCGCAATCGCGGTATTCGAGGAACTTGGCTTCCGTGGCGAGGCTCTGATGCGCGATCACGTCAAGGGTGCCGATGGCCGCAAACACGACATCGTCCTGCTCAGCCATGACGTCGCCCGGGTGGCGTCGCAAATGGAGGCCTACGGGCTGGCCGACGTCTTCTAGACTTCCGGAGAGCATTATGTCCGATTTCCTGATCGAGCATGCGCCGTCAGCGTACAAGTACCCGCTGCTGATCAAGCACCTGCTCCATGCTCCGATGACGCAAAACGCGGACCAGGAGATCGTCTATCGCGACATCAGCCGCTACACTTACCGCGACTTCCGCGATCGGATCGGCCGGCTGGCAGATGCCTTGACGGCACAAGGCGTCGTGCGGGGCGACGTTATCGGCGTGCTGGACTGGGACAGCCCGCGCTATCTGGAGTGCTATTTCGCGATCCCGATGCTCGGCGCGACCTTGCAGACCGTCAACATCCGCTTGTCGCCGGAGCAGGTGCTGTACACGATCAACCATGCGCGGGCCAAGCTACTGCTGGTGAACGTCGATTTTCTGCCGCTCGTCGAGCAACTGCGCGACAAGCTGGAATCCGTCGAAGGCATCATCCTGATATCCGACGACGGCACCTTCCCCGCGAAGGCCGACAAGGTCGTCGGTCACTACGAGGAGCTGCTGGCGAAGGCGTCGCCCGATTTCGAGTTCCAGGATTTCGACGAGAACACACGAGCCACGGTGTTCTACACGACCGGCACGACCGGCCTTCCGAAGGGAGTCTATTTCAGCCACCGTCAGCTCGTCCTGCACACGCTGATCGACCTGGTCGGCTTCGGCTTCCCGGCCCGGCAGGGCCGCTTCCACCGCGAAGACGTTTACATGCCGATCACCCCGATGTTCCACGTCCATGGCTGGGGGCTGCCCTTTGCCGCGACCGCCGCCGGCGTGAAGCAGGTTTATCCGGGCCGCTATCAGCCCGACCTGCTGATCAATCTCATCAAGACCGAGGGCGTGACCTTCAGCCATTGCGTGCCGACCATCCTGCAGATGCTGCTGTCGGCGCCGAACAGCAACGACGTCGACCTGTCGAAGTTGAAGATGGTAATCGGCGGCTCGGCGCTGTCGAAAGCGCTGGCGAAGGCTGCGATGCAGCGCGGCATCGACATTTTCGCCGGCTACGGCATGTCGGAATCCGGCCCGATCCTTACTATCGCGCAACTGCGCGAGCATGAGTTGACCGGTAATCCCGACGAGGAGGTCGAGCTGCGGACCAAGACCGGCAGACCCGTCCCGCTGGTCGATCTGCGCGTTGTCGACGAGGCGATGAGGGACGTCCCTCACGACGGCAATACCTCCGGCGAGATCGTGGTCCGCGCGCCCTGGCTGACCATGGGTTACCTCGACAACCCTTCCGCTTCCGAGAAGCTCTGGCAAGGCGGCTATCTTCACACCGGCGACATCGGCACCATGACGGCACAGGGCGTGCTCCAGATCACCGACCGCATGAAGGACGTCATCAAGACCGGCGGCGAATGGATTTCGTCGATCGAGCTGGAGGACATCCTGATGCACATGCCCGGCCTCAAGGAGGCGGCAATCATCGGCGTGGCCGACGCGAAATGGGGCGAGCGCCCGCTGGCGGTTCTGGTCGCGGCGCCCGCTGCCGACGGCATCGACAAGAGCGCGGTGCAAGCCCATGTCAAGGGCTATGCCGACAAGGGCGTGATCTCCCGCTTCGCCATTCCCGACCGCATCATGTTTGTCGACGCGCTCGAAAAGACCAGCGTCGGCAAGATCGACAAGAAGGCGCTGCGGGCAAAATATGGCGACGGCTGACGTCGCATGTCAGCCTGACGCAACATAGCAAAAATGCGAATTACAAGGGGGGAACAATGGCAGAGAAGACGATCATGGATATGTTCGCCGACATGGGCAAGCAGTTCAACCTGCCGAAGATCGATTACGACGCCCTGCTCGAGACGCATCGCCAGAACATCGACGCGGTGCAGAAATCAGCGCTCGCATTCTCGCAGGACGGTCGCGCGCCCCTCGCGCGGCAGCAGGAAATTTTCGCCGAAGTGATGCGCCAGAGCCGCGAGATGATCGCCGAATTCAAGCCGCTGGGTTCGCCGGAGGAGATGGCGGCCAAGCAAGCCGAGCTTGCGCGACGCACCCTCGATGCGGTCGTCAAGAACACCGAGGACATCGCCGAGTTGGTGCAGAAGTCAAGCAGCGAGGCTACGGCCATCATCTTGAACCGAATACGTGAAAGCATCGCCGAGACGCGTGCGGCGATCGAGGGCAAAAGGACCTGATCCATTATTTTGCTCGGCCGCGGGCGCCGGGACGGAAGGACTCGAAGCGAGCGACCGGATGGACACAGTGGTAAATCCGGCCGATGCCCGCTCTGGGATGTAAAACAGAAATCGGGGCACGGCCGGCGCCGACCGACGCACCGGAACTCAGGAGCGGATATCACCATGAAGAAAGAAGACGTTCTCAGGCAGTACACGACCCCAACCAGCGCGCCGGCCTTCGTTCCCGGCCCCCATCGCTTCACCTCGCGCGAATATCTCAACATCACCTATCGCACGGACCGCGAGGCGCTGGTGAAACAGGTTCCGGAGCCGCTCGAAATCGACGAGCCGCTGGTCCGCTTCGAGGTGATGAACATGCCGGACACCACCGGCTACGGCTCCTATGTCGAATGTGGCCAGGCCGCCGTGGTCCGTCACGGCGAGGAGAAGGGCGAGTACATCATCGGCATGTATCTCGACAACCTGCCGGCGATCGCCGCCGGCCGCGAACTCAGCGCCTTTCCGAAGAAGCTCGGCTCGGCGAAGCTGTTCGTCGATTCCGACACGCTCGTCGGCACGCTGGACTACGGCGTGTTGAGCGTGGCGCGTGCCACCATGGGCTACAAGCACAAGCCCTACGACCTGGAAAAAGCCCGGCAGGAAATCTGCGTTCCGACCTACATGCTGAAGATCCTGCCGAGCTACACCAAGCGCCCGCGCATCTGCGAACTGGTGCGCGCGCAGATCACTAACATCGAAGTCAAAGGCGCCTGGCGCGGTCCGGCGCGCCTTCAGCTATTCGAGCATGTGCTTGCGCCACTGGCGGACTTGCCGGTGCGCGAGATCGTCTCCGCCACCCATATCCTTACTGATCTCACCTTGTCGCCGGCCACGGTCATCTACGACTATCTGACCGACACTGCGCCGGCCGCGGACAAGGCATAAGGCGCGATCATGCCCGAAGCCGAGCAAAACATCCTCAATCGGTACGGCAAGACGGCGATCATCGGTGCCGGCGTCATCGGCGCATCGTGGACGGCGCTGTTCCTGGCTCACGGATTGGAGGTCGTTGTCACCGATCCGCGGCCCGACGTCGAGACGTTCGTACGCAACTACATCCGCAGCAATCTGTCGACGCTCGAGGCGCTCGGGCTTGCGACCGCGAACCTCGAAGCAAAGCTGCGTTTCGAGGCCGATCTCGAAAGCGCGGTGGCGGGCGCCGATCTTGTGCAGGAAAACGGCCCGGAACGAGTTCGAATTCAAACAGGACCTGTGGGCGCGCATCAGCAAGATGGTTGGCGACGGCGCGCTGCTGCTGTCGTCGAGTTCAGCCAAGACCGCGACGGAACAGGCGCTGAAGTGCTCGCGGCCGGAGCGGCTGCTGGTGGGCCATCCCTTCAATCCGCCGCACCTGATCCCGTTGGTCGAGGTCGTGCCAGGGGAGAAGACCAGCGAGGACGCCGTCGCCGACGCCGTCGCCTTCTACACCGCGCTCGGCAAGGTGCCGCGCGTCGTGCGCAAGGAGATGCCGGGCTTCGTCGCCAACCGCCTGCAGCGGGCGATCTTCCGCGAGTGCTGCTATCTCGTGATCCAGGGCGTCGTGACGGTCGACGAGCTCGACGACATCGTTACCAGTTCGATCGGCCTGCGATGGGCGGCCGACGGCCCGTTCCGTTCGTTCCATCTCGGCGGCGGCGCCGACGGCTTCAGGTCGTTCTTCAAACAGTTCGGCCCTGGCCTCAACGAGGCCTGGAAGAATATGGCGCCGGTGGATCTGAACGAAGCGGCCCAGGACAAAATCATCGCGCAGGCGGAAGCGTCCTTCGCCGCGCGCCCGGCGCAGCAGCTGGAAAGCGAGCGCGACGCCAAGCAGCTCGCGATCATTCGGGCGCTGAAATCGGCTAGGGCCGAATAGACCGCGATGCAATCGCGTCAACCGGGGCGGGCCCCTGACGCGAGCAAGGGAGGAGGAGATGGGACTTTTGTTCGAAGGTCTGAAGGTGATCGATTGCGGTAGCTTCATAGCGGCCCCGGCGGCGGCTACGATCCTGTCCGACTTCGGCGCCGACGTTGTCAAAATCGAACCGCCCGGTGCGGGCGATCCTTACCGTCATCTCACCAAGTTGCCGGGCCATCCCAAGAGCGATCAGAACTATGCCTGGATGATGGGCTCGCGCAACAAGCGCAGCCTCGCCGTCGACATGGGCAAGCCCGAGGGCCGCGCCGTCGTCCAACGCCTCGCCTCTCAGGCCGACGTCTTCATCACCAACCACCCTGCCGCTGCGCGCAAGAAGTTCGGCATCGGCTACGAGACGCTGGCGGCGCTGAACGACCGGCTGATCTACGCCTCGTTCTCCGGATATGGCGAAAAAGGCGCTGAGGCGACCAAACCGGGCTTCGACGTCACTGCGTGGTGGGCACGCTCCGGCCTGATGGACACCGTGCGCGCCTCATCGGAATCGGTGCCGGTGCGTCCGGCCAACGGCATGGGCGATCACTCCGCGGGCTTCACGCTGTTCTCCGGCATCATGATGGGGTTGTACCAGCGCCAGATCACCGGCAAGGGAACAGAAGTCAGTTCCTCCCTCGTCGGCAACGGACTGTGGGCCAACGGGTACATCGCGCAAGCCGCGCTGTGCGGAGCGACCTTCAGCGACCGCCCCCCGCGCGAGTTGGCCTTCAACGCGCTAACGAACTATTACAAGTGCCGTGACGGCCGCTGGCTGATCTTCACCATCCTCAACGAAGAGAAGCAGTGGCCGGACTTGATGAAGTGCCTCGACCGCGAGGACCTGATCGACGACCCGCGCTTTGCCAAGAAGGTGGACCGGCTGATCCACTCGAAGCAACTGATCGCACTGCTCGACAAGGAGTTCGAGAAGCACGACCGCGCGGAATTTCGCAAGCGCTTGACTGCCGCCGGCATCGTGTTCGACGTGGTGGCGACGCCGGAGGACATTCCGACCGACCAGCAGTTGCTCGATAACGACATCCTGGTGCCGTTTGCCGGAAGCGAAACCCGCGCCGTCAACAGCCCGATCTCGCTACGCGGGGTGGACAAGGTGCAGCCCCGGATGCCGCCCTCGGTCGGTCAGCACACCGACGACGTGCTGAAGGAGGCAGGGTTCGACGCCGCAGAGATCGAGCGGATGCGTGCGGCAAGCGCCATCGGCTGACGGCTTCCGACGCAAGGATGTTAGAGTTTCCCAGGAGCGATACATGAAGATCGAAGATCTGTTTTCCGTAAAGGGCAAGATCGCTGTGGTGACGGGGGGAAGCCGCGGCCTCGGCGAGATCATCGCCCGCGCCTATGTCGAGAACGGCGCCAAGGTCTATATCACCGCCCGCGGCGCCGACGCCTGCATCGCGCTGGCCGAGGAACTGTCGAAATACGGCGACTGCACGGCCATTCCGGCCGATCTGTCGCGGATGGAGGAGATCGAGCGATTTTCTGCTGAACTGCACAAGCGCGAAAAAAAGCTGGACATCCTCGTCAACAACGCCGGCGCGAGCTGGGGCGCGCAATTCCACGAATTTCCGGAGAACGGCTGGGACAAGGTCATGGACCTCAACGTCAAGTCGGTGTTCTTCCTGACGCAGAAGCTCTTGGATCTGCTGGAGGCGGCAGGATCCGAAGCGGCCTATTCGCGGGTCATCAATATCGGGTCAATCGAGGGTATGCGTACTTCGCATCTCGAAGCCTACTCGTACGCTGCGTCCAAGGCGGGGGTCAATCACCTTACCCGCATCATGGCCAAGTTCCTGGCACCCAAGCACATCGCAGTCAACGCGATCGCGCCCGGCTATTTCCCGTCAAAGATGACGGCCTCGATCGACGAACACGGCTCCCGCCAGGTCATCGAGGATGCCCCGATGAAGCGCATGGGGGCGCCCGAGGATATGGCGGGAATCGCGCTGTATCTCGCGTCGCGCGCCAGCAGCTTCGTCTGTGGCGCCGTCATTCCGGTCGATGGCGGATTGGCCACGACCGCATAGGGATTGCCTGACGGCAAGGTCATCGTGGCGCATCCGCCGGCTCGAGCTTTATCCGGCAGATGCCCTCGAGGACGCTGTGATCCTCCCAACTGGCGCCGCAAGCATGCGGCGCCTCTTTTCTTGCGTGGTGGCAACGGCAGCCGATTGATTATTGGATTACACTGCACACCATGGGACATTTGCTGACGATCGCCTCCAGTCCGGCAGCGCGGCCCTGGCTTGTGGAGATGGCCTCGCCGATCCTGGAAAGGGCCTGGGCGGTTGCTTCGTCGGATTATGGTCCGCGTACCTTGCACCAGGTTGCCACGCTCCGTCCGTAATGGCGCCACGACCGTGGTCGGCATTGGTGTCCGAAAACGCGGCGAATATGACGTTCGGTTCAACGTGAGGAAGGTATACCGTTTTCGTGCCGCCATCTCATGGAGACGCGCCAGTGTCCAAAGCAGCCCCGCCAGGTACTCGACACACACAAAGCGACATCGAGCGGCGTGTACAAGTCGCGTTTTCGGTCGCGAGCGAGAAGTTGCAGAACCTCCTACCGGCGAAATGGCGCGCGGCATCGTTGCCTGCCGGTCCGTCGGAGGGGGCGAACTTCATGATCGGATTCCGGAACAGGCTGCACGCCACCTACCACGATGCGGACGGGACCGATCGAGCCGGCGAACAGGACCGTGGAGCCGTCCTGCTGGCGGTGGTCAAGAATTCCGAGACGCAGGAATCCGGCGTTTGGGTTCTGCGCGCGTTTGTAGCGAATCCGGCCAGCCTTCCCGGTCCATATGGCAATGCCAAGGCCGTAGCGGTGCGCGTGGAGCAACGGGTGGAGATGGGCGATCATCCAAACGGTGTCGGGATAGAGCGCTGGCAACTGCAGGATCAGGATGGGCAGGAGCTTTCGATGTCTCTGCGGTACGGTATCGGAATTCCTGTGCAGACCATCGGGGAATCGAAAGTGAGGGGTGGGCCGGACCCTGACTTCAGCCGTATCTACCGCACCGACCGGGGCATCGACCTCGTACGTAGCGTTCCGAACGCGGTCGATCGCGTCGAAGAGTTCGATTTCCACAACACGCTCTCCGAATTCAGGGAGATACTTGACGGAAGCGAGCGGGTCGTCAGCATCGCAGTCGAGCCTTGGTATCTGAGGCAGGTCTTTCTTTACCAGAAAGACTAGGCTCTGTACCGATCACGGTCGATCGCCACATCGGATGAAGTGTCGAGCGCGTCGTCAAGATTG
>CAVZGZ010000020.1:0-149669 GCA_963774775.1 uncultured Alphaproteobacteria bacterium
TGGAATACCCCCGATCTGCCGGGCATGGAAACTTTATGGGACGCCGATGGACCGTTTTCGCTGCCTCGTCATGCCAATGCGATCACTGATCTGATTGATCAGGTGAACGGTGACATCGTCCTTGTGGGGCAAAGCATGGGCACGCAAATCGTCGAGCTCGCTGCGCGAGAACTGCCCACAGCGTGTCATAGGTCTCGTCTCTTGTCACCTATTCCGCTGGCTGGCGCCCATGCTCCTGCCGAAGTCGCCGGCCTGCTTGCGTTTCTTCGGGCGGCAACGCTGAAATCCAGCCGGCGCTTCGCCGACAGGCGATGGCGCCTGAGCCCAAGGCAGAGATCGTTGAATGGCTCGCCGGTCTGGACAAAACGTTCAAACGAAGCACGACCGAGCAGCTCGTTTCCGCCTGGAACGAAGGGGTCGCCGAAGGCAACAGCCAGAGCCTCTTTGAGGGGCCAGTGCTCTTGGCGACGGGCGAGGCGGATTCCTTCGCCACCCCGCAATCGGCAAGGGAAATCGCATCCCGCTTTCGACAGGCTTCAGTCCTTGCGATACCTAACGCCGGCCACTGGCCCCACGCCGAAAATCCGCAGTTCGTTGCCAAGATCATTTCGGACTTTGTTGCGTTGGCCGCGACGAAGACAGGGGCATCCCAGGCCCAAGGTGGCTGGGCCCAGGCCTTCGGCGATAAGAGTGAAGGCCGCTTTGTTGAAAATTTCGATGAGGCTGTCGTGTTCGAGGCCTCAGCCATGACCGCCCGCGTCGAAGGCCGCGAACGCGTTGCGACCATATTGGGAGCGGCGAGCAAACTCTACGAGTCCCTTGAGTTCACGCGCCGTTCCCAGGACGGCGACCATTCTTACATGGAATGGGAAGTAAGTTTGCGGGGAGGCGAGCGTGCCTCGGGCGTTACGATCCTGACCACCAATGCGAGCGGAAAGATCGCGGGCATTGCCATCCACCATCGGCCCCTGTCGAGCCTGCTTCGTTTCTCGGCGGAACTTCGTCAGGCCTTGGCCGGCAAGATCGAGCCGGAGCTGTTTCATGGCGGTCCATAGAAGCCTCCAAGCGATGCACGCGCGGCTCGGGCTATGGGCGAGGCCAACAGGGAAGTCCAAACTCGCGGCAAAGCTTGCCTGCGAAAGCCTCGTAATGAAATGAGAGCGCCAATGGTCGTTCGCGCGGATATCGGGTTCATGGTCGATGGAGGCGTTGAGCTCGGCGCTTGGCTCTATCTGCCCGACCACCCGCAGGAACGCCGTCCGGCCATCACGATGGCGCATGGATATGCCGGCACACGCGATCACGGCCTTGCGCGGTTTGCCGAGGCTTTTGCGGGCGCCGGCTTCGTCGTCTTGCTGCACGATCACCGAAGCTTCGGCGTCAGCGGGGGCGAGCCACGCCAGGATGTCGATCCCTGGCGTCAAATTGCCGATTGGCGGCGGGCGATATCGTATCTTGAGAGCCGGCCGGAAGTCGACGCATCCCGCATTGGGATCTGGGGGACGAGTTACGCGGGAGGGCACGCGCTCGTCCTCGGGGCAACCGATTATCGTATTGCCTGTGTGGTCGCTCAGGTCCCCACCATCAGCGGCTATACGCAGGGCTCGCGGCGGGTTTCGCCGGAGAGCGTCGACGCGCTGGAGGATGCTCTCAACGACGACGAACGGGCACAAGCGCGCGGCGAAGCCCCTCGGATGCAAGCCATCGTGGGCAAGGATATGGGAACACCGGCCGCGTACCGGACGCAGGACGCGATCGACTTCTATCTGCAAACGCTTGGTCCGGGCGCGCGATGGGACAATGTGGTGACGATGCGGTCGACGCGGCTGGCTCGCATGTACGAGCCCGGTGTGTGGGCGCCGCGCATTGGACCCAAGCCACTTATGATGATCATAGCAAGGCACGACACCGTCACGCTGACCGATCTTGCGCTTGAAGCCTACGAGCGCGCACACGAGCCAAAAAAGCTTGTGATGATCACGGGCGGCCACTTCGATCCGTATCTGTCGGGCTTTGACGCATCAAGCGGCGCCGCGTTGCAATGGTTTCAAGAACATCTCGGGCGCTAGGGAGGTCTCAAATGCCGTTGGTCAGTTTGCAGGACGAAGGCGTGCTCGCCGTCATAACCCTGGAAAATCCACCGCAAAACCGGATCAACGAGACGGTGGGGGCTGAGCTTTCCGCGGCTATCGACCGCGTCGAAGCCGGGGAATTCCGAGCGGTTCTCCTGCGCGCGAAGGGGCCGGATTTCAGCTTCGGCGGTGACATCATGAACTGGCCGGACATGACCGTTCGCCAGTTGCGGGCGACGTTCGAGCAGTACATGTCGGTTTTTAACCGCTTCGAGCGGCTGCCGGTCCCGGTGATCGCCGCCGTTCAGGGTCTTTGCTTCGGCGGCGGCCTGGAGCTCGCGATCCGTGCCGACGTGATCTTCGCCGCGGAAAGTTCAACCTTCGGACACCCCGAGCAGTCGATCGGGATCGTCACCGTGCTTGGCGGTATCTATCGGGTGGCCGAGCGCGCCGGTCGATCGTTCGCGTCAGAGTGGGCGCTCACCTCCGAGCGCGTTCCGGCCGCAACCATGATGCACCATGGTGTCGTCAATCGCGTGGTGCCAGATGCCGATCTCGACAAGAGCGCGCGCGAGTTCGCGATGCGCGTGGCCAAAGGACCAACCCGCGCTTACGCGGCGCATAAGGCGCTTCTACGAATCTGGGCGGAGGCGGGCGTTGCCGCTGCGGACAGCGCGATGCTCGATATCGCCATACCGCTGTTCGAGACGGACGACGTCCGACAGGGCATTCCAGCAGCGGTCAAGGCGTTGAAGGCTGGGCAGCCCCGTCCGCCGATGGATTTCAAGGGCCGGTAAGAGGTCGAACGCCTGATGCATCGGGCCACGCAATAGGACCGCACCGGTACGGGATCGTTCACTATGTCCGAGCTGACAAGGCCGAGCATCGTCCTGGTTCACGGCCTCCGGGCCGACGCATCGTCCTTCAACAGGATCATCCCCGCACTCCAGGAGGAGGGCTACGAAGTCTTCGCTCCGCAATTTTGGCTCGACACGCTCGCGAGCGACGTTGAAGCCGTCCGACGCGCATTCAGCCGTGTCCCAGGTCCCATCCTCCTTGTCGGCCACTCCTATGGAGGAACGCTCGTCACGGTCTGGGCCACGCATGCTGCGCCGGCGGCCGATCTTTTGACCCAGAAGGTCGAGGGCACAGCCTGGAAAACCAAGCCGAGCTGGTATGTGCCGATCAAAGACGATCGCGTCGCGCATCCCGCGCTCCAGCACCTTGTCGCGCGGCGGATGGGAGCGACGACCTATGAGACCGATGGCGGTCACATAGGGATGCTTTCCAATCCCGATCTCGCTTTGAA
Organism: uncultured Alphaproteobacteria bacterium; assembly: GCA_963774775.1. Taxonomy (GTDB): domain Bacteria; phylum Pseudomonadota; class Alphaproteobacteria; order Rhizobiales; family Xanthobacteraceae; genus Bradyrhizobium. The sequence goes on from CAVZGZ010000020.1 coordinate 3,382, forward strand.
GGTCATTCGCGAAGCCGCGAAGGCATGCAGCCGAGCGCGGGTGGAGTGATCCCATGAACGCAGGCAGCCCGCATCCGTTTGAGACAGGTTTGGATCGGTGCCCGGCCAATTACGTTCCGCTGTCACCGGTGAGCTTTTTGACCCGCGCAGCAGGCGCCTTCGCCGAGAAACTCGCCGTCATCGACGGGACGCGTCGTTACACGTACGCGCAACTGCTTGATCGTTGCGTCCGGCTCGCATCGGCGCTGACCCGGCTTGGCGTCGGCCGTCTCGATACCGTGGCGATCATCGCACCCAATATTTCGGAGATGATCGAGGCGCATTTTGCCGTGCCGATGATCGGAGCCGTACTCAATCCCCTCAATACCCGGCTCGATGCGGCAACGATCGCCTTTTCGCTCGAACATGGAAGCGCCAGGGTCCTGATCGTGGATGCCGAGTTCGCGCTCTTGGCGCGGCAAGCGCTCGAACTGATGGATCGGGATATCAGTGTGATTGATATCGCCTCGGCCGAGCCCGCTTTCACGCCGGTCGGAAAGCGCAGCTACGAGGATCTCCTTGACGCAGCGGATCCAGGCTTCGACTGGCCGGGCGTCACCGACGAATGGCAATCGCTCTGCCTCCTCTACACCTCCGGCACAACCGGCGATCCAAAAGGCGTCGTCTACAGTCATCGCGGCGCTTACCTGGCGGCGCTTGGCAACGGCTTCAACTTCGGGCTCTCGTTCGACAGCACGTTTCTTTGGACACTCCCAATGTTCCACTGCTCCGGGTGGTCCTATCCCTGGTCGGTGGTCGCTGCCGGCGGCACGCAACTGTGTCTTCGGAAGATCGACCCTGCTCAGATATTCCAACTCATTGTAGAGCACCGGGTTACGCATCTTTGCGGCGCACCGATTGTTCTCAACATGCTGGCGCATGCCCCTTCCGATCAGCGCATGCGATTCCAGCATACCGTAACGGTCGCGACCGGGGGCGCGCCGCCACCCTCGGCAGTTTTCCGCTCCATGGAAGCACTTGGCTTTCGCGTGACCCATCTTTATGGAGCGACCGAAACCTACGGGCCAGCGACCTCTTGTGTCGTTCGGCCGGAATGGGACGCGTTACCGGACGATGAGCGTTTCGCACGGATGGCCCGACAAGGTGTCGCATATCCGATGGTCGAGGACGTCATCGTCGCGGACCGCAAAACGATGACCCCAATTCCTCGCGACGGTGTCACCATCGGCGAGATCATGTTGCGCGGCAATACCGTCATGAAGGGTTATCTCAAAAACGAGGCGGCAACGACCAAGGCCCTCGTCGGAGACTGGTTTCTCTCGGGAGATCTCGCCGTTTGGCATCCCGACGGGACGGTCGAGATCAAGGACCGCTCCAAGGACATCATTATCTCCGGGGGCGAAAACATCTCGAGCGTGGAGGTGGAGGAGGTCCTGATGCAGCACCCGGCCGTGATGTGGGCGGCCGTCGTCGCTCGGCCGGACGAAAAATGGGGCGAGACCCCCTGCGCATTCCTCGAGCTCAAACCCGACGCCGCGCGGCCCGACGACAAGGCGATGGTCGCCTTTTGCCGGGAACGTCTCGCGCACTTTAAGGTGCCTAAGACCTTCATCTACGGCGCATTACCCAAGACATCGACCGGCAAGATTCAAAAGTTCATGCTGCGTGATGAGGTGAGGGCGCCCTAACGAGATCTGTCCTCCCCGCGGCGTCAAAGAAAAGTGCTGAGCCATTGAAATACAGGAAGACCGAGGTGTTGTCGTTCATTGCTACATGTAAAGCGTTGATCACGAATTTAGCCGTCGCAGATTGGCGTAACGCGTGAACATAGCGCAACGGCACATTCTTGAATCGATCAGCGTCGATGCAGGATTCTCCGCTGGCGACTTTGATCGGCTTCAGACTGTGTGTACCGAAAACCTTATCCGAGTTGATGGCGTGCAGAACCGACACGCCATAGAGAAATCAGCCGAACCTAATATCCTCGTCACGGCCGGTCCGAGCGCGTCAAGTTCGCCAGCGAAGAGCTCACCGGTCGGTTTGCTGCGCAATTTCTCAAGGCATGGGGTTGGCTGGCGCTCTCCTACAGATATGGGCGGGCAACACTCCAGGTAAGTGCTACACTGTCGTTCCTCGCTCAAAGCAAGGCACTCCCGACCACGCCCGCGTGCGGGGAGGAAGCGCGACACTAATCGCGCCGTGGGAACGGGCGCTGTCTGGAAAGGGCAACTGGACGGACGCTCCTAGGGAGTTTTTTCTGAAAGGTACTTTTTGGGTTTGAAATGCACCTTATGGTTTGATAGTTCTTTCTAACCTATTGATACCGCAACAAATGCGCCCGCCCTCCGAGCGCACCATGAAATCGTATCGTTTTGCCTTTTCCGGCCAGTTCCGGGAGCAGGCTTTGCGTTGTCGGCAGCGGCCGGAGCGCCTTCTTTGGGCCAGCACTGGTCGCAGCCGTCCTGTAACAGCGTTCGCGTAATCTGGCCGGCGCGAGGGCCCCTCAGCCCCGCGATCGCGGCCCTTAGGTGGGCTGCGCTTACGGATCGCGCCTCGTTCGGCCCACCCGGAGCACATGTATGACGTTCCTGAGCTACGCCTACCGCTTCACTTCCAACTTCGTGTTCCTGGCGCTGGTCTATTTCAGCCTGAACTTCATGGAAAAATACGAGCATCGCGCCATCGTCTCGATTCTCGTGCTGGTCTATGCCGGGATGCATGCGGCGTCGGCGTTGCGTTCGTTCTATTTCTTCCAGCGCATCGAGCGGCTGGAGGGTGAGGCGCGCCGCCTGGCGATGGTGGCCGCGGAGGGGCCGAATGCCTCGGCTTCGCGCAAGCAGATCGTGTCCGACGTGGTGCAGCTTCGCCACGCCGGCGAGGTGAAGTCCTATATCGACCTGATGTTTCTGGCGCTGGTGATTCTGCTCTGCATCGCCAAGATCGTTACTTAGTCTTGGTCTAGCGCTTCTTCAGGCTGGCGACGCGGACAGAGCGGGGCTTCTTCTTGGCCTGCTCGGCATGTTTGGACGCAACCGGGCCGGCGTGGCCTGGATGCTGGCTCTGATGAGCCGCGTGCCGTATCCGTGTCGCCTGACGTGCCGTAGCGCCACGCGATTTGGCCGAAACGGCAAGACCCGCGGCTGCCGGACGAACTGGCGTCACCTTCTCCACGCGATTCACCGGCGTGCTGGCGGCGAGCATTGTGACGCGCGTGGCCTCGGGGATCTTGAACACGCTCGCGGCCGGGACCGGCAGGGCAGGCGCGACGCTGAGGCGCGTCAGCTGCGGTCGCGGCCATGGCGCTTGCTGCGGCAGCGGAATGCCATGCGTGTGGCGCGCATGCTCGATCAGCTCGGCGTCGCGCCAATCCAGATCCGACAGCACAGGGGCCGGCAGCGTCATGGTCCCGACGAAAACGAAATTCGGAATTTTTGGCCAGCGTGAAATCGCAACATTCTCCGATGGCGGATGCAGCAGCCATTGCTGCGGTTCGGTCGGCGTCGCCGGCCGTTCCGGCGTCGCCGGCACCACGTGGACAATGCGATAGCCACGCGCCTTCAGCTCGTTGAGGATACGCGGCAAGGCTGCGACAGTTCGCGGCTGGATGTCGTGCAGCAGCAGGATGCCTTTACCCTTGGCCTCCAGTCGCTTGATCGCGAGGTCATAGACGCGCGCCGGCGGGATGTGCCGCCAATCGTCGGCCGGAAAATCGGCGCTCCAGACCTGGATGCCCTTCGAGGCCAGATATTGTTCGACGCCTTCGGCGCGCAGCAGCCCGGGTATCCGGAAGAACGGCGCGAGCTTGCTGGAATCGCCGCCGAGCGCGGCAAGCGTCGAGGCGATGCCGTCGTCGATTTCCGGTTTGAATTTTTCGGGCGGCATCTTCTGGAAGGTCAGCGGATGGTTCTGGCTGTGGGTAGCGACGGTGTGACCGGCGGCAACGAGCTTGCGAACGCCCTCCGGATTGGCATTGGCCTGACGGCCGATGGTGAAAAAGGTCGCCTTCACGCATTGCGCGGCAAGGATCGCCAGAATTTGGTTGCTGTATTTCGGCAGCGGTCCGTCGTCGAAGGTCAGCACCACCTCATGATCGGCGAGCGGCAGCGTTTCGCGATACTGCATGGTGCCGATCATCGGATGTTCCCGAGGATCGACCACCAGCGTTCGCGAGGTGCCAAGCGCGTCGGGATGGCCGGGACAGTCAGCCGCCGGCGCCGCCTGCGCCGCCGTGTAGGCCAGCAACGAAAGGCTGAGAGCGATCCACGACCGCTTCCGGATACCCACCAAGTCACTAGCGAACATGATACCCCGGCTGCATTCCAACTCGCTGCAAAATCCTTAACCGCGGCGCCATGAATGCCACCTTAATGGTCTGTATTCCAATCATATTCCCGGGTTCAATGCGTCCGGTCGGAAACGGTCCTGGCGGCCGCCGGGACCACATGGACCACGCGATAGTGATGATCGCGCAAATAACGCAAAAAGGCCGGCAGCATGGCTGCGGTCTGGGTTTTGGGGTCGTGCAGCAGGATAATGCCCTTACCGGCAATCTCGAGCCGGTCGGTGAGCAGTTTCAGCTCCTGCTGCGGCGTCATCTTGTTCCAGTCGCTGGCCCAGAAATCGGCGCCGAACACCACGATGCCGCGCTTTTCCAGATTTTCAAGCGTCGGTGGCGACATCTCGAAATAGGGGAAGCGGAAGAAGGGCGTGCTCGGGGTCGTGGTCGCTTTCCCGTGAAGCGCCATTTCGACCGCCGAGATGCCCTTGTCGATTTCATCGATGGCGGCGTCCGGCTTCAGGTATTTGAGGTTGCGATGCGCCCATGTGTGGTAGCCGATGGTGTGGCCCGCGGCGGCCATCTTGCGTACCAGCTCGGGATGTTCGGAGGCCGGCTTTCCGATCAGGAAGAATGTGGCGCGCACGCATTCCTGGGCGAGGGCCGGCAGGATCTTCTGGTCGGTTGCCGGCCACGGGCCGTCGTCGAAGGTCAACACGACTTCATGATCTTCCAAAGGCAGCGTTTGCGGGAAGCTCTTCAGGCCGACCCTCGGACTGGTCGCGGCATCGACGGCGAGCACGCGCGATGTGCCGAGCGCATCCTTGCGCGGACACTCGTCCGCCTGCGCGGCCGCGATTGAGGCCATCGCGGCGAGAGCGGCTGCGACCAGCGTCCTCATGAATTTTCCGGTCCTTCGCGTTTGGACATATTTCTCATTGCGTCGAGCGTTGCCGATTGGGTAATGCGTCAAGCGACAACTCAGACGACTTCTCACATTCTGTCAAACCGGCGAGGCGCGGCATGGCCGAGGATATCGACGTTGCCCAATCCGCCGAGGCCGTAGCGCTCGATCGTCTGCCGATGCGGGACGAGGAGGGCCAACTCAGCCCCGAATTCGTCAAGGAGATTACCCGCGCCATCCACGCTGCGGATCGGCCGCTGCTGTGCGAGGTGGTCGCGGAACTCCATGAGGCCGATCTCGGCGACCTGATCGCGGCGCTGGAGCCGGACGAGCGCGTCAACCTCGTCGAACTCACCGGCGCTGATTTCGATTTCTCGGCGCTGAACGAGGTCGACGAGACCGTTCGCGAGGAAATCCTCGAGGAACTGGAACCCGAGACGGTCGCAGAAGGCGTCCGCGAACTGGAATCCGACGACGCGGTCGAACTGCTGGAAAGCCTCGATGAGGCGGACCAGGAAGAGATCCTGGAAAAGCTGCCGCAATCCGAGCGCGAAGACATCGAGCGCAGCCTGCTCTACCCGGAAAACTCCGCCGGGCGACGGATGCAGACCGAATTCATTTCGGTGCCGCCGGAGTGGACGGTTGGGCAGGCGATCGACTACATGCGCGATACGCCTGATCTGCCTGAGCGGTTCTACGAAATCTACGTGGTCGATGCCGACAAGCGCTGGCACGGTGCGGTACCGCTGGATCTGTTGCTGCGCTCACGCCGGCCCGTGCCGATCACAGAGCTCGTCGATGAAGACCGCCGCCGCGTCTCGGTGCTGGACGACCAGGAAGAGGTCGCACGGCTGTTCGGCAAATATAATCTGGTCGCGGCCCCGGTGGTCGATACCACCGACCGGCTGGTCGGTGTCGTCACCATCGACGACGTCGTCGACGTGATCGAGGAGGAGGCCGACGAGGATCTGAAGGCGCTCGGCGGCGTCACCAGCGACGAAGAATTGTCCGACACCGTCTGGACCATCGCCCGAGGCCGCTTCAACTGGCTGCTGGTCAATCTCGCCACCGCGTTCCTGGCGTCCTCGGTGCTCGGCCTGTTCGAGGGGCAGCTCGAAAAGATGGTGGCGTTGGCAGTGCTGGCGCCGATCGTCGCGAGCCAGGGTGGCAATGCCGCCACCCAGACCATGACCGTGGCGGTGCGGGCGCTCGCCACCCGCGAGCTTGGCTCCTCCAATGCGTTCCGCGTGGTAATGCGCGAGGCCATGGTCGGGCTGGTCAACGGGCTTGCCTTTGCCGTCATCACCGGCATTGCCGCGGTGGCCTGGTTCAAGATCCCCGGCCTCGGTGTCGTGATCGGGCTTGCCATCGTCTGCAATCTGGTCGCCGGCGCGCTCGGCGGTATTTTGATCCCGATGGTGCTGGAACGGGTGCGGGCTGATCCAGCCGTGGCTTCCGGCACCTTCGTCACGACCATCACAGACGTGGTCGGCTTCTTCTCGTTCCTCGGCATTGCCACATTGTGGTTCGGGCTCAATTAGGCCGGCTTTTTATCGTTAATCGGGCCTTAACGCGCTTCGTCGATGATCTCGCCGGTCGAGGGAACCATCATGCAGCGCTTGCGGCTGAAAGCAGACGGTCGGATCGTCGAATTGCGCGACGGGCAGGAATTTCCGCTGGCACCTGCGATCCCCGGGAAGCACTTGCGATCCCGGAGTCGCACCTGCCGTTCCAGCAGTTGCGGAGACCGCAACGCCGCTTCCGGCGGTGCGCGACCTGCGCCGCCGCGCCCGCCTGACCCAGCTCGAATTCGCCGCACGGCTAGGCGTGCCCGTCGAGACGATCCGGAACTGGGAGCAGGGCAAACGCGCCCCGCGCGGTCCGGCGCGAGCGTTGCTGGCCGTAATTGCGCATTCGCCCGAGGCGGTATTCGCAGCACTGGCTCCGCAACCTTCACCCGGCTAGTCCTCGATCACGAGCCGGGCGCCGCCTGGAGAGCGGGGCATGTTGGCAGCAACGGCCCGGCGGCCCATAATGGTCTCGATCGCTCGAGTACCCCGTTCATGCAGTTCGTCGAGGCCAATGGCGCCAAAATTCCAGCGATCGGGCTGGGCACATGGGAACTACGCGGACGCACGTGCGCGCGTCTGGTCGAACAGGCGCTGAGGCTCGGCTATCGACATATCGATACCGCGCAGGTCTATGACAACGAACGCGAGGTCGGCGAGGGCCTGCGCGCCTCCGGCGTGAAGCGCGACGAGGTTTTCGTCACCACCAAGGTCTGGACGTCGCATTTCGCCCCCAAGGATCTCGAGCGTTCGGTCAGGGAAAGCCTTGCCCGGCTTCGCCTCACGGAAGTCGATCTGCTGCTGTTGCACTGGCCCAATCCGCAGGTGCCGCTGTCGGAGACGTTGGGCGCGCTGGCGCGCGTCAAGCAGCTTGGGCTTTGCCGGCACATCGGCGTGTCCAATTTCACCGTAGCGCTGGTCGATGAGGCGGTGGCGGCGTGTCCGGAGCCGCTGGTCTGCAATCAGGTCGAATACCATCCCTATCTGGACCAGACCAAGGTCAAGGAGGCCTGTATCAGGCAGGGCATGGCGGTCGTTGCCTACAGCCCGATCGCCAAGGGCCGCATCAGGAACGATCGCGCGTTGGTGCGGATCGGCGATCGCTACCGCAAGAGCGCAGCGCAGGTCTGCCTGCGCTGGCTTGTGCAACAAAATGTTGCTGCGATTCCGCGGACCTCAAAGCTCGAACGGCTCTCCGAGAACATCGGCATTTTCGATTTCGAATTGTTCGATCAGGACATGGCCGAGATTTCCGCGATGGGCAACGCCGCCGGCCGCCTCACCAACTACGGTTTCGCGCCGAAATGGGATTGAGGGGCGGCCACCTTGCCCGCTATGCTGCGGGCGGGGCAGATGTTGAAAACTTGAATCCACCGCGATGAACCTCCGGCAGGTCATACCCACAGACGTGACGGCGTCGGCGATGGTTCATCTCGCGCTGCTGGCACTGCTATTCCTGTTTTCCGAGGTTCATCAGCTAGGTTCGGTGCCGGCCGAAACGATCCCGGTTGATATCGTTACGCCTCAGGAGATGATCGAGAACAAGCCCGATCCCGCGCCGACGCCGACGCCGCAGCCGGATTTCTCGCTACCCGACAAGTCTGCGATGACGCCGCAGGCACCCGCCGCAACTCCTCAACAATCCACGCCGCCGCCGCAGAAACAAGCGGCGCCACCTGCACCCGCCGCACGTCCCATGGGGAAGCAATCGTCGGCCGCGCAGCCGCCACAGCCGCAGGCTCAACCTCAACCGGCGCCGCAGGCGCCGGCCTTCACGCCGCCCGAGCCGGACCTGTCGGTCAAATATCAGGTCATCCTTGGTCTGCCGCCGGAACTGCCGCCCGAGCCCCCATCGTCTCAGGCGCGGGACAAGACGGGCGACAATTTCGATGCGCCGGCGACGACAGCTGCCGACGTTGCCTCAAATGTGGTGGCTGAATTCCGGCGGCACCTCATGACTTGCGCGAAACTCCCAGCCTCGATGAAAACCTCCGACGACGTCAGGGTCAAGCTGCGCGTGTTCATGACGCCTGAAGGCAAGCTCGCGGCCGATCCGGTGCTGATCGAGGCCAGCGCGTCGATGAAGGGACCGCTGCTGATGCAGAGCGCGATCAGCGCGCTGCAGGCTTGCCAACCCTATGCAATGCTTCCGGCGGATCGCTACGGCGAATGGAAGGTGCTGGATCTCAATTTTACGCCGCGGGATTTTGCGTCTTGAATTTTGCGTCTTGGATGGTCAGCTCCCCATCGCGCGCCAGGCATTCGATGCGAATTGCCGGCGCCAGGTCACGATGACGACTGCGGCCGTCGTCACGAACAATACCCACGGGCTGACGAACCAGCCGAGATATCCGAGCGCAAAGAAGAACGCGCGCTGGCCGCGATTGAAGTGCCTGCCGGCGGCCTCGAACAGGCGCGTGGTGCGCAGGACGTGCGCTTCGGTTTCCGGCGTATCGCGCTGACTCGCGGGCGGCATCGCGCCGAACAGGATCGCGACGTAATTGAACAGCCGGTATGCCCAGGCGAATTTGAAGAACGTATAGATGAAGATCAGGATCAGCCCGAGGCATTTCACCTCCCACAGGGCGGGCGAGGGGGTGAGATCGATCGGCAACGCGCCGAACACCGCCAGTGCGTCGTTGGTCGAGCGTAACAGCGCCAGCGCGCCGCCGATCGCGATCAGGCTGGTGGAGGCGAAAAACGCCGTGCCGTTCTGCAGGGAGGCCATGATCTGCATGTCGACCATGCGTGCCTCGCGATGGAGCAAATTCCGGACCCAGACCTCACGGTAGATGTGCATGCGCGCGGACAGGCTGTCGCGTCCGTAATCCGAATGCTCCAGCGTGAGTGCATACACGGTCCACTCGATGACGAAGAAGCCGACAGCTGCGATATCGACCCAATATGCCCGCATTCCTGCATCCCCCATGGTGACGGCCGCAACCCCACGCAGGCGATCCGACCACCCACACTCCGGTCATGTACAGGTTGAACGTGTGCGACGCACTATGGCAAGATGGCAATCCAAACAGGATTTCCCGGAAAATGTTGAAACTGGTCATCGGTAACAAGAACTATTCGTCGTGGTCGATGCGGCCATGGCTGGCCCTGCGGGCGAACAACATCGCGTTCGAAGAGGTCTTCATTCCGCTCTACACCGACAAGGCCGACAAGGACCGCCTCCTGAGTGTCAGCCGTTCCGGCAAGGTGCCGGCGCTGATCGATGGCGACGTCACGGTGTGGGATTCGCTGTCGATCATCGAATACCTCGCCGAAAAATTTCCCGAAGCCGGGCTGTGGCCGGATGACCGCACGGCCCGCGCGCATGCGCGCTCGATTTCCGCAGAAATGCATTCCGGCTTCATGCCGTTGCGCAACGAATGCGGCATGAACCTGCATCGGCCGATCCGCGCCGTAGCGCTGTCGGACGATGCTCAGGCCAATGTCGCGCGCGTCCAGGAAATATGGGCTGATTGCCATGCGAGATATGGAAAGAAAGGGCCGTTTCTGTTTGGCGCCTTCTCCGGCGCCGATGCGATGTTCGCGCCGGTCGTGCATCGCTTCCGCACCTTTGCGATTCCAGTTGCGAAGGATGCGCAGCCTTATATGGATGCGATGATGTCGCTTCCCGCTTTCCAGGAATGGACCCGCGACGGCCTCGCTGAAACGCTGCTGATCGAACGATTCGAGACGGTGTGAGTCGCGATTGTGACATGGCTGCGGATCATCCTGGCTTGACGGGGCCACGGGAAAGCAGTCTCAATCCGGGAACCGAGACGAACGGTAACACTGGAAGGACCAGGTCATGGGCATTCTCGATGAATTGGAAAATTCACCCGCGTTCAAGGGAGCGCTTGGCCAGCTGGGGGCCGCCGTCCTGCCCGCGGTGCTGAGCGAGGTGTTCGGCAATGGTGGCCAGGGTGGTTTGTCGTCGATCGTCGCCAAGCTGCAGCAGGCAGGCTTCGGCGATCAGGTCAAATCCTGGATCGGGAATGGCCAGAATCTGCCGATCACGGCGGATCAGCTGAAGCAGGTACTCGGCAGCGACGCGGCCAGGCAATTGGCCGCGAAGTTCAACATCCCGGTCGATCAGCTCTCCGAGATCCTGGCCCAGCAGCTTCCGACCGCGGTCGACCACGCGAGCCCCGACGGCAAGCTCCCCCATACCGCCTGATTCCCGCGGTAATCGCTATTTGGGCGGCTTCGCCGCAGATTTCCACCAAGCGGATCAGTGGCCATCTATGGCACTGAAAAGCTTGCAAAATTCGCGCATTTGCCATGCCTCAATCTTGCTGGATTTTCGAACCCGCGGTGTGCTAGATTGCCGCGGGGTTCTCAAGTTGGCCGCCGCTACGGGGACCGTGAGCGTGGCCGACAATCTTGCAAAATGGAGAGGGCGTTGAAGCATAAGTACTCCGTTGGAGAGACTGTCTATTTTACTGCCAGCAACGTTGCCCGACCGGCCGCCAGCGGCACCTATGAGGTGATCCGGCTGCTGCCGACCGATGGCGACGACTGCCAGTACCGCATCAAGAGCTCGACGGAAGCTTTCGAACGGGTGGCCAAGGAAAGCCAGCTCGCCATCACCTGAAGGGGTTGTGCGCAAGCGGGCGGTTGACACGGTTCCGTCTCAGCTGCCGTCAAAAGGCCCTGTTCGCAGAACCATTCTGCCAAAGGTTGAATGCTCCGATGGAGACGTTCAATTTAGCTGATTGTGTTTTGTGCTGCGCTGAGGGACACCGCGCATGAATTGGGCTTGGCCTTCCTCGCTGGATGAGATCTGGCGCTCGCCGACTTTTCCGATGTGGCTGACGCTGGCCGCTGCGGGGTTTTTTGGCATTATCGTTCTGTTCACACTGTTGCGCGCGGAGAAATCCGTGGCGAACGGCGCGCTGACGGTCATCACGCTGTTGGCGATCGGCGTCGCCGTTGCCGCGACCATCCGTGGCTTCGGTCCGGACGGGCAGGGCGCGTCCAGCCCAGGCCCGTTCGGGTCAACCGACCAATCCGACGCCGCCGGCGCTGGCTTGCATCGACGATCTGGCCGGCGATGCGGTGCTGAACGCGTGCGAAAAGACGCTGTTCGGTTCGGCCGATACGGCCGCTGCCGCCGTTACCTATGCGGCAGCGCAGATTTCGCGTCTCACCGCGTTTGGCGACCTCGCGATCGCGGAGAGAAGCACGACGACCGAGCTGCAGGCGCTGCGCCGCGCCGTCGAACGGGACCGCTTCGGGCTGATGGCTTACGTGCTGATGGCGCGTGACCACTGCACGCCCTCGATTTGCCCGCGTTCCGCTCGCTCGCCGACAGCCATCAGGTCGCGGCCAACATGGACGACCGCGTCTATGAGAATCTGATCACGCGTTACGCGCCATCGTGGAATGCGCCGGCGCCGCCGGCTCGGCGCGGGGTTGATCGCAGCGCTTCCGCCGTCTGTCCCGACCGGCAAACCCACCAATGCCGAGTTTCCAAGCGCGGCCTCGACCCCGCCGGTCAATATCATGACGCCCGAACCCGGTACGGCATCGGCAGCCAAGCCGCCGGCTGGCGCCACCGCTGCCACGCCGGCCGCACGTCCCGCGGCTGGGCCAGCGCTGGCGGCGGCGAAGAAGCCGCCAGCAGCCAAACGTAACCCTGCAGCGGCGCCGGCACCGGTGCAGATCACGCCGGCCGCCCCCGCCGCGCCCGCGGCCAGCGAACCCGCGGCGTCAAATGACTGACCTTTCCAAAGTGCTCGACGGCGGCTAAATCCGAACACCATGCCGCTTCATCTCATCAAGCTTGCCGTCGGCTGCGAGTCAGTCAAAGAACTCAAGGGCTGGATCGCCGAACGCATGGCGACCGCCAAGAAAAAAGGCCTGCCGCTTCGACACATCCACATCACGCGGATGACGCCGAAGCGCGACGAGGAGATCCTCGCCGGCGGTTCGCTGTATTGGGTGATCAAGGGCGAGATCGCCGCACGTGAAAAGATCATCGCGATCGAGCCGTTCCGCGACAAGGACGGGATCGGCCGTTGCCGTCTGGTGATGCAGCCCAAGGTCATCGCCGTTTCGCCGCGGCCGATGCGCCCGTTCCAGGGCTGGCGTTATCTCAGCCCGGATGCCGCGCCGCCGGACCTGACGAAGGCGAGCGCCGCCAGTGTGGCGTCGATGCCGGAGCCGATGCGGCGTGAACTGCGCGATCTCGGGCTGCTTTAGCGCATACACTCGCCGTGTTTCTGCCCGTTACAGCGATAAGGACGTGACGACCCACGATAGCCGGCCCCTCCGGCACGATCTTGGTGGCAAAGCCGTCCGGGTACATCGACTTGACCTCCGGATGCCAGATCAGGTCGACATTCTCCGCGGTGAGCTTGGCGACGTCGGCTTTCCAGGTGCGCGGATACGAGCCGAAATCCTCCGTCGGCGCGAACTGCGTGGGGTTGACGAAGATCGAGACGATGACTTTTCCCGCACGCCGTTTGGCCAGGCGCACCAGCGACACATGGCCGTCATGGAGCGCTCCCATGGTTGGTACGAGTGCGGTTGTGGCCTTCCTGGCGCGCAGCGTTTCGACGGCGCGGCGCAGAGCAGGAACGGTGCGGACGACCATGGGGCTTCGCGGCATCTCGATCTCTTGTTGTTGGTGGGATCCTTGGCGCGAGGCGGGGCTCGACTTGGTTCCTGCGACAGGTGAGGCGAACTTACCAAGACCCGTGCGGCAGCGCCAAGGCGGACAACCCACCGTCTAGCCCGGTTGGGTGATGTCAAAGCACGACTGCATGTCAGCGATTCATCATTAAGGCAGCGAGTCAGTGATTTCCTGCCGTGATTTCCTGAACGCGTGATGCAATTCACTTGACCGCAGCCGCGCGTGATTTGAAGATATCGATGAGGGGTTGAATCAAATGTTAGTGCAGGCCAGTCAGGGGCAATCCGGCTCGGCACACGTGGTTGTGCTGGGCAACGAGAAGGGCGGTTCGGGAAAATCCACCACCGCCCTGCATATTGCTGTCGCGCTGATGAAAGCCGGACAGCGCGTCGCCACCATCGACCTCGATTGCCGCCAGCAAAGCTTTACCCGGTACATCAACAACCGCAGGGCGTGGGCCCGCCGCACCGGGCTCGATCTCGAAATCCCCGTGCATTACTGCATCAAGCTTGGCGAAACGATGCAGATCGCCGACAACGAGAACGCCGAGTTCCAGCAGTTCATGGAAGCGGTCAGCGCCGTCGAGCGCAAGTTCGATTTCATCGTGATCGATACGCCCGGGTCCGACAGCTACCTGATGCGGCTCGCGCATTCGATGGCCGACACGCTGGTGACGCCGATCAACGACAGCTTTCTCGATTTCGACGTGCTCGGCACGGTCGATCCTGCCAACTATTCGGTGACCGGCGAAAGCCACTATGCCGAGATGGTGCGCGACGTCAGGCGCAAACGCCGCCAAGTCGACGGCGCCTCCACCGACTGGATCGTGGTCCGCAACCGCCTGTCGATGCTCGGTTCGCGCAACAAGCAACTGGTCGCCAACGGGCTGAAGGATCTATCGCTCCGCCTGGGCTTCCGCTCCATCGACGGTTTCGCCGAGCGCGTTGTCTACCGCGAATTCTTTCCGCGCGGTCTGACCGCGCTCGATGACATCGACGAGGCCACACTCGGGACGCGCCCGAGCATGGGCCATGTGACCGCGCGCGAGGAGGTGACGAGCCTGCTGCGCCAGTTGAAGCTGCCACTCGACGAGCGCGGCCGCCGGCGTGCCGCCAACCGCGCCGAATGGTTCAGCCAGGTCGACAAGCCGCTCGAGGTCCACGACATCATCGGCGCCTGAGTTCTTGCGGTTACCCCGGCCGCAGCACGGTCATCCTGAGCGGACCGCCCCCGGCCGTTTCCGGTACACCATCAGCTGCGCAGCGCATGGGTGGCTCAATTCCGGGCGACGCATGATCCTTGGGCCGGCGATCCGCCGTTTCGCGCTCCGTTGTCGCGTTTGCAGGATGGCTGTCCGGAGGGCGCATGACGTCAGGGGGAACCGAGGGGGCCGGAAGGGATTGAATCATCTCAAGAAGAGCCGGATCAGGTCCGGCGTTACCGCTCGTGACTTACACTGAGGCCTGAATTCCGGTTTTTTACGGGGATTTTGGCCATAGGACGGACAAAAATCCGGAACAAACCCTACAGGGAGCGGTTTTCCCTAGACTTTTAAATAATCACCGAACCGAAGCTTGAGAGGTACCGTCTTAGGGTGAGGAGGTTCCATCCGCCCCGGGAAGGGTGCAGTTGCACAATGACTAGGTGCACCGCACAACGATAAGGCGGCCAATTCACAACATTTGGACTTCCTGTCACGTCGTCGTGACATATATGCTCAACAGGGGGCCGCAGAGTCCCCAGCCGAAAAATGGCCTTAACAGGCGAGCGCACCGAGGACGTTATGAAACGTGGAATTGCCGTTCTGCTTTCACTATCCGCGCTGGTTACGGCGGGTTACTTCACGGCCAGCAAATGGGCTATCCGGCACGAGACGGTCAAGTTCTATGATCCGTCGCGCGACAACCGCTTGGTTGCGGTCGACGTCGCTGTTCGCCGCGACAAGGAAATGCAGGCGGACGCTGGCCTGATCAAATTGCCGGTCACGATCCTCAACCATGGCAACACGGTCAAGAACACCGAGTATTCGTTCCTGGCCAACATCTTTGCCGCGCGCGGCTATCTGGCGCTCAGCCCTCAGCATGATCTGCCGACCGATCCGCCCATGGTGACCAAGCCCGGTGAACTCTATGTCGGCCGTCTGCCGCAAATCCTGCGCGGCGTTGCCAACATCCATTTTGCCGTCAATGAAATGAAGAAGATCCAACCCAACGCCGACTACGACAAGCTGACCATGGTCGGGCACTCGATGGGCGGCGACATCACGATGTATTTCGCCAAGCAGTATCCCGACGAAATCAAGAAGGTCGTGACGCTGGACAATCTGCGCGTGCCATTCCTGACCGACGGCAAGTTCAAGATCCTGTCGTTCCGCTCCAAGGATCCGCAGTTCAAGACGGACCCCGGCGTCATTCCGGATGCGGAAGAGTGCGAAAAGGCCGGCATCACCGTCGTAAATACCAAATTCCAGCATAACGACATGCGCGACACCGGACCGGACGACGCCAAGAACTCGATCCAGTCGATGCTCGATAAATTCCTGACCGATACCGACAGTGACGTCGCCCCGGTCGACACCCGGAACGCGCCGCCAAAAATCATCGAGCCGGGCCCGGTTTCGCTTTACGTGCCGGACACCAGCGCCAAGCCGGCCCAGAAAACCGAAAAAGACAAGTTGGCCGCGACCAATTGATCATTTCGACACCGGTATTGGTTTGGCGCCATCGGGCTGCCATCCGCTCGCCTGCGCATTGACCAGTCTCCAATCCCGACCCACATAGAGCTTGCTGCAAATGGCAGGCGATCATGGCCGGCGAACCGATCAAACCCAAATCTGTCGGCGACGCGCTCTCGGCGCGGGCGTCTGAAGCGCGCAAGGCCGGGTCGCTGCCGGAAACGACGACGTCGACGTCCGATGACATCGCCGCTTTTGTCGCCAAGGCGCGCGCGATGTCGCCGCATCACCCCGGCGCGAAGGGAAGGTTGGTATTCGCACTCGACGCCACCATGAGCCGGCAACCGACCTGGGACATGGCCTGCACGCTGCAAGCCGACATGTTTCGCGAGGCGGCTTCATCAGGCAGTCTCGACATCCGTCTCGTCTACTATCGCGGTTTCAACGAGTGCCGCGCCACGGGCTGGATTTCCGACAGCGCGCAGCTCGCCAAATTGATGAGCAAGATCGACTGCCAGGGTGGCAACACCCAGATCGGCAAGGTGCTGTCGGATGCGCGCCGCGAGGCCGTGGCGTCGGGTGTTCGAGCGTTGGTCTTCGTCGGTGACGCCATGGAGGAATCCGTCGATGACCTCTGCGCCAAGGCAGGCGAGCTCGGTTTGCTCAAGGTGCCGGTCTTCATGTTCCAGGAAGGTAGCGATCCCGCAGCCGAGCAGGCGTTCCGCGAGATCGCGCGCCTGACCGGCGGCGCCTGGTGCCGGTTCGATCCCGGCGCCGCGGCGCAGTTGCGCGAGTTGCTGCGCGCCGCCGCGGCCTACGCTGCCGGCGGCCGCGAGGCGCTGCTGCTGATGTCCAAGACCGCGAGCAGCGCGGCCAAACTGCTCGGCCAAATGAAGTGAGGCTGTGACGGTGCGCTGCGTCAAGGTGGCGGCGACGTCGCCGCTCGAGCGACCGCGTTCAGTGCCACCGACATGTTGCCGACCACCGTCGCCGCTTCATTGCCCAATGCGTGTCGGCCGGCGAGCCAGGCAGGCTCGTTGTAGGAAAGCCAAGTGTCGCCGGATACATCTTGCCAGACGAGCGCCTTCAGCGGCAGGTCGATCGCGATCGTCTGCACCGACTGCATCAGCGGCGTACCCGCCTTGGCGTTGCCGAAGATCAAGACCTCGGTCGGCGGCAGCGAAAGGTTGGCGCTTGCGGCGCCGGCCGCATGATCGATGTGGGCAAAGACAGTCATGCCGCGGGCCTTCACCTCAGCCTCGAGCCGGTCCATGGTCTCCTTCGGGCCGAAATGGCTGCGAAGCGTCGTCAGTCCGTCAGCAGCCATGGCGCACCTCATAGGTCTCGGTCAAACGCAGCCTACTGAACTGACGCCGTCCGCGCCAAGACGCTTTCAATTCACGCTGCGGTGAAAGCACAAGGCGAAAAGGCTTTAGGCGCCATGCATTTTGCCGCCGATGCGATTATATTGAGCAGATGCCAACCCTGATTGCCGGCGTCGTCGCCGTTATCGTTCTCTATTCACTGCTGCAGATGTTTCGTGCAGCCAATCCGGCCGTGCTCGCGCGCGTCGTCAAAATCGTCGGCGGCGTCGTCGCGCTGGCGGTTGCAGCATTCACGGGCTTCAGGGGGGAGCTTGCTGTCGCGATACCGCTTGGCATCTTCGGGGCCGGGCTGCTCGGGTGGTCGCCGTTCGGGACCTCCGGATTCGGCAACATCGGAGCTATATTCGGCGGCGGCACGCAGCGCTCGGCAGGTCAGAGTTCGCGCGTGCGCTCGCAATTTCTCGACATGAACCTCGACCACGACAGCGGCCAGCTCCGTGGCCAGATCGTCGATGGGCCTAGTGCTGGCCACTCGCTCGACGAGTTCGACCTGCCGCAGCTACTCGCGATGGCCCCTGGCTTCGACGCCGAAAGCGTCGCTTTACTTGAAAGCTATCTGGACCGCCGGTTTCCCGCCTGGCGTCAGGACGCGCAGGGCAATGGGGCAGGGGGGCAGCGACGCGCGGCGTCGGGCGGCAAAATGACGGACGAGGAGGCCTATCAGATCCTTGGCCTGCAGCCGGGCGCGACGCGCGACGACATCAGCCGGGCGCACCGCGCCCTCATGAAGAAACTGCATCCCGACCAAGGGGGGTCGACGTACCTCGCCGCCCGTGTAAACGAGGCCAAGGATACTCTCTTTCGCACGCATCTCAGCTAACTCCGGCAACGCTACAAACGCTACGAACCGCGAGTTGCTTCTGCTTATGACTCTGGCCGACGCCCCGTTTCGCCCGCCGTTGTCCGGCGTGGTCGATCGTTCATTCTTGGAAACTTAACCGTAAATGCTTGACGAGAAGTTTTCGTTTGGCACCGGGCGTGGCCGCCGATCGATTTGGTCTTTTGACTGTGCGCCAAAAGCAACAAAGCCGGCGCGTTAAGCGCCGGCTTTGTAACTTCAGATGACGGGATGGATCAGTTGCGGACGGTGATGCAGGAAATGTCGGCGCGCTTCAGCGTCTTGCAGACCGTCTCCGCCTGGTCGCGCTCGAGGCCGGCGAAGCGGGCGCGGTATAGTTTCCGGTTGTCCTTGGCGACCACGGACTCAGTGAATGGATCGGCCTTGCTGAGCAGGCCACGGGCCGAATTGCGCGCAAGGTCGATGCGCTGCTTGGCTTCGGTTTCGCTTTCCAGTGCGCCGACCTGAATGATCCAGCCGGAGTGGGCGACGGCGGCGACCGGCTTGACGGTGCCATTTTGCTGCGCGGCCTGAGGCTGGGTACGGGAAGCCGGCTCGACCGAGGCCATGGCCTGCGATGGCGAGGAGGCGGCCGGCACGCTCGATGCCGGCAACACGCCGAGGATGCCGTTGCCGGTGCCAAAATTGGCCGGCTGCGGCGGCATGTCGACTTTGCTGGTTTCGGTAGCCCTCGCTACTACGGCACTCGAAGTCTCCGCCACTTCGGCTCGTGGCGGGATCGCATTGGTGATCGAGGGCGCCGGCTGCGACGGACCCGCCGCGGCAAGTTTCATCGGCCCGGCCTTGACCTGCACCGTCTTGACCTTGACCGGCTTCATCGGCTCGGCAGAGCCCGGGATTGCCGATATCGCCTGGGTCTGGATCACACCATTGGTGAACGGCGCCGGTTCAGGCTTGGCCTCGGCCTTGATCTCGGACTTGGCTTGAGCTTGCGACTTGGCAGGCAGCGGGGGCAGGGCCGCCGCGGCGGCTGCCATCAGCGACGTCTTCGCGCTGGGGCGCGCGGGCGCCGCAGGGGCCGACGCCGGCTCGGCGGAAGCAACCGCCGCACCGTTGGCCTGCACGTTATCGGTCGGGCGCGATACAGCTTCGACTTCCGCCAAATCGGTGTTGGCATCGGCGGTATTGCGCTCGGTGATGGCGGCAACGGTGCGTGTGGTTGCGGCCTTCTCGAGATTTTCGGCCAGCAGGCCGCGCATGATGGCGTCGCGCGAACCGCCGCTGCGGCCGCCCAACACCACGCCGACCAGATGGCGATTGCCACGGCGCATCGAGCTTACGAGATTGAAGCCGGAGGCGCGGGTATAGCCGGTCTTGATGCCGTCAATGCCTTCGACGCTGCCGAGCAGGTGGTTGTGGTTGCGGATCGACTGGCCGTGATAATTGAAGACGCTGGTGGAGAAGTAACGGTAGTAGCGCGGGAAGCGATCCTGGATCGCGCGGCCCAAGGTCGATTGATCGCGCGCGCTGGTCACCTGCTCGTCGTTGGGCAAGCCCGAGGCATTGCGATACACGGTCTTGCTCATGCCAAGCGCGCGTGCTTTCCGCGTCATCATCTTGGCAAAATCGTCTTCATCGCCGCCGACGGCTTCCGCGATCACGACCGCGGCGTCGTTGGCCGAGCGCGTCACCAGGCCCTTGATGGCGTCTTCGACCTTGATGGTCTGGCCGGGACGCAGGCCGAGCTTGGTCGGGGCCTGCTCGGAGGCGTGCTCGGAAACGTCCATTTCGGTGTCGAGCTTCATCTTGCCGGCATCAAGGCGTTCGAACAGTAGATAAAGCGTCATGATTTTGGTCAGCGAAGCGGGGTGACGAAGCCCGTCGGGATTGTTCGACGACAGCACCGCGCCGGAATTGCCATCGACGATGATCGAGGAGAATTGCGGGCTGGAGCTCTCGCTCGCCTCATGAGAGACGTGTTGCCGCGCATAGTGGCGATGCCGATGACGCGCTTCGGCGCTGTCACTCGTGATCACAACCGCTGAGGTGAAGGTCGCCAGCCCGAGAACGCAAACTCGCAAAGCGCGCGAGGAAGCCAAGGTTGTACGAAGCATTTACTTCCCCGTCCCAATTTCTATCTTGATCACCGGTTCGTGAGGCAAAATTGTGCCCAACGGCCGCTGATGTTTGCCTGCTCGACTTGCCGACCGGGCCGAATTTCCGGCCCTCGTCGCCGCTCAGGTCGCCGTTCTAGCTAAGGTGCTGTTCACAAACGATTTTCAGATCGCCTGTCGGAAGGTGAACAAGTCCAGGAATCAGGTTAGGCGGCCCGAGTTTCCAAAAGATTAAGCAACCGTTGCGTAATCCCACGGGGTTCATGGCAAATTGCATATTTTTGTGCGTCGCACAATATTCCTTGACATTATTGTGCGCTGCACTATGTTTGTGGTGTCAGGGGGCCGGGACCTCCCGGCGTTTGCACAACTTAGTCTGGGAAAGGATCCACCATGGTCAAAATTGAAGACATTCAGAGCTACGGAAAAGAACATCTCGAGTCGGTCGCCGCTTCCGCGAGCAATCTGCAGAGCGGCGTTCAGGCGATCGCGACCGCCTATGGCGACTATGCCAAGAAGTCGTTCGAGGACACCAAGTCGTTCGTCGAAAAGCTCTCGGGCGTGAAGTCGGTGGACAAGGCGCTCGAAGCCCAGACCGAATTCGCACGCTCTGCCTACGAGACGTTCGTTGCCGAGTCGCAGAAGATCGCGGGCCTCTACAGCGATCTCGCCAAGCAGACCTTCAAGCCCTATGAAGGCCTGGTTGCCAAGTTCACTCCGGCCGCCACGCACTGATCTTTCGCGCACTTCAGCGCGCGGAAAGCAAAAGCCCGGCCGAATTGGCCGGGCTTTTTATTGTGCCGGTTTATTGTGCCGGCTTTCGCGGGCCCACGGTGGCAAATTTCTCCGTAAAAAAACGGATGAAAGCCCGGGCAGAAGGGCTCTCTGTTCCTTCGATGCTCTCTTGCCGGCTTCCTTTGTCAAATCCGCCAGAAATGATTAACCTTGGGTCGATCGCCGGGCCGGGATTCGGACGGGTCGCGGGTGGTGCCTCGGCAGCGTCCAGACGCTTGCAGCCAACCGATGCCGGGCCCATATTTCTCGATGCCGATCCAGTCGCTGGGTCGGACCGGGAGCGGCGATCTGGAAAGCGTTGCTGGAAGTTCCGCGATGTCAGCTGATCGCGGGGCAGCCGTTGGGCGCTGTCCGGTTTCCCCTGGGATTTCGAACGCCTGAGCCATGTCGCAGTCAACTTCCAAAGCCTCGTCGTCCAAGTCGGCCTCATCAGCCGCTTTTGCCTCCCGGATGAGCAACGACGAGAACCGCAGCGGCGGCGCGTCGGGTCCGTCCACCTCGGTCATTACCAAGGTCAAGCCGAAGACCAAGCGCCCGAATCTATACCGCGTCCTGATCCTCAACGACGACTACACGCCAATGGAGTTCGTCGTTCACGTGCTTGAGAAGTTCTTCCAGAAGGACGCGGAAGCCGCGACCAAGATCATGCTCCACGTGCATCATCACGGAATCGGGGAGTGCGGCGTGTTCACCTACGAGATCGCCGAGACCAAGGTGACGCAGGTGATGGATTTTGCACGCAAGCACCAGCACCCGCTGCAATGCGTGATGGAAAAGAAGTAGCGCACGATAGTTCGGCGGCCCGCCAAAAATCGGAACGGGTCTTGCACTATTTTGTCCAGACGGAAGCGAACAGTATCCCCGGTGGTTCGCGAGGGTTGGTTTCCTGGCGTGACGTGCGTGAAATTAGAGAAAAACTTCGCTTGCGGAACCGGTCTTTCGCTACGTTCGCAGGTAACTATATGACGGGGGACGATAAAGGTTGTTGTTGCCTGACCGGGTAATGGCGATCATGATGGCCGGGGGCCGTAGAGGACGCGAATGCCAACTTTTTCCCAAAGCCTTGAACAATCCCTGCATCGTGCGCTGGCGATTGCAAACGAGCGTCACCATCAATACGCGACGCTTGAACACCTTCTGCTGTCGCTGATCGATGACTCGGATGCGGCCGCGGTGATGCGGGCCTGCAGCGTCGATCTCGACAAGCTGCGGACCAGTCTGGTCAATTATCTCGAGACCGAATTCGAAAACCTGGTGACCGACGGCGCCGACGACGCCAAGCCGACGGCAGGATTCCAGCGCGTGATCCAGCGCGCGGTGATCCATGTGCAGTCGTCAGGTCGCGAAGAAGTGACGGGCGCCAACGTGCTGATCGCGATCTTCGCCGAGCGCGAAAGCCATGCCGCGTATTTCCTGCAGGAGCAGGACATGACGCGTTATGACGCGGTGAATTACATCAGCCACGGCATCGCCAAGCGGCCCGGCGTCTCCGAGGCGCGGCCGGTGCGCGGCGTCGACGAGGAGACGGAGACCAAGGGCAACGAGGACTCCAAGAAGAAGGGCGAGGCGCTCGATACCTATTGCGTCAACCTCAACAAAAAGGCGCGCGACGGCAAGATCGATCCGGTGATCGGGCGCAACAACGAGATCAACCGCGCCATTCAGGTCTTGTGCCGCCGGCAGAAGAACAATCCGCTGTTCGTGGGCGAGGCCGGCGTCGGCAAGACCGCGATCGCAGAAGGACTTGCCAAGCGTATCGTCGACAGCGAGGTGCCGGAAGTGCTGGCGGCTGCCACCGTGTTCTCACTCGACATGGGAACGCTGCTTGCCGGCACGCGCTATCGCGGCGATTTCGAGGAGCGGCTGAAGCAGGTCCTTAAAGAGTTGGAGGCGCATCCGAACGCCATCCTGTTCATCGACGAGATCCACACCGTGATCGGAGCCGGTGCCACGTCGGGCGGCGCCATGGATGCGTCCAATTTGCTCAAGCCAGCGCTCGCGTCGGGCACCATCCGCTGCATGGGCTCGACCACATATAAGGAATACCGCCAGCACTTCGAGAAGGACCGCGCGCTGGTGCGCCGGTTCCAGAAGATCGACGTCAACGAGCCGACGGTGGAAGATGCGATCTCGATTCTGAAGGGCCTGAAGCCCTATTTCGAGGACTATCACCGGCTCAAATACACCAACGAGGCGATCGAAGCCGCGGTGCAGCTATCGTCGCGCTACATCCACGACCGCAAATTGCCGGACAAGGCGATCGACGTGATCGACGAGTCGGGTGCGGCGCAGATGCTGGTGGCCGAGAACAAGCGCAAGAAGACCATCGGCATCAAGGAGATCGAGACCACGATCGCGACCATGGCGCGGATCCCGCCAAAAACCGTGTCGAAGGACGATGCCGAGGTGCTCAAGCATCTCGAGCAGACCTTGAAGCGCGTGGTGTTCGGCCAGGACAAGGCAATCGAGTCGCTTTCCGCATCGATCAAGCTGGCGCGCGCCGGCCTGCGCGAGCCGGAAAAGCCGATCGGCTCGTATCTGTTCTCGGGACCGACCGGCGTCGGCAAGACCGAAGTGGCAAAACAACTCGCGGCTTCGCTCGGCGTCGAGCTGATCCGCTTCGACATGTCCGAATACATGGAGCGGCACACGGTGTCGCGCCTGATCGGCGCGCCTCCCGGCTATGTCGGCTTCGATCAGGGCGGCCTCCTGACCGATGGCGTGGACCAGCATCCGCACTGCGTGGTGCTGCTCGACGAAATCGAGAAGGCGCATCCCGATCTCTACAACGTGCTGTTGCAGATCATGGATCACGGCCGGCTCACCGACCATAACGGCAAGCAGGTCAACTTCCGCAACGTGATCCTGATCATGACCACGAATGCGGGCGCGGCTGATCTGGCGCGGCAGGCGTTCGGCTTTACCCGCAACAAGCGGGAAGGCGATGACCACGAGGCGATCAATCGCCAGTTCGCGCCGGAGTTCCGCAACCGGCTGGACGCGATCATCTCGTTCGCCCATCTCAATGCCGACGTCATCGGCATGGTGGTCGAGAAGTTCGTGCTGCAGCTCGAGGCGCAGCTCGCCGACCGCGACGTCACCATCGAGTTGTCGGAGCCCGCCAAGGCCTGGCTGATCGAGCATGGTTACGACGAGCAGATGGGCGCCCGCCCGATGGCGCGGGTGATCCAGGAGCACATCAAGAAGCCGCTGGCCGACGAAGTCTTGTTCGGCCAGCTCAAGGGCGGCGGTCATGTTCGAGTCGTCCTGGTCAAGGACGAGGCGACCGATAAGGACAAGATCGGCTTCGAATTCGTTGAGGGCCCGGTCACGCCCAAGCCGGAAAAGCTGCCGGTCAACCGCAAGCGCAAGCCGAAACCCGGCGGGCCGAACGGTGGCGGCGGCTCCAAGGGGCCGGCCTCACGAGGCCCGCTGGTGAAGGTATGAGCTGCCCCGACTGAGAACGAAGAGCCGGCGTGTCGCAAGACCGCCGGCTTTTTGCTGCCTAACTGCCCGGCCAGATCAACGCCTGGGCGGCTACGACATGCTCACCGTTGAAGGTCACGGAAGGCGAGCCGTACAGCATGTATCCAAGCTCAAGTGCATCCGAAACTCGTCTGCAGAACGACGCATCGTCCTTGCCCGTCAGGAGGCGATAGACGGGCAGGTCATTTGGTGGTTTTGGAGGCATGATTTCCTCGGCGGTTGCATTGACCTGTCCCGAGACTACCCGATTCCCGAAACTGGATCGGATCACTGAAACTGCCGCGAAGGGCGGGACTTCAGCCTTCGCCGAGCAATTCGTTGATCCGGCGCTGAAGCTGCCGCTTCTTGATCTCGCTGCGGCGCAGCCGCTCGTCGAGGTCGCTGACAGGCGTGTCCGACGTCATCATGCGGAAGGCAAGCCCTACCTTGTTGGCCTGGCGCCAGATCAGGCGGGTCAGGAACGAACGGCCTTTGCGTGGAACGGACAGGGTAATCTCCTCAGGCAATTTTGCGGTCGAATCGAACTCGACGCAGGCGCCATGTTCGCTGATATTGCGGACGACGCAGTTCACGGTGGAGCCGCGCTGGTCGAGCCCGGCGACACCGCCGAAAAGCACCTTGTCGCGAGAACCCTGGCGCCGATCCTGCATTGGATTTCCTCCGCAATATTGGCCGGACCATACGCGCCTGCACCGGGAAGAGAAGGCGGCAAGGCCGGGTTGTTGCCGTTAACGTAAATTGATCGCAGCCCCGACCGTGAGAAGGCCGGGCGCTTTTCGCGCCGCAAAAGCCTATGCGACCGGCTCGCGGAGGCCTGTTGCGTCCCCATATGCGCGCCATCATTGTCGTCGATAGCAAGGTCACCACTTCCCGGTGTCAAACCCAGCCGCGCGGAAACAGGGTTGCAATGCGGACAGGTCCTGGTCTTCGCACGGTCGTTTGTCTGGTCGTCGCGATGCTATGGCCGTCGCTGGCACGAACCGAAGACCCGGCGCCGGCCATGACCAATATCGCTCGTCCCAGCGTCGAGGAGCTCGCGATTCCCCCGCCAAAGCCTGATGATGCCGCGCGCGAAAGCGAAGCCCGCGAGGCGATGTGCCTGATGATCGAGTCGGCGGCGCGGGCCTCAAGCCTGCCGCTCGAATTCTTCGCGCGGGTGATCTGGCAGGAGAGCCGCTTTCAATCCGATGCGGTCGGGCCGGTGACGCGCAACGGCCAGCGCGCGCAGGGCATCGCGCAGTTCATGCCGGGCACTGCGAACGAGCGCGGCCTGCTCGACCCCTTCAATCCCGTGCAGGCGCTGCCGAAATCGGCGGAGTTCCTGAGCGAGCTGCGTGACCAGTTCGGCAATCTCGGCCTGGCAGCCGCGGCCTACAACGCCGGGCCGAAGCGGATTCAGGACTGGCTCGCCGGATCCGGCTACATGCCGCAGGAGACCCGCAACTATGTGTACGCCATCACGGGCTCGAGCGTCGACGACTGGGCGGCTGCCGGCCGCAACGGCAAGATGCCCGAGCGTGCGCCGACATCGAGCTGCCGCGAGTTGATGGCGCTGTTGAAACGCGCACCGAATCCGTTCGTTACGGAGCTCGAACAGCACATCACGCTTGGCGCCGCCAAGCTGTGGGGCGTGCAGCTCGCCGCCGGCTTCAGTCGCGACAAGGCGCTCGCGATGTATGCCCGCGCGATGAAGCGGCTCAGCGCCGTCATCGGCGACCAGGACCCGAGCCTGTTAAGCTCGCGGCTGCGCAGCCGTGGCTCCAGCTTGTTCTACCAGGTGCGCATCGGCGCGGACACGCGGCCGGATGCCGACAATCTCTGCAACCGCATCCGCCGCGCCGGCGGGGCGTGCTTCGTGCTGCGGAATATGGGCGTAAGGGGTTGATTGTGATCGGCGCGCAATCGGATAGTGTCGGCGCGAAACAGGGCGCATTGCGCGCGATATCGCTGGATTGAAAGAATGGTTCGAGAGAGTGAACTCCGCGAGGGAGAAATTGCCGTCGACGTGCCGCCCGCGCGCGATGCGGGCTTGGTCTTCATCGGCCGCATCCGCACCCCCTGGACGTCGCGGCTGATGACGCCGCGGCAGGGACGTCACGATGGCCCGGTCTGTCGCCTGGAGATCTTCGAACCCTGGGTGGCTGCGATCAAGGGCGTCGATTTCTACGGCAATCTCGAGGTGATCTACTGGCTGCACCAGTCGCGCCGCGACATCGTGCTGCAGAGCCCGAAGAACAACGGCAAAACCCGCGGCACCTTTTCGTTGCGCTCTCCGGTACGCCCGAATCCGATCGCAACCTCGATCGTGAAGTTCGTCGGCATCGAGGGTAACGTCATCCTGGTGCGCGGCCTCGACTGCCTCGACGAGACGCCGCTGCTGGACATCAAGCCCGACCGCTGCGAGTTTACGCCACTAGCACCGCCGCAGGCCGGGGATTTCGAGACGGAGTAATCGGTCTGCGCTGCAGGTTGGGGGGATGGCATGAAACGCCGCGCATTTGTTGCCGGTCTCGCCGCGGCGCTAGGTCTTTCTCCTCGCGCGCTCGCGCAGCAGGCAAGTTCCATTCCTGAAGTCGTCGTGTTTTACACCGGTCCAGCCGCCGCGGCGGAGTTGCGCGCGAAAATGCTTCGAGAGGATCTGGGCGCCGACGGTCTCGTCGAGGGAAAGAGCTTCACGTTGTCGATCAGCAGGGCTGGCAGCAACGAACAACTCCCCGAACTCGCGAAAGCTTTGGTACGGCCGGGCATCGGCGTCGTGCTCGCGGTCGGTCCGGCAGCCGTCCGGGCGGCGCGATCGGCCACCACAACCATTCCGATCGTGGCGCTCGACCTCGAAACCGATCCTGTGAAGGCCGGCCTAGCCGCAAGTCTAGCGCATCCGGGCGGTAACCTGACCGGCTTGTTTTTCGATTTTCCCGATTTCAGCGGGAAATTGCTCGAGCTGCTTGCAGAGGCGCGACCGGGGTTGTCGCGTGTCGCCGCACTCTGGGATCCTTCGAGCGGAACGGTGCAGATTGATGCTGCACAAGCCGCGGCCTCTTCGCGCGGCATGCGGCTGCAGATTTTGAAGGTCGAGGAACTCGGCAAGCTGGTGGATGCCTTCAATGCCGCGGAGGCAGAGCGCGCCCAAGGCCTGCTCGTGCTGTCTTCTCCACTGTTCAGTTCGATCAGCGGCATCAGGCCGGTCGCAGAGCAGGCCGCGCTGCATCGGCTTCCGGGTGTTGCGTTGTTTCCGGAATTTGCGCAATCGGGCGGACTCATGGGCTATGGCCCGAGCGTCAACGATTTGTACCACCAGGCCAGTGGCCTGATTGCCAAAGTATTGCGAGGCGAAAAGCCGGCCGATCTGCCGGTCGAAAGGCCGAGTCGATTTCGGTTGATCGTCAACGCCAAAGCGGCAAAGGAACTCGGGCTCCAGCTTTCGCCATCGTTGTTGGCGCGAGCCGATGACGTGATCGAATAAGCCTTTCTACCCCAGCGCCGCGATCAACTTCGTCGCATTGTCCTCCAGCACCTTCACATCTTCCTTCCGGCTGGCCGGCGGCAGCAGCGCGATGCCGTCGTGGCGCGGCATCACGTGCATGTGGAGGTGGAACACGACCTGTCCGCCGGCGGGTTCGTTGAACTGCTGCACGGTGATGCCGTCGGCGTTGAAGGCCTTCATCGCGGCTGAGGCGATCTTGTGCGCGGCGCGGGCGACGTGGGCGTAATCGTCGGCGGTGATGTCGAGGATGTTGCGGGCAGGGGCCTTGGGGATGACAAGCGTATGGCCGGGCGAGCGCGGCATGATGTCGAGGAAGGCCAGCACGTGCTCGTTTCATAGACCTTGTGGCAGGAAAATTCGCCGCGCAGGATTTTTGCGAAGGGGTTTTGCGGGTCATATGCGGGCATGGCGGCGGCTCCTCGGATCACGTCGTAATACGTTGGTCCTATCAGAAACGTCAGGCTTCGTCCGCGACTCTTCCGGAACGGGCCGGCCTCGGCGAGTTCGCGACCGACCTCGGCGACATAGGCGCGTTCGCGCTTGAGGTAGTCGGCGATCGCGCGGCGCAGATCGGGGTCGGCGATGTAGTGCGCCGAATAGGTCGTCTGCGGCAGATATCCACGCGCCAGCTTGTGCTCGCCCTGCGCGCCGGCCTCGACGATTTTCAGCCCGCGCTGGATCGCGAAATCGATCGCCTGGTAGTAGCAGACCTCGAAATGCAGGAATTGATGATGCTCGATCGCGCCCCAGTTGCGGCCGAACAGCGTATCCGAGCCGATGAAGTTGATCGCGCCGGCGATCCAGCGCCCGTTGCGCTTGGCCATCACCAGCAGCACGTCCTCAGGCATGCTCTCGCCGATCAGCGCGAAGAATTTTCGCGTTAGATACGGCCGGCCCCATTTGCGCGAACCCGTCTCCATGTAGAACGCGAAGAAAGCGTCCCACGCGTCCTCGGTGATATCAGCTCCGGTCAGCCGGTGGATCGTGATCCCTGCGGTTACCGCCTCGCGGCGCTCGCGCTTGATCGCCTTGCGGTGGCGCGAATTCAGCGAGCCGAGGAAATCGTCAAACGTCTTGTGGCCTTCATTGTGCCAGTGGAACTGCTGGTCGTTCCGCTGCAGGAAGCCGTGCTCGCCGAGAAACTTCGCCTCCGCCTCGCGCGCAAAGGTCACATGCACGGAGGAGGCGTTGGTGGCGTTGCACAGCGCCATCAGGCCGCTCGCAAGCGCCGAGCCGATCCGGTCGCGATCGACGCCTTCGCGGATCAGGAGCCGCGGCCCGGTGGCCGGGGTGAAGGGGACCGAGGCCTGCAGCTTCGGGTAATAGCGGCCACCTGCGCGCTCATAGGCATCCGCCCAGCCGCGGTCGAACACGTACTCGCCTTGTGAATGCGATTTCAGATAGCAGGGCACGATGCCGACGATTTTGTCGTCGAGCTTGGCGATGAGGTGCCGCGGCCCCCAGCCGGTCCGCGCGCAGGCCGATCCGGACGCCTCGGCGGCTGCAAAAAAGGCGTGGGAAACGAAGGGGTTATAGGCAGGTTTTGAATCGACGCGGGAGCAGCCTTCGGGCTCGGTTGAAGCCAGCGTATCGAGATTGTCGAGGCTGTTGAGGTCAGGCTTGGGATTGGCGCAGGCATCCCATTCGACAGCCGGGATATCGCTGACGGAGGGTACGGCTTCAAGGGTGATTTCGGATGACGCCATCGAGAATCTGGAGCGGTCCCATCTTGCGATCAGCGATCGCGCGTGGCGACCAACATTTTGCAAAGCACGAGCAAAGATCGTGCATCGCAGCGACGACTTCAAGACCACACCTGACATGTCAGGTTCCCGGAACGAAACCCTCAAAAATCATCTGGTCGGCATAACGCGCCGCGCGCTCGCGCTGCTCCGGCGTTCGCACGGTCCAGGTCAGTAGCGGGCAGCCGAAAATGTTGCGGGCGATCCAGGGCGCCGCCGCCGGCAACTCGTTGACCCAATAGGCGACGAAATGCGGCTCGGAGCGAAAGCCGTGGCGCAGATGTTCCATGCCCCGGCGCTGGGCAGGCGTCGCCTCGGGCCAGTCGGTTGCGGTGTAGCTGCGCTCGGCCACGATGCCCCGCGGCAGCACCGGCATCTTCTCACGCAATGCCAGCACCTGATCCGGGTCGAATGACATGCCGACCACCGGGCCCTGGTACGACGCTAGCACTTCCGCCATCCGAGTCACGAGTTTGCGGTCGCCGTCAAAATGGCTCTTGACCTCGATCACCAGCGGCACGCGGCCGGCGACCAGTGTGCAGAGGTCGGCGAGCGACATCATCCGCTCGCCGGTATCCTTGAACGTGATCGCCTTGAGTTCGGCGGCGGTCTTGCCGAGCAGCGCACCGGACCCCTCGGTGAGGCGGCCGAGCGCATCGTCGTGATGCACCATCGCTTCGCCATCGGCGGTGAGCTGGATGTCGCACTCGATCGCGAAATTGCCTGCGACCGCGGCTTTGGCTGCGGCCGGCATGTTCTCGATGATGCCGCTGCCGGCATCATGCAGGCCGCGATGCGCGACCGGCCGCGCCGTCAGCCAAGCGGGCGCGCGCATGGCTCAGGAGACTTCGAACACGCCTTCGACTTCCACAGCCGCGTCCGCAGGCAGGGAGGCGACGCCGACAGTGGTGCGGGCGTGACGACCCTTGTCGCCGAACGCCGCGACCATCAGGTCGGAGGCGCCGTTGAGCACCTTCGGCCCGTCGAGGAAGTCGGGTGCGGAATTGACGAAGCCGCCGAGCCGCACCACGCGCACCACTTTGTCGAGATCGCCCAGCGCCGCCTTGATCTGCGCCAGCAGGTTGATGCCGCAGCCGCGCGCCGCGGCATTGCCTTGCTCGACGGTGACGCCGGCGCCGAGCTTGCCTTTGGCAATCAGCTTGCCTGCCGCGTCGAAGCAAACCTGGCCGGATACGAACAGCAGGTTTCCGGTGCGGACAAAGCCGACATAATTTGCCACAGGCGCGGCCGGTTCGGGCAAAGTGATGCCTTGTGCCGCCAGTTTCTGTTCGACTGTACCCGCCATGTTCTCGTCCCCGGTTGAATTAACTGGTCCTGTACTTGGGATCAGGCCGGCAATGTTTCGCGCATCGCGCCGTCAGTTGCAAGCGAGGCTGGTGCGGCGGCGGACGCGGCATCCGTGCGAATATTGCTGAAAAACACGCCATCTCGCCGTCCCGTCATTACCTTTTTGTGACGTTGCCCCAGTTGCGGCGCAATAGGGCCGTCACTATGGTACCGAATCGTACCTTCCCAGGGAAAACACATGGCAAGCCCGCTCCGGATTCCGCCCCGCGCTCTGGCGCTGACGATTGCCGTTGCCGCAGGATCGGTGTTTGCGAATGGACCAGGTTTCGCCGCGGCCAGCGGACCGTTTCTCTCGCACCAGGCGCTTTACGATCTGAGCCTGCTCAAGTCGCGCGGATCGAACGCGATCAGCAACGCGCGCGGCCGAATCCTCTACAATTTCTCGGGCAGTGCCTGCGACGGCTACACCTCCGAATTCCGTCAGGTTTCGGAACTCGACAGCGGCGAGGGTAAGCTGACGTTGAGCGATCTGCGCTCATCGTCCTGGGAGGACGGCGCCGGCAAGAGCTACCGCTTCAAGATCGACACGCGGATGAACGACAGCGAAACGCAGCCCGTCGACGGGGTTGCGGAGCGCGTTGGCGACCACATCACCGTTAAACTGAAGGAGCCGATGGTCAAGACCTTCGACCTCAGTGGCAATATCGTGTTTCCGACCGAACAGATTGAGCACATCATCGCGGCGGCGCGCGCGGGCAAATCCGTGCTCGAGCTGATGGTCTATGACGGCTCCGACAATGGCGAGAAGGTCTACAACACGTTGTCGGTGATAGGGCAGCCGATATCAGGCGACCATGCGCCGGCCTCGCCAGATCCTTCGACCACGAACGACGCGATGAAATCCATGACGCGCTGGCCGGTGACGGTCAGCTATTACGACCGCGACGCCAAGGCCAAGGAAGGCGAGCAGACGCCGGTCTATGCGATGTCGTTCGAGCTCTACGAGAACGGGGTCTCCCGCGCGCTGGTGCTGGACTACAATGACTTTGTGATTTCGGGCGCGATGGGGAAATTCGACGTCAAGGATTCCAAGCCGTGTAAGTGAGGGTGGGGAGCCGCACGCTCTACCCGTCATGCGCGGGCTTGACCCGCGCATCCATCTTTCTTCAAAGGACTCTCTCGAAACGGATGGATGGCCGGATCAAGCCCGGCCATGACGAAGCTGACTGACTCACTCCTCCTCCGTCTTCTCCGGCCCCTCATACGCAATTCCCCGGATCACCGCGCTACTTCCGAACTTCTTCCGCAAATCGTCCATCGCGCGTTCGGCATGGGCCGAGCGGCGGTCGAGCATGTCGGTGTCGTCGGCCTGCGATCCCGGCCTCAGCGCGCTGACGCCGGTGCCCATCAGGCGGAAGGCGGTGCCGTCGATCTCCTTCGCCAGCATTTCGCGGGACACCGCAAAGATTTTCGCCGCCAATTGAGTCGGCGCGTGAATTGATTGCGAGCGCGTACGTTGGCGGAAATCGGCGGTTTTCAGTTTCAGCGTGATGGTGAGCCCCGACAGATCGCTGCTCTTGAGACGCGACGACACCTTCTCCGACAGCCGCCAAAGCGTTCTTTCCAGAGTGGTGAAATCGCGGATGTCGGTCTCGAAGGTGGTTTCGTTGGAAATCGTCTTGGCACCGCGATCGGCCACCACCTTGCGGTCGTCGATGCCGCGCGCCAATCGCCACAGCCTGCGGCCCTCGGTCGAAAACTGCTTCATCAACTCGACTTCGTCGGCGCGCTGCAGGTCGGCGATGGTGCGAAAGCCGCGCTGCACCAGTCGTTCCTGGGTCGCGGGTCCGACGCCAAAGATGAACCCGACCGGTTTGTCCGCGAGCATGTCGCGGGCTTCGTGCTGGTCGAGTGCGGCAAAGCCTCTGGGCTTGTCGAGGTCGGACGCGATCTTGGCCAGAAACTTGTTGCAGGAGAGACCGACGGAAACCGTGATGCCGATATCGCGCTCGACCTCGCGGGCAAAGCGCGCCAGCACTTTGGCCGGGATCATGCCGTGCACCCGCTGCGTGCCGGCAAGGTCGAGGAAGGCTTCGTCGATCGAGAGCGGCTCGACCAGCGGCGTCAGCGCCTGCATGGCGTGGCGGACCTCGCGGCCGACCCGGACATATTTGGCCATGTCCGGCCGGATCACGGCGGCGTGGGGGCACAGCGCCAGCGCCTTGAACATCGGCATTGCCGAGCGCACGCCAAAGGTCCGCGAGATGTAGCAGGCGGCCGACACCACCCCGCGCTTGCCGCCGCCGATGATGACGGGCTTATCGGCGAGATCGGGATTGTCGCGTTTCTCGACGGTAGCGTAGAACGCGTCGCAGTCGATATGGGCCAGCGCCAGCGCGGGCAGGCCATGGTGGCGCACCAGCCGCGGCGAGCCGCAATGGCCGCATCGCCGGGCTTTGATATCGAGATCGCCGAGGCAATCCCGGCAAAAGCAGAGTGGGCCGTCGAAGACCGGCGCGGCCCCACTGGTCCTCACGGCACGTCGCGCTCCCATGCCGGGTCGCCCAGCACCTGGCGGGCGGCGGCGACGTTGGTTGGGTCCAGTTGCGAGGCGCTGGCAAACGCCTTCACGGTGACGTCATCCCGCATCACGAAATCGAGCACGCTCGCGAGAAATTGAGGATTGGCCGCCGCCGTCCGCAGCGTCTCCGGGCCGATTCCGGTCTCGGCAAGGAATAGGCCCAGCCGCTCGGGATCGCCCGCAATGAAGCCCAGCGCCTGAACTGCAACGATTTCAGCTACTTCTCGGGGGTTGTGAACAGGCTTTTTCAACTGGTCGGTTTGCCTTTCCGTTAACTTATGGTGTCTATTGGAAAGGTCATCATGCCCGAGTTTTCCAGACGTGTTCAAGCAAGTGGAAACCAGGCCTTAGAAACATGGAAGCCGGGCTTAACGGGTTAGAGCGAATCTGGCGCTAGTTTGAATTCACATTTCGACACGCCCGAGCGCGGTGGATGATGCATCGCATCCGGGTCTGTCTCCAAGATTTGGGAGGGACGGGATGGCAAAAACCGTCCTGATCGTGGAGGACAACGAGCTCAACATGAAGCTCTTTCGCGACCTGTTGGAAGCGCATGGCTATCAGACATCGGGCACCAGCAACGGTTTCGAGGCGCTTGACCTTGTCCGCAAGCTGCGTCCCGATCTGATCCTGATGGATATCCAGCTTCCGCAGGTATCCGGCCTCGAGGTCACGCGCTGGATCAAGGACGATCCGGAACTGCGCACCATCCCGGTGGTCGCGGTCACCGCGTTTGCCATGAAGGGTGATGAAGAGCGCATCCGCGAGGGCGGCTGCGAGGCGTATTTGTCCAAACCAATTTCGGTCGGCAAGTTCATTGAGACAGTAAGGCGTTTTATTGGGTAGGGAGTATCGTTTCGATGTCTGCGCGTATCCTTGTCGTCGATGACGTTCCTGCGAACGTCAAACTGCTGGAAGCCCGTCTGTCGGCCGAATATTTTGACGTGCTGACGGCTTCGAACGGTAGCGAGGCCCTGGAGATCTGCACGCGCGCGGAGTGCGACATCATCCTGCTGGACGTGATGATGCCCGACATGGACGGCTTCGAGGTCTGCCGTCGCCTGAAATCCAATCCGGCCACCCACTTCATTCCCGTGGTGATCGTCACGGCGCTCGACAGCCCCTCCGACCGCGTACGCGGATTGGAAGCCGGCGCCGACGACTTTCTCACCAAGCCGGTGTCCGACATCGTGCTGATCGCGCGCGTGCGTTCGCTGACGCGGCTGAAGATGATGACCGATGAGCTGCGCATGCGCGCCATCACCTCGCTCGAGATCGGCATGCAGGCGCCGGAGCGGAGCGCGATATCAGATAAGGGCGTTGGTGGCCGCATCCTGCTGGTGGACGACCGGCCGTCGTCCCATGAACGGCTGGCGCCGATCCTGTCCACCGAGCACACGGTCGACGTCGAAACCAACCCCTCGGAAGCGCTGTTCCATGCCGCCGAGGGCAATTACGATCTGCTGATCGTCTCGCTCAGCCTCGACAATTACGACGGATTGCGGCTATGCAGCCAGGCGCGCTCGCTGGAGCGCACCCGGCAAGTGCCGATATTGGCGATCTCCGATGCCGATAACAACGCGCGCCTGCTGCGCGGGCTCGAGATCGGCGTCAACGATTACCTGCTTCGCCCCGTCGACAAGAACGAGCTGTTGGCGCGCGCCCGCACGCAAATCCGCCGCCGCCGCTACACCGACCACCTGCGCGACAATGTGCAGAACTCGATCGAAATGGCGATCACCGACGCGCTGACCGGCCTGCATAATCGCCGCTACATGGAAAGCCATCTGGGCACGCTCGCCGAACAGGCCTCGGTGCGCGGCAAGCCCTTGGCGCTGATGATCCTCGACATCGATTTCTTCAAGGCGATCAACGACAATTACGGCCACGACGCCGGCGACGACGTGCTGCGCGAGTTCGCGGTTCGCATCCGCAAGTCGATCCGCGGCATCGATCTCGCCTGCCGCTATGGCGGCGAGGAATTCGTCATCGTGATGCCCGAGACCGATCTGCATGTCGCGGGCATGGTCGCCGAGCGTCTGCGCCGTTCGATCGCCGGCGAAACCTTCGCCGTCCACAAGGGCACCAAACGCATCGAAGTCACGATCTCGATCGGTCTGACCACGCTGGAGCGCAAGGGCGAACCCGTGGCCGACGTGCTCAAGCGCGCCGACACTGCGCTCTACCGCGCCAAGCACGATGGTCGCAACCGGGTGGTTTCGGCAGCGGCGTGAGCTCTCCATTCCGTCGTCCCTGCGAAAGCAGGGACCCATAACCACAGCCGGTTATGGTTGAAATGAAATCTCGCAACAGCCACCTCTCGTCTTACACCGCACCGCCGCGGCGTATGGGTCCCCGCTTTCGCGGGGACGACGAGGGTGTAGATGCAACTTCATCGCCAACCTTCACCCGCGCGTTCGCCAGCAGCACTTTCGCCGCTTGCTTCGCCGCACGCGCCATCGATGGGTCACCGCGCACAAGGTCCTGCGCGATCGAGCCGTCGACCAACAATACGAGCTGTGTTGCAAGGCCCTCGGCGTCAGCGATATCGAGCTGCGCGAGCAGATCGCGAAACCAGATACGGCGACTTTCTTTGAAGGCGATCGCGATCTTGCGGACCGACTGATCTTCGGTACCGAGTTCGGCGACCGCATTCACGAACGGGCAGCCGCGAAAATCCTTGGCTGAAAAACGCCGCTCCAGCGAATCGAACGTACCGAGGATCTGTTCGACCGGAGGCTTGTCCGATGGGCGGGGCTGCACGAAGCGCCGCGCCAGATAGGCCGATATCAGCGCGTCCTTGGACGGAAAATGATTGTAGAGCGTCCGCTTGCTGATGCCGATCTCGGCCGCGATGGTGTCGACGCCGATGGCGCGGATGCCCTGCAGATAAAACAGTTTGTCGGCGGTCTCGAGGATCCGCTCTTTCATGGTCTGCTTGGGGGGCGGGGATGCCATGCGATGGCCGGATCATGCTCTTGCTTGACAAGCGGTGGTCTTCTATAGCCTAAGTACACAGGTCTGTGTAATAAAAATAGACGGGAATCGCAGGCTGCGGCTGCTGTACCGCGCCCAAGAGGGAGAACAACAATGCCCCTGCTGCAAATCCTGCGTCCCACGCTTCCGATCCTGATCGGAACCTCGCTGATGCTGACCTTGAGCATGGGGTTACGGCAGTCGCTCGGCATCTTCCTGCAGCCGCTTACGCACGACATCGGTATCTCGGTGTCGCAGTTCACGCTGGCGCTGGCGGTGCAAAACCTCGCCTGGGGCTTCTTGCAGCCGCTCGCGGGCGCCATGACCGTGCGCTACGGCTTTCGCCCGATTATGGTGGTGGGCGCGCTGCTCTACATCGCGGGGCTTGTGCTGATGGCGAGTGCGCAAGGGCTCGTCAGTATCATGATCGGCGGCGGTGTGCTGATCGGCACCTCGCTCGCTTGTACTGCGGCCGCGATTGCGATGTCGGTCGCGGCCCGCGCGGTGCCGGAGACGGTGCGCTCCACCGTGCTCGGCATCGTCTCGGCGGCGGGATCGCTCGGCGCGCTGTTGTCGGCACCACTCGGGCAGATGCTGAACGAAGGTTTTGGCTGGCGCGTCGGACTCGCCGGCTTTGTGGTGCTGTCGATAGCGATGATTCCCGCAGCCTGGTTCGCGGGCCGGGTCGATGCGATCCCGCTGCCAAAGGCTTCCGCCGATGATATTGGCGACGCCACGGCGGCGACCGCGGTGAAGACGGCGTTCGGCAATGCCTCCTTCGTGGTGATGACTTGTGCCTATCTCGTCTGCGGCATGCAGCTCGTGTTCCTCACCACCCATCTGCCGTCATATCTCTTGATCTGCGGCCTCGATCCGATGCTGAGTGCGCAGACGCTTGGTATGATCGGCGGTTTCAACGTGCTCGGCAGCCTGTTCTTCGGCTGGGCCGGCCAGCGCTGGAACAAGCTGGCGCTGCTCGGCGCGATCTACATCTTCCGCTCGATCGCGCTGGCCTGGTACTTCATGCTGCCCGCGACACCAGCCTCGACGCTGCTGTTTGGCGCAATCATGGGATTTTTGTGGATGGGCGTCGGTCCGCTGGTCGCAGGCGTCGTGGCTGAGATGTTCGGGCTGCGCTGGCAGGCGATGATCCAGGGCCTCGCCTTCATGAGCCATCAGATCGGCAGCTTCCTCGGTGCTTACGGGGGAGGGCTGATTTACGACCAGCTCGGCTCCTACACCATGGCGTGGCGGATCGGCGTCGCGCTCGGTCTTGCCGGCGGCATCATCCAGGTGGCGTTTGCGCTGATAAGGCCCTCGCAACCCCCGGTGTTGCGCGCCGCGTAAGGCCTGGTCGGGGAGGTAGCTTAAAACGAGGCAGTGGATGTATCTGCCTATGTTTTAATCTTATGTGCACTAAAAAGCAGCAAAAACATAGAACGCGTTAGCGCGAGAAACCCGGAATCGAAGACAATTCATTGGGTTGGCCGAATACCCTCGATGGCATGAATCTTGAGTGATCGAGGTTAAGAATCGGTTTTTGGAAACTCATCGGTATCGCGTCCGCCCCTGGTGAACGTCAGGGGAAGGCAGGTAGTTTATGAGGCTGGCCGCCGCCAATCTCCAGCCATTTCAACTCGACGTTGCCGCGACGTCGAGCATCCTGAGCCTTGTGCGCAAAATCAGCATTGATCCTGTCGTCGCCGCTCAAGAGGCTGGACGGTTCATGCCCGCAATTCAAGACGCTCTGAGAAACAAGACGGCATCGCAATTTCCACGCAGCGCTGATCGCAAGCGCCGTTCGCATTCGCCTTCACCGACATCTGTTGCGACGAGGAGAAAGACGATGGGACTCTGGAAATACGCGCGCCAAAGACTCGTACCTTTCATGGTTGCCCTCTTGGGGATCGCGCTGCTCTGCGTGCTGTTCGGCGACATCGCGCTCGCGGAAGACGCGGGGCCGCCGGCCTGCGGTGGCAAGATTCTCGAGAAGTGCACGCCCAACTCCGGCGACACCGCATGGATGCTGACGTCGGTCGCGCTCGTATTGATGATGACCGTTCCGGGTCTCGGACTGTTCTACGGCGGTATGGTGCGCAAGAAGAACGTCGGCGACACGGTGATGACCAGCTTTGCGGTCACCTGCCTCGTCACCATTCTGTTTGCGCTCTTCACCTACAGCATGGCGTTTCGCCCCGGCTCGCCGTTCATCGGGGGGCTGGATCGGATGTTCCTGAAGGACATCCTGAGCGACATCGGCAAGGGAGGCATCGGCAATCCCAATCCGCTCGCCGCGACCATTCCTGAAAGCGTGTACATCTGCTTCCAGATGACGTTCGCTATCATTACGCCGGCGCTGATTGCCGGAGCGTTCGCCGAACGCATGAAATTCTCGGCCATGCTCTGGTTCATAGGCCTGTGGGCGATTTTCGTCTATGCGCCGGTCGCACACTGGGTCTGGGGACCCGACGGTATCTTCTCCGCCGGCAACGACGCCGCGTGGGTGAAAGTGCTGGATTTCGCCGGCGGCACCGTCGTGCATATCAACGCCGGCGTTGCCGGCCTGATGTGCGCCATCATGCTCGGCAAGCGCAGCGAGACCGGGCCGGCGCACAACATGGTGCTCACTTTCATCGGCGCCTCCCTGCTGTGGGTTGGCTGGTTCGGATTCAACGCCGGCTCTGCCGTTACCGCGGGCATGCAGGCCGGCATGGCAATGCTGGTGACCCAGATTGCCACGGCCGTTGCCGGCTTTACCTGGATGCTGGTGGAGTGGGCGCTGAAGGGCAAGCCGACCGTCGTCGGCATCTGCTCAGGCGCGGTCGCGGGGCTTGTGGCGATCACGCCGGCGTCCGGTTTCGTCGGGCCGGTCGGCGCCTTTGCCATCGGAATCGCGGCAGGCGTCTGCTGCTACTGGGGATGCACCGGCTTGAAGCGCTTGTTCAGCTATGACGATGCGCTGGATTGCTTCGGCGTTCATGCGCTCGGCGGCATCGTCGGTGCGCTGCTGACCGGCGTATTCGCGGTCGAGCAATACGGTGGAACGGCTGGTGCTCTGGAGGGCAACGTTGGACAGTTCTTCAACCAGTGCATCGGGGTCGCCACCGTCTTCGTCTACGATGCCGTCGTCAGCTTGATTATCCTGTTCGTGGTCAAGATGTTCGTCGGTCTCCGCGTGACGCAAGACATCGAGCGGGAAGGGCTCGACCTCGCGCTGCACGGAGAAGTCGTGCAATAGTATAAGTCAAGACGGCGTCCCGCGGCGCCGGCAGTGTCGTCGGCCGCTGCGGGCGAAAAAGCTGTCGGCGCAGGGCTGGAAACAACCGGGGCGGCAAAACCTTCAAATGGGGGTGCGGGCGCTCGGCCAGTTCTGATAGACTTACTGCTCTCGGCGATCATTCGGCGAGGAGATCATATGAACTGGTTCTATTGGAACACAGCGTGGTCGCTGTTCTTCAGCCTGATTTGGTTCATGACCATCACGCACAATCCAGATGCGCGGATATCGGATGCGCATTTGCGCGATGAGGCTTTCGGCGGCTGAATGAAGGTCTACGGTACGAAGCCGATCGGGCCAATGTGTCGCAGACGCCCGAGCGCCCTTTGTTGTGCCAACATGTCGCGCACCGCTGTGGCGGCTAGCTCCGATAGTAGCGCCACATCCTGAGAAAGGTTCCATGGATCACATCGGAGGGCTGATCGAATGGCTCCAGATTGATCCGTACCGCGCCCGCGTGGTCCATGCGCCACGGCAAGCGCATCAGCAGGCGATGCATCGGCTGCTTGCGCCAATCGACGACGAGAGCGCTGCGGAGCGGTGCGTTGAGAACAATCTGTAACTCATGGACCGTCATCGCGCGCTCGGCGATCTCTGCCACATCGATGCGCTCGATGGCGCGCCACCGGATCAATCCGAAGGCCTGGATGAAGATGCCATATTGATTGGCGCCGATGGTCGGCCGCCCCGTCTCCAGCAGGGGAATGTTGTAATAGGTGAAGCCGGCCGCCGCCACGGCGGGCAACAACCAATATATCGCGCCGGTGATCCAGGCGACGGTGAGGAATATCGCTGCCAAGGCAGCGGTGACGTAGACGGGAAAATAGGTGTCGTCACGCGCGTAGGCGACCGAATAGCCACCGGCATTTCGTTCATCCAGCGTTGCGCTCATATGAACCTTATGCCCGGGCCTGCCAGGGAGGCACAAGTCAGTGATAGGCGATCATCTGGCTCAACACGGGGGCATGAAGCTGGTTCCCCAACTGGCGGATCTTCCAGCTTGCGTTCGCGCAGTGCCGGCCGGCGTGATTTTCCGGCTCGCCGCAGTCGGTATAGAACCGCCAGCGCACCTGCGGATTCCACTTGCAGCTCTCGACGAAGAAATTCATCCAGGCCGGCCATCGCCCGAAATAGGGGCAAAGCACTATCGGCCAGGGACCGTGAGACATCCCCCCACGCCCCGGTTGGCGGCGGCCGGAAGACGGGCCGCAGCGCCGGTGTCTTACTTGATCTTGGATTCCTTGAACTCGACGTGCTTGCGCGCGACCGGGTCGTACTTCTTCTTGACCAGCTTGTCGGTCATGGTGCGCGAGTTCTTCTTGGCGACGTAATAGAAGCCGGTATCCGCGGTGGAGACGAGCTTGACCTTGATGGTGACCGCTTTGGCCATGGTGAGTGCCTCAAAATGTATGGAATCCGGCGCCGGCCAAGCGGCCTGCATTTGGCCGGCAAACTAGCGTCGATCTTCCCAAAGTCAAGGTTTTGGACCCAAAAACCGACCTGATTCGAAGCGATTAACCCTCGAAGAACCGGTTTTTCGGCCGGGGCAGGCCCAGATTCTCCCGCAACGTCCGGCCCTCATACTCGGAGCGGAAAATCCCGCGCTTCTGCAGTTCCGGCACCACCTTGTCGACGAAATCGTCGAGGCCGGCGGGCAGGAACGGGAACATGATGTTGAAGCCGTCGCTGCCACGGCTGGTCAGCCATTCCTCCATCTGGTCGGCGATTGTCACCGGTGTGCCGACAAAGGACAACCCGCCATAGCCGCCGACGCGCTGGGCGAGCTGGCGCACGGTGAGCTTGTCGCGGGCGGCGAGATCGACCATGCGCTGACGGCCGCTCTTGGAGGCATTGGTTTCGGGGATCGGCGGCAATTGCCCGTCCGGATCGAAGCCCGACGCATCGGTGCCGAGGATCACCGAGAGCGAGGCAATGGCCGAGTTCGTAATGCACCATGCTGTCGAGCTTGGCGCGTTTCTCCTTGGCTTCCTCGACGCTGTCGCCGACGACGACGAATGCACCGGGCAGGATCTTCAGATGCTCGGGGTCGCGGCCGACCTTTTCCATGCGGCCCTTGATGTCGGCATAAAGCTTCTGCCCGTCACTCAAGCTGCCGCCGCCGGTGAACACGGCTTCCGCGGTCTCGGCCGCCAACTGCCTGCCGTCGTCGGAGGCGCCGGCCTGCACGATCAACGGCCAGCCCTGCACCGGGCGGGCGACGTTGAGCGGGCCGCGCACCGAGAGATATTTTCCCTTGTGGTTGAGCACGTGCATTTTGGCCGGATCGAAATAGAGCCCCGATTCCACGTCGCGCACGAAGGCGTCGTCAGCAAAGGAATCCCAGAGACCGGTCACCACGTCGTAGAACTCGCGTGCCCGCTTGTAGCGCTCGGCGTGCTCCATGTGATCGTCGAGCCCGAAATTCAGCGCGGCATCGGGATTGGACGTGGTGACGATATTCCAGCCCGCGCGTCCGCCGGAGATATGATCGAGCGAGGCAAAACGGCGGGCGACGTGATAGGGCTCGTCAAAGGTGGTCGATCCCGTCGCGATCAGCCCGATATGTTCGGTGGCGCCAGCCAGTGCCGACAGCAGCGTGAACGGCTCGAACGAGGTCACGGTGTGGCTGCGCTTGAGCGCGTTGACCGGCATGTTCAGCACGGCCAGATGGTCGGCCATGAAGAAGGCGTCGAACTTGCCGGCTTCCAGTTTCTGGATCAGCTTCCTGATATGCGGAAAATTGAAATTGGCGTCCGGCCACGCGCCGGGGTAGCGCCAGGCGCCGGTGTGAATAGAGACCGGCCGCATGAACGCGCCGAGCTTGAGTTGCCGCTTTGCCATGGCCCCATTCCGTGGTTGATGTTGGTGGGGGAGAGATAGGGATCGGTAGCGGTTGCGCCATTGTGCGGAGCGCAGAAGAATTTTTTGTTTTTGCGTCACCTCTCGACATCGTCATTCCGGGGCGGCGCGAAGCGACGAGCCCGGAATCCATAACCACGATCGGGAGTATGGATTCCGGGCTCGCGCCAAGTGGCGCGCCCCGGAATGACGACGGAGGGGATGTGAATGATTTACGCCCCCAGCACGTCCTTCTGCATCTTGCCGCCGTAGAAATGGAAGAACGGCACCGGCGCGTCGTGTTTCAACGGGCCGGTGGCGAGGCGGCGGTCGAGCTCGGCGAGCACGTTCTTGGTCATCGCATGCGCATCCGCCAGCGGCTGCGAGCCGATCTCGACCCAGACCAGTTCGACCAGTTCGGCGTCGGCGTGGATCACGCCTTCGACTCGGTGGGCGATGCTCGAGGCATCCGCGGTGAAGAAGCGCGTATCGAAGCGTCTGATACGGCCGGGCGGGGTGATGGCGCGCGCGATCAGGAACAGGCTGGATGGATCCGGCAACAAACCGGCCTCGGTAAACGGCTTCCAGGGACCATCCAGTTTCGCAGGTTTTTCGACTTTGCGGCCGAGGCAGAGCCCGGTCTCCTCGCAGGCTTCGCGGATGGCGGCAACCGCGAGCGCGCGGGCTCGCGAAGGCGCGATCTTCGGACTGCCTTTCAGCAGATTGGCTTCGAGCTCGCTGGTGATCGGCGCAGCAACGGGGATGCGATTATCAGCCTTGTCGACGCGGCCGCCGGGGAAAACATATTTGCCCGGCATGAACACCACCTTGTCGTGGCGCTTGCCGACCAGCACTTTCGGTTTCGTCCCCGAGCGATCAATCAGGATCAGCGTCGCGGCGTCCTTGGGGCGGAAGTAGGGATGGTGGTCGGCTTCTTTTCCCTCTTGTGCCGCAGGCGCTACTTCGGTCATTCCATCCCCTGTTTGTTGTTGTTCTTCCTCGCTTACACCGCAGGGACGTCGGGCGCGGCATTTTCATCAAAGCCATGCATGCGCAGCGCCCATTGGAATCCGACCACGGCGCCTTTCACCGGCTGCAGCAATGCGAGCGATGCAATCAGCGTGAGCGGCAGATAGATCGACAGTTGCAGCCAGACCGGTGGCGAATAATCGGTCTCGATCCACAGGATCAAGGGGATCATGATGTGGCCGACGATGACGATGACGAGGTAGGCGGGCAGGTCGTCCGCGCGGTGCGGCGTGTAGTCGAGCCCGCAAGCCGAGCAGCTATTATCGACCTTCAGGAAGGCGCGAAACAGCTTGCCCTCGCCGCAGCGCGGGCATCGGCCGCGAAAGCCGCGCTTCATCGCGGTCCAGAGATCGCGCTTTTCGGCGGATACGGAATTACGGGTCCAGACAGTCGTCGCGGGAGTTACCGTTTCCATGACTTGCCCTTCTTCGGTTTGCCGGCTTTCTGTTTGCCCGGCTTGCGATCCTTCTTGCGCGGGCTGCGGCCCGGATGCGCCTTGGCGCTTCGTTCGGTCGCAACACCCTCGCGCGGCCGATCGCGTTTTCTGCCGCGCGGGATGACTTTCCCGTCAGATAATAGCTCAAACCGCAGCGCGCCAGCTACCGGAGCTGCTTCTACCAGACGCACGTCGACGACGTCACCCAGCCGGTGCATGGCACCGCTGCGCGTGCCGACCAGCGCGTGGCGGGTCTCGTCATAGTTGTAATATTCGGTGCCGAGC
The DNA here is from genome assembly GCA_963774775.1 of uncultured Alphaproteobacteria bacterium. GTDB lineage: Bacteria > Pseudomonadota > Alphaproteobacteria > Rhizobiales > Xanthobacteraceae > Bradyrhizobium. The sequence goes on from CAVZGZ010000020.1 coordinate 47,973, forward strand.
GTGCGGATCGGGATCAGCCCGTCGGCGCCGGTGTCGTCGAGCTTGACGAACAGTCCGGCGCGGGTGACGCCGGAAATCCTGCCCCTGAAACGTCGAGCCGATGCGATCGGCGAGGTAATGCGCGATCAGCCGGTCGGCGGTTTCGCGCTCCGCCTTCATGGCGCGGCGCTCGGTCACCGAAATCTGCGCGGCGATTTCGGCAAGCGTTTCGAAGGTTTCGTCTTCCGGCAGTGCGCCTTCGCCAAGCCCGAGCGCGCGGATCAGCGCGCGGTGCACGATCAGATCTGCGTATCGCCTGATCGGCGAGGTGAAATGCGCATAGCGCCTCAAGTTCAGGCCGAAATGGCCGTAGTTTTCGGCGGAATATTCCGCCTGCGCTTGCGAGCGCAACACCACTTCATTCACCAGCGGTTCGTGATCTTCGCCCGCGACCTGCGCCAGCACGCGGTTGAACAACGCGGGGCGCAATGCGCCGCTTTTGGTGAAGGGCAGGTCGAGCGTCTTCAAAAATTCCTGGAGGTTGTGCACCTTCTCCTGGCTCGGTTCATCGTGCACCCTGTAGATCAGCGGCAGCCCCTTTTTCTCCAGCGTCTCGGCGGCGGCGACGTTGGCGAGGATCATGAACTCCTCGATCAGCCGATGCGCGTCGAGACGCTGGGGCACGACGACGCGATCGACGGTGCCGTCTCCCTTGAGCAGGATCTTTCGCTCGGGCAGATCGAGGTCGAGCGGATCGCGTTCGTCGCGGGCAAGTTTGACCAGCGCGTAAGCCGTATAGAGCGGCTTGAGGATCGTATCGAGCAGGGGGCCGGTGGTGTCGTCTGGCCGGCCGTCGATCGCGGCCTGCGCCTGCGCGTAATTGAGTTTTGCCGCCGAGCGCATTAGCACGCGGTGGAAGGTGTGCGAGCGCTTGCGTCCGTCGTTACCGATCACCATGCGCACCGCGAGCGCGCCGCGCGGTTCGCCCGGCACCAGCGAGCAGAGATCGTTGGAGATGCGCTCCGGCAGCATCGGCACCACGCGATCGGGGAAGTACACCGAATTGCCGCGCGTCAGCGCATCGCGGTCGAGCGCCGAGTCCGGCCGCACATAGAACGCGACGTCGGCGATCGCGACATGGACGATATAGCCGCCCTTGTTGTTCGGATCGGGATCAGGCCCGGCATGAACCGCGTCGTCGTGGTCCTTGGCATCGGGCGGATCGATGGTGACGAGCGGCACGTCGCGCCAGTCCTCGCGGCCCTGCAATGTCGCCGGCTTGGCCGCTTCGGCTTCGCGCAGCGCCGAGGGTGAGAACGCTTGCGGTATCTCGTGGGCATGGATCGCGATCAGGCTGATCGCTTTTTCAGTGGCCAGCGAGCCGAGCCGCTCCTTGACCTTGGCGGAGCCGAGCCCATAGCCGCGGGTGCGGACCATATCGACGCTGACGAGATCGCCGTCTTTGGCGCCCTCGGCGTCTGCCTTGGCAATGTTCAATTCGCGGCCGGCCTGCTTCTTGTCGACGGGGATCAGCCGTCCGCCGCCGTCGGGGAGGGCCCGGAAAATTCCGAGCAGGCGCGCCTTGGCCTGATCGACGACCTTGATGACGCGGGCGTGATAGGGGGGAGCCTCGCTCTCGTCAGTCGTCTCGATGCGCAGCAGCGCACGGTCGCCGACGCCGGCTGCGGTGCCCGGCTGCGGCCGGCGCGGCGTCAGAATGCGTATTTTCGGTGCGGGGCCGTTCTCTTCAGAGTCCCATTCGGTCGGGACCGCAATCAGTTCGCCATCGGTGTCGCGTCCGGTGATGTCGGCCATCACGGTCGGCGGCAGCGCTTCCGGCTGCAGGACCTTGCGGCCGCGTTTGGCGATCGTGCCGTCGTCGGCGAGCTCGCGCAAAATGCGCTTCAGTGCGACGCGGTCGGCATTTTTCAGGCCGAACTCGCGCGCGATCTCACGCGTGCCGACCTTGCCTGGGTTCGTACGGATGAAGGCGACGATGGCGTCCCGGGACGGAAAGCCATGGTCGTGTTTTCGTTTCACTTATCCCCGCGCCTTGCCCGCGCTTTTCTTGGCGGGCGCTTTCGATGTTGCGGCGGGCTTCGCCGCGGAAGTCTTGGCTGCCGTCGCCACCGGCGCACGCGCCTTGCTCACGGCTTCCGATTTTGGCTTGGCAGCGGCCTTCTTCACCGCGGCTTTCTTGGCGGGCTTTGCCGCAGCGTCGCCGGCCGCCTTGGCCGGCTTTGCCGCCTTGGCTTTCTTGCCCTTCGGCTTGCCGCCGCCCTTGGCCGCACGTTCGTCGATCAGCGAGATCGCGTCCGCCAGCGTGATGGTATCCTTATCCTTGTCGCTCGGGATCGTGGCGTTGACGCCGCCGGCGGTGACATAGGCGCCGTAGCGGCCGTTCTTCATCGCCACCGCGCCAAGGCTCGGGTGATCGCCCAAGGGCTTGCCGGGATCGGCGCCAAAGCGGCGTCCGCTCGGGCCCTTTGCCACCTTCTCGGCAATCAGGGTCACGGCGCGGTTGAGGCCGATATCGAAGACTTCGTCGCCGGATTCGAGTGAGGCATAGGTCTTTTCGTGCTTCACGAACGGACCGAAGCGGCCGATGCCGGCAGTGATCGGCTCGCCGGTTTCCGGATGCTTTCCGATTTCGCGCGGCAGCGACAACAGCTTCAGCGCCAATTCCAGTTCCATGTCTGACGGAGACATGTTCTTCGGGATTCCGGCGCGCCTCGGCTTCTCGCCCTCGGCATAATCCTTCTGCTCGCCGAGCTGGATGTAGGGGCCGAAACGTCCGGCTTTGACGACCACGTCGAGATCGGTTTCGGGATCCTTGCCGAGGATGCGGTCGGCGCTGGCCTCGCCGTCGGCGGCGAGCGGACGGGTGTGGCGGCATTCCGGATAGTTCGAGCAGCCGACAAAGGCGCCGAACTTGCCGGCCTTGAGGTTGAGCCGGCCGGTGCCGCAGGTAGGACACTGCCTGACGTCGCCGCCATCCGCGCGCGGCGGATAGATGTGCGGCCCGAGCATGTCGTCGAGCGCGTCCAGCACCTCGGAGACGCGGAGGTCCTTGATGTCGCTGACCGCGCCGCTGAAGCCAACCCAGAACTCCTTCAACACCTGCTGCCAGGAAATCTCGTTGTTGGAGACGCGGTCGAGCTGTTCTTCGAGCGCGGCGGTGAAGTCATACTCCACATAGCGCGCGAAGAAGTTTTCGAGGAACGCGACCACGACGCGGCCCTTGTCCTCGCCGTGCAGCCGCTTCTTCTCCAGCTTGACGTAGCCGCGGTCCTTCAACACCTGCAGGATCGAGGCATAGGTCGAGGGCCGGCCGATACCGAGCTCTTCCATCCGCTTCACCAGCGAGGCTTCCGAGAAGCGCGGCGGCGGTTCGGTGAAATGCTGCGTGACGGCAAGCGCCTGGCGCTTCAGCGCTTCGCCCTGGCTCATGGCGGGCAGGCGGCGCGAATCCTCGTCTTCCTCGTCGTCGCGGCCTTCCTGATAGACCGCGAGGAAGCCATCGAACTTGACGACCTGGCCCGAGGCGCGCAGTTCCAGCACGCGGGAGCCGGCCTTGGCCGCGATATCGACCGTGGTGCGTTCCAGCTCCGCCAATTCCATCTGGCTCGCGATGGTGCGCATCCAGATCAACTCATAGAGCCGCGCCTGGTCGTTATCGAGCCGCCGGCGCATGTCGGAGGGACGGCGCGACAGGTCGGTCGGACGGATCGCTTCATGCGCTTCCTGCGCATTCTTGGCCTTGGTCTGATACTGGCGCGGCGCATCCGGCACATAGGCGTTGCCGTAATCCTCGCCGATCACCTTGCGCGCCTGCGTGATCGCCGAGCCGTCGATCTGCACGCCGTCGGTACGCATATAGGTGATGAGACCGGTGGTTTCGCCGCCGATATCGATGCCCTCGTAGAGCCGCTGCGCGATCCGCATCGTATGCGCAGGCGCAAAGCCGAGCTTGCGGCTGGCTTCCTGCTGCAGCGTCGAGGTGGTGAAGGGCGCCTGCGGATTGCGGCGCGCGGGCTTTGCTTCGACGGTCGAGACGGTGAAGTTGGCGGCCTCGATCGCCTTCTTGAAATCCTCGGCTTCGGCGCCGGTTCCGATATCGAGCCGCTGGATCTTCTTGCCGTCGGCGCCGACCAGGCGCGCCTCGAACGCGTCGCCACGCGGCGTCGTCAGCGTCGCGATCAGCGACCAGTATTCCTTGGCGACGAATTTCTCGATCTCGAGCTCGCGGTCGCAGACCAGCCGCAGCGCGACCGACTGCACCCGGCCGGCCGAGCGTGCGCCCGGCAATTTGCGCCAGAGCACTGGGGAGAGGGTGAAGCCGACCAGATAGTCCAGTGCGCGGCGCGCCATATAGGCGTCGACCAGCGCGCCATCGATCTGGCGCGGGGCCTTCATCGCGTCCGTGACCGCCTGCTTGGTGATGGCGTTGAACACCACGCGCTCGATCTTCTGATCCTTAAGCGCGCGCTTCTCCTTCATCACTTCCAGCACGTGCCAGGAGATCGCCTCGCCCTCGCGATCAGGGTCGGTTGCGAGGATCAGGCGGTCGGCACCCTTCAAGGCCTTGGCGATATCGTTGAGCCGGCCGGCCGCTTTGGGGTCGACCTCCCAGATCATCTGGAAATTGGCCTCGGGATCGACCGATCCGTTCTTGGCGGGGAGGTCGCGAACATGGCCGAATGAGGCCAGAACCTCGTAGGAGGAGCCCAAATATTTATTGATCGTCTTGGCCTTTGCAGGCGACTCCACGATGACGAGATTCATGTCATTCCAATGGCTTACGGGAAAATCTTCAGGTTGGTTCTGCGAGACTCGCGAACCACCGTTTCGAGGCGAACATGGGTGTTGAGGGGCCCCCTGTCAAATCGACAGATATTGAAGGGGGGCGCCGAGGTGACGACTTTATATGCAAAAAGTTGCGAAATGCGTCCTAGAGTTGCGGTCCGGATGAGCGTATTCCTACGCGATACTACGTAAAGTTGGATGTAGGTTTTTTGAGCAGGAATGGGGGCGGCCGGAAGCGCGCAGCTTCGGGCAGGGATCGGAAATCCCGGAACCAGGAGCCAACTGGGGAAGCGAATGGGGAGGGCGGCCCCGATGAGGCCGCGGCCTTCATTGCCGAGACCGTTGCCGAACTGGTCAAACTCGCCCGGCGCCACAAGCTCGGAGTTCTCGATCATTTGCTCTCGATGGCGCAACTGGAAGCCGAAGAACGCGTAAGGCTTCGCAGCAAGCGCAAGCTGTCGTGAGGTGGGGGCGGGGGCTGGCGCTGCTCTCTCAACGTCATTGCGAGGAGCGTAGCGACGAAGCAATCCATCTCTCAGCGAGTTGCGAGATGGATTGCTTCGCTTCGCTCGCAATGACGGGGCGAGACTTCCGATACATATCAACCATCAAGCGGATGTGACTCCACATTCTCGCGGCGCTGGAACGCCCGAGCTTTGCGTCGTTTCACCCTCGTAAAGCGCAGAGGGCGCAGGGAAGACCGGGTGCGCGCTGCACCCGCGGTCTCGTGTGCAAACTGCACAAAAGAAAGCGCACACGAGCATACAGGTTCAGCGGAAACACTCCGGCCTTCCCCGCGCAATGGTTTTACGGCTTATAGCGCGCTCTCCTCGGTGACCGGCTTTCTTGCCACCGTCGCTTCGCAGGCCTTACCGCAAAGCTTAGCGCCAGCATCGGGGCGCCAGAACCACACGACTTCGCCGTCCGTGTCGCGCGCGCTCGTCTCTCGCGCACAACCCGGCCACCGCATCTCACCGCAACGTTCGTGACGATCGCGACCCGCCCCTCATTCGGGTGAGATGCGCGGAGTTGTAGCGCTGATTTGCCCGACGCTTTAAGCGATATATTTTTCGCGCGAGGGCTGGACGGTTTTTAGGTGATTTGCCCGTCGGGCATGATTTTCTTGCGCGTCGTCAATTCTCTCCGTCATTCCGGGGCGCGCAGAGCGCGAGCTACGATGTGCAATTGCACATCTGAAATCCATACTCACGATCGTGGTTATGGATTCCGGGCCCGCGCCAAGGGGGCGCGTCCCGGAATGACGGTGCGCGGTACTACGCCGAAGCGCGTCCAGCGCGCTTCGCCGACGTGCGCGGCTTCAGCGTCGTATCCGCCGCACCAAGCAGCCGTCCGTCCTGCGAGTGGAGCGCGAGCTTGCGCACCGGCTTGCCCTGCTCGCGATCGACCAGGATGGTCGCGATCTCCTCGGGCCGTTCGTCGAACTCCTCGCTCCATTGCCGGAGCGCAACCAGGATCGGAAAAATGCCGCGGCCCTTCGGCGTCAGCAGGTATTCCTGATAGGCGCTGCCGTCGGAGGCCGGCGCCGTCTTCAGGATGCCCTGATCGACCAGCGTGCGCAGCCGCACGGTGAGGATGTTCTTCGCCAGTCCGAGATCTTTCTGGAACTCGCCGAAACGGCGGCGCCCCGCTAGCGCGTCGCGGATGATCAGAAGCGACCACCAGTCGCCGATCACGTCCAGCGATCGTGCGATCGGGCACTGGTCGCCCTCGAAACTCGTTCGCTTTACCATGGCGGTACCCTGCTGGAGGTCGGATCACGGCCTTGTGCAGTTGCATTATAAAACCAGATGCCGTAGCTAGGCAATATAGTTTAATAATGCAACCAGTATGGACGGAGGCAACCATGAGACTCGCGAACAAGACGGCGTTGATCACCGGCGGCAACAGCGGCATTGGTTTGGCAACCGCCAAGCTGTTTGTGGCTGAGGGCGCCAAGGTCGTCATCACCGGCCGCAACAAGGAGACGCTGGCTGCGGCTGCCAAGGAACTCGGACCGAATGCGTTCGCGATTGCAGCCGACGCCACCGACATCGAGGCGACCGAAGCGGCGATCAAGCAGGGCGCCGGAAAGTTCGGCAAGTTCGACATCGTGTTCGCTAACGCCGGCATTCCCGGCCAGACGCCAGTCGGCGGGACGACGCTTGCAGCGTTTGAATCGGTGATCCGGACCAATCTCACGGGCGTGTTTTTCACCGTGCAGGCGGCGTCGCCCTATCTCAACGACGGCGCCTCGATCATCCTGAACGGCTCGGTGATCTCCGTGCTTGGCAATCCCGGCTATGCCGCCTATGCGGCGAGCAAGGCCGGCGTTCGCGCGATGGCGCGGGTGATGGCGTCCGAATTGTCGCCGCGTGGTATCCGCGTCAACGTGGTTGCGCCGGGCGCGATCCGTACGCCGATCTGGGGGGCCGCGATCGCGACGCCTGAAGCAGAGAAGGCGTTCGAGCAGCGGATCGGCAAGACCACGCCGCTGGGGCGTATCGGTGAGCCAGATCACATTTCGAAGACGGTGCTGTTCCTGGCATCCGACGATGCCGCTCATATTCAGGGGCAGGAGCTGTTCGTCGATGGCGGCGCGACCGCATCTCCCGCAGGCGCGCCGATCTATCGCGGGTAGTGCCGGATGAGCTGCGCTCCCTCTCCCGCTTGCGGGGGAGGGTTGGGGTGGGGGGCCTCCGCGAGTCACACTGTCCAGATGGAGATAGTTTCCCCCACCCGCATCGCATCCTTCGGATGCGATGCGACCTAAGAGCGAGCTTCGCTCGTCTCGACCCCCGCAAGCGGGAGAGATGAAAAGGAGTCAGCGCCCGATGGAAAATTCCGACATAAGTTGCATTGACCTGACTCACTCGTCTTAGGGTCGTATTTTGCCGAACCATTGAACCTTCGTCGTAGCTGCCAAGACTCCTCCATGCGCCGGGGTTTTTTCAACACTTGATACATTGGAGTGCAGATATGCCGAAAGCCGCCCGCATCTCTACATCGGCTCCCGTGTCGTCGACATCAGAGCAGTCAGATAGCGCTCAATTTATTTCAATCGCATTGTTTTCCGGTATCGGTTTGTTGATCTCGCTTGTTGCGGTTATCATGGGCGTGCAGGGCGCCTGGTTCTAGCAATCGAGGGTCGCAAGACCCGCCGTCGCGAATTGCCGCGACGGCAGGATAGCGGTCCGTAACGTCAGGCAGCGTCGAGGCTGCTTGCCTCCCTCAATGCGCCGGCCACGGCTTTCTCGCGGTGCTCCGGCCCCATCTGGATCCCATCCGCGGAAATGAATTCAGGATTTTTCACGCCGATAAAGCCGAACACCCAGCGCAAATACGTCTCCAGATGTTCGCCGACGGCGGCCGGCGTCCCGGCGCCGTAGAATCCGCCGCGCGAGATCGCGACGATGACGCGCTTGTTGCCGGCCAACCCCTCGACGCCTTGCGCGCTGTATTTGAAGGTCTTGCCCGAGACCAGGATGCGGTCGATCCAGGCCTTGAGCTGGCTTGGAATCGTGAAATTGTACATGGGTGCACCCAGCACCACGATGTCCGCGGCAAGAAACTCGCCCAGCACGGCCTGACCGGCGGCGATGTCGGCCTGCAATGACGTCTCGGCTGTCGCGCCTTGTGCCGCGGCGAGATGAGAGCCTGAGAGATGCGCAAGCGGCGTCGCGGTGAGGTCGCGATAGGTCACCTCAACGCCGGGATTGGCCTTGAGCAGCCGCTCGACGATGGCGGCGGAAACCTGTCGGCTGACGGAGTGGGGGCCGAGGACGCTGGAATCGATATGCAGGAGTTTCATGGAGGGTCACCTCTGGTGGTATAGGTTTGTAACTGGCGCTATATGAGTGACTGTCCTAGAACCCCGCAAGAACGCACATTTTTGAAACCCGAGCACACCGTTGAAACCCGAGCACAACAATGTGCCTGCCCCGAAGGGGCCGGCGCTGCCGCCCAGTCCCCATCTCGATAGCGACTGCCGGGGCGTGGCTTCCATCCTGGCGCGCGTCGGCGACAAATGGAGCGTGTTCGTGATCATGCTCTTGGGCGACGGCCCGCGGCGCTTCAATGAGATCAAGCGGATGATCGCCGGCATCTCGCAGCGGATGCTGACCTTGACCCTGCGCGGGCTGGAGCGCGACGGACTGGTGACGCGAACGGTGTTTCCGACCATCCCGCCGCGCGTGGATTATGAATTGACCGATCTCGGCCGTGGCTTGTCGAAGCCAGTGGAGGCGCTGGGCAGGTGGGCGTTCGATCATCAGCCGCAGATCGAAAGCGCACGGGCAAAGTTCGACGGGCGCAACGACAAGAGTTGAGGTCAGATCAGCGTCACCAGCCCGCCGCCGTGACGCTCCAGCCGTCCGGCGAGCTCGAGCTCCAGCAGCACGCTGCGCACGATGGCGGGCGAGGCGCCGGACAGGCGGATCAAATCGTCGAGGCTGATCGGGCTCGGTCCCAGCAGATTGACGATGCGGCCGCGGTCGTCAGCGCCGGTCTCGAAATCCAGCGGCTCGCCATCGTCTTCGCGCGCGCCAAGCACGATCGGCCGCTCCATGATCGGCGTCACCGCATTGATGACGTCAGTGGCCTGGGTCACCAGCGCCGCGCCCTGCTTGATCAGATCATTGGTGCCGGCGGCGCGCGGATCGAGCGGGGAGCCCGGCACGGCAAACACCTCGCGGCCCTGTTCGGCCGCCATCCGCGCGGTGATCAGCGATCCCGAGCGATGCGCGGCCTCGACGATGACGACGCCGAGCGCCGCGCCCGAGATCAGCCGATTGCGCCGGGGGAAATCGCGGGCGCGGGGCACATGTCCCTGCGGCATTTCCGAGATCGCGGCGCCGTTGTCGAGCAGCGACGCCAGCAAATCCCCATGCTCGGGCGGGTAGATCCTGTCGTGACCGCCGGCCAGCACCGCGACCGTGCCGCTCTCGATCGTGGCGCGATGGGCGGATTGATCGATGCCGCGCGCCAGACCTGAGATCACGATGAAACCGCCGTCGCCGAGATCGCGCGCCAGTTGGCTCGCAAATTTCAGCCCGGCGCCGGAGGCATTGCGGGAGCCTACGATCGCAATCATCGGCCGCATCAGCACGTCAAGCGCGCCGCGCACACCGAGCAGCGGTGGCGCGTCGTCGATGGTGGCGAGGCGTGGGGGATAGCCGATTTCGCCCGGTGCGAGCAGGTGGACGTTCATTCTGGCTGCTGCGGCGAGTTCGGCTTTCGCGTCCTCGATCGAACAGATGCGTCCCGGCCCGGACGCGCCACCCCGCCGCGCCAGATCGGGCAGCCGCTCCAGCGCCGTCCGCGCATCGCCGAAATGCTGCAGCAGGGACTGGAAGGTACGGGGCCCGATATTGTCGGACCGGATCAGCCGCAGGCGGTCGAGCCGGTCGGCGTCGGTGAGGTGCAAAGTCTTGTTGATAGCGTCCACGATTTTCTCCGGCTGACAGCATGAAGCAACCTGAGGGAGTGGGCAACGGTCTCTCCATTCGTCATTCCGGGATGCGCCACTTGGCGCAGGCCCGGAATCCATACTCACGATCGTGGTTATGGATTCTCTGATGTGCAATTGCACATCAAAGCTCGCGTCTTCGACGCGCCCCGGAATGACGGTGGGGTGGCATGCGGGCTCGCTGCTTGCCCCATCCCAACGCAATCCTTAAAACCCCTCTGGTCCCCGCAGGAGACGAAGCCCCATGATCTCGCTCGCCGAACTCCAGCGCCGTATCGATGCCGGCGATCTTTCCGCCGATGCGGCCATCGCGCAATCGCAAGAGGCTATCGCCGCGCACGAAAAGACCATCGGCGCTTTCGTCTGCCGCGACGACGGCGCCCGCGCGCAGGCCAAAGGCCCGCTGCGGGGTATTGCGGTCGGCATCAAGGACATCATCGACACCGCTGATTTCCCGACCGAGATGGGCTCGGCGATCTACAAGGGAAATCGTCCGCGCGCCGATGCGCCCGTCGTCATGCTGCTGAAGCAGGCGGGCGCGACCATCGCCGGCAAGACCACGACGACGGCGTTTGCCGCCACCGATCCGACGCCGACGCTTAATCCGCGCAACCACGGCCATACGCCGGGCGGATCGTCCTCGGGCTCGGCGGCAGCTGTTGGGGCCGGCATGATTCCGCTGGCGCTGGGGACGCAGACCGGCGGCTCGGTGATCCGGCCGGCCTCGTTCTGTGGCGTCGCCGCGATCAAGCCGTCGTACCGGTTGCTGCCGACCGTCGGCGTAAAATGCTTTTCGTGGACGCTGGATACCGTTGGCCTGTTCGCGGCAGGGGTCGATGACCTCGCGCGGGGATTGTCGGCGATGACCCGGCGGCCCGAGCTGCTGCTCGGCGCTGCCGTGCAGTCGCCGCGCATCGGCGTCGTCACGCAGGATTTTGCCGGCAGCCCGCAAGCCGAAGGCGCCGAGGCGCTGCAGGTCGCGGCGCGGGCTGCGGAACGCGCCGGCGCGTCGGTCCGTGCGCTGGCGATGCCTGATGTCGTCGCGGAAGCGTGGCGGATCCATCCCGATGTGCAGGAGTTCGAGGCGCATCAGGCGCTCGCCTGGGAATACCGCGAGAATTACGACGCCATGCCGCCGCTGCTGCGCGGCAAGCTCGATGAAAGCAAGGATACGACGGCTGCTGCCTATGATGCGGCGATCAAGGTCGCGAGCCGGGCGCGCCACGCCTTGTCAGGCGTCTTCGACGAGGTTGACGTGCTGCTGACGCTGTCAGCGCCGGGCGCGCCCCCGAAGGGATTGGGTTCGACCGGCGATCCCCGCTACAACCGGCTGTGGACGCTGATGGGCGTTCCCTGCGTCAACGTTCCCACGCTCGTGGCCGAAGGTGGATTGCCGGTCGGCGTGCAGATCATCGCCCGCTTCGGCGCCGACGCGCAGGCGCTGGCGGTGGCAAAGTTCGTGGAGGAGGCGCTGAAGCACTAACTGCGTCATTCCGGGTTCGATGCTTCGCACCCGGAATGACAATCTTACTTCTTCTCCCCGATCCGCCCTTCGGTGCCGGCCTGCAACCGTCCAATGTTTTCGCGGTGGGTGTAGAACAGAATCAAGGTCAGCACCACGAACAGCGATGCCAGCGCGGCGTGGCCGAACCACCACAGGAAGATCGGCGTGACGAAGGCCGCGACCAGGGCCGACAGCGACGAGTAGCGCGAGGTGTAGGCGGTGGCGAGCCACATCACGGCGAACACCAGCGCCGCCGGCCAGAACAGGCCGAGCAACACGCCAAGGTAAGTCGCAACGCCTTTGCCGCCCCTGAACTTCAGCCAGACCGGATAGAGATGGCCGAGGAAGGCGCCGAGTGCGGCCAGCATCGCCGCGTTCGGTCCGCCGTAATAGCCCGCAATAATCACCGCGACCGTGCCCTTGAGCATGTCGCCGATCAGCGTCGCCGCAGCCAGCCCCTTGCGTCCCGTGCGCAGCACGTTGGTGGCGCCGATATTGCCGCTTCCGACCGAACGCAGGTCCTGCGTGCCGGCGAGTTTTGTCAGCACGAGGCCAAAGGGAATCGAGCCGAGGAGGTAGCCGAGCAGGAACGCGACCACCAGGAACGCGTCAGCTGACATGGCCGCAGCTCCCTTGGCTGTTGCGCCCTTTGCGGTATGGCACGCCCGCATCCTGCGATCTCATCAATGGATTATTAACCATAAATTCGCATCGTGGTCTCCATATCAGGAGAGATTATCATGGCTTTTAACCGCAAGCGCCTGGAGCTGTTTTTCTTTGGGCTTTATCTCGGAGCTATTCTCGTCGGCACGTCGATGGAAGCGATTGCGCAGATCGTGACGCGCTGACGTTTTGCGCCGTTTTCAGACATGCTCATAGACTGTCCGCCCGCCGACAATAGTACGCACCACGCGGCCGGAGAAGCGGGCCTCGTCGAACGGCGTATTCTTGCACTGCGATTTGAGGTCGGCGGGATCGAGCACCCAGGGAACATCGGCGTCGATCACGATGACGTCGGCAGGCGACCCTGCGCGCAGGGTTCCGCCCGGCAGGCCTAATAGTTCCGCCGGCCGGGTCGACATCGCCCGGATCAGTGTCTTGAAATCCATCTCGCCGTTGTGAACGAGCCGCAACGCCGCCGGCAGCATGGTCTGCAGCCCGATTGCGCCGGAGGCTGCTTCCGCGAACGGCAGCCGCTTGACCTCGACGTCCTGCGGATTGTGGTCGGACATCACGACGTCGATCAGCCCGGAGGCAACCGCCGCGACCAGTGCCTGGCGGTCTTCCTCGGTGCGCAGCGGCGGCGACAGTTTTAGAAAGGTACGGTAGGGCCCGATATCGTTCTCGTTCAATGTAACATGGTTGATCGACACCGAGGCTGAGACGTCGAGGCCTGCGTCGCGGGCGCGCTTGAGGATTTCCAGCAATTCGATGCAGCTCAGCGAGGCCGCGTGATAGCGCCCGCCGGTCAGTGCCACGAGCCGCATGTCGCGTTCGAGCACGACGGCTTCGGCGGCGTTGGGGATGCCGGAGAGACCGAGGCGCGCCGCGAATTCGCCCTCGTTCATCACGCCTTCGCCGACCAGATCCGGATCTTCGGTGTGGTGCACGATCAACGCGTCGAAGTCGCGGGCGTAGGTCAGGGCACGGCGCATCACCTGCGCGTTGGTGACGCTCTTGTCGCCGTCGGTGAAGGCGACGGCGCCCGCAGCCTTCAAGAGGCCGATCTCGGTCATCTCCTCGCCGCGCATCCCCTTGGTCAGCGCCGCCATCGGGTGGATGTTGACGATCGCGGTGTCGCGGGCGCGGCGCAGTACGAAGTCGACGGTCGCCGAATTGTCGATCACAGGTGACGTGTCAGGCTGGCAGATGATGGTGGTGATGCCGCCGGCGGCCGCCGCCTGGCTGGCGGAGGCAAAGGTTTCGCGGTGACTGGCGCCGGGCTCGCCGACGAAGGCGCGCATGTCGATCAGCCCCGGAGCTATGATCTTGCCGGCGCAGTTGATGATGTCGGTACCTTCGGGCACGCCGGCCGCGCCGATCCCGCGCTTGCTATCGCGGATGACGCCGTCGGCGATCAGGACGTCGCCGAGGCCATCGAAATCGCGCGACGGATCGATGAGGCGGGCGTTGGCGAGCAGGATCGGGCGGCGATCGGTCAGCATGATTTCACGCGTTCGGCAGGTTGCGGGCGAGCGCTTCGAGCACCGCCATCCGCACCGCCACTCCCATTTCCACTTGTTCCCGGATCAGCGACTGCGCGCCGTCGGCGACGATCGAGTCGATCTCCACCCCGCGGTTCATCGGCCCCGGATGCATCACCAGCGCATCCGGTTTTGCATACGCGAGCTTCTTCTGGTCGAGGCCGAAATAATGGAAATATTCCTGGGTCGACGGCACGAAGGAACCGTTCATCCGTTCGCGCTGCAGCCGCAGCATCATGACGATGTCGGCACCGTTGAGACCCTCGCGCATGTCGCGGGCGACTTCGACGCCCATCCGCTCGATACCGCGCGGCAGCAGCGTGGAGGGCGCCACCACGCGGACACGGGCGCCCATGGTGTTGAGCAGCAGGATGTTGGAGCGCGCCACGCGCGAATGCATCACGTCGCCGCAGATCGCGATCACGAGACCCTCGAGCCGGCCCTTGTTGCGGCGGATGGTGAGCGCGTCCAGCAGCGCCTGGGTCGGATGTTCGTGGGCGCCGTCGCCGGCATTGATCACGGAACCGTCAACCTTGCGCGCCAGCAGTTCCACCGCGCCGGAGGCGTGATGCCGCACCACCAGGATATCCGGGTGCATGGCGTTCAGCGTCACCGCGGTGTCCATCAGCGTCTCGCCCTTGCGGATCGAGGACGAGGACACCGACATGTTCATGACGTCGGCGCCGAGCCGTTTTCCCGCCAGTTCGAACGAGGATTGGGTCCGGGTCGAGGCCTCGAAGAACAGATTGACCTGGGTCCGGCCGCGCAGGCTCGCGCGCTTCTTGTCGACCTGGCGGTTGAGCTCGACATATTCCTCGGAAAGGTCGAGCAGGCCGGTGATATCGTCGGCGGAAAGCCCCTCGATTCCCAGCAGATGCCGGTGCCCGAGGACGAAAGTCGATTTCAATGCAGGGGTCATTAAAGCGAGAGCTATAGGGGCGGATGGCCGGGGGGGCAAGCGCGAATAGAGCGTCCCAAAGTTATCCCCCGATCTGTCCTATTCTCGTCATGCCCGGGCTTGTCCCGGGCATCCACGTCTTGCTTTTGCTCACCTTTCGGGAACAAGACGTGGATGGCCGGGACAGGCCCGGCCATGACGATGTGGATTCGACCCTCATGAGAACCGTCGTGATCGCATTCGTCGCGGCAGCCACTATTTCACAGGCCACCGCACAAGCCTTGCCCGGCGGCTTCGTGTTCCTGCGGGACATCGATCCCTCCATCATCCAGGACATCCGCTACGCCGGCTCGA
Organism: uncultured Alphaproteobacteria bacterium; assembly: GCA_963774775.1. GTDB lineage: Bacteria > Pseudomonadota > Alphaproteobacteria > Rhizobiales > Xanthobacteraceae > Bradyrhizobium. The sequence continues at coordinate 63,182 of CAVZGZ010000020.1, forward strand.
ACAATTTCGTGGGCCGGCCGCTGGCGGGCTATGGCGCGGCGGAATGCGTCGTGAAGCGGGAGGTGGGGCTCGCGCTGAAGAACATCCAGCGGGAACTCGCCAAACAAAAATTGTCGCTAAAGATGTTCGATTGCTACCGTCCGGTACGCGCGGTCGCGGACATGGTGGCATGGTCGAAGAACAGCCGGGAGACGGCGGCCGAACGCCGCTTCAATCCGGCCTTCTCCAAGGCCGATCTGTTCCGGCTGGGTTATATCGCCACCCATTCGCAGCATTCCACCGGGGCCGCACTTGATCTCACGCTGGTCGACCTGACCGCGGACAATTCAGCCGCGTTCGATCCGAGCAAGGCCTACGCCGACTGTACCGCGCCGGAGGCGGCCCGTGCGCCCGAAGGCAGCGTCGACATGGGTACCGGCTACGACTGCACCGATCTGAAGGGGCATACGGCGGCTGCGTCAATTACGCCTGAGCAACGCCGCTGGCGCAGGCTTCTGGTGGCCGCGATGGCACGGCAGGGTTTTGCAAATTATTCGAAGGAATGGTGGCACTTTTCGCTGCCGACCGCGAACGGGCAGGCCTATGATTTCCCGATTCCCGCGCGCCGTAATTGACGCCGCAAGCTTGAGGGAGTGGGCATGACACAGGCCTCATTTGCCACCCACGAAGTCTTCAACCAGTCGCCGCCGTTTTGGGACGTCGATCTGTTCACGCTCGATCGGCCGCTGGTCGAGGCGGTGGCCGCCAATGGCGGGGCGTCGGCTCACGATGGAATTATCCGAGTTCGGCAAGCATTGGGGCTCGGCGGCGATGGCGGAGCGGGGCCGTGTCGCCAATGAGAATACGCCAAAGCTGCGCAGCTTCGATTCCCGCGGCAATCGCCGTGACGAGGTCGAGTTCCATCCGGCCTATCACGAGCTGATGGCGCACAGCGCGCATGCCGGCGTGCATAATTCAACCTGGACCGCGGACGGCAAGCCCGCCGGCGGCGCAGCCGAGGTGGTGCGCGCGGCAAAATTCTACATGGCGTCGCAGGTCGAGACCGGACACCTCTGTCCAATCACCATGACGCGCGCCTCGGTCGCGGCGCTGGCGGTCGCAGCCGGATATTCTGGCGAAGACGATGCCGGTGATTGCGACACGCTCCTACGATCCCAGTTTTGCGCCGTGGCCGACAAAGCGCGGCATGACGATCGGCATGGGCATGACCGAGAAGCAGGGCGGCACCGATGTGCGCTCCAACATGACGCGCGCTGTGCGCGACGGCGATGCCTACCGCATCACCGGGCATAAATGGTTCATGTCGGCGCCGATGTGCGACGCGTTTTTGGTGCTGGCGCAGGCTGATCAAGGGCTGAGCTGTTTCTTCATGCCGCGCTTCGCGCCGGATGGTTCGGTCAATGCGATTCGGTTTCAGCGGCTGAAGGACAAGCTCGGCAACCGCTCCAATGCCTCTTCCGAGGTGGAATTCCATGGCGCCTATGCCGAGCGGGTCGGCGACGAAGGCAAGGGCATCCGCACCATCATCCAGATGGTGCAGCTGACGCGGCAGGATTGCGCCATTGCCTCCGCCGGCCTGATGCGGTCGGGCTTGGCTCATGCACTGAATCACGCGCGGCATCGCAGCGTGTTCCAGAAGCATCTCGCCGATCAGCCGCTGATGCGGGCGGTGCTCTCGGACATGGCGCTGCATGTGGAAGCGTCGATCGCGCTGGTGATGCGGCTGTGCCGCGCCTTCGACGGCGCGCCACAGGACGCCAAGGAGGCCGCCTATATGCGGCTGCTGACGCCGGCGATCAAATACTGGATATGCAAGAGCGCGCCTGGCTTCCTCTATGAGGCGATGGAATGCCTCGGCGGCAACGGCTATGTCGAGGAGGGCATTCTGGCCCGGCATTACCGGGAGTCGCCGGTGAATGCGATCTGGGAAGGCTCGGGCAATGTGATGTGCCTCGACGTGCTTCGCGCCCTGTCGCGCGAGCCGGACGCAGCCTCCGCCGTGTTGCACGAACTGACCGGTGAGACGCTGGGCTTGCACGGCGCCGGCGAGGCGATCGCGTTCATCGGCAAGACGTTTCGCCGGCCCGATAGCGAGCGAGTGGCGCGGCTGGCGGTGGAAAGGCTGGCGCTGCTCGCGGCCGCTGCAGCACTCAATCAGGTTTCGCCAAAGCACGCGGAATTGTTTGCGGCGACCCGTCTTGCGGCTGGTCATGCCGGCATGTTTGGCGCGGTCGAACTCGCGAACGAGGATATCAGGGGATTGCTGGAACGGGCCTTGCCGTGAACACTTCGCTAACCGTCATGATACAAGTCACTACTCAAGTGTTTTGTTAACCTCCGTCGAACAACTTGGAGGGCGGAGACCCTGTACCAAGACGGGCCTAGCCACGCCAAGAAACAGCTCCTGATATCGAAAGTCACTGGATGGACTCCCTTAATCCCGAAAGCCCCGCCATCGTCACATCAGCGCCGCGCCCGCCTAAAGTCTGGAAATTCTGGGGGACGGCGCTCTGGGGGCTGTTTGTCTTTGCCGCGATGTTTGCCGGGCAGATCGCGGTCGTGGCCTTCTTCATGGTGTGGCAGGGCGGGCCGATCGACGTCGCGACCATGATCCACGTCGTCAGTCGCGGGCTGACGATCTCGCTGTCCGTGATCATGGGATTGCCGGCAGTCGTGCTCGCGCTGTGGATCGCGATCCGCCCCACCGGGACGCCCATGGCCGACTATCTCGCGCTGCGTTGGCCCTCCTGGAAAAGCCTGTTGCTCGGCATTGCCGCACTGATCGCGCTGGTGGCGGCGTGGGAATTGCTGTCGCGTGCCCTGGGACGCGAGGTCCAGCCCGGCTTCATGGGCGATGTGCTGAAGTCGGCGCAGGCCGATGGCGCGGTGTGGCTGCTGCTGGTCGCGTTCGCCATTGGCGCACCGGTCTCGGAAGAGCTGTTCGCGCGCGGCTTCCTCTACCGCGGCTGGTCGGAATCGTCGTTGCGAGTGCCCGGCGCGATCCTGCTGTCGTCGCTGGCCTGGACTGCGCTGCATCTGCAATATGACTGGTTCTTTTTCGGCGAGATATTCTCGATCGGGCTGTTGTTCGGCTATCTGCGCTACCGCACCAACTCGACCTGGCTGACGATCGTCCTGCACGGCCTCAACAACCTCGCCGCGACAGTGCAGTCGATCTGGCTGGCGGGATAATCATCCGGCGTGTTAGGGAGGGCGCGCACTCATAAATCTTCGTCAATGTCCGCGTCGCTCTCCGATACCGACCGCCTTTGTGCAACCGCAGCAAAAGTCGCGATGGGCCAATTCCGAGCATGCCAGCAAAGCCGCAATCGGAGCGCCGCCAACCGAGGGGCCTATCGCCGTACTTCAAAGTACGTTTTGCTCCCTCGTTCAAACCCTGCTTCTTCGTAAAAGCGTAGGGTGGTCTCTCGCTTCGAGCCCGTCGCCAAGTGGACTTTGTAGCAATCGGCCTGAGATGCAATATCGAGCGCATGAGCAAGAACCCGTCGCCCGAGCCCTAGTTTACGGTGGTCCGCGTGGGTGACTACATTCTCAATCACACCATATGATCTACCGCCCCGAGACAGATTAGGCACAATTGCGAGCGTGCACGAAGATACAAGCTGCTCGGCTGCTTGCGCTACGATCACGGTCATGAAGCTCGATGCAAGCAAATTGGACCAGACGCGCTCAGCAGTAGCTGTCTCCAATTGAGCTTCGTGCGGATGGAGATGTCGGTAAAGGTTCAACACTTCGGGCAGATCTTGTTCTATTGCACGACGGATTATGGCTTCTTTCATGTGCTGATCCCATGGATCGACAAGAATAGCGGATTCGTGCGGCAGAGGATACCAGATGACCTTGAAGGCTATTGCTGAGGCGCGAACGCGCGGATCACCGAGTTCAGCAACGGGTCCTCCGGTTTTAAAGAAAACCGCCTGGAAGCGGTTTTCACGCTAAGGTCGAGGCGATACATTCAGTGGCTTGAATTCGGCACTCAGCGCCAGGCATGTGCAATGTTGTTTGGGGAGAATGGCTTCGATGACGATTGTTCTTGTTCACGGAAATCCTGAAACTGAAGCGATCTGGGACGATCTCGTCCCGCATCTGCGCGGCCATGACGTTGTTCGTCTGTCTCCACCCGGCTTCGGCTCCGCAATCCCTTCCGGCTTTGACTGTTCCACTGACGCTTATCGCGAGTGGAAGATAGACCCACCTTCGCTGCGAAGTTGTCGCAGAAAGTCGACATGTCGAATTTCGAAAACGCCAATGCTCCGACCCCGGCTTCGGCAAAATCGCCGCGGACATGGGACTTCATGGAAACGACTCTCGTTGTCTTGATCGCTGACGGCGTCTTTACTTTGACAGGCGGACTTGCGTTGGCCTTCATGATGAGCGTGTACGGTGGGACGAAGGCGTTGTCCCTAGCGGAACTTGACGTGTTGTGGCTCGAGGGGGGCCTCATTGTGGCAACTCCGCCCGCGATCGCGGTGCTGTGGGTTGCCATCCGAATGGCCCGCAGAGAGTTCGCAGAGTATCTGGCGTTGAACTGGCCGAGAAGAAGCGAACTGTTGCGCGCCTTGGGAATCATGTTCATCGTCGTGTTGGCCGAAGGCTTCGTCGCATCCTTCGTTGGCGTACAAAAGCCCGCAACTGATGTTACTCTCGATGTTGGAGGATCTGGCGGCTTACTCATCCTGCTGATTGGAGGCTGCATTGCGGGGCCGATCGTTGAAGAATTCGTCGTTCGCGGCTTCATGTTTCGCGGCTGGTCACAATCATTTCTTGGTCCGATAGGAGCCATCGTGCTGACATCGGCGGTGTGGGCGATGAATCACACTCAATATGGTTGGTTCGGACGACTAGAGGTCTTCGTCGTGGGTCTCGTGCTCGGCCATTTTCGCTGGCGTAGCGATTCAACCTGGTTGACCGTGATGGTTCATTCAGCCACCAATACCTTTCTCTTTTTCATGATGGGCCCCTACGTTTAAGGCCCAGTTGCGGCGAGCACGATCGCGTGCATGCTAACATCAATCCAGCCCTGAAGTCGTCTTGAGCGGACATCGCTTCGCTTACGAGGTGATCGAATGGGGCGGCACCCGAAACCGGGTAGGTCGTCGGTATGAAGCACACTAGCCGGGTTCACCTGATAGTGACGTTGAGCGCAACGGTGTGCATGCTGCTGTCGCCTTCCTCTCAAGCTCAGGAGTTGCTGTCGCAAGGAATAGAGTCCGGCGTGGAGCAACAGGTGTTCAACAACGCTTGTCGAACTTGCCATTCGATGAAAGAGGGCGACAATCGTCTGGGCCCAAACCTGTACAAGATTATTGGAAGAAGGGCAGGGTCGCTGCCGGATTACAATTATTCCTCGGCGATGAAGGATGCAGATTTCGTCTGGGATGAAGCAAAGCTCGCGCGCTTCGTAGCCAATCCTGATGAGATCGTGCCTGGGAATAAAATGATTCCCTACAGCGGTCTCGCGTCTGCCGAGGATAGAAAGAGGGTCGTGACTTTTCTGTTATGGATGAGGCCCAAATAGGACGCTGGCGCTCACGGCATGCATGCACGAAAAAAACCGCCCGAAGGCGGGAGGCGCAAGGTACCGCAAGGGTTTGTGAATTTCAGTCGATGGTGCACAACGCCTGCCCAGTGCTTCTCTGCAAGCCGGGGCTTATCAGGCCAACGGTGATCAGGCTCGGATCCGCCGATGCCCGGGCTGTTTTCAATGTTTTCACATGCGGTGTCAGAACCGCGATCTGATGGGGAGAAGCCGGCATACCGGCTAACATTAGCGATGGCGCAGCCGTACTCTCTTCAACTTTCGCCGAGCCCAGAACAGCTACCTGGTGTCGGGAGATTGGGAAGCCAGTAAGTTCAAAAGTCGGAAGGCGTAAATCGCACGCGTCTGCGTGATTTGGCATTGTGCTTCCGATGGCGGCAATGGTGGTTGCGATCAAGAACAGATTTTTCATGATGATACCCCTCTTGGATTAGAGAAATTCCCACCACAAATTCCGTGCTCATCTTAGCCCCGGTCACTGGCGCATTATGTGAGCCTGTTCACTATCAGCTACGCCAATTCGACTGCCAAATATAGCGCTATTGAGCAAACGAAGAGATATTCGTGGGTATACCGCTATTGGGCAAACGAAGAAGATACTCGTGGGCGTTTTTTCGCTTCTCTCGACGCGCTTTGCGTGTCCACGTGCACCAGAGGTCGAGCCAGCGTTTACTCAACACGTCTTGCGCGTGATGACGGAATAATTCAGCAGCACTATGGTCGCTGAAGTGATTATGGCGGTATCAGGCGCGGTCATCGAGCCAGCAGAACCAGGCCAGTCTAATTCGAAGCCACCAGCGCGATCGCGATCGGCATCGTGATCGCCGCCAGGATCGTTTGCAGCGTGATGATCTGCGCCAGCAATGGCGCGTCGCCGCCCATTTGTCGCGCCAGTACATAGGCGCTGGGAGAAGTCGGCACAGAGCAGCGATACCACGAGCGCCGAGAGCAGGAGCGCGCCGCCGACGCCGGCGACCGGCACCGTCGTGAGGTCGGCCTTCACCAGCGTCTGGATCAGGAGCATCGGGAAACAGCACGTAATAGGTCAGCCGCTCCAGCCCGTGCCATTGCGTTTCCAGCCGCATCAGCGTGCGTTTCAACACGGCACCGAGCACGATCAGCAAGAACACCGGCATCAGCGCCGCGATCACTATTCCCATCGATCAGCTTTTCCTGAGGTTGGCGAGCCGGTCCAGCGCGCCCTGCAGGATGAAGATCGCGGCGTGCTCGTCGATCACCTCGGCCCGCCTGTTACGGCTGACATCCATGCCGATCAGCTCGCGCTCGACCGCTGCGGTCGACAATCGTTCATCCCACAAGCCAATCGCGAGATTGGTGAGATTGGAAAAATTCCGCGCGAAGGCGCGGGTCGATTGCGCGCGGGGGCCTTCGCTGCTGTCCATGTTGATGGGCAGGCCGAGCACGAAGCCGACCACGTTGCGCTCGGCGGCAAGCGCGAGCAACCGCGCCGCGTCGGCCTTGAAGGCCTTGCGCTGGATGGTTTCGACGCCGGTCGCAAGCCTGCGATCGGCGTTGGATACGGCGACGCCGATGGTTTTGGTTCCCAGATCGAGGCCAACGAGCGCGCCGCGTTCGGGCCAGTGCGCGGCGGCTTCGATCAGGGGAAGGATGAGGGCAGGCATGGCGTTCGCATAACACGCGGCTCGCCGGTGATGCAAAGCCGGATCGTGGCTTGGCTCCATGCACAGACGCCATGGATGACAATCTGCCGCGGTTGACGCTATGGTTGTTGTTGTATAGCGTATCTCACTTAGGTAGTGCTAAAAGTTTGACGAGATTTTCCCGAACCACCCGTCGTGACGACAAACCGACGCATCGGTTCGAAAAGAAATTTTCCAGGAATTATGTGTCGAGCGGAAGCGCGCCGCGCCGACAGTGCCGCCCGCATTTTCGCGGTTCCGAGCGCTTAATGTCGCTATTCATTTGGAGACAGCGATGCTGATCAAACCCTCAATGATTGCCAACTCTGAACAACGTTTGAAGCAAGCCGATTTTTCACCGGCTGCGTTGAACCGTAAACTCGGTGATGGTCCGATCAAGATGACGGTGGCGCAAAAGCAGCTCCGCCAGCGGCAACTGCTTTCGCGGACCGACGATGCCCTTGCCGCCCAGATCGGCCTCGAGCGGATCATCCAGGGCAACGATCTCGACAGCATCAACTATTTGGCCAAGGGCACGCTCGCCTCGCACCCGGTGTGTCGCATTCAGCTCAAGGATGCACGTTCGAAATCTGCTTGGCTATGCGACGGGATTTTTGATCGGCCCCGGGGTGCTGATGACCAACCATCACGTGTTCGGCAAGCCCGGCGACGCCGCCACTTCCATCGCCGACTTCGACTATGAATTGGACGTCGCGGGCGCGGAGCGCGAGCCCGTCAGGTTCGCGTTCGAACCGGACAAGCTGTTCTATACCAACCAAAACCTCGATTTTTCGATTGTGGCGGTGGCTCCGGTGTCGCTGGCCAGTGGGCGAAACCTGTCGGACTGGGGGGTGCTGCCGCTGAGCGGCGAACCCGGCAAGGGCGACCCTGGCGAATATCTGACCATCATCCAGCATCCCGGCGGACAACTCAAACAAATCTGCGTTCGCGACAACAAGCTGCTGAAATATGTCGGAGATTTCGTGTGGTATCTGACCGATACCACCGCCGGCTCATCAGGATCGCCGGCCTTCAATCGGTTTTGGCAGGTCATCGCTCTCCACCATAGCGGCGTCCCCGACAAGGATTCCAAGGGCAACACTCTCACCAAGGACGGCAAGGTCTGGGACCCGTCCATGGACGAGAGCCTGATCAAATGGATCGCCAACGAGGGCGTCCGCGTCAGCGCGATCGTCGCCGATCTCAAAGTCGCCGTCGGTTCCCATCCCCTCGTGAAGCTGGTGCTCGACCAGCCATCGCTGCCTGCGCCGCCTCCACCGGGCACGGCTGAAAAGAAGGCTGAGGTGGCGGTCAGCGCGACACGTTACGGGAATGATCCCTGGATCGAGCAGTCCGGCGACGTGACCTCGCTTGTGGTCCCGCTCCGCATTCCCATGGCATTGTTCAGAAGGGATGGCCCAGCCGTCCCGGCCGTGGACGCGAAGCCCGCCCCCCGGGGCGCCGGCCCGGTCACGAGCCCGATCGGCGGCGCGCGTATCGGCGACCTCACTGGCCTGCCGATGGAGGCTGTCCACATCGACCAGACCACACTGGGATCGCGGCCCGGTTATAAGGCGAACTTCATCGGCAGCGGAAAGCTGTCGGTACCCTTGCCGACGATTCCGGCGTCACTCAAATCCAAAATCGCGACGCTGAAGGACAATTCCTCGCAATCCGAACTGAAATATTTCAACTACAGCGTCGTCATGAACAAGGAGCGCAAGCTCGCTTTCTTCAGCTGTGTCAATATTGACGGTGGCGAGCAACAGGATGTCGGCAAGCGCGAGGGCGATTCCTGGAAACGCGATCCCCGGATCATGGACGAGTTCCAGATCGGCGACGAGTTCTACCGCAAGCAATCGACACTCGAGGCGGATCGAACCGCCAATCCGTTCGACCGCGGCCATCTCGTCCGCCGCCTCGACGCAACCTGGGGCAGCACTGTCGCAGAAGCCAAGGAGCACGGCGACAATTCCTTCCACTTCACCAATTGCTCCCCGCAATTCTTCTCGTTTAACCAGGGCAAGCAGTTATGGGCGGGTCTGGAGGACTTTACCCGCGACGTCCTGTTGAAGGACGAAGAGAAAGGCATCGTGATGAATGGGCCGGTGTTCGATGGGCCGGATGCCAACGATGCCGATCTACCAAACCCGTCCGGGCCATCGCACAAGGATCCGACCTTTGGCGGCATCAGCATCCCCAAATATTTCTGGAAGATACTGATCACCAAGGGCGACGACGGTCTCAAGGCGGCGGCGTTCCTGATGAGTCAGCGGAACCTGATCATGGATATCGACCGGATCAAGGAGGCGGACATCCTCGAAAAGTTCACTGAAGAGGATGTTCGCGTCTTCCAGATATCGATGGCCGATCTGACGAAACTGACCAGGCTCGACTTCGGCAATCTGGCCGCCGCTGATTCCCATGAAGCGACCTCAGTCGGTCCACGGCTGATCGAAAGCTACCAGGACATCAGACTATAGCGGTTTGCATGCGCTGGAGCCTCAGGCGGCCATGACCTGACGGCCGCTCTCCAGGCAGGCCAACGAACCCCTGCAGCGCGCTGTATTGATGCGCGCTGCGGCGCTGGATGAAGAGTGTGTCGACGCGCGACTGCGACGCTCCCAGCGCGATGAATGCTGATGTCGCGGTTGACATGGTCCCGCTCGACGACGGCGCGGGGCAACAGCGTCACGCCCATGTCGGCGGCGACGCAGCCGATCATGCCGTCGAGCGTGCCGAGTTCGAACCGTGCGGCGGAGGGCCACCCGAATTCGGAGAACACCTGTTCGAGGCGCTGCCGGTAGGTGCAGCCGGTCCGGAACACCAGCGCTGTCGGACCGGATTCCGGCGTACCTGCGCGCAAGCTTGCGAGGCTGCTCCATTTGCGCGCGGTGACCAGCACCAGTTCTTCCCGGAAAGCGAGCGTGGACGAGAGTTCGGCGTGTTCGATCGGGCCGGCAACAAAGGCGCCGTCGAGCGCGCCGTCGAGCACGGCGGCGACCAGATCCGCGGTCGGCGCGGTCCGCAAGGTCAGGCGCACCGCCGGAAAATGGCGATGAAACTCGGCGAGCAGCGTCGGCAGGCGGACTGCGGCGGTCGTTTCCATCGAGCCGATCGATAGCGGCCCCTTCGGCTCGCCGTCGTCGCGCGCGGCCAGCATGGCCTCGCGCGATAATGCCGCCATGCGCTGGGCATACGGTAACAGCCGGCGGCCGGCGCCGGTCAGCGTCATGCCGCGGCTATGACGCTCGAACAAAGCGGTGCCGATTTCCGCCTCAAGCGCCTTGACCCGCTGCGTGACGTTGGACTGCACCGTGTTGAGCTCGTCGGCGGCGCGGGTGATGCCGCCGAGCCGCGCGACGGTCGAGAAGGTCAGGAGATCGCGTCAATTCCACGGGATATTCCGTTTCATTTGGGAGATGGCTGCATTCTCTAGTATTCATTTTTAGAGAATGTTAGTCCGGGATAGTCTCCGTGTCCAGATTTCCGGAGGATGGACATGCCGATCTCAACGCCACTGACCGCGCTGCTTGGCATCTCGCATCCGGTCCTGTCGGCACCGATGGATGTGATCGCGGGCGCGGGCCTGACGGCTGCGGTGAGCAGCGCCGGAGGCTTCGGCATTCTCGGCGGCGGTTACGGCGAGCGCGCGTGGCTGGAGCAGGAGACCGCGAAGCTGAAGCGATCGGCGCCATTCGGCATCGGCTTCATCACCTGGAGCCTGGCAAAGCGGCCGGAGCTGCTCGACATCGCGCTCGACGCACGGCCGCGCGCGATCATGCTCTCGTTCGGCGATCCCAAGCCATTTGCCCCGCGCGTCAAGGCGGCGGGGGCGCGCCTGATCTGCCAGGTGCAGGACGAGGAGATGGCGAAGCTGGCGCTCGACGCCGGCGCCGACATCCTGATCGCGCAGGGGACGGAAGCCGGCGGCCACGGCGCCTCGCGCACCACGATCGATCTCGTGCCCGCAATCGTCGATCTCGCTGCCGGCCGCGTGCCGGTGGTTGCCGCCGGTGGTATCGCCGATGGCCGGGGGCTCGCGGCAATGATGATGCTCGGCGCGTCCGGCGTGCTGCTCGGCACGCGGTTCTATGCCAGCCAGGAGTGCGACGGCGCGGACGAGGCCAAGCGGATCATCTGCCAGGCCAAGAGTGGCAGCAGCGTCAGAGGCATCATCTTCGACCTGTCGCGAAACAATGTCTGGCCGGCGCCGTTTACCGGACGCTGCCTGATCAACGATCATGCGCGGCGCTGGATGGGGCGGGAGGTCGAGTTGCTGCAGAATGTGAACAAGGTCGCAGCCGAATATGCCGCAGCGAAGGCCGCCGGCAATTTTGACGTCGCGGCCGTGATCGCAGGAGAAGCTGTCGGGCTGATCCATGATATCCCACCGGCAGCGGAGATCATTGACAGGATCGTCACCGAAGCCGAGCAGATTTTGCTAGGGCGGCGCAACTCCGTGATGTCAGCGCAGGCCTGAACCGAACCAAACTCCAGCGGAGAGCGAGCAGAACCATGTGGCCAGATCGCCGAATTATCGACCTCTTCAAGACCGAATTCCCGATCGTGCTGGCGCCGATGGCCGGGATCATGGACGCTGAACTGGTGATCGCTGCCGCCCAGGGCGGGGCGCTCGGCTCGCTGCCCAGCGCGATGCTTTCCGCAGAGAAGGCGCGCGAGCAGATCAACATCATCCGCCAGCGGGTCTCCGCGCCGGTCAATATGAACTTCTTCTGCCATAAGCCGGTCGAGGTGGACGCCACGCGCGAGGCTGGATGGAAGCAGCGGCTCGCGCATTACTACGGGGAATTGAGCCTCGATCCCGCAGCGCCCGTCAATGCAGCCAACCGTGCGCCGTTCGACGAGGCGATGTGCGCTCTTGTCGAGGAGCTGAAGCCGGAGGTCGTCAGCTTCCATTTCGGCCTGCCGGACCAAGCGCTGCTCAGGCGCGTCAAGGCAGCTGGTTGCATCGTAATGTCGTCGGCGACCATCGTGCGCGAAGCGATCTGGCTGGAAGAGAACGGCGCTGATGTCATCATCGCGCAAGGCGCGGAGGCCGGCGGCCATCGCGGCATGTTCCTGACCGACAACATTGCCGAGCAGCCCGGCACCTTCGCACTGGTGCCGCAGGTGGTCGATGCGGTGAAGGTGCCGGTGATCGCGGCCGGCGGCATCGCCGACGGGCGCGGTATTGCGGCGGCCTTCGCACTGGGGGCATCCGGCGTGCAGATCGGGACAGCCTATCTGCGCTGCCCGGAATCCAAGGTGATCGCGCCGGCGCGGGCGATGCTGGCGCAGGCGCGGGACGATTCTACCGTCATTACCAATGTCATGACCGGGCGTCCCGCGCGCGGCGTCGCCAACCGCGTGATGCGCGAGGTCGGCCCGATCTCGCCGGATGCGCCTGATTTTCCGCATGCCGCGACTGCGCTTGGACCGTTGAAGGCGGCGGCCGAAAAGCTCGGCAAGGTCGATTTCACCAACCTCTGGGCCGGGCAGGCGGTGCGAATGGGCCGCGAAATGCCCGCCGCCGAGCTGACCCGGGCGCTGGCGGGGGCCGCGCTGGCGCGGCTGAGCAGGATGGCGGGCTGATAAGCCGCTGATAAGCCTTGGCCGCGGTTGCGGCGCAAAAGCGGCCTCTGCTATACGGCAGGCTGATTTTCGGCAGCCAAGGCCCTATATTATGTCCGTTGACGCCACGACCGTCCGCCGTATCGCGCATCTGGCGCGGATTGCGGTATCTGAGGCCGAAGTTCCCCATCTGCAGGGCGAGCTGAACGCGATGCTGGCCTTTGTCGAGCAGCTCTCGGAAGTGAACGTCGACGGCGTTGAACCGATGACCTCGGTGACCCCGATGGACATGAAGAAGCGCGCCGACGTGGTCACCGACGGCGAAATCGCCGATGATATCGTGAGCAATGCGCCGGAAACGCAAAATCATTTCTTCCTGGTGCCGAAGGTTGTCGAGTAACCTGTGTTCTGATCGAGATCGGAAATCCGATGTGTCTGCTCTGCGACGATGAGAAGGCCTATCAGGCCTACATGAACTACCTCGACGCGATGGAGCGGCAGGGCAAGGCCGCCGATCCCGACAAGGCGATGGATGCCGTGCTCGATGCGCTCGAGGCCAACGAGCGGACGCGTCCCAAACAAAACGATCCCGCCAACGACAAGACCCTGTCTCCGTTCTTCTGCAGCCCGATCAATAAATGACCCCGTTGACATCGATGACGATCGCCGAGGCCAGGGATGGTCTCGCGAACAAGTCCTTTACTTCCCTTGAGCTGACCGACGCGCATCTCGCCGCGATCGAGGCGGCGCGCTCGCTCAATGCATTCATCCTGGAGACGCCGGATCAGGCCCGCGCCATGGCGCGTGCGGTGGACGCGAAGATCGCCAAAGGCGAGGGCGGCCCGCTCGCCGGCATTCCGCTGGGGATCAAGGACCTGTTCGCTACAAAGGATGTGCGCACGACCGCGTGCTCAAAAATCCTCGGCAATTTCGTGCCGCCCTACGAGTCGACCGTGACCTCGCAGCTCTGGCGCGATGGCGCTGTCATGCTGGGCAAGCTCAACAACGACGAATTCGCGATGGGCTCCTCGAACGAGACTTCGTGCTTCGGCCCGGTGGTCAATCCGTGGCGGCGCGAGGGCTCCAACACCGCGCTGGTGCCGGGCGGCTCGTCCGGCGGCTCGGCGTCGGCCGTCGCCGCACAGCTCTGCATGGGCGCGACCGCGACCGACACCGGCGGCTCGATCCGCCAGCCGGCGGCGTTCACCGCAACCGTCGGCGTCAAGCCGACCTACGGCCGTTGCTCGCGCTGGGGCATCGTCGCCTTTGCGTCTTCGCTGGATCAGGCAGGTCCGATCGCGCGCACCGTGCGCGATAGCGCGATCCTGATGCGCTCGATGGCGGGACACGACCCGAAGGACACCACTTCGGTCGATCGTGCGGTGCCGGACTACGAGGCGTCGATCGGAAAGTCCGTGAAGGGCATGAAGATCGGCATTCCCAAGGAATATCGCCTCGACGGCATGCCGGCGGAAATCGAAAAGCTCTGGAGCGAGGGCGCGGCGTGGCTCAAGGCCGCCGGCGCCGAACTCGTCGAAGTGTCGCTGCCGCACACAAAGTACGCGCTGCCGGCCTATTACATCGTGGCGCCCGCGGAAGCCTCGTCCAATCTGGCGCGCTATGACGGCGTGCGCTACGGGCTGCGCGTGCCCGGGCGTTCGATCGGCGAGTTGTACGAGAACACCCGCGCCGAAGGGTTTGGCGCCGAAGTCCGCCGCCGCGTCATGATCGGCACCTACGTGCTCTCGGCCGGCTATTACGACGCGTATTATCTGCGCGCGCAGAAGGTGCGTACGCTGATCAAGAAAGACTTTGAGGATTGTTTTGCCAAGGGCGTCCACGCCATCCTGACGCCGGCAACGCCGTCGGCGGCGTTCGGCGTCGGCGAAAAGGGCGCCGATCCGGTCGAGATGTACCTCAACGACATCTTCACGGTGACCGTGAACATGGCGGGCCTGCCGGGCATCGCGGTCCCCGCCGGCAAGGACAGCCAGGGGCTGCCGCTCGGCCTGCAACTGATCGGCCGTCCGTTCGACGAGGAGACGCTGTTCTCGCTCGGCGAAGTGGTCGAGCAGGCGGCCGGACGGTTCACGCCCGCGAGGTGGTGGTGAGACTGGCGGATTTCAAAGCCAGCCTCTCGGGCGCAACTCCGGCGCCGGATGTTGATGCGCCGCTCGCCGCGCTCTGGTGGGCCGCGAAAGGCAAGTGGGACGACGCGCACAAGATCGTGCAGGACGAGAGTGACGCCAACTCCGCCTGGGTCCACGCCTATCTGCACCGCGTCGAAGGCGATCTCGGCAATGCCGGCTATTGGTACCGCCAGGCCGGCCAGCCGGTGGCGAAGGATTCGCTCGAGGCCGAGTGGGAGCGGATCGTGTCCGCGCTGCTCGGTTCGCCACATTAACCCTGTTTGGGCACCCTGTACGCGGCCATGCCGCCGCCACCTTCTCCCGTGATAGGTTAGTGACGGCGGTGGGGCCTCCAGTGAGTATGCTTAGCGTGTGGGCGTCGAATATGCGGGCGTGGATTCCGGTCGTCGTGGTGGTCGCGTTGGCGGCGGTGCTGGCGGGATGTGCGACGGTCTACAATTTGCCGGGCAACGTTCCGCTCGGCGAAGCGCTGGCCGACAATGAAGTTGGGCGAGAAGTTCAGACTTACGCCGACGATGTACTGCTGGGGTTGTCGTTCTCCGGCGGCGGCATGCGTGCCGCGGCTTTCTCCTTTGGGGTGCTGACCGAACTCGATCGTTCTCGCGTCGGGTCCGATCATGCGAAAACGCTGCTTGACCGGGTGGACTTCGTGTCCGGCGTCTCCGGCGGATCGGTTACGGCGGCCTATTTTGGCCTCAAGCAGCGCGCGGCGATTGAGGATTTTCGCGAGCGTTTCCTGCTGCGGAACGCCGAGGAAGGTCTCAATACCCGTGTTTCGCTTGGCAACATCGGGCGCGCACTCGGTGGCGGCGTCAACGACAGCCAGTTTACCGACTGGCTCGATCGAAACCTGTTCGATGGCGCGCGGTTCGATACGTTTCGCGAAGAGCGGCGCCCGCGGGTCTGGATCAATGCGTCCGACATCTACAACCGCACGCCATTCGTGTTCGGGAAGACCGCCTTCGACGCGCTGTGCAGCGATATCCGGTCGTATCGCATCGCGGAGGCGGTCGCAGCGTCCGCGGCGGTACCGCTTGCCTTTGCGCCGATCGTGCTCGAGACCTATCCCGGCGGCTGCGCAACGCAACTGCCGCCCTGGATCGAACGTGCACGCCACGATCCGAATGCGCAGCCTTTGTTGCGGTCGTTTGCGGAAGCCACCGCCCGCTATCACGATGGCTCGATGCGCTATGTGAAGCTGCTCGACGGCGGCCTCGTGGACAATTATGGCCTGTCCGGTTTCAGCATCGCGATGCTCGCGGCGCAGCGCCCGTTCGAGCCGATGAACGAGCGGCAGGCCGTGAAGGTGCGGCGGATCATGATCCTTGTCGTCGATGCCGGGCGGGGTATCTCCGGCGACTTCGCGCAGCGGGTCGAGGGGCCCAGCGGCGTTGAACTGGTGTCGGCGGCAGCCGACACCGCGATCGATGCCGGCGTGCGATCGAGTTACGCGGCATTCACCGGCCTGGCCAATGACTGGGTCGGGAAGGTCAAACGATGGCGATGCGGCCTGTCGACGGCGGACCGTGTCCGTCTCGGCGTCGGCAACAACTGGCGCTGCAACGATGTCAATTTCTTCATCGATCGGGTGAATTTCGAGCAGCTTGGGCCTGCGCGTGCCGGCATCCTCAATACGATCCCGACGCGGTTCTCGCTGCCGGCGGACCAGGTCGATCTCCTGATCGAAGGCGGCGCCGACGCGCTGCGCCAGAGCAAGTCCTACCAGGCGTTTCGCCGCGGGCTTTGACCACGGGGGCGGCTTCTGACCACCAGAATGTCGATTTCTTCGGCTTGACTGGCGCCAGCCGTTGCGCGAAGCCCAAATCCTCCCATATTTTGCCATCCCACATTTGAATGGTTCGGAAGCCGCATCGATGAACGTGTCAGTCACACCGCACAAGCTGATCAAGGGCTCAACCGGCGACTGGGAAGTCGTGATCGGCCTGGAGATCCACGCCCAGGTCAGCTCGAACTCAAAGCTGTTCTCGGGCGCTTCGACCGAATTCGGCGGCGAGCCGAACACCCACGTCTCGCTGGTCGATGCGGCGATGCCGGGCATGCTGCCCGTGATCAACGAGGAATGCGTGCTGCAGGCGGTACTGACCGGACTTGGCCTCAACGCGCAGATCAACCTGCGCTCGGTGTTCGACCGCAAGAACTATTTCTATCCGGATCTCGCCGCAGGGCTACCAGATCAGCCAGTACAAGTCGCCTATCGTTGGCGAAGGCGAGGTCACGGTCGAACTCGACGGCGGCAGGACCGCCACCATCGGCATCGAGCGGCTGCATCTGGAGCAGGATGCCGGCAAATTGCTGCACGATCAGTCACCCACCATGTCCTATGTCGATCTCAACCGGTGCGGCGTGGCGCTGATGGAGATCGTTTCCAAGCCGGACATCCGCGACGCCGAGCAGGCCAAGGCCTATGTGACAAAACTGCGCTCGATCCTGCGCTATCTCGGCACCTGCGACGGCGACATGGAGAAGGGCTCCTTGCGCGCCGACGTCAACGTCTCCGTGCGCAAGCCCGGTGGCCCGCTCGGCACGCGCTGCGAGATCAAGAACATGAACTCGGTCAACTTCATCGGCCAGGCGATCGAGTATGAAGCGCGGCGCCAGATCGAGATCATCGAAGACGGCGGCTCGATCGATCAGGAAACCCGGCTGTTCGACCCCAACAAGGGCGAAACGCGCTCGATGCGCTCCAAGGAAGAGGCGCATGACTATCGCTACTTCCCCGATCCCGATCTGCTGCCGCTCGAATTCAGCCAGAGCTTCGTCGACGAGCTGAAGACCAAGCTGCCGGAACTGCCGGACCAGAAGAAGGCGCGTTTCATCACGGGCTTTGGACTGTCTCCCTACGACGCCGGCGTGCTGGTGGCCGAGCGCGAGAGTGCGGAGTTCTATGAAACGGTGCTGGCAAAGCTTGCCGACAAGGCCCGCGACGGCAAGCTTGCCGCCAATTGGGTCATCAACGAATTGTTCGGGCGCCTCAACAAGGAAGGCCGGGATATTGCGGGCTCTCCGGTGTCGGCCGAACAGCTTGCGGCGATCGTCGATCTGATCGGCGAGGGCACGATCTCCGGAAAGATAGCAAAGGATTTGTTCGAGATCGTCTGGCAGGACGGCGGCGACCCACGCGCGCTGGTCGAAGCGCGCGGCATGAAACAGGTCACCGACCTCGGCGCGATCGAGAAGGTCGTCGACGACATCATCGCGGCCAACCCTGATAAGGTCGAGCAGGCCAAGGCGAAGCCGCAACTCGTCGGCTGGTTCGTCGGCCAGGTGATGAAGTCATCCGGCGGCAAGGCCAACCCGCAGGCCGTGAACGATCTCTTGAAGTCGAAGCTCGGCATCTGAACACGCGCGCGCGAGGTGACGAAGACATCGTCTCCGTCACCTCGATCGACCGACGCGAGTACGCTTCGCGCGTCGATCGCGAGCTGGAATTCATCGCCCCAACCGAAACCGCGCCAGCGAATCGGGTACCGGCGATTCGTCCAAAATTTCGGTTTTGGCGAGCGCTGAGGCGACGTTTGCGCCTTAACCACGAAAATTTTTTTATTGCCAAAGTCGGCGACTCAGAGTCCGCGCAAGCGGCTTTTGAGCGGCGGCGATGAGTCGCGACGACGCCGATCGCGCATTGCGCGCGACAAGCGTGAATCACGAAAACAACTGCAGCGCAGGCATTTCCTGCAATATTGACAAATGCCGATGTCGGTCGTTGCTGCACTTTTTGCATCACTGCGCGAACGCGCTGTCGTGCTGTCGCGCATCGCGCACTGCGCGCTCTCGCTTCGCGTCGTCAACACTTCCTTAAGCGGGACGCTGTTTTTTCCAATGTGTTGGTGTATTCGGGATGAAGTGCATTTCGATTCCCGAGTGCACGCAGCGAACTCAAGCCATCTCACTTACATTGGAGGGCAACATGGCGAAGAAAGCTAAGAAGGCAAAGAAGGCGAAGAGCGCAGTGAAGAAGACTGCGAAGAAGACCCGCAAGG
This sequence comes from uncultured Alphaproteobacteria bacterium, assembly GCA_963774775.1. Classification (GTDB taxonomy): domain Bacteria; phylum Pseudomonadota; class Alphaproteobacteria; order Rhizobiales; family Xanthobacteraceae; genus Bradyrhizobium. The sequence goes on from CAVZGZ010000020.1 coordinate 82,128, forward strand.
TCGCGAAGAAGAAGAAGTAACTCTCGCTTCTCGAGAGGATTGCCGGCGGCTTGATGCCGGCACGTCACAAGAGCCTCAGGATGATTTGCCCAGAAGGCAGATCCCAATCGGAAGGCTCTGTCGACGAAAGAGGGTGTCGGCGAGACATCAGGTCAAACGGCTGGATCGCATTTCGGAAAAGAGCTCGCTCTCTCCAAAACCGATCCGGCAGAAGAAACAGGTTTTCTTCGTTCGGTGCGGATCTCCTCAAGGGCTCCGCAGTTTCACCGGGGCGAAAGCTCCAGAGTGAAATCTGGTCCTGACGTGTTCGCCGACGCCCTCGTTCCAGCAGCCCGCGCATTGGCGCAAGCTCCTGTTTTTAGCGCCGGCTTTTGAATTTCCAAATCCCGATATCGTTGTCTTGATCGAGCGCCGCCGGCCTTGTGGCCGTGCAGGCGTTTGCCTGCAATGGTTATCGTTGTCCGAAATCCCAGGGTAAACCGAATTTCACGATTGCAGGCTTATGCCTGCGCCGCAGCCACTTCTGCGATTCCGGGCTCGTTCCAGGGGCCCGCAGATTTACACCCCGTTCATCGCGATACTTAAACTACCCTTCAAATTTGTTCGGCCATGATCATCCCAACAAGCCGGCAAACGGTGTTGGGAAATAACAGGCGTTTTTGAACAGTGGACGGGGGCCGCGCTCGGGGGAGGGCGGCCAACAACAAAAAGGGGAGTTACAAGATGTTTCAGGGGCAATTTGATCTGGAAACGGCAATGCCGGTGGAAGCGACTGCCATTCCGGACGTGCTGTTCGAGCGCGGCCTGTACTGGGCGAGCGGCCGTTCCGGCGTGGTCAATCTCGTCGCGGCCCACAAATGGTTCAACCTGGCGGCGCTGAAAGGCCGCGTGGATGCCATTGCCATGCGCCGCGAAGTGGCCGAGCTGATGTCGGATATCGAAATCGCAACCGCCCAGCGCGAAGCGCGCGCCTGGATGACGGCGCATTGATGCGACCAACGGCAACTCGCGACGCTTGCCTGATGGAACTCAGGCGAGCAGATCCGCGCCGGCCGGCGTGAATTTCACGAGATGCCGGATTCGATCGCCCCGGAATGCCGCCGATGTGAATGATCGTGAAGTCGCTACCGATTGGGGCGGCGTGGCCTGAACCTTAGGTAAGGCCACGGAGCAGGTCGATCGGAGAATATGCAATGCGTTCAATCCTGGCCTTGAGCCTTTTGATCACCCTTGGTGCCTCTGCTAATGCCGCTACGGTGCATCACGCGCACCACCGGCATGCCGTTGTTCCTTCCAGCCAGGGCCTCGTCTCGGATCCCGCTTCGAGTTTTGGTTACGCACCAGCTAGGCCGCCGGTCTACCAGCAGCCGGCTCCGGCATACTCAGACCAACCAGATCCAACAGTCGATTGGCCCTACAGGAACTGGGGCGGTTGATGCGGACAAAGGATGTAGCTGCGTCCTTGTCTGTCTGCGTTTATCGTAGCGACGCGTGCGGTGGCGGCGGAATGCCCCATCGCACCGGGATCACTTCCGGGCGACGTCAGGTCCGGCACGACGGCCGGCCGCCGTGTCGAGCGCGGCGACCAGGACCGGGCACGTGAACCAATACCGGCACGGGTTGCGTGCCAGCCCTCATGGCGTGGGAAAATGCCTGCGGGCCCGCCCACGATATCGATTGCACCACCTTCGGCGGCCAACGGCAGCATCGTGTAATTATCGACGAGACGAAAGGTCGAGCGCGCTCGTCAGGTCACCCAACGGCGCCTGGTTGGCGGACGCAATCGCCTGATCTCGCACCGTGATGCCACGAAGGGTCGGCAGCTCGAAGCGGCGGGTGATGAAGCGAAGAATCGACGTCGTATCCATTGGCGTGTGATCGACGAACCCGCGGCGCGCGAACGGCGACACAATGATCGCGGGAATGCGGCTGCCCGGCCCCCAGCGGTCGCCCTTCGGTGGGGCAACATGATCCCAGATGCCGCCGTTCTCGTCATAGGTCACCACGACCAGCATGTGAGGCCATTGCGGGCTTTTCTCGAGATGGGCGATGACGTCGGCGATGTGACGATCGCCGGCCTCTACATCGGTGTAGCCGGCATGCTCGTTGAGATTGCCCTGCGGTTTGTAGAACGCCACCTGCGGCAGCGCGCCCGCATCAATCGCCTTGATGAACTCGACGCCGGCGAGGCCGCCGTCGCGCAGATGCTCTGCGCGCGCCGCTGTTCCCGGCGCGAAGCTCACGTAATAATTCAATGGCGAGTGATGAAACTGAAAGTTGGGCACCGGGGATTTGTAGCCGTGGTCGAGCACCTCCTGCCAGGCGCCGCTGTACCAGGCCCAGCTGACGCGCTTGAGGCTCAGGAGATCGCCGATGGTCGGCTCGCTCTGCGGCGGCAGTGTGGTCGGCTGCTTGGGATCGGCGGTGGTCGGATCGGCCTTTTCGGCCGGCGAATTGCCGCTCGGCTGGTAAGGCGGCTGCATGGTGTTCACGGCATAGAAGTCGGGCGTGAGATTGCCGTCGCTGACGAACTTCGGAATCCCGTCCATCGCCGACTTCGGTGAGTTGGCGGCAATCTTCAGGGTGACGCCGTCAGGCTCGACCGCGGCGATGGAGGGCTTGGCCGGATTTTTGTCGGCATCCGGATAGAACGGCGCGCAGGCGCACACCAGCCATTGATGATTGAAGAAGGAGCCGCCGAAGGCGCCCATGAAGAAGTTGTCGGCCAGGGTGTAGGTTTGCGCGACCTTCCACATCGCGGTCCGCGAGCCATCCCACATCCCCATCACCATGGCGCCGGAGTCGGCGTAGGCCACGAACATGTCGTTCTTGCCGCCATTGATCTGCATCATATTCTGGTAATAGCGGTGCCAGAGATCGTGGGTGATGGTCCCCAGCGGCAAATTGAATCCCTGGGGATCGTCGATGTCGTAGGGCCGGTTCGGCAGATGCTCGGTCTGCGCCTGGGTCACCGGCGGCGTCACGCCCTTGACGGTCATTCCATCCCAGACAGGCGGCAGTTCCTGCAACGGCGTGCCATCCCTGTCCCGCTGGACGAGCGCGGTGGGGGACGCATTCTGCAGGCCGTTGGCGCCGGGAAAGCGCCCAAACAGATTGTCGAAGCTGCGGTTCTCCGCATAGATCACGACCACGGTCTCGATCTGCTTCAGGTCCTGCGAGGGATCGTCGTTGAAGCCGGCCGCATCGGCGGAACCGGCAGCGAAAGCCAGCGCCACGGCGGCAGCGCGCAAGATTGGCCGCATTTTAATCCCTTCCACGGTGATACCCCCTACAGCAACTGCTCTCGTATTGCTCTGTCTTGCTCCCTTGGCGGAGCTGATCCTATCGTGCGGCGAATGTCATACCAGACGGGTAAAGAGAAATCATGACAAGGGGTCGCAGGGCAAGGGCGAGACTGCGCGCGATCTCGATCGCGGCGACCGCACTCGCGTTGCTCGGCGCGCGCGCTGCAATATCGCAGCCGGCGCCGCGCGACACGCCCGGCCTCTCCCAGGGCGGCGGCCTGTCGCGCGACGAGGTGCGGCGCAGGGCCGAGCGGTTGAGCGAACTCGGGCGAGCGCTGTTCTTTGATCCCGCGCTGTCGGGCTCAGGGAAAATGGCCTGCTCGTCATGCCACGATCCGGACCACGCCTTCGGTCCCGCGAACGACAGGGCGGTCCAGCTTGGCGGTAGCGACATGCGGCAGCCGGGGCAGCGGGCCGTGCCCTCGCTGAAATATCTCCAGGCCGTGCCTGCGTTCACCGAGCACTTCTTCGAGTCGGAAGACGATGCCGACGAGAGCGTGGACAATGGTCCGACCGGCGGCCTGACATGGGACGGCCGCGTAGACCGTGGCCGCGACCAGGCGAAGATCCCGCTGTTGTCGCCGTTCGAGATGGACAATGCCGACGCGGCCGAGGTCGTCCGTCATCTTCTCGCGGCCGGCTACGGCGACAAAATCGCCGCCACGCTCGGCAGACCGGATACACCTGATACCGACACCCTGTTCGCCACCGCGGCCAAAGCACTCGAGGTTTTCCAGCAGGACTACCGGAGTTTCTACCCCTACACGAGCAAGTACGACGCTTTCCTTGCCGGCAACGCGACGCTGACACCACAGGAAGCCCGCGGACTGGAGCTGTTCAACGATGCCGAAAAAGGTAACTGCAACTCCTGCCATATCAGCCGGCGCGGCAAGGATGGAACGCCGCCGCAGTTCACGGACTACGGCCTGATCGCGCTCGGGGTGCCGCGCAATCCGGAGATTCCCGCCAACCGGGATTCGAGCTATTTTGATCTCGGCCTCTGTGGCCCGCTCCGCACCGATTTGACCGATCGCCGGGATTATTGCGGAAGGTTTCGCACACCGACGCTGCGCAACGTGGCGCTGCGAAAGGTTTTCTATCATAACGGAATTTTTCGCTCGCTGCGACAGGCCGTGGAATTCTACGCCGAACGCGAAACCAATCCCGGCCGCTGGTTCGCGCGCAATGCGGACGGCAGCGTCAACACCTATGACGACTTGCCGCCGGACGCGAAGGCCAACGTCAACGTCGAGCCGCCGTTCAACCGGCACGTCGGCGATGCGCCGGCCCTCAGCGCGGCAGAGATCGACGACATGGTTGCGTTCCTCGGCACACTCACCGATGGCTATGTTACGCCGCCGCAGCCGGACGCCCGACGGTCAGCGCCATGAGAGGCTTGGCAGTCAAGTTTTTTCAGTCAAGTTTTGGCAGTCAAGTCTTGCCAATCAACTCCCGAGATCCACGATCCGGGCGATCGCGTCGACGCCTTGGCCCTGGGTTGCCACCTCGCCGCTGTCGTGGACGCTGAGGATGGCTCCGTTCGCGAAACGAAGGATCCACGCGTCGTCGCTGTCGTTGCGACGGCGATCGGTCAATTCGATGCCCGCCGCAGAGATCTGTGCAATGGCTTTGTCGACATCCATGAGCGCCACCTCAACAAGAATACTACTGCGCTATTAGCGATCTAACACAAGGTGAAGTCAAGGCGACCGCAGCCTTTGCAGCCCCGAAGCCAACTCGGCCATCACGTTGGCTCGCGTAAAGGTTGGGACACGTAAGCAGGTGTAGGTCGATCGAAGAAAAAGCCATACGTTCAATTTTGCTTGAGCCCTTTGGTCACCCTTGGTGTCGCTGCTAACGCGAAGGCCGGTTCTATCGCGATGGCCAGGTCCAGCTGGGTGTCGTCAGGTCCGGCACGATGGTTTCGCCGAGATCCTTCTCGAGTCCTATCCTCGTGCTGCCGGCCGCCGCGTCGAGCGCGTCGACCAGGACCGGGGCATGCGAAACCACGATCAGCTGCGATCGCTTTGCCGCCTGCACGATCAGGCGTGCCAGCGGCGGCAGCAGATCGGGATGCAGGCTGGTTTCCGGCTCGTTGAGCACCATCAGCGCAGGCGGCCGTGGCGACAACAGCGCGGCGACCAGCAGAAGGTAGCGCAGCGTACCATCTGATAATTCCGACGCGCCAAGCGGCCGCAGGAGGCCGTGCTGGCGCATTCCAATTTCGAAATAGGCGCCGTCGCCGCTGACTTCGACCCGCGCGCCCGGGAATGCATCGGCGATCGCCTCGTCCATCTCTCCGGCGGCGCCGATCTCGCGGATCGTCTGCACCGCCGCCGCCAGGTCTGATCCGTCACTTGCCAGCACCGGCGTATACGTGCCGACCTGCGGCTTGCGCGATGGCGCATCGCGGTCGGTTCGAAGGTGATCGTAGAACCGCCATTCGCGCATCCGCTCGCGCAGCACCAGCAGCTCGATCGCTTCGCGCGGATCGCTGCAATGGGTCATCATGCTGTCGGACTCTGCGAGCTGCGTATAGGCCTGCCGCCACTCGCCGTTGCTGTCTCGAATGCGCACGCCAGGTCCGTTGCGAAGAGCGAACGCGTTCGCCCGGCCCAACCGTTCGCCGGTCCAGATGCATTCGGCCTTGATTACCGGGTCATTCAAAAAGATCGATGACTGCGACGGCAAACCGAGATCGATGGCGTAGCCGTAATCCTCGCCCGAAAATCCGAGCTTCAGGCTGACTGGATTCTTGCGAACCAATCCCTGCACCGGTTGCGTGCCGGCCTTCATGGCGCGGGAAAATGCCTCCGGGCCCGCCCACAAGGTCGATTGCAGGCCACCTTCGGCGGCCAGCGACTGGATAATGCGGCCTTGCGCGATGTCAGCCAGAAGCCTCAGCGCACGGTAGAGACTAGACTTGCCGCTGCCATTGGCGCCGGTCACGACGTTCAGCGCCGTGAGCGCGACTCGGATGTCGCGCAGCGAACGATAACCGGCGATGGCAAGGTTCGTCATCATGACGGGTTGGCCAGGGGATTGGATTGTCGGCTGATAAGACGCGAGCGTAGGCGATGTGCCGTCATTCGACGACGTTCAGGAAACGTTTTTTGGCGAAAGCCTTTCCGGAGCCGGATTTGAAATACGGCTCAAGGCTGCGAGCCGTTGCTTCATTGGCCACCGCTACATACGAGCGCAGAACTAGCGGCAAATACTTCTCGTGGAAATGACATGCCCTTGCTGATGAGATGCAAATCGTCGGCGAAGATCATCGGTCGAGCCGATATAGATGTCGCCGTTGCTGAGCTCGAGGAAAATAGAATAACGTACCACACGCGGCAACCGTCTCCCTACGCTCCTTCGGAGCTTCGGGAGACACCCTTCGCCCTTCAGTCTTCGGGTGGCCTGCCACCCGAAGCCCGCAGGGCGAAGGGTGGCGGAGCCGGAGGGATTCGAACCCTCGATAGGGCTTTACAACCCTATAACGGTTTAGCAAACCGCCGCCTTCAGCCACTCGGCCACAGCTCCGTAAGGCCGATATGCCCGACACGGCGGCGAGCCGCAAGCGGCAGATTCAGGTAGCGGCGAGGTGATTTGGTGGCGCGGCTGCTTTGGGCGTCCGCGATCAAGCTAATCCGGCGCGCCACGATGCCGTTTCGAGGCCTGTCGCAAGGCTTTTCCTTGTTTTCGCAAGCTCGAGAGCGCCGCGACTGCCAGCGTACTCTCGCAGGCCGCGATATGCCGGGCGCCACCAAGCTGGGTTTCATTGACGTAGTGGGGATGTGCTGGCGAGAGATTGCGCGTGTGCGATTCGGTCGCGTCGCCGATCCGCTCGACCGGGTTGCGGCCGTTGCTCCAGCTGCCGTTCGGCGGAAGCGCAGTTAATCCGCAAGAATAAAGGGCTTTTGTGATTCCGTACCCCTTGTTCAGCAAAGCCCTGTCCGCTCCTGCTGATCGGGAACAAGCGCTGAGCCTTTATAATAGTGCGCCATCAAGTGGCGTCATGGGAGCCTCGAATCCTTGTTTGAAGCGGCGCGCGCGTCGATCATCCTCTGGAGAATCGAGAGGGCCGATTGCTCAATTCGATACGAGTGGATGCGCTGAAGGAGCGATGCTGTCGTCAGGGCCCGTCAGACGGCAATAGAAGCGTCAAATGGAACTCATAAAAATTACCATTATAAAACAATATCTTACGACCATCGCCGGATCACATCTGCGTGTTATTTGTGCAACACCCGCCGGAAAACCGGCGCAGACAGGCCGTTCAGAGCGGTTCCTTTGTTGCGTGTGCAGGGACCTTCGGTAATTGTGGTGTGGCGACGGAGGGGGGCATCCCGAGGTCGTCCCGTTTTAGGTGGTTCGCTTAAGTCCCTCGCGTTCATGCGGGTGTGTCCGAAGGCGCGAAGCGACTGAGCGGGTTTCAAGGGACAAGGGAACCAACCTTAGGGTGTTTCACCCAGCGGATCCGGAACCTTCCCTACAGAGCAACTTGGAGGTTTAACATGAAGATGGTTAAGAGCCTTATTCTCGGCTCAGCGGCGGGTCTTCTCGCCATGAGTGGGGCACAGGCAGCCGATCTTCCCGTCAAGGCCAAAGCGGTCGAGTACGTGAAGATTTGCTCCCTGTACGGTGCCGGTTTCTACTACATCCCGGGCACTGATACTTGCATCAAGCTGGGTGGCTATCTGCGCGTCGACTTGGCGCTCAACGGCAACGACTATGGCCCGGGCTTGTCCAGCGTCCTTGGTGCGAACAATCGTCTGACCAACTACTACTACAGCCGTTCCCGTTCGGACTTCACCATCGATACCCGCACCGCGACCGAATACGGCGTGGTTCGTACCTTCGCGGACATGGTGTTCAGCTGGACGACCGGTGCCTACACCGGCAGCGCGCCCGGCGCGTACTCCGATACGTTGGCCGGCGCAGTTGGCGGCAGCTCGATCGGCGGCGCCAGCCTCGGTCTCTACCATGCGTTCATCCAGTTCGCTGGATTCACGCTGGGTCGCACGGTCTCGGCCTTCGACGCGCCGTGGCAGAGCTATCCGGCTGGCGGTCCTGACACCCTTCCGGGCGGCAGCAACCACGTCACCGGCGTGAACCAGGCGACCTACACCGCCCAGTTCGGCAATGGCGTGTCGGGTTCGATCTCGGTTCAGGATCCGACCCTTCAGGATACCACCAACATCCCCAACTTGTCGTATCTCGCGGCTGCGGCACGGCCGCTCAGCGGCACCGTCGGCACCAACAGCTTCGGCGGCACGCGTGCTCCCGACATCATCGGTAAGATTGCCGTCGATCAGGCTTGGGGTCTGGCCCAGTTGTCGGTGGTTGCTCATGACAACCACGTCTCGTACTACGGTACGACCGAGCCCACCGGTCATCCCGGTGACAAGTGGGGCTGGGCGATTCAGGGTGCCTTGTCGATCAAGAACATCCCGACTGGTCCTGGTGACGTCATCAACATGCAGGCCGTTTATACGGATGGTGCAAGCCGCTACAACTTCAACAGCTTGATGCCGACCGCGTTCGCGATGTACGGCGGCACCGGATTGGCTGGTGCGTACCAGAGCATCGGTTTCGCCGCCATTTCCGATGCGACGTACTTCGGTACGTCGACGGCTACGGGCACCGGGCTCGAGACGGTCAAGACCTGGGGCTTCCGCGGTGGTTACACCCACAACTGGAATCCCAACTGGGCCAGTGCCATCTACGGTGCGTATGCTTCGTTGCAGTATGGTGGCAATGCCAAGACAACTCTCTGCGCCCCCGGCACAGGCCTCTTGATTACGACGCTTGGCCTGACCGGTGCCTGCAACCCCGACTTCAACATGGCTGTGATCGGTGTCAACACGGTCTGGACCCCGGTCAAGAACCTTGCCTTCACGGCCGACGTCAACTGGACGCGTCTGGACCAGAAGTTCTCGGGCACGGTTGCGGTCCCGGCGGTTTTGGGCGTTTCCAAGCCGGCAGCTGTGTACGAGCTGAAGGACCAGAACGCGGTCTCCGCTGCTGCTCCGCGCTCAGCGCAACTGGTAAGACTTGGTCTAACGACCTGATACAGAACCCCGGCAGGAAACTGCCGGGGTTTTTCTTTTTGGAGGATGCGCTTAGGCCGGCTGGTTGCTATCCGGTCCCGTCGGGATACGACAGTGAATCTGTCCCAATTCCGTGCCGGGCTGTCTGGCCAACAGCGAGCCTGGCAACGCGTTCGGCAAATTCCTTGTTGTGAGTAGCCCTGAAAAATATCGGCATCGGTGTAGGCCTTCTTGATCAGATCGCCGCGGTCTTGCAATCGACGCCGACCTTCACTGAAGCAAAGGCCGGAACGGATGACTTAGGACACGGGATCGGTCAGCGCCAGTCTGCCCTGATCGATCAGCATGATCGCCGCGAGGCTCGTGATCGGCTTCATCATCGAGTGAAGCGCAAACATGGTGTCTGAGGTCATCGGCGATTTGGTGGCGACATCGACGGACGCCGAAGCACTTGAGATAAATCGGCCGTCCGTGCTGCCAAATCAGAACGACCGCACCGGCAAGCTTTCCAGTTGAGACTTCATTGTCGAAAAATTCTGGACAGGTGCTCCAGCCGAGCTGCGGACGGCGCGGCCTTGCCGGCTTCAGTCCCCAACGCGGGCGGGCATCCTGCTTCCCGCCACCACCGAGATTGGTTGGTGTGTGTCAACGATGCTGACACAATTTTTAATTGTTGAGTTTGCGCCGGACCAATGAGAGGCTGCGATCGTTAGCTCCACCTGTTATTTTGTTCAAACAAGGAGAGAGCAGTACATGCTGATAAGAGCGCGTGGTCCAAGACGCTACCGACAGCACTGCTTCAAGGCTGGCATCGACCGAAAGAAGCATTACTTCTTAGCCGCCCCAAAATAACCGATCAGTCTCACGGTGCGACACCGTGCGTCGAGGATTTCCTGTGATGAACGCAATCGGCGGACATCATGGTTCACGTTTCGACGGCAGTGCTGCCGGTCCGTCACAGGCAGCCCAATGCAAGGAGGATCAACAATGTTCTTGGCGAATAGAGTTCTTGCTCTCGGAGCGTTGTTAGCTATCGCGATAACGGCAAGCCCGCCGGTGAGGGTCGAAGTAACATAGGCTACTCGAAGAGCGGGTCGTGGTTTGCAATGAGTTTCACAGGCACGAAATTTAACGACGGACAATTGATCGAGCGTCCGACGGATGACGGGATGGTGTGTGTGCCGGGCGGCACTTTCCGCATGGGATCCGACAAGCATTATCCGGAAGAAGCCCCGGCGCATCGCGTCACCGTGGACGGCTTCTGGATGGATCGTCATCCCGTCACAAACCGGCAATTCCACGCATTCGTGAAGGCTACTGGCCACGTCACCGTGGCCGAGATCGCGCCCGATCCAAGGGACTATCCCGGAATGCTCCCGCACATGGTCTATGCGGGCTCGCTAATGTTCTCGCCGCCAAACCATCCGGTCAGCCTGCGCGACTTCAGCCAGTGGTGGACGTTCGCCAAGGGCGCCAACTGGCGACACCCCTACGGACCCGGAAGCCGCATTCGCGGATTGGATGAGCATCCTGTCGTGCACGTGGCCTTCAGCGACGCACTCGCCTACGCGAAATGGGTCGGCAAGGATCTGCCAACCGAAGCGGAATGGGAGTTTGCGGCGCGCGGCGGGCTCGACGGCGCCGAATTTGCGTGGGGCGACGAGTTCACGCCGCAGGGCCGCCACATGGCCAATACCTGGCAGGGCGAATTTCCCCGCCAGAACACCAGGGACGACGGCTTCGAGCGCACCTCGCCGGTCACCGCATTCCCGCCGAACGGTTACGGACTGTACGACATGATCGGCAACGTCTGGGAGTGGACGGCCGACTGGTACTCGACACGGCACCAAGCCGATGCGCCGAAGGCCTGCTGCATCCCGGAGAACCCGCGCGGCGGCCGTGAGGCCGACAGCTATGACCCCCGAACCACCAATGTGAAAATTCCACGAAAGGTCATCAAAGGCGGCTCGCATTTGTGCGCGCCGAACTACTGCCGACGCTACCGGCCGGCGGCACGACACGCAGAGCCGGTCGACACCTCCACAAGTCATCTTGGCTTTCGATGTATTAGGCGAGGAGTCTCGGACGCAACATAAAAAGGAGAGCGACACCATGTTGAATCGCACACTCGAGGACGAAGCCGACTTGCCGTCCCAACCGCTGCCAAGCAAGACGTCGGGATGGCACAAGCGATACTCCGTCACGCTGCTCGGCGCGACGATGTTGATGTCGCTGTCTGGACCAGCGCAGCACGCCAGCGGCGGCGCAGCAGCCGAAACCCAATATCCTTTTCATCATGGGCGACGACATCGGCTGGATGCAGCCGAGCATCTACCATCGCGGCCTGATGGTCGGCGAGACGCCCAACATCGACCGCATCGGAAACGACGGCGCGATCTTTATGACTATGTACGCCGAGCAGAGCTGCACCGCTGGACGCAACGCCTTCTTCACCGGTATGCATCCGCTGCGCACCGGCATGATTCCTCCGCAACTGCCCGGCAGCCCGTCCTGGCTGCGGCCCGGCACCCCGGCGGTCGCCAAGTTCCTGCTCGATCACGGCTACAACACCGGCGAGTTCGGCAAGAACCATCTCGGCGACAATGCCGAGGCCCTGCCGACCGCACACGGCTTCCAGGAGTTCTGGGGTTACCTGTACCACCTCGATGCGATGCAGGGCGTGAGCTTCCCCGACATCAACAAGAGTCCGACCGTGCAAGGGCGTTGCGCCTCCGTGCAAGAGCCAGTCCAGTCCCGGGCCTCACCGAGGTACCCGGTGCCGTCGACCCGCGGACAACGACCTGCCTGACGCCGCCGCGGCCGGTGCTCGCGTGCAAATCGTCGGACGGCATCGCAGAGCGAACCAGACCTGCAAGGACGAAGGCCCGTTGACGCTGGACCGATCGAAGGGGCGTGGACGAGGAGATCTCGGGCAAGGTGATCGATTTCCTCGATCGCAACGATCCGAAGAAGACAAACAAGCCGTTCTTCGTCTGGTACAACCCGGCGCGCATGCACATCACGACCGTGCTGCCGCCGAAATACGAGGCGATGATCGGTGAGCCGGGCGGCAAGGACTGGGGCCTCAACGAAGCCGGCATGAAGCAGATGGACGACAACATCGGCTACGTCCTCAAGAAGCTCGAGGACATGGGCCAGCTCGACAATACACTTGTCGTCTTCACCACCGACAACGGCGCCGAGAACATCACCTTTCCCGACGGCGGCACCACCCCCTTCAAGGGCGGCAAGCTGACCACCTGGGAAGGCGGCATGCGGGCGCCGCTGGTTGCTCGCTGGCCGGGCCACATCAAGCCGGGCACGGTCAAGAACGAGATGATGTCGGCACTCGACTGGCTGCCGACCCTGGTCGACATCGCCGGCGGGCCGAAGGGCGATGCGCTGAAGAAGCAGATCGAGGCCGGAAGCTATCCCGGCATCGTCAAGACCACGCTCGACGGCGTCGATCAGCGCGCCTATCTCGAAGGCACGTCGGACAAATCGGCGCGCGAAGTCTTCTTCTACTACACCGGCGCGCAGCCGTCGGCAGTGCGCTACAAGAACTGGAAGTTCTACTACACGATGGTGCCGGACACCGGAACCGGCGGGTTGTTCGGGGCCCAATCCTTCCACTGGACCCAGATCGCCAACATCAAGCGTGATCCGTTCGAGCAGACCGTTGGCTCCGATGCCAAGTCGTTGCTGGGCTATGCCGGTTCGATCGGCTCGCCAAGCACCGCCTATCTCTACGACTGGAACATCCTGCCGATCGGTCAGCTGCTCTGGGAAAAGGAGCTCTTTTCGTACAAGGACTTCCCGCCGATGCAGGCGCCGGAGACCTACAATCTCGACGGCATCCTTGCCGAAATGAAGAAGTCCGGCCATCAGAGCGAATGATCTGGCGCACCTCAAGAAGTCGAGCAACCGGAGCGACTAAGGACTGATGTTAATTCGGCGGGCGCCCTGAAGGGGAAGCCCGTCGATAACGGCGATAGCATTCTAATCCACGCGCGGCGGTCAGGTGGCGTCCACCGTCGAGCTACTGCCAGCTATCGTCCGGCCGCGCGTCACGCGCCGAGCCGATCGACACCTCAGCAAGCCATGTCGGCTTCAGGTGCATCACCAGGAAGAGGATCACGTCATGAGCAACGATAAGATTGCGGAAAAGCCTGAGATGAGCGCGGAACCGATCGGCGGAGGATTGAAACGCCGCGATTTATTGCTGAGCGGGAGTTCTCTCGTTGCCGCTTCGGCACTCTCCGCCGTCGGACTGACAAGCTCCGCGCAGGCGCAGCAACCAACACCGGCGCCAGCCGGGCAGCGGCCGAACATCGTCGTCATCATGGGTGACGACATCGGCATGTGGAATACAGGCGCTTATCACCGTGGTCTGATGGCTGGCCGGACGCCGAATCTCGACAAGCTCGCCGCCGAAGGCATGTTGTTTACCGATTACTACGCCGAAGCGAGTTGCACGGCAGGCCGCGCCAACTTCATCACCGGTGAATTGCCGATCCGCACAGGCATGACCACGGTGGGCCAGGCCGGCGCAGCCATCGGGATACCCGCGCAGGCGGTGACGATTGCCACTGCATTGAAGGGGATGGGCTACGCGACCGGCCAGTTCGGCAAGAACCATCTTGGCGACAAGAATGAATTCTTGCCGACGGTGCACGGCTTCGACGAGTTCTTCGGTTACCTCTATCACCTCGACGCAATGGAAGATCCTGCGCACCCTGGTTACCCCCAGGAGCTGTTGAACACGGTCGGTCCGCGCAACATGCTCCATACGTATGCGACCAACGTGGACGACCCCACCGTGGATCCACGCTGGGGCAAGGTCGGCAAACAGAAGATCGAAGACGCGGGAACGCTCTATCCGAAGCGGATGGAAACTGTAGACGACGAAATCCGCGATCTAGCCCTAAAGTTCATCGACAAGGCCAAGGCCGACAACAAGCCGTTCTTCCTGTGGCTCAATCCGACCCGCATGCACATCGTCACTCATCTATCGCCCAAGTACGAAGCGTTGCGCAATTCCAAGAACGGCTGGACCATTCATGAAGCCGGCATGGCCCAGCTCGACGATGACGTCGGGCTCGTGATGCAGAAGCTGAAGGACATGGGCGTCGACGACAACACCATCGTGGTCTTCACCACCGACAACGGCACCGAGGTCTTCACCTGGCCCGATGGCGGACAGACACCGTTCGCGCAGAGCAAAGGCACGGTCTTCGAAGGCGGTTTCCGCGTGCCGTGCATGATCCGCTGGCCGGGCAAGGTGCCGGCGGGCAAAGTCGAAAACGGCATCATCTCCGGGCTGGACTGGTTCCCGACGTTCCTTGCCGCCGCCGGTAACCCGAACATCGGCGAAGAGCTGAAGAAGGGCAAGCAGATCGGTGATACGACCTACAAGGTCCATCTGGACGGTTATAACCAGATGGACATGATCACTGGCAAGGGACCGTCGAACCGGCACGAAATCTGGTACTTCGGCGAAAGCGAACTGGGTGCCGTGCGGATCGACGACTTCAAGTATCGTTTCATCGACCAGCCCGGCGGCTGGCTGGGCGACAAGACCAAGCCGGACGTGCCCTACTTGATCAATCTTCGCCTCGATCCTTTCGAGCGCACCGGCTGGCCCAATAGCGGGACCAAAGAAGGCGCCCAGCAATATTTCGACTGGTTCAAGTACGAATTCTGGCGCTTTGTCTTTGTTCAGCAGCAGGTGGAAAAGCTGGCAATGACTGCGGTCGAATTCCCGCCGATGCAAAGGGGCGCGAGCTTCAACCTGAGCGCCGTGAAAGAGAAAATAGAGGCTGCCAGGGCGGCGATGGCTAAGTAGCCGCCGAGCTTCGATTGATTTATGGCGGGCGCGCCGAGTTCCTGTGCGCCCGCCTGGCAACCGAAGGGGGGCGACTATGAAGCCGAACATCCGTTTTCCTGCTATCGACCGTCGCGTCTTTCTCTCGTCGCTGGCGATGCTTCCGTTGCTTTCTGCCTCGCTTCGTTCAACCTCCGCAGTGGCGCAAGCGCAGCCCGATCCGCTGCCGTCCTGGAACGAGGGCGCGACCAAGGCATCGATTCTCGACTTCGTCGCGCGCGTGACGGCGCAAAACGGACCTTACTTTGTGCCGACCGAGCAGCGCATCGCGACTTTCGACAACGACGGCACTCTTTGGATCGAGCAACCGATGTATGTGCAATTGGCTTTTGCGCTCGATCGCGTGAAGGTTCTTGCGCCGATGCATCCGGATTGGAAGACCCGGCAGCCGTTCGCAGCGGTGCTTGACGGTGACCTAAAGGCGTTGGCGGCTTTCGGCGAAAAGGGATTGGTCGAACTGATCGCAGTGACGCATGCCGGCATGACCACGGCGGAATTCGAGAAAATCGTCAGCGACTGGCTCGCGACCGCGCGCGATCAACGCTTCAAGCGGCCCTATACCGAACTGGTCTACCAGCCGATGCTGGAATTGCTGGCCTACCTGCGCGCCAATGGTTTCAAGACCTTCATTGCGTCAGGCGGCGGTATCGAGTTCATGCGGCCGTGGACCGAGCGGATCTACGGAGTACCGCCGGAGCAGGTGATCGGATCGTCGATCAAGACCCGATTTGAGATGAAGGACGGTGCACCAACGCTGTTCCGGCTGCCCGACATCAACTTCATCGACGACAAGGCAGGAAAGCCGATCGGTATCAACGAGCACATCGGCCGCCGTCCGATCGCAGCCTTCGGCAACTCCGACGGCGATCTCGAAATGCTGCAATGGACGACGCTCGGCGCCAGTGGCGCTCGGTTCGGCCTGATCGTCCATCATACCGATGCGGAGCGCGAATATGCCTACGACCGCCAATCGCATTTCGGGAAGCTTGATGTAGCGCTGGACGCTGCAGCAGTGAACAGGTGGACCGTGGTCGACATGAAGAAGGACTGGAAGCGGATCTTTGCCTTCGATTGACGTTCGAGTTCGGTCAACGTGATGGTTGATTGACCCGAACTCCACGCATTGACGCGCTCGCTGGAGAGGAGGCGTCGTCGGAATATGCTGTCTAGCACCATCAGCTTCCTCCGGGATCACCTCTTCACCATGCCGGTGCTCGCGAAGTTCGCGGTTGGGATGGTGATGCTTGTCATCATCCCCAGGCTTTCCCGCCGATTGCATGTACCTGTAGCTCTGCTGCTTAGCGGCGTTTTAGTCGGGCCGTATGTTCTGGTTTGGCTACAACCGGAATGAACAGCTCACGATTTGGTCACTCACGCTGCCACAAGTTGCCACCACCTGGCCGCGACACTGGTCGCGCATGAAACGCTCGGTGCAGCCGGTCAACGGCTGCTCGGCGATCGAATGCTCAATGTCGTGTTTGTGCTTGTGTTCGCAACATCAGTCCTTGGTCCGCTGTTGACTGAGCGGTTTGCGTCTCGTCTGACGACTGGTGCCCCCAGTTCGATTTCATGGGCTGCATATTGAATTGAGTCAGACTCTGAAGTTGCCGCGGCCCCGCATTCCACCACCCGCCTCATTTTTCGAAGGCGTCATAAACCAGTTTCTTGAAGATCGGCAGGATGCGGCTGCGCTCGGTCTGCGTCTGCTCCATCAGGATGTAAAACATGTCCAGTTTCGGATCGACGCCGAAGTAAGTACCGCTGCCGCTGTCCCACTTCAGCTCGCCAATCGAGCCGGGCGGCGGCGGCTTTGCATTTCCGGGATCGGTGCGGACGGCGAGGCCGTAGCCATAACCAAACCCGTCGCCGGGAAAATAGAAATAGTCCCGCCCGACGCCGGAGCCCGGGCCGATATGGTCTGATGTCATCTGCTTGAATGCTTGCGGTCGCAGATATTGCCTGCCGTCGAGCTTGCCGCCGTTGAGCAGCATCTGCGCAAACCGTCCGTAGTCGGTAATGGTCGAGACCAGGCCGCCACCAGCCGATTCCCATTCCGGATGCGCCCGCCGCTCGTTCTCCGCGAGACGCAGGATGGCATCCTGCGGCAGCGGCTCCGCCATGCGCGCCCATTCAGCCGGGCTATCAAGCACGAACCTGGTGCTGGTCATCCCCAGCGGCGAGAGGACGTGCTCCCTGAGATACTGAAACAGCGATTTCCCGGACACGATTTCGACAATGCGCCCGAGCACGTCGGTGGAGTGACCGTACCGCCAGAGCGTGCCGGGCTGCCTCGCCAACGGCAGCCGGGCAATACGTTCGGCAAATTCCTTGTTGTCGAAATGACCCTGAAAAATGTCGGCGTCCGTATAGGCCTTCTTGATCAGATCGCCGCCGATGTAATCATAGGTGATGCCCGAGGTGTGACGCATGAGATCCTCGATGTTCACCGGCCGGTTCGGCGGCACGAGCTTGAGGATCGGGGTGCCGTTCTCGTTCTTGGAATCGAGGCCGACCTGCACCGAAGCATAGGCCGGAATATATTTGGACACGGGATCGGTCAGCGAAAGTCTGCCCTGGTCGATCAGCATCATCGCCGCCAAGTTCGTGATCGGCTTCGTCATCGAGTGAAGCGCAAAGATCGTGTCCGGGGTCATCGGCCGCTTGGTGGCGATGTCACGCACGCCGAAGCACTTGAGATAAACTGGCCGTCCATGCTGCTGTATCAGCACGATGGCGCCGGCAAGCTTGCCGGTTGCGACCTCGTTGTCGAAAAATTCGGACAGCCGCTCCAGCCCGGCCGCAGACGGCGCGGGGATGCCGGGGTCTGCCTGAACCGGGGCTGATATCCCGCACCCGGCCATTGCCAAGACTATAACGAATGAAGCTCGAATGATTGTCGGCACCAGACTAGGCAACGGCATTTCCCCGGCACGCATCAGCATGTTGTCCGGATGGAAGCTAGCTGATCTGCACGGGGAGTAAAACGACGCTTTGGTGTTATTCGACGCTGCTGCCGCGGCGCAGGTCGGCATCGATCTGAAGCCGCGTGCCGCCGCCGAAGCGGGCACGGTAGACCTGCAGATTCTCCAGGATCCGCTGCACGTAATTCCGCGTCTCGGAGAACGGGATTAACTCGACCCAGTCGACCGCGTCGATCTTGGGATCGCGTGGATCGCCGTAGCGGTCGATCCATTTCTTCACGCTGCCGCGGCCGGCATTGTAGGCGGCAAAGGTCAGGATGTAGGAGCCACGGTAGTCCTCGAGCAGCCCGCCAAGCTCGGCGGCGCCTAGCGCTGCGTTATAGACCGGGTCGGACTTCATCCGGCTGAGGTCGAAGCCGACGCCGGCCCGCTTGCTGACATAGCGCCCGGCGTCCGGGGTCACCTGCATTAGCCCATAGGCCTGCGCCGGCGAGACCACGGCCTGGTTGAAGGCGCTTTCCTGCCGGGCGATAGCGTAGACGATGCTCTGCTCGACCTCCGGCCCGAACTGTTTGAACGATGGAATGCCGTTGACGGGGTAGGCGTAGTGGTCGAATGGCAGGCCGCGATTGAGCGCGGCCTTGCCCACCAGCAGCATGCCGCGGGCGTCGCTATTGCGCGCGGTCAGTTCGCCAAGTCCCACCAGCGCTTCGGGGTCACCGTTCTCGCCCATGTCGGCGAAGATCGGGATCGCGATCTCGCGCTCGTCGAGTTCGTAGAGCAGTTGCACCGCGCGCACGATCTCCAGCCGTTCGGCCGCACGACCGCGGGGAACCCCGTTCAATTCGATCTGCGGCAGTCCAAGCTTGGCGCGCGCCAGCTGGCCGTAATAGCTGGTCGATTGCTCGGCGGCGCGGGTATAGGCGGCGCGGGCCTCCTGCGCCCGGCCGGCCGCTTCCGCGGCGCGGCCTTGCCAATAGCCGCCGCGCGCCAGCGCGGTCGGATTGACGCTGCCGACGCCGATCCGCGCAAAATGCTGCGCGGCCACCGACGGGTCGTTCAGGAAACGCAGCGCGATCCAGCCGGCGGTGAATTCCTGCTCGGTCTTGTAGATGTCTTTCGCGGGCAGGGCGGAATCCCGCGCGATCAGATAGGCGGTGCGGTGTTCGCCGGCGTCGATCATCTTGCGCGACAGCAGCCGTCGTTCGATCCACCACTCGTCGACATTGTAGAGGCGGGCGGGATCCCTCGGCGCGCTCATCATCAGTTGGGCGGCCTCGGCGAATTTCTCCTCGCGGCGAAGCAACTGGATCTTGGAGAAGATGTAGCCGATGTCGCCGCGCAATTCACTCGGCACCGCCTCGAGCAGCGCCCTGGCGTTGGAGGCTTTCCGGTTGGAGGCGATGCGCGCCTTGGCGAGCTCAAGGTGGCCCGAGCCCAGCCGCTTCGCGGCGCGCAGGCCCGCCGCTTCCTGCTCGGTGCCATACAGCATCGTATCCATGCGCGCCTTGTGATCGCCCGCCGTCAGCAACGCTCCGAACAGATCGAGTGCCGTGGTTTCGGTGTCCTCCGACATCGCATCGTTGCGCCAGGCCTCGCGCACGAGCCGCTCGGCATTGGCGCGGTCGCCGCGCGCGATCATCACCCTCGCCAGCGCGAAGCGGCCCTTGGCCGATACCGGGGATTCATTTTCGAACCACGACCACACCACCGAATCCTCGCGATGGTCGTCCCACAGGGCGGCTTCGAGGCGCCGGCGCAGGAAGGACTGCGACGGCCAGCTCGGATTGGCGGAAAGGAACGCCCGATAGCGCTCGACCGAGGCGCCATTGTCGTCGCTGCGCAGGATCAGCCATTCCGCGAGCTTGCGTGCGACCGGATCGCCAATATCCGCTTCCGCCTGCGTTGCGTCGGCAGGCTTGTGCTTGCGGATCAGCTCGATGACATTTTCCAGTGCGTCCTTGTCGGCCTGCGGGGTCGACGATGTCGCGGCAACGGCTGCCGGGGTAACGGGTTTGCGCGCGGCTGGCGGCGGCAACGCCGCATGCTGACGCGTCGCCGGCACCAATGCGGGGGCCACCGGAACAGGGGCGGCCGGTGCCGCGCCATCGGCCGGCCGCGGCAGTTCTGCCCGCATTCGCCACGGGCTGCGAGTTCTGGGCGTGGTTTTGGGAACAATGTTGCGCGCGATCGGCCGCGGTTTCGGCAATGGAACTTTCGCATTGGCCCAGGCGTCGGCCGTGATCGCGGTCAGCCCCGCCGCCAGCACCAGGCTGGCCGCCAAGGCGGTCGATCGCAAGGCGGCTGTGCGGGCGGAAGGGATCACGGCTCTCCTCTGCGGCGGCGAATCATTCAATCGCTCGAGCCTTAGGTCTATTTGACTGAATATGTGGACAAAATGCTAAAATACGTCGCGGGTCGGCGATGTTTGCGCCATCACCACGGCAAAATCGCGGCTGGGCGTGGCTGTGGCGCGGGCCTTTCGCCCGATCATCAGACCCGATATGACTGACGTCCCATTATCGGCCCTGCCGTAAACCTGTGCGTTCGGAGGAAGTCCATGGCAGCCAAGACAAAATTCCGGGGTTCTTTCACCGCCTTGGTCACCCCCTTCAAGAACGGCTCGCTCGACGAGGCGGCCTTCCGATCGCTGGTCAATTGGCAGATCTCCGAGGGCACCAACGGCCTGGTTCCGGTCGGCACCACAGGCGAGAGCCCGACGGTGAGCCATGACGAACACAAGCGCGTGGTCGAATGGTGCATCGAAGAGGCCAAGGGCAGGGTGCCTGTGATCGCCGGCGCCGGCTCCAATTCGACCAAGGAAGCGATCGAACTCGCCGAGCACGCCGAGAAGGCGGGCGCGGACGCGGTGCTGGTGGTGACGCCGTACTACAACAAGCCGACCCAGGAGGGCATGTACCAGCACTTCAAGGCGATCAACGACGCCATCGGCATTCCCATTATCATCTACAACATCCCGCCGCGCTCGGTGATCGACATGTCGGTCGACACCATGGCAGCGGCTGTTCGAATTGAAGAACATCGCCGGCGTCAAGGACGCCACCGCCAGCATGGTGCGGGTATCGCAGCAGCGCGCTGCCATGGGCGAGGACTTCAACCAGCTCTCCGGCGAGGACGCCACTGTGCTCGGCTACATGGCCCATGGCGGCCATGGCTGCATTTCGGTGACCTCGAATGTCGCGCCGCGCCTGTGCGCGGAATTCCATGCCGCCTGGCAGAAGGGCGATGTCGCGACCGCGCTCAAGGTGCATGACAAGCTGATGCCGCTGCACACCAACCTGTTCATCGAAAGCAACCCGGCGCCGGTGAAATACGCGCTCTCGCTGCTCGGCAAGATGGACGAGAAACTGCGCCTGCCGATGGTGCCGGTGTCGGAGCCGACGCGCGTCGCCGTGCGCAGCGCCATGGTCCATGCCGGGCTGATCAACTAAGATCACGCCGCCGCGGGAAGACGTCGCTGATCAAAAAACGTCAAAAAGGGGGACCAGCATGCTGAAGGAATTCCGCGAATTCGCGATGAAGGGCAACGTCGTCGATCTCGCCGTCGGCGTCATCATCGGTGTGGCCTTCGGCGCGATCGTGACCTCTCTGGTCGGCGACATCATCATGCCAATCATCGGCGCGATCACCGGCGGTCTCGATTTCTCCAACTATTTCACCGGACTTTCCAAGGCCGTCACGGCAACCAATCTGGCCGACGCCAAGAAGCAGGGCGCCGTGCTGGCCTGGGGCAATTTCCTGACGCTCACGATCAATTTCCTGATCGTCGCCTTTGTGCTGTTCATGGTCATCAAGGCAATGAACACGCTGAAACGCAGGGATGCCGCCGCACCCGCCGCGCCGCCGAAGCCGACCCGTGAGGTCGAACTCCTGACGGAAATCCGCGATCTCCTCAAGAAGGCTTGACGTGGCCGAGAAAAACGAACGCCCGATCAAAATTGTCGCCGAAAACCGCAAGGCCCGCTTCAATTACGCGATCGAGGACACGCTGGAGGCCGGCATTGCGCTGACCGGCACCGAGGTCAAGTCGATCCGCAACGGCAAGACCACGATCGCGGAATCCTATGCCGATACCAAGGACGGCGAGATCTGGCTGATCAATGCCAACATTCCCGAATATCTGCAGGCCAACCGCTTCAATCACGAGCCGAAGCGGCCGCGTAAACTGCTGCTGCACAGGAAGCAGATCAACAAACTGATGGGCGCGGTCGACCGTGAAGGCATGACGCTCATTCCGCTAAAGCTCTACTTCAACGAACGTGGCCGTGCCAAGCTGCTGCTTGCGATAGCCAAAGGCAAGAAGCTGCACGACAAGCGCGAGAGCGAGAAGAAACGCGACTGGGGTCGCGAAAAAGGCCGATTGCTGCGCGCGCGGGGGTGAAGGGAGCGAATTGCGAGTAGCGAATGGCGAATAGGGAAATCTTCCGCTACGGGCATTTTTTATTCGCCACTCGCTACTCGCCATTCGCCACATCAAGGAGCGTAAGATGGTTCAATCAAACCTGCTCGAAGTCGACTGGAGCAAGATCCCGCCACCATCAGACGATGGCGCGGCCGCGCACCTTGTCGGCATGACGATCCCGCTGGTCACTCTCGTCGCGACCGACGATACTTCGGTGACGTTGTCAGATTTGCGCGGACGTACCGTCGTGTTCGCCTATCCGCGCACCGGCGAGCCCGGCAAGATCTCACTGGTCGACGATTGGGACATGATCCCCGGTGCGCGCGGCTGCACGCCGCAGACCTGTTCGTTCCGCGATCTTTTTGCGGAGCTCAAGGCTGCCGGCGCCAACCAGGTGTTCGGCCTGTCGACGCAAAGCAATGCCTATCAGACCGAGATGGCGTCACGGCTGCATCTGCCGTTCGCGGTATTGTCGGACGAGAAGCTGGCGCTGACCGGCGCGCTCAAGCTGCCGACGATGGAGGTCGCGGGACTGACGCTGATCAAGCGGCTCGCGCTGATCATCGATGACGGGCGCATCCGCCACGTGTTCTATCCGGTGTTTCCGCCCGATCGAAACGCCGGCGACGTGCTGGCATGGCTGAAGGAAAATCCGGCCAAGACCTAACCAACATGGAAGCGATCGACAAGGTCGAGAGCCACATCGCAGACGCCGTGAAGCGAGGTGCCAAGGACATCACCGGCGGCAAGCGACACGCGCTCGGTGGCAGCTTCTTCGAACCGACCGTTCTCTCCGAAGTCGGACCGGACGCACTCGTTGCGCATGATGAGACCTTCGGCCCGCTCGCGCCGGTGATTCGCTTCAAGGACGAAGCCGACGTTATCTCGATGTGCAACAACTCGCCGTTCGGCCTTGCCTCGTACCTCTACTCCCGCGATGTCGGCCGAGTGTGGCGCGTGGCAGAGGCGCATTCAAAACGGCTTGACAACGACGAGAATGATGATGGCGATAGCGCCCGCTATGGTCATTATCGATGCGTGGCGCAGGCTTGCCGGTACCGGCGGCTGGTCTGCTCTCGCCAGCCTGTTAAACGTTCCTGACAGCATGCCGTGCAGGGCAGACAGGCCGAAAACGAGAAAGAGCTTTACTGTCAGCCACGACGCGCCGAACCAGTCGCCCTGAATTGCGAGCGCAAGGCCCAGCACCCAGACGAGCGCCATAGCTGGTGAGGTAACCCGGCGATCCCATCGGTGTATCGCTCCCAAAGCGCCAAGGCGCCCGGCTCGTTCCGCTGCGCCTTCCCTGTTATAAAAGGTGGCCAGGGCAATACCAGAGGCCAGCATTCCGCCGATCCAAGTCACAACCGCTGCGATGTGCAGCGCCTTCAGCCAAGGATAGAGGTCCATCGGATTTCCTCGTTCATGCAGATGCGGCGAGCGTCCGCTGCGCCTTACGCAACAGACGTTCATTGAAGAATGCGCCGAAGGGCACGAAGGCGGCAGTGATAAGGCGTAGGGCATCACGCTTTGGAAGGCTGCCGCCGCTGATGGTTTGAACAAGCATCCAAAAGTACAAAAGGAACGCCGCACCATGGACGGGACCCATGATCATGGTCGCGATCCGATAGCCGCCAATATGCCGGAGCGGTACAGCAATGAAGACCAGAATGATGAGCGTCGCGCCTTCAAGAAGCGAAACCAAGCGCATCCAACGCAACTGCTTCAGGTCGTTCGCCAAGTGTTGAGCATGCACCATCCATCACCTTCCAGACGCTCCGGCACCCACCGTGACACGGCTTAGCAACATGCCGAAATCGCTCCGCTAT
This sequence comes from uncultured Alphaproteobacteria bacterium, assembly GCA_963774775.1. Lineage (GTDB taxonomy): Bacteria > Pseudomonadota > Alphaproteobacteria > Rhizobiales > Xanthobacteraceae > Bradyrhizobium. Next base: position 106,528 of record CAVZGZ010000020.1, read on the forward strand.
TGTATCGATTGACCTTCGAATGTCGTGAGCGGCGGAAACGACAAAGATTGATCATTCTCCGCCCATCGCGGCTGCTATGATGCCCAGAAGCGGCTCCCAATCGCGACGCGCCCCCCAGAAGATGATCCAGCGTTTGCTATCACACGGGGCAACCGTCGGCTTTTAACGACGCTTCAGCGTCATTTTCCTCCGACGGTGCTTCCCGCAAGCGATTGTCAATCGCCTACTCAGCGAAAGGTGACTGATGTAGAAAATCGACTGAAGACGGGCGGGCATATCCTGGCACGTATTTCAAGCCGAAGTCCGCGATGAAATTGTCTCTCGTCGTGTTCGGATGATTCTTGGCGATGCCGCAAAGGCACGTCGTCAGTTCGTTCTTCATGCTAAGACGAGGAAAGGTCGACAAGATAGCTTTCTTGTTGTCGTCGCTCAGCTCATGATAACCGAGCCCGCCGTAGTCACAGGCGATGCCGATCTGGCAGCAGGCCACGTCGGGGCCCTTATGCCGCGCGATCGATGCGACGGTATGGAGCGCGATCGAGTCCCAGACTGTCTCTGCACGGCGCTCCCCCATATCGTGCGAGAGAGCAAAGGTGCGGCCGAGGTCCGCTCCCAGAACTTCAAAGCGACGATCGGGAGCGCCACCGCGCGCAAGGCCAAGATCATGCAGGAGTACCGATACAGCGACCAGTTCGGCATCCGGAGCAAGGCCACGATGTTGGGTCAGCTTGGCTCCATAGAGCCACGAGCGCGCCACGTGGTTGAAAAGCCAGGGCTGCGATGTTTCAGCTTCTGCGTGTGCATAGGCATCCCGAACCGTCCGACTGTCGGGTAGCTTCAAATCCAGCTCTCGGCCGACCGCCAGCGCTTTGCTGAAATCAGGCTTTTCGTTTTGGCTCACATCTCGCTCCATTGGTCATAGGACGGGCTTGGTTTGTCCGCCTTCGCGTAATGGTGTCTGCATGGCAGAAGCCGGGGACCAACCATGCAGCGAAACGCGTCCATGGATGCCAGGGGTCCGATGGGCGCGCATGCTTTGGGAGACCTCAGGCGTGCTGGCCCACGCGATGGGCGGCGGCCCAGGCGTCGATACGCACACGTCGTTCAGCGAAGGCCGCCGCCGTGCGCGCGTTCACCGCTTCCAGCACTTCTGCTGGCGCCGTGTCCGGGCGCCCGGAGTTGAAGGGCGGTTGAGGCGCATATTCCAAGCCGAGTTGAACCATCTCTGCCACGCGTGGTCCACGCAACTCCGCGATCAATGCCAACACGAAATCGATGCCGGCCGTGACGCCTCCGCCGGACAAGATATTGCCATCCCTTACGATGCGGCCCTCGTCGACGACGGCGCCGAAGACCGGAAGAAACTGGCGCCATGCCCAGTGGCAGGCCGCACGGCGTCCGGTAATAAGTCCGGCAGCGCCCAAAATGAGCGATCCGGTGCAGACCGAAGTCAGGTAACGCGCGGTCGCTCCGAGCCGGGCAATCTCTTTGATGAATCGATCATTCTCGATGGCATTGATGCAGCCGCCGCCGCCAGGCACCAAGAGCACGTCACACGATTTGATGACCGCCAGGTCTTCCAGGTTTGAGAAGGTAAGGCGGTCCGCCGTGACCGCTTCGCCGCCCAAAGAAGCCACTCGAACGTTCAGATCGGGCGTGCGCGAGAGAAACTGGTGCGGACCAGTGAAGTCGAGTTGGGTGACGCCATCGTACACGGGTATCACCACGCTGATTGGCTGGGTCATCGCTGTATCCTCTCGGTGGACAAGCTCTACAGCCCGGACTATATGACCGAAAGGTCAAACTTCCCTATGATCCGGCCATGCACACGATCGGCTTTTACGTTTCCCCTGGGTTTCAGATGCTTGACCTCGCAGGTCCGGCCGGCGCGTTCGAAGCGGCAAATCGCGAGCTGGGAAGTCCGGCCTATCGGATCCAAATCCTCGCGGCCGATGCGGGTGCCGTAACGAACAGCCTTGGCATGACTACTGCCGCTGCTTCTCTCGATGATGCCGTGCTCGATACGCTCGTCGTTATCGGCGGACCAATCGATCCACACCTTTCCGCCGTCACACTGAGCCGTATCGCTGACGCTTCGAACCGGTGCCGGCGCGTGGCGAGCGTCTGCACGGGCGCATTCACGCTCGCGGCGGCTGGGCTGTTGGACGGGTGTCGAGCGACGACGCACTGGCGATTTGCTGCTCGCCTTCAGCGAGACTATCCATCCATCCGGGTCGAGGCGGATCGCATCTACTGTCGGGACGGCAACATATGGACTTCGGCAGGCATTACGGCCGGAATCGATCTCGCGCTGGCCTTTATCGAGGAGGACCAGGGTTTCGCCATCGCTAAGGGCGTCGCACAGCACCTCGTCGTCTACCATCGTCGCCATGGCGGACAATCACAATTCGCGGCCTCTGTAGATATGGCACCGAAGAACAATCGTATTTCAGCCGCCGTCGGCTACGCCCGCGATCACATCAACGAAGCACTTACCCTCGAGCGTCTGGCGGATGCGGCCGGCATGAGCCGGCGCCAGTTCAGCCGCGCATTCAGAGCGCAGACCGGCACGACGCCCGCGCGTGTGGTGGAACGCCTCCGCGCTGATTTGGCGCGAGGCCGCATAGAGACGACTGCAGAACCTGTCGAACGTATCGCGGAGGCGGTCGGCTTCGGTGACGCGGAAAACATGAGGCGGGCATTTATCCGCATCTACGGACAGCCGCCTCAATCAATCAGGCGCGCAATTCGAATTTAGGACGAAGTCCGGCTACAGCTCGCCGAAATCCGTGATCAGAAATCCTCCTAAGATTCTTCGATAGAATTTGACGCATTGGCCGCGGCATTCAATCCAGGACCGCGGGAGCTAGTTCTAGTTGGCCAATTGACCTACCAATCCGCTGATGGCCGTCCGCGCATAAGAGTTGAACAACGGCAGCGCGCGGCGGTGAAAACCGCACCGCCTACGTTTTCGAAGTAGACGTCAGTACCAGTCGGAGATCGGTTCTCACCAGCGCTCGCGCAACAGCCACTGGCCCGCACCTGCGATGAGCCCAAGCCACTCAAATCCGCGCGAGACAAGCAACGAGAGACAAGCTTGTCATGACGGCGGCGCACGATGCGATCGATATTAGCTAATCCCGCCAAGACCTGATCCGGCGTGAGGGCTTAACCGAAGTCCTTGCGCACCTTGGCAAACACATCGCGAAACATTTTTGGCGTCAGCACGCCGGTGTTGGTGTTGTAGCGCGAGCAGTGATAGCTGTCGTAGAGCTGCAAGGTGCCAGCTTTGTGCACGGCACCGTGCGCAAAGGGCGCAGCAGCGCTGCGCAGGCCTAGCGCCTTCAGCGTCGATTCATGCGCGATTCGGCCGAGCGCTACGATGGCGCGAAGCTTTGGCATCGCGGCGATGGTAGCGATGAGGAATTGCCGGCAGGTGTTGATTTCCACCGGCAGCGGCTTGTTCTGCGGCGGCACGCAGCGCACGGCATTGCCGATCCGGCAATCGACCAGCCGCAGGCCGTCGTCTGGTCGCGCCTGATAGGTGCCTTTGGCAAAGCCATATTCGAGCAGGGTGGCGTAGAGCAGGTCGCCGGCATAGTCGCCGGTAAAGGGGCGTCCGGTCCGGTTGGCGCCCTTCAGGCCCGGTGCGAGGCCGACGATCAACAGCCTCGCGTCGGGGTCCCCAAACGGGAGCACCGGCGCGTTGAACCAGTCCGGTTCACGGGCACGCGCCTGCGCCCGGAATTCGGCCAGCCGCGGACAGAGCGGGCAATTGGGGTCGGGATCGGTGGCGGCAGTGACGGCGCTAGTCTTCGAAATCGTCGTCATCGGCTCCCCGCGGAGCCACGGTGGCTGTGCTGCGCTGCAGGAATTGCGGGGCGTGATGACGCGGCTCGCGCGGGGCCGGGCGCTCGGAGGGGTCGCGGCCGAGCTTGGATTGCAGTTCCACCAGGTCGGTAAAGACGTCGGCCTGCCGGCGCAGCTCGTCGGCGATCATCGGCGGCTGGCTCGATATCGTGGAAACGACGGTTACCCGGACGCCGCGGCGCTGGACTGCCTCGACCAGCGAACGGAAATCGCCATCGCCGGAGAACAGCACGATCTGGTCGACATGCTCGGCGAGCTCCATGGCATCGACCGCGAGTTCGATGTCCATATTGCCCTTCACCTTGCGGCGGCCGGAGGCGTCGATGAACTCCTTGGTCGCCTTGGTGACGACGGTGTAGCCATTGTAGTCGAGCCAGTCGATCAACGGACGGATCGACGAATACTCCTGATCCTCGATGATGGCGGTGTAATAGAACGCGCGCAACAGGGTGCCGCGGCTCTGGAATTCCTTAAGAAGGCGCTTGTAGTCGATGTCGAAGCCGAGCGTCTTGGCAGTTGCGTAAAGATTGGCGCCATCGATGAAGAGCGCGATCTTGTTGGAAACAGGTGACATCAAAGTTTTCTCACGTTGTGGTTACGTCCTTGGGCGCAGCGGCAACCGACCGCGCGCAGTGCTCTGCGTTACTGTCTAAAGTTCGGTGAGTCTTCCCCACTACAGTCACCACCGCAATTATGGTGGGGCGAGGGCGAAAAACCTAGACTTTTGACATTTCAATGTTGAGATTTACTTGTCCACCACGCCAAATGTGGGGTGTCGCGAGACGCTCCGGCCGTTTTGGCCCCGAAGAAGGGAATTAGCAGAGCCTATTAGGAAGGCAAATGACAAATTTGCCCTTGCGGATTATCCCCCATCCCTATAACTACCGCACCATAATCAACATATTCGGTCCCTTTTAACGGAGCGACAGCAAATGGCGCGCGTCACCGTCGAAGATTGCATTGATAAGGTCGATAACCGGTTCGATCTCGTCCTGTTGGCGGCCCATCGCGCCAGGATGATCTCGTCCGGTTCGCAACTCACGGTTGATCGAGACAACGACAAAAACCCCGTAGTTTCCCTGAGGGAGATCGCCGACTCGACGATTTCTCCGGAAGATCTGCGCGAGGAACTGGTCCACTCCCTGCAGAAATTCGTCGAGGTCGACGAGCCCGAACCCGACACCGTGCCGCTGATCGGCTCGGCTGGTGCCAGCGTCGATGCCGACGACACCGAAGTTGCGGTCGAGCGCATGACCGAGGAAGAGCTGCTGAAGGGCCTCGAAGGCCTGGCCCCGCCGGAAGAGCAGCCCGAAGAAGACGAGTGAGCTAGCCGCTGGCGGCCCCGAGACATTCAGAAATCGAGTAATTGCCAAAGGCCCGGAGATTTGTCCGGGCCTTTGCTTTTGTTGACATTTTCCCGGCTAGGATGCGTCCTAGAGCTGATCAGGAAAAGCGGGTACCGGTTTTCCGAAAGATCATGCTCAAACAAAAAGATGAGCATGCGCGAAATTGAACGGTTCTCGGCTCAAACGGGCTGCAGCTTCGTTCGAAAACGCATTAGATATTGAAATTCGGACCAGCCCGGTCCGTTCAGGAGGCCGCTTTTCGATGGCGTTTTGGCGCCGCACGCCCCGGCAGATGCAGGCCGCGACCGAATCGGTCGCCGTGGCCCCTGGTTCCCCTGTGGCGGAGAAGACCGCCAAGCCGGCCCGCACCCGCATGATGCGGCAATATGATCTGGTCGAGCGCGTCAGGTCGTACAATCCGGACACCAACGAAGACCTTTTGAACCGCGCCTATGTCTACGCCATGAAGGCGCACGGCACGCAGACGCGGGCATCGGGCGATCCGTATTTCTCGCATCCGCTCGAGGTTGCGGCGATCCTCACCAATCTCAAGCTCGACGACGCCACCATCGTCGCAGCCCTGCTGCACGACACCATCGAGGATACCGAGGCGACCCGCGGCGAGATCGACAATGTGTTCGGCCCCGAGATCGGCGCGCTGGTCGAGGGACTGACCAAACTGAAACGGCTCGAGCTGGTTTCGCGCGAGGCCAAGCAGGCCGAGAATCTGCGCAAGTTGTTGCTGGCGATCGCCGACGATGTCCGCGTGCTCCTGATCAAGCTTGCCGACCGTCTCCACAACATGCGCACGCTGGAATTCGTGCCGCCGGCATCACGCCGCCGCATTGCGGAGGAGACGCTCGACATCTATGCGCCGCTGGCCGGCCGCATGGGTATGCAGGAGATGCGCGAAGAGCTCGAGGATCTTTCATTCCACGTGCTCGATCCCGAAGCCTATGCGGTGGTGAAGGTGCGGCTGGATACGCTGGCCGAGCGCAACCGCAATTTGATCGGCGAGATCGAAAGCCAGCTCTCGAAGAACCTGCTGAAGAACGGCATCACGGCGCGCGTCTATGGCCGTCGCAAGCAGCCGTTTTCGATCTGGACCAAGATGGAGCGCAAGTCGGTCGGCTTCGAGCAATTGTCCGATATCTACGGCTTCCGCGTCGTACTTGACGATGTCGCGGCCTGCTATCGCGCGCTCGGCGTCGTGCATACGACATGGCCGGTCGTGCCCGGGCGTTTCAAGGACTACATCTCGACGCCGAAGCAGAACGATTATCGTTCGATACATACGACGGTGATCGGTCCCGGCAAGCAACGCGTCGAACTGCAGATCCGCACCGAGGACATGAACCAGATCGCCGAATTCGGCATCGCGGCCCATGCCTTCTACAAGGAGGGCGTGGGATCGCCGACCGAGCGGCTGAAACACGAGTCCAACGCCTTTGCCTGGCTGCGCCACACCATCGGGGTGCTGTCGGACAGCGCCAATCCGGAAGAATTTCTGGAGCACACCAAGCTCGAGCTGTTTCACGACCAGGTGTTTTGCTTCACGCCGAAGGGCAAGTTGATCGCGCTGCCGCGCCAGGCCAACGTGATCGACTTCGCCTATGCCGTGCATACCGATGTCGGCAACTCGGCGGTCGGTTGCAAGATCAACGGCAAGTTCGCGCCGCTGTCGTCCGAACTGCAGAACGGCGACGAGGTCGAGGTCTTGACCTCGCAGGCCCAGTCGGCGCCGCCATCGGCCTGGGAAGCGCTCGCGGTGACCGGCAAGGCGCGCGCCGCGATCCGCCGCGCCACCCGCACCGCGGTGCGTGATCAATATGCCGGCCTCGGCCGCCGCATCGTCGACCGCCTGTTCGCCCGCGCCAAGATCGAATATGCCGACGACAAGCTGAAGGGTGCGTTGCCGCGGCTGGCGCGCATCTCGATCGAGGAAGTGATGGCCTCGGTCGGGCGAGGCGAATTGAAGGCCTCGGACGTCGCGCGCGCGATGTATCCCGACTACAAGGAAGAGCGGCTGGTGCGCTACGGCGCCAGGAAGACCTTGGCCAGCAAGCTGAAGCTGCAATCGCCGCCGCATCCGGCGCGCGCCGCTTCGGTGATCCCGGTGCGCGGCATCAATTCGGACCTGCCGGTGAAGTTCGCCCCCAATGGCGGCGCGGTGCCGGGCGACCGCATCGTCGGCATCGTGACGCCGGGCGAGGGGATCACGATCTATCCGATCCAGTCGCCGGCGCTGAAGGACTTTGAGGAAGAGCCGGAGCGCTGGCTCGACGTGCGCTGGGACATCGATGAAACCATGCCGCAGCGTTTCCCGGCGCGCATCCAGGTCCACAACGTCAACGAGCCCGGCAGTCTGGCCCAGGTGGCGACCGTGATCGCCGAGCACGACGGCAATATCGACAACATCAGCATGTCGCGCCGCTCGCCCGATTTTACCGAGCTGACGATCGATCTGGAGGTCTATGACCTCAAGCATCTCAGCGCTATCATCGCCCAGCTGCGCGCCAAAGCCGTCGTCGCGCGGGTCGACCGCGTCAATGGGTAACGCATTTCGTCATTGCCGGGCTTGACCCGGCAATCCATCCTTTTCAAAGAGGATGGATGCGCGGGTCAAGCCCGCGCATGACAGTTGGAATTCTTGGTTCAAGAGTCGAGCAAATGTCAAAAACTCCACCGCTGCGCCTTGGCGTCAACGTCGATCACGTCGCCACTATCCGCAATGCACGGGATGGCGAACGGCCCGATCCGGTGCGCGCGGCGCTCGCGGCGATTGCGGCCGGCGCCGACGGCATCACCGCGCACTTGCGCGAGGACCGCCGCCATATCCGCGACACCGACATGGCGCGGCTTAAGGCAGAGATTTCAAAGCCGTTGAATTTCGAGATGGCGGCGACCGATGACATGCTGCGGATATCGCTGGCGACAAAACCGCATGCGGTGTGCCTGGTGCCGGAGCGGCGCCAGGAACTCACCACCGAAGGCGGCCTCGACGTGGTCGGACAGCACAATGCGCTGGCGCCCTTCATCGCCAGGTTGAACGACGCCGGCATCCGGGTGTCGCTGTTCATCGCCGCCGATCCCGCCCAGATCGAAATGGCGGCCCGACTGAAAGCGCCCGTGATCGAGATCCACACCGGCGGCTGGTGCGACGCCGTGGTCGACGGCCACACGGCCAAGGCCGATGCGGAATGGCAGCGCATCGTGGCGGGCGCCAGGCTCGCGCGCTCCGCCGGGCTCGAGGTGCACGCCGGCCATGGCCTCGACTATGCGACGGCCGAGACGATTTCCGCGCTCCCCGAAATCGCCGAACTCAACATCGGCTATTTCATGATCGGGGAGGCGATCTTCGTCGGCCTCACTGAGACCGTTCGGGCGATGCGCGCGGCGATGGAGCGCGGCCGCAAGGCGCTCGAGGGCGCGGGCTAGATCATGATCATCGGCATCGGCTCCGACCTGATCGACATCACCCGGGTCGCCAAGGTGATCGAGCGCCATGGCGACCGTTTCCTCGACCGCATCTTCACCGACGCCGAGCGCGCCAGGGCCGCGCGCCGCGCCAACAGCGAAAAAATGGTGGTTGCGACCTACGCCAAGCGCTTTGCGGCCAAAGAGGCCTGTTCCAAGGCGCTCGGCACCGGAATCCGGCGCGGCGTCTGGTGGAAGGACATGGGGGTGGTGAACCTGCCGGGCGGCCGTCCCACCATGCAACTGACCGGGGGGGCGCTGGCCCGGCTCCAGCAACTGACGCCGGAGGGGTTTGAGGCGCGGATCGACCTATCGATCACCGACGACTGGCCGCTGGCGCAGGCCTTCGTCATAATTTCGGCGGTCATGCCGGGCAAATGATCGCGCCGGCGGCCGGTTGTGGCGGGGATTCGGTAAAAACTAAAAATCGTTGATATTACAACAGTTTACAAAGTTTTTACGCGACGCTTGATTGCGCGTCCCGAAACAACCGTCTAAAACGCCGCAGGGTACAAATCGAGCCAGAGCAGACGAAGGTTCTTAACCGGAATTTGCTCTCAACATCAGAATCAAGACCATTTTCTTGACGCGAACGGTAAACGCTTCGCGTGAGGAAAACGTTCTGCCACCGCGCGGGCGATGAGCCCTTGGGAATTGGGAAAGCGATGAGCGTGACAACAGGGACAAAATCCGAAAGCGGCTTGGGCGAGACCATCCGGGTCGTCATCCACGCGCTCCTGATCGCGCTCGTGATCCGGACCTTTCTGTTTCAGCCGTTCAACATTCCCTCGGGGTCGATGAAGGCGACGCTGCTGGTCGGCGACTATCTGTTCGTCTCGAAATATTCCTACGGCTATAGCCACTATTCGATTCCGCTGTCGCCGCCGCTGTTCTCAGGCCGCATCTTCGGCTCAGAGCCGAACCGTGGTGACATCGTGGTGTTCCGCCTGCCGAAGGATGACACCACCGACTACATCAAGCGCGTGATCGGCCTGCCGGGCGACCGCATCCAGATGAAGGAGGGACTGCTCCACATCAACGACGTGCCGGTCAAACGCGAACGTCTGAGCGATTTCATCGGCGAGGACCCTTGCGGGTCGGAGGCGACCGCGCGGGTGAAGCGCTGGAAGGAAACCCTGCCGAACGGGGTCAGCTATGAATTGCTGGATTGCGTCGACAATGGCTTCTACGACAACACCAATGTCTACACCGTGCCCGCCGGCCATTTCTTCATGATGGGCGACAACCGCGACAATTCCACCGACAGCCGCGTGCAGTCGGCGGTCGGTTACGTGCCGTTCGAGAACATCGTCGGCCGGGCGCAGATGATCTTCTTCTCCATTGCCGAGGGCGAGCACGCCTGGATGTTCTGGCGCTGGCCGACCGCGGTGCGCTGGAATCGCATATTCTCCATCGTGCGATGAACGACGACACCCCCGTCATCCACGATAGCCCTGTAACCGGCGAGCCGAGTCCGCAAGCAGACGCCGGCCGCAAGGGCACGCCCAGGAAAAAGCCGGGCAAGGCCGCTGCCGCGAAGGCTGCGATCGCGGCGACCGAGGCGCGCATCGGGTACAAATTCACGGACGCCGCGTTGCTGGCGACGGCGTTTACGCATGTGTCCGCGCTGAAGGCCGCCACCCGTCACCGTGCCGACAGCTATCAGCGCCTGGAATTTCTCGGTGACCACGTGCTCGGATTGATCGTCTCCGACATGCTGTACCGGGCCTATCCGAGGGCCGACGAGGGCGAACTGTCGAAGCGGCTCGCCGATCTCGTGCGCAAGGAAAGCTGTGCGGACGTGGCGAAATCGCTCGGGCTGTTCGACGACATCAAGCTCGGCCAGATCGGCGCGGGGGCCGACGCCCGCCTGCGAAAGTCGGTGCTTGGCGATGTCTGCGAAGCCGTGATCGGCGCGATCTTTCTCGACGGCGGCTATCAGGCGGCTTCGCAATTCGTCGAGCGCAACTGGAATGAGCGGATGCGCAAGCCGCGGCGGCCGCTGCGCGATCCCAAGACCGTGCTGCAGGAATGGGCGCAGGGCAAGGGATTGCCGACGCCGGTCTATCGGGAGATCGAGCGCACCGGACCGCATCACGATCCGCAGTTTCGCGTCGCGGTGGATCTGCCGGGGCTGACGCCGGCCGAAGGTGTGGGCGGCAGCAAGCGCGCGGCCGAGAAGGTCGCGGCCTCCGTCATGATCGAGCGCGAAGGCGTCGGCAGCCATGACGGATAACATCGAGAGCGAAGTCACGCCGGCGACGCGTTGCGGCTTTGTCGCGCTGATCGGCGCGCCCAATGTCGGCAAGTCCACGCTGGTCAACGCGCTGGTCGGCTCCAAGGTCACGATCGTCTCCCGCAAGGTGCAGACCACGCGGGCGTTGATCCGTGGCATCGTCATCGAAGACCATGCGCAGATCATCCTGGTCGATACGCCCGGTATCTTTTTGCCGAAGCGGCGGCTCGACCGCGCCATGGTGTCGACGGCGTGGAGCGGGGCGCATGACGCCGATCTCGTCTGCGTGCTGCTCGACGCCAAGGCGGGAATCGACGAGGAGGCGGAGGCGATCCTCGCCAAACTCGCGACCGTCGCGCACCCGAAAATCCTGGTGCTGAACAAGATCGACCTGGTGCCGCGGGAAAAACTGCTGGCGCTGGCCAAGGCCGCCAACGACCGCATGCGTTTTGAAGAGACCTTCATGATCGCGGCGCTGTCGGGCGATGGCGTCGATGATTTGCGCAAGACGCTCGCGAAGCTGGTGCCACCGGGGCCGTTTCATTACCCCGAGGATCAGATGTCGGACGCGCCGATGCGGCATCTGGCGGCCGAGATCACGCGGGAGAAGATTTATCGCCAGCTGCATCAGGAACTGCCATATCAGTCGACGGTGGAGACCGACAGCTGGACCGAGCGCAAGGACAAGTCGATCCGCATCGAGCAGACGATTTTTGTCGAGCGCGAGAGCCAGCGCAAGATCGTGCTCGGCAAGGGCGGCGCCACCATCAAGTCGATCGGCGCGGACTCGCGCAAGGAGATCGCCGAGATCATGGGCGTTCCCGTGCATCTGTTCCTGTTCGTCAAGGTTCGCGAGAACTGGGGCGACGACCCCGACCGCTACCGGGAAATGGGACTTGAATTCCCCAAGGAATAACAAGGCAAGTAAGAACAAGGCAAATAAAACTAAGGAACGGCCGGCGTATTCATGAATGTCCCCAAGAACGTGCTCTGGTTTGAAGTGCTGATGTATTTGTCGCTGACGCTGGATTCGCTGTCGGTGGCATTCCAGGACCGCACGCCAACCACCGACATGACCGAGCCGATGATCACGGTGGCAACCGTGATGGCGGCCGGCATGATCCTGCTGCTGGTCTATTTCGTCTGGCTGGCGGCGCAGCGGCGCAAGAACTGGCCGCGCTGGGCGCTGGCCGCAGCGCTCGTGCTCTCGGTGATCTCGCTGGCGCAGGTGATCGCCGACAGCGGCGTTCAGCTCGATAGCGCGATTGAAATCGTCTCCTGCGTGCTGACGGCCGCGGGGCTCTATTTCTCCTTCACCGGCGACGCGCAGGGCTGGTTCAACGCGTGATTCCCTCCGTCATTCCGGGGCGCGCGAAGCGCGAACTACGGTGCGCGATTGCGCATCTGAGAATCGATTCCCCGATGTGCAATTGCACATCTGAGGTTCGCATCTTCGATGCGCCCCGGAATGACGGCGTGAGACCGCTGCCATCCATCGTCAAAATCCTGTAAACTCCTCCCATGGAATGGACCGACGAAGGCATCGTGCTCGGGGTGCGGCGGCATGGCGAATCCAGCGCCATCGTCGAACTCCTGACCCGCGCCCACGGCCGTCACCTCGGGCTGGTGCGCGGCGGCTCGAGCAAACGCATGCGGCCGATGCTGCAACCCGGCAACAGCGTGACCGCGGTGTGGCGGGCCCGGCTCGACGAGCACCTCGGCTATTACGTCCTCGAAGGCACGCGGCTGCGTGCGGCCACGGTGCTTGCGTCATCGCATGCGACCTATGGCGTGACCCATCTGGCTTCGCTGGCCCGGCTGCTGCCGGAACGCGATCCGCACGAGGACATCTACGAGATGCTCGAGCGCACGCTGGACGATTTCGACGACGTCGGCGGGGCGGCCGTCCATCTCATCAAATTCGAACTGGCGATGCTGGCCGAACTCGGCTTCGGGCTCGATCTGGAAAACTGCGCCGCGACCGGCGAGACCACCGATTTGATCTATGTCTCGCCGAAATCCGGCGGCGCGGTGTCGCGGCAGGCCGGCGAGCCGTTCCGCGACCGGCTGCTGCGGCTGCCGGCATTTTTGCGCGAAGGCGAGGGCGGTCCGAACGGTTGGTCGGACCAGGACCTGCAGGACGGCTTTCGGCTGACCGGCCTGTTCCTGCTGCGCCACGTGCTGGAGCCGCGCGGGCAGGGCCATTCCGACGCGCGGGATGGATTTATCAACGCGGTGACCAAATATCGGGCGCGAATCAGTTCGTCGGCCTGACCCCGTTCTCTCATCCCGTCGTCCCTGCGAAAGCAGGGATCCATACGCCGCGGCCCATCCATGGCGCTGCGGCCCCAACGATTTTTCGCCACAAACACCTGTGGTTATGGGTCCCTGCGTTCGCAGGGACGACGGATGCCGCCATTCCGTCTTGCCCGAGCAGCCCCAAAAGTTTACCCCCTCCCCATGGGAAAACGACAACTACCGCCGGAAGAGCCGGCCGAAATCCACGATGTCGGACTGCGCGATGCGCTGGAAGAGCGCTATCTCGCCTACGCGCTCTCGACCATCATGCACCGCGCGCTGCCGGATGCCCGCGACGGCTTGAAGCCGGTGCACCGGCGCATCCTTTACGGCATGCGCCTCTTGCGGCTCGATCCCGGCACGGCGTTCAAGAAATCCGCCAAAATCGTCGGCGACGTGATGGGCTCGTTCCATCCGCATGGCGACCAGGCGATCTACGACGCCATGGTGCGGCTGGCACAGGATTTCTCCTCGCGCTATCCGCTGGTCGACGGCCAGGGCAATTTCGGCAATATCGACGGCGATAATCCCGCCGCCTATCGCTACACCGAAGCGCGCATGACCGAGGTCGCGCGGCTGTTGTTGGACGGCATCGACGAGGACGGCGTCGAGTTCCGCGCCAATTACGACGGTTCGGACAAAGAACCAACGGTGCTGCCCGGCGGCTTTCCGAACCTGCTCGCCAACGGCGCGCAGGGCATCGCGGTCGGCATGGCGACCTCGATCCCGCCGCACAACGTCGCGGAACTCTGCGACGCCGCGCTGCATTTGATCGACAAGCCCGATGCGAAATCGAAGTCGCTCTTGAAATGGGTCAAGGGTCCGGATTTCCCGACCGGCGGCATCATCGTCGATTCCAAGGAGTCAATCGCCGAGGCCTACATGACCGGGCGCGGCTCGTTCCGCACCCGCGCGCGATGGAGCCAGGAAGAGGGCGCCCGCGGCACCTGGGTGATCGTCATCACCGAAATCCCGTGGCTGGTGCAGAAGTCGCGGCTGATCGAAAAGATCGCCGAACTGCTCGATCAGAAGAAGCTCCCGCTGGTCGGCGACATCAGGGATGAATCCGCCGACGACGTCCGCCTCGTCATCGAGCCGAAATCCCGCACGGTCGATCCCGAATTGATGATGGAATTGCTGTTCCGGCTGAGCGAGCTCGAAAGCAAGATTCCGCTGAACCTCAACGTGCTGGTGAAGGGCCGCATCCCCAAGGTGCTGGGCCTCGCCGAGTGCCTGCGCGAATGGCTCGACCATCTGCGCGACGTGCTGCTGCGGCGCTCCAACTACCGCAAGCAACAGATCGAGCATCGCCTCGAAGTGCTCGGCGGTTATCTGATCGCGTACCTGAACATCGACAAGGTGATCAAGATCATCCGCACCGAGGATGAGCCGAAGCCGGCGCTGATCAAGGCGTTCAAGCTCACCGAAGTCCAGGCCGACGCCATCCTCAATATGCGCCTGCGGTCTTTGCGCAAGCTCGAGGAAATGGAGATCCGCACCGAGGACAAGGATCTGCGCAAGGAGTTGAAGGGCATTGAAGGGCTGCTCGGCTCGGAAGCCCAGCAGTGGACCAGGGTCAGCGAGCAGGTCACCAAGGTCCGCGAGATCTTCGGGCCGAAGACGCCGCTCGGCAAGCGCCGCACCACCTTCGCCGACGCGCCCGAGCACGATCTCGCCGCGATCGAGGAGGCCTTTGTCGAGCGCGAGCCGTGCACCGTGGTGATTTCCGAAAAAGGCTGGGTGCGGACACTGAAGGGCCATGTCGAGGACATTTCGGGACTTGCGTTCAAGACCGACGACAAGCTCGACCATGCGTTCTTTGCTGAGACCACCTCAAAACTGCTGGTGTTCGCCACCAACGGCAAATTCTATTCGCTCGATGTCGCCAAGCTGCCGGGCGGCCGCGGCCATGGCGAACCGATCCGCATGTTCATCGACATGGAACAGGAAACTGCGATCGTCGCGCTGTTCGTCAACAAGGGCGGCCGCAAATTCCTGATCGCAAGCAGCGAAGGCCAGGGCTTCATCGTCAACGAGGATGACTGCGTCAGCAACACCCGCAAGGGCAAGCAGGTGCTCAACGTCGAGATGCCGAACGAAGCGCGCGCGATCGCGACCATCGCCGGCGATACCGTTGCTGTGATCGGCACCAACCACAAGATGGTGCTGTTCGGATTGGACCAGGTGCCGGAGATGGCACGCGGCCGAGGCGTGCGCCTGCAGAAATACACCAGCGCATCGCTGTCCGACATCGCCGTGTTCGAATCCAAGGCGGGCCTCACGTGGAGGGATTCCGCCGGCCGCGAGCAGAGCATGAGCTGGAAGGATCTCGCCGACTGGCGCGGCAACCGCGCCGACGCCGGCCGCCTCGCGCATGGTTTGCCGAAGTCGAACAAGTTCAATCGGGGCGTGGAGTAACTGTCGTCCCTGCGAACGCAGGGACCCATAACCACAGGGCGTTATTGTTAAGCACGATGGTGCTCCAGCCTGCCCTAACTGGTCCAGCGGTGGTTATGGGTCCCGGGTCGCGCGGAGCCTGTCATCGGGCGCGCATTCGCGCGACCCGTTGGCTTGCCCGGGACGACGGTGAGAGGGACGGAAACTAGCGCCTCCCTGTAATAGTATTCGAATTTTCGCGCGCTATAAGTCCGCCATGGCGCACGACCACCACCATCACGATCATTCCCACGCCCACGATCATTCAGGCCACAGCCATGCGCCGGATAGTTTTGGCGTAGCCTTCGCCATCGGCGCCTCGCTCAACGCGGCCTTTGTCGTTGCCGAACTGATGTTCGGCTACGCGGCCAATTCGCTGGCGCTGATTTCCGACGCCGTCCACAATTTCTCCGACGTGATCGCGCTGCTGTTGGCGTGGGGCGGAGCCTGGCTGGCGGGCCGGCGGCCGACGGATACGCATACTTACGGCTATCGCCGGGCGTCGATCCTGGCGGCGCTGTTCAATGCCGGGCTGCTGCTGATAGCGGTCGGCGGCATCGCGGTCGAGGCGATCGATCGGCTGCGGGAGCCGGCTTCCGTCGCGGGCTGGACGGTGGTTTGGGTCGCTGCGCTTGGCATTGCCATCAATGGCGGGACTGCCCTGTTGTTCATGCGCGGCCGGCACGGCGATCTCAACGTCCGCGGCGCCTATCTGCACATGGCGGCGGATGCCGCCGTCTCGCTCGGCGTGGTGGTCGCGGCGCTGGTGATCATGGCGACGGGGTGGTTGTGGGTCGATCCCGCCATCAGCCTCGTCATCGCAGCCGTCGTGCTCGCCAGCGGCTGGGGCCTGATGCGTGACAGCGTCAATCTCGCGTTGGACGCCGTGCCGAAAGGCATCGAGTTGGCGCAGGTGAGGGACTATCTCGCCGCACTCGACGGCGTCACGGAAGTGCACGACCTGCACATCTGGGCCATGAGCACCAATGAGACGGCGCTGACCGCCCATCTGGTGCGCCCCGGCGGGCATGACGATGCGTTCCTGCATCATGTGTGCGAGGGCCTGTCGCATCGCTTCAACATCCACCACGCCACGCTGCAGGTGGAAATCAGCAGCGACGCCTGCAAGCTCGCGCCGGCGGAGATGGTGTAGCTCCGTTTAAATAATTCCCACCAACCGCATCACGATGCCGGCCACGCACGACCCGCCCAGCACCCAGAGCATGCCGACGTTGAAGCGGAAGACCGCGGTCGCCGCTGCTACCGCCAAAACCAGCGCCGGGAAATCGATGCTCGACAACACGGGCATGTCGAACGAAAGCCCGAACGAACGAACCGGCGTTGTCTCCCGGAACACCGTGTGCAGCGCAAACCAGATCGAGAGGTTGAGGATCACGCCGACCACGGCGGCGGTGATCGCGCCGAGCGCGCCGGCAAGGCCCTTGTTGCCGCGCAGGGTTTCGATAAAGGGCGCGCCGAGGAAGATCCAGAGGAAGCAGGGCGTGAACGTGACCCAGGTCGCGAGCAGCCCGCCGAGCGTGCCCGCGAGCATCGGCGACAGCTGGCCTGGATCGCGGAACGCGGCCATGAAGCCTACGAATTGCAGCACCATGATCAGCGGGCCCGGCGTGGTCTCGGCCATGCCCAGCCCATCCAGCATCTCACGCGGCTGTAGCCAATGATAATGCTCGACCGCCTGCTGGGCGACGTAGGCGAGCACCGCATAGGCGCCGCCGAACGTCACCAGCGCCATCTTGGAGAAGAACAGCGCGATCTGGCTGAACGTGTTGGCCTGGCCGAACCCGATCAGCAGCGCCGCGACCGGCACCAGCCACAACAATAGCCAGATCGCGCTGACGCGTAGCGCACGCGACACGCTGGGTCTGACATGATCGGGCAGTTCGTCGTCGAGCACGCTGTCGACCGCGGCAGCTTTCTTGCCGCCTCCGCCATGCTCCACCGCCGCGAATTCGCTCCGTCCGCTTTTGGCGCCGAGGTAGCCGATCACGCCGGCCAGGATGATGATGATCGGGAACGGCACGTTGAAAAAGAAGATCCCGATGAAGGCGATGGCGGCGAGCGCGATCATGATCCGGTTGCGCAGCGCGCGTTTGCCGACGCGGACCACCGCCTGGATCACGATCGCCAGCACCGCCGCCTTCAGGCCGAAGAACAGCGCTTCGACGAAGCCGACATTGCCGTAGGCCGCGTAGATGTAGCTCAAGCCCATGATGGCGATGATGCCGGGCAGGATGAACAGCCCGCCGGCCATGATGCCGCCTGCGGTCCGGTGCAGCAGCCAGCCGATATAGGTCGCGAGTTGCTGCGCCTCCGGCCCCGGCAGCAGCATGCAGTAGTTCAGCGCATGCAAAAACCGGCTCTCGGAGATCCAGTTCTTCTCGTCGACCAGGATGCGGTGCATCACCGCGATCTGGCCCGCGGGCCCGCCGAAACTGAGGAGGGCGACGCGGAGCCAGACCCGGAAGGCTTCACCGAAGCTGATGCCGTGACCGGCATCAGCCTCAGAGGTCTTGTTTATGGTCGCATCCATTACGGCTTCGCCTTGTTGGTCGGCCAGTTGTGGGTTTCGCCAGTCGCGTCGCGGCACCAGCGGTAGAAGGCGTCGTACAGCAGCATGCCGGCCTCGAGTTGTTCGAGATCGTCGTCATACATCCGTGACAGCCCGAGCGAGGCCGCCAGCAGTCCCGGCGCTTCCGGCGAGAGATCGAGACGCCCGGTATCGGCCGCGCGCACCATGGTGGCGAGCCGCAGCAGCGGCGGGGTCGATAGCCCGAACTCCTCGATCATGACGTCGAAGGTGCAGAGTTCGCCGCGATGGCTCCAGAACACGTTCTCGATGTCGAACGGCACCGCATTGAAACGTTCGCCGACGGCAACGACTTCGGAAGGTGCGACGAACAGGAACACCGCGTTCGGATCGACGAAGCGGCGGATCAGCCAGGGGCAGGCGATGCGGTCGATCTTCGGCCGCGACCGCGTCACCCAGACAGTGCGCCCCTGCGCGTCGCGCGGCGGCAATTTCGATGCATTCACCAGCGGCAGTTTTGCTTCTTTCCAGCCCTCAAAGCCGCCTTCGAGCGTCTCCGCCGACACGTCGGCGTGGCGCAGCCAGGCCGCCGTCCCTTGCGCTAGTTTCTCGCCGCGCATGCAGACGACGATGGCCGGATGGCCGGCGAAATCGCCGCCCCAGTTGGCGGCGTCTTGATGGCTTCGCCTGATGGCACCGGGAATGAGCCGCGGGTCGGCGGCAAAGTCTTCTTCGGTGCGGACGTCAATCAAAACAGGGGTCTTCGCCGTCCCGATCAGACGGGAAAGCTTGTCCTGGGATATGGAGGTGTAGGATGACATGGTTGCGCCCTCGTAAAACAGAACGGGCGCGATACTTGGGCTTGTCGCCTCGTGGGGAGATCGCTGGGTCCCCATGCCGTCAAATAAACCGCTGCCGCGTGCGCTGTCAACCGCTCTCGCGCGTCGCTCCCATCGCGGGACTTGCGGAAACCCACATTCCGACCTAGCTTGGTTGGGTTCGGGGACAAAGCAGGCTCCCCGTCAGACGGCCCTCCGTCCAAGCTCTGCGCACCACTCGACGTGTCGAGGATTGCGCATATGGACGGGAACGGGCCGATATTTTTTTGCTCCCGCAGATCAGTTCTGAGCGCTTTTCTCGCCGCGTGTTTCCTCGCGGACGTGACGCTGTTCGCGTCCGCGCAAACAGGAGCTGTCATGATTGCCATTGATCAGATGACGCTGGGGTCACCACCAGCAGGATTCACCTTTGCGCGAACCGGACAGGGCGGAGAGGGGGCCTGGACCGTCACCGCCGACAATACCGCGACTGGCGGGCGCGCGATCGAGCAGACCAGCACCGAGCGTACCGACTATCGGTTTCCGCTGGCGATCCACGAGAGCCTGTCGGCCGCCAATCTCGATGTCGAAATCCGCTTCAAGGCGGTGGCGGGCAAGGTCGATCAGGCTGCCGGCATTGCCGTGCGGCTCGCCGATGCCGATAATTACTATGTGGCGCGCGCCAACGCGCTGGAGGATAACGTCCGCTTCTACCGCGTCGTCGCCGGCCGGCGCGAGCAACTCGATGGCGCGAATTTGAAGGTGACGCCGAATGAGTGGCACACACTCGGCCTGCGCGCCGAGGGAGAGCGTTTCACGGTTACCTATGACGGCAGGACGCTGTTCAGCGCGACCGACAAGACATTTGCGGAAGCCGGTGGCGTGGCGCTGTGGACCAAGGCCGACAGCGTCACCCGCTTCAACCAGGTGACAATCAAGCCTCTGCCATGATCAAGTCAGATCAGCTCGGTTCTAGACGGAAACCAATGACGAGCATTGCGACTGAGCGCCAGACGCCAGGCAAGACCTCGCTGATCGCGCTGCTCTACGCGGCGCGCGGCTTGCGTGGCTTCGGCGATGGTTTTGCCATCATCATCTTGCCGGCCTACATGACGGCGCTGGGCTACGGCGCCGTCGCGGTCGGTTTCGTTGCCACTGCTTCATTGCTTGGAACGGCGTTGCTGACGCTGGTGGTCGGCTGGATCGCGCCGCGGCACGATCTGCGTGCGTTGCTGATCTTCGGCGCGGGCCTGATGGCGGCGACTGGTCTGGCGTTCCCCGCCGTCGAGCACATCGTGCTGATTGCGTTGGTGGCCTTCATCGGCACCATCAATCCGTCGGGCGGCGATCTCGGCGTGCTGGTTCCGCTCGAACACGCGGTGCTGGCGAAGAGCGCGACCGACGACCGGCGTACCCAGGTGTTCGCGCGCTATAGCCTGATCGGCGCGCTCTGCACCGCAGCCGGATCACTTGCGGCATCTGTGCCGGATTTTCTGGTCGAGACGGGAAGCTCGCGGCTCGGGGCATTCCGCCTGATGTTCTATGCCTACGCCGCGCTCGGCGTGCTGAGCGCGGTGCTCTACCGGCAAGTTCCGCATGCGCGCGGCGAAGAGAAGGCCCACCACGCGCCGCTCGGGCCCTCGCGCAAAACCGTCTACAAGCTCGCGGCGCTGTTTTCCGTCGACGCGTTTGCCGGCGGATTCGTCGCCCAGTCCCTGCTGGTGCTCTGGCTGTTCGAGCGTTTCGACCTGTCGCTCTCGGCGGCCGGCCTGTTCTTCTTCTGGTCGAGCACGTTGAGCGCGTTTTCCTATCCGGTCGCGGCCTGGATCGCGAAACGCGTCGGCCTCGTCAACACCATGGTGTTCACGCATATCCCCTCCAGCGTGTTCCTGATCCTGGCGGCGTTCTCGCCGAACCTGTACGTGGCGCTCGGGCTATTGTTGCTGCGTTCGGCGCTGTCGCAGATGGACGTACCGACCCGCACTTCCTACGTCATGGCTGTTGTAACGCCGGCCGAGCGGCCGGCGGCGGCGAGCGTCACCGCCGTGCCGCGCAGCCTGGCGTCATCGATCAGCCCGGCGATCTCGGGCGCGCTGCTGACCACGGCCTTCTCCGGGTTGCCGCTGGTGGTCTGCGGCGTGCTCAAGATCGCCTACGACCTCGCGCTGTTGTACTCGTTCCGCCACATCAAGCCGCCCGAGGAGTCGTCGTGATGCCATCGCGTGGGGGCAGTGCTAGCTCCGAATTCATGCACCGCAGCAGACAACGCCGTCATTCGATGACCTCGTCGGTGCGCGAGCGGCGCAGGCAGTGCGAGACGAAGTACCGATCAAAGATTTTATTGCTTTTCTCGCTTTGCTGAATTATGACGCGCTTAGGGGAAGTACGGTCTCCCCTTGAGGCTTCGGTCCAAGCACTGTGCAACGCTCGATTTGTCGAGGTAAGTGCACATGGACGAGAGCAAGCCTTCAATTCCCCCCAGCGAATTTCGTTTGTGGTCTGCTTCTAAGCGGACTTCCGCCAGACATTGATCCGCCGCTCGCGGAGCTAGCGAAGTCAGACGAACCCGTCGCCGTTGAGCGGCAAAGTCGTTCCGGACAAATCGAACCGTGCCGAAACGACTTCTCCGATGGACCTTCGGTCGCCGTCTATTACCGGAACGAGGACGAAGTCAGCGAAGGATTCCTTATTGCACTAGGTGCAATGGGCCTCGAACGAATTGAACAACCTCTCGAGCCGCAAGCCTCCGTCAGAGGGCGAAGCGTGAAGGCGCGTTTTCCATACCAGCTGCCATTGTTCGAGAGTAGTCCATCGATTGATGGCGATCCGCTGAAAACTGAGATTACCAAAGGAGAATCAAAATGCGCTACCAACTGGCACCACTTTACTGTCGTCCCTGGACGTTGAATGGAATTTCTGCGCGTCTCATCGAGAGCCATTACGAAAACAACTATGGTGCAGCCCTAAATCGATTGAACGCGATCTCCGAGGAAATTGAGCAGCTCGATCTCAACGCCACTTCCGGTCAATCGCTTGCCCGCCTGAAGCGCGACGAGATTGTGGCGCTCAATTCGACACTTTTGCACGAATTGTATTTTGCCAGCCTCGGCGGAGACGGGCGCGTTCTTGCCGGATGCCCTCGCGAGCGCCATCGCGAAGGACTTCGGTTCGGTCGATCGTTGGCGTCAGGAGTTTGTCGGGATTGCGAATGGGCTGGCCGGCGGTTCAGGTTGGGTGTTGCTCACCTATGTTCCGCGCGACGGTCGGCTCATCAATCAGATCGCGTCGGATCATGTGCAGAGCATTGCAGGGGGTGTCCCAATACTCGCCCTTGATATGTACGAGCACGCGTATCACTTGGAATTTGGCGCGAACGCGAGTGCCTATATCGCTGCATTCATGCGCAATATCGATTGGTCTGCGGTAAGTCTGCGATATGAGGATGCAATCAAGGTCGCGCCACCGCGACCGCTCGAACAGAAGCAGTTTGCGGACGTGCCTTCGATTTCCGTTGAAGAAGTCAGGGAGATGCTGAAGTCGGGAACGCCGGTTCAGATCATCGATACGCGCCCAAAGCACTACACGACCAAGGCGCAAGACATAATGGAGGGCGCTATCTGGCGGGATCCTGAACGATTGGATGACTGGATTGGCACCCTTTCAAAGACCGAACCAGTCGTCACATTCTGTGTCTATGGCTTCCACATCGGATGTGAGACGGCCTCAACGCTGCGCAAAGCGGGGTTTGATGCCCGGTATATGTCAGGTGGACATTTTGCCTGGAAAGCAATCAAGGGTCCGGTGAGGCTGTTTGGATGACGAAGTGCTTGGTTGCTGCGCTCGGCCTGTCGCAAATGGACGTGCCGAGCCCGCAGCTCCTGGCGTCATGGCGGTAGTGACGCCGGCGGAGCGGCCGGCGGCGACGAGCGTCACCGCCGTGCCGCGCAGCCTCGCGTCAGCGCTGCGCCACCGCCGTCTTGTCGAGCGCGGCGCGGACGCTGCGCGCCAGTTTCACCGCGTCGTCGTTGGCCCAGAAGTGGATGAAGAACAGCCGCGGCTCTTCATCGAGCATGTGGCTGTGGATCGCGGTGACCTCGATGTCGCCGGCGCGCAGTGCCCGGATCAGCGGATTGACCTCGTTGCCCGTGACCAGGAAGTCGCCGGTGATGGCGGCCTTGCCGTCGCCGGTCGGCTGGAAGTTGATGGCATTGGCGCCGCCCAGCGCTGCGGTGACCTGCATGCCGCTTTCCATCGGCGGGTCGCGCCGCGGAATTCCGAATTGGTAGACCCCGCCATTGGCGGTTCCCTTGGCGCGCATCGCCTCGTCAATCTTGGCGGTGTCGAGATCGAGGTTAGGGGCGGCACCAGCGGTCGTCGCGGGTGGATCGAACGGCGTCTTGCTCGCCGACGATAGCGCCGCGCGGATCGCCGCCGCCATTTTTTCGGGATCGCCGTGGCCGGCGACGTGCATATAGAAGGTCGCAGGCGAGGCGCGGAGAATGTGGTTGTGGATGGCGGTGATGTCGAGCCCGCTGTCGAGCAGTTTCGTCATAACCGGCGTGATCTCGGTTTCGAGCAGCACAAGATCGCCCATCACCATGGCCTCGCCATGGACAGGCGCGAAGGCGACCCAGCCGCCGAGTGCCAGGGACGGCTTGATGGCGACGCCGTCGAGCGTGACATGCAGGTCGGACCGCGGCAGTCCGTAGCGGTGGACCTCGCCGCTGACGGCTGCGGTCTTGCCGAGCGCAGTGTCCACTTTCTTCCAGTCGATATCGGCAGCCCGAGCGGGCAGGGACAGCAGCAATGCGGCGCCGAGCGCAAACGGGGTGAGGGCGTGTTTCATGGCGTTCTCCTTATCTTTGCGGCCCAAGATATTTTGGCCGCGCATGCGGTATTTCCGGCGATGCGCGTGGATGCGCAGCCGAGGTTCACTGGATTTTTCACGGGATTGATCAGGACATGCACGTGCGCCCCTCGTCTGAACGGGACGCGATACTTGGGCATGTCGCCTCGTGGGGGGATCGCAAACCCCCATGGCCGAATTACAGCCAAACGGTCTTGGACTGTCAACGTATCAGGACCATCAACGCGGCGACCCGCGTGCGCAAAGCCCCATGGAATCGGGCGCTTTCGCAGGGACCCGGCATCTACTCACATTCAATTGAGCATCACGCGATCAGGACCACGCCGGAGAGCAGCAGCAGCGCCAGCACCACCTTGCGGAACGCGGCCTCGTCGAGACGGCCGAACAATTTTAGGCCAAGCCATGTGCCGGCAAACAATGCGGGCAGACCGATCAGGAACAGCTTTGCGATCTCCGCTGTGATTGCGCCCTTGGCGCCGATCCACAGCGCACTCATCAGGAAGATCGCAACCGCAACCGGCTGGAACACCGTGCGCTGCACATCCTTGGGCCAGCCGCGCAGTCCGCACCAGATGGTAACGAGGATTCCGGCTAATCCGGTGATGCCGCCGAGCACGCCGTTGAGAAAGCCGACGCTGGCATCCGCTGCGGCGCCGCCCGCGGTGATTGGTTTGATGGCCGGACGGAACAGCGCGTAGAGGCTGTAAAGCACGAGAAAGACGCCAACGCCGATGCGCACATGCGCTGGATTGGCCCAGGTCAGGATACCGACGCCGACGGGCACGCCGAGCGCGGCGCCCAGCATGAATGGCCAGAGCTTTTGCAGATCCAGCGCGCGACGCAGCTTCCACACCGAGTAGCCCTGCACGATCAGGCCGTACGCGATGATCAGCGTGGCCGTCTGCAGCGGGCTTAAGATGTAGAGCCAGATCGAGGCGGCGACCAGCCCGAAGGCAAAGCCGGAGAGCCCCGCGACCAGCGCGCCCGCGAATGTCGCAAGAAGGAAGAGCGGAATCTCGAGAGAAAATCCATCCATGGTGCTCGCTCCAAACAAAAGCGAGCAGCGCTTGAATGGGATCACCATTTCACGGGGAGGCTGCGATGTCCCCGCGGGCAGGTTATGCCGGTGACGGCCGTGCGTGCAAGAGATTTGGATCAAGCCAGCAAGGTGGATGAAATCCTCGCGCTGCTGACACTTGCCGCCATCTGCAAGGCAACCTCCGATGTCTGCGAATTCGCTAACTCGCCCCGCAACGGATGACGCGATAGGATCACAAACAACAAAACGCGGGGAGGCCGGCGTGACCGAATGGGTTGGCGTTGCGATCGCGCTGGTATCGAGCAGCCTCGGCGGCACCGCGGCGGCGATCACGCGCTATCTGGCCGGCAATACCGATCCGATCACGCTCGCCATCCTGCGCTGGGGCATCGGTTTCGCGTGCGTGCTGCCGGCGGCGATTTTGCTCAATGCGAAGTGGCCGCAACGCCGCGATTGGCCCGCAGTCGCAGCTCTCGGCTTCTGCTTCTTCGGCGTGTTCTTCGTGCTCTACAACATCGCGATCTCCTACACGACCGCGGCGCGCGCCAGCCTCGCGCTGGCGACGTTGCCGCTGCACACGATGGTGGTCGGCGCCTTGCTTGGGATCGAGCCGCTGACGCTGCGCAAGACGCTCGGCGTCTGCATTGCGGTTCTGGGCGTGATCGCGGCGCTGGCATCGGGACTCTCGACCGCGCCGACCGGCGCATGGCGCGGCGAATTGATCATGACCGGCGCCGTGCTGTGCATGGCCTTCTACAATGTCTGGTCTCGTCCGTTCATCCGCCGCTCCAGCGCGCTCGGCTTTCTCGCCGTCGGCATGGGGACGGGTGCCGCGGCGTTGATCCTGGTGGGGTTGTTGACGGGTAGCGTCTCGGCCTTGAGCCATTTCACGACGCCGCAATGGATCGCGGGGCTTTATCTCGGGATAGCCGGCGGCGCTCTGGCGTTCATTCTGTGGGTGCTCGCCCTGGAACGCGCGTCGCCCACCCGCGTGGCCAACACCATGACCATCAATCCGGTCGCGGCGGGGTTGCTCGCCACCCAGCTCGTCGGTGAGCCGATCACGACCAACCTCGTGCTCGGATTGATCGCGGTGTTTGCGGGAATCTGGATCGCGACGTCGGAGATCAAAAAAACGTAACCGGCGCGAAAGGGCAGCGGCGATGAAGTCGTGTTTCTCAGTGCGACGGATTGAAAATGTCGCCGGAATTTTACGATTGAGGGCTCACGCCGCAGCGATCGCCTCGATCTCGATCAGGAAATCCGGCCCGTAGAGTTTCGATACCTCGACCAGCGTCACGGCGGGCGCTGCCGGTGGGGTGACGGTCGCGAAGAAGCGATTGCGCGCCTCGCGGTAGGGTCCGAGATTGTCCATGTCGGTCAGGAACACGGTCAGTTTCACCAGATTGGCCGGCGTGCATTGGCTCGCTTGCAACGCGATCGTGAGATTCCGAAATACCTGCTCGGCTTGAGCGGCGAAATCGTTCTTGCCGACGACGTTGCCGTCGCGATCGAGCGCGGTCTGGCCTGCGATGAAGATGATGCGGCCGGCGCTGACTGCGACGATCTGGGAGTAGCCCGGAGGCGTGCCGAGTTCGGGCGGATTGATCCGCTGGATCGATGGCGGTGGGGCGTTAGTCATTGGGCGTCCTCGGCCTGGTAGGAACGAGATCTATCTTCGTCATGCCGGGACAAGCCCGGCCATGACGAATAATGCAAACTCAGTTGCGCGGCGTGGAAGGCGCGCCGATCGGCGGCGGCCCCATGCCGACCGGTTTCTTCGGCCGCAGCGTCCCGGCGTAGAATGACAATCCGGCAACAAGGAAAAAAGCGACAAGATAGACCGCATAGGATTGCGGCGGCGTGATCGCCCACTGCACAAAGCTTGGCTTCCCGGTCGGGGGACGTTGTTTTTCCATGCCGTCTTTTGCTTGAAGCTGTCAGCAAAGGGAAGGGCCTATTCTATCAAGCTATTCGGATGCGGCCGGCTTGTCGCGCAGCAGGAACAACGCGCCGAGCGCGGCCAGGCTGAGCGCGGAGGAGACGATCAGGACATTGCTGCCCATGGTATCGAGCAACAAGCCGAACACGAGCGGCGCCGCCGCTTGCGCCATCCGCGCCGGCGCGCCGATGATGCCGAGGCGGTAGCCATAATTCTGCGGGCCGAAGATCGCGAGCGGCAGCGTGCCGCGCGCAATGGTCAGGACGCCGTTGCCGGCGCCATGAAACAGCGCGAACACGCTGGCCGCGCCGCCACCTGCCAAAGCCAGAATGGCCGCGCCGATCGGATGCGTCAGGCAGGCGAGCCGCGCCGACAGCAGCGGATGATAGCGGCTGAGAAAGCCTGCCTCGAGGATACGGGCCGCCACCTGCGCCGGACCGATCAGCGCGCCGGCCGCGATCGCCTGCACGGGCGTGGCGCCAGCCGCTTCCAGGATGCGCGGAAAATGCGCGGCCATGGCGCCGGTGACGGTCCAGGCCGCAGCGAAGACGAACGCCAGCAGGATCATGGTTCGATCGAGCGGGATGTGCGGTTTGACGGCGGCCTCGACCACCGCCTTCGCGCCCGTGACCTTGGGCAGCATCCACCAATTGATCGGCAGGCCGATCAAAAGATGCGCCACGGCCCAGGCAAAGCAGGTGTCACGCCAGCCGATGGTTTCCAGCCCCCACGCGCTCAGCGGCCATCCCACGGTCGAGGCAAAGCCCGCGATCAGCGTGATGCCGGTGATCGACCCGCGCGCCGCGTGGCCATAGATGCGCCCGAGCGCGGCAAAGGCCGCATCGTACAGGCCCGCGCCCATGCCGATGCCGAGCAGCAACCAGGCCGCAATCAGCAGTGGGATCGAGGTAGCGAAGCCGAGCAGCACCAGTCCCGCCGCCAGCACCAGATTGGACAGCGACAGCACGCTCCTGCCGCCGACGAGATCAATCTGCCGCCCGATCCGCGGGCCGAGCAGGGCGGACAGCACCAGCGAGGCGGAGAAGGCCGCAAATACCCAGGTCGAGGAAACGCCAAGGTCGCGCCCGATCGGATCGGCGAGGATCGCCGGCAGGTAATAGCTCGACGCCCAGGCCAGCGTCTGCGTTGTGCCGAGCGCAATGATGATCGGAAGCTGCCGCTGGCTCATGGTTGCATATGTCCTTCAAGCCAAGCCGGTTGACGGCGGCGCCATATTTCTATAATTCTGGATATATGGAACAAGAGCAAGCCATTCTTGCGTTCGCAGCCCTCGCGCAGGGCACGCGTCTCGGCGTGTTCCGTTTGCTGGTGAAGCATGAGCCGGAGGGGCTGCCGGCGGGCGAGATCGCCAGGGCGATTGCGGTTCCGCAGAACACTCTGTCGGCGCATCTGGCGGTGCTGGCGCGGGCAGGGCTCGTGATGAGCGAGCGCAGGAGCCGTTCGATCATCTACCGGGCGGATCTGGCGACGTTTCAAAGCCTGACTTCATTCATGGTTGAGGATTGTTGCGGCGGACGCAGCGAGCTTTGCGCACCCGTTGCCACTTGCAAGCCGGCGCGCGGCAAGCGTGCGAAGATGACGACTTGAGGGAGAGAGCACCCATGAAGCGCCTTCACATCCACGTGGCCGTCGAGAATCTCCCGCAGTCGATCGGGTTCTATTCGGCACTGTTCGCCGCCGGACCCGCCGTGGTCAAGACCGACTACGCCAAGTGGATGCTCGACGATCCCCGCGTCAATTTCGCGATCTCGACGCGGGGCCGCGAAGCCGGCCTCGATCACCTCGGCATTCAGGTCGAGAACGCCGACGAGCTGCAGGAAGTGTACGCGCGGCTGCGTCAGGCCGGCGGCGAGGTCATCGAGCAGGGGCAGACCGCCTGCTGCTATGCCAAGTCGGAAAAAGCGTGGATCGACGATCCCGCCGGCATTTCCTGGGAAACCTTCCTCACCTCAGGCGAAAGCACGACCTATGGCGACGGCACCGGCGAGCGCGTTGCGCGCGTGGCGCACGAAAAGCAGAGCGCCTGCTGCGCGCCGCAAGCCGCACCAACTGCCGCAAGCTGATGCCTCCCTTCGATTTGCAGCGCCGCCTGGCGGCCGAAGCGCTCGGCACGGCGCTGCTGGTGGCGACCGTGGTCGGCTCCGGCATCATGGCGGAGACGCTGACCAGGGACGTTGGGCTGGCGCTGCTCGGAAATACGATCCCGACCGGCGCGATCCTGGTGGTGCTGATCACGATCCTCGGGCCGATCTCGGGCGCGCATTTCAATCCGGCCGTCACCATGGTCTTTGCTATCAGGCAGGAGCTGAGTTCGCGCGAGGCTGTGTCCTACGTGGCGGCGCAGATCGCCGGCGGCATCGCCGGGACCGTGATGGCGCATGCGATGTTCGCGCTGCCGCTGCTGGATGCGTCGCTGAAGGTACGAACCGGCGGCGCGCAATGGCTGGCTGAGGGCGTCGCCACGCTTCGGCCTGATCGCAACCATTTTGGCCGGCGTGAAGCTTAACCGGCCCGCCATTCCCTGGCTGGTCGGCCTCTACATCACCGCAGCCTATTGGTTCACCTCGTCGACTTCGTTTGCCAATCCGGCCGTCGCCATCGCGCGCTCGCTGACCAACAGCTTTTCCGGCATTCGCCCGATCGATCTTCCCGGCTTCATCGCTGCCGAACTATGTGGCGCGCTAGCAGGCTTGATGCTGATGGGCTGGCTGCTGCGCGGCGCAGGCGAGGGCGTCCCCGTCGTGAAGGAGGCTCAACCATGAGCGTGACGATCTATCACAATCCCGCCTGCGGCACCTCGCGCAACACGCTGGCGATGATCCGCCAGAGCGGCGAGGAGCCCGAGGTGATCGAATATCTGAAGAACCCGCCCGATCGCGCCAGGCTGGTCGAGTTGATCCAGGCCATGAAAATTCCTGTCCGCGCGCTGCTGCGAGAGAAGGGCACGCCCTATGCGGAACTGGGATTGGCCGATCCCAAATGGAGCGACGACGAGCTGATCGATTTCATGCTGGCCCATCCGATCCTGATCAACCGGCCGATCGTGGTGACGGACAAGGGCGTGCGGCTGTGCCGGCCGTCGGAACAGGTGTTCGACCTGCTGGACCATCCGGTTGACAGCTTTGTGAAGGAAGACGGCGAGGTTGTTATCCGAAGTAAGGTGTGATCGGCACCTTTCGCGCGTCACGATCGCGCGGCATAATCGGCTCCATGGAACTCACCCCCCGTTTGCGCCTGATGAACTGGCTGGTCCACCAGGGTCTGACTGGCCTTCCGGAAAACGACCTGCTGCGCGGCTTCTGCCAGCGCTGCCGCGCCGAAGGCCTCGATTTGTCGCGCGGCCTCGTCTTCATCGACACGCTGCACCCGATCTTCGAGGGCCGCGGCGTTCGCTGGAACGATGCTGACACCAACGAAAGCGACGCCTTCGAATACGGTTCGACCAGTTCGGGCGATGCCGCCGAGAACTGGCGCCGCACCGTGTTCCACCATTTGCTCGAGCACGGCGAGAACGAGATCAGGATCGATCTCGCGGAGTGCGACAAGCTCGACTTCTCGATGATCGAAGAGATCGCCGCCAAGGGCCACAAGCATTTCGTCGCCTTCGTGCATCGCTTCGGCGAGGCCGGCACCATGGGGCAGATGGATTGTCTCTACTCCTACTGGACGACGCGGCGGCACGAAGGTTTTGGCGAGCAGGAGCTTGCCGCCTTGCGCGACCTGGTGCCGGTGCTGGGGCTCGCGATCAAGTCCCACGCCCACGCCGACATCGCGCGTACGCTGGGACGGGTCTATCTCGGCCGCGACGCCTCCGAGCAGGTGCTGCGCGGAAAAATTTCGCGCGGCGTCACCGAGAAGATCAAGGCCGTGCTGTGGTTCTCCGATGTGCGCGGCTCGACCGCGATCAGCGAGAGCCTTTCGCCCGACGAGATCATCCCGTTCCTCAACGATTATGCGCAGGCTTCGATCGACGCCGTCCACGATGCCGGCGGCGAGGTGCTGAAGCTGATCGGCGACGGCGTGCTGGCGATGTTCACGCATGAGAACGTGGCGGTGGCCAAACGCGCGGCGTTGCGCGCCGAACACCAGTTCCGCCGCAATTTGAGAGCCCTCAACGCCCGCCGCGCCACCGAGGGGCGGCCGACGACGAGCGCGTATGTGGGCCTGCATATCGGCTATGTTTTCTACGGCAATATCGGTAGCGAGGACCGGCTGGATTTCACGGTGGTGGGACCGGCGGTGAACGAAGTCAGCCGCATCGCCTCGATGTGCTCTTCGGTCGATCGCGAATTGCTGATGTCGTCCGCCTTCGGCAGCGGGCTCGAGGCGGCAGGGCGAAAATACCTGGTGTCCACCGGCCGCTTCGTGCTCCGCGGCATCAGCGGCGCGCAGGATCTCTACACGCTCGATCCGGATATCGCGGCGGATGAGGTGGTGGCGGGGAAGTACGAGCGGTATCTGGCGGGGTAGGGCACGTCAGAAAAGCCGTCATTCCGAGCGCAGCAGAACCATCTGCAGCGTGAGAACGAGTGGATTCTCGCAATGACGGAATACATCAACACCCGCCGCTTCGCCCACCATCTCCGGCTGCCGTGCCAGCGACACCGCTGGTGACATCAGGATCACCAGCGCCTGGACCGCGAAGATGGCGGCGGCCAGATAGAGGCACATCTCCGCGCCATACAATCCGCCGACGATCGCGCCCAATGCCGAGCCGAGCGGGCGGGCGCCATAGCTCATGATGTTGATCGCGGAGACGCGGCCCAAGAGCGACGGCGGCGTCACCGATTGCCGTAGCGTGGTGGTCGAGATCACCCACAGGATCGGGCCGACGCCGAGCAGGAAGAAGCTCGCGCCCGCCAGCCAGGGCGACGGGACGAAGGTCGTCAGCGCCATCACCACGGCCGCGACGAAACCGGTCACCGGCCCGAGCCCGATCACGGTGCCGAAGGCGAGCTGCCGCATGACCCGGGTCGCGACCAGCGCGCCGACCATCATGCCGACGCCGTACATCGCAAGCACCGTACCGATGCCGGCTGCCGAGAGCCCGAAACGGCGCACTGCGTAGGGCACGAACACCGCGAGCATGACGAACCATGCGGTATTGAAGATGAACTGGGTGATGAACACCGGCCGCAGCAGCGGATGATGCAGCACGAAGACGGCGCCTTCCTTGATGTCCTGCAGCGGGTGGCGCCGCGGCGCGGGCGCGCGCGGCGGCTCATAGATTCCGGACAGCAGTACGACGGCGACGACGGACAGCGCGGCGGCGACATCCGAACGCCGGCGCGGCCCCAACCCATCCGACCAGCACGCCGCCGAGCGCCGGCCCGCTGGCAAAGGCGACGGTGCGCGCGAGCTCGATCCGCGCATTGGCGGCCGGCAATTGTTTTGGCGTCACCAGCGATGGCACCAGCGCCGGCGCGGCCACGCTGTAGGCGACCGTTCCGCAGACCGCGACGAAGCCGAGCAGCGCCAGCAGCGGCAGCGTCATCCAATGCAGCCAGAGCAGCAGCAGGATCGCGACCAGCGCCGCCGCGCGCAACGCTTCCGCGCCCGCCATCAGAAAGCGCCGCGAGAAGCGGTCGGCGAGCAGGCCTGCAGGAATCGCGAACAGAATGAACGGCAGCGTCAGCGCGGTCTGCAACAGCCCGGTCTGGCCTTCGCCGACGCCAAGCAGCAACACGGCGACGATGGGAGCCGCGGCCAGCGCGATCTGCTCGG
The DNA here is from genome assembly GCA_963774775.1 of uncultured Alphaproteobacteria bacterium. Lineage (GTDB taxonomy): Bacteria > Pseudomonadota > Alphaproteobacteria > Rhizobiales > Xanthobacteraceae > Bradyrhizobium. The sequence continues at coordinate 139,150 of CAVZGZ010000020.1, forward strand.
CCGATTGCGCGGATAGGTTAGACCACGCCAGGCGGTTGAAGGTCGAGGGTAATGTAGGTGTGTGTCTGACGGACATGGCGGAAATTCCTGGGATTCGATGCTGGCCGCATTGTCTGATCTCAGGACGTTCGAACCCACCCGTTTCCCGACAACAACAAAAAGGCCCGCCGCAGAATTGCGACAGGCCTTTTCGATCTGAGTATCAGTGGCTCTTCAGGTTGTGATTACGGCTTGGGCCCGCGCGGCGAGCTGGCCCGTTATGGTGCCGACCAGCGGCGCAGACGAGTTTCCGTCGACGGGCGCCGGCGCTTCTGCAGCAACCTCAGCGTTTCGTTGCGCCAACGCATTGGTGAGGCTCGTCAGCGCGTCGGGGCCGGTCGGGAAGCCCGCTTCGGTGAGGATCTTGTCGATCATCGGCTTGAACGCCGATACCGACAGCAACTGCGCGGCAAGGCCGTCGCCGAGGCCAAGGCCGCCATGACCACCGCCATTGCCGCCACCATTCACGGCGCCATTGCCGCCGCCGCGGCCGAGCAGGCCGCCGGTATCGAAGATGCGGATGTCGGAAATCTTCTCGATCGGTTTGACGGCTTCGGCGAGCGCGTTCGGGATGATGTTGATGCGGGCGAGGTTGAGATCGTAGTCGATCATCGAAGGGCTGAGCTTGTTGCGCGCTTCCGCCTTCAGCGTCGCGACTTCCGCTTCGGCCTGACCGAGCGCCTTGACGCCGGCGGCGCGGGTCGTCGCCGCATTGGCATCGGCTTTCGCCAGCACGTTGGTGGCTTCGGCCTTGTTGGCGGCGGCCTGGCGTTCGGCTTCGGCCATCACCGTGATCGGCATCGCGTTGGTTTCGGCCGCCTTGCGCGCCGCGATCACGTTGATGATCTTGTCGCGCTCGGCGATTTCGGTGGCGCGCGCGGTCGTAACCTTTTCCTCGGCCGCGATCGCGATCGCGCGTGCGGTCTCGGCGATGGTCTGGGCTTCCGACTGCTCCTTGTTCTTGATGGCGACGACGATCGCGGCTTCCTGCGCAACGATCTGGAGATCACGCTCCATTTCGGTGGTGCGGCGCTTGACCGCCAGATCGGCCTCGATCTTGCGGGTGTCGCGACCCTGGTTGGCCTCGGTCTGCTTGTTGGCGACCGCGAGCTCCTGCTGGATGCGGTATTCGGCTTCGTTCTGCAGCGCGGTCTGTTCGACCTGCGCGGTCTGCGCGCGCATCGCCGCGGTCTTGTTGGCGATGTCGCGCTGCTGGGCCAATTCGGCCTCGCGCTTGGTGCTTTCGATGGTCAGCGTGGTCTGCCGCGCCACCAGATCCTGCTGGGCGATGTTGACCTCGGTGGTGCGGACGATCTGGTTGCGTTCCTGCTCGCGCTCCTTGGTGATCTTGGTCAGCGTGGTCAGGCCGTGCGCGTCGAAGAAATTACTCGGATTGAAATGCTTGATGTCGCTCTGGTCGAGCCGGGTCAGCGACACCGATTCAAGCTCGAGACCGTTGTTCTGGATGTCGGCGCCGACTGCGTCCTGCACCGCCTTGACGAAGGTCGCGCGCTGCTCCTGCAGTTCCTCCAGGTTCATGGTGGCGGCGACCGAGCGCAGGCCGTCGACGAATTTGGCTTCGACCAGTTCGCGCAGCTCGGCGGCGTCGTTGGTGCGATTACCAAGCGTCTGGGCTGCCAGCGCGATCGAGGAGGTGTCGGGTTTGACGCGAAGGTAGAATTCGGCGCCGATATCGACGCGCATGCGGTCCTTGGTGATCAGCGAGTCCGGGCCGCCGCGGGCGACCTCGAGCCGCAGCGTCTTCAGGTTGACGGCGGCGGTCGAATGGAAGATCGGCAGCACGACCGAGCCGCCGTCGAGCACGACCTTCTGGCCGCCGAGGCCGGTGCGGACATAGGCTTCGTCGCGCGTCGACCGCCGGTACAGCGTCGCGAACATGAGGCCAATGACGAGGATGACGAGGACGCCAATGACGACGGGTACTGCAAGCTCCCACATATTGTTTATTTCCTGTCTGATGATTTCCGTTGGGCAATGAGGTCGGAAGGGGCGGAAATCGCGATAAAGCTTTTGGCGTCGCGGTCGACCAGCAGCACGCTGGCGCCGACCGGCAAGCGTCGTTCGAATCGTGGCTGGCGCGGGCCGGCACAGAATGCCAGTTGCCGAAGACATCCTTGAGACGGACGCGACCGGGCAAGCCCTGGTCGAGCGGACCGATGGTGACTTCGCCGACATGGCCGACGAAATCGGATTCATCCACCGCATAGCTTTCGTCGCGCGGGATAAGGCGTGCGATGCCACGGCTGGTGGTGCGGATCAGAGGGATGCTGGCGGCCGCCGACACCAGCGCGCGCGATCGAAGCCGGCACCGTGACGCCGACTCCATGCGCAAGGCTGTGCAGCAGGAATCCGATGATGGAGAACAGGCCGAGCGCCAGGATGATCAGGATCAACAGCGGCAGGCGCCCCGCATTGATCCAGAGAAACAGGCCGCCAAGGGCGCCGTGGCTGTCGACTTCGACGCCGATGTCCTTGCCGAATATCTCGCTGGCCGAGAAGCCGACCAGCATGGTCAGTACTTCGATGCCGCCGAGGGCGACCATGATCGCGGCCGCAACCGCGAAGGGCCGCACGTCGGGGGCGAGCAGAATGTCGCCAACTGCACTCATTGCTGCGACTTGATCCTTTCAAGCCTGGCCGCGATTTCCTTTTCGCGGTGCAGGCGGTCGAGTTCATCCAATTCCTTGTCGCCGAGCACGCTTGAGGCGGGTACGCCGGTCACCCGGGCGATCGCCGCCATCGCACGATCAGCACTTAGGGTGTTAGTCGCCGCTGGGCCGCGGTTGGTTTCGGTTGTCGCACTGCGACAAAAGGCTAGCTTCGAGATCGGCGAGCCGAGTTTCGGCTTCACGCCGCGCCCCAAGCATCGCTTGTAACGCCTTGGTCTGCTCATCGATTTCGAGTTCGATGAAATCGGTCGCGCGCTCGAGCGCGATTGCTTGCGACTCCAGATCAATTTGCCGTGCGACGCCGGCGCGTGCGAGGTCTTCGCGATTTTCCGCAATTGCGAGACGGATCTTTTCGTTAAGATTTTCGACCTCGGCGTCGAGCTCCTGGCGCCGCCGCTTGAGGCGGAATTCCTCGGCGCGCGATTTGCCGAGCGCGATGCGCGCCTCGTCGGCGCCGGCGTCGATCTCGCGGATCGCCTGCTTGACGAGCGCGATCTTGTTGTTGTTCTCGGCGTTGTCGATGGTCTGGCTGGCGATGGCGGCAAGAAGCCGGCCCATGCGCGCAAGGATGCCTTCGTGAAGCATGGTCTTCTCCTCCGGTTGCTGGTTGATTTCGATTTGACGGCGATGTGGATCTCGTAAGCGTGGCCGTCGCAGACCAGGTGAGCCGGGAAGGGACTATCCCACCCCGCACGATATCCCGGGACTTCGAACGGCACCAAGACGCGTCCGTTGACAGTGCTAATGGTCAGTGAAGTTGGTCCCTTGATCGCAAACAACTTGTCGTCGAGCGGGATGCGGCGCAGCGAACCGCCGGCGACATAGCTGGCGCGGTCGCGCAAGCCGAGCGTGACCAGGCGGGCGGGCAGGCCGGTCTCTCTGCGGATCCTCTCGTAGGCCTGGGCATGCAGCGAGACGAGGTTGGCGCCGCTGGGGGCGACCTCGGCCAGGATCTGCCATCATCCGGTCATAGGCGGCAAAGGTCGCTTCCATCGCTGCGATGCCCGCCTCGTCGGGGACGAGGGCGTAGCGCAGGGTCGCGGTGGCGGTCTCGACGGGTAGTTTGATCATGCCTATAACGTAAAGCACTTCCTCAGTGCTTTACAAGATCGGCCAGCGGTATCATTTTCGTGATAGCTAGATGCAGTTGCAAATGAGTTGCATTAAGGATCGATATCCGCCATCCTGCCGCCATGGATGCGCGTTCGCCCGATCTGACCTCTGACGCCCTGGAGACGGGGCCGCCCGGCGCCACCGGCTGGCGCGCCGATGCCGCGGTTGACCTCAGGCGCAGCCTGCCGGAGGTCAACCGTTCGATCGAAGTCCCGACCGGCGGCCATTGGGTGCGGCGGCTGTTGGCCTTCGCCGGGCCCGGCTACCTGGTCTCGGTCGGCTACATGGACCCCGGCAATTGGGCGACCGATCTCGCCGGCGGCTCGAAGTTTGGCTACACGCTGCTGTCGGTCATCCTGCTCTCCAATCTGATGGCGATCCTGCTGCAGGCACTCGCAGCAAGGCTCGGCATCGTCACCGACCGCGATCTCGCCCAGGCCTGCCGCGCCACCTATTCGCGGCCCGTGAACATGCTGCTGTGGCTGGCCTGCGAGGCCGCCATCATCGCCTGCGATCTGGCCGAAGTGATCGGCACCGCGATCGCGCTGAAGCTGCTGTTCGGCATTCCCCTGATCGGCGGCGCGCTGCTGGCGGCGCTCGACGCTTTCCTGCTGCTGATCCTGATGAACAGGGGCTTTCGTTTCCTCGAAGCCTTCGTCATTGCGCTGCTGGTCGTGATCGCGGCCTGCTTCACGATCCAGATCGCCGCAGCGGCGCCACCGGTGGCGGCGATGCTGCGCGGCTTCGTGCCGTCGGGCGAAATCTTCACCAACCCCGAGATGCTCTACATCGCGATCGGCATCATCGGCGCCACCGTGATGCCGCATAATCTCTATCTGCATTCCTCGATCGTGCAGACCCGCGCCTATGATCGCACGAACGAAGGCCGGCGCGATGCGATCAAATGGGCGACGGCGGATTCCACCATCGCGCTGATGCTGGCGCTGTTCATCAACGCCGCGATCCTGGTCGTCGCGGCCGCGACCTTCCATACCACCGGTCACGCCGACGTCGCCGAGATCGGCCAGGCGTTTGAGCTGCTGTCGCCGCTGCTCGGTCTCGGCATCGCCTCGACGCTGTTCGCTATCGCGCTGCTCGCCTCCGGCCTGAACTCGACGGTGACCGCGACCCTGGCCGGCCAGATCGTGATGGAAGGTTTTCTCGACCTCAAGCTGCCGAGCTGGGCGCGCCGGCTCGTCACCCGCGGCATCGCCATCGTCCCTGTGATCGGCGTCACCGCGTTCTATGGCGAGCGCGGCACCGCGGAGTTATTGGTGTTCAGCCAGGTCGTGCTGTCGATGCAGCTGCCGTTCGCGGTGATCCCGCTGGTTCGCTTTGTTTCGGACAAGCGCAAGATGGGCGACTTCGCGATATCGCGCGCCGTGGCGGCCGTGGCGTGGATCGTGGCCGCCATTATCGTGGCGCTGAACGTGAAGCTGTTGTTCGATACGTTTTTCGGATGAACCCAACTTCGTTTGTAGTCCGGCGGACCGGTTCTCAGCGCGGCGGGTCGGCAGGCTTCGGCAGCCGACCTCCGGATGCGACCCAATCGTCGTAGGATCGGAACGGCAGTCCGAGCCGTTGGTACGACACCCGAAGATAGCCGTCGCGACCGACAGCGACCGCATCGGGTCGCACGACTCTGACTTCCTGCGCGATCACCCCGACGTAAACCTTCTCGCTGCCATTATAGGCGAAGCGGTAATAACCGAGACCGTTGTCGAGCCGGCCCAGCAGCACGACATCGTGTTTCAGCATGATATCCGAGCGGCGCCCACCGCCGCGACCGCCGCCGCCGCCGCGGAAGCCTCCGCCACCACCGCCACGGAACCCCCCGCCGCCGCCGCGCGCGAAAGCCCCCGCCGCCCCGGAATGCTGCAGCACGGTGTCCGCCGCCGCCCGCGAACCGCGCCCCGCCGCCGTGACGCACGCCAGCAGCAGGCCTGAAATTTCCGGCTCTGGAAGCCGCACGGTTGCCCGCTCTCGCACTCCCGGCACCCGCTGCCCGGTGCACGGCCTGGCGATTACCAACGTGCGCCTTGCCGCCTGCGCGTCGAGCGCGATCGGCGACATTGGCCCCCCTCGCGCCGGTCCCCGGCCTTTGCCGGGCGGCAAGACCGGCGCCGACACCGCGCCGACGCCGGCGGCGATGCCGGCACGAGTGCGGCGGCGCCGGTGCGATTGGCGCCACCAAACCGCTGCTGCAGGTTTGCATTGTTGTACCGCGCGCCTCCCCGGTGGGCCGGATTGTGCTGCCAGTGCTCGACACGGGCGCCGCGATTGACGTTGATGCCACCGCCAGCCCAGTTGATGCGGCTGCCGCCCCAGTAACCGCCGCGGCCCCAGTACCCGCCGGACGCCCACCGTCCGAGCGCGTAGGCTCCGCCGAAACGCGAGACCGGTCGCGATCACGCCGGCGGCGATGTAGCCAGGATAACCCCAGTAATAGGGGTACGCCGGATAGTCGGTGTACGGCCAGTCGCCGTAGACCACCTGCGGTTCGTAGTAGGGAACGTAGAGGGAGTCCGGCACAGCGGGTTCGATCGAGATCACCTGCCGGTTCTGCTCCTGCTTCACGTTCACGACCTGCTCTTTGGTCGTCACGAGCTTCTTCCTGTCGTAAGCCCTCGCGCGCATCCGCTGCACGGCGTCCATGACATCCTGCTCCTGCGCAAGGAACGCCTCGCCGAGCTTCTGCGTCCAATCGAGACGCTCGCTCATCATCTGTAGAACCGGAGGGCGCTGCCACAAGCGACTTGACGCTCGCGTCCCAGCTGCCTGCTTCTCCGCCGCGGCTTTGAGCGCATCTTCCTTGAGTTTTGTTGTTCTGGTTCACCCAGCGCTCGGCGCTGCACTTCGAGCTTCGAGTGGATAGGTCGATGCCATCAAAACGTTCGCCAATAGCCGCATCCGGATACAATCGCGATCGGCGCCACCAGCCGCATCGAGCTCGGCCGGCTTCAGCGCCGGCTGATCGAGCTAACGGGCGAGGCCGCGCTGGCCGGCTGCGGTTGAGCGGCGACGGCACGCTGCTTGGCGTGCTGAGTGTTGGTATCGGCGTATCGCCGCCCTGGCTCTGGCTTCGGGCTGGAATGCTGACGTGCAGCATTCCAAGGAAAGCGCACATCCAGGAACAGATCGTTCTAAGGAACCGCATGTGCGTTCATGCTCCCGGTGGCAAGGCCAGGACTGCAATCCAGCGCGGGGGAGCAACGATGTCGATTGATCTAAATCAAAAAGATGAAATGGCCCAAATCGGAATTCTCGACCTTCCATTCGCCTGGCGAATTTGGTCCGCGCCGTTGCAGTACGTCCGGCAGTTCAATGATCTATCGCTCGGCTTGACCGGGCGACAGTATTCCAAAGACCGTTGCGATTGATCCGGGAAGCCGCGGCGTACTGGATCACCCGCTTTCGCAGTGATGACGAGCGGTGCGGGTGACGACGGGTAGGAGCTAATCCTGCGGCTCGGACGACACGTCGCCTGAGGCATCGACCCGTAGCCAGCCGGAGGGCGCCAGCCGCTGCTGCGGCAGGAAGCGGCCCTTGTAGTCCATCTTCTTGGAGCCTTCGATCCAGTAGCCGAGATAGACGTAGGGAAGCCCCAGCCTGCGCGCGCGCGTGATGTGGTCGAGGATCATGAAGGTGCCGAGCGAGCGGCTTTGCTCCGACGGCTCGAAGAACGAATAGACCATCGACAGCCCGTCGCTCAGCACGTCCGTCGAGCGCCACGGCGATCAGCTCCTCGCCGCGGCCGGTGATGCCGGTGTCGACGCCGCGACGGCGGTATTCGATGATGCGGGTCTCGACATGGCTGTCTTCCACCATCATCGCGTAGTCGAGCACGGTCATGTCGGCCATGCCGCCGTTGCGGTGGCGCTGGTCGAGATAGGCGCGGAAGACGGAATATTGTTCCGAGGTCGGCACCGCGCTGCGCTGCTCGCCGATGATGTCGGCGTTGCGGGCCATGATCTTGCGGAAATTGCGCGAGGGCCGAAACTCGTTGGCGACCACGCGCACCGAGACGCAGGCGCGGCACTGGTCGCAGGCCGGCCGATAGGCGATCGACTGGCTGCGCCGGAACCCGCCATGGGTCAGCAAGTCGTTGAGATCGCCCGCCTTGTCGCCGACCAGATGCGTGAACACCTTGCGCTCGTGCCGGCCCGGAAGGTACGGGCAGGGCGAGGGCGCCGTCAGGTAGAACTGAGGGGTATCACGCGAATGGTGGGTCACGTCAGGTCGTCGGGCCTCCAGCAGAGCCGGTCTAGTAGCATCGCGCTCCGGAGCTTAACGGTCAATCGGTTTAGCCCCCGCTTAATAGGCCCGCGCCGCCGGAACGACCTGAGAGCGAACCGAGCTGTTGATGACAACCGTGCCCAGGATGACGTCGTGCAGCAGCCGCCTGCGGCCGTTGAACAGGCCGAGCAGCAGCACCAGCGGCGTGAGGAAGGAGATCGACACCCAGAACAGCACGGCGTGCATGGCGCCCAGCAGGAAATAGCCCGGCGCGCCGTACCAGGTGCGCAATTCCAGATCCATCATCCGCATACCGATGGTGGCCGAATGCGGCCACCGATCGAGGCGCCATAATAGACGATGGCCCAGACCACCGACGCCGGCCACGCCAGCCAGAACAGCACCCAGCCGAGCCCGAGCGTAAGCAGGCCGAACACGGCGATGAACAGGTAGCCAAGGATGACCGGGATCGACAGCACCACGAGGTCGATCAGGAACGCAAAGATCCGCCGCGTCAGCACGCCGCGGAACAGTTCCGGCTGCAGGTAGGGTCGAACGCATGCGACGGAACTCCGCCATCGCTGCGCCAGGCGCCGCGCGCCGTATTGCCCGAACCGCTGTAAGTCATGATCAGCCCTCCATGGGATGTCCCGCGCAGGACATGGGCACAGGCGGCGGGCGTGCCAAGTCCCGCGGCGCATTAACAAGCGGAAATATTCAGGCGATTCTGCGGATGGGGACTTCATCGTCATTCCGGGGCGATGCGAAGCATCGAACCCGGAGTGGCGAATTCCGGGTCTGGTCCTTCGGACCATCCCGGAATGACGACACTTCGCCGTCACCGCTCCGCCTTCAGCCTCTCCGCCGCCTTCGGCGCGAAATACGTCAGGATCCCGTCAGCGCCCGGCGCGCTTGAAGCCGACCAGGCTTTCCATCATCGCGCGCTCGCCGTCGATCCAGCCGTTGTTGGCGGCGCCTGCGATCATCGCGTATTCGCCGGACACCTGGTAGACGAAGGTCGGCATCGCGAAGGTGTCCTTCACCCGCCGCACGATGTCGAGATAGGGCATGCCCGGCTTCACCATCACCATGTCGGCGCCCTCGGCGATGTCGAGTTCGACCTCGCGCAGCGCCTCGTCGGAATTGGCGCTGTCCATCTGATAGGTGCGCTTGTCGCCGGTCAGAGCCTTGGCCGAGCCGATGGCGTCGCGGAACGGGCCGTAGAAGGCGGAGGCATATTTCGCCGCATAGGCCATGATCTGCACATCGACAAAACCGTTGTCGTCGAGCGCCTCGCGGATCGCGCCGACGCGGCCGTCCATCATGTCCGAGGGCGCGACGATGTCGCAGCCGGCTTCGGCCTGCACCAGCGCCTGCCGCACCAGAACCGCGACCGTCTCGTCGTTGAGGATTTTGCCGTCCTCGATCAGGCCGTCATGGCCGTGGCTGGTGAAGGGATCGAGCGCGACGTCGCAGAGCACGCCGAGTTCGGGAAACTCCTTCTTGATCGCGCGCACCGACTGGCAGACCAGATTGTCGGCATTGAGCGCCTCGGAGCCGACATCGTCGCGCAAGCCCGCGTCGGTGTAGGGGAACAGCGCGATGCAGGGGATGTTGAGTTTGGCCGCGCGCTCGGCGTCGCGCACGATTTGATCGACCGTCACGCGGTCGACGCCGGGCATCGAGGCCACGGGCGTGCGCGTGTTGTGCCCGTCGACCACGAACATCGGCCAGATCAGATCGTCTGACGTCAGGACATTTTCGCGTACCAGCCGCCGCGCCCATTCGGCCTTGCGGTTGCGGCGCGGGCGGACCGTCAGGTCCAGCGCTGGCGAGGCGAGGGCGCTCGGCTGCCGCGGCGCGTCGCGCATTTCGATCGGGCGCCCGAATTTGATCGCCATTGGCTGCTTCTCCTCGACGTCGCGGTAGTTTAGACCTGATCTAGTTCTAGCATCTTGGTTGGGCAACGTCACCGCGCCCCTGTTCCGCCCTAACAGCAATTGATTTTACCGCCCAAGCGGGCCAAGAGTCCTGCCATGAGCAGACTTCCGGCCATGAGCACGCTTTCCCGGCCCAAAGACACCGACATGAGCCACGATTCGCATGTCTGATACCTCCGCACAGCGCGACCAGTCGCGGGACCGGGACAATGCCATGTCGGTGGCGGCGATCTCGTCCGACCGCATCGAGCCCGACGACAATGCCTGGACGCGGCGGCTGGTGCTCTTCCTGCGCATCATGGCCGTGGTCTCGATCGCCAAGGGTCTTTACCATTGGGCGCAGGTGACCGGCTTCGTCGGCGGCGAGGAGGAGGCGATTCGAAAACCAGTCGATGCGCCTGGCAGACCGCCACGATCTATTTCGCCGTGATCGAACTGGTCGCCGCGGTCGGTCTTTGGCTGGCAACGCCGTGGGGCGCGGTGGTGTGGCTCACCACCGTGG
>CAVZGZ010000021.1:0-93947 GCA_963774775.1 uncultured Alphaproteobacteria bacterium
GTGACGCAGGCCACAGCCTCTCCGGGGACCGGCACTGCGCTCGTCGGAGACACGGTCACGCTGACGCTCGGCTTCAACGAGGCCGTGACGGTGTCGGGCACGCCGACGCTGTCGCTCAATGACGGCAATGTCGCCACCTATGTCGGCGGCTCGGGCACCGGCACGCTGACCTTCCGCACCACGGTGGCGTCGACCGACACCACGACCTCGGCGCTCGCCATCACCGCGGTCAACCTTCCGACCGGCGCGAGCATCAAGGATGGTTCCGGCCTTGCGGCGAACCTCTCGGGCGCGGTGAAGACGTTCACCGGTCTCCAGATCGATCCGATCTTGCCGGCGGTGACGCAGGCCACAGCCTCTCCGGGGACCGGCACCGCGCTCGTGGGAGACACGGTCACGCTGACGCTCGGCTTCAACGAGGCCGTGACGGTGTCGGGCACGCCGACGCTGTCGCTCAATGACGGCAATGTCGCCACCTATGTCGGCGGCTCCGGCACCGGCACGCTGACCTTCCGCACCACGGTGGCGTCGACCGACACCACGACCTCGGCGCTCGCCATCACCGCGGTCAACCTTCCGACCGGCGCAAGCATCAAGGATGGTTCCGGCCTTGCGGCGGACCTCTCGGGCGCGGTGAAGACGTTCACCGGTCTCCAGATCGATCCGATCTTGCCGGCGGTGACGCAGGCCACAGCCTCTCCGGGAACCGGCACTGCGCTCGTCGGAGACACGGTCACGCTGACGCTCGGCTTCAACGAGGCCGTGACGGTGTCGGGCACGCCGACGCTGTCGCTCAATGACGGCAATGTCGCCACCTATGTGAGCGGCTCCGGTACCAGTGCGCTCACCTTCCGCACCACGGTGGCGTCGACCGACACCACGACCTCGGCGCTCGCCATCACCGCGGTCAACCTTCCGACCGGTGCGAGCATCAAGGATGCGTTCCGGCCTTGCGGCGGACCTCTCGGGCGCGGTGAAGACGTTCAGCGGTCTCCAGATCGATCCGATCTTGCCGGCGGTGACGCAGGCCACAGCCTCTCCGGGGACCGGCACCGCGCTCGTCGGAGACACGGTCACGCTGACGCTCGGCTTCAACGAGGCCGTGACGGTGTCGGGCACGCCGACGCTGTCGCTCAATGACGGCAATGTCGCCACCTATGTCAGCGGCTCGGGCACCGGCACGCTGACCTTCCGCACCACGGTGGCGTCGACCGACACCACGACCTCGGCGCTCGCCATCACCGCGGTCAACCTTCCGACCGGCGCAAGCATCAAGGATGGTTCCGGTCTTGCGGCGGACCTCTCGGGCGCGGTGAAGACGTTCACCGGTCTCCAGATCGATCCGATCTTGCCGGCGGTGACGCAGGCCACAGCCTCTCCGGGGACCGGCACTGCGCTCGTGGGAGACACGGTCACGCTGACGCTCGGCTTCAACGAGGCCGTGACGGTGTCGGGCACACCGACGCTGTCGCTCAATGACGGCAATGTCGCCACCTATGTCAGCGGCTCCGGTACCAGTGCGCTCACCTTCCGCACCACGGTGGCGTCGACCGACACCACGACCTCGGCGCTCGCCATCACCGCGGTCAACCTTCCGACCGGCGCAAGCATCAAGGATGGTTCCGGCCTTGCGGCGGACCTCTCGGGCGCGGTGAAGACGTTCAGCGGTCTCCAGATCGATCCGATCTTGCCGGCGGTGACGCAGGCCACAGCCTCTCCGGGGACCGGCACTGCGCTCGTCGGAGACACGGTCACGCTGACGCTCGGCTTCAACGAGGCCGTGACGGTGTCGGGCACGCCGACGCTGTCGCTCAATGACGGCAATGTCGCCACCTATGTCAGCGGCTCCGGCACCGGCACGCTCACCTTCCGCACCACGGTGGCGTCGACCGACACCACGACCTCGGCGCTCGCCATCACCGCGGTCAACCTTCCGACCGGCGCAAGCATCAAGGATGGTTCCGGCCTTGCGGCGGACCTCTCGGGCGCGGTGAAGACGTTCACCGGTCTCCAGATCGATCCGATCTTGCCGGCGGTGACGCAGGCCACAGCCTCTCCGGGGACCGGCACTGCGCTCGTGGGAGACACGGTCACGCTGACGCTCGGCTTCAACGAGGCCGTGACGGTGTCGGGCACGCCGACGCTGTCGCTCAATGACGGCAATGTCGCCACCTATGTGAGCGGCTCCGGTACCAGTGCGCTCACCTTCCGCACCACGGTGGCGTCGACCGACACCACGACCTCGGCGCTCGCCATCACCGCGGTCAACCTTCCGACCGGCGCAAGCATCAAGGATGGTTCCGGCCTTGCGGCGGACCTCTCGGGCGCGGTGAAGACGTTCAGCGGTCTCCAGATCGATCCGATCTTGCCGGCGGTGACGCAGGCCACAGCCTCTCCGGGGACCGGCACCGCGCACGTGGGAGACACGGTCACGCTGACGCTCGGCTTCAACGAGGCCGTGACGGTGTCGGGCACGCCGACGCTGTCGCTCAATGACGGCAATGTCGCCACCTATGTCGAGCGGCTCCGGTACCAGTGCGCTCACCTTCCGCACCACGGTGGCGTCGACCGACACCACGACCTCGGCGCTCGCCATCACCGCGGTCAATCTTCCGACCGGCGCAAGCATCAAGGATGCGTCCGGCCTTGCGGCGAACCTCTCGGGCGCGGTGAAGACGTTCACCGGTCTCCAGATCGATCCGATCTTGCCGGCGGTGACGCAGGCCACAGCCTCTCCGGGGACCGGCACTGCGCTCGTGGGAGACACGGTCACGCTGACGCTCGGCTTCAACGAGGCCGTGACGGTGTCGGGCACGCCGACGCTGTCGCTCAATGACGGCAATGTCGCCACCTATGTGAGCGGCTCCGGTACCAGTGCGCTCACCTTCCGCACCACGGTGGCGTCGACCGACACCACGACCTCGGCGCTCGCCATCACCGCGGTCAACCTTCCGACCGGCGCAAGCATCAAGGATGGTTCCGGCCTTGCGGCGAACCTCTCGGGCGCGGTGAAGACGTTCACCGGTCTCCAGATCGATCCGATCTTGCCGGCGGTGACGCAGGCCACAGCCTCTCCGGGGACCGGCACCGCGCTCGTCGGAGACACGGTCACGCTGACGCTCGGCTTCAACGAGGCCGTGACGGTGTCGGGCACACCGACGCTGTCGCTCAATGACGGCAATGTCGCCACCTATGTGAGCGGCTCCGGTACCAGTGCGCTCACCTTCCGCACCACGGTGGCGTCGACCGACACCACGACCTCGGCGCTCGCCATCACCGGGGTCAACCTTCCGACCGGCGCAAGCATCAAGGATGCGTCCGGTCTTGCGGCGGACCTCTCGGGCGCGGTGAAGACGTTCAGCGGTCTCCAGATCGATCCGATCTTGCCGGCGGTGACGCAGGCCACAGCCTCTCCTGGAACGGGCACTGCGCTCGTCGGAGACACGGTCACGCTGACGCTCGGCTTCAACGAGGCCGTGACGGTGTCGGGCACGCCGACGCTGTCGCTCAATGACGGCAATGTCGCCACCTATGTCAGCGGCTCCGGCACCGGCACGCTGACCTTCCGCACCACGGTGGCGTCGACCGACACCACGACCTCGGCGCTCGCCATCACCGGGGTCAACCTTCCGACCGGCGCAAGCATCAAGGATGGTTCCGGTCTTGCGGCGGACCTCTCGGGCGCGGTGAAGACGTTCACCGGTCTCCAGATCGATCCGATCTTGCCGGCGGTGACGCAGGCCACAGCCTCTCCGGGGACCGGCACTGCGCTCGTCGGAGACACGGTCACGCTGACGCTCGGCTTCAACGAGGCCGTGACGGTGTCGGGCACGCCGACGCTGTCGCTCAATGACGGCAATGTCGCCACCTATGTGAGCGGCTCCGGTACCAGCACGCTCACCTTCCGCACCACGGTGGCGTCGACCGACACCACGACCTCGGCGCTCGCCATCACCGGGGTCAACCTTCCGACCGGCGCGAGCATCAAGGATGGTTCCGGTCTTGCGGCGAACCTCTCGGGCGCGGTGAAGACGTTCACCGGTCTCCAGATCGATCCGATCTTGCCGGCGGTGACGCAGGCCACAGCCTCTCCGGGGACCGGCACTGCGCTCGTCGGAGACACGGTCACGCTGACGCTCGGCTTCAACGAGGCCGTGACGGTGTCGGGCACGCCGACGCTGTCGCTCAATGACGGCAATGTCGCCACCTATGTCGAGCGGCTCCGGCACCGGCACGCTCACCTTCCGCACCACGGTGGCGTCGACCGACACCACGACCTCGGCGCTCGCCATCACCGCGGTCAACCTTCCGACCGGCGCAAGCATCAAGGATGGTTCCGGTCTTGCGGCGGACCTCTCGGGCGCGGTGAAGACGTTCACCGGTCTCCAGATCGATCCGATCTTGCCGGCGGTGACGCAGGCCACAGCCTCTCCGGGGACCGGCACCGCGCTCGTCGGAGACACGGTCACGCTGACGCTCGGCTTCAACGAGGCCGTGACGGTGTCGGGCACGCCGACGCTGTCGCTCAATGACGGCAATGTCGCCACCTATGTCGAGCGGCTCCGGCACCGGCACGCTCACCTTCCGCACCACGGTGGCGTCGACCGACACCACGACCTCGGCGCTCGCCATCACCGGGGTCAACCTTCCGACCGGCGCGAGCATCAAGGATGCGTTCCGGTCTTGCGGCGAACCTCTCGGGCGCGGTGAAGACGTTCACCGGTCTCCAGATCGATCCGATCTTGCCGGCGGTGACGCAGGCCACAGCCTCTCCGGGGACCGGCACTGCGCTCGTCGGAGACACGGTCACGCTGACGCTCGGCTTCAACGAGGCCGTGACGGTGACGGGCACGCCGACGCTGTCGCTCAATGACGGCAATGTCGCCACCTATGTGAGCGGCTCCGGTACCAGCGCGCTCACCTTCCGCACCACGGTGGCGTCGACCGACACCACGACCTCGGCGCTCGCCATCACCGGGGTCAACCTTCCGACCGGCGCGAGCATCAAGGATGCGTCCGGCCTTGCGGCGAACCTCTCGGGCGCGGTGAAGACGTTCACCGGTCTCCAGATCGATCCGATCTTGCCGGCGGTGACGCAGGCCACAGCCTCTCCGGGGACCGGCACCGAGCACGTGGGAGACACGGTCACGCTGACGCTCGGCTTCAACGAGGCCGTGACGGTGACGGGCACGCCGACGCTGTCGCTCAATGACGGCAATGTCGCCACCTATGTCGAGCGGCTCCGGCACGAGTGCGCTCACCTTCCGCACCACGGTCGCGTCGACCGACACCACGACCTCGGCGCTCGCCATCACCGCGGTCAATCTTCCGACCGGCGCGAGCATCAAGGATGCGTCCGGCCTTGCGGCGAACCTCTCGGGCGCGGTGAAGACGTTCACCGGTCTCCAGATCGATCCGATCTTGCCGGCGGTGACGCAGGCCACAGCCTCTCCGGGGACCGGCACCGCGCTCGTGGGAGACACGGTCACGCTGACGCTCGGCTTCAACGAGGCCGTGACGGTGACGGGCACGCCGACGCTGTCGCTCAATGACGGCGGAACGCGCCACCTATGTCGGCGGCTCGGGCACGAGCGCGCTCACCTTCCGCACCACGGTCGCGTCGACCGACACCACGACCTCGGCGCTCGCCATCACCGCGGTCAATCTTCCGAGCGGTGCGAGCATCAAGGATTCGTCCGGTGTTGCGGCGAACCTCTCGGGCGCGGTGAAGACGTTCAGCGGTCTTCAGATCGATCCGCCATCGACCCGTCACGTCGACGCCGTCCGTGACCAAGCCGGTCCTCACTATCGCGGATCACTACGCTCTCGGTGGCCGGAAGAGGCGGCACGGTCGACTTGGGGACCAGGGTGACAACGACCGACTCCAACGATCTGGTGACCGTAAACATCACGGGCCTGCCGAAGTACGAGACGATCACCGACAAGCTCGATGGCAAGACGTTCCAGGGAAATAACATCACCTTGACGGCTGCGCAGGTCGACAGCGGACTGGTGCTGCACTCATACTACCGTGGCGGGGGTCATCCGGTCGCAACACTCACGCTGACCGCAAACGCGAAGGACCCGGTCACCGGCGCCGTGACGAAAGCCGCGCCACAGACCATCACCGTGACCGATCCGCGACCTGCGGCCACGACGACCACACCGTCGAAACCGTCCGTGACGAAGCCGGTCCTCACTATCGCGGATCACACGCTCTCGGTGGCCGGGAGAGGCGGCAAGGTCGGCTTGGGGGCCAGGGTGACAACGACCGACCACAACGATCGGGTGACCGTGAACATCACGGGCCTGCCGACGTACGAGACGATCACCGACAAGCGCGATGGCAAGACGTTCAGGGGAAATAACATCACCTTGACGGCTGCGCAGGTCGACAGCGGGCTGGTGCTGCACTCGTACTACCGTGGCAAGGGTCATCCGGTCGCAAAACTCACGCTGACCGCAAGCGCGAAGGACCCGGTCACCGGCGCCGTGAAGAAAGCCGCGCCACAGACCATCACGGTGACCGATCCGACATCGTACGTGACCAGGCCGGTCCTCACTGTCGCGGATCACACGCTCTCGGTGACCGGGAGAGGCGGCAAGGTCGGCTTGGGAACCAGGGTGACAACGACCGACCACAACGATCGGGTGACGCGTAAACATCACGGGCCTGCCGACGTACGAGACGATCACCGACAAGCTCGATGGCAAGACGTTCAGGGGAAATAACATCACCTTGACGGCCGCGCAGGTCGACAGCGGGCTGGTGCTGCACTCGTACTACGGTGGCAAGGGTCATCCGGTCGCAAAACTCACGCTGACCGCAAGCGCGAAGGACCCGGTCACCGGCGCCGTGAAGAAAGCCGCGCCACAGACCATCACCGTGACCGATCCGCCACCTGCGGCCACGACGACCACAACGTCGCCGCGCACCACCACCGTGACGAAACATCCGTCTTCGACTTCGACGAGCACCGTGGTGGCGGCCACCGTGCCGAAGCCGATCACCGTGACGGACCCTGCGCCCGCGGCCCCGACGACCACGGCGTCTCCGGCGAACCAGGGCTCTGCGCTGTTTAGCCAGATCAGGGATCTGGTCGCCAACAGCGGCGTTGCGACCTCCGCGCCGCAGCACGTCACCGTGGTGGATCTTGCGCCTGCGACCGGCACGACCACAGCTTCGCTGGCAAGCCAAAGCTTTGCGCTGCTGAACCAGTATCTGGCCGGTAACACCGGCCGGGTCAATCCCGGTCAGATCGTTGCGGCCGTGTCGAACGGCGCCGGCTTTGGTCAGGACTCGTTCCTGACCAAACCGCAACATTGATTCGCTGCCGCACCCGGGCGCTCGACACCCGGGTGCGGCACATCAGTTTTGGGAATGTATAGAACATCGAACGCGGACGTGTAGCCGCCCGGCAGTCACGCGGAGAGGATCCCCGAGGGACACGTCACTACCCGCGCCTCTGCCCAGCCGAATAGAAGGCCAGGAAGGTGGCAACGCCCAATCGTGCAGCCCATAAGAAATGTTCAGCGATCATGCCGATCTTTTTCCCTGAGATCGTGACCGCCCATGCCGCTGATCCCGAGGAAAGCCGCGCAGACGGGGACGACGTCACCAAAAATTGGCGATAGCTCCATCAAGGCGCAGGCCGATCAGGCGCGTAGCGATGCGGCGTTCTATCGGCAGGCATCGTCGGATGCGCTGCTCTCGGGCGACATTTCTGCGGCTGCTGGTGTTGCCAAGGCCGTCGCCGGATTGGGCTCCCTCGGTGGCACTCCGACCGACGGCATGGGCCTGTCATTGACGACCACCGGCGGCCTGTACTGACTGCGCAATATTCCCGCCATAGACAGGATTGGAGGCCATCAGTTTCGGATGCCGTGCCTCGAGGTCTCTGCCCCTTCGGGAGAGATTGAGCCGTCTGTGAAGCCGTTTTCCTCGAACCACGTCGCGTCTGGTTGGCCAACACCTTGATGTGCCCTTTGTCGCCGACCTGCTTGTTGGTGTCGACGTAAACGAAGACGGTCATTGGTCGCTCTTCAGCTTCCGTGACCGAGATCACCGATCCCAGGGTTTGATCGTTACTATTTGCCCCGCCCCATCCACGGTGCCCGGGTTTTTGACAGACTCCAGTGGGGGTTCTCCGGCCTTGCGCATTCCGCCAGTCACTTTATCCAATGCGCCTTCGGGGATCGCATCGGCAGGCTTGTCTGCTTGGCTTTCCGCAGCTTTAGGGGTTTTGGAGTCGGTCACAGCAACCTCCTTATGATAAACCTACACCCAATCTCGCATCGGCAATAAGGTATGTTCTGTGCGAACGGTCACATAAATGTTCAGAGGTCTCGTTTTAGCTTCCGCTCCCCCAATGGTGGTCTTTCCGATCCGGATTGAATACCCGGACCTCATTGCGGTGGATGCCCTGCAGCGTCGCGGCGCGCGCGAAGGACAGCCAGGCGCTTTCCCGTTCGGCTGCGTTGGTCAGCATCTCCGCCGCCGTGCAGCTGGCGGGCCATCGCTGGCGGCTGGGGCGGAACGGGATCGCAACCGATCGGCGGTAGCATAAGCCTACCTGACGAAGACTTGACGCTTCTTAGTCCGCCGACGTGAGAGGGCCGGCGGGCCTTCTCATTGGAGCTTAAGCACCGGAGCAAATCGTTCGGAAAATGTCGCGGCCTTGGCGTCCCGAGCTGCAGCAAGTGAGGACGAAATCAGGGTGTGAAACCCTGCAGCGGCGATTGCGAGTAAAATGGCGCCGAAAATCACAGTACGCATTTCCGCACTCCCTTATTGGGTGTTGGGCCGCCCTAAAGCCTAAGACGGCTTTGTTTCAGGAAGGCTTCGCGATCTCAGCAAAGAGTTTCGTTCACGGCAGAGTGTTGGGGGTTGGGCTGGCGTGGCGGGGCTTCGGTCCCGCGCTCTTTGAAGTGAAGCCTTATAGCCTGGGCACATAAAGCTTGGGCACATGCGGCTTCTGGTGCTCGAGGAAGTAGTGCAGCGCAATGTGAGGAGCATTTTTTTTGATGCTGTCCCTGATCGGCTGCGCCCGCGCCGCTACTACGATCGTGATTAACACTGCTCCGAGTACGAGAATTAGCAGCACGTCGAATATGATACGTTTTGGAGATTCCACAGATTGTTGAAGCATGGCTCATCCCTCAGTGATGCCCATTCTCCGGCCAAATAGAGCAGGTGGCTGTGACCTGGTGCACAGATCTCAGCGAAGATGAATGAGGTCACGCAAAGACCGATGGCGCCTTGGTTTAGTGCGGCCGGCCGAGAACTCAGAATCTGCTTTGCGCGTGGCCGGTCACGCCAGCGGCTGCGGCGCTGAAATGACAGGGGCGCGGACCTGCGGACTCCGCGCCTTCGTTGGCAAAGCTTCGATGGATTTCAGTTTGAGCGACCTCCGCTTCATCGTCGCAGTTTGGAGCTTCTTTGGCTTCAACGTCCGCGTATTGGATTCTCTCATCAACGCCCCCCGCTCGAATTCCCCGGCCTTTGGAGATTGAGGCGTAATTGCATGGGTGTGGAGTCTAAATTCGACCGCTTCGCTGACGAGGCCACCGACTGTTGTGAAACTGACACAAAGGACGCCCATGCCGGCCGAATAACGCGGAATTCACGATCCGATCTTGATCCGTTTCCAGCGACCTGTGGATAGGCTGTGCATAACTGCAGCATGAGAACAAAGGCGCCGGGCTTCGGTCCCGCGCCACCCGACCGGTCGAAGGAGCCGCCAACTGGGCGGCCTCTTCGCACAGCTAGGATCAGTCAATCGCGCCTTTAGGCAATGTTGGCCACCGCGGCTCCATTATCTCCACCGGCCCACCAGTGCTTCCTACCACCGCCCGTTCCTTTACCGCCACCGCCACCGGTGTGAGTGCCGTCACCCTCGCCGCCGCTCACTTCATTCAGTTCGTCCATCGTCAGTTCGTCGATTTCAACGTCCAAGTTGGTCATGTCGCTCTCCAATTTTTCGGAGGGGGACCATTCCCGCCAGCCGTGCTGACAGGGATAGGCGGTGAGGTGGGTTGTCGCCGTGATGACTGTCACAAAGCGAATTAGGACACCCTCAGATTCAATTCAGGACACGCAGGGTCACATATGGACAGTCCCGACATGCGGGGTGCTGGCCCGAATTAGGCCCACTGTTCACTTCAAAACAGGCCACTCGAATAGGAACCGGGGCGAGCGTTTCCTTCTTCATGTGTGAATTACGACACATAGCCCTGCCGCGAATCGACTTACTTTGCCGCTTCTCCCTAGACTGGGACCCGCCGCGAATGACGGGTTCTTTTTTGAGAAGCGCCCGGCCGGACTAGCCCATGCGCTGGCGCCGATCGACCGGCAACACACGCAGCCTGCAGGCCAGACCCGCATCAGCGGCGTTCCTGGACTCGTGCAGCAGCAATCGGAAAATGAGGGTGCGGGCTTGGATCCTACGAGCTTTTGTCGAAATAATGCTCGAAGTTTAGTTTTCCCGGCGTCGGCTTACCACCTGACACCGCGTCGAGTTCGTCGTCGGCAAGCAAAGTGAATTCGCTTTCCTGAGTGTGCGCGTCATCCTTATTCGGCATAGCCAGCTCCCGCCGCAAGACGAAGGCGCTATCCGCTTCGTCGTGGCCAGGAAACTAGGCGCGGGATGGGATGTTCGCCGTGACGTACATCACGACGCGAGGCAGCAGAGGAACCATGCGGTGGCGGAGACCACCCGGTACCTGCAACCCGCATCTTCCGGACTCACCAGCGGCCGTCCTAGAGTCGGGAGAGGCATGGGCGCGGGCTTCGGTCCCGCGCCTCCGGGGAAACGAAAGAGGCCGCGTCAATCAGCAGCGGGAAAATGCCGGACCGCAAATTCAATCTGACCGTCCGGGAGTTGCCGCCATTTCTCAATGACGGCGGTGAAGCCGCTCCGCGGCGTCTGGTCTAGAATTTCGCGGGCTTTGCTGCGAGCAGCGGCGAGGGGCAGCGTAAGGGTCTCCAGCTGCTGCCTGTCAGACAACCGGTCGATTAAATCACGGGGACGAATGAGCATGTCGGAACTCCAAATAGGTCAAAGCCGACGGGCCGTGAGCAACTCGATCGTCGAACCACAGCTTAGGCAACCGAGCATCCCTTTTTGTCCCCGCTGTCCACCGACCGACCCGTCAATCAATCGCGGCGGGCGCTGCACATGATGGCCGGCAAAACTACCGGGCGGGGGCGAGCGCAATCAAGCAGGGGCAGGGCGTCTGCTAGCGCGATTGTTACCCAAACCTTTGCGGTAGGGTGAGGAAGGTTGCGGTCATCTGCGGTGAGAGGGTACAGACAGTGCTGCAAAACGAGGTGGTTAGTGGAGGAGAGCGGTTGAACGGGGCACTAATCCCCGCTCTGCAAAACCGTGTACACCAGTTCAATTCTGGTCGCGGCCTCCACTCACCCCATCAAAGGCTTACGCCGGATAGTTGAAGGGCCATCTTAGCAGGCGGCGTACCAGCCCTCAGGGAACGGAACCAGCGGCCAGGGAGCCCGATTGTCGTTGGCAGCGCGCGGCGGCGGCTGAAAGCGGGGCAATGCCTGAACCAAGAAATCCTCCTCCGAAATAGGCGCGACCGCCGTTCTCACGACGTCCAGCAGCAGGTCAAATTCAACTTCGCTCATCGCGCTCTCCGGGGTTCGAGAACGCCATCGTGGCAAAACTGTTTTGTTTCTGGATTGAGCGGATTGCTCCAATTTTAATGAATGAGCGTCCGCACGTCCGGAGTGGTTAAGGAAGTCTTGATTGCCCCGCTCGATTGTTTAGGTCCAGCGCGCCGGACCAAGTGTGAGAAAAATCACATTTTACAAAAAACGCTTCGCGTAATTCCCAGCGGCGCCCGCAATCAGGGAGCTTCGAGTAGCGTAGGGAGACGCGGTCATGAAAGCAAGATCAAGCTATGTGCGGTTTGCCGCAACGGTAAGCCGCGCGCGACGGTTATCCACCATTGCTCTCCTCCTCACGCTGTTTGCGACCGCCTCAGCTTTCGCGATCGGCACGCCCGAGCAGCGCAAGGCCTGCACGCCCGACGTCTACCGCCTCTGCCCCGGTGAAATCCCCAACGTCCGCGCCATCACCGCCTGCCTGCGCCGGCAGAAGGCGAGCCTCAGCGAGGCGTGCAAGGCGTATTTCGAGCAGTGAGGGCGTCAGCCCCGCAGGGGCCGAGTGCGCACGCCGCAATGAACGACGTCGTCTTGGTGAAGAAATGGAGAGAAGGAATTTTTGGCTCCCCGGGCTGGATTGCCAGCAAGAAGCTATTTCAATGGGTTATCGTAAAGTGGGTCACAACTGGCCTTCGTATGGCATCGGTGTTTATCGCGGTCATTCCTGCCGTGTGGCCCACCTATTAGGCTTTTGTGCCTAGTCTAACTAAAGCAACTCGGTCAGTTGTCGCCGAGGCAACCAATGCTGATAGCGCCTACCCAATACGTCGAGATGCATCAGGGGGTCGGAGCCGCCCTCGGCCTGGACCGCCGGCCAATTCTCATAGGTGTTGATGGACGTGACGGCCACGGCAAAACCTCCGCCCGCATCGTGGCTCGCTTGGCAGTTTGGCATGCCTGCGCTCCATCTGGATTTATTCTCAAAATTGCACGAATTCGAACGAGCCATGGAATGGCGATCGTCCGATCTGGCCAGCAGTGTTAGGGCTAGGCTCGAGAGACCTTTAATCGTCGAGGGTGTTCTTCTGTTGGATGCCTTGGCCACGATCGACCGAAAACCAGATTTCTTGGTTTTCGTTGAGAAGGAGGAACCCAAACGCGCTCGCGACCGGAGCCAAGACGACGATCTCGCGGACCCCAGACCGTTTTGCCTCAACAACCAAGTTACGCGGTATTTTGAAAGGGAAAATCCATCCGCGCGAGCCGATTTCAAGCTTGTGTGGGCCGAGGCGCCGATCCGAGGATGACCAACGCCTAATTGGCGGCCTCAGCTTTTGCCGACAAAAGCGGTGCTCCCGTCCCGAACTGGCCCGGCACCAACAACCGCGTTGCAACGCCGGCCAGCCGCTTCTGATCGGCCTTCTTCGTGTAGAGCTCGGCCTGCTTCAGCGTCGTCCAGCCGAAGATTGCCATGAGTTGGTGCGCGGTGGCGCCATTGTCGGCGGCAATAGTCGCGCCGGCCTTACGAAGTCCGTGGGCGCTGCAGTGGGGCAGGCCGGCCTCGTTGCATCGGCGCCGGAACCAGTTGCCGAAACCGTTGGCGGTGAACGGCTTGCCGAATTGTGTTTCGAGGAAGGAAAGGGCACCCGTCGGCCCTTCCGCCAACAAATGCTCGAGCTCAGGAAGGACCGGGATCGTCAAGGTCACCGGCGACTTGTTGCGGTTCTTGTGTTGGGTGAAAGCAATCCACCTACCGCTGTGAAATGCCTGCAAATTCTCCGGCATAAAGCGGGCTTCGCGTAGGTGCTGTTTGCCGAATAAGACGACGTCTGAGCGGCGCTGTCCGGACAACAGGATCACGCCAAGGGCCAACCTCGCTTTGGAACCGGGCCCATGCCGATCGAGGTAGATCGCCACCTCCTCAGTCGTCCAAGTATGGAAACCACCCTTCTTTTTGCTTTTGAGGTAAGCAACCTCCTTCGCGGGGTTCCGTTTCATCGGAATCGACTTGTCGCTCACCGCGAAGGTAAACAGTGCGCGAAGCGCCTTCAGCCGGCCGTTCGCTGCCTCTGTCTTTTCGGCCTTCCGGTCCCGCAGCACCTCGATCTTCTCCGCAGGGATGTTGTACGGCAGCGTCCCCAACAACTCCGGCTGTCCCTCGATCCGCGGCTCCAGACAAAGATTATCGAGTAGCCGCCGACGTACATCGCGCGTGCTGCCTTCTAGACCCTTGAAAGCGCCCGAGGCGTAATATCGCTCGACGAGCCAACGAAACGAGTTGACGACGGTTTTTTGAACTCCCGCCGTCGAAGGCGAGGCGGAATAGCTGCGTGCGCCCTTCAGAGCAGCCCCGAATTGACGGTGAAACTCCTCGGTGCCGGGCTCGGCCCGGATCCGCACCTTGCGGTATTTCTTGGTGCCGGCAATGCGCTGCCTGAAATATCGCCGCACGTTGCCATGCCGGTCAGCGTCTTCGTAATAGTAACGGAGGTCGATCGGGGGCACTGCACCGTCCATCATGCGACCGCGCCCCAGCCGGACCCGGACGCGCCGTCCTCATCGGGCAGTGCGTCGAAGCACTCGTCAAGCTTAAACCGGTCCCACACCCGGCAGCCATCCACTAACTTTCCCGGCGGCATCCGGCCGTCGGCGACCATCTCCAGGAACTTGGTCGTCCCAAAGCCCACCCAGTCGGCCGCCGCCGGCAGGCGCATGCCCCTAGGGGCATAGCTGCGATCACGCTGGTGAGCGGGATGACGCATCAGGAGCGCTCCCGAGGATCGACGAGCGGCCTGCACCCGGCCTGAATTTTCAGGAGGGTGCCACGGAGAGCGGTGCCGACATTTGAGACGGTTTTCCTCACCTCGCTTTGAGCCCTGCCGGCAGTCCTCACCTCACCCCACACCCCTAGAGGGGTGGTGGTGAGGATAGGATTTGGATTGGATTCCTCACCTTTCCTCACCTCACCTGTGCAGGTGGGGAAGGGGGTCAATCGCTTGCCCATTGCCCCACCTCCACGAACTTCCGGTTGTTGCCCTTTTCGTCCTTGTCCGTCACGATTTTGAGCATCTCGGTGCCGTACCAGACCTTGAGCAACCCACGGATTTTTGCCTTATCGATCTTGTTTGTGGCGTCCAGCCGCAGGACGCTGGCAACGGCAAAACCAACCCATTCCGGAGACTGTGGACTTTCGCGCCATTTGCCCCCGGCGACCTTTGCCTGAACGAGCCGCAAATCGGCCACGGACACGTCGGCAAAATGATCCGGCCACTCCCAGGACGCGACAACGCCAATGCTGTCGCCAAAAGGGCCGGGACCGTTCCCGAGGTCGACGCTCTTCAGCTCGAACCAGTCGCTCTTGTCGGCCGGCGGGGCGAGGTTGGCCTTGTCCTTGAAAACCCGGAAAAACGACCGGTGGTTTTCCAATCCGGCCCGTTCGCCTTCCTCTTTTGTCATGCGATTGACGGCGCGCACGGACCTGCAGGCATCGGTCAGCGCCTTGGCGCCGCGGGCGGATTCGGTGGTTACTTCCACCTCGGTGCCACCCTGTTTACGGGTGTGGTGGACTAGTTCGATCGCACAGTTCGTGCGGTCGGCGATCTTGGCCCATTCCTTTGCCACCATGTCCATCGCCTGGTTGTCGTTTTCCGACAACTGATGGCAGCTAACAAAGGGATCGATAATCAGAACGTCGATACCGTGGGTCAGCATCTCCGCAATGATTTTGTCGACCACGGGAATGACAATGCTCGCACCGTTCCTTGTGGTGGTGGCGATCACCATCGACTGATCGCGCCCGCTGTCGACGAAGAGCCGGTCACCGATGTCGTCAGGATTTAGACCGTAGTATTTCGCCGTAGCCTGGACCCGACGGGTGGTCTCCTCGATCGGATCTTCCAAATTCCACAGCCAGACCCGCAGCTTTTGTGGCGGCGATATTCCAAGGAGAGGCTTGCCGCTCACCATCGCCAGCGCTTCGGCCAGGACAAGGGATGACTTGCCGACAGCGCCGGGCGCGACCGTGGCGGAGACGAACTTCCGGATTAGGTGATTGCCGTAGAGCCAGTCACGAAGCGGGATGCTTTCTGGTTCAACCCAGATGTAAGGCGTTGCGCGGATGACGGCGGGCACCGCGTCCGGCGACAGCGAGACAGGCGCGTTTCGCGGCTTGTAGGGTATCTGCAGAGCGGCAATCTGCTCAAGCGCTTCAAGCGATCCCCCGTCTTGAAAGAAGTCGCTGACGTCGCCCTTGTGCTTCACTTCGGTGAAATGAACGACCTTGACGGAGGCTGCAACTGGCGCAGCTAGGTCGGCTTTCTTATCCGCGTGGTCTCTGCCCGGTGCGTCATTGTCGGCGAGGATAACGACGTGCCGACCGCGCACGTATTCTTCGCACCCGGCAGGCAGGCCATCACCGACCCCACCGAAAGTGAAAGCCAACGCGCCTTTGCCGCTTACCGTTTCGACGTCCTTTTCGCCTTCCGGCCAGTAAAGCGGCTTCAAGGACTGGTCGGGATCGAACGGATCAGGATCGAAGGCGTCAAGAACGCCGATGAACGGTACATCCTTGAATCCCTCGGGTTTGCGAAGCTGCCAGCCCGTTGTTCCGTCGACATCGACGACGCGATACCAATTCAGCGCGCCATCGCCATTCTTGCGGATGACCTTTATCCGGACCGCAGTCGTGCCGATCTTGTAGGCGTGACGCCGGAGCTCGTCCGAGCGTCGGGGCGGCCCGATCTCTCCGGCCACGATGAAGCGGGGCTTGCCGTCCGCATCGGGCGGGGTGCGCAAAGGGAAGGTTTCGGGATCGCGCGACGTCTCCGCAGGCGCGAGCACCGCAGATTGCTTGTCACTGCGGATAAGCGTCAGGGCGCGGGTTGCCAGTGACTCCGTCGTCGGGACGCCCAGGAGTTCGCCGACTTCCTTTGCAGCATCGAGCAGCGAAAGCCCCGCAAGGTAGGCGCGCAGGTCGATCATGTCGGCGCCGACTTCCTTGGTGGCAAAATCGGACCATACGCCTGTGCGAAGATTTACCGAGAAGGACCCAGCTTTCTTGTCGTGTCGGGTGGGATTGATCGCGACCCATTCATCGCCCTTGCGATTGCCGTTGGGCAGCCACCCGCGAACAAGGCTTTCGATTGACCGCAGAGAGGCCGCTTTCACCCCGGCGAAGTCGACATTGCCGGCGCTGGGCGGGAAGTTGGGAGGAAGGCCGTTCATGCGCGCTTTTCCACAGCCTTGCGCATCTGTGCCTCAATCACCCAAGTGCGCGGCGTGGCGGACGCCTCGAAGATCGCCCGCGCCACTCCTTCGGCGAGATCGGTTTCGCTTCCTTCGAGACCCTGGACGTAGAGACGCAACCGGCATCCCGGGGCAACGTTGCGAACTGCGCAGAAAATTCGGCAGCCGGGAGCGACCATGAGTATGGCCCCATCGATCAATTCCCGCTGCTCGATCTCGGCCCGGCTCGCAAGCCGGACCCGGTGCATACGGTTAGGAAATCGCTCGAAAAACAGGCGGTCAGCCTGAGTGACGCGATCGACTTGGTTTGCCAGCTTCTGCATCTGGCGACGCTGGGCGCGGGTGAGTTGGATGGTGCTCACCGCGCAGTCTCCCGATCGAGACCGAGGCCGGCGAGTCGGGCGATCAAGTCGGCGACTGCCGGCGCAACGCGATAGCGGCGGGCGAGGTAGGCACCAGCCTGCGTTTTAGGTTGAGCAATCCGCTTTTCGCTTCCAGCGGCACGCTCAGTTATCTTGCGCACAACGGCGCGTTGCTTTATTTGGTGTTTCATTGAACTCGGTTCCGAGAGACCCGGCCGCTTTCCCGCCACAGGAAAGACAGCGCGCCGGGTTTTTCTTTTGGGGTTAGGCGGCCACAGGCTGGCGCTGGATTACGGGCATCGATCGCACCCAACGGCGCAGCTCTTCGCCTTCGAGCAGCGTCGCTTTGCCGTCCTTTCGGGCGATCAGCTCACCGTTCTTGATGGCGTTGAAAATGCGCGTCTTGTTGCGGCCCGTGGCCGCCGCGGCCTGCGCGGGGGTGTAGGCAAACTGCCCGAAGGCATTGTTTCCCGGGGTTTGGCTTTCCGTGTTTGGCTGAGTTTTGTCGCTCATCGGTGCATCCCTGCTCGAAGCGCTCCCACCGGGGTTCAGTGGGGCTTCACCGATTTTGGAGCGGAGTAATGAACTTATTTTCGGACCAGCCCCTGTTGCCAACGTCGCTCTTCTATTTAGAACGGCCGGGAGTGAACTGGATCGAGGATGGTCGCAACGGCCTTACGGTGCATTTAGCGCGGAGCAAGGGCGACCAAGAGGGCGAGGGGCAAACAATCGGCATTCCCTTCGGATCGAATCCGGCAACCTGTCCTGTGTGGGCATGGCGGGCGTGGCTCGAGGTTTCCAAGATCACCGAGGTGCCCGCTTTCCGCTCGGTTAATCGGCACGGCCAGCTTGGCGCGGATCCTCTGTGCGACCATTCAGTGGCGTTCGTCATCAAGCGCGCGATCGTCGCTGGTGCGGTGGCGGGCGGTGCCAGCAAGGAAGAGGCGGCGGCAACGGCGAAAAAATTTGCCGGGCACTCGCTAAGGTCAGGCCTGGCTACATCGGCCGCGGCGAATAGGGCGCCGGGGCATTTGATCCAGCGGCAGCTGCGCCACAAAAAAAGTTCGACACCACCGCGGGATACATCCGCGAGGCCGAATTGCTGATTGAAAATGCGGCCGCGATGGCCGGGCTTTAGGGGCTGGCAAAACTCCGTCGAGCTCTCGGCACCCGAGCGCCGTAGTGGCGCGCCCACCACCCTCCTGCGAACTTCTTGTGGGCACACTCGACAAGTAGCAGCCCCCAGCCTTTGACAAGACGATTTGAAAAGTGGGTGCGGCCGTACTTTTAGAAAAGTAATGGCACCCTTACTTTTCTGGCTTATTTGAAGAAGTATCGGCACCGATACTTTTCGGACTTCGGACCGCCCGACAAGACGATTTAATCAGTGACGGTGGCGTCATTATTTTTTGGGCTTCGAACGGGTTTGACAAGACGATTTAATCAGTGAGGGTGCCCTCACTTATTTTCTGGCTTCGAACCGCGGGGCAAGACGATTTGAAAAAGGACGGCAGCGTCCCTTTTTTTTGGACTTCGAACTGTTGGGGAAATCAGCGTGTCGACACGGCGCTCGCTGTTGCCCCCGCGTTTCCGACTGAGACCCCGTCGGATCGGCAGCACTTTTCGGACCTGATGCTCTCGGTCGGCTATGTCCGCTGATCGGGGAAGACCGGAAGTCGTCGGCTGAGGGCCAAAACGACGCGATTGACCCCGAACGGACATCGGGCGCCGACGGAACAGGCCCGCCAGGGGTATTGATGATGGGGAATTTTACGGCACCCCTCCCGTCCATCTCGGGTCGGAATCACACTTTCCTGAGCCGTCGCTCTGCTGCGCGAGCGGATTGCGCGCCTCGATTCACGGCGACGTGCAGGATGTTTGCGGGAATGAAGATGTTTCATGATGCTCGTGCACGCGCGCGCGGCCCGGGCGGCAAGGTAATCATTCCGAGCCAAATCGATTTCGAGCCGAGAGTTTCCGCACTTACTCCGGGCTCGTAATCGCTTCCTTGCTAGGCGCGATAGCCCGCGCCGCTCTCGACTACGAACCCTTTCTCCAGGGCAGCAAACGCATTGTCGCCAGTCCTGGTCGCCTCAAGGATAGTCATGAAAACTTCCTGTTCGGTATGTGGATCAAGGCGCCGATTCTACCGGTTCCCGTGATCCCGCACCGTTCAAGTGACGGGTGGCATTCTGAAAACGCTTTTGGCAGTCCACCCGCCCTGCATGTTCACGCCCGCATGACAGCTTAACGACAGGTGAACGGGTGTAGATTGCGCGCTTGTGGGCAAGGCAAACCTTGTCGCACCGTTCCCTTTATCGCCCCGGATTGTAACTACGGATCGTTGCGGCGTCTTTGACAGCAATAGCGAGCCTGCACGGCAGGCTTCACTAAAGGTGGGCTTAGAACATCCACAGTCAGATGGATGAGCAAGAATGAAGATCAATACGACAAATGGGAGGAAGGCATGGCCGCTACCACCAGACAATCGAAACTCGGAATGGTGCTCCGCGTTACCAGCGGCAACTTTCTCGAGATGTTCGACTTCTTCCTATCGGGCGTTTACGCCTCTTATATCGCAAAAGCATTCTTTCCACTCGAAAACGAGTACGCGTCATTACTGCTGACGTTTGTCGTATTCGGCGCGGGCTTCCTGATGCGTCCGCTTGGCGCAATCATTCTGGGCGCGTATGTCGATCGCATCGGCCGGCGAAAAGGCCTGATCGTGACGTTGTCGATCATGGCTGCTGGAACAGTTCTGGTTGCCTTCGTGCCAAGCTACGCGACCATCGGAATTGTCGCTCCGCTTCTTGTATTGATAGGTCGCCTGCTGCAAGGATTTTCTGCCGGCGTCGAACTGGGTGGCGTTTCGGTTTACCTTGCGGAAATGGCAACGCCCGGCAAAAAGGGCTTTTACGCGAGCTGGCAATCGGCAAGCCAGCAAGCCGCCATCATTGTCTCAGCCTCACTGGGCTTCGCCTTGAATTCGTGGCTTGCACCGGCGCAGGTGGATGATTGGGGCTGGCGTATTCCCTTCTTCCTCGGCTGTCTGATCGTTCCGTTCGTGTTCTTTCTTCGGCGGTCATTGCAGGAAACCGACGAGTTTCTGGCTCGTAAACATCATCCGACCCCTGGCGAGATTTACCGGTCCATTTTGGCAAACTGGGCCATCGTGCTCGCGGGAATGATGATGGTAATTATGACTACCGTGTCGTTCTACCTCATAACGGTTTACACGCCGACTTTCGGAAAGACGGTCCTCAAGCTGACCGCAGCCGACAGCCTGATCGTGACGATTTGCGTGGGAATATCGAACTTCATCTGGCTTCCCATCATGGGCGCATTGTCCGATCGGATTGGTCGTCAACCGATCCTCATCGTCTTTTCGACTTTGGCATTTCTGACTGCATATCCCGCGCTTTCCTGGTTGGCCGCAAGCCCGACGTTCCCGAAGATGCTGACGGTCCTACTTTGGTTGTCTTTCATCTATGCCAGCTACAACGGCGCGATGATTGTCGCCTTGACCGAAGTAATGCCCTTTAACGTTAGGACGTCCGGCTTTTCACTCGCTTACAGCCTCGCGACAACCTTCGGCGGATTTACTGCGGCAATCTGCACCTGGTTAATCGCTACGACTGGCGACAATGCTTCACCCGGTTACTGGATGAGCGCTGCGGCGGTCTGTGGCCTGCTGGGCACGCTATTGGTATACAGAACGCACGAACAGCCTTTGAATGCTCAGGCTGTAATTGACGCGTAACTTGCCCCTTCAAATCGTGGATTGAGTCGCTTGCTTCAGACCGACCCCATCTACCCTCGGACTTAGGAGAAACTACGGATGAAGCGGACAGTCGTCGCGCTCAACTTGGCAAAACTAGGTTTATTTAGCTTCCTTGTGCTCACGAATGTCGCACGAGCTTCCGAGGTCAGGGTCATGATCTCTGGCGGTCTGACGGCGGCCTATAAGGAACTAGTGCCGCAGTTTGAGCGTGCGACAGGCAATACGGTCGTCACTGCTTACGGGCCTTCGATGGGCACAACGGAGAATGCTATACCGGTAAGACTGGCGCGTGGCGAAGCGGCGGATGTGCTCATCATGGTCGGCGACGCACTCGGCCTTATGATCGAGCAAGGCCGGGTCGACGCGGCCAGCCGGGTTGATCTGGTTCGCTCACCGATCGGAATGGTCGTGCGTGCTGGCGCTCCGAAGCCGGACATCAGCACGCCAGACGCTTTGAAGAAGACCCTACTAAGCGCCAAGTCGGTGGCCTATTCGGATAGCGCCAGCGGGGTCTACGTAGGGACCGAACTTTTCAAACGCCTCGGCGTTGCAGACGAAATGAAAACCAAAGCCAAAATGATTCCGGCCGAACCGGTCGCAGGCGTTGTCGCACGCGGCGAAGCAGAGCTTGGCTTCCAGCAGATTAGCGAACTTTTGCCAATTCCGGGTGCCGACCTTGTTGGTCCGCTTCCCGCGGAAGTACAGAAGATTACGATATTTTCCGCTGGCACGACGACAAACGCCAAACAATCGGACGCCGGCAAAGCCCTGATTGCATTCTTGGCCTCATCCGCGGCAGCTCCGACACTGACAAAAGCGGGGCTAGAGGCAATTACCCCCTCAGGAAAAATAGACGAACGCCAGTAACGCCGGTTGCCGTGACGCACGCTCGCCACTTCACAGTTTGTACGCATAGATCTCGGTCACTGCCTCCCAGGCCAAACGGCTTCTTTAGTGCTTGATCCATCACTCACCGTCGGGAGGATGACGAAAAATGCTCTGAATGACGCTAGCGCGTTAGCCCTTTGCCGCGACAGCGTGAGTCCGCTTATGGCACAAAGCGTCAATTTGCGCAGTGTAAGGCCACGTCCGGAGTTGGGGGTAAAGCCGACCTGCCGGTTGAACGCCCGGACTTCTCAGTTTGACCCCATTAGCGGATATTGCCTAGCCCGAAGGAATATTTGAATGTGTCCTCCGCTGCGATTGCCAGTCCGGGAGGATCAAAGTCATGGAAACGAAGATCAGCGAAATCGCCGACGGTATTTATCGGTTCTCGACCTACGTGCCTGATATCGCGCCTCCCGCGGGCTTTACTTTCAATCAGTTCCTCGTCCTCGGGGACGAGCCGCTGATGTTCCATACTGGGCTGCGCAAGATGTTTCCCCTCAATCTCGATGCCCTCAAGCGCATTATCGACGCGGATCGCCTGCGCTGGATCACTTTCGGACACTTTGAAGCAGACGAGTGCGGGGCGATGAACGAATGGCTCGCGGTGGCTCCGCAGGCCACACCCGCGCATGGCCAGATCGGCTGCATGGTGTCGCTAAACGATTTCGCCGACCGCGCTCCTCGTGTCCTGATCGACAACGAGGTAATCGACCTCGGCGGCAAGCGCATTCGCTTTATCGATACGCCACACACGCCTCATGGGTGGGATGCGGGGGTGTTGTACGAGGAGACGACGCGCACGCTGCTATGCGGCGACCTCTTCACCCAGCTCGGAAACGAGCACGCCTTGACGGACGGCGATGTGGTCGGACCGGCAATCGCCGCGGAGGACATGTTCAAAGCTTCATCGCTGAGCCCTGGCATGGGTTCGACAATCCGTTCCTTGTCCAAGCTTGCGCCGCGCACGTTGGCGTTGATGCACGGTCCGGCTTTCCATGGCGATGGGGCCGCCGCACTGGAGGCTCTCGCAGACGATTACGACCGGCGCCTTGCAGGTCTGGCTCACTTCGCCAAGGTCTGACCCCTCCGGCACAACGTCCGTTTCCGGCCTTTGAGCCATGCCCTCGGGACCGGAAAAGGTCTGCTCGTCGGGGGAAAGCGGAAATCGCTAAGGGCCTCGCGCACTTCGGAGTTTGACCCCCATTAGCGGACATCCGACTGATGAGGCCGTTCTATCGGACAAAGGGCAAACGTCCGATGGCATCAGTGCAACCCGGAAATAAATAGCTCCAAGCGGTGGCCAGTATTATACCGGTGCTACTGGAAGTGCTGTTTCAAGCGTTCGTGGAAAGATTGTTACGACCAGTCAGGGAGGAACATCTAATGACGACTATGTTTGTTAGACACACGGTTTCCGACTACAAGACCTGGCGGAAGGCTTACGACGATTTTGCTCCGGTCCAGAAGGCGAAGGGCGTAACAGCCGAGGCTGTCTACCGAGCAGTCGAAAATCCCAATGACATCACAGTAACTCACGAGTTTGCCACGATTGAAGCTGCGCAAGCCTTCGCGGAAAGTGCTGAATTGAAGAATGCCATGCAGAATGCGGGAGTGGCGGGAGCTCCAACGATTTGGTTTACGAACAAGGCGTGAAATATCGATCCCGGCCACGTGCCGGGATTTTTTTGCTGTGGTGTGCCATGTCGCCTGTTGGCACGTTTGCGACATGTCGGCGGCTCATGAGAGTGTCTGTTGATAGAGGCAGACCGGAAGTGACCGGCCGAAGCTCAAAACGGTGCTCTTGACCCGGAACCGACGTCAAAAGGGCCACTGCACAGGTACGAAGTTCAAGAGTTTTTGCAGACTGCTAGAC
This sequence comes from uncultured Alphaproteobacteria bacterium, assembly GCA_963774775.1. Taxonomy (GTDB): domain Bacteria; phylum Pseudomonadota; class Alphaproteobacteria; order Rhizobiales; family Xanthobacteraceae; genus Bradyrhizobium. The sequence continues at coordinate 23,772 of CAVZGZ010000021.1, forward strand.
ATTCAGCGACATAGATACCGGTAGGGCCGCGCCCATGCCGATGCTGAGCCAAAACGGTACGGCAGCGGATCATAGCCAATTCTTAAGTAACAACGCCTGTCATGAATAATGCGGGCGTATTGGGGATAAGGGCGAACGTAGGGCAGGTAGCCATATGGGTAGACGGGGGCCGTTTGGAAACAGCCATTAGGGCCGCAGACTACAGCGGCCTTCTCGATGTTCGAACCTGGGGAAAGTGGGCCGAGAGGCATTGCAGACGCAATTCCTGCCGCCGCAAGGCCACCAAGGGCGGCAAGTCCAAAAAGTGCAGACTTGAGTTTCATGGGTTTCCTCCCTGGCGCATTTTCCTGTCGGAAATGTAGCACAAACGAAGGGATTGGAATGTGACCAAGGCAGAGGCCGAGACTTGGGAAGTCAGCGTTTGGTCCCCGAAAGGGTTGTCGGGTCGGCCTGCGCATTGTCCTTTTCGAGGCTTGCTCGGCGTTCACTCGCGTTACGGCCCGCACACTCGCGCTGTCACCAATTCGTGACACGCTAACCGAAGGCTTCAGCCATTTCGTCTCCTCCATGACTGCTCCGGTTGCTTCCGGCTGGAGCGGTTGCCGGGTGGGCCTCGCACCCACTGGAAAGCGCCGCCTTTCCACGGCGCACACCCGTCGCGGACATTTCTTACTGACGCCAAAATAACTTCATAGACAGGATCGACGAATGGCGGTCGCAGTGAACCAGAAACAGCAAAAGCACCTCTCCGAGATATGCCGATGCGGCAAGGTGAAATTGGAGGCAGTCGGCCGGCCGATTCTGACTGCCTCCTGCTATTGCGCGAATTGCCAAGAAGCCGGAAGCCGCTTCGAACACCTGGCTTCCGCACCACCCGTGCTCAATCCCGACGGTGGAACGGACTACGTCCTATATCGAAAGGATCGAGTGCAATGTGTGACGGGGCAAGAGTATCTTGAAGAGCACCGGCTCAAGCCTGATTCCCCGACCCGGCGGGTCATTGCCACATGTTGCAATTCGGGAATGTTCCTCGACTTTACCAAGGGACATTGGCTGTCGATGTACCGGAACCGCTTTCCGGCCGGTGCTCCGCCCCTTGAAATGCGGGTCATGACACAAGACCGACGAGACGGCGTCGAACTTGCCGATGACTTGCCGAATTATGATGGTCACTCCGGCAAGTTCATGTTGAGGCTTATCGCCGCTTGGATCGCAATGGGTCTCCGCAGGCCAGAAATCACCCTTGGAAAATCAGCCCGCAAATCGCAATGACCACTTGCCGTGGGCGCAACTTCGCGCCGATGCAATGATGCATGTCCGAATCTGGCACGAAACGGTCATGCCGGTGCTTTCACTGTAAGTCCGCTATGAGCGGGTGAACGGACGTAGCTCTGCTGCGATCCGAGGGCCGAGATTGACGACCCATCTGCGACATTGGCCAGCCTCTCATGTTGCGGTAGCGAAGCTGGTTTCAGCCCTATCAATGCAACCGTTTTAGCCGATACGATGCTGCTTCCCGACCATGAGGGAGCCCATGAAGCGGCGAGAAGTTCTTGGTGTTATTGGCGGAGCAGCAGCGTGGCCGCTCGCGGTGTGGGCGCAGCAGCCCAAGAACGTACCTCGAATTGGCTTCCTGGTGACGGGTTCGATTGAATCTCCCGAGGCGCGCGCAACCCTCAAAGCCTTCGATCAGGGACTACGCGAATACGGCTATATCGATGGTCAGAACGTGCTCGTAGAGGTCCGAGCGGCGGACTTGAAGGTCGAGCGGTTTCCGGCTCTGGCGAGTGAGCTGGTCCGTCTTAACGTCGATCTCATCGTCGCATCGAATTCGCTCGCCGCGCGTGCCGTACAGCAAGCGACCACCACTATTCCCATTGTCGTGCCGGTTATGGGCGATCCTGTCGGAGACGGACTCGTTGCTAGCCTCGCTCAACCGGGGGGGAACATCACGGGGTTAACTTTCCTCGGCCCGCAGCTTGTCCCCAAGCGCCTAGCCCTGCTCAAGGAAGCGCTACCCACGACTTCGCAGGTGGCCGCGCTCTGGCATCCCGGCGCCTGAGCTGCACCCGGTTTTGTTGACACCCGCTTAAGCTAATCCAGCCTGCCGCTCGAACTCCATAGGGCTCAAATATCCGTTCGTCGAGTGCCGGCGTTTCGGATTGTAGAAGCGCTCAATATAATCGAAGACGTCGGCCTTGGCGTCGTCCCTCGTCCGGTACATTTTGCGTGCAGTCCGCTCGGTCTTCAATGACGAGAAGAAGCTCTCCATCGCCGCGTTGTCCCAGACATTGCCTGACCGGCTCATCGAGCAGACGACACCGTGATCGGCCATCAACCGCTGGAACTGCTCGCTGGTGTATTGGCTGCCGCGATCGGAATGATGCAGCAGCGCGTCCGGCTTCCCCCGTCGCCAGATTGCCATCACCAGGGCGTCAGTAACGATCTGGGCCGTCATCGCCGCGTTCATCGACCAGCCAACCACACGGCGTGAGAAGAGATCGACGACAGCGGCCACATAGAGCCAACCCTCCGCTGTCCACACATAGGTGAAGTCAGCGATCCATTTGCGGTTGGGAGCGGGGGCTTCGAAGCTGCGGTCGAGCACGTTGGGAGCGACGGCGGCGACCTGCCGCTCACCCAGATCGGGCGGCAGTCGACGCCGTCGCGGGCGCGCTTTAAGGGCTTGCTGCCGCATCAATCGTTCGATCCGGTGCAGACCACACCTCACTCCTTCGGCGAGCAGATCGTGCCAGACACGCCTAGCCCCGTAGGTTCGATCGCTCGCCAGAAAGCTGGCACGAACCTTCGCGCCAACGTCCTCATCGCTCCGACTGCGTTGACTGCGCGGCCGTGTCAGCCAGGCATAGAAGCCACCCCGCGAGACACCGAGCGCCCCGCACAACCATTCCGCCGGCCAGATCCCCCGGTGCTTCGCAACAAAACCGAACTTCACGTCGATTCCTTCGCGAAGTAGGCCGCGGCTTTTTTTAGGATATCCCGTTCAGCCTTCAGCTTGGCAACCTCGCGCTTGAGCTGCGCGATCTCCAACTGCTCAGGCTTCATCTGCCCCTGGCCAGGGAACGCATGCTGCGGATCGTCCGCAAGCTGCTTCACCCAATTGCGCAATTGCGTCGGATGAACCCCAAGGTCTTTTGACGCCTGCACATAAGAGACGCCGCGCTGCTTAATCAGCCGGACAGCCTCAAGCTTGAACTCCCGCGTAAACTGCCTTCGCTCCATGACGCACCTCCTGTTCCATAAAACACCTAACTTGGTGTCTTCGGAACCGGGTGCAGCTCAATGTGACCAAACTCGGCGTGGCCCGACTGAACGTCATCTAGCAGTTCAACCAAGCCAACCCTGTTTCGGAGTTTAAGCCCGCTCTCACCTTGATCGGAGTACGTGCGGACAATCGTTAGATTGTGTGCCTGGGCATATGCCGCGATGACGACGGCCTGGTTTTCGATCGAGTACCGCTGGTGAACGGTCGACATCCGGACGTATTGGGCGGCGCGGCCTGTGTGCCCACTGCGCGTCGGGTCAGTTCTTTTGCGAACAACCAGCGAATTGGCCATTGGTCAATCTCCCCGTTTGACTTCGCTCCTTCAGCCTTGCAGAGTCCGAGCAAGTATTGTTGCTGTGATACGTATGTTCGCGGAATTCGCGCGGTGAAGCCCGTCGAAAGGTTCTAACGTCGATGCGCGATTACACGACGAAAGAGAAGTTCAAAATAACTGCCGGTGCCATTTGCGCCGTCGTCACCGTCGGATTGCTGGCGGCAATAGCGCTGGCGTTTCTTTGGACGCCGCCGCCGCCATAGGGCGGTCTCTAGCCTTGAGGCCGCATTCCTAGTCGCTGACCACAAATGCTGCCGTACACCCCCATGGCTTGGGGCAACCCCATTCCGGCATTCGAGTCTTCTGTGTTGAGCTGCTGCACTACGCCTGTCGGAGACGCGATAACGCTCACCTTGCAGAACCGAGTAGTCGCTGTGCCCCAGCCTCGATCGGTACGGATGTCGGTTTCGGCTGTGAGCTGCCAGATGTACGAAGTCTGACCGCTGTTCATTTTGAAAGAACTTGTTGGCGGGCCGAATTGGACCACTATCATGTCCACGTTCTGTCCAATAAACTGATCCCCAAGTCTGGCTACGACTTCCTGCCTCGATGCCGCGCAGCCAGCTAATGTCGCACAGAGTGCGACGAAAGCCAAAATTCTCATTCCTAAATCCCCAATGCCCAAAACCTAATCAACCTCAACTCTAGGGTGAGATCAAGGGGGGGAAGGTCGGCGAGCACCTGAATGATCAGCGCATCGGCGGCGTTATCCGGGCCCGGTGTGGATCTGGTCAGGGAGATTAGGGCGCACATCGATCCGCGCAGTGTGGGGCCGGGCCCTTGTTAGCTTCTAGGTGGTGATGCTAGGTACGCTCGCAATTTTCGCGAGTAGTCGAGCGGCGATAGAGAAGCAAACAAATGTCAGTCAAAAGCACATTGCGGGCAACCAAGCGGCGACTGCTAGGGTATCCGTTTTTTCCCGCTATTAACGCGCCGTTTCGCGCCTTCGACACATGGCGGCGCTACATCGGTCCCAGACTGAAAAGCTGGTTTGCTTGGATATTTACGTCCAGGGAAGATTCAAACTTTACCTACGAGATAACCGATCGATGCAAAGTTAATTTAGCGGCAAGCCTCGCTAGCCTGCTACAGAAGGACTTTGCGGAGATTGCGGGTTATTTTCATGAGATTGAAAGCGACGAGGAATTTCGTTCCTATATGCGGCGACTGTGGCCTAAGCATCCCGAAAGGTACAGGACCGATGAGAGTCCCCACGTTGGACGACGAATGGTTTGGTATGCTGTCACGCGCGCGATAAAGCCAAAGATTCTGATCGAAACTGGTGTAGATCAAGGCATGGGCGCGGTCGTGTTGTGCAACGCGCTTCGGCGTAATGCCCGTGACGGAAATCCGGGTAGGTACTACGGAACGGACATAAACCCCGATGCGGGATATTATTTGCAAAGCCCGTACGCGGATTTCGGACAAATTTTGTATGGAGATTCGCTCCAGTCGCTGCAGGGGCTCTCGGGCGCAGTCGACCTTTTCATCAACGATAGCGACCATAGCGAAAACTATGAGCAAGCTGAATACGAGTTGATAAAAAGTCGGTTGTCTTCGAATGGCATCGTGTTGGGCGACAACTCACACGTGACCTCTAAGTTGGCAGAGTTTTCCGTGCGCGAAGGCCGGCGCTTTGCTTTTCTATCGGAGGAACCGATCAATCATTGGTATCCCGGAGGCGGCGTAGGAATATCACTCCCGAATCGGTCTGCACCAACCATTTGAGATCGGCTCTGGCGTTTCGAAGGGAGCCCGGCCACGCGAGGCGACGATTGACGGCCCCCGATCATAGCGGGCCGCGCCGGCCGATGCGGTTCATTGGCATTTGCCCCGTGTGTGCCGAAAATCACAGTGTTCAAAAGCTCGATCGGCTATGCAAACTCATCCCCAATCGTGACAGAGGAGAGTGCAATGTCTCAGATCAGCAAGCCGATCAATTCCGACCAAGTTTCGTTCTCTGGTCAAGTCTTGGAGGACAGCGAACTCGCTGCCGTTTCCGGCGGCGACATGGACGACCTAAAGACTCAATCGCAGCAGATGTCGTTCATGATGAGCGCGGTGGACAACGTCATCAAGAATATCGGCGATGGACTGAAGTCAGTCGCGCAAAAAGGCTAGCCACGAACGCGAACGACGACATGCTTTTGACAGGAGGTTCACGTCGCGGTCGGTAAACGGTTCACTCCAGAACCTCATATTCGAACGCGACGCCTTCCGGGTCGTTTTCCTCGAAACCACGTTTCCGCGGCGTCCTCGTTAGCAAAGACCTTCAGGTGATCGCGGTCGCCAACCTGCTTGCTGGTGTCGACGTAAATCCAGACTGTCATTGGTCCCTCTCTTGAGAGTGATGTGCATCACAGCGAATTGTCGAGCCCGCGCCTAAATCTATGAAATGGCTATGTGGCAATCAGGCCCGGGACGGAGGCAAGATCATGAGCAAGCAGATCCGGAAAGAAGTCAGCGACCAATCCCAGTCCGTCGAATTGAACGAGCAACAGCTGGACATGATTGCAGGCGGCACGAAGACCATCGATAAAGCAAGTCCGAACCTGTTCAAACTCTGCTGCGCTGGCGAGCACATCAAAACGGCAACCATCGCACCCTGAACGATCCCGTCACTGGTCCCGCTTCAGCTTCCGCCGTCCCCAATGGTGGTCTTTGCGATCGGGATTGAACACCCGAACGTCATTGCGGTGGATGGCCCGAAGCGTGGCGATACGCGCGAAGAACATCCAAGCGCTTTCCCGTTCGGCCGCGTTGGTCAGCATCTCGGCCGCCGCAAGAACTTCCGGCAAGTCCTGTTCCGCTTTGGGGACAGTTTTGGCGAGATATGAGATCGCCTCGCGCAGGGTTTTGAGCTGGGTGCCATCAGGAAGCAGGATCGGATCTTCGAACTCGCCGCTGCCAGCCGCGAGCCATCAGGCGAACAGCTCCGCGCCGGCTGGGGTAAACTTCACATAGGTTCCCGACTCATGCTTCCACAGCCAGCCGCGATCAATTGCGAGCTTAAGGCCAGCGCCGTATTCGGCCGGACTGCCGCCTTCTTTGAACAGGAAAGGCCCGTTGATCTTCTCGATGTGGATTCGACCGTCCTGGACGGCTTCAGCGGCATTGGCGATCTCGAGCAGCTTGCGCGCGGCCATTTCCGGATCGGCAAATGGTCGGTCGGTGGCGAACTTCACAGGTTGGGCTTCCACGGCCAAGGAGGAAGGGCGGCGACATTCGAGGCTCGCTCGAACTCGTTTCTCATTTGCCTTCATTTCCGTCGGCTCATGATTGATTGCGAGGTTACCGGTGCGCGTGAGCATTGGCGTGCCATCGCGCATTTCGACAAAGCCGAGATCAATCAGTGCCGCCAAGTCGTTTGGGTCGATGGGGGATAGCTTTGTTCGCCCGGCTTTAATGTCGCGTATCGCCCAACGGAGCCGGATTGCGGTGTCGAGACTTTGGGCAGCCAATACCGCCCTTGCATGCTCCGCTATCGTGACAGGATCGCTCGCATCCTTCGGCGGCTCAATGGCAGGATCTTGAACGGGTGGCTCATCACCACTTGGCTCGCTAGATGCATTTATCGGCGGTGGCACAGCATTGGACGAGCTCAGCGGCTCTTCGGGGAATATCTCAGCGAGAATACCGTCCAATGCCTGAAGTTTATCCTGACTCATCTCTAGGCCCTCAGCTTTATCGCTCTCGATCCTCGTACCTGCCACCGCAGCGGGAATCGCCGCGTTTCACTAAGATGCCTTCCTGAAATGGCGGGTAGCAGTGTAACAGCGCGTACTCCGCGCCATAAGGCGGCGGCGAGCGCCAACAAAGACTCTCGCCGGGCGGCACCTCGTAATAATGTCCCTTGATGGTATAGCCGCAAATAATACCCGGTTTTTTAGAATCGGTCGGTTCTTCGGCTTGGGCTTGGGCTAACGAGACCAGGGCGATCAAAGCAGTCGAGAACACTCGCATCGCGGCATCCCCTTGTTACGAGATCCAACTGACATTCCAAGGTTCCCCCGAAAACGTAGGTAGGGTACTTGCGTCACGCAATGCCAACCCCACCAACCGGGTGCGACGGCTTTTGACGTGCCGTTAACTACTGACCGGTAGCATCTCTACAATCGCGGCATGTGCGACCCGCAAGAATACGGAAACCCGCCGATTCCAACCCCGGCGGGTTTTTGTTTTGATTGATGCGCTTGCTGCCAGCTGAGCATTGGTTTGCGAACGCTCGGAGTTCCGTCTCCCCGAGTGCTCCGTCGTGTCCCCCGAGTGCTCCTGTCTGTGCGCACCTATGCGCGCCGAGAGAATATCCGTAATCTTGCTAGGTTGTGTTTCCGTGTGATGCCAACCGTAATGGTCTCGTTTGCATCACCGCTCAATATTCAGCGAACTTGGCCCGGCCGGATTGCCGGGCTTTTCGTTTGAATGGGACGGGCCCCAGCCGAGGCGGGCCGCTCGCAGTCCGAAAAAGAGACCCGCCAACTGAGGTACTCCAAACTAGTCCGGAGCAATTAGCCGAGTTGCGGTAATTTGGCTGGCCGTTGGCCGCTTGTGGTTCCCCGCGTTACCGGCGGTTGGAAGGGCGGCCCCAGATCGGACTCAGCCCCGGCTTGGGGCCGCTTCTCTGCGGCTCGCGAAATGAAGAGGCTGCCTCAGTTGACGCCCTTTTCTCCGAAAGGGATGGACCGTTAACGCCAACCCCTTCGTGCTATCCATCGATCGACGGTCAGCACGACAGCGGTCAATGCACCTTCTCGCGATTTGCGCAGACCCGTCTCGGCAGTTCCGTCAATTAGATTGACCGTCCAACTCCAAGTGCCCCGATCGACGTCTTGGATGACGGCACATTCTATGCCGCGATACTTCATAGGAAAAACTCCAACAAAAATTGCTGTCTAATTGCTTGAAAACTAAAGTGTAATGCAAAGTCCTAAGGCAAATATCAAATCTCAACCCGAGGGCGAATGCAAGTCCGGGAGGTATGCAATAGGGCTTGGCGATCGTCACAAATCAGTTATGGCGGCTACTTGCGGATAGCGGAAATGTCGGTAGGGCAGCGCGCTTTGCAGCCTGGTGGCCGGTCTTGTTCCGATGCCAGCCATATCGTGAAGCCAATCAAAACGATCAGCGTCACGACGAGTCGAGCCAGAACGTTGTCGCTCAAAATTCCGACCCCTCTATTTTCTCTTCGCCTTCCAAAGAACGTTCAAGGCGCAGTCTCCTTGCTCACAACTGCAAAATGGTGCGCAATCTCCGGATGATCGTGGCTACAACCGACTCAGGCCGCCTGGAATCGGAATAGCCATCGGCGATCGCGCTCGCGATGCACCCTGAGCCGATCGAGGCAATTCTTCGAACAGAGCCCCGTTCGCCAGGAGTAGTACCGGATCAGGCCAAACTTTCCGCCACAGACGGCGCAGCGCTTTTCTGTATGCTGGTGAGGGCATTCGTGGCTATCGCGCATCGTTCGCTCCCATTCCAGATGAATTGTCTCGGAACGGCACGCCGCCGGGATCAAAATAGGCCGCCCGGCGGCGCTTATTCCTAAGCTGGAACACTGAAATCCCCAGCAATGAATACACTGCAGGCCCCGTGCCACAGGACAATGGCATCCGGCCGTCGCGCCTCACTGCGGTTTCACCCGTGGGCGGGATACCCCGAGGAGGGCTTGTCCACCGCACGGTCGAACATCCCTGCCGCGGTGCCCGGTAGTGAAGATAATTGCCCCTTGATGATAGGCCCGTCGATCCTAACTCCGCGGTGTGGCTTAGCGAAAAGCAGGAGTAGAGCATGAGCGACCGGTGGGTGAAGTGCACTGACCTAAAGGGACAGCCAAGCTACGTAAATCTCGGCGAAGCGGTGACGATACAAAGCCGCACGTCGGGCGGTGAGGTATCCACGATCATATTGTTTCAGCGGGCAAGCACGGAGGTCAAAGAAACCCCTGAGCAAATTCTCAGCCTGAGGGCTCTGTAATGCCCAGAGGACCTAAGGGCGAGAAGCGTCTCGCCGACGGGGTCTCCGCAATCGTGTACGGATCAAAATCTTATTTCCAAAATAACCAAGTCGGGCGAGGATTTTAGCGCAGCAGGGGCTGCGCCTTTCAGTACCAACCAATTTTGCGTCATCGAGAGAGCCCGGCCAACCAGCGCGGCCGGGTTTTTCGTTTGGGTGATTAAAAACGGCCCCAGCCCGGAGGGGGGAAGACAGGGCCGGAGCCGCCATTCCAACGCGCCGGAGCGGCCGGCGCACAATCTAAACGGGGATCTTTTTGCGTTAGTTCCGGAGCGGTGCCGTCCTAATTAGGACACTCACTCTTCCGAATTAGGACATTGCACCGGCCAATTGATTTGGTGAATTCCTGGGCGTCGTGTTCCTATCCTCGGAAAGGGGCGCGATAAATTGGAATGCGGCCCCAGCCAAGGCCCGGCTGGGGTCGTCTCTCGGTGACTTGAAAATAGGGCGCCCCACTGTGGGGCCCACATCAGGCGGCCAGCAGCGTGCCGTAAGCACGCTACGGGCCTAGCCGGAGCGAGGTAAGGGGGCCAGGTCTCGCTCGGGCTATCGGTAGTCTACACCTGAATTACCACCGGAGATAGAACAGAAATTAGGCAAGATCCAAGAAAGAAACCGCCAACTGACGGGTGCGTACGACAGCACCCGCGCGGACCTCATCCGTGGGCCGGATAACCCGAGGCGGGCTTATCAACCGCAAACAGCGGCCTGACATCGGCACCGCGGCGCCCGCAAGCCAGATGGATGCCTCCATTGATCCCATCGTTGTAGCTTCTGCTATCGCCCGGCGGACGGAACCACGATGAAATAGGCGCGCCCGTTTTTATTCGGATCGCTGTTGTCGCTGGTCGAGAACAAGATTCCGAGATCCTTGACGTGCGAATATCGCCCTAGCCCGATCTTTTCGATGTCATAGTGATCACTGTGGGCCGGACCGAGCGGCTTATCGTTCTCGTAAAGGATGATCGGGGACTTCTGCGCTTTGGGGTCGGCGTCCTCGAAGGCGCTGAAGTCGTCCGCCCTGATGAAATAGGCAACTCCGCCGTTCGGCAAGGTCTTCTCCGGCATTTTCTGGAAGCCGAGCAAGCGGACGGGGTTGCCCGGCGGCCACGGCGGAAATACCTCGTTACTTGCAATCATACGCGCGACCGGAAGATAGACGGCATAGACCGCCAACCCGATGAGGACGACTTTCCAAGCGGGGACACTTTTCATGCTGTATGGCCTATCAGCCTAGCTGTCGGGCCGTAAACACCTGACGCTCGCATTTCCCCGAGGCAGATTTTCTGCGGGCGGGTGCCACTCAAACCGACACTACCGGCTTGACACTCATTGCGACCAATCCGTGAGGCGAATTCATGCCTTTGATGCGGTCGCCCGTACAGCCGAACAGCGACAGTGCGAGAGCCATGATCGCTAAAACGCGCATTGGCTGATCTCCCGAGACTAAGCGGCCCGTGAGAGCGGGCACCCGCTATTGAAGCGCGGCCGCGGCCGATCGGCAAATTATCAATCCGTTGGGGCTCGGGACGGCGTTGGCCTACCGCGTGTCGCGGCTGTGGGTACTTAAGGTAAAAGAGACACGCCGCACCGCGATCGGCAGAGCACCATTATCCAACCATCATCAAAATCCGCGGCCGAAATTCCTGGAGCAACTCCGAGGCCTTCATGTTGACTAGCTCGACGGACCCAATGCTCATGCTGAGGTTTTTCGCGACGCGGTCGGCGATCAAGTAATGGTTCGTAGCGTGGATCCCCAGAACTGATCCTATCACCACGCCGCTGTGCTTGCCGGCGATGATATCCACGTTGGAGGGGTGATAGCCGAAACCGAGGAAGATAACCAATTTTGCGCCATTAATTGCTTCGCCCATCGCGGCCGAATCGTGCATCGGCTTTTGGTCGGTGTAAGTTCCTAGATTCTGCAATCGTGAAAAAAGATCGAAATTTGCGGTTGTGCCGAAAGAAAACGCATTACCCATAGCTGGAGAGAATTGGCCGATCGAACCGTAAGGCCTCAATATGTTCAGTTTTGCTACGATTTCTCCCGCCTCATCGGCCGTCGCAGATGCTCGCTCTTGGAGTGCCCAAAAGAGATATTGCTCAATGGCTCTGTCGTAGTTGAAATTGATGAATGTCACTTGTTCAAAGATTGATTTCAGGTCTTTTCGTTGGATGCCTGCTAGCGCCATCGAAAACATCGCTGCAATCCAACCATCGGGCAGTTGCCCTAGTCGTCCCGTTTGCTGATTGAAGGCAAGCGTACTTTCCCGCTCCGCCTTCAGAATCTGATCGACTATTGCGATCTTTCCCACCTCAACCGCTTGTGGTGAGTCACTGACGTAATGCAGTGCCTCGTCAACTGAAATGAAAGACGGGATCGCGCCAGCGAGGACGTTGGCTGCTTTGGTGTATTCATTGGCGCGCGCAGCGTCTCCCTTGACGTGTCGACGAATGTGGTCGAGCAACCCCCGACTGCCGCTTATCAGCTCCGATGATCCGTATCCGAAGAGAAATTTCACTTCTGAGGCAATTGCTTCCTTCAACTCGGAGCCGAGTGGGAAGTTGTATTCCCGGCTCGCGCCGGCACCGATAACGAAAATGACCTTTTCCTTGAACACGGCGGCACCTCTGATTCGCACATGGTCTGGAGAATGGCACTCTCAACGCGCAATGGTTGACCATTGCTCGTCTGTCCCGCTTATTCACAGGGTCTGATGCGGCCAGAACGCCCCGAAAGGGGATGGATTTTTCAGGAAAATCAGGCCTTGGGCCTCGCCTTTAGGGCGATCTTTCGCGAATGAACGGCGCCGATCGTACGCTTCAATTTTCGTGCGATCTCCGGGGCTTTTAGTCCAGCCTTCAGCATCTCTTCTAGTAAGCGATCTTCCACCCGCGTCCAAGGCCGGCCTGCCGGACGCGGGCCAGTCATTTCTTCGCCTTCAGGACCGCGATCATCGCGCCGCCGCCGCTCTTCCGCGCTCAGTTACCTGATACCGGACGCCGCCGGGGAAGGGGAAAGCGTCAAGCCAGCCCAGGTCAACCAGACGCTGATATCTGGTGCGGTCGACGTTGCCGAGGGTCTGCTTATAGCCGCCATGTACCACCATATCTCGAATCAACCTGAAGTCATCTGCGTCGGCCATGGATTTTCTCCGGTCCGCCGAGGCTTACCGCCCCGCCAGTTATTTCCCCTCCACCTTCAGCCCCGCGGCCTCTCGTGCCAGCCGCTCGGCTTTCAGGCGTTTGAGATTTTCCTGAAATTCCGGAGTGGCTTGGCTGTCCGCTATTGTCTGCCTCGTCGCCAGAGGGTGGAGGGCCCTTCGCTCGGCCTCGTCCGCAATCTGTTGCTCAGCTGACCGCTTCGGCTTGATCATTTGCTCTTCGCCTTCAGCCCGAGCTCTACAAGCCGCCAGACAATTCGACCATTTCCGCTACGATGACCGCCTTTTTGGCTTCGATCTGCTTCCGCAAAAGATGGTCCGAACCAGCGCGGTGGTATTGTTCGATAAGCTGGATCAGTTGCCGATCCAAGCTCCGGTACTTTCTGGCAGTGGAGACCGAGCGCTTCATGAGGGTTTTAACGGTGTCGCTCATTTGGTCTTTCCCTTTAGGCCGAGCTCGACCAGCCGGCGGATTGCTTCGGGGCGACTGATGGCCTGGCCGTGCTTAGCGATCCACGCATCAATGGATGCAATTTGTTGATCGTGCATTCGCACGACCTGAGGCTGGCCTGGACCAGTGGTTTTCGGTCGGCCCATCACAGGCCCGGACTTTGTGGAATCACGAATTGACTTTGGCATACTTTGTGATACCACATAGTCAAGCCGAGGGGAAGCGCGAACTTCCGCCCCGGCTCTAACCTGAACCACGAAGGACTCGAATCCAATGATCCAGGCTGACAGCGTGCATAGCACGCCACCCACAAACACGTCTGCAACCCGGCGAGGCGTGGCCAACACCATCCACTCTAAAAATCTGGAGGGCTGAGCCATGACCATCGAAAGACCTATCTTCCCGCGACGCGCGGGGAAGCCTGCATTTCGCGTTGTCGGAGGAATTGAATTCGCGCCTTCCGATATTGCCGCCACGCCAGCGCCGAGCCCCCGGAAGCGCAAGCTCCCCAAAGACCAGCAGCCCAAAGAGTACAAGGACGGTTTGCCCGTCATCGACCCGGCCGGCGAGCAGGACGAGATTTTCCGCTTCATCGCTCAGCATCGAGCGGCGGCGGCGCATTACGACCGCTGCGTCGACATCGAGAACGAAGCCGAAGGGAAGGCTTCCAACGCAGAATTTTCCCACCTGCAGAACAATACGCGCAACGCGTGTGATCAGATGATGCTCTTTGCGCGCGCCGTGATTGTCTGCCGGCCGACCACACGTCGCGGCCTGATCCATCAAGCGCGATATCTCGCCTCGCAGTTCACCGATCCTGACGGCTGTAACAGCGGCGGATGGTCTCTGCCGGACAAGATCGGCGAAAATCCTTGGCCATTGGCCTTCCTGCGCGGCCTCGCGGCGGGGCTGCGGAAGATGGCCGGCGAGCTCGATCCCCAGGACGAAGGGGGTGCGGCATGAGCAACATCATCGAACTGTCCGCGCTCAGAGCGGCACGTATCCCGAACCGCGTCCTCCCTTCCGAGAATGCCGCGCCGTTTGAGCCCCGCGCCCCAGGCCGCCGGCGCACCGGCCCGCCCATCCACACCCTCGTGTTTCGCAGCTATGCCTCGATCGTGGAATCTGCCGAGGCAGACCTGATGCGAGATGTTTGCATCGACGTCGACAAGGCGCGGACCAAACTCAAGGCCATCCGGCGACAGTTGCAGCGCGATCGCGAACTGGCAGAGGCCCGCATAGAGCTGCTTACGTCAGCCGAAAGCAGGCTGAGTGCGGCAATCATCGCGGCCCGATCTTTGAAGGAGCGCAATCAGTGAAGCGCCGGCGCCGATCGATGAGAAAGCGGAACCGGCAGCGGCTGGCGGCTCATGCCCGACGCCTGTGCTGTAAGGTCCCTGTAAGCCGCGGAGGCTAAACAAGACAGGCCTGCGGCGTTGCCCACATCGATGCTGCAGTCCCCATACCTTCAACCCGCCTCGGGTGACCGGGGCGGTTTTTTATGCGTTCACGGCGAGGATGCGACCGGCTGGAGGTACTCCGAACTAGTTCGGAGCGATCAACCGGTTCCGGTAATTCTGGCTGGCCGTTTGGCGCTTATTGCAAGCGGCCGAATGGGCGGTCCCAGCTCAGCCACCCCAGCCCCGTGCTGGGGCCGCCTGCGGCTCGTGAAACGAAAGAGGCCGCCAACTGAGGCGGCCTTACTTCCTCCCGGCATCCAGCACTAGCTTTGACCATCCATCGGCTATGCGGAGCCAGAACTGCCTATCTTCTTCATTGCTGGCCGCGTCGGCCATCCGCCGAGCTTCCCCGGCCTCTTTACGCAACTTTTCGCGATCCAATTCCATAGTGAGTTTGCCAAGGACGGCGGACTATTCCTCAGACTATAAACCCGCGACCTGACAGAGGCCTTACAAAATCAGAATCCCTCATGAGCACCCGGGGCGCTCAGGTCCGCGCCTATAGCTTCAAGGTGTGATAGCTTTGACTGGCGCAACCGTCCATAATTGCAGAGTAGCGCGAGGAGACGTAGCCCTGGTCACTGAAAAACACCGTACGGGTTAGTCGCTTTGTCTCTTCGGTCTTGGTGCTTCTGAGGCAAACCATCCATCGCGGCGTGTAGTTCGGATTCGACCTCATCAAATCGCTAACCTCGAGCGGCAGTTCAAAGCGCGATTCGACCACAGCCACTTTCATCCCCTCGAGCACCTTCTCATCGGGTGGTCGCGCAACGTCTTGCGATATGACGTTTTCGGAAACCGAAGAACAGGCAGCTAGGCTAAGACACAGCAGAGGGGCCTGAAGTCGCATGCGCCAGTCCTCCCTTCGAGAGCCCCAGCTTTGAGCATCGGCCGCATCAATGGCCGGAACAAGTCACCCAGCCGACGCCAGCAGACTCGCCCATGCGCTGGGGCCGATCGACCGGCACATGCAGCCTGCAGCCGAGACCCGCACCAGCGGGCTTCCTAGACTCGGCAAACGGCCATCTCTAGGGACAGTTTGGTCACTGAGTTCCTGACTGGCAAACGGGCGGTTCTGGGCGCATATTCGTGGGATGCGGGCTGGATGGAAGTTCGTGGGTGAGTTCAAGCGAGGGCGCAAGGAGCCTTTGGCTCTTGAGTGCATTATTGCGATTCCCGACCGAAAGAAGGCTCAGGCCATCGCAAGGGGCAAGCTGGTGGGTGCCGATAACATAACGGCAGTAGAAGTCTCTCAGATTGAACTAAGAGCCCTAAACCTCCGAGATGGCGACGTAGACCTTATTCCCCGAATACTGACGGGGCACCATGCCCGCGCTGCCCGGACTCACCAGCGGGCTTCCTAGAGTCGTGGAGGGCGCTATCTGCTGATTGTGGCAGGATAGCTGGCTTGAACCGTGTCGGCGCTGGCGCATATTGGTCGGATGTCCGAGCAGCGACCAACTTTCGTGGCGCGGAAAAATCCCGGGTTGGGCTGGGGTGTCGATATTCTATGGCCCGACGGCGAAACGGAAGTAGTCAAGGGTTTCATTACCGAGCATGACGCAGCCAAGTGGATTGCTGAGCACTCGCAGGGGAACGTCCTAGCGGCCCGCTATCGCCAAGGATCGAGCTGACGATGAGCGAGCCGGACGGTTTTCTATGACCAGGGCGGTTCATCTGGCGCGTCATCGTCGCGTGAGTGCGGTTGGCGCAGATTTTCGATATCGAGATATTTGACGAGCTTCCGCACCTCGTCCCGCGAATTCGGTGTGTGCCAGAGCGCGCGCCGCGCGATCTCTCCACCGGGCAAAAATGAAATGGGCACCCGCGCGGACACGGGCGCGGCGCTTCGGTCCCGCGCCCGGTAACCGCCGATTAACTATTCGGGGCCACCTTCACCGCGACCTTCTGGTGGTCACCCGTCAACTGCAAATGAGCCGCCGCTGATCTCAACCCAGCGGCGGCTTTTTTCGTGCTAGGAGGCCGCCAACCGAGACGGTCTTACTGCGGCACCTGTAGTCCACGGGATGAAAGCCACTCGCTCATGTGCGAGGCGGTTTCGGCTTGACGGGCTCTACGTATCAGCTGCTCGCGCTGGTAGCCGGGCGGAGTGCCCTGGGCTTCTTTCCGTAGGCGCTGCGCCTCATCCGATAACCGTTGGTCCAAGGATACTGTTTGTTTGAAATGGCGTCGCTGCATCGCGCTGCTCCATTCCTGAGGAGGCGAGAGTGCGACTGGCGTTCTCATCACCGATAAAAGCCACGGGACCGTGCGGTGCTGAAAATACATTGCGCTGCTAGCGTTGCTAGTTCAGTCCACTTGTGTGCACAGGCGCAAATTTAGGCCGCCATGGGTCGAAACCAGGCCAGTACCCCGCCCTGGGCAGCGGCGCAGACTCGCCCATGAGCCGACGCCGATACAGCCTGCAGCGGCCGGGCTCACCGGCGGGCTTCGTAGAGTCGTGGAGGGCCATCCGGCGGCCTTCGGTCCCGCGCCTTTTCCTCGCTCTAGGGTGGCGGCCTCATGTAGGGGTGACTAGGGCAACCATGTACTTGAGCATGGTGGCCGTGGCCCTTACCGCAACCGCCACCGATATCGCGCGCGTGCACCTCGGGCGGCGTGACGAGCACCGGTGACGACTTAGGAAAGGACCCTCTGGCCTCGCACGATGACCAAGCGGGTACCGTGAGAGCCATTATCAAGATCAGGAAGTGGATGCGGCACATTGGAACCTCCAGCGAGGTATCCCCGGTTAGAAAATCTTACTCCAAACCGCGCACCCCGAAAATCAAATTGGGCCACTGCCGTTTTCAGATTAGGCAACTAGGGCTCGAAACAGGCCAGCACCCCGCATACTAAGGGCGGCAGGCCATTCCGGGAACGGATGTGGCCCACCTTTTCAGCCTGTCGCCAAAAGTGGGTCAACGAGGCCCGGAATATTGTGGAGTTTCAATGCGGGATTTTAGTAGTGGCTCCCCGGGCTGGATTCGAACCAGCGACCATTCGATTAACAGTCGAATGCTCTACCGCTGAGCTACCGAGGAATGAGCGAAACAGATGTTCGCGTGCGGGGAGCCGTATAACAAAGCCTTTCGGGCTTGCAAAGGACCAAATCGCGGGCTGATCCGCCGCGACAAAGACGGCTCGAAAGTCGCTGTGCCACAAAGGCTTGCTGGCCGGTCCGGGTGCGCGGTGCCATGCAGCGGGCGGGGTGATCACAACTCCGTGGCGGATGCTTTCGTGAGGGGATTGGCCGCCAAATCGACAGAATCGGCCCCGAACCTTGTCGCAGCCGGGTTTCACGGAGTTGATTCCATGCCAGCCGTTCAGACTGACCTGATGAAAGCCGTTCCCTCGATTGTTCCGAGCGATATTCCCGCCATGAGCGACGACGAATGTCTGCATAGGCTGGCGCAAGCCGTTCAGGAGCATGATTCCGAGCATCTGGACGAGGTCGCGCGGCTGATCGGCCGGCTCGCGGTCACGATCGAATAAGCCGCGGCTTCCCGCGCGGGCTGCAAAGCCTCCACCAAGCGGCCACGAGCGCCGAACACGGCAATCGGTGTGTTGCGTTTTCGCGGAGCATGTTCCAAAAGATGGCCGGTTCTAGCTCTCTCTAGCGGCAAATGCCGCGCGACTTGCAGGGTCCCGCCAATGTCCGGATTTTCGACCGCGCGCCAGAAAATGGTCGATGGTCAGGTGCGTCCGAGCGACGTTACCGATGTGCGTATCCTCGATGCCATGCTGGCGGTGCCACGCGAGGTCTTCGTCCCCGAAAGCAAGCGGGCATTGGCCTATCTCGACCTCGATCTCGATGTCGGTGAGGGCGCTTCGGCGAAGCGTTATTTGATCAAGCCCGTCGTGCTGGCAAAGATGCTGCAGGCGGCCGAGATCAAAGAGACCGATCGGGTGCTGGTGGTTGGCTGCGCCAGTGGCTATGCGGCGGCGGTCATCGCCAAATTTGACGGGTTTGCCGGCCAGGTGAGTGCGACCGAGAGCGATCCGGCGCTGGCCGCCAAGGCTGCTGCCGCGCTTGCGCAAATCGGCTGTGGAAATGTCACGGTGAAAACGGCGGCCGCCCCCGAGGGCGATGCGGCGACCGCCCCGTTCGACGTCATCGTCCTCAACGGTTCGACCGAGATCATCCCCGATAGCCTGTACGCCCAGCTCAGGGATGGCGGCCGGCTGCTCGGCGTTTTCGCGACGTCGCAGCCCGCACGGGCGACCATTGTAACGCGTTCCCATGGCGATTTCGGACACCGCGCGCTTTTCGACGCAGCCGCGCCGGTTCTGCCCGGTCTGGAGCGGGTGCCCGCTTTCGTATTCTGAGCCACTTCAAACGAACAGCGCCCCGGAGCGGTTCCGGGGCGGCCTGTCGGTTTGCGTGCAGAAAATCCATCAAAAATGAGGGAAAGAAGTCCTGTTTCTGGTCCCAATCGGGCGCCGGACTGCATCTTTTCGACCTCCGACCGCCGATAAAATCCCGTTCTGAATCAGAAGTGTGGCCCGTTTGCCCCACCTAAAGAGTTTCGACCGCGTTGCGTTGCCGGGTGGTTCCGTCCGGCCTAGCTGCGGAATAAGGTGAGGCGGGACTCACTTCGACTGAAGCGGCGTCCGGCTCGTGTTTGCGCTGTGGAGTCGGCGAACGAAAATGATTGGATTGCCTGGGATGCATGGGGTGAAGGCTTTCACCGGAGCTGCGGCTGCGGCCCTTCTGTTGGCTTGTATGGGCCCGATGCCCGCTCTGGCCGATACGATCGAGGCTGCGCTGGTGCGCTCCTATCAGAACAATCCCCAGCTGAATGCCCAGCGCGCCCAGGTGCGTTTCACCGATGAGAACGTGCCGCAGGCGCTGTCGGGCTATCGTCCGAAGGTGGCGATCACGGCCAGCGCCGGTTACCAGTACATCGACACCAACCGCACCACGGGCGGCGACCCGATCGGCGATCGCGCGGCTCCGAATCTGCACGGCACCAACGCGCCGCGCAGCGTCGGCTTGACGGTCAACCAGACACTCTTCAACGGCCAGCAGACCGCGAACAGGACCCGCGCGGCAGAGAGTCAGGTCTCGGGGGCGCGTGAAGGGTTGCGGGTTCTCGAACAGTCGATTCTGCTCTCGGCCGCCACTATCTACATGGACTTCCTGCGCGATTCCGCCATCGTCGAGGTTCAGCAAAGCAACGTTCGCGTTCTCGAACAGACGTTGAAGCAGACCCAGGACCGATTCAATGTCGGCGAAGTCACACGCACCGACGTCGCGCAATCGGAGGCGCAACTTGCCGCTGGCAAGACGCAACTATTGACGGCTGAAGCCAACCTGGTCACGACGCGATCGAAGTTTCGCCAAATCATCGGTAACGAACCCCAAGGGCTTGCACCGGGTTCCCCCGTGGATCGTTTCTTGCCGAAAACGCTGCCCAGCGCAGTTGAACTCAGCCTGATCGAAAATCCGAGCGTGACGGCTGCGATGTTCGGCGTCGACGTCAATTTTCTCCAGGTCAAGGTGAACGAGGGCGCGCTGTTGCCGACAGTGTCGCTGCTGGCCTCGGTGAACCAGTCTTACGAGCAACAGTTGACGATCTTCCAGACCTTTAACGCCGGGGCAGCCGCGCAGCTTTCGGTGCCGATCTATCAGGGCGGTGCCGAGTACTCGCTGATCCGCCAGTCGAAGGAGACGCTGGCGCAACAACGTCTCGTCCTCGAGCAGACGCGCGACGCGACTCGCGCCAATACTGTTACGGCATGGGGGCAGTTGGTCGCCGGCAAGGCACAGGTCTCGTCGGCGCAATCGCAGGTGACGGCTTCTGAAATCGCGCTTAACGGCGTGCGCGAGGAAGCCAAGGCCGGACAGCGCACCACGCTCGACGTGCTGAACGCGCAGCAGGCGCTGGTCAACGCGCGTGTGGCGCTCGTCACGGCGCAGCACGACCGCGTGGTGGCGTCGTACGCGGTGCTGAGCGCGGTCGGACGGCTGTCGCCGCAGGTCCTCAAACTCGCGACCACGACCTACGATCCGAGCGTGCATTATCAGCAGGTGCGCGATAGCTGGATCGGCGTTCGTACGCCCGACGGCCGCTAAGCCGCTAGAGCCTTTTCCGTTCCGATTGAATCGGAACGGGGCTCTATTTATTCGTTTGACGCGTTTTCTTCACGCGAACCGGTATCCACTTCGCTGGAAAACGCTATAGCCGCCACATCACCGTCGCTCGCCTCGGTTAGCCTGCGGTTCGGATTCAATCCGAACCGGAAGGGCGCGAAAGCGTTCTCCTGATTCAAATCAGCGAAGGCGCGGGGCGCGTTTGCTTGCAATCAATTGTTGCGATGACATACCGTTTGCGGTGACAGCTGAGCGATTCGTGGCGCTTTTTCGTGCGCCTCGGCCGCAGGTTGGGGGGTGTTGGGGCAAAGCAAGACCCGGTCCGATGCGTCGGGCGGGCTTGATCTGGGGACAAGTCAGGCCGAGGCGATGAAAATCCCGGCCTGCATATCCGGAACCGGCGAATCCCGTGAGGCTTGGTGTAAAATGTTTTCGATGTGGAGTTGGAGATGACGCAACCTGCAAAGGTCCAAGAGCCCTCGATGGAGGAGATTCTGGCGTCGATCCGTCGCATCATCGCCGACGACGAGGCCAAGCCGGCTGGTGCCGAAAAACCTGAGAGCCCACCACCAGCCGCAGCCAAGCCGGAGACACGGGTCCCGCCTGCAAAGCCCGTAATGAAGGACATTCCGCCGTCGGCTATTGCCGTGGCGAAGCCCGCAGCGCCCGCGGCAAAGCCCGCACCGCCACCCGCGCCGCCGGCGGCTGCCTCTAACAGCCAGGACGACATCGACGCGATGCTGGCGAGCCTTGAGGAGGCGACGCCTGAGGCCGAGATCAGGCCGGCGCAGCCGGACGGTGAGGTGTTCGAACTGACCGATGAGATGGCGGTACCCGAACCTCCGGCCCCGGCGCCGCCGCCCGCGTCGTCGTTCCATAAGGTCGAACCGCAGGACGATCTCGAATTCGCGGAATCGACCGCAGCCCGGGCGCTGCATCGGCAGCCGGCCTATGAACCACCGCCGTTCGAAAGCGCGGCACCGGCGCCGCAGATCCTGTCGCGCTCGACGGTCTCCGCCGTCGAATCCGCCTTCAACTCGCTGGCCAACACCGTGCTCAGCAACAATGCGCGGACACTCGAAGACCTGGTCAAGGAAATGCTGCGGCCGATGCTGAAATCCTGGCTCGACGACAACCTGCCGGGATTGGTCGAGCGCATCGTCAAAGCCGAAATCGAGCGGGTTTCCCGCGGGCGCTAACCCTTCCAGCCCTTATTCAGCCACCACAACCGGCTTTTATCGCGCTTTCAGCGTATCTGTGCGGTTGACTTGGTGCTGTCAGGCGGCTTTCTAGCCGTTCCCGTACCCCCGATTGCATTGTCATGATCGAGAAGAATTACCAGCCTGCCGATATCGAAAGCCGGATGTCCCGCCTCTGGGAGGACGCTGGCGCGTTCAAGGCCGGGCGCCCCGAGCGGAAGGACGCTGCTCCCTTCACGATCGTGATCCCGCCGCCGAACGTGACGGGGTCGCTGCATATGGGTCACGCGCTGAACAATACGCTGCAGGACATCCTGTGCCGTTTCGAGCGGATGCGCGGCCGCGACGTGCTGTGGCAGCCCGGCACCGATCACGCCGGCATCGCCACCCAGATGGTGGTCGAGCGGCAATTGATGGAGCGGCAGGAGCCCGGCCGCCGCGACATGGGCCGGGAGAAATTTCTCGAGCGCGTCTGGCAGTGGAAGGCCGAGAGCGGCGGCGTCATCGTCAACCAGTTGAAGCGGCTGGGGGCCTCCTGCGACTGGTCGCGCGAACGCTTTACGATGGACGAGGGCCTGTCGCGCGCGGTCGTCAAGGTGTTCGTCGAACTGCACCGCGAGGGCCTGATCTACAAAGACAAGCGGCTGGTGAACTGGGACCCGAAACTGCTCACCGCGATCTCCGATCTCGAGGTGCAGCAGGTCGAGGTCAAAGGCAGCCTCTGGTATCTGCGCTATCCGATCGAGGGCAAGGCCTTCAATCCCGAGGACGCCTCGACCTTCATCGTGGTCGCGACCACACGCCCGGAGACGATGCTCGGCGACACCGCCGTCGCGGTGCATCCGGACAACGAGCGGCTCGGGCATCTGATCGGCCAGCATGTCATTCTTCCGCTGGTCGGCCGCCGGATTCCGATCGTCGGCGACGACTACGCCGATCCCGAAAAAGGCTCCGGTGCGGTCAAGATCACGCCGGCGCACGACTTCAACGATTTTGAAGTCGGCAAGCGGCATGGCCTGCCGCAGGTCAGCGTGCTCGATCAGGAGGGCTGTCTCGCGCTCGTCGATAACGAGGACTATCTGCGCGGCTTGCCGGAAGGCGCGATGCAGCTCGCGGAAGAGCTCAACAATGTCGAACGCTTTGCCGCGCGCAAAAAAATCGTTGCGCGGCTGGAGGAGTTCGGCTTCCTCGAGAAGATCGAGCCGAACACGCATACGGTGCCGCATGGCGATCGCTCCGGCGTCGTCATCGAGCCCTATCTGACCGATCAATGGTACGTCGACGCCAAGACCATGGCGCAGCCGGCGATCGCGGCGGTGCGCAGCGGCACCACGTCGTTCGTGCCGAAGAACTGGGAAAAGACCTATTACGAGTGGATGGAGAACATCCAGCCCTGGTGCATCTCGCGCCAGCTCTGGTGGGGTCACCAGATTCCGGCGTGGTACGGGCCTGATGGCAAGGTGTTCGTCGCCGAAACCGAGGAAGAGGCGGTCGGCCACGCGCTCGGCTATTACGTCGAGCAGGAAGTCATCACGCCCGAGCAGGGCGAGGCGATGGCGGAAGACCCCGCCAAGCGCGAGGGTTTTATCACCCGCGACGAAGACGTGCTTGATACCTGGTTTTCGTCGGCGCTGTGGCCGTTCTCGACGCTCGGCTGGCCTGACGAGACGCCCGAAGTGCAGCGCTATTACCCGACCAACGTGCTCGTGACGGGGTGGGACATCATTTTCTTCTGGGTCGCTCGGATGATGATGATGGGCCTGCATTTCATGAAGGAGGCGCCGTTCTCGACCATCTACATCCACCGGCTGGTTCGCGACGAGAAGGGCGCCAAGATGTCGAAGTCGAAAGGCAACGTCATCGATCCCTTCGGCGTCATCGACGATTACGGCGCCGACGCGCTGCGCTTTGCGCTGGCGCGCGGGGCCGCCCACAGCCACGACATCAAGCTGTCGCCGCAACTGGTCGAGACCAACCGCAATTTCGCGACCAAGCTGTGGAACGCGTGCCGGTTTGCCGAGATGAATGGCTGCGCGATGCCGGCGGAATTCGATCCGACGGCGGCGAAGGAAACGCTGAACCGCTGGATCGCGCATGAGACCTCGCGCGCGACGCGTGAGGTGACGGAAGCGATCGAGGCCTATCGGTTCAACGACGCGTCGAACGCGATCTATCGCTTCGTCTGGAACGTCTATTGCGACTGGTATCTCGAACTCGCCAAGCCCGTGTTGCTGGGTGAGGAGGGCGCCGCCAAGTCCGAGACCCGGGCCATGGTCGCCTGGGCGCGCGACGAAATTCTAAAGCTGCTGCATCCGTTCATGCCGTTCATTACCGAGGAGTTGTGGGCGGTGACGGCCAAGCGCGATGGCCTGCTGGTGTTGGCCGTGTGGCCGCGCAAGGTTGCCGCGGTCGAGGACGCGACACTGGCCATGGCGGCGGCATTACCGGGTGTGGATACCGATCCGCGCCTTGCGTCCGCCATTCTTCTCGCTTCCCAGCCTGAGGATTTCAGCGATCCTGCGGCCGAAGCCGAGATCGGCTGGGTGGTCGATCTCGTCACCGCGATCCGCTCGGTGCGGGCGGAAATGAACATCACGCCGGCGACGCTGACGCCGCTGGTGCTCGCGGGTGCGT
Organism: uncultured Alphaproteobacteria bacterium; assembly: GCA_963774775.1. GTDB lineage: Bacteria > Pseudomonadota > Alphaproteobacteria > Rhizobiales > Xanthobacteraceae > Bradyrhizobium. The sequence continues at coordinate 48,409 of CAVZGZ010000021.1, forward strand.
CCGCCGAGACCAAGGAACGCGCGCAGCGCTGGAGCGACGTCGTCAAGCGAATGGCGCGGCTTGCCGATATCTCCTTTGCCGATCGCGCGCCGGAGGGCGCGGTGCAACTGCTGGTGCGCGGCGAGACCGTGGCGCTGCCGCTGAAGGGCGTGATCGATCTCTCGGCCGAGAAGACGCGGCTGGAAAAGGAAGCCGCCAAGGCGGAGGCCGACATCAAGCGCGTCGACGCCAAGCTTTCCAACGAGAAGTTCGTCGCCAACGCGCCGGAAGAGATCGTCGAGGAAGAGAAGGAAAAGCGCGAGGCGGCGGTGGCGCGCAAGGCCAAGATCGTCGAGGCGCTCGAACGGCTGGAGAGCGTGCTCTAGCGGAGATCGGCGATGCTGGACCACGTCTCCATCACCGTATCGGACATCGCAGCCGCCGAGCGCTTCTACGACGCCATCATGAAGACGCTCGATGTCGTCAAGGTCGGTCGCCGCGACGATTGGCGCGGCTATATCGAGGCCGTCTGCCATCACGCGGTGTGACACTTTCGCGTCGCACTCGTCGCGGAGCGTCGCTGATTGTCAAAACCGCCTGCTCACAAACTTCGAATCCTTCAGCCCATATCGCCACGGCAGATCGACCGCCTTGGTGAGCCCGATCCGAACCCCACTGACAACGTCCACCTTGCCGATCCGCGCATGCAGCGCGATCGGAGGTCTATCGAGCGGGAGCTCGTTGTGCGCAATCGTGACCCCGAGCGCCTCGCACAGTTTGCCGGGCCCTGAACACAGCGCACGCTCGTCATGCTGGTGCCGGCGGCGGCGCATCGCGGCAAGGCCGCGCGTCGGTTCGAGCGCGCGGATCAAAACCGCGCTCGCCGAGCCTGCCTTCTCGCAGACGAAATTGATGCACCAGTGGATGCCGTAGGAGCGGTAGACGTAACTGAAGCCCGGCGGGCCGAACATCACCATGTTCCGCGGCGTCGGCCCGCGAAACGAGTGCGCGGCCGGCTCGGAGTGATGATACGCCTCGACTTCGACAATGACGCCGCCGACGCCGTCGACCAGCAGCGTCGTCCCGATCAGGTCGGGCGCGACCTCGTGCACGCTACGGTCGAAAAATGCGCGTTTCAGCGGCTTGCCGAGGGCAGGGGCCTTCGTGGTGGCGGATTTCGGGTTTTGAACCATTTTGAGGGAGGAATCGCGCGAATGGAACGGAAAGCTGCCACACTCTTGCATGTTTCTGCTAGGTTCGACGAGCCGGGTTGCGGGTGACAGCGACACGGATTAGCTAGAGCCCTCAAGAACTTCCCGGACTTAAAATGGTCGTTGTCGTCGATACCGTCTCAACCATCCCGGTGCGCCCGCGCCATCCTGAAAAGGCGAACCGGCCGGACGCGCTGTCGCCGCCGAAGCCGGACTGGATTCGGGTACGCGCGCCGAACACCCGCGGTTACGCCGACACCAGAAATATCGTCAAGGAGAACGGCCTCGTCACGGTGTGCGAAGAGGCGGGCTGCCCCAATATCGGCGAGTGCTGGGACAAGAAGCACGCCACCTTCATGATCATGGGGGATACCTGCACCCGCGCCTGCGCGTTCTGCAACGTCAAGACCGGCATGCCCGGCGCGCTCGATCTATCCGAGCCGGAACATGTTGCGGAGGCGACGTTCAAGCTCGGGCTCGCCCATATCGTGGTGACATCGGTCGACCGCGACGATCTCACAGATGGCGGCGCCGAGCATTTTGCCAAGACCATCCGCGCCATCCGCGCGCGCTGCCCGACCACCACGATCGAGATATTGACGCCGGATTTTTTGCGCAAGGAAGGCGCGCTGGAACTCGTGGTCGCGGCCAAACCCGATGTCTTCAACCACAATCTGGAAACAGTGCCGTCGCGTTATCTCACCGTCCGCCCCGGTGCGCGCTATTTCCATTCGATCCGGCTGCTGCAACGGGTGAAAGAGATCGATCCGACGATCTTCACCAAATCCGGCATCATGGTCGGCCTCGGCGAGGAACGCCATGAGGTGCTGCAGGTGATGGACGATCTGCGCTCGGCGGAGGTCGATTTCCTCACCATCGGGCAATATCTGCAGCCGACCCGCAAGCATCACGCCGTGATGCGCTACGTGACGCCGGACGAATTCGGAGGCTATGAGAAGGTCGCCTATACCAAGGGCTTTCTGATGGTGTCGGCGAGCCCCTTGACCCGCTCGTCACACCATGCCGGCGAGGATTTCGCCAAGCTGCAGGCGGCTCGGGCCGCGCGCGTGGGCTGATTTCCGGATTTGAGACATGCAGCGCATTCTCGTCATGGGATCGTCTGGATCCGGCAAGTCGACGTTTGCGCGGCGACTCTCTGAAATCACGGGCATCCCGATGGTGTCACTGGACGCCCTCTATTGGAAACCAGGCTGGGTACCGTCAGATGCAGCCGAATTCGAACAGCGCGTCACCGAAGCCGCCGGCCATTCCCGGTGGATCTTCGATGGCAACTACACTTCGCACGGAGCCGGCGATCTCCGCCGCGGGGTTGCCGACGTCGTCATATGGTTCGATCTGCCGCGGAGCACCTGCATGGTCGGGATTTTGACCAGGATCGCCAGGAGCTACGGACGCGTTCGGCCGGAAATGGCCGACGGCTGTCCCGAAAGATTCGATGTCGAGTTTTTCAAGTACGTCTGGACCTATCGCCAGCGGCAGCGGCCGAAATTACTGCGGTATTTCGAAGGATTGCGGTCCGACCAATCGCTGATCTGCTTCACCGATCGGACGCAGGCAGATCGCTATTTGCTGGACCTCGCTCAGACGCAAATTTCGGCGAGTGCGCACTAATGCCACGTTTTTCCAGCAAGCGGCGGGTCAAGCACACCGCGCCGCAAATGTTCGATCTGGTCGCCGACGTCGAGCGCTATCCCGAATTCGTGCCGCTGTGCCAGTCGCTGAAGATCCGCCAGCGCACGCCGAAGGATGACGGCACCGAGATCGTCGTCGCCGACATGACGGTGTCGTTCAAGCTGGTGCGGGAAACCTTCACCAGCCGGGTGACGCTCGACCGCCCCAATTTGAAGATCCTGGTCGAATATCTGCGCGGGCCGTTTTCCAATCTGGAGAACCGCTGGACCTTCGAGCCGAAATCCGAAACCGATTGCGATGTCGGCTTTTATCTCAGCTACGAATTCAAGAGCCGGATGCTCGCGATGCTGATGGGCACGATGTTCGATGCGGCCTTCGCGCGGTTTTCAGCTGCATTCGAAAAGCGGGCCGATGTGGTCTACGGGAAGGGATAGCGGGTGAACTACGTCCGCGGCGGCCGCCTTCGCTTGACGGCGCCACCGCGCGGGGTTCGCGCTACGCGGGGACGCAGGCGGCTCGCAGCCTCGCGCCGCGGTTTTGCGCTGGCCTGCGGGCCGCGCGCCAGTTCCAGCAGCATTCGCAAGGCTTCCACCACCGAGCGCTGGCGCACGGTGCTGCGGCCGATCGCGCCGAAACGGCACTCGCGATGCACGATCCGGCCGTCGCGCGCAGCGACTGCCAGATGCACCAGGCCAACCGGCTTGCCGGGCGTAGCACCTCCGGGGCCGGCAATGCCGGTGATCGAGACCGCGAGATCGACGCCGGCTTTTTCCAGCGCGCCGACCGCCATCGCGGTCGCGGTTTCCTTGCTGACCGCGCCAAAGGTCAGCAGCGTGGTCGCGTTGACGCCGAGCATCGCCCGCTTGGCCTCGTTGGAATAGGTGACGAAGCCGCGATCGATCACGTCGGAGGAGCCGGGAATATCGGTAAGCGCCCCGGCGACGAGGCCGCCGGTGCAAGATTCGGCTGTCGCGATCGTCAGCTTGCGCATCCGGCAGAGATCGAGCAGCGCGCGGGAGAGGGCACGAGCGTCGCTGCCGCCCATGTTATTCGCTCCAACCTTTATCGTCCCAGGGGAGGCGGATGGTTGCGCTGGCAGTGGCGGCAATGCCTTCCTCGCGGCCGGTGAAGCCAAGACGCTCGCTGGTCGTCGCCTTCACAGCCACGCGCGAGATATTCACGCCGGAGATTTCCGCGATGCGCGCGCGCATGGTGTCGCGCAGCGGGCCGATTTTCGGCCGCTCGCAGATCAGCGTGACCTCGAGATTGGCAATCCGCCCGCCACGCGAGGTAACGCGCTCGATCGCATATTTGAGGAACCGGTCGGAAGAGGCACCCTTCCATTTGACGTCGCTCGGCGGAAAGTGCGAGCCGATATCCCCGTCCGCCAGCGCGCCGAGGATAGCGTCGACCAATGCGTGCAGCCCGACATCGCCGTCGGAATGGGCGAGAAACCCTCTAACGTGCGGCACCCGCACGCCGCAGATCATCAGATGATCGCCGTCGCCGAACGCATGCACGTCGTAGCCGGTGCCGGTCCTGATGTCGCCGAGCAGGCTTGCGAGGCGGGCCTCCTCGCGGACGAAATCTTCAGGTGTCGTCAGTTTCATGTTTGCAGGATCGCCTTCAAATGTCGCGACCGTCAATCCCGCCCATTCGGCGAGCGCCGCATCGTCGGTGAAATCAGAGCGGCCCTCTCGCGCGGCGCGGCGATGGGCATCGAGTATCACGTCAAAGCGAAAGGCCTGTGGCGTTTGCGCGATCCGCAGCCGCGCCCGGTCTGGTGTCGCCTCGACGTCTCCGCGCTCGTTTGTGAGCTTGATGGTATCGGTGACGGCGACCGCCGGAACAGCGGCGCCGGTGCGCCCGGCTGCACCGATCGCGCGCGAAATCACCTCTGGTGTGACGAAGGGACGCGCGGCGTCATGGATCAGGACGATGTCGGGCTTCTCGCCGGCGAGTGCCTCAAGCCCGGCATGCACCGAGGCCTGGCGCGTCGCACCGCCATGGGTCGGCGGCCGATGGCGCAGGCCTGCCGTCGCCTCGTTGAAGAGCGCGGCGTCGTCGGGATTAACGACGGGTTGCACCGCGAAGACGCCGGGATGGCGGCAGAACTCCGCCATGGCGCGGTAGATCACGGTCTGGCCACCGATCGTCCGGTATTGCTTCGGACCACCTGCGCCGGCGCGAAGCCCGCGCCCGGCTGCGACAAGGATGGCTGCGGTGCGCTCAGATTGGGACATGGCTCTAACGACGGAGCGAATCTGGGAAGTTGCGAGGATTTCGCTGGTGCACAGCCCTTACCACGCTCGATGCGTAAAAACAGAGCGATTCCCTGTAGCTGTGGGAAAAGCAGTTTTTGTTGCGCTGCACTTGCACAAATGATAGAACTGTCTAAACTGTAGGCACGAAGCTTGACTGCACAAGATTTGTGCTCACAATACACGGCAGCGGCTGCAATGGCGCGGCTGTCAGATCGACGACGAGAACTCCGTGACAAGCGTGGAATGCTTACCCAGTAAGCCATTGAAAATAGGCGATATTGCTGTCGCGAACCGGGTTCTCCTCGCGCCCATGTCCGGCATTACCGATGCCCCCTTCAGGCGACTCGCCGCCAGCCTCGGCGCGGGACTGGTGGTGTCCGAGATGACTGCAAGCGATGACCTCGTTCACGGCAGGCCGATGTCCCGGCTGCGCTGCGAGGCGGCAGGCATCGGGCCGCACGTGGTCCAGCTCGCCGGCTGCGAGACGCGCTGGATGGCGGAGGGGGCGAGGGTCGCCGAGGCCGCTGGCGCCGATATCATCGATATCAATATGGGCTGTCCGGCACGCCACGTGACCGGCGGCCAGTCCGGTTCCGCCTTGATGCGCGATCTCGATCATGCCGTGCGGTTGATCGAGGCCACCCTGTCGGCCGTGAAGGTCCCCGTGACGCTGAAGATGCGGCTCGGCTGGGACGAACATTCACTCAATGCGCCTGAACTCGCGCGTCGTGCGGAAGCCGCCGGCGTGCAGATGATCACGGTGCATGGCCGCACACGTTGCCAGTTCTACAAGGGCGAGGCGGATTGGGGCGCGGTGCGCGCCGTCAGGGACGCGATCGAAATCCCGCTCGTTGTTAATGGCGACATCACCTCATATGAAGATGCCGTGGCTGCACTCGACAGCTCCGGCGCCGACGCCGTGATGATCGGGCGCGGCGCGCAGGGGCAGCCCTGGCTGCCTGGCCAGATCGGGCGGCAGCTCGAGACTGGCGTCGCCGAGCAGGCGCCGCAACTTTCCGAGCAGCTCAATCACATTCGCGCGCTCTATGATGAAGTCTGCCGCCATTACGGCTTGCGCATCGGCCTGCGGCATGCGCGAAAGCACCTCGGTTGGGCGCTGGACATCGCCGCCCAATACAGCAGCACCCCTGCCGCGACGCTCAAGGGCTGGCGGCAAAAGATCCTGACGTCAGACGAGCCTTCCAGCGTGCATCGATCGCTTGAAAATGCATTCGACGATTTTGCATGGAGTGCTGCAGCATGACCTCCGCCGCGGAACATCGCCGTCCCGTGCCCACGGATGCCGAGGCCATCCTCAACGCGCTGCCCAATCCGGTGCTGCTGATCGCGCCCGACGGCCGCATCGTCGACGCCAACATGGCGGCCGAGTCCTTCTTCGAGATTTCGACCCAGTTCCTGCAGCGGCAGTCGCTGAAGGAGCTGGTGCCGTTCGGCAGCCCGCTGTTGGCGCTGATCGATCAGGTCCGCACCTCAGCTTCGCCGGTCAACGAATACAAAGTCGATCTCGGCACACCGCGGATCGGCGGCGATCGCCAGGTCGATCTGCACGTCGCGCCGCTCACCGAGCGTCCCGGCCACATCGTCGTCATGCTGCAGGAACGCACCATCGCCGACAAGATGGACCGGCAATTGACGCATCGCAGCGCGGCCCGTTCGGTGATCGCGCTGGCCGCGATGCTGGCGCATGAAATCAAGAATCCGCTGTCGGGTATCCGCGGCGCCGCGCAGTTGCTGGAACAGCAGGCCTCGTCGGAAGACCGCATGCTGACGCGGTTGATCTGCGATGAGGCGGACCGCATCGTCACGCTGGTCGACCGCATGGAAGTGTTCGGCGACGACCGCCCGGTGGCGCGCGGTCCGGTCAACATTCATTCCGTGCTCGACCATGTCAAACGGCTCGCGCAATCCGGCTTCGCCCGCAACGTGCGCTTCATCGAGGAATACGATCCGTCGCTGCCGCCGGTGCTGGCCAATCAGGACCAACTGATCCAGGTGTTCCTCAATCTGGTGAAGAACGCCGCCGAGGCGGTCGCCGATCTCGGCTCGGACGCAGAGATCCAGCTCACCACGGCGTTCCGTCCCGGCGTGCGGCTGTCGGTGCCCGGCAAGAAATCACGGGTGTCGCTGCCGCTCGAATTCTGCGTCAAGGACAACGGCTCGGGCGTGCCGGAAGACCTGCTTCCCAATCTGTTCGATCCGTTCGTCACGACCAAGCAGACCGGCAGCGGCCTGGGCTTGGCGCTCGTCGCCAAAATCGTCGGCGATCATGGCGGCATCATCGAATGCGAATCCCAGCCGCGGAAGACCACTTTCCGGGTGCTGCTGCCGATGTATACCGCCGCCAAAAATTTCGATCACGGCAATCGCGAGGATGTTTCGGGTACGCCCTCGCATGCCTCGCAGAACGCACGATGAGGAACAACAATGCCCGCAGGTAGCATACTTGTCGCCGATGATGACACCGCGATCCGTACGGTTCTCAATCAGGCCCTCTCGCGCGCCGGCTATGAAGTCCGGCTGACCGGCAACGCCGCGACGCTATGGCGCTGGGTGAGCCAGGGCGAGGGCGATCTCGTCATCACCGACGTGGTGATGCCCGACGAGAACGCGTTCGATCTGCTGCCGCGGATCAAGAAGATGCGGCCGAACCTTCCCGTCATCGTCATGAGCGCGCAAAACACCTTCATGACGGCGATCCGGGCCTCCGAGCGCGGCGCCTACGAATATCTTCCGAAGCCGTTCGACCTGAAGGAATTGATCACCATCGTCGGCCGCGCTTTGGCGGAGCCGAAGGAGCGGGTGGCGAGTGCGGCCGACGACGGCGAATTCGATTCGATCCCGCTGGTCGGCCGTTCGCCGGCAATGCAGGAAATCTACCGGGTGCTGGCGCGGCTGATGCAGACCGACCTCACCGTGATGATCTCGGGCGAATCCGGTACCGGCAAGGAACTGGTCGCGCGCGCGCTGCATGACTACGGCAAGCGGCGCAACGGTCCATTCGTGGCCGTCAACATGGCGGCGATCCCGCGCGATCTCATCGAATCCGAACTGTTCGGCCATGAGCGCGGCGCGTTCACCGGCGCCAACACCCGCGCTTCGGGCCGCTTCGAGCAGGCTGAGGGCGGCACGCTGTTCCTCGACGAAATCGGCGATATGCCGATGGAGGCACAGACGCGGTTGTTGCGCGTGCTGCAGCAGGGCGAATACACCACCGTCGGCGGGCGCACGCCGATCAAGACCGACGTGCGCATCGTGGCCGCCAGCAACAAGGATTTGCGCATCCTGATCCAGCAGGGCCTGTTCCGCGAGGACCTGTTCTTCCGGCTGAACGTGGTGCCGCTGCGGCTGCCGCCGTTGCGGGAGCGGATCGAGGATCTGCCGGATCTGATCAGGCATTTCTTCTCGCTGGCGGAAAAGGACGGGCTGCCGCCGAAGAAGCTCGACACGCTGGCGCTGGAACGGCTGAAACAGCATCGCTGGCCGGGCAACGTCCGTGAGCTCGAGAACCTTGCGCGCCGGCTGGCTGCGCTCTATCCGCAGGATGTCATCACGGGATCGGTGATCGATGGCGAACTGGCGCCGCCTGCAGTCGCCTCCGGCGGCAACGCCCAGGTGGGGGTCGACAATCTCGGCGGTGCGGTGGAAGCCTATCTGTCCTCGCACTTCTCGGGCTTTCCGAACGGCGTGCCGCCGCCGGGCCTCTATCACCGCATCCTCAAGGAGATCGAGGTGCCGCTGTTGACGGCGGCGCTGGCCGCCACCCGCGGCAACCAGATCCGCGCCGCCGATCTGCTCGGCCTCAACCGCAACACGCTGCGGAAGAAGATCCGGGATCTCGACATTCAGGTTTATCGCAGCGGAGGATAGGCGAGGGTAGGCAGGGCTTTCGCGCGCACTGGGGACACTCTGATTTCGCGGCAGAGTATGCCGCGGAAATGTCGTAATTTGGCAACATTGTGATATGATTGCATCAGTTCGCCGGCCCGGCGGACGTCGAAGCTTTCAGCTCACACCCTTGCCGGAATGACCAGCGCAGAGACAACGGCTCCAACGTTCGACCCGTCGCTTGCCGAACCGAAGGGATGGCCCCTTCGGAAGTGGCTGGCGCCGTTTGCCGTCGTGACCGCGCTGCTGTCGGCCTTCCTGACCTTCATCGTGTTGTCGGGCCTGACCCCGATCGAGCCGACCAGGCATGTCGTCTATTCCTTCCTGCTGATCGATGCCGGCACCATTCTTCTGTTGGTAGGGATCATCGTCCGCGAAGTATGGCAGGTGGTGCAGGCCCGGCGCCGGGGCCGGGCGGCGGCGCGGCTGCATGTCCAGATTGTCAGCCTGTTCTCGGTGATTGCGGTGTTGCCGGCGGTGCTGGTGGCCATCGTCGCCAATGTGACCATCGATCGCGGCCTCGACCGGCTGTTCTCGGGACCGACGCGCGAGGCGATTCAGAATTCGCTGAGCATTGCCCGCGCTTATACCTACGAGCACGCCCAGCTCATTCGCGGCGACATCCTGGGGATGGCCAATGACATTGCCCGCGCCCGGCCGCTGTTCGACCAGGACCGGCGGTCGTTTCGCGAGCTTCTGACGGCCAACGCTTCCGCGCGAAACCTGCCGGGCGCCATGCTGGTCGACAAGGACGGCAATGTCCTGGAGACGGCGCAAACGGGGATCAAGCAGGATTTCACGACCCCGCCGCAGGACTTCCTCTCCAACGTCGACGAGAACGAGCCGCAGATCGCGGTCTTCCCGGAGGCCAATTACGTCGCCGCCGTGATCAGGCTCCGTGCCTTCAGCGATACCTTCCTGTACGTCGCGCGGCTGCTCGACCCGCGTGTGATCAGCCAGTTGAAGCAGACCGAGGCCAGCGTTGCCGAATACGCCCAGATCGAATCCCGCCGGCTCGGCATTCAGGTCGCCTTCGCGCTGATGTTTGCGGTGATCGCGCTGACCATCCTGATGGCCTCGGTGCTTGATCGGGCTGAATTTCGCCAACTGGCTGGTGGCGCCGATCCGAAACCTGATGGGCGCGGCCAACACGGTTTCCACCGGCGATCTGAACGTGCAGGTGCCCGTTCACAAGTCGGAAGGCGATCTGGCGCAGCTCGGCGAAACCTTCAACAAGATGACGCAGGAGCTGCGCACCCAGCGCGACGAACTGGTCAACGCCAGTGAGTTGATCGACAGCCGCCGCCGCTTCATCGAGGCGGTGTTGTCGTCGGCCAGCGCAGGCATCATCGGCGTCGATGCTTCCGGCAGCGTCGGCATTCTCAACCGCTCGGCGGAAAAGCTGATCGGTCACGCCGAATCGGAAACGCTGGACCATCCGCTGTCGGAAGTACTTCCCGAGCTCGACGAGATGATGAAAACCGCGCGCGAGGGCACGCAGCGGCTGGTGCAGGGCCAGATCACCATCACCCGCGATGGCCACGAGCGCAATCTGTCGGTCCGCATCTCGGCCGAGCAGACCAGCCAGTCGCGCGACAGCTACATCATCACGCTCGATGACATCACCGAGCTGGTCTCCGCGCAGCGCACCTCGGCCTGGGGCGACGTGGCACGCCGCATCGCCCACGAAATCAAGAATCCGCTGACCCCGATCCAGCTCTCGGCCGAACGCATCCGGCGCAAATTCGGCAAGGTCATCACCGAGGACAAGGGCATCTTCGAGCAATGCACCGATACCATCGTGCGCCAGGTCGACGACATCAGGCGGATGGTCGATGAGTTCTCGCGCTTTGCGCGGATGCCGAAGCCCGTGATGGAAGGCGAGGACGTCGCCGACACCGTGCGGCAGGCCGTGTTCCTGATGAAGGTGGGCCATCCCGAGCTCGACATCGAGGCCGATATCAAGCAGGCCCCGTTGCGGGCGCAGTTCGATCGACGGCTGATCTCGCAGGCGCTGACCAATATCATCAAGAACGCCACCGAGGCGATCGAGCAGGTGCCTCCGGAAGAACTGGAGAAGGGGCGTATCGACGTCATCGCCCAGCGCGAGAACGACGACATCGTGATCGACGTGATCGACAACGGTATCGGTTTGCCGAAGGTCGCGCGTGCCCGACTGCTAGAGCCCTACGTGACCACCCGCGCCAAGGGCACCGGGCTTGGCCTTGCGATCGTCGGCCGCGTGCTCGAAGACCATGGCGGCCGTATCGAACTCAAGGATGCTGCCGATTTCCGGCCGGGGCAGCGGGGGGCATGGATGCGATTGCGGTTTGCCGTTTCCGGTCATGCCCCGAAAGCCGAAACCAAGGGGCCTGCGGTAGAAGTCAAGCCCGAAGCGACTGAGCCGGCGGCAGAAATAAAGGCGCCGGCGCCCGAGACCATTGAGCTGGAAGCGACGACCAATAATGAAACAAAAATCCAAGCCGCGACCGGCGACTGACAAGGCAGGTGTAACCCATGGCAAGTGACATTCTGATTGTCGACGACGAAGCAGATATTCGCGACCTCGTTGCGGGTATTCTGGACGACGAAGGTTTCAGCACCCGGACCGCACGCGACAGCGATTCGGCGCTGACGGAGATTGCCAATCGCCGCCCGCATCTGGTGTTCCTCGACATCTGGCTGCAGGGCTCCAAGCTCGACGGCCTGCAGCTTCTGGAGCAGATCAAGAAGGACAATGCCGAGCTGCCGGTGGTGATGATCTCCGGCCATGGCAACATCGAAACCGCCGTCGCTGCGATCAAGCGCGGCGCCTATGATTTCATCGAAAAGCCCTTCAAGGCGGATCGGCTGATCCTGGTCGCCACCCGCGCGCTGGAGACCTCGCGGCTCAAGCGCGAGGTGAAGGAACTGAAGCAACTGGCTCCTGCAGCTAGCATTCTGACCGGTCGCTCGGCCTGCATGAATCAGCTTCGCCAGACCATCGACCGCGCCGCCAAGGCCAACAGCCGCATCCTGATCGTCGGCCCGTCCGGTTCGGGCAAGGAGCTGGCCGCGCGGACGCTGCACCAGGCGTCCAGCCGCTCCGAGGGCCCGTTCGTCGTCATCAACGCCGCGGCGATCACGCCGGAGCGCATGGAAGTCGAGTTGTTCGGGATCGAAGGCTCGAACGGCGAACAGCAGCGCAAGCCCGGCGCGCTGGAAGAGGCCCATGGCGGCACGCTGTTCATCGACGAAATCGCCGACATGCCGCGCGAGACCCAGAACAAGATCCTGCGGGTGCTGGTCGATCAGACCTTCCAGCGCGCCGGCGGTACCGCCAAGGTTCATGTCGATGTACGCATCATCTCGTCGACCGCGCGCAATCTGGAAGAGGAGATCGCCGCCGGTCATTTCCGCGAGGATCTCTATCACCGCCTGTCGGTGGTGCCGATCCGCGTTCCGCCGCTGTCGGAGCGCCGCGAGGACATTCCCGAACTGATCGATTACTTCATGGATCAGATATCGATTGCGTCCGGCCTGCCGAAGCGGCAGATCGGCCAGGACGCGATGGCGGTGCTGCAATCCCACGTCTGGCCCGGCAACGTCCGCCAGCTCCGTAACAATGTCGAGCGCGTGATGATTCTGGCCGGCGGCGGTCCGGAGGTGATCATCACCGCCGACATGCTGCCGCAGGATGTGGGCTCAATGGTGCCGGCGATGCCGACCAGCAATAATGGCGAGCACATCATGGGGCTGCCGCTGCGTGAGGCGCGCGAAGTGTTCGAGCGCGACTATCTGATCGCGCAGATCAGCCGCTTCTCCGGCAATATCTCGCGTACCGCCGAATTCGTCGGCATGGAGCGTTCCGCGCTCCACCGCAAGCTCAAGGCGCTGGGAGTCGGTTGATGTGTTTCGACTGACACGTTCGTTCGACGCGTTTGGCGGTCGATTCCATTCCGCGATGCTCTTATCGGGGCGATACATGCAATTGCTTGAGAATATTCGTCTCTTTCCCCATCCATTCCGAAAATTGGCTCCGTGTTCCTACGGGGTGGCACGCGAACTGGCTTGCCTAAAAAGCGCGCGTACCCTCTAATCGTACCGCTGCGCCCACCGGAGGGGGAACTCAGGGTGGGCCGGCAACCGGGGAAGGCTCCGTGAGAGAGCAGCAACCGGTTCAATAAAAAGAAGCACAAGACTGCGGGACAAAAACAATGGCGGCAGACCGCGCACAAAATCTACAAGACACCTTCCTGAATCATGTTCGTAAAACCAAAACGCCACTCACGATCTTTCTGGTCAATGGGGTGAAGCTGCAGGGTATTGTCACCTGGTTCGACAATTTCTGCTTGCTGCTGCGGCGCGACGGTCATTCGCAGCTGGTCTACAAGCATGCGATCTCGACCATCATGCCCGGTGCTCCGATCCAGTTGTTCGAAGGCGGCGAGGATGCTCCGGCTTGAGAGTGAACTGATTGGAACCCCTCAATCGTGAAGGGGACGCCGACCGGGTACGGTCGGCTGGAAGCACTGAAACCGGGCGGGTGATCGTCATCGGCCCCTATCTGCGCATGCGCCGCGGCGACGGCGATGCGCAATCGGATTCGTCTGTTCGCGATTATGAAGCGCGGATCGAGGAGGCCGCCGGTCTCGCGCGCGCCATCGATCTCACCGTCATTGAGGCGGTAATCGCCCCGGTCAGCCAGATCCGGCCGGCGACCTTCCTCGGCAAGGGCAAGGTCGAGGAGATCACCGGTCTCATCGCCGGGCAAAACATCGAGCTGGTGGTGATGGACTGCGCGTTGTCGCCGATCCAGCAGCGCAACCTCGAGAAGGCCTGGAGCACCAAGGTGCTCGACCGCACCGGTTTGATCCTGGAAATCTTCGGCCGCCGCGCCAAGACCAAGGAAGGCGCGCTGCAGGTCGAGCTTGCGCATCTCAATTATCAGCGCAGCCGCCTGGTGCGATCATGGACCCATCTGGAGCGCCAACGCGGCGGCTTCGGCTTCATGGGTGGCCCCGGCGAAACCCAGATCGAAGCCGACCGCCGGCTGATCGGCGACCGCATCACGCGGCTCGAGAACGAACTGAAGAAGGTTCAGGCGACGCGGCGGCTGCATCGTGCCGGCCGTCAGCGGGTGCCGTATCGGGTGGTGGCGCTGGTTGGCTACACCAACGCCGGCAAATCGACGTTGTTCAACCGCCTGACCCGCGCCGACGTGCAGGCGGCCGACATGCTGTTTGCGACGCTCGACCCGACCTTGCGCGCGTTGACCCTGCCGCATGGCGGCAAGGCGATGCTGTCTGATACCGTGGGCTTCATCTCCAATCTGCCGACGCAGCTGGTGGCTGCATTTCGCGCGACGCTGGAGGAGGTGCTTGAGGCCGATATCATCCTCCATGTCCGCGACATCTCGCATGAGGACGCGGAGGCGCAGGAGCGCGATGTCGACGCGGTATTGCGCCAGCTCGGGATCGATCCGGATGCCGGGCAGCGCCTGCTCGAAGTCTGGAACAAGATCGACCGCTTCGATCCCGAGGAACGGGAAAATCTGCGCAACATCGCAGCCCGCCGCCCGCCGGAGCGGCCGTGTTTCGTGGTGTCGGCCGTGTCAGGCGAGGGGATTGAGGAGCTATTGGTCGCAATCGAGGATCGGCTGGCGGCATTCCGGATGACGCTGGATTTATCGATCGACGCCGCCGACGGCGCCGGCATCAGCTGGCTGCATCGAAATGCCGAAGTGCTCAACAAGGAGCTGAACGAGGGCCGCTTCGACATGACCGTACGCGTCGACGAGACCAAGCGCGACATCGTGGTTTCAAGATTCGGCGCGGTGCCGCACGCGGCGTAACGTCGTTCCTGCCTAGTGCGCAATTGCGCACGAGAGCAGGAACCCATAACCACCGGCGCCTGTGGTTACGATGATTACGTCGAGCCGCGTTCTTAATTCGATAGATCACGCGGTATGGGTCCCGGCGTTCGCCGGGACGACATGTGAATGTTCGGCCCCTTTGGCTTCGTTCCACAGCGCGTCCATCTCTTCGAGTGTTGCGTCCTCGAGCGTGCCGCCGCGCGCCGCCAAGGCACGCTCGATATAGCCAAAGCGGCGCTCGAACTTGGCATTGGTGCTGCGGAGTGCAGTCTCGGGATCGGCGCCTACGTGGCGTGCCAGGTTGACCAGCGCGAACAGGAGATCGCCGGTCTCGGCAGCCAACTCGTCGGCATCGTTGCGGTCGAGGGCAGATTCGATCTCGTCGGCTTCCTCGCGGATCTTGGCGAGCACCGCGCGCGGATCGTTCCAGTCGAAGCCGACGGTCGAGGCCTTGCGCTGCAATTCCATTGCGCGCGTCAGCGCAGGCTGGCCGGCCTTGACGCTGGAAAGCAGCGATTTGGGCGTGACCTCTTCTGGCGGCCGCCGTGCCGCACGTTCGGCTTTCTCCTCGGCCTTGATCTGGTCCCATACGCCTTTCACGTGTCCCGGCGTCAGGTTTCCATCCTTGTCGGCAAACACGTGGGGATGTCTCCGGATCATCTTCCGCGTGATGGCTTCGACGACATCGCCGAAGGCAAAGGCATTTTGTTCCTCCGCCATGCGAGCATGAAACACCACCTGCAGCAGGAGATCGCCGAGCTCCTCGCGGAGGTCGTCGAGATCGCCGCGCGTGATGGCGTCGACAACCTCGTAGGCTTCCTCGATGGTGTAGGGCGCGATCGTCGCAAAATTCTGCTCAAGGTCCCACGGACAGCCCGTCACCGGCGTACGCAGCGCCGCCATGATCTCGAGCAGGCGTGAAATATCGGGGGAAGGGGTCATTCGGGCACCGGATTTTGCGAGTTGGTTCCTTATGCCGCAAACGCCGCGTCGATCCCAGCAGAACGCGCCGAATTGACCCGATTTCCACCGATTGGCCCAGCCTTCGGGGGATGCTATGGCCAGCTCATGAACGATCCATTCCAATCTGAAACCGCGCTGGTGCTGTTTTCCGGCGGACAGGATTCCGCCACCTGCCTCGCCTGGGCGCTGGAACGTTTTGCGCGCGTCGAAATGCTGGGCTTCAGCTATGGCCAGCGCCATGTCATCGAACTCGAATGTCGTGATCGCCTGCTCGCGGGCATCGAATCGTTGCGGCCGGGTTGGGCGAAGAAACTCGGCGAGAGCCACACGCTCGAAATTCCGACGCTCGCCGAGATTTCCGATACCGCGTTGACGCGCGACGTCGCGATTGCGATGGGCGACGACGGCCTGCCGAACACCTTTGTGCCGGGTCGCAATCTGGTGTTCCTGACCTTTGCCGCGGCCTTGGCGTATCGGCGCGGCATTCGCCACATCGTCGGCGGCATGTGCGAGACCGATTATTCCGGTTATCCGGACTGCCGCGACGAGACCATCAAGGCGTTAAATGCCGCGCTCAATCTCGGCATGGCCAGATCATTCGAGCTGCACACACCGCTGATGTGGCTGGACAAGGCCAGTACCTGGAAGCTCGCGCAGGAGCTCGGCGGGGCAGGGCTGGTCGACCTGATCCGCGAACACTCCCACACCTGCTATCTCGGCGAACGCGGCGCGCAGCACGAGTGGGGTTATGGCTGTGGCGAGTGCCCGGCCTGCAGTTTGCGGGCGAAGGGTTGGCGGGAGTATTCGACGGGGACGGCCTAGGCGAAATCTCCAGGCGTCAGCTCGATCGGCTGGCCGTGCGGCGTGCGGTCGGCGGCGTGGTCCCAGGCATCGCGGTAGCGGTGCAGGGTATCGGACGTCGCCACGCCTTTTTCGGCCACCAGGCTTTCCAGCGTCGCCAGCCAATGCCGGTAATAGGTCTCGCCGGTATCGGGATCGCCGGCTGCCTGCGCGCGCTTGATCTGATCGGCGAGGGCTGACGCCCATTCGTTCCAGGTGAACAGCCCACGCTCGTGCAGCGCGAGCGCCATCGCAAAGGCCTGCGCCTCCCAGGGCTCGCGGAACACCGGACCGTCATCGTCACGGGGAATGCTGGGCAGTGCCGCCGTCGCGCGGGCGCTGGCTGGATCCATCACGCCGGCTCCAGATAGGGCTCGAACGCGTCGATGGAGATCTTTAGCGTGGGGTCGGAATCCGCGCCCCACAGCTCGGTCCCGGCGAACACGACGGTGTAGAGCCATTGCGGGTTCTCGCCCGCCTCAATCGCGGCCGAATCCGGAAACACCTGGCAGCCATGATCGCGCTCGACCACACCGACATGGCCGCGCACGTAGCGCGGCAGCCTGGTGTGTGTCACCGGGTGAATGTTCTTCGCGCGCACGCGGTCGCCCGGCTTGAATTTCGCCGGCGCCGTCGCCGTGCGCCCAAACTTGCCACGGACCATAATGCGCTCGACATCATCGCGCGTGAACTTGCCGCGCTTGAGCGGTTTCGGTGGCTGCACTGAGTGGCCGGCCGCGACGTCCTCGGCTGCGACATAACCCTTGTCGATCAGCATGTCTTCAAGCCCAAGAAACCATTTCTTGTAATATGAACTGCTGAGATAGACATGTGGCGGCAAGGCTTCCCGATAGAAGCGCGAGGTATCGATGTTGAAGGCGCCGGCGGCGCCCATCGCGCGGACCATCGCCATCACGCGCGCTTCCCATTCGGCATGAAACATCGGCTCGTTCGGCTCCGGCTCGACCTTGCCGAAACCGTCCATGCCGCCCATGTCGTGCACGCCATTCATGACGGCGCGCCCGGCTTCTTCGGGAAACCCGTGCCGATCATGGAGTCGCGGGTCACGAGATCGGCGAGCTGCTGCTCGCTCCACCCTTCAGTGCCTGCGGGGCGCATCGGCAACACCAGAAAGCGCGTCTCCGCGGTCGAATCCCAGACCCTGATCTCGGTTTCCTTGGGCACGCTGACGCCGAAGTCGGCGAGCACGCCACGCGGATCCTTGACGGCACGGGAGCGATAGGGCGCGGCCTTGTACCAGACCGGCGGCAGCCCCAGCATTTCCCAGGGGTAGCAGGAGCACAGCGTGCACACGACCATGTTATGCCGCTGCGGCGTGTTCTCGACCGCAACGAGATGGTCGCCGACCCGGCTGACATGGCCGAGCGTGCCGACGGCCTTGGTGGCGTCCTCCAGCAGGGCTGTCTTGAAGGCCGGATCCGACCATGCCTTGGCGACAACCCGTGCGCCGTTGTGCGGACCGATCTTGGTCTCATAGGCCTGGATGATGGCATCGAGCGCAGCCGGCTCGACATAGCCTTTTTCGGTCAGAATCGTCTCGAGCGCGCGCACCCGCAGCTCGGTCTCCGATAATTCCGAATGGTCGAGCTCGTGGTGGTCGTGATCATGATCGCTCATGCCGCCAAGATAGGCGCAAAATCCCGGCGATGTCGAGGCGAAGCGCGCGCTGGCATTTCGCCATTGCGTTACGGGTAGGGCGCCCACATTCGCCGACCTATTGCGACAAGTTTACCGGCTTGATCGTGAACGGACCCGGATCTTTGCCCTTGTTATTGGCGCCGAACAGGAAGGACGACTTGCCTTCGGCGACCCAGGCAACATCGCCGACGACGGTCACTCCGACAGGCTCGACAAATCCGTCCTGGATGGTCTCGATCAAGGCCACATCGCCTTTGATCGTCACCCTGTCGAGCCGGCCGGCGCCCTCGATCAAAAGGAAGCCGTCGCCGAACGCGCGAAACCCGTCAGGACGATCCAGCGCACGGGACGGTTTGAGTGCGGTGACTGCGCCTGCCTTGCCGTCTTTCACTGCAATTCTGAACAGTGCACCGGGGATGAACTGCGTGACGTAAAGATGACCGTCCGGACCGAACGCGATGCCATCCAGGCCGACGCCGTTCTTGGCTGGCGCCAATAGAGGATCCGTCGCCCACACCTCAAGCGCCGTACTGCCTGGCCTCAGGCAATACACATTCGGCGTAAAGGAGTCGGTGACATAAGCCGTGCCGTCATAGCCGACCGCGATATCGTTGCTCATCGACTTCGGATCGGCGAGGGGAAAGCTGCCCTTCGGCGCGCCGCTGGCGAGATCGAAGGTCATCAGCCAGGCACCCTTGGTGTCGCTCGGGCCGGGGATGCCGAGGCCGGTCATGTCGTTGGAGCAGACATAGAGCGTGCCGCTGGCCTCGTCGGCCAGCACGCCGAGCACCGACCGGCTGCCGGCAGCGCCGGGCTGGATGAAGGCCTCAGCCTTGCCGCCGGGCGCAACCTTGACCACGCCGCCGAGATTGAGGCTTCCCACATACAACGTTCCGTCACGGGTCGATGTCAGACTTTCCGGAAAGCTGCGGTCGGGAATACCGACCGGCGCGGCATCGGCAAATGCGGCAGGGACATTGTCGTGTGCTTGGGACATGGCCGAAATTCCAGTCGTTGCTGAGGAGGCAGTTTCCTGGATGGCGCGAGCTGCCATTGTATGCGGGTTGCTATGTGATTACAATGCAACTGTCGCGGATATCACCATGGCAACGAATGGAGCGGCTGATGCTGAGAATGGCGTTTGTGCTGATTTGCCTGGTCAGCTGGCTCGATCCGACGGATGCATCGGCGTGGGGCTTTCAAGGCCATCGCGCGGTCGGCTCGATCGCCGACCAGTTGCTGAAGCCCGGCGCGAAGTCGCAGGTTCAGCAAATCCTCAATGACTTCGATTCACGCGACATCGATCTGCGCAAGGCAGCGCCATGGCTCGATTGCGTGAAGAGCGTCGTCCGGCACGATGACGGCCGGTTTCACTACGAGGTAGACCCAGAGCATCTGGAGTTCGAAGTGCCGTGCACTTCGTTCAACTCGGCGCGGGAGAGGGCGCGCATGGTCGACTACGTCGCGCGCAACTGGTTCACCTGCTCCTACACGCCGGACGGATTCGAGCGCGGCTGCCACAACACCTTCCATTTCGACGACATCGCCATCCAGCGCAGCACCTTTGACAGAAACGACCAGGGCACCAATCCGCACGATCTGGTCGCAGCGATTGGCGCGGCCATCGCCGTATTATCGGGCAAGCCGATCCCGCCGCCGTTTCCGTTCTCGATCAAGGACAAGAAGGAGGCGCTGTTCCTGCTGGCGCATCTGATCGGCGACCTGCACCAGCCGCTGCATATCGGCTCGGTCTACCTCGATACCAACGGCAAATTGGTCGATCCGGATATCGCCCACAAGGTCGACCCGGATACTGAAACGATCGGCGGCAACGCCATCCAGGACGGTATCGCGATCCCGGTCCAGAACACCAACCTGCACCATGAATGGGACGACATCCCAACCGACATCGGCGACGCCGCCACCAGCGAGTTGCTCGACGCCGCAAAGTCTGTACCAGCCAGCCAGGGTTCGCCGGAGAGTTGGCCGGTCGCCTGGGCGACCGACACGCTGCTTGTCGCCCACGACGCCTTCAAGGGCCTGAGCTTCAAACTGACGCCGCCACCGGCCAAGGTCAAATGGACCGTGACCTTCGACAATCACATGGATTACCTGCAGGCCGCCGACGCCATCAAGCGCAAGCAGTTGGCCAAGGGCGGGGCCAGGCTGGCGGAGCTCTTGAACGCGATCTGGCCGTAGGTCGGGTCTAGCGATAGTGCTTGTTGTCGATCACCTTGCCGTCTCTGCCCTCATCGCCGCTGGTCGGCATGCATTCGACCTGCACGAGGTCGGGATAGAGCTCCCAGGCTCGCACCAGGAACTTCCTGCGAATGCCGTAGGAGGTGATGGTGCAGCGGTTCACCACCGGATTGACGGCCGCGGCCACGTAGCCGGGGTAGAACAGCGCTCCGTGATGGAGGACGCTCCAGACCTCGTTGAACCAGGTCGCACGCACCCGGAAGGTCACAGTGTTCTGGTCGGTGCAGGGCAGCGTCTCGCAGCCGTAGACCTCGTGGACATCCCGGCCTTCGGCCTGGCCAGAGAGGTTCTGCGAGTTGGAGAGATAAAGTTGCTCGTCGTGCCGCACGGTGAAGAGATACCAGGGCAGGGTCCCGGCAATCGTGGCTACGGCATAGATGAGGTAGCAGGCGGCAATCGTCGCCAGGATCATCATCCCGCCGCGCGCCTTGCTGAATTCCGCGTCGCCATAGGCGTCCTTGCCGTAGACACACCGCGCCCACAGTGCGCGGTAGCGGCCGAACGCCCATCGGATGGCGCGGTAAACCCGCCAGGTGATTGGAGCGATCAACCGAGCGTAGATCCATCCGCAGGAGCGGACGAACTGCGACCAGAACCGACCGAGCGCGGTCAGTTCCCGATGGGCACGTCCGACGTCGGACTGATCGTAGGTCTTCTTGGCCTGATAGGCCTTCGTCTTGAAGTCGGACAGCGTCTTGTCGATGCCGTCCAGCAACGCATTGGCGTCGTCACGCGGCTTTTCTGTCATGGGGAATCCAGTTCGACGTGAAATTGCGGCTCGCGCCATCGAAGCCGATGTCGAGTGTGCCGCCGCAGGCCGCGCTCCCCATGGTCTTCTCGACGATCATGGCTTCGATCCGCTTGATGCGGCCGGGCAGGCCGCGTGCGCCGATCTCGGGCGAATAGGTCGTGACACAGAATTCCCGCAGCTCCGCCTCGGGAAAGCGTACCTCGATCGATTGCGACGCGTAGAAGGCGTTGATGCGCGAGATTTCGCGGAATACGATCTTCTCGATCGTGTCCATGTTGAGCTTGCGGAACAAAACGATGTTCTCGCGCCCGTCGAAGCGGTTCAGGAACTCGGTACGAAACGCCTTCTTCAGGTCGCGGATCGTTAGCTCAAAGGCCTCCTCTTCGGTCAAGTCGCCCGGTCCGGTGCCGACCCGCAGCGCATGATCCGCGCCGATGTTGGTGGTCATCGGCATCACGACGTCGCCGAACTCGACCTTGCGGCCCAAATTGTCGCGGCAGCGCCCGTCATCGAGGATGTTGAGGCAGACGTTGAAGATGTCGGGGTGCGCCTTCTCGACCTCATCCCACAGCATGACCTGGTAGGGATTGGCCCGCACCGAGTTGGTCATCTCGCCACCCGCCGCGAAGCCATCGTAGCCCGGAGGCGCGCCGATCAGCTTGGTGACGTCGTTCTTCTCCATGAACTCGCCCATGTCGTAGCGGTTGAGCGCCTTGTCGGTGTCGAACAAGGCCTCTGCCAGCGCCTTCGCCACCTCGGTCTTGCCGACGCCGCTGGCGCCGCAAAACAGGAACGGCAGCGGCTTGTCGGTGCGCCGGCCCCGCCGCCAGACCTTGACCGCCCTGTCGATGTGCTCGAGCGCAGCGTCCTGACCGAATACGCGTCGTTTCAGCGAACCATGGAGGTTGAGGAGCTTGACGGCGTCGTTCTGCTTGAGCTTGGAGGCGTCGATGCCGGAGATCCGCGAGAATTCGTCGATCACCATATCGGCGGTAAAAAGCAGGAGATCGTTGATCTCCTTGGTGACGGCTTTGTATTTCACCCGGTTCTCGTCGACGGCGGCCTGGGTTCGCGCGATGTCGCCGCGCAGCTTGATAATCTCCGGTGTTGCGTAGCCCGACGCCCTCGCAATCAGGTCGAAGTCGGCATCGGCCACGGACGCCTTGCCGGCGGGATCGTCGAGGTGCCGCTTCTTCTCCTCCTCCTCGAGATCGCGCAGAAGGGCTTCCATCTGCGCGATCGACTTTTCGCCGTCGCGTTGCGCCGCGTAGTAGCCCTTGATCCTGGCCTGGTATTGGGCGAACTCGGCCTTGTGGCGGGCGATGGCGGCGCGCGCGGCGGCGGCCTTTTCCGCGTTACCGGCGGACGCGCCGTCGGAGGTCAGACGCGCCAGCTCGGCCTCCAGCTCGGCCAGCATCGGCGGCGTCGAATGCGCCCGCAGCAGGTAGCGCGCCATGCCGCGGTCGAGCAGGGTGCGGGTACGCGCGGGCTGAGCCGCCGTGAGGCCGGTGTCGAGCGAGCGGTATTTGCTCGACATGTCGATCGCCGCCTTGACCGCCGCCGGATCAATCCGGACCCCGTAGCTTTCCTCGAGATCCCTGGCCCCGTGCAGCACGATCTCCTCGAGTTCGGCGCCGACCGGCTCGGTCAGGTCCATCAGCGTGAAGTGGTCGCGAAAGTCGGAATGGCACTTGTAGACCTGGGTCAAGTCGGCCTCGCGCACCTCGAGGAAGACCTGCGTCTTCTTGGCCTTCACCATCGAAGTCAGCGCATTGACGATGTGCATCAGCCCGCTGTTGTTCAGCGCGCCGATCAGGTCGAGCGTATCCTCGACGATCAGGACGCTGTCGGGAGTGCGGTCCAGGATCGCGAAGATGCTCTTGAACTGCTTGACGATGGCGTCGTTGTCACCGAGGCCGAACAGGCCGTCGGTATCGAGCCAGAACAGGCGTTTATTGACGATGTCGAACGGAGCGTCGGCGTCCGCCTTGCGTGCCTGCAGCGCCAACGCCAGCGTGGTGATGCCGACGCCGCTTGGACCGGAGACGATGACACTGTTGGATTCCATCCGCGTCAGGATGGTGCACAGCTCCTCGAACTTCTCCGCACGGCCCACCAGCTTGTAGTTCTTCCGGCTGCCGAGCTTCTCGCTGCCGGTGATCAGGAAGTTGTTGGCCATTGCGGATTTCCAAAGTTCTTGCGGTCAGGCTTCGACGCGGGAAGGGCGGTCGGGTGGACGATGCCGGCCGGGGCTCAGATCTGCCCGAACGTGATTTCCTTATCGTCGACCGGTTTCGGCGTCGCAGCCGAAGCGCCGGGACCCTTGGTGTCAGGACCCTTGGCGTCCATGCCGATGCTTTCCTGCAGCCGCGCACGCACCGCAACGGTGACATCGTTGAGCTCCCCAAGCCGGCTCTGGATATTGGAGAGCCCGTCTTCGCGCAGCTTGTTGGCGGCCTGCAGCGATTCCGCGATGCTCGACATGGACTCGATCTTCTCCACGATCCGCTTGGAGGTCTCGTCGAGCTGCAGCGCCTGGCGGACGACCTCCTTGTTGGCGACGTCGTCGGTCACCACGTTCATCGCGCGCATGGAATCGCGCACGCTCTCCGAGGCCTCATTGAGCGCCGAGTTGTTGAGCGCCTGGATCGTGGTGTTGAGGCTGGTGGCAACGCTGGCGATGCCGTCGCTGGAGAGTTCGCGCAGGTTGACGCTCTGCTTGCCAAGCGCGTCGTGGAAGGTGCTGGCGTTGACCGCGTCCTTCTCAAGGTCGGCCACGGTCTTCTTGGTGCTCCGCCCGCTGTCCAGCAGCGCGCTGACGTGGCGTTCGAAATCGTTCTTGTTGCGCTCGCGTTCGAGGCGGGCGAGGGTGTCCTCGCCGTCCTTGGCAGTCGATAGCGCCTGAACCTTGTCCTTGTTCGCCGCCGTCGCAAGGTCGATGCCCTTGTCGAGGATCGCGACCACCGTGATCATCTGCGAATTGATCTTGACGAGCTTGTCGGCCTGTCCTTCGATTCCTCCGAGTTCGTCGCGCAATTCCGAGACCGTGACCTGGGACTTGTCGATGTAGCTGAGCGCGGCCTTGATGATGCCCTCGACCCGCTTGACGTGCTCGGGACCGGAGATGTCGAGCATCGCGCGGACCTGGTCTTTCTCGGCCTTGAACTTGCCCTCCTTGGCGTCGTGTTCGGCCTTCTCGGCGACAATCGCCATGACCTTGTCGCGGCAGGCCTTGAGGCCGTCCAGCTGCTTGGCAATCAGCAGCTCCTTGGCCGCGATCTCGGCCTGAGCGGATTTCTTGATACCGCCGAATATACCAGTCTGCGTCTTCAGCTTGGCGATGTCGTTCTCGAGCAACGCCTTGTCGGAACCGATCCGGCGGATTTCCGCATCGGCCTCTGCCGTGCGGCGGTCCCAATCGGCCTCCCGTTTGCGGTCCTCCTCGATCTCCGCGAACGTATCCAGCACGACATTGTCGCCCGCGGTGCGCAACGTGTAGAGCGCATCCAAATTGTCGACCAGCGGCCGGATCATCTCGCGGAAGTCGAGTACGCCCTTGTTCATGTCCGCGAACGTCTGTTTCATCTTGGAAAAGACGGTCGTAGACGACAATTCGATCAACCTGCGCTGCATCAGGGTGCGCTGCTGGGCGAGATATTCCTTGTAGGCCTCAAGCTGCTTGATCGACGCCTTGCATTCCTCCACGAGGTCCGGCGAGAGCAGGGCTGCGATCTGCTGGCTGCGCGCCTCCGGCGCGGCTTCAGGGTTGAAGACGATCTTGGCCACTGGATTGGAAGTGATATCGATTGGCGCGGCCTGCGCCGCCTGCTTTGGCGCCATCCGCGCTTTGACGGCTTCGTTGACCGCGGTCGATTCCGCCAGTTTCGGGGAAGCTGAGGTGGTCATACGGTCGTCTCCTGGTCTGTGGCGACCTCAAGCGAGGCCCGCGGAAGGGCTAGATAGATCCGGCCCTATTGTTGGACAATGGCAGGGAGCTCCGGTTCAGCTGTTAAAAATAAAAAGCGGTGTCTAGCTTCTTACTTGCTCGGCTTGACATTCGTACTGCCCCGGTAACACGTCTAATTCGCATAAGGTATATTATGGAATATTTATATCTACAATTAGATCAGATATTTAGCTGGAATTCCTTCCATACCAAATCAGATTTGGCGTCATCCGCCCATCGTCGCCTGGCGTCTTGGTCACGGCGTCCGCGCATTGCAGGCCATCCGCGCTTTGCCATCCGTCGACTTGTCCGGAAGCCGATATTGCCGCGGCCATCGGACGCTGCAATAAGCGCGGGCCTGGTTCGAGATCGCTGGTGACCCCGCGGCATCAGGTCCGTATAGGATGGCATCTCAAAACAACAACAAGCCTCACGGGAGAAGAACCAGATGAGCTTTTCACGACGCACGCTGCTCAGGGCATCCGCAGCCTCGGCCGTATTGGGCGGACTTGGCGCGCCGATGGTGGCACGGGCGCAGACCGCCGAATTCACCTACAAATATGCCAACAATCTGCCTGACGGGCATCCGTTGAACGTCCGCGCCAAGGAGATGGCGGCGGCGATCAAGTCCGAGACCTCCGGCAAGTTCGACCTGCAGATTTTCCCCAACAACCAGCTCGGTTCCGACACCGACATGCTGAGCCAGATCCGCTCCGGCGGCGTCGAGTTCTTCACGCTGTCCGGGCTGATCCTGGCGACCCTGGTGCCGGCAGCTTCGATCAGCGGCATCGGCTTCGCATTCCCGGATTACGACACGGTCTGGAAGGCCATGGACGGGGGCCTGGGCGCCCATATCCGCGGCGAGATCAGCAAGGCCGGACTCGCTGGTCATGGACAAGATCTGGGACAACGGCTTCCGCCAGACCACGTCCTCGAGCAAGCCGATCAACGGCCCTGACGATTTCAAGGGCTTCAAGATCCGCGTGCCGGTGTCGCCGCTATGGACCTCGATGTTCAAGGCGTTCGACGCCGCCCCCGCCTCGATCAATTTCAGCGAAGTCTATTCTGCGCTGCAGACCAAGATCGTCGAGGGCCAGGAAAACCCGCTGGCGATCATCTCGACCGCGAAATTGTACGAGGTGCAGAAGTTCTGCTCGCTCACCAATCACATGTGGGACGGCTTCTGGTTCCTGGCCAACCGCCGCGCCTGGGAAAAGCTGCCCGAGGATATCAGGACCATCGTCGCCAAGAACATCAATGCCGCCGCGATCAACGAGCGCTCCGACGTCGCCAAGCTGAATGCCGGCCTGCAGCAGGAACTGGCGACCAAGGGCCTGGCGTTCAACCAGCCTAACGTCGCGCCGTTCCGGGAAAAGCTGAAAGCGGCCGGCTTCTATGCGGAATGGAAGGGCAAATATGGCGACCAGGCCTGGGAGCTCTTGGAAAAGTCCGTCGGCAAGCTGTCCTAGTGCTAGTATTGAGTGCAGGGGGCCGTCATGGCTCATGCCGAACTGAGTGAGATAATGGCCGGCGAGGTGGTTGAGCCCCCTCGCCGCCGCTCGTTCCTGGCCTCCGTGGAATCTTTGCTTGGAAAGATGGTCGAGATCCCGGCGGCGCTACTCGTCGTCGCCGAGATCGTCATCCTGTTTGCAGGCGTCGTGGCGCGCTACGGGCTGCACCGGCCGCTGATCTGGTCGGACGAACTGGCCTCGATCCTGTTCCTGTGGCTGGCGATGCTGGGCGCGGCGGTGGCGTTCCGCCGTGCCGAACACATGCGGATGACGGCGATCGTCGCCAACAGCGGCCCGGCCATGCGCGCCTATCTCGATCTGGTCGCAACCTGTGCCGCGCTGGCGTTCCTTCTGATGATCGCCGGGCCATCTTACGAATACGCCTACGAGGAAAGCTACATCACCACGCCGGCGCTGCAGATCCTCAACAGCTGGCGCGCCGCCGCATTGCCGGTCGGCATCGGCCTGATGGCGCTGTTTGCATTCTTGCGGCTGGCACGCGCCGGCAGTGTCCGGACCGTGCTCGCAGCGATCCTTTCGGTGGCGGTCGTGATCGCGGTGTTCTGGCTGCTCAAGGGCTCGCTGAAGCCGCTCGGCAATCTCAATTTGATCATCTTCTTTGTCGGCGTCGCCGGCTTCTGCGTGTTCGCCGGCGTGCCGATCGCGTTCGGATTTGGCCTTGCCACCTATGGCTATCTGGCGCTGACCACCAACACGCCGCTGATGGTGCTGGTCGGCCGCATGGACGAGGGCATGAGCCATCTGATCCTGCTGTCGGTGCCGTTGTTCGTCTTTCTGGGCCTCCTGATCGAGATGACCGGCATGGCGCGGGCCATGGTGGCGTTCCTGTCCAGCCTGCTGGGCCACGTCCGCGGCGGGCTGCATTACGTGCTGGTTGGCGCGATGTATCTGGTGTCGGGCATATCTGGCTCGAAGGCCGCCGACATGGCGGCGGTAGCGCCTGTACTGTTCCCCGAGATGAAGGCACGCGGCGCCAGGCCAGGCGATCTGGTCGCCCTGCTCGCCGCCACCGGTGCGCAGACCGAAACCATCCCGCCGAGCCTGGTGCTGATCACGATCGGCTCGGTCACCGGCGTCTCCATCGCGGCGCTGTTCACCGGCGGCCTGCTGCCCGGCGTGGTGCTGGCGATCACGCTGTCAGGGCTGGTGTGGTGGCGCTACCGCGGCGAGGACCTGCAGCACGTCACCAAGGCCAGCGGCGGCGAGATCGGGCGGGCGTTTGTCACAGCCCTGCCCGCATTGGCGCTGCCATTCGTGATCCGCTACGCCGTGGTCGAGGGCATCGCGACCGCGACGGAGGTCTCCACCATCGGCATCGTCTACGCCTTCCTGGTCGGTTTCCTGATCTACGGCCTCCTGATCTACCGCAATTTCAACTGGCGGCGAATCCTGCCCATGCTGGTCGAGACCGCGTGCCTGTCGGGTGCAATCCTCCTGATCATCGGCTGTGCGACCGGCATGGCCTGGGGTCTGACCCAATCCGGCTTCTCGCGCGCGCTTGCCGCAGCCATGACCGGCCTGCCCGGCGGCTCCGCGAGCTTCATCGCGGTGTCGATCCTGGCATTCACGATCCTGGGCAGCGTGCTCGAGGGCATCCCGGCGATCGTGCTGTTCGGGCCGCTATTGTTTCCGATCGCGCGCGCGGTCGGCGTCCACGAGGTGCATTATGCGATGATCATCATCCTCGCGATGGGCATCGGATTATTCGCGCCGCCGTTCGGAGTAGGCTATTATGCGGCCTGCGCCATCGGGCGCGTTGATCCAGCCGAGGGCGTCCGGCCGATCTGGGGCTACTTGCTTGCGCTCCTGATCGGTTTGATCATCGTCGCGATCTTCCCCTGGATTTCGATCGGGTTCTTGTAAACCAGATTCTTGTAAGCAACGTCTTTTGCGAAACGGGACAAAGCCGATGAGCGCAGCCCAGAACCAGTACAGCGTTGGTCTCGAGAAAACGCCGGCGAACTATGTCCCGCTGACACCGCTCAGCTTCCTCGCGCGCTCCGCCGCGGTTTATCCGGACCACGTCAGCACGGTCTATGAAGGCCGGAGTTTCACCTGGTCGCAGACCTACGAGCGCTGCAAGCGTTTCGCGTCGTATCTCACCGGCCGCGGCATCGGCCACGGCGACACCGTCGCGGCGATGCTGCCGAATATTCCCGCGATGAACGAACTGCACTTCGCGGTGCCGATGGCCGACGCCGTGCTGAACGCGCTGAACATCCGCCTCGACGCGCCGTCGATCGCGTTTCAACTCGACCATGGCGGCGCCAAGATCATCCTGGTCGACCCCGAATTTTCCGGCGTGATCACGGAAGCGCTGACGCTGATGAAGGGTCCAAAACCCGATGTCATCGACGTCGACGATGCGGCCTATGCCGGCGGAAAGCGCATCGGCGAACTCGAATACGAGGCCGCGGTAGCGCAGGGCGATCCCGGCTTCGCTGAAAAGCTGCCCGACGACGAGTGGGACGCGATCGCGCTGAGCTACACGTCCGGCACCACGGGCAATCCCAAAGGCGTGGTGACGCATCACCGGGGCGCCTATCTCAATGCCGTCAGCAATATCCTCGCAGGCAATCTCGGCCAGCATCCGGTCTATCTCTGGACGCTGCCGATGTTCCACTGCAACGGCTGGTGCTTTCCCTGGACCATCGCGGCCTCAGCCGGCGTTAATGTCTGCCTGCGCAAGGTCGATCCATCGAAGATTTTCGAATTGATCGAAAAGCACGGCGTCACCCACATGTGCGGCGCGCCGATCGTCTATAACACGCTGATCAATGCGCCCGATGCGCCGAAAGAAGCACGCGCGAAGCCTGTGGTCGGGCTGATCGCGGGCGCGGCGCCGCCGGTAGCCGTGCTCGAGGGCGCCGAGCGCATCGGCATCAAGCTGACGCATGTCTACGGCCTGACGGAAGTCTACGGCCCCGCCTCCGTCTGCGCCGAACAGCCAGGCTGGGATGACCTACCCGCCGATCAGCGGGCGCAAATGAAGCGGCGGCAGGGCGTGCCCTACCCGCTGCAGCAAGGCGTCACCGTGCTCGATCCCGAAACCATGCAGGAGGTGCCGCGCGATGGCGAGACCATCGGCGAGGTGATGTTCCGCGGCAATATCGTCATGAAGGGATATCTCAAGAACGAGAAGGCGACGCAGGAAGCCTTCGCCGGCGGCTGGTTTCATACCGGCGATCTCGGCGTGCTCGACGAGCACGGCTATGTCATCATCAAGGACCGCTCCAAGGACATCATCATTTCCGGCGGCGAGAATATCTCCTCCGTCGAGGTCGAGGACATCCTCTACAAGCACCCGGCGGTACTGTTCGCGGCCGTGGTCGCCAAGCCCGATCCGAAATGGGGCGAAGTGCCCTGCGCCTTCGTTGAATTGAAGGAAGGCGCAACAGCCACCGAGGCCGAAATCATCGCCTATTGCCGCAGCCACATGTCTGGCTTCAAGACACCGAAGGCAGTGGTGTTCGGATCGATCCCGAAAACGTCGACCGGAAAGATCCAGAAATTCTTGCTCCGCAATCAGGTGGATTCGGCGAAGGCGATCTCGGCGTAAAGATAGCTCGGTCTCCGCCGAGATGAGGGGTCGAACGGTACCGGTCATTGGAATTCGTCATGCGGCTCCCTGCATTTCGTTCAACGATCGCGATCGTCGGTGCCTTGACGATCGTGGCGTCAGGCCCGCGGCCAGCGTTCGCACAATCGGGCTCTACCGGTGGAAGCATCGGCGATACCGGAAGATTTCTGTCCGGTCCGAGGATAGAGACGGAACGCCCCGCGGAAGAGGCGCTCCCGCCGTCAGAGCAAGCCATCGGCAATTTTGATGGCGTATGGAAGTTCACCAGCGCCGGCTGCAGACATACCGGCACGCTGCCTGCCATCATCACCGGCGGAAAAATCGTCGTTCAGGGCGGCAGCGGACAGGTCGATCCGGATGGTACCTTGCATTCGGTCGGCGCCGGAAACGGCATGACCCTATCTGCGGTCGGGCGTCTCTCGGGAAACACCGGCTCCGGTACATTCCATCGATCGGACGGCTGCATCGGCAGCTGGGTCGCGATCAAACAGTAAGCGTTTCTACGCCGGGTCCCGCTTGATGGGCGGGTAATATTGCGGCGCCTCCGCCCGGTCGTACATTCCGTAGTCGCGCATGACCTCGAAGATGCGGAAATACGCGACGGTCGGATCGGCAAACAGCCGCGGACCGAATTCAACGCCGGATGCATCGTCCGGTAGATCGATCAAATGGGCGAAATGCCCGTTGCGGTAGACGCTTTCGAAGGCATCACGACGCCAGCCGGTCTCCACCGGAAGCGTGGCGCGCTTCAATTCCGCCGCGAGAACATAGGTCGGCTGACGCCGTGCCGGATCATTGTATGGGGTTCGACGCTCGGGTTGCCAAATCGGTTGTCCCGGCCTCGCCTCATGGATCAGCTGGGCTATGCGAATGCGATAATCGGAAAACACCCTCTCGCGCCCAACGGTCTGGACCTCATGGTGGTGCGCATGGACCCGCCACGCGGTCAGGGCGCCTTCGTCCTGCCAGATCTGGTAGGACACCAGCAGGTTCTCCCGCGTCAGACTTTTGAAGCGATCGATGAAGAGGCATCCGCCCATGGCCTCAAGCTCGGGCTTCAGCGAAGCTGCCAGGTTGAGGTACTGGTCCATGCGTCCTGGCAGGGTCTGCACCTCGAAGAACAAGCCAATCATCGGAATTCTCCGCGTTTGCATGGCTCCGCGACGGACGGCGGTTTAGCCCGCGCGCTCCAATACCAGTTGCATCCCGTCATAGGCCGGCACGACGCCAGCCGGCAGGCTCTGCCGCAGCACTTCGTAGTCCAGGTCGGAATGCATGTTGGTGATGACGGCGCGCTTCGGCCTGAAGCGCTCGATCCAGGACAGCGCGTCGCTGACGCTGAAATGGCTGGGGTGGCCAGCATAGCGCAGCCCGTCGACGATCCAGAGATCGAGATTCTGCAGCGCCGGCCAGCTCTCGTCCGGGATGTCGTGCAGGTCGGGCGAGTAGGCGGCATCGCCAATGCGATAACCGAGCGCCGGGATGTTGCCGTGCTGAACCAGAAAGGCCGACAGCGTGAGCGGACCGCCCTTCCCTTCGATGATGCGGCTCTCGCCGGCCTCGATCGAATGGCGGGTCAGGATCGGCGGATAGTCGCTGCCTTCAGGCGCGATGAAGCAATAGGAAAACCGCGCCATCATGTCTTTGGCGGTCGACTGGTTGAAATAGACCGGGATACGCCGGCGCTGGTGCAGCACCACCGAGCGAAGGTCATCCATCCCGTGGGTCTGGTCGGCATGCTCGTGGGTGAGGAACACCGCGTCGATGTGGTCGACCCTGGCGTCGATCAACTGTTCGCGCAGATCGGGCGCGGTGTCGATCACGATCCGCGTCGTGCCCTGCTCCGAGGTGCGTTCGGCCATGATCGAGCAGCGACGGCGGCGGTTCTTTGGGTTGTTGGGATCGCAGGCCCCCCAGCCAAGCGCTGGGCGTGGAACGCCGGCCGAAGAACCGCAGCCCAGAATGGTCAGCGTCACCGTCATGCCGGCACCTTTGCGAACAGGCGGAAGAAGTTTTCTGTGGTCTGCCGCGAAATCTCCTCCAGCGAAACCCCGCGGGTTTCCGCCAGCACCTTTGCGACTTCGACCACGTAAGACGGCTCGTTGCGTTTGCCCCGGAACTTGCCGGGCGCGAGATAGGGCGCGTCGGTTTCGACCATGATGCGGTCGGCCGGCAATTCCGCCGCGAGCTCGCGCAGGCTCTCGGATTTCTTGAAGGTCAGGATGCCCGTGAACGAGATCGACAGCCCCAGCGCGATCGCCTTCATCGCAAGCTCCCGCCCGCCGGTGTAGCAATGCAGCACGGCCTTGAACGCTCCCTTGGCCACCTCGTCTTCGAGAATGCGCGCGCAGTCTTCGTCGGCTTCGCGGGTGTGGATCACGAGCGGCAGGCCGGTGGCGCGCGCGGCCGCGATATGGGCGCGAAAGCCCCGCTCCTGCGCCTCGCGCGAACCGTGCTCGTAGAAATAATCCAGCCCCGCCTCGCCCAGCGCCACGACCTTCGGATGCTTGGTCAGTTCGATCAGCTCATCCGCGGGAATACCGTCTTCCTCGTCGGCGTGATGCGGATGGGTGCCGACCGAGCAATAGACGTTTTCAAAGCGCTCGGCGATCGCAAGCAGCCCGGGAAGCCGCCTCACCCGCGTCGAGATCGTGACGATGCGCCCGATGCCTGCGGCATGCGCGCGTGCGACGATGCCGTCGAGATCGTCGGCGAAATCGGGAAAATCGAGATGGCAATGGCTGTCGACGAGCATGGCGGTTCGAACTCAATCAGCCTTGGGTTCGACGTAGCGCGGAAACACGCCGACCGGTGCAGGCAGCGCCGTATCCGGCTTTATCCTCGCGCCCAGTGCCGCGAAGTTGCGCGCGTCCGCGGGGATGCCGAGACTATCCAGCAGCTTTGCGGACGCCTCCGGCATCGCCGGCGCCGCCAGGATCGCGATCTGGCGCACCACTTCCGCGGTCACATACAGCACTGTCTTCTGGCGCGCGGGATCGGTCTTCGCCAGCGCCCACGGCGCCTCGCCCGCAAAGTAGCGGTTGGCTTCCGCCACCACCGCCCACACCGCGTTCAGCCATTGATGGATCTGCTGCGTCGCCATGGCCGCGCGTGACTGCGCGAGCATGGCGTCGGCCTGCGCCAGGATCGCCTTGTCGTTGTCAGTGAATTCGCCGGGCGCCGGCAGCACGCCGCCGAGTTGCTTTGCGATCATCGAGAGCGAGCGCTGCGCCAGATTGCCGAGATCGTTGGCGAGGTCGGCATTGATGCGCGCGACGATGGCCTCGTGATTGTAGTTGCCGTCCTGCCCGAACGGCACCTCGCGCAGGAAGAAATAGCGCATCTGGTCGACGCCATATTGGTCGGCGAGATTGAAGGGATCGACGACGTTGCCGACCGACTTCGACATCTTCTCGCCCCTGTTGAACAGGAAGCCGTGGGCAAAGACGCGCTTCGGCAAGGCAACGCCCGCCGACATCAGGAACGCCGGCCAAAACACGGCGTGGAAGCGGATGATGTCCTTGCCGATGATGTGCACATCCGCCGGCCAGTAACGCCAGTTCGTGTCGGCCTCGTCGGGAAAGCCGACGCCGGTAATATAGTTGGTCAGCGCGTCGACCCAGACATACATCACGTGTTCGGGGTCGTTGGGCACCTTGATGCCCCAGTCGAAGGTGGTGCGCGAGATCGACAGATCCTTCAGCCCGCCTTTGACAAAACTCATGACCTCGTTGCGGCGCGAGTCCGGTCCGATGAAATCGGGCTGGCTCTCGTAGAGCGCGAGCAGCTTGTCCTGGTAGGCGGAGAGTTTGAAGAAGTAGCTCTTCTCCTCGACCCACTCGACCGGCGTGCCCTGCGGACCACGGCGCACATTATCTTCGCCGACGACGGTCTCGTCTTCGGCGTAATAGGCCTCGTCGCGCACCGAATACCAGCCGGCATAGGCGCCGATATAGATATCGCCATTCTGCTGCATCCGGTTCCAGATCACCTGGACCGAATGGTGATGTGCGGGCTCGGTGGTGCGGATGAAGCGGTCGAACGAGACGTTCAGCCGCTCGTCCATCTGCTTGAACCGGAGCGCATTGCGGGTGGCGACATCCAGCGTCGGCAACCCTTCGGCCTCGGCGGTCTGCACCATCTTCTGGCCGTGCTCGTCAGTGCCGGTCAGGAAAAACACGTCCTTGCCGTCGAGCCGCTGGAAGCGCGCCAGCGCGTCGGTCGCGATGGCCTCATAGGCGTGGCCGATATGCGGCACGCCGTTCGGATACGCGATCGCCGTCGTGATGTAGAAGATGTTTTCGCGCGATACGGGGACGGCGGGCGGTGCGGCAACAACAGCCTTCTTCGGCTTTGGAGCCTTCGTAGCGGGCGGAGCGTTGGCCACAACAACTTCCGGCGTCGGCGCCGGGGCCGGCTTGTTCGACTTCGCCTTCTTCGCAGGTTTCTTGACGGCTTTCTTTGTGGCCTTCTTGGCAGCCGCTTTCTTGGTGACCTTTTTCGCAGTCTTTTTCGTCACCTTCTTGGCTGTCTTCTTCGCCTTCTTGGCGACGCCCTTGCTCTTGGCGGCGCGCTTCTTCGCTGCGGCCTTCTTGGTGACCTGCGCGGCAGCGGTTTTGCGAGCCTTCTTCGCCTTCTTGTTCTTGTTGGGGGACTTCTTGCTTGCCTTCGCCACCACGAATTCCTTCAAAAATTCAGCCGAGATGTCGGGATTGATCTAGCGGCGGTGCGTCTACCGCGTCGCTTCCGCGAGCATCGAGAATACCGAGAAAACCAGCGGTTTTCGTTCCAGATTGTACGATTCGGTATCGCGCGCGGCGCGGACGATCTTTTCCCATACCTCCGCCAGCCGTGCAAGGCGCGGCAGATTGGCATTGGGATCGTCTACGCGCAGCTTTTCGCTGATCCAGCGATCGATGCCGTCGATGAAGGCCGCAAGCGCGACGCGATCGCTGGTGCCGAGCGCGTCGCCGAGTGCATGCAACTCGCGCGGATCGACCCGCGGCAGGGTCGCCAGCAGCGCCGCGGTCCGCTGCTGCAATTTCAGCGCATCGCCGCCAAGCAGCGTCAGCGCGCGCCCCACACTGCCCTCGGACGCGGCTGCGGCCTCAGTGAGCGCAGGATCGTCGGCTGCGATATCGGTGGCAGCTGTGGCCGCACGAACGACGTCGTCGACCGAAAGCGGCCGCAACAGCAGTTTGCGGCAGCGGGACAGGATCGTCGGCAGCACCCGCGACGGCGCGTGGCTGACCAGCAGGAACAGCGATTGCTGCGGCGGTTCTTCCAGTATCTTCAACAGCGCGTTGGCGGCGTTCGGATTGAGCTCGTCGACGGTATCGACGATGCAGACCCGCCAGCCGTCGACGGCTGCGGTCGAGCCGAAAAACGAGATGGTCTCCCGCGTCTCGTCGACCGTGATCACGGTCCGCAGCACGCCGCGGTCATTGAGGCCGCGCTCGAGCACCAGAAGCCCGCCATGCGCTTCCGCCGCGATCTGCCGCGCGACGTGATCGGATGGATCGACCGCGAGCGTTTCGGCGCGCTGGACCTGTGGCAGCATCGGATTGCGGTGCGCGAGCACGAAGCGGGCCATGCGGTAGGCCAGCGTCGTCTTGCCGATGCCCTGCGCACCGCCGATCAGCCAGGCATGCGGGATGCGCCCTGAGCGATAGGCGTTGAGCAGCGCGCTCTCCGCCTCGCGATGCCCCATGAGAGCCGAGGTCTCGCGCGGATGCTTGACCGCGATCTCCTGTTCGGTCTTGCGGGCGCTCATGCGGAATTGGCCGCTGTCGCCAT
Organism: uncultured Alphaproteobacteria bacterium; assembly: GCA_963774775.1. GTDB lineage: Bacteria > Pseudomonadota > Alphaproteobacteria > Rhizobiales > Xanthobacteraceae > Bradyrhizobium. The sequence continues at coordinate 84,602 of CAVZGZ010000021.1, forward strand.
CGAGAACAGATGATCGCGCAGCGCGGTCCAGACCTGCGCCGCCACCGCATCCGGATCGGCGGTCGCGTCGATCAACACGCAACGCTGCGGGTCTTCGGCCGCGATCTGCCGGTAGGCGTCGCGCAAATCCTGATGGAATTTGACGTCCTCGGCCTCGAACCGGTCAGGCGCACCGCCGCCGCGCCGCGCCGCCGCGCGTTGCAACCCGATCTCGACGGGGACGTCGAGGATGATGGTCAGGTCCGGTTTGAGATCGCCGATCGTGACCCGCTGCATGGCGTTGAGAACGCCGGGCAGCACCTGTCCTAGCCGGCCCTGATAGGCCCGCGTCGAATCATAGAAGCGGTCGCACAGCACCCAGATGCCCTGGCTCAGCGCGGGCAAAATCACCGTGCGGACATGATCGTCGCGCGCGGCAGCGAACAGCAGCGTTTCCGCATCGGGCCCGAGCAGCTTGCCCATGCCCGAGAGCACCAGATGCCGGATGATTTCGGCACCGGGCGAGCCGCCGGGCTCGCGGGTGACGATGGCGCGCAGCTTCGCGTCATTGAGGCGATCGGCCAGCTTCCTGATCTGGGTGGATTTGCCGGAGCCCTCGCCGCCCTCGAACGTGATGAAGCGCCCGCGGCCGGATGATCGTTTCGACGCTGCCTCAGCCATCTCAAAGCTTCTCGGCGCTCGCGCGGAACATCCCGATCACGAGCTCGCTGGCCCCGTCGATCGCCCGCCGCATGGTCGAACCGGTGCCGACCGCTTCCGCGGCATAGATCGGCGCCTCCACGGCAATGTTGGCGCCGCGCCAGACCCGGACCACACCGACCGGCTGGCCCTCCTTCACAGGCGCCCGCACCGGGCCGCTATAGACCACGCGCGCGATCAGCTTCTCGTTGCCGTTCTTCGCCACCATCACCTTGATCGGATCCGGGCTCGACAGCTTAACCGAACGGCTGTCGCCGCCGAATACCTTGGCGTAGCCGACCGGCTGGTTGGCGGCGAACAGCGTCCTCGTCTCGAAATTGCGATAGCCCCATTCCAGCATCTTCTTGGCTTCGGTGGCGCGATCTTCCGGGTCGTCCAGGCCATTGACCACCACGATCAGCCGGGTGTCGTTCGCCACCGCGGAGCCGACCATGCCGTAGCCGCCCTCCTTGGTGTAGCCGGTCTTGAGCCCGTCGGCGCCGTTGAGCGAATTCAGCAGCGGATTGCGGTTCTGCTGCCGGATCTTGTTCCAGGTGAACTCCTTCTCACCGAACAATTTGTAGAACTCGGGGTAGGTCATGGATGATGTAGCGCGCCAATTTTGACAGCTCGCGCACCGTCATCTTGTTGGCGGGATCGGGCAGTCCGTTGGAATTGCCGAAGGTCGATTTGGTCAGCCCAAGCTCGCGGGCGCGCTTGGTCATGAAATCGGTCGCGAACGTATGCTCGTTGCCGGCCATCCCCTCGGCGAGCGCGATGCAGGCATCGTTGCCGCTGGGGATGATGGCGCCGTGCAGGAGATCGTCGATGGAAACCTTGCTGTTGATGGCGGCGAACATCGTGGACGTGCCGGACGGCGCGCCGCCCCGGCGCCAGGCGTTCTCGCTGATCCGATACTCGTCGGTCAGCTTGATGTCGCCCTTCTTGATGGCGTTGAACACCACCTCGGCGGTCATCAGCTTCATCATGCTGGACGGCGCCCGCAATTCATCGGCGTTCTTCTCGAACAGCACGCTGCCGCTACTGGCCTCGATCAGGATCGCGGTCGGGGCGTCACCGTCAAACCCGGCCTCCTCCTTCTTGGCACCCTGCACGCTGTTGTTGGCGGCGTAGACGATCCCGCTGCCCGCGACCGCGAGCGCCACGACAGCCGCCATCAGCCCGCGCCAGAGCCGTCCCGTACGAACGGGTAACAGGCCGGAAATTGCTGACACGAAAGCCATCGGTGATGTCCTGAAAGTGGCCTTCTAACAGTTGGAAGTATCGCAAACAACGGAGGTTTTTCGGCTTGTCCAACGCCGATCGATTGCCCGGTTGGGCAAACGCCCCTATCGTGGAACCTGCAACAGAACCGTGCCCGAACAGAACCGGCAAACAAGGCGGAAACGCGATGCCAACGACGCGCACCATTTCCGCCAACGGGATCGAACTATTCGTGCTCGAGCAGGGCCAGGGGCCACTGGTGGTGCTCTGTCATGGCTGGCCGGAATTGTCCTACTCCTGGCGTCACCAGATCACGGCGCTGGCCGATGCCGGCTTCCATGCGGTCGCCCCCGACATGCGCGGCTTCGGCCGGACCAGCGCGCCATCCGATGTCGGCGCCTACACGATCTTCGATACGGTCGGCGACATGATCGCTCTGGTCGCAGCGCTCGGCGAGAAGCAGGCCGTCATCGTCGGCCATGACTGGGGGGCGCCGGTGGCCTGGCACGCGGCAATGTTCCGTCCCGACATCTTCACCAAGGTGGCGGGATTGAGCGTTCCGCCACCCTTTCGTGGTCGCGGCCGGCCGCTGCAGAGCCTGCGCGAGGGCGGCATCACCAATTTTTACTGGCAATATTTCCAGCCGCCCGGCGTAGCCGAGGCCGAGTTCGAGCGGGACATCGCCCAGACCATGCGAATGGTGCTGGGGCGCGGCGTTTCCGATCCGTCGGCGCTGTTCATCAAGGACGGCAAGGGCTTCCTGGGCAATTTGCGCGCCGACCTGCCGCTGCCGGAATGGCTCAGCGAAGCCGACATCGCCTATTTCGCCGAGGCTTACCGGAAGTCCGGGTTCCGCGGCGGGCTGAACTGGTATCGCAATCTCGACCGCAACTGGGAACTGACGGCGCCCTGGCAGGACGCGCAGATCCATCAGCCCTCGCTGTTCATCGCGGGCTCGAAGGATTCGGTGATCACAGGCCTGATTGGCGCCAAGCGCGTCGGCGACATGGAACGGGTGCTTCCGAACCTGACGCGCAAGCTGATCATCGAAGGCGCCGGCCACTGGGTCCAGCAGGAGCGCGCCGACGAGGTCAACGCCGCGCTGATCGCGTTTCTCAAATAGACGCGCGAAGTTGTTGATCTAATAGAGGCCGCGGCCGCTCAACACTTCGGCCGGACCGCGCGGGTCGATCGGCACATAGGCCGGGCTTCGGCCGGCCGCATAACGATCGTCGCTCTCGTAGGAGACCTCACGCCGATTGTTCAGCACGCGGCCGCGTGAACGGCTGGAGGCTGACATTTCCGAGGTCGCAGTGACCGAGGCGTAGTCGGCGGAGGTATTGCCGAGGCTGTAGGGCCGCCCCTCCGGCATCGGAACTTCGCCGCGGATTCGCGCCGCCGACGATGGCAATTCCGGCACGAACGGCCGGGCCGAGGCGACGCGGACACTGGACGGCGACGGGGCTGGAGCACCGGTCCGCAGGGTCGCCATCAACTGGCGATCGTCGGAGCCCTCGAGCGGCGCCCGGGCGACATATTCGACACGAACGCGGGCCACGCCATTTCCTTTGAATTCAAGCAGTTCGGCGGCTTTGTTCGAGACATCTATGAGGCGGTTGCCGTGATAGGGGCCGCGGTCATTGACGCGCACGATGAGAGACTTGCTGTTGCTAAGGTTGGTGACGCGGGCGTAGCACGGCATTGGCAGGGTCGGATGGGCAGCGGTCAGCGAACCCATGTCGAAGACTTCGCCATTGGCAGTCAGCCGGCCATGGAAATCGTCGCCATACCAGGAGGCCATGCCCTCCTCGCGATAATTGACGTCTTCTTCCGGAACATAGACGCGTCCGGCGACCGTATAGGGCTTGCCGACGCGATAGGTACCGCCGCCCTTGGGCACGGGCTCGCCGAAGGCGACGACCCGGGGACTTGAGGAAACGCCGTATTTCGGATCGACACTGCTGGCGAATTTGCCTGACGAGGCGCAATTGGCGAGGACAAGGCACGCTGCCACGGCAACGGCACTGCGCGCCGCCCGTTGAATCGGATCTGGCCGTCGAATCCCCATCTACCCCAAATACCATTCTGCCGGACGCGCGCCTACTTCGAGGCTTGAGCGTCGCATTGCCACGTTGCGGCCCACCTCCGCACCGGAACGTGAAGATATCGCAACCCGATCAAGGCGGAAATGGGGTGAGCCTTGCCGTGGTGAATGATTGGTAGCACCGCGCGCCCGCCGAATTGCGGTCCCCGAACCGCGGTCCGCGCGCGAGCTGAAGCTCTTGGGCATCTGCTCTGTCCCGGTTTCAGACACCCTGTTGCTTCAAATCATCAGTCGAGACCGAACTGTAATAGATACAAGTGAATCTTTTTGACTGTGCACGGCTGCAGTCGTTCTCTCCCTCGCGAGGGGCGCAAAGGAAGTTTGCGATGATTGAGACGTTGACGGCGGTTATGGGTCTGGTGAGCGCGGGGATCTTTTTGGCCCATGCCTTCGAAGGCTATCGCTACAGGGCGTGAGCGCCCGGAGGCGGGAGTAAGACTACGGAAGGACGCATCACCTCTTTCCAGGAAGGCCTGTTCGGAGAGTTTTAATTAATTCGGAAGAGCATCGGATGTGGCAGGTGTAACATGCGCAATCACGATTTGGTCTCCGACGGATTCCTCACGCTGACCGCGGCCAGCCTTTTGTTGCTGTGCTCGAGCCTGCTGGCGTTCGCGCTCAACTGAACTCAGGCAGCGGCTTTGTCTACGCCGATCAGGCCCTGCCGCGACGCAGGCTCGCTGGTTGCGCACCCGGTAAATAATTGCCCGAAGAATAACTCCAGGCGCCCTGCCCGTCGCTGGACAGCACGCGCTTCGCCCGGCGACCTCCGCCGCAACGGAGGTCGCCGAATCATGAAATCCGTGGACTTCAATACCCGCAGGAGCCGCAGCGCGGCGGCACCGCGACGTAGTATTCCCGCGCCGGCGCGACCATCTCGACCCGCTGGCGGGTAGCGTATTGCGGCGGCACTTGCTCGTACTGCACTCCTTCGGGCGCGACCATGACGGTCTGGGGCACCATCACGGTCCGATACTGCGCAGGCGTACGATGGGCGATCACGCTGCCGGGCGACACCATCACAGTTTCATCGACGGTACGGTATTGCGGCGGCACGACCTGGCGCTGGTAGCAGGTGGCGCAAGGCGGCGGGGGCGGCGCGTAGCAGCTGTAGCATCCTGCGGAAGCCGCGGAGGGCAAAGCCAGGACTGCGGCGGCCGCTGCGATCAGTGCCGCATAAACGCGTGGGCTCGTCATTTCTGTTTGCTTTCGAGTTGGAAATTGCCAGGGATCAAGCTGCCGGATCCTCATCGAAAGCCGGAAATATCGCTTTAAGGGAAATCATTAACAGAGTGTTTCGGGTGCGAAACCCGTCCACTCCCGCAGCCATTAAGACGGCGGCTGGACTGCACTTACCTCTTTGCGGGCATCCCAGCTCTTTGTCTGCTGCTCACCCGCCCCCGGTCGGTTGAACTGACCTCAAAGGCAAACAGTACGGGGCTTTGGCCTCCCCCGCACTCTTATTTCTTACCGCGAGTCCGTGCGTCAAAAGAAACGGCCGCAAGCCAGGAGGGCGCCTACTCGAACGCGACACCCATCCGAAACTCTCTGCGCCAGGCGATATTGCAGGTTAGTCTCAATCCGTCCTCCGGTATCACCAACGTGAATGTTGCAGGGATCGGCAGCGAGTTCGGACAGCAGGAGCGCTGCCCCAGTGACCGACAGATCGAGAATCGTGCAGGCTATTTTTTCGCAGCCAAACTCAATTTTGGCAGGCTTGGCGACGCGGTAGCGAGGAGCGACCCGAGTTTCAACCATAAGGTAGTATGTCAGCTACAATTTAACCGTTCCTGAAGCGGGACGGCCTCGGCCGCTGAGAAATTCAAAGGAGGTCCGGCGCACGACGTTGCCGGACGACATACGCGCACCTCACCAGACCGCGGATTCCCCCTGGAATGGCCTGGTCAGGCTGAAGATGATTGTTGGCGAAACTTTACTCGCGGCATAGGAATGCGAGCCTGGATCACGCGTCCGTTCATAAGTGTCTTGGTCGCGTGAATTCGACGACACAGGAATGCCGTTCATGCGTTTATTGGTAGCTGTTACCACCCTCGCGGCCTTTGCTTTCGCGGCACCGGCAAGCTCCACGACCTGCACGCAAGCGGTTGCAAGGTGTAAGCAGGTCGGGAGCACCAAAACCAACATCGATAGCCAATGCGAGGCCGCTGGCGCTGCGTGTATGAAGAACGGAAATTTCGTCGGGCCAGTAACCCACGTCCCGTGGAAGAATCTGCAAAGGCAGTGACGCAAAGGAGGATGTCGCCAGCGCGGACGCCACGGCGATTCGCTTCGATGTTAGGTTCGCCTGCTAACTTCAGCCTTAGCCCGCGCTTTTAGTTCCGCTTCGACCACAATCCTGATTTCTTTTGCGCTAGAGAGGGCGCGCCGGATGTTTGGATCCTCGGAACCGAATTCGAACGTGATGAGCCGGTTGCAATGCGCGCAGTTCGTCTGGAAATTGGGCCGGACCTTTTGAGCGCGTTCCCGAAACACCTGGGAACATTTCGTGCATTTGATGCGGACCTTATCGTCGATCATGAGATGTCCCTGAAACTGCAAATCATCCTCGGCAGACCTTAAGCGATTGATAACCTGATCGCCGGAAGGCGGGCCGTTCGGCCGCCGGACAATCGCGCCATGCAGGAGCGCCTTGGGCATTGGAGCATCGCGATCACGATGGATATTTTATTTACAGTCACCTGATGCCGAACATGGAGGGCGCCGCCGCCGCTGTTGACGGAGTGCTACGCGCAGCCATAAACAAGCGCGCCGAAGACTTGGGTAGCAAAGCAGTAGCAAATGACTCGCTTTGTTCTCCCGAATAGGTCTAAAAACACCTGCTTCAGCAATGGTTTGGAAGGGTGGCCGAGTGGTTTAAGGCACCGGTCTTGAAAACCGGCGTGCCTGCAAGGGCACCGTGGGTTCGAATCCCACCCCTTCCGCCAGAACCTATTTAAATCATTATATTATTTTTGATTTAGGCCGATCAGCGTACAAATCACTGCACAATGAAAAACGACCCCGACGCGGCGGCGCGCCGAGGTCGCCATTTCTAGCTTTCGGGCAGTCGGGGGATCTGACGTCGAGAGCAATAGGACGATTCCTGGCGTTGGCCACTCGTTCCCGCCTCTCCCGTCCGGCCGCTATTCGCGGCCGACAAGCCCTTCCTCCGGGCATCCCGCCCACGGTTGAGGTCCAGCCGGGCGATCAACCTCAGGGCGGTTGTCGGGCCATTGGAGCGGAGTAGATTCACGCCCTCACGGATGTTTTTATTGGTGCCTGCCATGAAGCATTACGTCCTGCCCCCTCCCGCCGCACCAACGTGGGTTTTGATCGCAACCATCATTATGTTGCTTTGCGCTCTTGGATTCGTTCCGCTCGGCGTCGACATCTGAATCCGCGCGGTGCCGTTGATCGTGAAATGAAAACCCGCCGGGGGTGAGCCGGCGGGCTTTGATTTTTTGCGCAATCGACGCGCGTCAGCGACCATCTATGCCGATCGCGACAGGCCTGCGAGAGCTTGCGCGCAATTTTGAATGACGAAGAATTCGAAGGGCTGCGTTGTGCCGTCCTCGTCCTCGATATCCGGAAAGTTGCAGCCAATCTTGCGCGGCCATTCCACGGCATAGGCCAGGAGGGCCGCGGCGCCCGCTGTCGTTGTTGGCAACACGCTGGCAAGTTCGGCTGCCGCGTCGGTTTCTACGATCTTCTCTTCCCACGCGGTGATGCTGCTCTGCCGGAAATCTGCCGGCGTGGCTGCTTCAAGATCGCAGTGCGCGCGCAGAACGTTGTTCAGCGCCTCGGTTGCCCGGCGATGGGCCTCGATCACCGCAAAGATCGGATCAGGCTCGTCGAGCGGTTCTGGCGCGCGCACCGATGCGAGCGCGGCGGTTGGGGCGGCCACAAGAGCCGCCGCATTGATTGCGATGTTCATTAGCGTCCTCCGGTTTACCCCAGTCCCGCCCGAAGGAATCGGCGAGGCGCCGAGTGGTTCGCGTCCGTTTTTGACTCCCTGACATGCAGCCTGCTCCTGGTCTGGGTTAGAGTCGGGCGGGTGTTGCATGAAAACATCAACCCGGGTCGAATTGGGGCGGCTGCGAGGGAATCCTTTTGACTGTGCGAAGGGGCAGTCGTTCTGTTCGAGTTGGGGCGCGACAGGTGGTGTAACATGCGTGATGAATTCGCCTCTAAAAGTTTCCTGGCTGTGACGGTTGCCGGTCTTTTCCTACTTTGCTCTGGCTTGGTCGCTTTCGCTTTTACCTAATCCGTTCCTGCTCGCTCGCCTCCCATCGTCCGTCTGCGTGACGGGCTTGGACTAACGGCGCATCGGGGGTCGCACATGCGGTTCTTGCAGATCGGTGAATTGATCGGGCGAGTCAGCGGCTTGGCCCGACGTATGTGCGCATTTACGTTTTCCTTATCAGGCGCACTTGTCGTCAGCACTCCCCTTGTTGCACAGGTTTCCATCCCGCGACCGCATCCCTTCCCGCCGGGAGCGGCCGTTTACGAATGGCATTACTCCTGTCCTCACAGCAATCCGGACGGCACCTGTAGATTTTCCATTATGGCCGCAAATTACAGTTTGAATAATGTGGCGGATGCACAAATCGTTCTCGCGTTCCAGCCAGTGGGATCGCAGCAGATACCGTTCTATTATTTTTGGATCACTTCGATGAACAAGAAGAAACCTGACTTGGTGATGCTACAGTCTAACGCTGGTGTTTCGTTTGTGGCGCAAGGCATGATCTTGGACGGCGATACGGGGCCGGTCATGTCTGAGGCTGATCAACTGAAGGTAAAGGAGTGAGGACCTTCCCCGCTGGTCATCGGGCGTGCCGGTTTGCCCCGAATCCATTCATCATGAGCCGTCGCACCGGTTGGTGGGGATTGGGCATTGCGTGACGCACGCACCCTACCTACGTTTTCGGGGGAACCTTGGAATGTCAGTTGGACCTCGTAACAAGGGGATGCCACGATGCGAGTGTTCTCGACTGCTTTGATCGCCATGGTCTCGTTAGCCCAAGCCCAAGCCGAAGAACCGACCGAGTCTAAAAAACCCGGTATTATTTGCGGCTATTCCATCAAGGGACATTGTTTGGCGTCCGAGATCAGCTCCCGGCAACGGTGCGCGTGCACATGGCATGGCCCGACCCGCATTACTCATCACAGGCGCTATCGGAGTGTCAGGACGGCGTACTTAACAATTGGCTATGATCCCCTGCCGTACCGCTTCGGCTCAACATCGGTGTGCGCGCCGCCCTATCGGTATTACTGGCGCTAGCACCCACAAGGAAGGCCCGCCGACGTGAATCGGCGGGCCTGCTTTGAAACCTGCAACTC
>CAVZGZ010000022.1:0-132604 GCA_963774775.1 uncultured Alphaproteobacteria bacterium
GCAGTTGAAGCGCTATGATGAAGCCGTGGCGGCTTATCACAAGGCGCTGTCGATCAAGCCTGGTCTGGCCGAAGCATGGCTCGGGCGAGGCAATGCTTCCGCCGCACTCAGCCAGTACAAGGACGGACTTGTCGCCTATGACAAAATCTTATCTTTCAAACCGGAATTAGCTCAGGCCTGGACCGGTCGGGGTAACATGCTCGTCGAGCTCATGCGCTACGACGAAGCACTCGCCAGTTTTGACAGAGCGCTGTCGCTAAACCAACAACTGGAGGGAGCTTGGTTTGGTCGCGGCAATGTCTTCCTCACGAAGAAGCAGTTTGAGAATGCATTCGCCGCGTTTGACAAGGCGTTGTCGCTGAATCCTGACTTACCCCTTGCTGAGGGTTCTCGCCTTCATGCAAAAATGCACTGCTGCGATTGGTCTGCTTACCAAGTCGAGTGCGAGCATCTCGTTACATCGCTCCGCGACGGAAAATTAGCTGCGTTTCCCTTTCACCTTCTCGCTGTCAATTGCGCGGCAAAAGACCAATTGAAATGCGCAGAAGCTTTTATAGAAGACAAATATCCGGCAGTCGTAAACCATATCTCATCTTCACGCGGACAGAATGCCAACAGCGGAACCAGGATCAGGCTTGCTTATATGTCGACGGACTACCGTCAGCACGCGACCTCCAATCTGACGGCTGGACTGTTTGAAGCGCACGATCATTCAAGGTTCGACGTCATTGGCCTCTCTGTTGGTCCAAATGACGGCTCACAACTCAGAAAAAGATTAGAGCAGTCTTTTATGCACTTTGTGGATATGTCCACATTGACTGACGAACAAATCGCAGCAGAGATATCCAAACTGGATGTCGACATACTCGTTGACCTCAATGGACACACTCATGGCGCGCGAACTGGGGCTTTGAGATACCGGCCATCACCAATCCAAGTAAACTACCTTGGTTATCCGGGAACGATGGGCTGCTCTTTCGTCGATTATATCATCGCGGACCGCACCCTGATTTCCGAAAATGATCGAAACTTCTACAGCGAGAAGGTCGTGCTGCTTCCACATTCGTATCAGGCGAATGATCGCAAGCGGGAGATCGCGGAAACAGAATTGAGCCGGCACGACTGCGGGTTACCGGACGGCGCCTTCGTATTTTGCTGCTTCAACGGCAATTACAAGATCACTCCGGATACATTCGACTGCTGGATGACATTGCTGAGGCAGAGCAGCAACAGCGTTCTTTGGCTGCTCGAGGACAACAAAATCGCCGCGAAGAACTTGAGAAAGGAGGCGCAGCAAAGAGACGTTGATCCGTCGCGGCTTATTTTTGCAGAGCGCGCGCCGCTGGCCCGTCATTTGGCTCGACACCGTTTGGCAGACCTATTCCTCGATACGGTGCCATGTAACGCCCACACAACGGCAAGTGACGCATTGTGGGCAGGGTTGCCAGTCCTGGCTCGAATTGGGCAAACCTTTGCCGGGCGCGTTGCAGCCAGTCTGCTCAATGCAGTCGGTCTACCTGAGCTGATCACGCATTCGCGCGAAGAGTACGAAGCGCTCGCGCTGGACCTCGTCAAAAATCGCGAACGTCTGCTACGCTTCAGGACGGAACTGGACACGAATCGTTTGACGAAGCCGCTCTTTGATACGGCTCTATTTGCGCAGCACATCGAGGCGGCTTACGAGGAAATGTTTCGGCGATATCACGCTGGATTGCCGCCAGACGACATACGTGTCCAAGCAATAGACACCATCCAAACCTGAGACCAAAGCCGGTCCTGCGCAAGTGCATCAAGCACTGACATCGACCATACGGCTACAGCCATGGCACTGGTGCGTCACTGATGCGCCCACGCTACGCGGCGTAGATCGACGATTTCGGCAGCGGGAAAACCGGATCCTGCGTCCGGATGGCGGTCGGCCACACCACCGAGATATGTTCGCCGGCGTTTTGCATCACGACCGGGCTCGAGCGCTCGTTCTGGCCGGAGAGCGGCGTACCGGGCGGATAGAACTTCACGCCATAGCCCTGGATGGTGCCGCCCACCGGGATGTCCACGTCGAGCGCGGCCTTGCGGATCGCATCGGGATCGAAACTTCCGTATTTCTCCTTGGCGACCGGCAGCACGTTGTTGAGCAGAACCCAGGTCTGGTTGAAGCCCATCGAACAATGCGGCGGAACATCGGTCGCGCCGGTCTTGGCCTTGTAGCGCTCCACCATGGTCTTGGTGAGATCGCCGACCCCGGGCGCCAGTTTCGCCGGATCGAGCAATTGCGCGGGCACCGGATCGATATTGCAGAAATTGTCGATGTCCGCGCCGAAGGTGGCGCGCAACTTGTCGAGCTGGCTGTAGCCCGCGCCGGCGCCGAACAGCATCTTGAAGCGAAGGCCACTCTCGCGCGCCTGGCGCAGCAGCAGCGTGATATCGGGATTGTACCCCGCGTGCGAGATCACGTCGGCTTTGGCGCGCTTGAGCTTGGTCACCAGCACCGAGAGGTCGGGCGCGGTGGCCGAATAACCTTCCTTCAGCACGATCTGGAGGCCGTTCTGCTTCGCATAGGCTTCGTCGGCGGCGGCAACGCCTACGCCATAGGGGCCATCTTCATGGATGATGGCGACCTTGACGTCCTTGGACTCCATGCCGAGCTTTGCCTGCGCGTGTTCCGCGATGAAGCTCGCAAAGGCCTGGCCGTACTGATCGGAATGAATCTGCGCGCGGAAGACGTATTGCAGATTCTTGTCCTTGAACACGGCGGTCGCAACCGCCGTCGTGATCCAGAGGATTTTCTTCTGCTGCTCGACCTTGGCCGCGAGCGGCACCGCGTGCGCACTCGCATAGATGCCGTTGATGATGTCGACCTTCTCCTGATTGATCAGCCGTTCGGCCTCGTTGATCGCAACATCGGGCTTGCTCTGGGAGTTGGCCGTGACAGAGGCGATCTTGTGCTTGCCGAGAATGCCGCCCTTCTCATTGACGAGATCGATCGCAATCTGCGTTCCGATCGAGGAGGCAACCGAGCCGCCCGCGGCAAACGGACCGGTCAAATCGTAGATCACGCCGATGCGCACCGTTTCGGCTTCCGCCCGCGCGCGCGTCCAATCGAGGCTGAGTGCAGCGGCAGCAGCCGCGGAATTCTTGAGCAGCGTTCTACGTGAAGTCGGCATCGTATCCTCCCCACCGAACCCGTCGTTTTGACTGGCTTTTGTTGTTTTCAGCTAAAGTATTTTGAGAATACACCGGAAAGTCAACACGCGCCGTCTCATCATAAGGGCGTGTCGAGCCCGCTTGCTCGATCTGTTGCGCCGCAAACCGAACGCCGCCGCGTCGCGCGGCGGCGGTGGAATTCAACGACGAGATGCGACGTGGGACCATTTGCAGAAGAGATCGGCGAGGTCAGCCGCCAAAGGCGCGAATGCAGTATCGAATCCCTTCCCCGCACGCATCCTTTCGCCGACGCCGGTGATATCGGGCGCGCTCAGACAGACCCGAAGCGCACTCAGCTTTCCGACCGTAACGGGCTGGCCGACCTGGAAAATGCGGTCCGGTACGCCGGCGACATCCGCCTGCAACGGCGCTCGCAAGGCGCGCTGTACCGCATCGGCGGCCAACGGCGCGCCATTGCCATCTAATGTGACGATCGGAAATATCGTCCTGTGCCTGAGCTCCCCATCCCAGTGATCGCGGTCGATCAAATCGAAACAGGGTGAGGATGAAGCATGTTCGCAAACCAGCTCGGAAAATCTCGCCGTCACGCGGTCGCGGAGGGCAGTATCGAGCGCGAACAGGCGCTCGAGTTCGGCCAGAGCCGCTTCCCATCGCAGACCCATGCCGATATTGGCCTGGGCGACGAAGCAACCATCCAGCGCCCGGCGCAAAGCCAAAGGCCAGTCGTTCGCGGCCGTATATGCCGACAGACCTCGCGGAAGTTTCACGAATTGCAGCCGTTCCACGATCCATGGCGGCAGCAACAGAGCTCCTGCGAACGGCGGTCCTCCGGCGAATTTCGAGCCTGTCATCATCACCATGAAGCCGGCGTTGAGATCGGCCTTAATCTGCTCGCGCGAACATCGGAGTTGACAGGCATCGACGACGATGACGACACGACCAGGGTATCTCGCCATCAGCACTGAAGCCGTCCGGCGCCGCAAGCCGGTCCGATCGGTCTTGGAACAATCGAGCAGGTGGACAAGAACGTCGCTACCGCTGGCGATGATGGCTTCGACCCTTCGGACCACCGCATCGTCAATGCTGTCAGCCGAGAGCGCCACACCATTTGGATCGCGGATTTCCACGATCTCGACTTCGCTTTCGGGTGCCTCAAGACCGTCCAGCAACCGGCCGCATGCAACCTCTGCCGCGAAGGGACTGGTCTCAAGAAAGTGGCGTCCCGCCGCGGCCAACGGGACGCCCCTGCCGGTCTCCGCCGGCGCGATCACAAGATTGGTGAGCGGCCTCTGCAGGATGCTTCGAGACAGAACCAGCGCAATCAGCTCAAGCTCCGTTCCGGAACTCGACAGGATGACTTCGGCCTGTGGAATGCCGAAAAGCGCCGCCAGACGATCGCGAATACGATCAAACCAGCCGGATACCGGCCATTTCTGATGGGCACCCGTCAGACATCGAAGTGCCTCCAGAGCGGCCTCGTATCCGCGCGGAGAGATTGCAGAAGCCGTAGAAGAGGAGAACCAGACTTCGTCGCATGCTTTTCCCGGCGGCGCCCCATAGCGATTGCGGCCGGTGGCCGGATCGATCGCGATACGTTCGTCGCCGCCGCTGGTCAGGATCGATTCGAAAAGCTGACGGTCCGCCGTGGCGCGTTCAAATATTCCGTCATCCCAAACCGTGCCGCGATCGATCCCGTTGGTGCTCGAATGCAGCAGCGGGAGCGATAGAAGCTCAGCCATTGACTTCTTCCCCGGATTTCATCCGCCGCTGATGACCGCGCGAATCTGCCCAACAGATTATATGACAAGGTCCCCACCCCCAAAGGTTGAATGCGCTCCACTTGCCGCTTGGCTCGCATGTCGACGTGAAGGTTTTAACGCGCGCCGGCGTCGGATAGGGTGCGCGCGTTCAACAGGAGAATGACATGAACTTTTCCAGCAGTTTTTGCGCGCGTCGTCGCGATCGTCGGCGGCGCCGCGCTGCTGTGGCGCCGGATGCAGGGCACAGCGCCTGCGCCGGCCTGGGGCAACGCGCCGGTGGTCCCGGTCGCGAAGCCGCAAGGTGCGCTTCCGACGCTCAAGATGCCGACGGCCCGAGGATGGACCGACGGGCAGAAGCCGACGGCTGCGCCCGGGCTCAAGGTCAATGCGTTTGCGACCGGCCTGAAACATCCGCGCTGGATCAACGTGCTGCCCAATGGCGACGTCCTCGTTGCCGAGTTCAAATCAGATCCCCGGACCGGTCCGGAGCGTGTTCAGCTACGCGATGCAGGCGACCATGCGCCGTGCCTCCGCGCTCGGCGAAAGCGCGAACCGCATCACATTGTTTCGCGACACCAATCGCGACGGCATCGCCGAAAAGCGCGAGATCTTCATGGAGGGACTGAGCCAACCATTCGGCATGGCGCTCCTGGGCGACACCTTCTATGTCGGCAACACCGACGGCGTGGTGGCCTTTCCGTACCAGGCGGGCGCGGACCGCATCACCGCCGAGGGACGGAAGCTCGTTAGTTTCAAGCCCAGCGGGCATTGGACGCGGAGCCTGCTGCCGAGCCCCGACGGCAAGAAGCTTTACGCCGGGGTCGGCTCGCTCAGCAATATCGCCGAGAACGGCATGAAAGTGGAAGAAGGCCGGGCTGCGATCTACGAGCTCGATCTGGCCAGCGGCAACAGCCGCATCTTCGCCGGCGGCCTTCGCAACCCCGTGGGCATGGCGTGGGAGCCAAAGACGGGCGTGCTCTGGACCGTCGTCAACGAGCGCGACGGCCTCGGCGACGAGACGCCGCCCGACTATCTGACTTCGGTCCGCGACGGCGGCTTCTACGGCTGGCCCTATTGCTACTGGGGGCAGACGGTGGACGACCGGGTGCCGCAGGATCCGGCCGCGGTCGCCAAGGCCATCACGCCGGACTATGCGCTCGGCGGGCATACCGCCTCACTCGGTCTATGCTGGCTGCCGGCCGGCACGCTGCCGGGCTTTCCCGACGGCATGGTCATCGGCCAGCACGGCTCCTGGAATCGCAGCACGCTGAGCGGCTACAAGGTCGTGTTCGTGCCGTTCGTGAACGGACGCCCGTCCGGGCCGCCGCGGGACATTCTGTCGGGCTTCCTCGCACCTGACGAGCGGGAGTCCTATGGACGGCCGGTCGGCGTCACGCTCGGTCCCGACGGCGCGCTGCTGGTGGCGGACGATGTCGGCGACGTGATCTGGCGCGTCACCGGCGTGTAATGAACATCGACACGCTCGCTCAACGGATTGCTGCAGCAGAGCCGATACGCTCCCTGCAGATGAGCGACGATCGCTGGCCGGAGCTGGATTGCGAGGGCGCGGTTTTCGTCGACTGCGCCTTCGAGCAGGTGCAGTTTTCAAATCCGCTTTTTGTCGAGGCGCGCTTTACCAACTGCCGTTTTGTGTCCTGCCGCTTTTCCCATGCCGAGCTTTCGGGCGCCCAATTCGAGGACTGTCGCTTTACGGGCGACGGCGCCAAGGGCTGCAGCTTTGCCTTCGGCAATCTGCAGCGGACGCTGTTTTCGCGCTGCGACCTTTCCCAGGCGGTTTTCGACAGGACCGAGCTCTTTGCCGTTGAAATGCGCGACTGCAACCTCACCGGAGCCCGCTTCAACACCGTCGACTTCAGCCGCGCGCTCAGCCGCAAGAAGATCGAGACGCGGGCAAGTTTTCACAACTGCAAGCTCGACATCGCCGACCTTTCCGGAGCGAAATTGCCGGGCTGCAGCCTTGCCGGCTGCAGGCTCCGCGAAACCGACTTGTCCAATGCCGACTTGACCGACGCAGACCTGACAGGCAGCGACCTGTTCCAGGCGATTCTCGATGGCGCAAAACTAAGCGGCGCTGATCTCAGCGGTGCCGAGGTGAGCGGCGTAAATCTCACGACCCTTGCCGATTTCGCAGGAGTGAGAATCTCCGACGACCAGATGTTCCGGCTGTTGGATGCCATGGGCGTCAATGTGCGCGTGCGCGATCGATGATGGTCGAGCGAGCCCGGGTGAGCGCAGCGATACCTGGGTCGGTGTCGGCCAGACACTACCCCAACTCGAAGCTTGTGACTCCGAAGACCCGATCGAGCTGCAATGGCGCAATCGCGCCGGTATACATGCGCGCAGTTTCAAACGTCGGCACAAGGCCCAGTCCCTCCGCCATCGCGATGGCGTCGCGGTTGATACTGGGAACGTCGAGGAAGATGTGGCCACCGCCGGCGCCGGCGAGCAAGGCGTGCAGAACCACCTCAGCGCTGGCGCAGTCGTCCGCCACCAGCGGGCCGATCTTGCGGCCGTGCAGGCACGGGCGGATCACGCCAAAGCCGGCAAGCCCGCCATCGCGCATGAGCGCGCAACCGATATGCCCGGGCGCATTGATCCAGGCGCGCAGAAAAGCTGTGCGCGGCGCTGGAAATACGGTCGCGTCATACGCCTCCACCATAGCGAACGGAACTGCGGACAGCGCGATGACATCGGCCGGTGGCGCCTCGGGAGTCACGACGGCACCGCCGTAACGGATATTCGCATAGGCGCGCTCGAACCCGGACTTCCGGTAGTTTTGCAGCTGCGCCACCACGCCATCGAGCCCGATCACGCGTTGACCGGCTCGTGCGATGGCTGCGTTCCATATCCGCAATCCGTAGCCGCGGCCGCGCAGATCTTGTCGCACGATGTAGAAACCGAGAAAGGCGAAACCCGCACCGTAATTGACGCAGGAAACGGTAGCGGCCGGAGCGCCGTCCAGCTCGCCGATGAAGAAGCCTTCCGGATCGGCTGCGGCGAAGCATGGACCGTCGGCGAGGCCCGGATTCCATCCTTCGGCAGCCGCCCAATTGACGGCTGTCGATATTTCGTCCGGCCGCATCGTCCTGATTTGAAAACCGTTCATGGCGGCTGATCGTATCGACGGAGTGATGAACTGACCATGGGGCCGGAGGTACCGATGGGCATCTCACCGCGATCAGCGTTTCCGCGCGCTTCGTTCTACCTCTCTTCTTTATCTCAGAAATGAGATAAAGAGACGGGTGCCATGGGACGCCGCGCGCCGAGATCGAACTCGCGTTGCGGCGAGCAAGGGACATCACATGACCATCCAGTTCGAAAAGCTGAAGGCCCGCCTGCTCGCCAATCCCAAGGTCAAGGTCGAGTATGACGCGCTCGCTCCGGAGTTTGAGATTGCCGCCGAACTGCTCAGGGCTCGCCTGCGCGCAGGCTTGTCCCAGGCGGAGTTGGCGGCCCGGATGGGCACCAGCGAATCCACCATCGCCCGGCTTTAAAACGGCCACACATCTTGCCAAGCACTTAAGACGCTGCTGCGCTACGCCGAAGCAACCGGCAGCAAATTCCACGTCCGGCTTTCGGCGGCGTGACATGCGGTCGTGCCGGGGCGACAACACTCGCTGCAAGGCCACGGGCACCGCGCATCGCTAGCTCGGTTGCGATTATCCGTCCACCCGCCTCCCCTTGATTTGAATCAAACCCGCCATGCGGCATTTTGAGGAACATTTCCCTAAGGGACAATATCGCTCTCGCTGAAACGGCGCCACAATCAAGCTGAAAAATGATGTATCATGACGGACGGGATTTCGTCCGTGCCGCTGATCAGACCCGCCCCGGAGCAACCGAGCCGACACTACAACCGAGCTCATAACACAATAGCGGAGCGTTCTTGCCGCAGGTGTCAAAATCATCAGCCGGCGTGCTGCTGTTTCCTCAACAGCCAGCGTTGCAGCTTATCTATGACACCGCGCCAATCGGCCTCGCCTGCCTGTCGCCGGACTGCCGTTACCTTCAGATCAACCAGCGCCTCACTGAGATTTGCGGCATATCGGTCGAGGATCATCTCGGGCGCTTCGTCAGGGATTGCGTGCCGGGGCTCGCGGACGCGGTCGGGGAGATCGTTCGCTCGATCATGGAGACCGGAGAACCCGTGGTCGGCATCGAGGTCGCCGGGCAGCGCGCCGACCAGGTGGAAGAACGCTCATGGATGACCTATTGGCATCCGTTGCGCGCGTCGAGCGGCGAGATCGTCGCGGTCAACGTCGCCGCCGAAGAGATCACCGAGCGCAAACGTGCCGAGCAGGAAGTCCGTAACGCCAGGGACGCCGCCGAGACGGCCTTGCGACATCTGCGCGAGACCCAGGATTCGCTGATCGAGGCCGAAAAGCTTGCCGCGCTCGGCCGGATGGTGGCGGGCGTTGCCCATGAGGTCAACACGCCTGTCGGCGTCAGCCTGACGATCGCCTCGACGCTGCAGCGAAAGGCGGAGATCTTCCGCGCGGAGGCGGCGCGCGGCAACCTCAGGAGATCGAGCCTCCAGGCCTTTGTCGGACTGATCGAGGAGGCCTCGACCCAGCTCGTCGCCAATCTCGGCCGCGCCGCCGAGCTCGTGCACTCGTTCAAGCAGGTGGCCGTCGATCAACAGCAGTTCAATCGACGGACATTCGACGCCGGCGATCTGACCGAGCAGGTTCTTTCACATCTGCAACGCGAGCTGCGGCAGCGCGGCATCACGGTCAAGCTGCAATGCGCGCCTGATCTTTCGATGGAAAGCTACCCCGACCCGTTCGGCCAGGTTCTCACCAGCCTCGCCTTCAATTCCATGACGCACGCCTTCCCGACGGGGACAGAAGGCATCATCGATATCAGGGTGCGCGCAGCCGGGAGCACTCACATCGAACTTGTGTTTGCCGACAACGGATGCGGAATGCCGCCTGAGATCAAGCGCCAGGCCTTCGATCCGTTCTTCACGACCCGCCGACACCACGGGGCCACCGGGCTTGGTCTGCACATCGTCCACGCCATCGTGGTGGACCAATTGGGCGGCCAGCTAAAGCTCGAAAGCGAGCCAGGCGCGGGCACGATCGTTCAGCTGACCCTTCCACGAATGGCGCCATCGGCGCGAGATGATCGAGATGATCAAGATGTGCGCTAGCCGCCGCCATGATCGGGAGGGCGCGTAACGGCGAATTTGTTGAACCGGATCAAGCTGATTTGGGCCGTCCAGCCCCTCGCGCGAAAACATTCCGCTTAAACCGTCGGGCAAATCAGAACTATAAATCCCGCCGTCTCATCCCTTAACGAGGGGGCGTTGGCCATCGTCACTAACGTTGGGGTGGGATGCGGTGGACGCGGCAGCGTCGGGCGCGCAGGCATGATCGCAGGGCGGTTCGCCGTGAGCGATCATCGCGCGCCAGACGAACGACGCTGAAGCGTACGGCAAAACCGTGTGGTCCTGGCACCCGTTGCTGGTGTCAAGCTGTCGGTGGTTGATCCGATCCAACCGGATTTGGTCAGCCATCAAGCCGGCAGCGACGGTGACAAGACGAATTCGTCGCCGGGGAGATCACGGCATAAGCCGTAAAGCCATTGCGCGGGGGATGCCGGAGTGTTTCCGCTGAACCTGTATGCTCGTGTGCGTTTCTTCGCACAATTTTGCACACGAGACCGCGGGTGCAGCGCGCACCCGGCATTCCCTGCTCCCTCTATGTCGGAGGGAAAACGTCCGACAAAACTTCGGGCGTATCGCGCCGCGGGATCGTGAAGTCGTATCTGATGCAGTCGAATGCGCTACACTCCAGTCGTCATCACCCGCGCAGGCGGGTGATCCAGTATTCCAGAGACGTCCGCGACAGAACCGAGAGGCCGCCGCGTACTGGATGCCCCGCCGGAGCCTGTCATCGGGCGGCCATTCGGCCGACCCGTTGGCGGGGCATGACGACCGATGGCATACGCCCAACCCGGTGCGGGGTATGACGATCGAGGTATTCGCGTGCCCTGTGGGCTTGCAATGGGGAGCAACCTTGCCGAGGGCCGTCCCTCCCCCCTACACAAGTCTGCGATCCCCCATCTGGATCACGCCGCGCCCATGCGCTAGTGTTTTATCCAACCGGTTAAAATCCGGCGTTTTGAGGGAGAACAACGTGATATCCAAGAGATTAGGCGCGCTTTCGCTCGCGGTCGCTACCGCCGGGCTGTTTTATGCCGTCGCACCCGCTTTGGCCCAGCAGAAAACCATCACGGTCTGGTTCGGCAAGGGCTTCTACAAGTCCGAAGACGACGCGCTGCTGGAAACGATCAAGAAATTCGAGGCCAAGACCGGCATCAAGGTCGAATTGTCGCAGTACGCCATCCAGGACATGATTCCGAAGACGGTGGCGGCGCTGGATTCGGGCACCGTGCCCGATGTCGCCTATTCCGACAGCTACGACGTGCAGGCGCAGGGCAAATGGGCGTACGAGGGCAAGCTCGAGGATCTCTCCGATATCATGGAGCCGATCAAGGATCGGTTCGTGCAAAACACGCTGGATGCGTCGATCCTCTATAACGACGTCACCAAGAAGAAGGCCTATTACGGCTTTCCGCTGAAGCAGCAGAGCATGCACGTCCAGATCTGGGGCGACATGCTGGAGCAGGCCGGCTTCAAGGCAAGCGACATCCCGACCAAATGGGAAGATTATTGGTCGTTCTGGTGCGACAAGGTGCAGCCCGCCATCCGCAAGGCGACCAACAGCCGCATCTACGCGGTCGGCCAGCCGATGGGCGTGGAATCCACCAACTCGTTCCAGTCATTCTACACCTTCATGGACGCCTATCACGTCAAGCTGGTCGATGACGACGGCAAGCTCCTGGTCGACGATCCCAAGGTGCGGGACGGCCTGATTCATGCGCTGAAGGACTACACCGACACGTACATCAGGGGCTGTACGCCGCCCTCCTCCACCACCTGGAAGGATCCGGACAACAACGTCGCGTTCCACAATCGGACGATCGTGATGACACATAACTTCACGATCTCGATCGCGGCGAAATGGCTCGACGACGCCAACAACCCGGCGCTGACGCCCGAACAGCGCGCCGCCGGCAAGAAGGCCTATGAGGAGACCATTATCACGGCCTCCTTCCCGAAAGCGCCAGACGGCTCGACCATCAAGTACCGTTCCGACGTCAAGACCGGGCTGATCTTCTCGGTCGCCAAGAACAAGGCGGAGGGCAAGGAATTCATCAAGTTCCTGCTGCAGGAAGAGAACGTCCGGCCCTATATCGAGGGCGCGCTCGGCCGCTGGTTCCCGGTGACGAAGGAAAGCCAGGCGAGCCCGTTCTGGCAGGCCGACAAGCACCGCAAGGCGGTCTATAACCAGTTCACCGGCGGTACCGCGCCGTTCGACTTCACCAAGAACTGGAAGTTCACGATCCTCAATAACGAGAACGTCTGGGCCAAGGCGATGAACCGCGTCGTGAGCGAGAAGGTGCCGGTCGACAAGGCCGTCGACGAACTGATCGCCCGCATCAAGCAGGTCGCGGGTTAGGAGTAAATGCCATCCGCCGGCCGCCTCGCGTGCGAGCGAGGGCTCTCTCCGCGGCGTCGCCTGCGGAAGATGCTGTACGTCCTCACCCGGAACGCAACGGCGATAGACCTGCTCCCGCGCAAGCGGCGGACGACGCGTTCTAAGAGTTCAAGAGTAGCCACTATGGCAATCACACTCTCTTCCGACCACGCAATCCCCGGCCCGCCGCTGTCGGCGCGGCTGACGCCGCCGCAGGTCTGGGGCATCGTGCTGATTGCGCCCTACCTGCTGGTGTTCCTGGCCTTCGTGGTCTATCCGGTCGGCTACGGGCTATGGCTGGCGCGGCATCCGGCAAGCTATGTCGCGCTCTACAACGATCCGATCTTCGCGCGCGCCGCGGTCAATACGCTGATCTTTCTGTTGATCGGCATCAACTTCAAGATGGTGATCGCGCTGTTTTTGTCGGGCTTCTTCGCCCAGCAGCGCCCCTGGATCAAATGGCTGTCGGTGCTGTTCATCCTGCCCTGGGCGGTGCCGTCGATCCCGACCATCCTGTCGGTGCGCTTCATGCTCAATCCGGAATGGGGCATGGTCAACCAGCTGATCTTCAAATTCACCGGCGAGGACGGCCCGAACTGGCTTAACGATCCGACGGTGGCGCTGACCATGGCGATCGGCATGCACATCTGGAAGTCGCTGCCGTTCTGGACCCTGATCCTGATGACGGGGCGCCTTGCGATCTCGCAGGACCTGTTCGAAGCGGCCGACGTCGACGGCGCCAGCTGGTGGCAGAAATTCCGCTTCATCACCTGGCCGTCGATGCAGATGCTCTACATTACCTGCACGCTGCTCTCGATGATCTGGACGCTCGGCGACTTCAACAGCGTCTATCTGTTGACCGGCGGCGGGCCGGCCGACCTCACCCACGTGCTGTCGACGCTCGGGATCCGCTATCTCCGGCTCGATCAGCTTTCGCTGGCGATGGCCTCGATCGTCTGCGCGCTGCCGTTCGTGCTGCCGCTGGTCTATTTCATGATGAAACGGTTGTCGCGATGAAGCTTCCCACCCTCCGCGAAGTCGGCGTCGAGGCACGCCTGCTGCTGATCGGCATCCCAGTGTTCATCTGGACCATGGTGCCGATCTACCACATGTTCGTGTTCGCTATCTCGCCGAAGGAAGATGCGTTCTCCGGCAAACTCTGGCCCACGCATCCGACCCTGCACAATTTCCACATCGTGTTTTACCAGGAGCATTATTTCCTGCGCGATTTCTGGATCCAGTTCTGGAATTCGATGGTGATCGCGGCCGCCACCGGCGCGCTGACGCTGTTCATCGCGACCGCCGCCGCGTTCGCGATCTCGCGGCTGAAGGTGCCGGGCGGCCGCACCGTGATGAATCTGGCGCTGTTCACCTACTTCATCCCGGCGGCGTTCCTGGCCGTGCCGATGTACCGGACCATGGGCAATTACGGCCTGCTCAATAATCACTGGTCGTTAATCTTGGCGATGGTGACGATCGCGTCGCCCTACGCGATCTGGGTGCTGAAGCAGGCCTCCGACAAGCTGCCGGTGGAACTGGACGAAGCCGCGACCATGGACGGCGCGACCACGCTGCAGCTGTTTCGCCTGGTCTATGTGCCCCTGATGATGCCCTCGCTGGTCGCGGTCGGCACCTACGCGATCCTGCTTGGCCTGGAACGAATATCTCTACGCGTTCCTGCTGCTCTCAAAGGATACCGACATCACGCTTCCCGTAGCCCTTGGCAACTTCCTCGCCGCCGACAACTCGCCGTGGGAATTGTTGATGACCACGGGCTTCATCTACGCCCTGCCCCCGGCCGCAATCTATTACGCGTTCAAGCGGTACATGGTCGGCGGATTGACGGCGGGCGCGGTCAAGTCTTGATTGTCAGACGTCATTGATGACGAGGCGGCTACAGCGGCGCGGCGCTCTCGCCCTGCGAACTCGACAGTTTCGAGGCGAACGAGGCGACAACAATGACGACGGCGATCAACGCGATCACCATGGTGCAGATCGCGTTGATCTCCGGCTTCACCCCCAGCCGCACTTCCGAATAGATCCGGATCGGGAGCGTGGCGGAGCCGGGACCGGTGGTGAAGCTCGCGATCACGACGTCGTCGAGCGACAGCGTGAACGCCAGCATCCACCCCGCAGCGATCGCGGGAATGATCAGCGGCAACGTCACGAACAGGAACGCGCGCACCGGATCGCAGCCGAGATCCATCGCGGCTTCCTCCAGGCTGCGGTCGAGCGAGGTGAGCCGCGACTGCACCACGACGGTGACGAAACACATGGTCAGCGTGGTGTGCGCGATCGTCACTGTCCAGAAGCCGCGCTCGGCGCTCAGCGCGACGAACAACAGCAGCAGCGACAGGCCGGAGATCACTTCGGGCATCACCAGCGGCGAATAAAGCATGCCCGAGAACAACGCCCGGCCCCGAAAGCGCTCGCCGCGCGCAAGGCCGGTTGCGGCCAGCGTGCCGAGCAGCGTCGCCAGTGTCGCCGATACGGCGGCGACCCGAAGCGACATCCAGGCGGCATCCAGCATGGCGCGGTCGTTGAAGAATTCATGATACCAGCGCAGCGACCAGCCGCCCCACACCGTGACCAGACGCGAGGCGTTGAACGAATAGATCACGAGGATGACGATCGGCAGATAGAGAAACGCCAGCCCCAGCGCCAGCGCCGTGATGTTGAACCGCGAGATCCTGTTCACCGCGCTCGCCATCAATGCCCACCCTCCAGCTGGCGGCGCTGCAGCCGGTCGTACAGCAGCAACGGCGGCACCAGCAGGATCAACAGCGCCACCGCGGCGGCGGAGGCCACCGGCCAGTCGCGGTTGGTGAAGAATTCCAGCCACAGCGTCTGGCCGATCATCATCGAATTGGAGCCAGCCAGCAGATCCGGGATCACGAACTCGCCGACGATCGGGATGAAACACAGCAGCGCGCCGGCGCCGACGCCGGGCAGCGACAGCGGAAACGTCACCAGCCAGAACGCCTTGCCCGGCGAAGCCCCGAGATCGTTGGCGGCTTCCAATAGCGAAGCATCCATTTTCGCAAGCGTCGCGTACAGCGGCAGGATCATGAACGGCAGATAGGAATAGACGATGCCGAGATACATCGCGCTGTCGGTCGACAGCCACACTACCGGGCTCGATACGATATGCAGCGCCAGCAGGATCTGATTGAGCAGGCCATCATGCTGCAAAATGTTGATCCAGGCATAGATGCGGATCAAAAACGAGGTCCAGAACGGCACGATCACGAGCATCATCGCCACGCTCTGCCACCGCTGCGGCAGCCGCGCCATGCCGTAGGCGACGGGGTAGCCGATCAGGAGCAGAATCACGGTGGAAGTCACGGCGACGACGAGGCTGCGCAGATAGGACAGGATGTAGATATTGTCCGAGATCAGCAGCTTGAAATTATCAAAAGACAACTCGCCGAGCGCCGCCTTGATCGCCGAAAACCCTTCCGTGAAATCGAACACCGGCGTGTAAGGCGGCTGCGCAATCGCGGTCTGTGACAGGCTGATTTTCAAGACGAAACCAAATGGCACCAGAAAGAACAGCACCATCCAGACGTACGGCGCGATCGCGGCAAAGCGCGCCGGGCGGGCAAAAATGTTGCGCGCGCTCATTGCTCCAGCACCAAACAATCATCAGGGGTGAACCAGGCCACCACGCGCTGGCCCGCGAGATAGGCGTTGGCATCGAGCCGCGCGGTGTTGGCCATCGACGAGCGCACCACCGCGCCGGTCTCGAGCCTGATCCTGTAGGTCGTAACCCCGCCGAGATAGCCGACATCGCTGACCACGCCCTCGAGCCGGTTGATCGCCTGCGAACTCCCGGCATCCGAGGCCGGCGCGCGGCGCGACAGCTTCACCTTCTCGGGACGGATCGCGACACTGACATTGGCTTTGGTGATCGCCTGGCGCGACTCCGCGACCGTGATCGTACCGGCATCCCGCGTCGCAATCATCAGGCGATGATGATCGCGCGAGCTGACCTCGCCGTCGAACAGGTTGATGTCGCCGACGAACTCGGCGACCCAGCGCGAACGCGGCGCCTCATAGAGCTCGCGCGGGATTGCGACCTGCTCGAGACGGCCGGCATCCATCACACCGATCCGGCCGGCCATCGTCATCGCCTCTTCCTGGTCGTGGGTGACGATGATGAAGGTCATGCCGAGGCGAAGCTGCAGCGCCATCAATTCATGTTGCGTGCTCTCGCGCAGCTTTTTGTCGAGCGCTGCGAGCGGCTCATCGAGCAGCAACACCTGTGGGCGCCGCGCCAGCGAGCGCGCCAGCGCCACGCGCTGCCGCTGGCCGCCGGACAACTGGTCGGGCTTGCGCTTCTCCATGCCCTCGAGCTTGACGAGCGAGACCATCTCGGCGACGCGGGTCGCGATGTCGGCGCGCGCCATGCCGGCCCGCTTGAGGCCGAACGCGATGTTGTCGCGGACCGTGAGATGCGGAAACAGCGCATAGTTCTGGAACATCATGTTGACGGGACGCTCGTGCGGCAGCACCGGCGCGATATCCCGGCCGTTGAGCAGGATGCGGCCCTCGTCCGGCGTCTCGAAGCCCGCGAGCATGCGCAGCAGCGTGGTCTTGCCGCAGCCGCTCGGCCCCAACAGCGCAAAGAACTCACCGGCGCGGATGTCGAGCGACAGATTGTCGACCGCACGGAAGGTGCCGAACCTCTTCGTCACGCCCTCGATACGCAGCAGCGGCATATCGCCGGCCACTACCGCCGGTCCGGGCTTCGCCGGCTCGGCGGCCATTTCGATATTCGGTACTTCCTCAGCCATGCCGTAGTACTACACGGCAGGCGGCCTCGCAGGCAACGCGCAGGCGCAGGCTTAAACAGCCGTCGCCATGAATGCCGCCAGCGCCTCGCGATCGTGCGCCGACATGCGTCAGGCCGAGCTTGGAGCGGCGCCACAAAATGTCGTCCGGAAACCGCGCCCATTCCTTGGTCATGAGATAGCGCACCTCGGCCCCGGTCAGCTCCGGGCCGAAGGCCGGGCCGAGGTCAGCTCGCTCCCTGGCGTCACCGAGGATGGCCTTGACGTTGGTGCCGTAGGCGCCGACCAGGCGCCTTGCCTGGTCCTCGCTGAGAAAGCGCCAGCGGTCGCGCGCGATGTCGATCTCGGTCTCGAACCGGCTCCAGACGAAATCGCCGCCTGGCAGCGGCGCCTTCGCGGTCCAGCGCGGCGACATCGGATAGAACCGCGTCAACTCGGAGACCGCCCTCTCCGCACGCCGGCGCGAGGTGGTGACGTCGCCGCCGAAGATCGTGATCAGCGGCGCCTTGCCGCGCCGGTAGTCGAGCGTCATCGCGCCATCGAGCCCCTTTCGCGCGGGATTGACGACGCTGTTGGCGCCGGAAACCGTCCGCACCACGTCGACGGCCGAGATCCGCTCGCGAAAATAGCGGTTCGCGGCTTCGCAGAGATAGTTTACGTCGCCCACACTCATCGCCACGATGGCCGGGTCGCCCTTGAACGGGTGCCCGACGGTGCCGATCAGCGTGAAATCGCGCCCATAGGGGCTGGCGAAAATCAGCCGGCGGTCGTTGTTCTGGAACACGTAGACATTGTCACTGTCGAACAGCCGCCGCACCACGATCTGGCTGATCTGCATGGTCGCCAGCGCGGGTCGCGGCACGCGCAGCACGGTTTCAGCGACGGACGAAGTCCAGGCGCCGGTCGCGTTGACCAGTGCCCGCGCCGATACCACCTGGCGATGGCCGCGGTCGATCACAACCAGCCGCCAGGTCTCGCCGCGGTCGGCGCGGGTGCAGCGCGCGCCGGTGCGGATGGTGGCCCCGCGCTCTGCGGCATCGACCGCGCAGACGACCACGAGCCGGGAATCATCGACGACGCAATCGGAATATTCGAACGCGGTGCCGATCGGCCGCCGCAGCGCGTTGCCGAGCGGATGATGGGTCACATCGATGGTTGCGGAAGCCGGCAGGCGGCTGCGCGAGGCCAGCCGGTCGTAGAGCAGCAGCCACGACCGCAACTGCCACGGGGGACGTTCGTCGGAATGGGCGGGGATCGCAAACCGCATCGGCCGCACCAGATGCGGCGCAATGTTGAGCCAGATATCGCGCTCAGCGAGTTGCGCGTGCACGCGGAAGAAGGCGCGGCGCTCCAGCCCCGCCAGATCGCCATGGACCAGCCGTGGCGAGGCCTGGGATGCGCCGCTGCCGAGATCGCCCTGCTCGAGCAGGATCACGCGCAGGCCGCGCCCTGCGGCGTCGCGCGCGACGCTGACGCCATTCAACCCACCACCGATGATCGCGAGATCGTAGTCCGCCATGCGAAGAACATAGCGTTTTCAAGCGAGGTGGATACCGGCTCGCGTGAAGAAAACGCGTCAAACAAAGGACTAACCGGTCTTGCGCACTGACTCCATGACATTGCTGGTGCCGCCAATCAGGGCCGCGTATTGGCCGATCGGCGCCGGCTTGCCGAGCAGATAGCCCTGCACCGCGTCGCAGCCTTCCTCGGCCAGGAAGCCGAGCTGCTCCAGGGTTTCCACGCCCTCGGCGACGATCGACATTTCGAGGCCGTGGCCGAGATCGATGACGGCGCGGACGATCGCTGCCGATTGCGGATTGCG
Source organism: uncultured Alphaproteobacteria bacterium (assembly GCA_963774775.1). GTDB lineage: Bacteria > Pseudomonadota > Alphaproteobacteria > Rhizobiales > Xanthobacteraceae > Bradyrhizobium. The sequence continues at coordinate 19,106 of CAVZGZ010000022.1, forward strand.
GCCGAGATTCATCACGAAGGCGCGGTCGATCTTGATCTTGTCGAACGGGAACGCCTGCAGGTAGCTCAGCGAGGAATAGCCCGAGCCGAAATCGTCCATCGAGATCCGCACGCCGAGTGCCTTGAGCCGCCTGAGCAGCGCCAGGCCACGGTCGAAATCCTCGATCAGCACACCTTCGGTGATTTCAATTTCGAGCCGGTCGGGCGCAAGCCCGGTTTCGAGCAGGATCGAATGCACGAGAGCGACCAGATCGCCGTGCACGAACTGCGCCGGTGACAGGTTGACCGCGACCTGCAGCGGAACCTGCCATGATGCCGCCTCGCGGCAAGCCTCGCGCAGGATCCATTCGCCCATCTCGACGATCAGGCCGCTCTCTTCGGCGAGCGGAATGAAATCGCTGGGCGGCACGAAGCCACGCACCGGATGCTGCCACCGCGCCAAAGCCTCGAATCCGATCGCCCGGCTTTCGGCCACGGTCGAAGCAGCAATGGCCTGCGGCTGGTAGTACAGCGACAATTCGCCGTTCTTGATCGCGAGCGACAGATCCTGGTGCAACACGCGGCGGTCGCGGATCTGCAGATCCATCTCCGGCTCGTAGATGCTGATCGTGCCGCGCGATTTCGCTTTCGCCCGGAACAGGGCCGCGCCGGCGTTGGCGAGCAGCGAGGCCGCATCCGAGCCATTATGCGGAAACACCGAAATGCCGGTGGTGCAGCCGGTGCGCACCGATTTGCCGTCGATCTGGAATTCGTCTCCAAGGGTCTCGGCGACCTGTTCGGCCAGCGCGATGCCGGCGGCGGGCTGCTTGCCGTCGATGATCAGTCCAAACTCGTCGCCCGAGAGGCGGGACACCACGCCGCCGCGCGCGGCCGTCTGCAGCCGCTGCGCGACCTCGATCAACACCTTGTCGCCCATCCCGTGGCCGAACACGTCGTTGATTTCCTTCAGCCCGTCGAGATCGACGCACAGCACGGCGAATTCCTCGTCGGTGCCGGCGCAGGCTTCGATCATCTGGGCCAGCGCCTGCAGGAAGGCGGACCGGTTCGGCAGGTCGGTCAGGCCGTCGTGATAGGCCATGTGCGCCATGCGCGACTCGGTCTGGCGACGGTCGGTGACGTCCTCATGGGTCTTGATCAGATATTGCGGCTCGCCGGCATCGTCGAGCACCGTCATCCGGCGCGTCAGGAACAGCCGCAATCCGTCCTTGGTCGAGATCGGATGCTCTTCGGCGACCATGACACGTTTCTTGATCGCAGCCTCGTCGCGCGCAATGATCAGCTTGGCTTCGCGCGGATTGAAGATGTCGGCCGCGGTCAACCCCGTGGCGTCCTCGCGGCAGCGATTCAGAATCGTCTCGGCCGACCGGTTGGCAAGCAGATATCGTCCGTCGCTGACCCGCTCGACGATCAGCGAGACCGGGATGTTGTCGACCACGAGTTCGAGGAACTTCTTGTTGTTCTCGAGTTCGCGCGACAGCGAGCGGCGGTCGGTGACATCCTCGAACAGCGCAATCAGGAATTCCGGTTCGTTTTTCTCGTTGCGGGCGATCACGCGATTGGAGGCGAGGATACGCTTTTCCTTGCCGCGCTCGACGAGGAATTCGCTGCGGTGAAAGCCCTGCGGCGCCTTCAGCGCCGACTGGTCGGCCGCCTCGACGCTGGCCGCAGTTTCGGGACGGAAGATCTCGTCGGCGCGCCGGCCGACGATGTGATCGCGCGAGAAGCGCGAGAAACGTTCGAAGGCGCGGTTGGCGAAGATATAGCGGCCGTCCTCGATGTTCTTGGCGGCCACGCACACCGGCACGTTGTCGAGCACCGATTCCAGAAACTGCGTGGTCGAGGCCAGCTTGCGCGAGAGCTTGCGCTGCTCAGTATAATCCAGATGCGTCGCGACCGATCCGCCGTTGGGCAATACGAAATATTTAACCAGAATCGATTTGCCATTGGGCAGCTCGGTGATCAGCCCGTCGGGCGTCGCGGCCTGGCGATAGAACACCTCATTGCTGACATCGAGCGCGCCACGCTTGCGCCGCAGTGCCAGGAGTGCAGATCCGCTCAGGCCGTACGGAACGTCGGCGCGCGAAAGGCCGTAGATTTCGAGATATTGATCGTTGCAGAAGATAACCCGCCTGCGGGGGTCGGTCATCACAACGCCCTGGTTCAGGTGATTGAGCGCCGAGCTGATGAATGCATTGCGCCGGAGCTGCGAGCGTCTGACCTTGCGGAGTGCCGAAAGCACCCACAGCCCGATCGCGCCCAGAAAGGAAGCAACGACGATGCCGCCGATCAGGAGCTCCCAGATCGCGTTCGGATCGAGTTCGCCGAGATAGGTCGACGGCGCAAAGGCAGCCGATGCCCCCAGGGCCGGCCCGAACGGGGTGACGGTCGCGACAAGGCAAAGCGCGGTCAGCGCCGGAATCGAATTCTTCCCGCCTGCCTGCCAGTTCTTGTCAGCCATCGTTCACCCGCGGATTTCCGGGACGGAGTGTCTGGCTTGACGGGTTTGGATCGGGTAAACGGCAATCCATGCAACCGGAAAATGTGACTCAATTTACGGCAATTGCCCTGACATGATTAATGGTTCACTAACGGGATCTGCGATCGGAACTTATTTCGAGCCAATCCAACGGGTTGCACGACAAATTTTCTGAACGGATCACTTACAGGCAGGGGCGCGAGACGGGCACGGCGAGCGTCAAATTCCCGGATCTGAAAGTCACATGGACAAGGTTGATTGCATCGTTATCGGGGCGGGGGTGATCGGGCTTGCGATTGCGCGCAAACTGGCACTGGCCGGCCGCGAGGTGATCGTGCTGGAGGCCGCCGAGGGCATCGGCACCGTGACCTCCTCGCGTAACAGCGAGGTGATCCACGCCGGCATCTACTACCGCGCCGGCAGCCTGATGGCGCGGATGTGCATCAGCGGCAAGCGCGCCCTCTACCAGTACTGCGCCGATCACGGCATTCCGCATCGCAACTGCGGCAAGCTGATCGTCGCGACGACGCCGAAGGAAGCCGAAAAACTGCAATCGATCCGCGCCCATGCCGAAGCTAACGGCGTGTTCGATATGCGGCTGCTCCCGGGCGAGGCCGCGCGTGAGCTGGAGCCGGCGCTGAATTGCGACGCCGCATTGTTGTCGCCCTCCACGGGGATCATCGACAGTCACGCCTACATGCTGGCGTTGCGAGGCGATAGCGAAGCAGCCGGCGCGGCCTTCGCGTTCTATACGCCGCTGGCGCGCGCCAAGGTGGCCGCGAGCCGGATCGAGATCGAAACCGGCGGCGAAGCGCCGATGACGCTTGCCTGCGACCTGCTCGTCAACGCCGCGGGGCTTGGCGCGCCCTCGGTTGCACGACAGATCGAGGGCATGCCGATCGAACTGATCCCATGCGCCTATCTCGCCAAGGGAAACTATTTTAGCTGCAGCGCCCGGGCACCGTTCTCCCGCCTGATCTACCCGGTGCCGGAGCCAGGCGGGCTCGGCGTGCACCTCACCCTCGATATGGCCGGACAGGCCCGCTTCGGTCCCGACGTGGAATGGGTCGACAGCATCGATTACGCGGTCGATCCGGCACGAGCGGAACAATTCTATCCGGCGATCCGGAAATACTGGCCGACGCTGCCGGACGGCGCGCTGATGCCAAGCTATTCCGGGATCCGGCCGAAGATCGTGCCACCAGCGGTCGCCACCCAGGATTTCCTGATCCAGGGACCACGCGATCACGGTGTGAGCGGCCTGATCAACCTGTTCGGCATCGAGTCCCCAGGACTGACGTCGTCACTGGCGATCGCCGACTATGTCGGGGAACTGGCGGGAGCGTGAGCTCGAGCCTGATCCGGAAAAGTGAGTCCCGGTTTTCCCTCGCGCCAAACGCGGAACGCGTTTGCGCGGAGATCACGCTCAAACAAAAAGATGGAGCGCGATGACGATTTCGAAGAAACCTCATCTCGCTCCAGCATTTTTTTGACGCGTTATCTCATGCGAACCGGAGGACCGCTTCGCCTGGAAACGCTGTACTACAGCGTAACCGCTCCATGCGAATGAGCGCGTCGGCGCCCATCCGGCGATGAAGAGGTATACTGCGTTACTGTGCTGGGGGACTGACTAGTGGAGAGTCTCGTCCGCGGTATGCTTCAACCGCTCGATCTCATCCTTGACCATCAACTTGCGGCGCTTCAACTCGACAATTTGCAGATCGTCTGTGGATAGATGCACGAGCGCTTCGTGCAATTCACTCTCGAGAACCTTGTGTTTACGTTCCAGTTCAACAAGATGCGCCTGTATCGCCATACGAAATCTCCTCGGTGGACAAAACCTCAGATTCGATCCGGACAAAGAAGTGTACACAAGCCAGCGAATCTGTCGATGGGTATCGAAAATCGTCGATCTCATATTTTCAGATTTATCTGTAATCAATCGTGACTATGGAACCAGCCCAGCTTGCGAAGCGGGCCCGCAGGGACGATATTTCGGCAGGTGGCGGCAACCGGGCTCGCCACAACCTCACCGTGCTTTTAGTAAACACACACCATGACCAACGAAGATGATCGCGAACTCCAGGCCGAACTTGCGCGGCTGCAGCAGGAGCACCGCGATCTCGACGCGGCAATCGACGCTCTGCATCAATCGCCGGCGCCGGATCTGTTGCGGCTGCAGCGATTAAAGAAGCGCAAGCTGCAACTGCGCGACCGTATCGCGTTCATCGAAGACCAGATCACGCCTGACATCATCGCGTAAGGCATTTTCCGCGGCATCGCTCGGATATCGATCCGCGATGCTGCCGCGGCAGACCGGAACGTTCTAGGCGGTCAAGTCCCGCAATACACAGGCGAGCTCGCTGGGGCCATAGGGTTTGCGCAGAAACCGCCCGCCTTCGGGCAGATCCTTTTCCCCGACATCCACAAGACCTGATGTCGCGATGATCTTGATCGGCGGCCAGCGGCCACGGACCGCACGCGCAAGCTTGAGCCCGTCCATCGAGCCCGGCAACTGGATATCGGTAAACACCACCGTGATGTCACGGCGAGATTCCAGGATATCGATCGCCTCGTCGGCATCGCCGGCTTCGAGGACCTCGAAGCCCGCGGCGGCAATCATCTCGATCGCATCCATCCGCAACAGCAACTCGTCCTCGACGATCAAGACCACGGGCCTTCTGGACGCCGCAAGACCCATCCGTCTCACTCCATGCGAATACGCATTAAGCTGCGGATATTGTTTTAGTTCCGCGCACGCCGAATTTGTCGACAGCCAGCGGCGCGCGGCGGCAATAGAGAACGACGAATTCGATTGGTCGCTTGCCGCGCCCTTCTCGGCGAGGATGCCGAGGGGTTGCGCATTTGCGGCGGCGCTATTTTTGCGACGACCGTTTCTTCGGCTTCTTTGGCGCCTCAGCGGCCGGCGCAAGCGCCGCGCTGGCCTCTCGCTGCAAGCGCAGCGCGCGAAGCCGTTCCATGTTCTTGCGAATGGCGACGCTGTCCCGATCGATCTGCTCCATCGCCCTGGCGCCCTCTTCGGCGGCCAAGCGCTGCCGGTTGGCGCGCGCGATCTTTTCCGGCGTTTCCACCTTGTCCTTCATGCGTACTGGCTTCGCAGGTTGACCGCGATGTCGCGGAGTTCTCGGGCAAGGCTGGCGTTGTAGAGCCGCGCTTCCGGGTCGGCCGACAGGCTCGCGACCCGCGCGCTTTCGGCGGCGCGCTTCTCCAGATACTCGATGCGCTCTTTGAGGTCGATCATCGCCGCTCGTCTAACGGGTTGGGGCGGGAGCGCGAAGCGTGCGTTCTCGTCACCGATGGAAGCCGAGGGACCGTGCGGTGATGGTTGACGGTGCACCTCAATCGGCAAAATAGCTAGCATTAATAAGGGCCTCCGTGGGCAGACAGGCAAAATCTCAAGTCGGAAATCAAGCTGTGGAACCGTCGGCCACCGCTTGACTCGCTAAGAACAAAATAAGAACATATCGATACCCCCAAAGAGGAGTCGTGCCATGTCCAATCCGCCATCCCTGTCCGACAACAGCCGCTATGAGCAAGCCTGCGATCAGGCGATCGCGATGTGCGACGGCAATCTGCGCTCGACCATCAAGGCGCTGATCATGGCGAACGAATATCTCGAAGTTGAACTCGAGGAATTGCAGGCGGCGATCGCAGCCGGTTGTGTCCCCGCAAAAGCGCTTTCACAGCACGCGAAAAGCGACGCCGCCTGATTGAAGCGGGAGAGATTCGATGGCCGATGTCACCTATTACGTGGCGCTGCCTTTTGCACAGGACGATGACGGCTCGCCGGTCGCAGGCAATGCGGAGGAATGCCAAAGCGCGACCACGGCGCTGCGCCGCGCCGAGATGATGTCACGAATGCCAGGCAGCATCGGCGCAGTCGCCTTCAGCCGCACCGGCGATCCGATGATGGGCGAATTTGGCGACGCGCAACTGCTGCGGAAATTCGGCAACGTGCCGGAGGATCTGAGCGGGCTGTAACAAACGTCATTGCTATGCAATGATGTTTTCCCTCTTCACGGCACCTCGTGCCGCCGCTGCGCCTTGCGCACATACATCGCGCTGTCGGCCTCTTCCAGCGCCCGGCCCGCTTCCGCATGGATCCCCAGGATCGCGACGCCAGCGGAGGCGCCCGCCTTCACGTCGCGGCCGCGGAACACGAATGTCAGCTGATCGATCGCCTCTTCCAGCGCCGCCGCCTTGGCCTTGGCGTCGGTCTCGCTGAGATTCCACAGGAACATCGCGAACTCGTCACCGCCGAGCCGGCCGACCACGTCGGAGGCGCGCACCTGGCTCCGCAGCATGGCCACGATGGCCTTCAGCACCTGGTCACCGGCGGCATGACCAAACGCATCGTTGATCGGCTTCAGGCGATCGACGTCGAGCACGATCAGCGCGCCGCTGGCATGATAGCGCTTGATGTAGGCGATCGAGCGATCGAGCTCGCGCTCGAAGCCACGCCGGTTCAAAATATCCAACAGGAAGTCAGTATTGGCGGAAGCCTGCAATTCCTCGATTCGCGCCTGCGCCCGCGCCAATTGGGTCTTGAGCCGGCGAATCGTCAATTTGGCGTTATTGGAGGCGGCCGCTGGCGGCGCCGCCCCGGTCCGGACGCGGCGTGGTGCGGTTTCGCGCACGGCTGCGCCGCTTTTGCGGGGTTTTGCGGCCCCCGAGGCGGGCGCCCTGGTTTTCTTGGTCATGCGCATCCTTGTTGAGGCCCGTTATCAAGGCTTGCCGGGATTCACCAAGACAGGATAGTCCATTCTGAATCCCTTGCCACGCCTTGGATACCGCCCGGGCCGAACCTATAGTCCGGCCTATGTTTCTGGATTCCTGAACAGAATTGACGACATGACCGCCCCCATCGCCATCATCATGGGAAGCCAGTCCGACTGGGACACCATGCGCCACGCCGCAGAGACGCTCGCGGCCCTCGGTATTGCCTGCGAAAAACGCATCGTATCGGCCCATCGCACGCCGGACCGGCTGTTCAGCTTCGCCAGGGGCGCAAAGGCCGCCGGCTTCAAGGTGATCATCGCCGGCGCCGGCGGTGCGGCGCATCTGCCCGGCATGGCGGCGGCGCTGACGGAACTTCCGGTGTTCGGCGTTCCCGTTGCATCCAAGGCGCTGTCCGGGATCGATTCGCTTTATTCGATCGTGCAGATGCCGGCCGGGGTTCCCGTCGGCACGCTCGCAATCGGCAAGGCGGGCGCGATTAACGCCGCGCTGCTCGCGGCCAGCGTGCTGGCGCTGCACGATCCCGCGCTCGCGACCAGGCTCGCCGCCTGGCGCAAGCAACAGACCGACGCGGTAGCCGAACGACCGGAGGAATCGGCGTGACGGCTTCGACGCGCGTGATGCTGAAGCCCGGCGACACCATCGGAATTCTCGGCGGCGGGCAACTAGGCCGGATGCTGGCGATGGCTGCGGCGCGCCTTGGCTTGCGCTGCCAGGTGTTCTCGCCGGACCCGGACTCGCCCGCCTTCGACGTGGTGCTCAACGCGACCTGCGCCGAATACGCCGATGTCGAGGCGCTCGAGCTGTTCGCCAACGACGTCGACGTCATCACCTACGAATTCGAGAACGTGCCAGCCGCCACCGCCATGGTGCTGGCCGCGCGCCGTCCGGTGCTGCCGGCACAGAAAATACTCGAGACCACGCAGGACCGGCTGATCGAAAAGGATTTCGTCAGCAAGCTCGGCATCGGAACCGCCGACTATGCCGACGTCTCGTCGGTTGAGGCGCTGCGCGCCGCGATTGCCCGCATCGGCCTGCCCGCCGTGATCAAAACCCGCCGCTTTGGCTATGACGGCAAGGGTCAGGCGATCGTCCGCGAGGGCGATGATCTCGATCAGGTCTGGGAAGACCTCGGCACCAGATCGGCGATCCTCGAGGCTTTCATTCCATTCGAGCGCGAGATCTCCGTGATTGCCGCCCGATCGGCCGACGGCCATGTCGAATGTTACGATGTCACCGAGAACGAGCACCGCGACCACATCCTGAAAATATCGCGGGCGCCTGCCGCGATCTCCGAGCAGCTCGCCGCGCGGGCGCGATCGATCGCGGAGAAGATCGCCAATGCGCTCGACTATGTCGGCGTACTTGCGGTCGAGATGTTCGTGGTGCCGGACCAGAGCGGCGCAAATGTTCTGGTCAACGAGATCGCGCCGCGGGTGCACAATTCCGGACACTGGACGCTCGACGGGGCCTCGATCTCACAATTCGAGCAGCACATCCGCGCCATCGCCGGCTGGCCGCTCGGCAAGCCGGTTCGCCATGGTGAGGTCACCATGACCAATCTGATCGGCGATGACATCCTGAGCTATGAGCAGTGGCTAACCGTGCCCGGCGCCACCGTGCATCTCTACGGCAAGGGCCCACCGCGGCCGGGCCGCAAGATGGGCCATGTCACCGAAGTGGCCCCGGCGGCCAAGAAATAGCCAGCCAATAGCCGGCCGGGATCTGCTGCGCCTAGAGCGGGATGCCCTTTCTTCGAATCGTCATCCCGCTCAATCTCTTTTTGTTTGAGCATGATCTTTTCGGAAAACCGGTGCCCACTTTTCCGGATCATGCTCTATTTACCCTGGACGACGCCGGTCGGTTCGTCGCTGAGCCAGCGATAGATCACGCCACCGAGCGCGCCGCCGATCAGCGGCGCCACCCAGAACATCCAGAGCTGCGCCAGCGCCCAGCCGCCGACGAACAGCGCCGGCCCGGTGCTGCGCGCCGGATTCACCGACGTGTTGGTAACGGGAATGCTGACGAGATGGATCATCACCAGCGCCAAGCCGATTGCGAGCGGTGCGAAGCCCGCCGGCGCCTTGCCGTGGGTGGCGCCCATGATGACGAACAGGAACATCATGGTCATCACCACCTCGGTGATAAAGCACGCCACGAAGCCGTACTGGCCCGGCGAATGCGCGTCGTAGCCGTTGGAGGCAAAGCCCTTGGCGACGTCGAACCCGGCAGCACCGCTGGCGATGACGTAGAGCAGCGCGGCTGCGACGATTGCGCCTACGACCTGCGCGATCACGTAGGGAACGATCTGGCCAGCCGGAAAGCGCCCGCCTGCGGCAAGTCCAACCGTGACGGCCGGATTGAGATGGCAGCCCGAGATATGGCCGATCGCGTAGGCCATGGTGACGACGCTGAGCCCAAACGCCAGCGACACACCCACCAGGCCAATTCCAACCTGCGGAAAACCCGCGGCGATCACGGCGCTGCCGCACCCGGCAAATGTCAGCCAGAAGGTGCCGATGGCCTCAGCGGCATATTTTTTTCTATCCATGTTTCGCTCCCCTGGTCTGATTCTCGACGGAGAATCCAGAAATGGCCCGTTAAAGGTCGCTGATTCGCGAAATCGGGCCATACGAGCGGACATTCGACGCTTTTGATGGCTTTACTTGGCCGAGAAATGCCTGTGCAGGTGGACATTCCCACATTTGTCTGATACACGCGCGCCCCTAGGGTTAAGAGGCAGGCCTTAGCCGCCCCTTCGCTTTGCCAGAATTCCGAACCGATCAAATTGAAAAGAGGATGCCGCGTGCAGGTTCTCGTCCGCGATAACAATGTCGATCAAGCCCTCAAGGCGCTGAAGAAGAAGATGCAGCGCGAGGGTATTTTCCGCGAGATGAAGCTCCGCGGACACTACGAAAAGCCCTCCGAAAAGAAGGCCCGTGAAAAGGCCGAAGCCGTGCGCCGCGCGCGCAAGCTGGCCCGCAAGAAGCTGCAGCGCGAAGGCCTGCTGCCGATGAAGCCGAAGCCGGTGTTCGGCGCCGGTCCCGGTGCCGAGCGCGGTGGCGCTGGCGGCGGCGGCCGTGGTGGCCCGGGTGCCGGTCCGCGCGGACCGCGCTGAACCCTTTTGCCAATCTGGAAGTCTAACAACGCGGGCCCCGGGCCCGCGTTGTTGTTTGTGCAGGGTTGTTTGTGCTGGGCATTTTCCGGGTTACCAATGCTGAAATACCAGCGCGAGCATCCTCCATAATGGCCGTTCCGGTGCCCCCGCCATTTTCCGGAGTCGTTTATCCCCGCCCCGCGGCGGCGCCTGCTATCCTGCTCGTGATCGCCCTCGGCCTTCCCCTGGGCGGCTGCTCCTTCGATCTCGGATCGTGGGGATCCGATGACAAGCCAAAGCCGGCCGCGGTCGAAAAGCCTGTGGGCACGATCACCCCGCAAAACGTCAGCGACGCCAAGGATCACGCCACACGCGGCCAGGTGCTGGCCCGCTCCGGCAAGACCGACGAAGCGTTGGCCGAGTATCTCGCCGCGCTGGCACTCGATCCCTACAACGTGCAGGCGCTCTACGGCCGCGGCCTGATCTATCAGAGCCAGAGTCAGCACCAGCAGGCGATCGAGGATTTCACCGCCGCCAACGGCCTGTCGCCACAGCGGGTCGAGCCGCTGCTCGCCCGCGCCACGAGCTACCTCGCGCTCGACAAGGCAAAGGAAGCCGCGGCCGACCTCGACGAGGCCGTACAGGCCGATCCGAACAGCGGACCTGCCTGGACCACCCGCGGACAGGCCTACGAGCGACTCGGTGACAAGGCCAAGGCTGCCGCTTCATACGGCCACGCGATCGCGCTGCGTCCCAAGGATGAAACTGCACGCAGCGGTCTCGCCCGCACCGGCGGCGGGTAAGACCCTTTTCGCTGCCCCCGCGCGCGGAACGCGGCGACACGAATTCGAACGGAATTCTCGATTATTTCGGCAGGACGGCGTGAAACACCGACTTCGCCGCCGAGAGCATGTCCTCGGCTACCGTGGTGTGTTCCTTGGTGGCCGGTGGCACCATTGCTTCGGCGTGCAGATCAAGCGGCGGTCGCGGCGCAAGCGGAATATCGGCCGGCGGCGTCGGACGGCTTGGGTCATCGATCCGGGCGGGCGCGTAAGGCGGCCTGGCCGCCCGCTGGTCGAGATTATCAGCGGAGGGATTCGACACCATGATCGGCGGCGGCAGCGGTCGGATCGCCGGCGCGGTCGCAATGCGCGGCGCCTCCGGGTTCCGTGCCACTTCCGGCGCGTGGGCAGGCTCCGGCGTGCGCTGCGCATTGTCGTTGCGCAGGCGCTCGATCGCGGCACGCGCGAGATCATTGGCGTCGCGGCGTTCATCGGGTGCGACGGCGGCAGGCGCGACGGCAGCCTCGACCGCAGGTGCAGGGACCGCAGCGGGCGCAACCGGCTGCACGGGTGACGGCAGCACAACCCTGACGGCCGTCTTGTCACGCGGCGCCACCTGGTGACGGTGCGGCTCGGCGGGGATGCTCGCGGTCTCGGCGGACGCGTCGGTGGTCGGCTTCAGGTCAACGGATTTGGGGTCGGCGGGCTTATCCTGCGGCTTTTCGACGACGGTGGCCTTCTCGGAGGCTGACCGTTCGATCAACGTGCGTTCCGACATGCCCTTGGCCTTGACACCCGCTTCCGGCAGGCTGCTGACCTGCGTCGGCTTTTCAGCCGGCTTGGCATCGGCGGCAGCTTTCGGGTCGGTAGTCTTGGGGGCGGAAGCCTTGGCGTCGGAAGTCTTGGCGTCGGAAGTCTTGGCGTCGGAAGTCTTGGCGTCGGAAGTCTTGGCATCGGAAGCCGACACCGCGGCCGCGGCGGGCGCTTCGGGCCTGGTCACGATGTAATGATTAACGATGTAGGCCCCGATGATGGTCGCAGCCACCGAGGGCAGGATGTCCATCGTAAATTTCTTCAAATAATTCAGCATAGCCGGCCACTCCCCGCGGCGAAATTTGTGCTGGAACTTCTGGGCATATTGAGGGATCAACTGCGACCGATCGGTGGCAATTGCCTGAATGGATTGCTCAAGGTTTCAGCTCGACCTCAAGGAACACGATCTCACTTTCCGTTTCATTAAGCACATCGTGCTGGACGCCGGCTTTCCGGAAATAAGATTTTCCGACGCCAAGCTGGGCCTTGGAACGCTCGCCGTTGGGCGCCACGATGGTCATCTCGCCCGCGGTGACCGGAACGATCACATAGTCCATCCCGTGGGTGTGATGGCCGGTTGCGCTGCCCGGCGCCAGCCGCCATTCGGTGACCCGGACCTCCGGCGTATCCACCTGGACGTCTGATGTGGCGCTGAGCATCGTCGTTGTCTCCGTTACGGCACGAATACCATGAACACGAATATGGCGAATACCACCATGTGGACGAGCCCGAACAGGATGTTGGTGCGTCCGGTGCCGAAGGTGAGCATGCTGACGAAGAACGTCAGCAACAACAGCACCGTGCTCTGGGAATCGAGGCCGAGCACGAGTTCCTTGTCGAGCGTGTATGCGGCGAGGCCGACCGCCGGAATCGTCAAGCCAATGGTTGCCAGAGACGATCCGAGCGCGAGATTGATGCTCTTCTGCAGATCGTTGCCGCGCGCCGCCGCAACGGCGGTGACGCCCTCAGGCAGCAGGATCAGGACCGCGACCAGCACGCCGGCAAACGCCGGCGGCGCGCCGATCAGAGCGGCAGTGACGTCGACCACGAGCGAGAATTTCTTTGCCAGCAACGCGACGGCCATAAGCGAAATCAACAGCAGCGCAATGCTGAATGCCATCATCCGATTGGGCGGCTGTGCGGTTTCAGACGCGGTGCCGGCGGGTTGATTGATGAAATAATCGCGATGGCGGATGGTCTGGGTGTAAAGAAACACCCCGTAGAGCAGGAGGGTGACCACGTCGACAAAGCCGAGCTGAGCCGCCGAATAGATCGGCCCCGGTGCCGTCAGTGTATAGTTCGGCATCACCAGCGTGATGGTCGCCATCACGAACAGCACGCTGAGATAAAGGTTGGAGCCTGCGACCTGAAAGTCCTGTTCGCGGTAGCGAATCCCGCCGATGAAGATGCAGATGCCGACGAGCCCGTTGCAGACGATCATCACCACCGCGAACACGGTATCGCGCGCCAGCGTCGGCGCCGGTTTGTCGCCGAGCATGATGGTCGCGATCAGCGCAACCTCGATGATGGTGACCGCAAGCGTCAGCAGCAGCGTGCCGAACGGCTCGCCGATCCGTTCGGCAATCACCTCTGCGTGATGGACAGCCGCGAACACGGTGCCGAACAGAATCACCAGCAGCAGGCCGGCGAACGCCCAGCCGCCCGCCGAGGGCGCAAATACGTACCCGGACGACGTAACGGCGGCAAACAGCGCCACCGCCAGCGCGGGGAAAATCCATGCCGATCGCGGCATCGGGCCGTGTGCGCTCATGTAACGAGATCCTCAAAATTCCAAAGAATGGACTATGCGCCAAACAATCGCAGCCGTCAGCCTTTCGCAGCGTTGATGAATTGCCGCGCCGTTTCAATCGCACCAAAGTTATCGAGATTGTTGTGTCCACCGCCCGGAAACGGGACGAACTGCTTCGGTTCGTTGGCGAGCGCAAACAAGCGCTCACCAAGTGAAATCGGAATCGCGGGGTCATCGGTGCCGTGCATGACGAGCAGCGGAACAGTGACGTGTTTGATCCGCTGGTCGGAATGAAATTGGTCCAGCATCAAGAGACTGACCGGCACAACCCGCAGCAATGAGCCTGCCAGCTCGACCGTGGACGTGTAGGGTGCTTCGAGAATCAATTGAGCGATCGGATGCTCGGCCGCCACCGCCGTTGCGACACCGGTCCCGAGCGAAAAGCCCCAGACGACAATCCGGTCCGCACTATATCGCGCCGTCGTGAAGGCGTAGGCCGCCGCGGCGTCCTGCAGGAGCCCCTGCTCGCTCGGATGGCCGCTGGAGCCGGCATAACCACGATAGGACAGCGCAACGATGCCGGTCCCGTCAGAGATCAAATCGTGAAAGCGGCCAAAGAACCCGGCCAGAAAATCGCCGTTGCCGTGAAAATAGAGCACCACCGGATGGCCCGGCTTGGCCGGAACGTGCCAGACAATGACTTTCTCACCGTCCGCCGTGGTCAGCACATGCTCTTCGGCTTCCGGAAAGCCCGCGGCGTCCGGCGCCGTACGCCCGACCGGCGGGATCGGAAACAGCATCGAGCGCTGCTTGAAATAGAGAACGGCAAGGCCGCCGAGATAGCCGACCGCGGCGACGATCAGCAGCCATTTCAGGACTATCATCAACACCCGCAAGCGGGCTTACATCGCCTTGACGATGTTCTCAGTCACCTTCTTGGCGTCGCCGAGCAGCATCATGGTGTTGTCGCGATAGAACAGCGGATTGTCGATGCCGGCATAGCCCGAGGCGAGCGAGCGCTTGATGAACATCACGGTGCCGGCCTTCCAGACCTGGAGCACCGGCATGCCGTAGATCGGCGAGGTCTTGTCGTCCTCGGCGGCCGGATTGGTGACGTCGTTGGCGCCGATCACAAACGCAATGTCGGCCTGGGCGAATTCGGAGTTGATGTCCTCGAGTTCGAACACCTCGTCATAGGGCACGTTGGCTTCGGCGAGCAGCACGTTCATGTGGCCGGGCATGCGGCCGGCGACCGGGTGAATGGCGTACTTCACCTCGACGCCTTCCTTCTTCAGGGTGTCGCCCATTTCGCGCAGCGCGTGCTGCGCCTGCGCCACCGCCATGCCGTAGCCGGGCACGATGATGACCTTGGACGCATTCTTCATGATGAAGGCGGCGTCATCGGCCGAGCCGAGCTTGGCGGGCTTCTGCTCGCCACTGCCGCCGCCTGCGGCTGCCGTCTCGCCGCCAAAACCGCCGAGGATCACCGAGATGAAGGAGCGATTCATCGCGTGGCACATGATGTAGGACAGGATCGCGCCGGAGGAGCCGACCAAGGCACCGGTGATGATCAGCGCCGAATTGCCGAGCGTGAAGCCGATACCGGCCGCGGCCCAGCCGGAGTACGAGTTCAACATCGAGATCACGACCGGCATGTCGGCGCCGCCGATCGGAATGATCATGAGCACGCCGAGCGCCAATGCGATGATCGTGATCAGCCAGAAGTCGAGCGCGCTGCCCGACATCACGAGGCCGACGATGAAGAACACCAGCGCCACCGCCAGCGCGATGTTGATGATGTGGCGGAACGGCAGGATGATCGGCGCGCCGCTCATCCTGGCCGACAGTTTCAGGAACGCGATCACCGAGCCGGTGAAGGTCAGCGCGCCGATGGCGACGCCGAGCGACATTTCGACCAGGCTCTGCGGATGGATGTTGCCGGGCGTGCCGATGTCGAAGGCTTCGGGGGCGTAGAACGCGCCGGCGGCCACCAGCACCGCGGCCATGCCGACCAGGGAGTGGAACGCGGCGACCAGTTCCGGCATCGAGGTCATCGGCACCCGGCGCGCAATCACCGCGCCGACGCTGCCGCCGATGGCGATGCCGAGGATGACCAGCAGCCAGGCGACGCCGTCTGCCGGCGGATGGCTGGCCAGCGTGGTCGCAACCGCGATCGCCATGCCGATCATGCCGAAGAAATTGCCCTGCCGGGATGAGGCGGGGCTCGACAGCCCGCGCAGCGACAGGATGAACAGCACACCCGCCACGAGATACAGAACTGCAGCCAGATTGGCGTTCATCTCAGGTCCCCCTTTGTCTTCGTCACCCCGAGGTGCACGCCGCTCACTTGGCCTTCTTCTTGTACATCGCCAGCATGCGCTGGGTGACAAGGAAACCGCCGAAGATATTCACGCAGGCGAAGATCAGCGCGATGAAGCCGAAGCCGCGCGCCCAGCCGCTTCCGCTGGAGATCATGCCGACGCCGACCGCGAGCAGCGCGCCGACTACGATCACCGAGGAGATGGCGTTGGTCACCGACATCAGCGGCGTATGCAAGGCGGGGGTCACCGACCACACCACGAAATAGCCGACGAACACGGCAAGCACGAAGATCGACAGCCGGAAAACGAAGGGATCGACGACTTGGGCGATATGCTCCATGGCTGCTCTCCTTACGCTTTCGGCTGGAAGTTGGGGTGGATGACGGCGCCGTCCTTGGTCAGCGCGGTGGCTTTCACCAGTTCGTCGTCCCAGTTCACCGCCAGCGCCTTGTTCGGCTTGTCGATCAGCGTTTCGATGAAGGAAAACAGGTTGCGCGCATAAAGTCCCGAGGCGGAAGCCGCGACGCGGCCGGCGACATTGGTGTAGCCGACGATCTTGATGCCATCGAGATCGACGACTTCGCCGGGCTTCGCGCCCTCGACGTTGCCGCCGCGCTCGACCGCGAGGTCGACCAGCACCGAGCCCGGCTTCATCGATTTGACCATCTCGCCGCTGACGAGTTTCGGCGCCGGACGTCCCGGGATCAGCGCCGTCGTGATCACGATGTCCTGCTTCTTCAGATGCTCGGCGGTGAGCGCGGCCTGCTTGGCCTGATACTCTTTCGACATTTCCTTGGCGTAGCCGCCGGCGGTCTGCGCGTTCTTGAATTCCTCGTCCTCGACCGCGAGGAATTTTGCGCCCAGCGATTCAACCTGCTCTTTGGTCGCTGGCCGCACGTCGGTCGCGGTGACGACGGCGCCAAGCCGCCGCGCGGTCGCGATCGCCTGCAGGCCGGCGACGCCGACGCCCATCACGAATACTTTGGCCGCCGGAATGGTGCCGGCCGCGGTCATCATCATCGGGAAGGCGCGGCCAAAAGCCTCAGCCGCCTCGATCACGGCGCGATAGCCGGCGAGGTTGGCCTGGCTGGACAACACGTCCATCACCTGCGCGCGGGTGATGCGCGGCATCAACTCCATCGCAAACGCCGAGACGCCGGCATCGGCGATCGTCTTCAGCGCAGCCTCGTTGCCATAGGGATCCATGATGGCGATCACCAGCGCGCCGCGCTTGTACTGGGCAAGCTCGCTGGCCTCGGGCCGCTTCACCTTGATGATGATGTCGGCGTCCTTGAGCGCGTCGGCACTGACGGTGGCGCCGGCCGCTGTAAACTCCGAATCGGGAAGGCCCGATTTGAGCCCGGCACCCGGCTCGACCGCGATGTCGACGCCCAACGCCTTGAACTTCTTCACGGTGTCAGGCGAGGCCGCGACGCGTGGCTCGGACGGATCGATTTCCTTGGCTACGGCAATCTTCATGGGCCCTCCGGCGGCGCTGGAAGCGCGCGCGCAAGCAAACTAGCGTTATTTTCGCCAGATTGGATACCCGGTTTTTGTATCCGGGCTCGGTACGAATTCTGATCACCGCCGGGATCGGCGATGCAGCCGATCACGGATCAGAGCAGGAAATAGGCCATCAGGACGAGGATGGTGACGACGGCCGCGGTGCCGTATTTGACCAGCATGATGAAACCTTCATAGGTCTGCTCATGGGCCGGGTAATCATTGCCGTCTGCGGTCGTGTAGGCCACTTCGCCATGGTCTGCCATTGGTGTCCCCAGTCAAAGTTCGGTATCTCGCGTGCCATTACCGCAAAGCCGCAAGCAGGGCAACGGCGCCCTGCCTATCGGCTCATTCGGACGGCCAATTGTCCCGGATCCAGCGGGTCAGGCTTTCCTCGCTGACCTCGCCGGCGGCGAGGGAGAGGATAATCGCGGTAGCGTGGGCCGGATCAGGCGCAAACGGAACGTCGTTGCTGCGTAAGAATACCATCAATGAATGGAACGCGATGCGCTTGTTGCCGTCAACGAAGGCATGATTGCGGGCCAGGCCAAACGCATAGGCCGCAGCAAGCGCCGCCATATCGGTTTGTCCATAGTGCCATTGGTTGACGGGCCGCAAAATCGCTGACTCAAGAAGGCCTTGATCCCGGATGCCTTCCGGCCCTCCGAAAATCGCCAGTTGCTCGGCATGCATGTCGATGACTTCACCGACCTCGAGCCAGATGGGCTCGGTCATTTTGCAAGCGCGGCAAATGTATCGCGATATTCGTGCATGATCTTGCGGGCGATTTCCATCGTCCGCGCATGCTTCGGGTTAAACGGCGAAAGCCGCAGGCTGCCATCCGGTTGTTCGACCGGATAGAACTTGTCCCCCTCCTTGAGCTTCAGCCGTGCAAGAAGCTCCTTCGGCAGGATCACGCCAACCGAATTGCCAATCTTGCGAATCTGAAGCGCGGTGGCTTCCAGCTCGAATTCGCGCGGGGCCTCGCTCATGCCGCTGGGAATTTTGTTCATGGCTCGCACTCCGTTATACGGAATGTATAACAGATACGGCGACGCCGTTCAACAAATGTTTTACGTCCTCCCCCGGCCTCAGCCCATCGCCTCCAGTTCGTCGATCATGCCCGAGATCACCGACAGGCCGCCGTCCCAGAATTTCGGGTCCTTGGCATCCAGCCCGAACGGCCTGAGCAGTTCGGAATAATGCTTGGTGCCGCCAGCGGCGAGCATTTCGAGATAGCGCTCGGCAAAGCCCTCGGAGGCGTTCTCGTAGACCGCGTAAAGCGAGTTCACCAGGCAATCGCCGAACGCATAGGCGTAGACATAGAACGGCGAGTGGATGAAGTGCGGGATGTACATCCAGAAGGTCTCGTAGCCCGGCTTGATCTCGATCGCCGGGCCCAAGCTCTCGCCCTGCACGCTGAGCCAGATTTCGCCGATCCGCTCCGCCGTCAGTTCGCCGTTCTTGCGCTCGGTGTGAATCGCGCGCTCGAACGAATAGAACGCGATCTGCCGCACCACGGTGTTGATCATGTCCTCGACCTTGCCGGCGAGCAGCGCCTGGCGTTGCTGCTGGCTCTTGGTCTGTGACAGCAGCCGCTTGAAGGTCAGCATTTCCCCGAACACGCTTGCGGTCTCCGCCAGCGTCAGCGGGGTCGGCGCCATCAGCGCTCCATTTTTGGCCGCCAGCACCTGGTGCACGCCATGCCCGAGTTCATGGGCGAGCGTCATCACGTCACGCGGCTTGCCCTGGTAATTCATCAGCACATAGGGATGCGCCGACGGCGTGGTCGGATGCGAGAACGCACCCGGCGCCTTGCCCGGCCGCACCGGCGCATCGATCCAGCGATCGGTGAAGAAGCGCTCGGCGATCGTAGCCATCTCGGTGGAGAAGCCGCGATAGGCCGATAGCACCATGTTGCGCGCCTCGGACCAGGCGATGGTGCTGGTGACGGCAAACGGCAGCGGCGCGTTGCGATCCCAATGCGGCAGCTTCTTCTTTTTGAACCAGCCTGCCTTCAAGGCGTAATAGCGATGCGACAGTTTTGGATAGGCTGATCGAACGGAGCCGACCAGCGCGTCGACGACTTCGCGCTCGACACGGTTGTTGAGATGGCGGGAGTCGGCGACATCTGCAAAACCGCGCCAGCGGTCGGAAATTTCCTTGTCCTTGGCGAGCGTGTTGGTGACCAATGCAAAAGTGCGCTCGTTGGCCTTGAAGGTCTTTGCCAGCGCCTGCGCCGCCGCCTTGCGCTTCTCACCGGCGCGGTCCTGCAGCAGGTTGAGCGTCGGCTCAATCGCGAGCTCCTTGGCTCCGACTTTAAAACGGAGCGCCGAGATGGTCTGGTCGAACAGCCGGTTCCAGGCCGCATAACCGCTCTGCGATTTCTCGTGAAACAGCTGCTCGACACGGTCTTCGAGCTGATACGGCTTGTCCTTGCGCAAATCCTCGATCCAGGGCCGGAAGTGCCCGAGTTCGGGCGTCTCCATCGCGCGTTCGATCACACTATCGTCAACACGATTCAGCTCGAGCGCGAAAAACAACAGATGCACTGATGCCGCGGTCAGCCGCTCGGAAACATCGCCGTAGAATTTGGAGATCGCGGGATCGACGCTGTCGCCGGCATGAACGAGGCCGGCGTAGGAACCGAGGCGGCCTGCGAGATCGTCGATCGCCTCGTAACGCCGCACCGCTTCGGCAAGCCAGCTTCCGCCATCTTCCTTGGCGGCGTGTTCCGCAAGTTTGCCCTTGTAGTCGGTCTCAAACGCGACGCATTCTTTATCCATCTTTTGCAAATCACGGACGACTTCCGGCGCGTCGATGCCGGAATAAAGATCGGCGAGATTCCATTCCGGCAACTTGCCGGCCTTGCTGATGGTTTTGGATTTCGCCGCCGGCTTGGCGGCGACCGGTTTGTGTTGCGCGGCAGACTTGCGGGAAGCGGACGGGGAGCGCGAGGACATCGTGTTCGAAACCTGTGTGTTCGATCAGAAAGACGGCGGCGGAATGAGCGGGATGGCAAGGTTTAAGAGGGCGTTAATCGGCATCAGAGACAGTGCCCCGATTCGAGACAGATAATCGTAGCGTGCGGGGAAAACCATGGCTGCCACCATTTTGATTGCCGATGACGACGCCGTA
This sequence comes from uncultured Alphaproteobacteria bacterium, assembly GCA_963774775.1. Taxonomy (GTDB): domain Bacteria; phylum Pseudomonadota; class Alphaproteobacteria; order Rhizobiales; family Xanthobacteraceae; genus Bradyrhizobium. Next base: position 39,743 of record CAVZGZ010000022.1, read on the forward strand.
CAGCGCCGTTTGGTTGAAAACATGGTGCAGAAATGCGGCTACGAGCCGCTGGTCGTCGATAGCGGCGACGCTGCCGTGGCCGCGCTGACCGCGCAAGACGGCCGGACCATCGATGCCGTCATGCTCGATCTCGTCATGCCCGGCCTCGACGGGCTCGGCGTGCTGGCAAAAATTCGTGAAGCGGGCCTCAACGTCCCCGTCATCGTGCAGACCGCGCATGGCGGTATCGACAATGTGGTTTCGGCAATGCGCGCCGGCGCGCAGGACTTCGTGGTCAAGCCGGTCGGCTTCGAGCGGCTGCAGGTGTCGCTGCGCAATGCGCTCAACACCTCGGCGCTGAAGGGCGAATTGCAGCGCATCCGTCACAGCCGCGAGGGACGGCTGACCTTTGCCGACGTCATCACCCGCAGCGAAACCATGGCCGGCGTGCTTCGCACCGCGCAGAAGGCGGCGGCCTCCACCATTCCAGTGCTGATCGAGGGCGAATCCGGTGTCGGCAAGGAACTGTTCGCCCGCGCCATCCATGGCAGCGGCGAGCGCAAGGCAAAGCCGTTCGTCGCAGTCAATTGCGGCGCCATCCCCGACAATCTCGTCGAGTCGATCCTGTTCGGCCACGAGAAGGGGGCTTTCACCGGCGCCACCGAGCGTCACATGGGCAAGTTCGTCGAGGCCACCGGCGGTACGCTCTTTCTCGACGAAGTCGGCGAATTGCCTTTGGCCGCGCAGGTGAAACTGCTCCGCGCGCTGCAGGAAGGCACCGTGGAAGCGGTCGGCGGCCGCAAGCCGGTCAAGGTCGACGTCCGCATCGTCTCGGCTACCAACCGCAAATTGCTCGATCTCGTGAAAGGCGGACAATTCCGCGAAGACCTGTTTTACCGCCTGCACGTGCTGCCGCTGACGATCCCGCCGCTGCGGACGCGGCGCGAAGACATCCCGCATCTGCTGCGGCACTTCCTCGCGCGGATCTGCGCCGAGGAAAACCGCAACATCACCGGCATCAGCGGCGAGGCGATGGCGCATCTGGTGCAACTCGATTGGCCGGGCAATATCCGCCAGCTCGAAAACACCGTGTACCGCGCCGTGGTGATGAGCGAGGGCGATCAGCTTGGACTGGCCGATTTCCCCCAGGCCGCCGCCCACGCCGCTCCGGACGTGCAAGGCCTGCACAGCGAGCCTCTCGTCGTCGCGCCCACAACCGCACCCGCCATGATTTCCGGTAACGAAATACCTATCGCTCCCCTGCCCAGCGCCGGCAGCCTTTCGATGCTGACCAGCACCGGGGAAGTACGGCCGCTGGAGGAGATGGAAAACGAGATCATCCGCTTTGCGATCTCGCATTACCGCGGACAGATGTCCGAGGTTGCGCGGCGGCTGAAGATCGGCCGTTCGACGCTCTATCGCAAGCTCGACGAAGCGGCAGCCGATGGTTCCGCCGATCGCACCGATGAGGCCAATTGAGGCCTCGCGGGGTTGTGACGAGGCGGGCGCAGGAGGTCTTTACAGGAACCTTTTGAACCGTGGCTTGGCGGTGACAGACAAACAGCGTGTTGCGTGGCAAAAACACGTAGCTCGTACGTCGTTGTTCGAGGTCAGTTTGTCGTGAGTTGCCCCGCATGGCGCTGGCTGCATGAGAGGGGCACATGTATCGTCTGTGTTCGACCGGTTGCGTGCAGGCGTAACGAGTTTGGATCGAGTGAGGCCGGCGCTTCCGCGCAAGCTGTGACGACCACATGAGAACTGTTCCAATGCCGGGGCAGTTTTGCTCCAGGGGGTTAGACGATGCGTGACTGTTCGAAGGGCCGCAAGGGATTTGACCGCGTGCTGATGGCCGTCGCGGCAACCTTCCTCACGGTGTCCGCGACGTCAGCCATGGCGCAGGATACGCCTCGCGCCAGCGCTGCCGAACTCGCGATCGATGCAGCGATCCCACGCCCCGAACCGGCCAACGTGCCGCCTCCGACCGCCAGCGACTTCAAGCCGGACACGACGGCCACCCTGCCCGACGCGGCCAAGACAACGAGCAACAGACAAGACAGCCGACAAGGCCGTTGAAGTAAAACCAACCGAGACAAAGCCGGCCGAGCCGATCTCCGCAGCGAAAGCCGCCGACCCCAACATCGAAACGAAGTCCGTCGAAACGAAGCCCTCGAAACGAAGCCTGCCGAGATCGTCACCGCGCCTGCAGCGGATACCAAGACCGGCGACGCGCCAAAAACCGACACCGCGACCGCATCACCCGCGGCAGCTCCCGCTGCGGCGACCGCAACGGCACCTGCCGTTGAGCCCGCCAAGGAGCCGGTAAAGGCTGCGAGCAACGTTCCAACGGAAGATCAGCCGGTGGCCGACAAATTGCGCGAGACGCTCGGCGGCAAGACGTTGCGCACGTTCGACCGCAAGGCAGAGCGCACCGCGGTCGAGAAATTCTATTCGGCTCGCGAGTACGCGCCGGTGTTCACGCAGGCCGGCAAATTGACGGCCACTGCCAAGGGCGTGATCGCCCGCCTGAAGGATGCCGCTTCCGACGGACTGAACGCGGCCGATTATCCGGTGCCGGATTTCGCCGCCGCCACCTCGCCGGACGCGCTTGCCGATGCCGATTTGAAACTCGCTGCAAGCATGCTGGATTATGCGCGTCATGCGCAGAGCGGCCGGATGCACTGGTCACAGGTCTCGGCCGATATCCTCTATCCCGAACATCCGACCGATCCGGCGGAAGTACTGGCGAATGTGACGTCGGCCAAGGACGCCTCTGCCGCGCTCGATAGCTACAACCCGCCACAGAAGCTCTACAAGGAATTGAAGGCCAAGCTCGCGGAGCTGCGTGGCCAGGGCGCCGGCGCAGTGATCCAGATCGCCGATGGCCCAACCCTTGTGTTCAAGCCGGGCACCAAGAAACAGCCCGCCATGGCGCCGGAAGATTCGCGCGTGCCGCAACTGCGCGCCAAGCTCGGCGTCAGCGAAAACCCCGACGATACGCACTATGACGCCAAGGTCGCGGAAGCCGTGCGCAAGTTCCAGGAAGGCGCCGAACTCAAGGCAACCGGCGCGCTGGACGAGCGCACCGTCAAGGCGATCAACAGCCCGAAGCGCGACCGGCAGATCGACACCGTGGTCGTCAACATGGAGCGCTGGCGCTGGCTGCCGCGCCAGCTCGGCGTGTCGTCGCTCGGCAACGCCTACGTCATCCTCAACATCCCCGACTACACGCTGAAGGTGATGCAGAACGGCGGGCAGGTATGGACCACCCGCGTGGTGACCGGCAAGCCGGGCACGCATGCGACCCCGCTGCTGACGGAGACGATGAAGTACATCACGGTCAATCCGACCTGGAACGTGCCGCCGTCGATCGTCTACAATGAATATCTGCCGGCGCTGCAGCAGGATCCCACCGTGCTGCAACGCATGGGCCTGCGGCTTGAGCAGAATCGCGACGGCTCGGTGCATATCTCGCAACCTCCCGGCGAGGCCAACGCGCTCGGCCGCATTCGCTTCAACTTCCCGAACAAGTTCCTGGTCTATCAGCACGACACCCCGGACAAGTATCTGTTCGCCAAGGAAGAGCGCGCCTTCAGCCATGGCTGCATGCGGGTGCAGAATCCAGATCAATACGCCTCGGTGTTGATGAACATCGAGCAGCCGGGCGACCGTTACACGCCGGAGAAAGATCCGCAGCATGTATGGCTCGAGCGAGATCGACCTGAAATTCGCCACCCCGATCCCGGTCAACATCACCTACCAGACCGCGTTCGTGGATGATGCGGGCAAGCTGCAGATCCGCAGGGACGTCTATGGACGCGATGCATCCATGCTGTCGCTGCTCAAGGGCGGTCGCAGCAAAGACCTGGAATCCGTCGTAGCGCATTCGCAGCCGAGCTATGGCGGCGGCAGTCGTCCGACGCTGCCGGCTGGTGTGAGCGTCGCCAGCGACAATTCCGGGCCGTCGTTCTTCGAGCGGCTGTTCGGTGGACCGTCGGTGGTGCCGCCGGCGCCGGTCGGCCGGCGTGGCCAGCCACAGCAGCGGCGGGTCTATACCCGTTAATCCCCAGCTGCCTGCCATTCGGGGTAATTTTCAATGAAATCAACGACCTCGCGCCGATGGCGAGGTCGTTTTCGTTAACCATTATCCATCGTGAATCCGGCAGAGCACGTTTTCGCCACAGTCCATGGGTTAGGTTAAGCCTAACTTGGGGGCGGGATGGTAAACCTCGGTTAACCCTCCCGCTTTAATGAAGCGTTCATCCTCTTTTCGCGGGGGGTCTCGCGAGAGAGCGAATTGATCGCTCGTCGACTTGGGTGGGCTCATAAGTGCTGGCAGTCTTTGCACGCCGCTTTAATCCGCTGTCGCTCTCGAAGGCCGGATACGGAATCGGCCTGAGTTCGCTATTGCTGCTGGCCGGAGCAGGATCGGTTCACGACGCGACCGCGCTGAACGAAACCCGCACCCTTTCCTTCCATCACACCCATTCCGACGAAGACCTGACCGTCACCTTCAAGCGCGACGGGCGTTACGACGACGACGCGCTGAAGAAGCTCAATCACTATCTGCGGGACTGGCGCACCCAGGACGAGACCGTGATGGATCGTCACCTCTTCGACATCCTCTGGGAAGTCTACCGCGACGTCGACGGCAAGGCGCCGATCCAGATCATCTCCTCCTACCGCTCCCCCGCCACCAACGCCATGCTCCGCCGCCGCTCCTCGGGCGTGGCACGCTTCAGCCAGCACATGCTCGGCCACGCCATGGACTTCTTCATTCCGGGCGTCCCGCTGGAGCAGATCCGCTTCGCCGGCCTGCGCCTGCAGCGCGGCGGCGTCGGCTTCTATCCGACTTCGGGCTCGCCGTTCGTCCATCTCGATACCGGCAGCATCCGCCACTGGCCGCGCATGACGCATGACCAGTTGGCCAGGGTCTTCCCGGATGGCCGTACCGTGCACGTCCCGACCGACGGCAACCCGCTGAAGGGATATGAGCTCGCCCGCGCCGACATCGAGAAACGCGGCAATGGCGACGACGCCTCGACTGTCAGCAAGCCGAGCCTGTTTGCCAGGCTCTTTAGAGGCGGCAAGTCGAGCGAGGAGGATGAAGACGCGGGTGCGGCCGTCGTGAACGACAAACCCGCTCCGGCGACCGTGGTCGCTGCGGCCAAACCGGTCGACACCAAATCTGCCGATCCGGTGCCGATGCCGCGTTCCAAGCCGCAGTTCGCAGCCGCGATCCAGCTCGCCTCGGCTGATGCGCAGATCGTGCCGGCGCCCAGGGCGAAGCCGGCTGCGGTCGCCGAGCAGGCCGAGCCGAAGCCGCAAACACCGGCCGATATCATCAACGCCCGCGGCTTCTGGGGCGATGAGCCGACCACGGCGAAGCAGGCCTCCCCGGCGCAGGTCGCAGCTCTTAGGGCACGCGAAGCCGTTGGCGCCGCCGCCGACCCGCAATCCACTGCCAGCGTGCAATCCACTCCCATGTCCGCGAATTTCAACCGCGCGCTCGCCTACGCGCCGGCGGCCTCCTCGCCGGTCGACCGTTCGAACATCGTCGCAGCCTCTGCACCGGTTCCGCGCAGCATTCGCCCCACGCGCAATGCCGGCGCCGCTGCCACCGAGATCAACAGCGTCGTTGCCAAGGGAGCGCAAGACCAGGGCGGCGTGATCACGACGTCGACCCGCCTCTCCGCTGCGAAGGGCAACGATCTCTGGATGCGGATCGTGTTGCTGGCGCCAAGCGCCGCCAACGGCATGCTGACGACAGTGCTTGGTGATACCGACATGAGCCTGATGCGCGCCTACTTCATCAAGCCGCAGTCAGCGATCGCCATGACCTTCTCCGATGATCCGATGATGGGCATCACATGCGACCGCTTCACGGGCTCCGCCACCGCGACGCTGGCTACCCAATCGTTCGTGCTGCGCACCGCCTCGCTGCGGTAAGCGCGCAGATCGTCGTTGCCGGGCTTGACCCGGCAATCCATTCACTTCGCGTGACTTTTTTGCAAATCGATGGATACGCGGCATAGGCGAGCGTAAGCGACGCCGTCCCCCGGACGGCTATGCCCGCGTATGACGGCGTCAATTGACGCCGCTCACAGCATTCCCAACGCCTGCATGTAGGTCTCCAGGATCGTCTCGGCTTCAGCTCGTTCGTTGGCGTCCTGCTTGCGCAGGCGCACGATGGTACGCAGCGCCTTGACGTCGAAGCCGTTGCCCTTGGCCTCCGCGTAGACGTCGCGGATGTCGTCGGAGATCGTCTTCTTTTCTTCTTCCAGCCGCTCGATACGCTCGATGATGGACTTGAGCTGGTCTTTTGCAAATTTCGTCGCGGGCTCGTCCTGAACGGCGGCGGCAGAGGTGGCCATCGGGTACTCCTGAAGGAACTGACAGTTGGGGCTGAAAGCGCAAGCGCCGGGCGGAATGCCGCGCGGCGCTTTTCAGATTGACCCTCAAGTTTGAGGCGCTTTCCGTCAAGGAAACATCGCACTCATCCACAGCGCGCCCACAGGAGAAAACGAATTCTAGGAGTGTGACGTCATTCCGGGGCGATGCGTAGCATCGAGCACGGTGCGCAATTGCGCATTCCGAGGTCTGGTGCTTCGCACCATCCCGGAATGACGGAGCCGATTTGAAACGCTCAATGTCCGCTGTGCACCTTCTTCATCGCTGCAACCTGCTCTGCGCTCGCACTGCCCTGATATTTCGCCTTCCACGTCTCGTAGGGCATGCCGTAGACGGCCTCCCGGCTCTCGTCCTTGCTGACCGCCACCCCCTTGGCGTCGGCCTCTTCCTTCATCCAGTTCGACAGGCAGTTGCGGCAGAAGCCGGCCAGATTCATCAGGTCGATGTTCTGCACGTCGGTTCTTTCGCGCAAATGCTCGACCAGTCGCCGGAATACGGCGGCCTCGAGCTCCGTTCTGGTTTTGTCGTCAATCTTCATCGGCGCCATCCCGCGGTTTACGAGCATGATATCCGGAAAAGTGGGCACCGGTTTTCCGAAAGATCATGCTCAAACAATTGAGCTACCATATTGATCTCAGGTGGCAATTGTCACAGATTTTGCCACATCCCCGTGCAAAACAGCTCGAAATCGGGTGGAATCCTGCCCTTTCCGCAGCGTGGGAAATGCGCCGCCCGGGGCGTTGACGGGTCCGGCCGGACCGCGCGAAATCGTCAATGATTTGATATAGCTTCGACGCATGACCGCACGAGATTCTCTCCTCTTCACCCCCCGCTCCGCTCGTCTGAAGGCTCGGCTGTTGCCGCTGCTTGCGCTGGGCGTGATCTGCCTGTGGAACAGCCCGGCGGCGGCGGATTTCCGTCTCTGCAACAATACATCGAGCCGGGTCGGCATCGCGCTCGGCTACAAGGACGCCGAGGGCTGGACCACCGAAGGCTGGTGGAACGTGTCGTCGCGGACTTGCGAGACTCTGCTGCGCGGAACACTGGTCGCCCGCTTTTATTACATCTACGCGCTCGACTATGACCGCGGTGGCGAATGGTCGGGGCAGGCCTTTATGTGCTCGCGTGACAAGGAATTCACCATCAAGGGCACCGAGAACTGCTTGGCGCGCGGCTTCGATCGCACCGGCTTCTTCGAAGTCGACACCGGCGAGCAGCGCGCCTGGACCGTGCAACTGACAGAAACCAACGAACAGCCTGCGCAGAAGGTGCCGGGAATGCCGGGAGGGGTTGCGCCAAATGCCCCCGGCACCGTCCCGGGCCTGCCCAACTCGCCGGGCGGTGGTCCGCCTCCGGGCGCGTCTGGTCTGCCGCCAGCCGCAGCACCCGGAAGCAAACAATGAGACGTCTTCGTCGTATCAAGATCCTCGCGACCCTTGGGCCGGCTTCGTCCGACCTTGCGATGATTCGCAAGCTGTTCGAGGCCGGGGCCGACGTGTTCCGCATCAACATGAGCCACACGCCGCACGACAAGATGCGCGAGTTGGTCAAGACCATCCGCAACGTCGAGTCGAGCTACGGGCGGCCGATCGGCATTCTGGTCGATCTGCAGGGACCAAAACTGCGCCTCGGCGCGTTTGCCGAGGGCGCGGTGCAGCTCAACAACGGCCAGAGCTTCGTGCTCGATTCCGATAAGACGCCGGGCGACAACACCCGCGTCCAGCTTCCGCACCCGGAAATTCTCGCAGCGCTGCGCCCCGGCCACGCGTTGCTGCTCGACGACGGCAAGGTGCGCCTGATCGCGGAAGAGACCTCGACCGACCGCGCGGTGACGCGGGTGGTGATCGGCGGCAAGATGTCGGACCGCAAGGGCGTCAGCCTGCCTGACACCGACCTGCCGGTTTCCGCGATGACGCCGAAAGACCGCGCCGATCTGGAAGCCGCCCTGGTGACCGGCGTCGACTGGATCGCGTTGTCATTCGTGCAGCGCGCCGAGGACGTCAACGAGGCCAAGAAGCTGATCCGCGGCCGCGCCGCTGTCATGGCCAAGATCGAAAAGCCGCAGGCGATCGATCGGCTCGCCGATATCCTCGAGGTCTCAGATGCGTTGATGGTGGCGCGCGGCGATCTCGGCGTCGAATTGCCGCTGGAGCGCGTGCCGAGCCTGCAGAAACAAATGACGCGGATGGCGCGCCGCGCCGGCAAGCCGGTGGTCGTCGCAACCCAAATGCTGGAATCGATGATCCAGTCGCCGGTGCCGACCCGCGCCGAAGTCTCCGACGTCGCAACCGCTGTCTATGAAGGCGCCGATGCGATCATGCTGTCGGCCGAATCCGCCGCCGGCAAATTCCCGGTTGAGGCCGTCTCGACCATGAACCGCATCGGCGAGGAAGTGGAGCGCGACCCGACCTATCGCGGCGTTCTCAACGCGCAGCGGGCCGAGCCGGAGCCAACGGTCGGCGACGCAATCGCCGACGCTGCGCGCCAGATCGCCGAGACGCTCGATCTGTCGGCGATCATCTGCTGGACCTCTTCGGGCTCGACCGCCATCCGCGTGGCACGCGAACGGCCGAAGCCGCCGGTGGTGGCGATCACGCCGAACCTGATCACCGGACGCAAGCTGTCGGTGGTGTGGGGCGTGCATTGCGTCGTCGCCGAGGACGCCAAGGATCTGGACGATATGGTGAGCCGCGCCGGCTCGATCGCTTTTAGAGACGGATTTGCCAGAGCCGGCCAACGCGTCATCATCGTTGCGGGCGTGCCGCTTCGCGCGCCCGGCACTACCAACATGCTGCGCATCGCATCGGTCGGGCCTGACGGCGACGCGGATATTTGAGCGGCGCCGTACATGCTCACACCGTCATTCCGAGGCACGCGTCAGCGTGAACCTCAGATGCGCAATTGCGCATCGGGGAATATAGAAGTTGCCGCGCGTCATTCCGGGCTCGCGCTTTCGCGAGCCCCGGAATGACGATTGGCTCACTGCAGCGTCGCGTCCAGCGTGATCTTGGTGTTCAACAATTTCGAAACCGGGCAGCCAGCCTTGGCCATACCGGCGAGCTCCTGGAATTTCGCGTTATCGACACCGGGAATCTTCGCCGTCAAAGCGAGATGAACCGAGGTGATCGCAAAACCATCGCCGACTTTTTCCAGCGTGACGTCAGCCTTGGTTGCCATCTGCTCGGCGGTGAGCTTGGCTTCTCCCAATATCAGCGAAAGCGCCATGGTGAAGCAGGCGGCATGTGCCGCGCCGATCAGCTCTTCCGGGTTGGAACCCGGCTTGCCTTCGAAGCGGCTGGCGAAACCGTACGGGTAGTCGTTCAGCGCGCCACTCTTGGTCGAGATCGCGCCCTTGCCATCCTTGATGCCGCCCTGCCATTTGGCCGAACCTGATGTCGTGGTCATGGAATGCTCCTTCACCGATTTGATGATCGATCGTGCCACACTCTGGCCGACCGTTGCGGCAAAGCGATGTCAATTGGAGGTGAACGCTTAAGCCCCGACCAGCGACCTGGCCGCCGGCATCGCCGCCTGCACCACGAGGCCGCGCGCACGGGCATCCATCACGCCGACGGCGCGGAGCGCCAGCAGCGTCACGGTCTGAACCGCATCGCGCAGTTTGGCCTGGTCGTCCAGATTATCCGGCGCCAAGGGGCCGACCAGCGATTCATGCAGCGCGCCCAACAGCGCGGTCGCGGCGAGCGCCGTGTCCTGCGCCGGCAGATGGTTGGCACGCACCGCGGCATCGATCCGACTCGCAATCTCACTGGCGATTTCACGGCGGCTTGCAAGGCGCGACGCGGTGACGTCGACGTCGACGGGTTCCGCCAGGATACCCCAGGCGAGCTTGCGCTGCGACAGCACGTGGACCGCGACGGTTGTGACTGCGGCGGCTAGCGCCGACGACGGCCCCGGCGCCGCGTCGGCGGCGCGGCGGATCGCGGCCAGTTCGTCGCGCGAGACTTCGGCGATCAATTCCGAAATCAGCTCGGCCTTGGAGGGGAAATAGCGGTAGACGGTGCCCGCCGCGACGCTGGCGCGGACCGCTACTGGCGCGATCTGCACCGCGGCCATACCGCCTTCGGCGGCTGCATCGCGCGCCGCCGCCAAAATGGCGCTGCGTCGTGCGGCCAGCCGCTTCACTACCTGATGGGTTCGCCGATAGACCATGGCGCGTTGTCCGTCCCCAGCACGTCCGGCCAGGCCCACCGGCAGAACGCGCAACATCTTCAATGTTTTGAGCGATCGAGCGCTGACCGCTATGAAGAAGTGAACAACTATTCAGGCCCAATGACAAGACCCAAGTAAAAAAACCAAGTATCGGCCCAGAGGCGATCAGAGCGCCCGCGGGTCGGCACAGCCGTTAATACGGCGGTAACCATAAGCGTTTCCCGGATGTTAAACGATCTCGCGCAAGTGTACCGCGCAACTCATCGGTGCGGCATGGTCAATTCGAACGCTTGCATTGCCTGGCGGCTGTTCCACCTTAACTGGATTCCCATTGCCCTCATGGGTGGCATCCTGTTGCTCGGGGTCGCCCTTTGTGGCTTCTCGTTTGAGCCAGTTGCCGCAGCAATTCCCATAGCGATTGCGGTCGCGTTGGCGCTGATTGCCTACGTCTATGCTTTCGCGAAAGCCGATCGGGCAGATCCCAAGCTGATTTTCTCGCTTGGCGCGATTTCCCAACTGCTGTTTGTCGCAACGATCATGGGGCCGCTTACTTACGTCGCGGGCACGGCCAACTGGCCGTTGCAGGATCACGCCCTGCTTGCGATCGATCGCGCCCTGGGAATGGATCCGGAATGGATCGCGAGCTACGTCAACGATCATGACTGGCTGGGGGGACTGCTCCTGCGCGGCTATGGCCTGATCAAATGGATGCTGCTGTTGACGCCGATCGTTCTCAGCCTGACGTTGAGATTGGTGCGGCTGCAGGTGTTCGTGTTCGCGTTCAGCCTGACGCTCATCGTGACGGTTGCGATTTCGACCTTTATTCCAGCAATCGGAACCTATTACGGCCTTAACATCGAGCCTTCGCAATTTCCGACGGTGGATGCTTCGATGTATAAGGCGCAGCTGCGCGACATCCTGGCCCTGCGCGACGGCTCCTTGCGTTATCTGGAAATGTTCAAGCTCGCCGGCATCGTCTCCTTTCCGAGCTTCCACGCGGCATCAGCCGTTCTCTACCTGTGGGCGCTATGGCCGGTGCGCGGCGTCGGGATCATTACGACCGCACTTAATCTGCTGATGATCGCCGCGACCCCCGTGATCGGCGCCCATTATATGATCGATGTTATCGGTGGTGTCGCGCTTGCCGCGATCTGTATCGTCCTCTGCAAGTACGTGATGAAAACCGTGGCGCTCTCGTCGTCGTCGACGGCACAGGCTGGGCAGCCGTCGGCCACACTGGTGCCGGCCCTGGACTAGAGCGTTTTCGAGCGAAGTGGATACCGGTTCGCGTGAAGAAAACGCGTCAAAACGAGAATCTAGAGCTTCGGTTCTGATTCAATCAGAACCGAAGCTCTAGGGAGCCGTGGTCGAAATCGCTAACTGGTCCGATTAACGGCTTCTTCGCCAACCATCGTCATTTTCTGGTGCCTGGGCCCGCAATTCACCGAAGGGTATCGGGAGCATGGTCCAATAGCGAAACGCCAACGCCATCCCGCCAACAAGGTGCAGATGTCCATCTCGATCACCCATCCGACCACCAATAGCACCCATATCCGCAGCATTGCGCGAGCGCTGGTGCCGCTTTTTGCCGGTGCGACGGCCTATCTGATCTTCCTGTCCATGGGCGAAATCCTGCTGCGGGACTCGGACACGCTCTGGCAGATCAGGATCGGGCAGTGGATCATCGAACATGGCGCCATGCCCTACACGGACGTCCATTCGTTCACCCGGCTTGGCGAGCCCTGGATGTCGAGCTCCTGGCTCTCTCAGGTGCTCTATGCCATGGCCTATGGGTCATTGGATTGGGCCGGGCCGGTTATCCTGACGTCGCTCGCGATCGGCGCGACCGTTGCAATCTTCATCTACCTGCTCGACGACTATGTGGACCAGCCACGCTCGATACTGCTCGTCACGCTGGCAGTGCTGACGTCGGCAACTCACTTCCTGGCACGCCCCCACATGCTGGCGTTCCCGTTCATGGTCGCTTTTCTCGGTGGACTGATCGCGGCAGCGGATCGTCGGAGCCATCCGTCGTGGCTGCTGTTGCCGGTGTTGGCAGCGTGGGCCAATCTCCATGGGGGCTTCGTTCTGGGGTTGGCGCTGATCGGACCGATCGGACTGGAAGCAGTCTGGTGCACCGATCCCAACAACCGCGTTGCGCTCGCCGCGCGATGGGCGTTGTTTGGTGTTGTCGCCGTTGCAGCATGCTGCTGCACGCCGTATGGCTGGAACACGCTGTTGGGTGCGGCGAAGATTCTCAATCTGGGACAGCTGCTGTCACTGATCTGGGAATGGATGCCGGCCAATTTCGGTTCCTGGAGCTTCTTCGAACTCGGGCTACTGGGGCTGATCGCTTTCGCCTTCCATCGAGGGCTGGTGCTGTCTCTGCCGAGAATCATGCTGCTGGTGGGCCTGACCTATATGGCCCTGAGCCATGCCAGAAATATCGAGATCTTCGCATTCCTGGTTCCGCTGGTCCTGGCCAAGCCGGTCGCCGAACATTTGGGAATAATCGGACCCGCCATCGTTCCGAGCAGGGAGATGACAGTCCCGATCCCATGTAGTGATGCTCGCCGCGCTCGCCGTGGCCATCGCAGCATCGGCATCCACCAAGGCTTTCATCGCGTATCATCCGTTTACGTTCTCTCAGTCTCAGACGCCGGTCGCGGCGGTTGACGTACTCAAAAAGCGGCAAGCCCAACGGATATTCAGCACGTCTCCCTTTGGAGGCTATCTGGTGTTCCGCGACATCAAGGCTTTCATCGACGGCCGCGCCGAGCTGTACGGCGAAAAGTTCGTCATGGATTACTTCGATGCGGTCACGGCCAAGGATGTCGACACCCTGCTGCGTCTGCTCGATACATACCAGATCGACGCCACCCTGCTCACTCCGACACTCCCCGCAACCAAGGTGCTGGATCACCTCCCAGGCTGGAAGCGGCTGTATGCGGATGACATCGCTGTCATCCACGTCCGCGACGGCCAGTCGAAGGCCACGGCATCCTCCGCGCCGGAACTGCCCCATTAACCTCAGCTACGGCCGACGCTCGCAGTTCAGCGCGCGGCCCTTCTGATTCTCGATTACGCGGGTCTCGAAAAAGTTCTTCTCCGCGCTGCCGGACGGCACCCGCATTCAATGACTTGCACGCCGACCTCCTCACTTTGGACGTTTGATCCGCTGCGCCGTTGGGATCACGAATTTCAGTCCCGACCATGTCTCGTCGACCGCGCAGACCTTGATATCGACGAGGCCGAGCGGCAGCGCCGTGTCCCGCACCACAACATCGCTCAGGTCGGTGGCGACGCCGGAAGCCTTCTTCGGCCAGGACACCCAGATCATGCCGTCTGGTTCGATGGCCGCACGATAGCTCTGCAGCTTTGCTGCAAGCCCCTTAGCCTCGGTCGCGAATAGATGCACCATGTCGAGCGGGGCCTTCGCAGCCCTCGCCAGCGTCACGTCGTCAGGCAATTCGCCGACGACTTCGCGATAGGGGACGGACAAGCCGGTCGCAAAAATGCGAAAGCCCGGCTTGATGCCGAGCTTTTGCACAATTGGTTTGCCGGAATAACCAGCCATCGCGCAAGCGTTACGCCTGCGGCTGCGGCTCCAGCCCGGCATCCGGATCGGGACGCGGCCGCGACTTGCCGGCCGGCGGCACCGCGGAAGCACGCGGCGTGCTCGGCTCAAGCACCGACTCGCGGTTCGGCTTCTTGCCCTTGAGCAGATCCTGGATCTCATCGCCGGAAAGCGTCTCGAATTCGAGCAGGCCCTTTGCCAGCGCTTCAAGATCGGCACGTTTCTCGGTGAGAATGCGCGTCGCTTCGTTGTAGCCGTTCTCCACAAAACGCCGGATCTCGGTGTCGATCTTCTGAACCGTAGCCTCCGATGCGTTCTGGGTGCGCGATACCGACATGCCCAGAAAAACCTCGTCCTGATTTTCGCCATAGGACACGGTGCCGAGCGCCTCGGAAAGGCCCCAGCGGGTTACCATCATGCGCGCCAGCCGCGTCGCCTGCTCGATGTCGGACGACGCTCCGGAGGTTACCTTTTCGCGGCCGAAGACCAGTTCTTCCGCAACGCGGCCGCCCATCATGATGGCCAGGCGCGACGTCATCTGCTCCAGCGACATCGACAGCTTGTCGCGCTCCGGAAGCTGCATCACCATGCCGAGCGCACGGCCACGCGGAATGATCGTCGCCTTGTGGATCGGATCGGTCGCCACGACGTTGAGGCCGACGATGGCGTGGCCGCCCTCGTGATAGGCCGTCAGCAGCTTCTCTTCCTCGGTCATGACCAGCGACTTGCGCTCGGCGCCCATCATCACCTTGTCTTTTGCTTCTTCGAACTCGGCCTGCGTCACCATCCGCTTGTTGCGGCGGGCGGCAGTCAGGGCAGCTTCGTTGACGAGATTCATCAGGTCGGCGCCGGAGAAGCCCGGCGTGCCGCGCGCGATGGTTTTCAGGTTGATATCCGGCGCCAACGGCACCTTGCGGACGTGAACCTTGAGGATCTGCTCGCGGCCGACGACGTCCGGATTCGGCACCACCACCTGACGGTCGAAACGACCGGGACGCAGCAGCGCGGGATCGAGCACGTCGGGACGGTTGGTCGCCGCGATCAGGATCACGCCCTCGTTCGCTTCAAAGCCGTCCATCTCGACCAGCAACTGGTTGAGCGTCTGTTCACGCTCGTCATTGCCGCCGCCAAGACCGGCGCCGCGATGACGGCCGACCGCATCGATTTCGTCGATGAAGATGATGCAGGGCGCGTTCTTCTTGGCCTGCTCGAACATATCACGGACGCGGCTGGCGCCGACGCCGACGAACATTTCGACGAAGTCCGAACCCGAGATCGTGAAGAACGGCACGTTGGCTTCGCCCGCGACCGCGCGCGCGATCAGCGTCTTGCCGGTGCCGGGAGGACCGACCAGCAGCACGCCGCGAGGAATCCGTCCGCCGAGGCGTTGGAATTTTCCGGGGTCGCGCAGGAATTCGACGATCTCCTGCAGGTCCTGCTTGGCTTCGTCCACGCCCGCCACGTCCTCAAAGGTGACGCGGCCATGCGCCTCGGTCAGCATCTTGGCGCGCGACTTGCCGAAGCCCATCGCCTTGCCGGCGCCGCCCTGCATCTGCCGCGACAGGAAGATCCAGACGCCGATCAGCGCGATGAAGGGCAGCCAGGAGACGAGCAACGACACGAACCACGGCACGTTGTCGCCGGGCGCCTTGGCGCTAATGTTCACCTTGGCATCGTACAGGCGCTTGACCAGGTTCGGGTCGTTGGGCGCATAGGTCTGGAAGCTCGAGCCATTGGTGAAGGTGCCGTGGATGTCCGGCCCCTGGATCACGACGTCACGAACGTGGTTCTGATCGACTTCGCTCAGCAGCTGCGAGAACGAAATGTCCTGCGAGGACGCGCGCTGGCCCGGGTTCTGGAAGAGCGTGAACAGCGCCAACAGCAACAAGACAATAATAACCCAGAGGGCGAAATTGCGCAGATTGGCGTTCATCGATCTTCCTTCGTGGTCGCGCGGATCGCGGCCTTTTGCCCTTGGTAGGCACTTGTCCTTGGTAGGCGCTTAAAAGGAATCCCCAGGGAATCCCCATCAGTCGACAGCATACAATCTAGGTGCCGCAGGCGTTGATGCCAAGGGAACTACACAGGACTATTTAGCGCATCCTAGCGCGATTCCCGGTCAAATAATGGCGCCGAATCCAGTGAATTCGGGGGTGGTTAAGCCTCCCTGCCGGTTTGTGACGACGATTGACCCAATCGCTCAAGTTTCACCCGGTCCGGCCCCGGCGCGGCGGCGCCGGTTCGACCCGGATTCGGCCGCCCGCGACGCTGATCATGGCACCCGCAAGGGTCTGTTTCAGCTTGCCGGGGCCCCCGGCTACCGCCCGATCCAGGGCGGCCAACAGGGTTTCGACCTTTCCAAGTTCGGCCTCCCCCTCATGTCCGGCGCGGTCGATCGCGCGCTTGAGCAGCCGGACGCGAACTTCCTCCGGCAAGGCGGCGAAGACCGCGGCATCGAAACCGGGACGCTGCGGATCGTGATCCCTCAGCGCGAGATAGCGCTCGGCGCCGTCGGCCAGCGTCTCAACGGCGGCGTTGACACGCGCAAGCCGCGAGGCGAGCCGCGCCAGATTCCGGCTATCGCCGCCCTCCTCGGCCAGCACCGGCATGATCGCGCGCAGACGTGGCCGGGTGTAACTCAGATCGCGATTGGTCGGATCGTCGGCGAAGCCGATCTTTGCCTTGTGCAGCGTCGCGATCAGCCGCGATTTCGGAACCTCCAGCAGCGGCCGCGCGAGCCGCACGCCGTCGCGTTCGGTCTCGCGCGCCATTGCGGCAAGGCCGGCAATGCCGCTGCCGCGCAGCATCCGCATCAACAGCGTTTCGGCCTGGTCGTCGCGGGTATGCGCGGTGAGGATATGCGTGGCGCCGCTGTTCCGTGCGGCCTGCGCCAGCAGCCGGTAACGCGCGTCCCGCGCAGCGGCCGGCAATCCGCTTTTCGGTTTTGGACCCATCCAGCGCAACGTGCGATGCGGCAGCTCGAGCGTGCGCGCCAGCCGCTTGACGTCACGCGCCTCGCGCGCCGCTTCCGCGCGCAAGCCGTGATCGACGGTGACGGCGAGCAGTTGCGGTCCTCGCGTCAGCCCGCGGCGCCAGCGCGCCACGAGCCACATCAGCGCGATCGAATCAGGACCGCCGGAGACCGCCAGCACCATCGCTGGCGCGCCCCTCCAGGCCGCGAACAGACGTTTCGCGTCTTCAGCCGAAATAGCGGAATGATCGTCGTCGGGCATGGCGCCAAAAAATTAAGACCAGACCCGAACAACGAGCCGGTCCGCAACCTTTAGCACTTAACCCGCTTTTGCTCACGGTCAACGGCGGCTTTGACGCCGGCCGAAGCGCGCGGATATTTCCGCGTCACCTCGCCGAATGCGGCGCAGGCGGCTTCCTTTTCCTTCAGCGCCGCCAGCGACTGGCCGAGCCGCAGCAGGGCATCGGGCGCCTTGGCGGATTTGTCGAACTTGGTGGTCACGCCGAGGAAGGTTTCGGCGGCGTCGCGGTACTGCTGGCGCTGGAAATAGCTTTCGCCGAGCCAGTATTGCGAATCCGCAACCAGCGGATCGCTCGGATATTTCTGCACGAAGTTCTTCATGGTCTCCTCGGCCAGCGCGTAGTCCTTGCGCTGCATATAGCCGATACCGAGGTCGAACTCGTCCTTCGGCGTCGCCGAGGGCGGCAGCGTGGTCAGCGCCGCGCTGGCGCCGGGGGTACGGGGCGGCGGCATGGCTCCGCTTTCACGCGGACCGCCGCTTCCGAGATCGAGCGGCTCGCCGGCGCCGCGGCCACCGGGTGCACCGACCTGCGCGTCATTGGCGATCGGCAGTTGGCCGCCGCCGAGCGCGCGCGGCGCTCCTGGGGCGTTCGGGTTCTGGTTCGGATCGAAAGCATCGCCGCGACGACGGCCCGCCGCGGGCGGCGGCGCCTCCTGCACGATCGGGGCGGGCGCCGCGATCTGCGGCTGCTGATCGTAGCCAGGCTGCGGCTGGCCATAGCCGGGCTGAGGCTGCGGTTGCCGATAGACGGGATTGGGCTGGGCCGCGGGCGGCATCGCGGCGACGCTGGGCTGCGGCTGCGCGACTGGAGTCTGTCCGCCCGGCGCCGGCGGCGCGCCGCCCAGCTGGCGCAGGCGCTCTTCGAGCTGCCGGTTGCGGTATTGCAGCTCCTCATTCTGGCCGGTCAGCTGGCGCAGCTGGTTCTCCAGCCGCTCGATCCGCACCTCGGGGTCGACATCGTCGGACTGTGCAAAGGACTGGCTAGAGAAGGCAAGCATCACGACGATCGCCGCGACGCCCGAAAAGTGTTGAAGTCTGGATGACATTTTGCCCTGACGACGAAATCGGCGCGATCGAAAGCCGCACACATTGAGAGAGGGAGTACGCCAGAATTGTGACTGTGGTTCCAATCCAGCGCTGGTTTGCGCGGTATGGTTTAGTGTCGGCACCGAAACAAGCAAGCGGCCTGGGCGGGCACGCGGTCGCACCCGATGCGCCCGAACGGGCCATGGCCGTCATTCGCGACTTCATCGCGCGCCCAAAATAAAACCGGCGCCCGAAGGCGCCGGCGAAAGGCTTGCAGGGACGCGAGTTCGCCTTACGAGCTGGCGTTCAGCACGGTGACGGCGCGGCGGTTCTGCGACCAGCAGGAGATGTCGTTGCAGACTGCGACCGGACGCTCCTTGCCGTAGGAGATGGTGCGCATCCGGCTCGGATCGATGCCGCGCGAGGAGAGATAGGTCTTCACCGACTGGGCGCGGCGTGCACCCAGCGCGATATTGTATTCGCGGGTACCGCGCTCGTCCGCATGGCCCTCGATGGTGAAGGAATAGCGGTTGTAGGTCTGCAGCCACTGCGCCTGCTTTTCCAGGGTCGCGATTGCCTGCGGGCTCAGATCGGTCTGGTCGCTCTCGAAGAAGACGCGATCGCCGACATTGACCACGAAATCCTGCTGGCTGCCCGGGGTCGCCGCACTGGCCATCGCACCATCGGCACCGAGGTTCTTGTTGGCGCAGGCACCCATCGACAGCGCCACCGCGAGCACCGCGGCCAGCTTTAATCCCTGGAGGATACGCATCTGGTATTTCATTCCGGAGCCTCCACGCTCACGTTTTCGAACTGTTATCCGGTCTACAGGGCGATGGTTAAACGAACGTTCCGTCAACCTTGATGGAACCTTGCCGGACCCCATCAAATGCCGATGAATGGTGAAAAGCGCCCCCGATGGTTAATGGGTTGTAAATGTGGCGCGACGGTGAAGGCAAGTGCCAGTCGGCGGAAACACCCCGATCGGGGTGCCCGTCATTTAGCCAGGACGCGTAAATGGGCAGGGAAACGGGGTACATCCGCCGCCGCGGGAGCGACCTTTGGCTCAGGAGTACGGAACGATCGAGGCGGGCTCGAAGGTCGAGGTCACGGTGTCCGGGAACGGGTGCCGCTCACGCTCGAACAGCATCCGCCGCTCGAAAGCACTAGAGCGCATGATGGGAAAACGGGCCATGACTTGTTCCCGCACGGTCCGGAAATCGGACGCCATCAAGGCCACCTTCTTCGTTACGTTCGGAAACGGGCGCGGTTCGGCGATGGTCTCGTTCAGAAAAACCCGTCGATAAAACGCCTGATGCTCGGCTCGAACGAGCGCAAGCCCGGTATCGGCATTGAAATATTCACATGCCAGAAAGACCAGCCGCACGGTCAGATAAGGGAGCTCCGGAAACCGCTGGGCTTTTTCCGGGTCTGCAACAAAACGAGCCGGATCAATGAAAACCTCGCCCTGATCGAGGCGAGGGTGAAGGATATCGCCGAACAACTCGGTCGAATATGACATCCGCCATTCCGACGTCAGCACGTGGAGGCGGAGCGAGCTACAGAGTTCTCCATCAACATAGATTCCGAACGTCCAGGCATTGGGTGCATCGTCGTAACGGTCGCTGACGCGCTGAGACTCCGACGGCAGGATCAATCCGCCATGCAGATAGGCCCTGTAACGCATCGAATAGAGACGGTCCTTATCCTCAGGAGTTTCGATCAGTCGGTAATCGACTCGATCAAACAGCGCTCCTCCCCGCACAGAGAGCGAAGTGCGCGCTTCGGCTCCAGACTTCATCCGATACTCCTTGACTTCGAAACAACTTGCGCGGGTAGGAAAAGATTAACAGTCCCTTAATAAAATTGCAAAGCTATCGAAAGGTTAGGGTTAATCTCCGGCGTAGTGGCGCGCGATCGAACTCCGTAGATTCCCGGAGGTTGCTTCAGGCGATTGATCTCGATGGAACCACGAGCTGCGGCTCTTCCCCGCGGCGGCCATGCGAGGCGTTCAGGAGCTGGCGGATCCTCACCGCCGGGACCGGGCGGCTGAAGAGATAGCCCTGGGCCTCGGTCACCGCGCCGTCGGCACTGATCAGCTCCAGTTGCTCGTTGGTCTCGATGCCTTCGACGACCACCGACATGCCGAGATCTGCGGAAAGCCGCGCCACGCCGCGCAGCAGCGTCAGCGGGCGATCGGTGTCGATGCCTTCGAGGAAGGAGCGATCGATCTTCACCTTCTGCAGCGGGAAATTGTGCAGATAGCTGAGCGAGGAATAGCCGGTGCCGAAATCGTCCAGCGAGATCCGCACACCGAGCGAACGCAATTGCGACAGCACGTCGTGGGTCAGCTGCGTGTTGCGCAGCAGCGAGGATTCGGTGATCTCGATCTCGAGCCGCTGCGCCGGCAGGCCGGAGACCTCGAGCGCGTAGCGAACCTCGCTCAGCACGTCGCGCTGATGGAATTGCTGCGGCGAGAAATTGACGGCGACGCTGACGGCCTCAGGCCACTTCATGCATTCCATGCAGGCCTTGCGCAGAATCCAGCGGCCGAGATCGACGATCAGCCCCATATCTTCGGCGACCGGAATGATGTCGATCGGGGAGACCGTGCCGCGCACCGGATGATTCCAGCGCAACAGCGCTTCGCAGGTCGTGATCTTGCCGGACTTGATATTGACCAGCGGCTGGTAGAACAGCTCGAATTCCTCGTTGGCCAGCGCCTTGCGCAGATCGAGTTCGAGGATACGGCGCGCCTCGACTGTCTGCGCCATTTCGTCGCGGAAGAAACAGAAGGTGCCACGGCCATCCGCCTTGGCGCGGTATAGCGCGAGGTCGGCATTCTTCAGCAACGTGTCGGCGCTGACGCCGGGCGACGTCATGGCGATGCCGACGCTGGCGCCGATCTCGACCAGATGATTGTCTATCTTGTAGCGCTCGCTCAGACGATCGACGATGCGCCGCGCCAGCCCCGCGGCGTCCTCGTGGGAATGGATGTTCTGCTGGAACACCACGAACTCGTCGCCGCCGAACCGCGCCACGAAATCTTCGGGCCGCAGCATTTCGCGCAGGCGGTTGGCGACCGCACACAGGAGCTGGTCGCCACAGGGATGACCAAGCGTATCATTGACCTGCTTGAACTGGTCGAGATCGACAAACAGCAATGCCGACAGCTGTCCAACGCCCTGTTGAATCGCGAGCAGCCGTCCGATCTCGTCGCGGAAATTGACGCGATTGGGAAGCGTCGTCAGTTCGTCATAACGGGCCAGATGACTGATCCGCGCCTCGGCGTTGCGCCGTTCGGTGATATCCTCGAGCAGCACCACGGCGCCGCCGTCGGCCATCGGCTGGAAGGTCCAGGACAGCGAGCGATTTCTCTCGGCGTCGGGATCGGCGGTAACAATGTCCTTTGCCTGCGAACTCTCGATTTCGGCGAGGATCATCTCGCCGCTCGCCGCCGAGATCGAACCGGCGCTGACGCAGGCTGCGATGATGTCAGACGCGCCGGCACCACTGCGCGCGAGATCTTCGGACAGATTCATGATTTCGCTGAAGCGATGATTCATCACGGCGAGTTGCCCGTCGACGCGGAACATGCACAGACCGTGCGGCATGTTGTTCAATGCAGTATCGAACTGGCCGGCCAGCGCCGCCTCGCGCTCGCGCGCCATCAGCGCCTGCATGAATATTCTGTGCAAATTGGCCGAAATTTGCATGACGGCCACAAGAAATGCGGCGCACACGACCGACATCGCCACGTAATAGGGTGTGCCACGCAACGCCAGCGCGATCACAGTTGAACCGAAGGCAAGCGCAACCTGCAGCTGGAAAATCCACTGCTGTCCATAGGCCCGGCCCGCACCGCACGCCACGATCCCGGTGGTTACCGACATACAAATCATGTGGGCCACGGCGTCGTCACTGACCAACAGTGTGGTCGAACACCATATGCCGAGCGCAGCGGCCTGGATCATCGCCCCGATCTGATGGCGCTTCTTGAACCGCGCAGCTTCATCGGCAGTCAGGGTCGATTTGCGCCCCTGGTACCGCCACAGGTCGAACGCGCGGACGGCGCCGGCGACGATGAGAAGCGCGACACATCGCCCAGACTGGAGTTTCTCCCGTCTTCAGCGCGGTCATGGCTGCCGCGATGGCGCCGAAGATGAGACCCGTAAGCATCGTGGCGGGTGTTTCGAAGAGCGAATCGAGCAAAGCCGCGCGAATCGACGGCGTCATCCGCTGATCGGGCTCTCCGCTCTGGTTCGCCAGCTGCATCTTGGGTTTGCGCGTCCTGTTCGATCCGCGCAGTTTTACGCTTCGCAGATGAAGCCTTTCTGAGGGAATATCGTTACCGAGTCGTTGCGATCGGTTTCTAGATGTAAAAATTCGCTTGAAATATCAGTGCACTAGGCAAGATTTGCCGATTAACGGCACACGCTGCGGCGCGCAGTCGCGCCGGCCCACGACACCCGCTCACGACAACAATGGAGACCACGCTGGATCGGAGGCGAATCCCGGGGTCGGCACCCTCTGCTCATTGCGTCCGGAGACATCGACGGTGAACAGCGAAGGCCCGCCATTGCCGCCGGGATCGCGGAAGAACATCACCACGCGGCCGTTCGGCGCAAAGGTCGGGCCTTCGTTGTGGTAGCCCGAGGTCAGGATGCGCTCACCGGAGCCATCGGGCTTCATGATGCCGATCGCGAACTGGCCTCCGCCCTGCTTGGTGAAGGCGATATAGTCGCCGCGCGGCGACCACACCGGCGTCGAATAGCTGCCTTCGCCGAACGAGATGCGCTGCGCGCCGCCGCCGGTCGCCGCCATCACGTAGATCTGCGGCTTGCCGCCGCGGTCGGACTCAAAGCAGATGCGCGTGCCGTCAGGCGCGTAGGACGGCGAGGTATCGATCGCCGGCGTGTCGGTCAGGCGCGTCGTCGATTTCGAGCGCAGGTCCATCACGAACAGGTTCGAATTGCCGCCCTGCTGCAGGCTCATGATGATGCGCTGGCCATCCGGCGAGAAGCGCGGCGAGAACGACATGCCGGGGAAATTGCCGACGATCTCGCGCTGCCCGGTCTCGATGTTGAACAGATAGACGCGAGGATCGCCCTGGCCGAACTCCATATAGGTGATTTCCTGGGTCGACGGCGAGAACCGCGGCGTCAGCACGAGGTCGGCGCCCTTGGTCAGATAGCGCACATTGGCGCCGTCCTGATCCATCAGCGCCAGCCGCTTGACGCGGCGTTCCTTGGCGCCGCTCTCGTCGACGAACACGATGCGGGTGTCGAAATAGCCCTTCTCGCCGGTGAGGCGCTCATAGATCTGGTCGGAGATGATGTGCGCGATCCGGCGCCAATATTCCGGCGAGGTGAAATATTGCTGGCCGGTGAGTTGCTGGTTGGTGTTGACGTCCCAGAGGCGGAATTCCGCCTTCAGCCGGCCGTCGCCCTGCCGCGTCATCCGGCCCGTGACCAGTGCCTGCGCGTTGATCGTCTTCCAGTTCTGGAAATTCGGCGCGGCATCGATGTTGATGGTCTTGTCGATGTAGGCCGCCTGGTCGATCGGCGCAAACAGGCCGCTGCGCTTCAGGTTGTTGGTGATGACTTGCGTGACGCCGGCGCCGACTTCGGCGTCGCCAGGCGTGCCGGCCGCGAAATTCGGAATCGCGATCGGCAGCGGCGCGAACTCGCCCTCCGGAATGATGACCTTCTTCGGTCCCTGCTGTGCGAAGACGCTGCGGCCACCGGCGACAGCACCAAGCGCTGCGATACCGGAAATCATCTGGCGGCGGTTAAAGCGGAATGGCAATTCACGCAATTTTTGGGTGTCAGTCATTGTTGGCGAACTTTTCTTGTGAGCCGGGCGCGGACATCGCGTTCAGGTCTTTCGTTCGGTGAAAACGGGCGAAAAATATTTCCATTCATCGAAAAAGGCCGCCGGCAGATTGTACGGCTGGCATTCGATGATCGCGCGCAATGCGCTCTCCTGATAGACGCGAAGATAGGGCGTCGCCGGCGTGCCTTCCGGCACCGGCATGCCCTCGAGCGAGCCGTCGCGCTTCAGTCGGATGTCGAACACGGCTTCGGTCTGCATCGCCTCGATGCCGCCATAGGGCTTCTTCCAGCAGCGTTCGACCTGCTGTTTGAACATCGCGCCCCAGGTCGCGGAATTGTCAGCGGCCTTGCCCTTGGCCAGCCCAAGCGCCGCGTTGGAATTCAGCGTGTCGCCGGTCACGGCCTGGCGCGACGGGTCGCGCTTGTCCAGCAGTGCCGCGATCTTCGATTGATCGAAGGACCGCTCCTTCGGCTTGGCCGGCTCCGGCGGCTTGGCCGCCTGCTGCACCGGCGGTTTCGGCGGCGGCTTCTTCTCTTCTTTCTTGATGGCTTCCGCAATCGGATCAGGCTTGACCGGATCCGGCTTCTTCTCGACTGGCTTCGGCTCTTCCTTCGGCTTGTTCTCGACCACCTTGGGCGGATCGGGTTTCTTTTCGACCGGCTTTTCTTCGACCTTCGGGGTGGGCGGCGGCGCGCTTTCGGTCTCGACCGGCGGCTTCTCGGTGATCTTGCCGACGGTGTCGTCGACCGGCGGCTTGGCTTCCGCGACCTTCTCCACCAGCGGCTTCGGATTTTCCTTCTTGCCGGTCTTCATGCCGGCCATGACCTTGGCGAGCTGGTCGGAGGAAATGACATCGACGGCAACCGATTCCTCCGGCGTCATTTCGAAAGCCTTGCTCGAGAACGACACCAGGCCCCACCCGAGCACGAGCACGTGCAGGGCGATGGAGGCAGCCAGCGTCTTGTCGATCTTGACCTTCAATTGAGCGTTCCTGCTCCGCCGTCAATCATTGCTTCACGCGTTTCCTTCACGCGAACCGGTATCCACTTCGCTCGAAAACGCTACCGCTCACGAGCCCTGCTCGGGAAGAATGACGATATTCGCCTTGAAGCCCGCGGTCCTGATATTTCCCAATAATTTCATCATATCCGTGTAACAAACGTCCCTGTCGCCGCGCAGATAGACCACGCTTTCGGCTTCCGAGCGGGTTTCCCGGATAGCCTTGATTTTGGGCAGCAACTCGGCGGCCGGGATCAGCGTATCCCCGAGATAGAGTTCGATATTCGAATTGCAGCCTCCCCCGGTTCGCTTCACCGAGATCGTCAGCGGCGGCGCGTTCGACGACAGCGACTTGCCGCCGCTCGCGACCGGCAGGTCGATATCGATGGTCGAGGTCATCAAGGGGGCCGCGACCATGAAGATGATCAGCAGCACCAGCATGACGTCCACCATCGGCGTGACGTTGATCTCCGCCATCACGGCGGCGCGGCGCCGGCCGCGGCGTCCGCCACCACCAGCCGAACCTGCCATGTTCATCGCCATGATCGGATGCTCACGGATGCGCTCGTCATTGGCCGTTCCTCACGCCCGCTCGTCGATCTGGCGCGACAGGATCGCTGAAAACTCGTCGGCAAAACCTTCCAGCCGCTGGGCCTGCCGGTTCACCTCGGAAATGAACTTATTGTAGAAAATAGTCGCCGGAATTGCGGCGATCAGCCCGATGGCGGTGGCAAACAGCGCCTCCGCGATGCCCGGCGCCACCACCGCCAAGGAGGTATTCTTGGAGGCCGCGATCGACTGGAAGCTCGACATGATGCCCCAGACGGTGCCGAACAGGCCCACAAACGGCCCGGCCGAGCCGACGGTGGCCAATACGAGGAGCCGCCGTTCCAACCGCTCGACTTCGCGGGCGATCGAGACGTTCATCACCTTGTCGATCCGCATCTGCAGGCCGGCGAAGGAGCGCGACTGGCTCTCGAACGAGCGTTTCCACTCGCGCATCGCGGCGACAAAGCAGGCCGCCATCGATTGCGTCGGCTTCGCCGACAGCGCGCGGTACAGTTCCTCGATCGACTGCCCGGACCAGAACGCCTGCTCGAAACGGTCCATGGCGCGCTTGGTGCGCGCATAGAGCAGGACCTTGTCGATCGCGATCGCCCAGACCCAGACCGAGCAGGCGAGCAGCCCCAGCATGACCGCTTTCACGATCCAGGCGGCCTGCAGGAACAAAGCGATCAGCGAGACATCGCTCGTTGCCATCGGCAGGGCCGATTGAGCCACGTCAGCGGGATTCATAGGCGGTATCCTCTCAACGCGAGTATCCCAAATTCTCGGAGCGCAAATGGCTGCCGGTTCCACAGCCGCGCATAAGGCGCGGCGAAACTGCGCGGGGGAGCCTCACTTGGGTCGCATGGGGGGCCCGTCCAAAAGCCGGGTCCTGCTTCCCCTGCCAACATGTCAAAACGAGGGCTTTCCACGCGTCATTCCGCCCCTAACCAAACGATAATCTTGGTTAATGTCAGGTTACTAAAGGGAAATCCGGTTGCGGGAAATGCAGGCAATCCGGCCGGTTACGGGGGTTCCGCGGAGCTGGCTCGAGCCGGGGCCAGCTGCCAGTCCTGTCGTCATTCGGACGCGGCATGCGCCAGCCCTTGGCGTCATTCGGCGCAGCGAAGCAATCCATACTCACGATCGTGAGTTATGGATTCCGGGCTCGCGCTTCGCGCGCACCGCGGAATGACGACGGTCGAATGTGTCGAAACAGCGAGGCACGTGCTCCGCGTTCTCGCGGCGCAATTCGCCCGAGGTTTGATCTCGAACGTTGCCCTCCTAACAAACAGAGGGCGCAGGGAAGACCGGGTGCGCGCTGCACCCGCGGTCTCGTGTGCAAAATTGTGCGAAGAAACGCACACGAGCATACAGGTTCAGCGGAAACACTCCGGCCTTCCCCGCGCAATGGTTTTACGACTTATATCGCGCTCTCCTTGGCGACCGGGCTTTCTTGCCACCATCGCCTCACGGGCCTTGACCGCACAAGACTTGACGCCAGCGTCGGGGCGTCGGGACCACACGACTTCGCCGTCCGCGTCAGCGCCGTTCGTCAAAGGCGCATCAGCGTCCACCGCATCCCACCGCACGTTCGTGACGATCGCGAGCCGCCCCTCTCATCGGGTGAGACGGGCGAGTTGATAGCGCTGATTTGCCCGACGGGTTAAGCGGAATGTTTTTCGCGACGAGGACTGGACAGGGCAAATCAGCTTGATGCGTCAGGCGAATTTAGATTCGAAACGCACGGCCTTCCGCGGGCGCAACGCTCACGCCGGCAGGCCCGCCTCCGCGCAATTGGTCAGCCGCGCCGGCACGCCGACCGCGGTGCATCCGCCCGGCACGTCATGGCTGACCACCGAGCCCGCGCCGATTTTGGCGAAATCGCCGATGCTGATGTCGCCGAGGATCGTGGCGCCGCTGCTGAGCAACACGCCGCGACCGATCCTGGGAGCACGGCCGGGAGCTGCGTCCTTCCCTCCAACGGTGACGTTTTGATAGATGGTCACCTCGTCGCCGATGACAGCGAATGAACCCACGATGATGCCGGTCGCATGATCCAAAAATACCGACGTGCCGATCGAGGCGGACGGATGGATACTGACCTGAAGTGAATCGGCCGAACAGCTTTGCAGCAACAGCGCCAGATCGATCCGACGCTCGCGCCACAGCCAATTCGACACGCGCCAGGCCTGCAGCGCGACGTATCCCTTGAAGTTCAGCAGCGGTGGCAGAAGTCCTGCGGTCGCGGGATCGTGAACGGCGATCGCCTGAAGATCGCGGCTCGCGGCGTCGACCAGATCGGGCGACGCCTGAAATGCTTCGCGGGCGACGCGCGCGAAAAGCTCGCGGTCAGCCGCATGTCTGCCGAGCCGTTCACCGATCTGATATGCGAGCGCACCACCGAAATCGGCATGATCGAGGATCGCGGCCGACAGCGAGGCGCCAAACAGGGGATCGCGGGCCAGGACGCTTTCGGCCTCGCGGCGAACTGACGCCCAAAGCCGATCGACCGGTGCAATTGCGTTCTGGGTCATGGCCGTCCGCCTCGGAATACGCCGGTCCGAAATATAGTCCCCACGGGAGCGCCGCCACGGAGTGGCAAAGCCGCGCCGAAGGCGGCTTCCGCTTCTCGGAGCAACAGCAAGGCTTATGACAGCTGGTTCCGCGACAAGGTGCATCAGGCCCTGGCGGATACCCGCCCCGATCTCGATGATTCCGAGGTCGAAGCGCATTTCGCGCAGAGGCGTTCCGCAGCGCTTCGCAAGGCGGCGGAACGCAAACGTTGAAGCTCGTCTGGTCGCGCTTCGCGTGGTCCGATCGCCACGACATTTTCAGCTACATCGAAGCCGAAAGCCCGCGAGCCGCCGTTCATGTCGACGAACAGATCGCTGATGCCGCGCGGCGCCTGCTCGACTTTCCTGAGAGCGGCCGGCCCGGGCGCATCGCTGGGACGCGCGAGCTTGTCATTCCGCGCAGCGCAGGATTTTAGCCGCAGCACTATAGCTGCTTAGGGTCAAAAGCATCGTTCCAGTCGCCCGCTAGTCACGCATGATCCGGAAAAGTGGGTACCGGTTTTCGCGTACCGCCCATGCTCACGTAAGCGATCGATTGGGCGGTCAATCGCGTAACACCCGATCATAACTAACGTTTGATGCGCATTCGTAATCTTTTCCTGATCGGTCTTTGCATCGTTGCCGCGCCCGGCGTCGTGATGTCGGTTAGAACCGCGGTCTCAACCGGAAGTACCTGGACGAAGGCCAACGAGGCCATCGTAGCGATGCGCGCCGTCAGCGATGCGCAGAGGGCGCAGACCGAGATCGCCTACGAGGTTGGCAAGCTGGGCAGCTTGCTGCTGATCGATGGGGTAGATCAGGCGTCAGTTGCGAAGGATGCCGCTGCGACGAACAAGGCGATGGAAGCAGCCGCCCGGAGTGCGGAAGCTGCGGGGCTCAGCGCGGATGCAACGCGGAGCGTCATGTCTTCGCTCGTCGATCTGCGTTCAAAGTTGTCCACCGCCTTCGCCCAGGCGGCGGCAACGCGTGATCCGGCACTCGCCAAGGCAACCGCCGAAGTCCGGACCGTAGCCGTCGAGAAGATTTCCCGCCTGGCCACCATGGCAGCAGCGAAAGTGGCCGAATGCCGCTCCGGCCTTGGGATCGTACGTCGAGCTTGCCGGCCAGGTCATGGACCTGCGCGACCATGTCGGGCGCCGCAACGGATTGCTGGTCTTATGGATTTCCGGCGTCGCCGTCGAGCCACAGGCATACGATACGGCAGTGAACTTTGGAGGTCGTGCCGAGCAGGAGTGGAGCACAATAAAGCGTCTCATCGCCGTTTCTGAAGATCCCGTCCTCGTCGAGGGACTAAAGCACCAGCGAGACACCTACGAAGCCCAGAGCGAACCTCACTGGCGTCAGGGAATGGCGTTCGCGCGGGCGAAATTGAACGGCACGGCGTCGCCGTGGACGGAATCCGTCAGCCAATGGCGCGCATGGGCAACTCCTGCTCAGGCAGAACTTCTGCTGCTTCGAGACGTATCTTTGGACAGATCATTGAGCAGAGCCGAAGCAGACCTTGCGTCGGCGCTGCTGGGTTTTGCGATAGCTGTTGGGTTGGCTCTGGTTTCCTTAGCCTTGGCGATCGGGGGACTCCTTTTGTTGCTACGCCGGATCGTCTCACCCGTGCGGCTCCTGACCGAGGTGATCGGAAGGACGGCGCAGGGCGATCTCGCGGTCGAGGTGCCGTGCCGCGGCGGGAACGACGAAATCAGCCAGATGGCCGACGCTATCGAAGTGCTTCGCATCGGATCTCTGGAACGTCGGAGGATGGAGTCGACAATCAAACGTGAGGAGAAAGTCGTTCGCGCCTCGCAGCTCGAAACGCTGGTCCGCGCATTCGAGGTCAAGGTGGCCTCGTCGTTCAGCACCTTTGCGAGCAATTGCACTTGGCGCTCCGATTGAAGGGCAGCGAGGCACATCCACCAAACGCCAAGGATATTGGATTCGATCCTGCCTCTGTAAGAACTGTATTACTGACCGGGTTGCGTTCGGCGGTTGTTGACGATCCACCACGAGGCAGCGGCGGGGCGAGCGAAGAAGCCGCGGGCGCGCTTCCATTGCCTTCGCCGTCAGCTCGCCCCAGGCCGATAACGGAATATCGCCCGAGGCCGCCTGCATAAGGCAGAGCCCGTGCTGAACTCACTATGCACCGCGCAGTACGCTTCTGATGGCGCAGCCTTGTCAAGATCCACTCGCGCGGCAGCCGGCGGTCTTCGATGCGCATCGCATTGCCGTCGGTCATCCTAGGCGCCAACGACAGGGAAATAGTCGGGCCCAGCGTTGGTCCGCAGGTCGATCGCCGCGTGCCACCGCCGGCAGGGCGAGCACTCCGCAGCCGTCGCCGTAGCGCGTGGTGCCTAAGGCGCAAAACGCGGGACAGAAGCCCCGCGCCAATGTCTCAGTTGGGTCAACCGCAACCGGATCGAGCCGGCAGCAAGTCCGGTCGTGTCCGTTATGCCCCCAAGGCGGATGTACATTTAGAGCTTTAGCGGCTTCGTGAAGGGTCATTGCGGCTAGAGACGCAATCGGGCAGGCAATGGCGAATATGCTTTGAATGGCAAGTGACGGCAAAGCCGGCCAGATGAAGAACGACAATTGCATGTTTCCGCTTTTCGGGACGCGTTTTGGGTGTCACCATGCTCGTGAACGGACGGGAGGGCCGCCATGCGCTGGTGTGTCTCGGTCGGGGCGGTGCTTGTTGCGGGCGCGATAGTCGGAGGTGACGTTGCTGGCATTGCCGCGCCGAGCCCGAAATCTCGATTCGCCGACACCAAGCACAATGTACCAGCCGTAAACGTCGAGCTCGTCATCGCCGTCGACGTCTCCTATTCGATGGATATGGACGAACTTGCCGTTCAGCGCGAGGGCTATGCGCAGGCCATCGTCTCGAAAGACTTCCTTCAGGCGCTGAAGGCCGGTCCGGGCAGCAAGGTGGCCGTGACTTATTTCGAGTGGTCGATGTCGGGCGACGAGAAGATCATCATTCCCTGGCGGGTGATCGACGGCCCGGAATCGGCGGATGCAGTGGCCGCCGAGATCATGAAAACACCGGTTCGTCGAGGTTCGAGTACCTCGATATCAGGTGCGATTAATTTCGCACTGCAGCTGTTCGAAGAGAATCCCTATCGCGGGTTGCGGCGCGTCATCGATATTTCTGGCGATGGGCCGAACAACGACGGAGCCCCGGTAACCAGCGCGCGCGACGCTGCCCTGGAGAAGGGCATCATCATCAACGGCCTCCCGATCATGGTGAAGGAGCCATCCCTTGCGACGATCGATATCGAGAATCTCGATCTCTATTACGAGGACTGCGTGATCGGAGGGCCGGGCGCCTTCATCATGACGATCAAAGATCGCGAAAAATTCCAGGAAGCGATCCGGACCAAGCTTGTTCTCGAAGTTGCGGGCCTCACACCGGAGCACCGGATCGTCCCGGCCGCCGAGAAAGAGCCCCGGGTGCCCTGTCTGATCGGCGAAAAAAAATCGCAGGAGCGCGGGCGGCGGTGAGTGTCGAGACAATCATTCAGCTCGCGTAGGCGGGTTCTCTTTAACCCTAACCCGCCGTTCCAAGCGAGATGGCGGGTTAAAGAGAACCCGCCCTACGAAGGCTGCTACAATCGGCATGCCACCAGCAAAACACCAAACCGCCCGTCTGCTGTTCGCAAACGGGCGGCTCGTGGCCTTCAGGTTCTATGGGGGCACATCGCCTGAGGGCTAGCTCAGGATTGGTAGCTCTCTTTATTTTGACGCGTTTTCTTCACGCGAACCGGGGGTCCACTTCGCTTGAAAACGCTACCTAGCCCTGCTGCGGCTGGTCGTTCGGCGGGGTCGGGCGCGGCTTGTGCTGCGCCATGAAGGCGTCGAACTCTTCCTTGTCCTTGGCGTGACGCAGGCGTTCGAGGAAGTTCTTGAACTCGACCTGCTCTTCCTCAAGACGCCGCAGGGTTTCGGTGCGGTACTCGTCGAAGGCGCGGTTACCGCTGGTGGGCGGACCGAAGCCGCCGAAGCCGAAGCCACGACGCTCCATGCGGTCTTTCATCCGCTCCATCTTGTACTGCATCCGCTCCATCTTGTTGGCCCAGCGATCCTGGTGGCTCCAGCAACCCATTTTTCTGCTCCCGAGTGTGAAAAAGAGAAGGGCAAGTCCGATCGGCCACCAGATGATGAAACCGAGGATGGTCACGGCGATCCAGCCGGGATGCCATGGGCTATCGAGCATATGCGGGCGATAGGGCTCGTTCTCCGGGCCGCGCCAGCGATTGACATCAGCGGTGTAGGCCATTTCCCTCTCCATGACGGCATCACGCCGTTGTGAATGTAAATAACATTTACATACTTGGCCGCTTCAGGCGTTTTGTCAAGCTGGCCGCCGGGGGTGCCGGCGAAATTATTTGCGCAATTTTATTTCGGCTTACCCCAAGGACCGGCCTTCTCTTCAGGCAGCGGTGGGGGCTCGCTCTTGCGGTCGGTCGGAAAGCCGAGACCGCGCAGATAAATCAGCACTTCGGCTTCCAGCAGATCTTCCGCCGACATCGGCAATTTGCGCCGCGCGGCGTCGCCGCGACCGAACAGCGACGCGATGCCATGCGACATCGACCAGATGTGCAGCGCCATCATCATCGCGGGCGGCCGCGGCATGTTTGGTGGCACCAACGCGGCTAGGCGCTCGGCCGCGGCGCGGATCACGGCAAACGCGCGTTCGCTCGCTGCGGCCAGCGCCGGCGTGGTTTCGACGGGAATGCCGGATTCGAACATCGCCGAATAATACGCCGGCTCTTCGCGCGCAAAGGCCAGATAGGCTTTGCCGAGGCGTTCGAAGGCCGTGATGGTGTCGGGCCGGCCATCGTCCCAGGCCTGTATCA
Source organism: uncultured Alphaproteobacteria bacterium (assembly GCA_963774775.1). Classification (GTDB taxonomy): domain Bacteria; phylum Pseudomonadota; class Alphaproteobacteria; order Rhizobiales; family Xanthobacteraceae; genus Bradyrhizobium. The sequence goes on from CAVZGZ010000022.1 coordinate 72,978, forward strand.
GCAACGCCTCGAACTGCTCGAAGCCGCGCTGGGCGATGCTGGAGAGCAACTCGTCGCGATCGCGAAAATGCCGGTAGGGCGCGGCGGGGCTGACGCCGGCCATCCGCGCCGCATCGGCAAAGGTGAAACCGGCGGCGCCCTTCTGCGCGATCAAATTCAGCGCCGCCTGCAGCAGCGCCTCCTTCAGATTGCCGTGATGGTAGCCGCGCTCGGCGCGGCGCTCTTCCTTGCGCCAGCTCATGTGAATGGCTTTTACATGAGCTGGCGGTCAACGTCACTAGAGTCTGATGAGGTTAGATCGAGTTGCGTCCACGACGGAGGTGGACTCCCTCTCCCGCTTGCGGGGGAGGGTGGGGTGGGGGCGCCTCCGCGAGTCACACTGCCCGTGTGGAGAGAGTTCCCCCACCCGCAGCGCTCTTCGAGCGCAACGACCTAAGAGCGAGCTTCGCTCGTCTCGCCCCCGCAAGCGGGAGAGGTGAAGCTAATTCGCGGCTAAAGCATTCACCAAGATTAACGGCTGGTCGCCCTGCCCTGTTGCAGCTCCGCGAACCCCGCTGCTGCCTCTCGCACTTCTTCCGAGAAATCGGCCATTTCCTGCACCTGGCGAATCTCGATGATCTCGTTCTCGGACCCCGGGCACCTCGATGCCCAGGCGATCGCCTCCTCGCGCGAGGCCACGTCGATCATCCAGTAGCCGCCGAGCACTTCCTTGGACTCGGTGAACGGACCGTCGGTGACGACAGGCTTGCCGGTGGCAAACGAGACCCGCGCGCCCATCGACGGCGGATGCAGCCCATCGAGCGTAATCAATACGCCGGCCGCCTGCAGCGCCTCGTTGTATTTCATCATCGCGGCCACGCGCTCGGGATCGAGCTGGACGTCGGGCGAGGCGGTCTCATAGCCGAGCGGAATCATCAGCATCATGAATCGCATGGGGGGTCCTTACGTGGTTAGGCTTCGTAACTCTCACCTCGTCATTCCGGGGCGCGCGTAGCGCGAGCCCGGAATCCATAACCACGATCGTGAGTATGGATTCCGGGCCTGCGCCAAGAGGCGCATCCCGGAATGACGAAGATTGTTGCACGAGATTCCGGGTTCAGCCCTGCGGGCTGCCCCGGAATGACGACCTCTCGGCCGTCACTTCTTCCCAGCCTGGGCGCGCAGGCGTTCTTCCTGCTCGCGCAGTTCGGGTGTCAGCGCTTCGCCAAAATCTTCCGCCGAAAACACCTGGCGGATCTCGATCTCGGCGCCGCCGTCGAACGGCGCGCGCTTCATCCAGTCGATGGCTTCGTCGACCGATTTGGTCTGGATCAGCCAGAAGCCGGCAACGAGATCGCCCGTGAGGTTGAACGGGCCTCGGGTCACCGTGGGTTGTCCGCCGGAATATTTGACCCGGGCACCTTTGGAACTCGGATGCAGTCCTTCGCCGGCCTGGATCACACCCGCCTTGGCCATTTCCTCGTTGAATTTGCCCATCGCAGTCAGCAATTCCGTGCCCGGCATCACGCCCGCTTCGCTGTCCTTGCTCGCCTTCACAATCACCATGAATCGCATCGTCACGCTCCGTTGGATCTTTTCGTCACCCGACCAAAGGCCGGCACTCATCAACAAGACGAATCCGATTCTGCCGCACCGACAGATCGGGTGGAATTATTTTTGAGGTAATTGCCGGCATCTCGACGCCTCCGCGCAACCGACCATGTGGCAGGCCGGCATGCCGGCCAGAGATAGCTCTTCTTATTTCGGGACCATCTTGAAATAGGGTTCGGCCTCCCCGATCACGCGCGCGATCGAAGGCCGCGCCTTCAGGCGTTCGAGATAGGCCGTCACGTTTTTGTTATCGCCTGATGGCTCCACCATGTTGCCGTAGAACAGCGCCGGCAGCGCCGCGCAGTCGGCCAGGCTGAAGTCGCCGCCCATCGCCCAGCCGCCACCCGACATCTGCTGCTCGATCATGCCGTAGGCGGTCCGCAGTTGCGCCCGCGCCTCTTCGACGCCGTGAGGGTCCTTGCTGTCGGCGGGGCGACGCCGGTCGCCCATGATCTTCTGCATCGGCAGATGCACGTAGAGATCATAGAAACGGTCGCGCAGCCGCGTCTGCCGGGCAGCTTCCGGATCGTCCGGGATGAACCTGATACGGCCAGGATAATGCTGGTCGAGATATTCGATGATGATGCTCGATTCCGGAACGGTCTGGTTCCGCGCCGCATCGCGAAGCACTGGAAACTTGCCAATTCCCCAGAGTTTTTGCAGCGCCGCGCGTTCGGCCGGATCGCCGAGATTGACCAGATTGGGCGTGAACGGAATGTCGTTCTCGTAAAGCGCAATCAGCACCTTCCAGCAGAACGATGACAGCGGATGGAAATGCAGCGTGAGCGACATGGCTTCCTCTTGATTGCTTGCGATGGCGAGCGGAGTATCAGCCGATGATGGCGAAAAAGGCGAAGCGATCAATGCGCCCACCTTCGCGTCACTTCCGCAGTCCCCTCCATCGTCTGCTCGAACACCGCCGACGCCAAAACCGCGTGAACATGCAGCGTCGTGGTGCCGCAATTGCGGAAGCCGTGCTGGCGGCGGGCCGGCACCAATAGCGACTGGCCGGATGTCACGACCACGCGCGCGTCCTCGATCCACATTTCGGCCTCGCCCTCGCGCACCGTCAGCACCTCCTCGACCGGATGCGAGTGGGTCGGCGCGCCCATGCCGGGCGCGACCCATTGCTCGAAGATACAGAGTTGCGTGGCGCCGCTTTGCGGCCGAAACCACCATCGGGTCTCGACGCCCGGCCGCCATTGTTCGCGCGTGGTCTGCTTGGGATCGATGAGTTTCATGGCACATCTTTCATCGGGCTGACGCTGAGGAGTAACAGAGCAGACGGCTGGCTTCCATGCTAGGAAAACCCACGCAACTCATTTCAACGACGGACCGGCCCATGTCCTCCTCTTCCGCCAAAAGTCGCACTCGTCACCGGCGCCGCGCGCGGCATTGGGCTCGCGACAGCCAAACGCTTCCTGGCCGAGGGCTGGCGCGTGGCGTTGCTCGACATCGAGGGCGAGTTGCTGCGCGGCGCAGTCGCAGGCCTGGCAAATCCCGACAACACGCTGGCGCTGCATTGCGACGTCTCCGATGCGGACGCGGTCGCTAGCGCGATGGAGACGATGAACCGCCGCTTCGGCCGGCTGGACGCGCTCGTCAACAATGCCGGGGTCGCGGTGTTCGCGCCGCTGCTGGAGACGTCGGACGCGGACTGGAACCGGATCCTCACGGTCAATCTCACCGGCCCGTTCATCTGCACCAAGGCGGCAGCGCCCCTGATGCGCGACCATGGCGGCGGCGCGATCGTCAACATCACCTCGATCTCGGCAGTCCGCGCCTCGACGCTGCGCTCGGCCTACGGCACCAGCAAAGCGGGGCTGGCGCATCTCACCAAACAGCTCGCGGTCGAACTGGCTTCGCTGGGCATCCGCGTCAACGCGGTGGCGCCTGGGCCGGTCGAGACCGCGATGGCCAAAGCGGTCCACACCGCGGAAATCCGCGCCGATTATCACGACGCGATCCCGCTCAATCGTTACGGGCTCGAGGAGGAACTGGCGGAAGCGATCTTCTTCCTGTGCAGCGATCGTTCCAGCTACATCACCGGGCAGATTCTCGCAGTCGACGGCGGCTTCGATGCCGCCGGCATCGGCCTGCCGACCCTGCGCGGCCAGCGGCGGAACGGGTGATCCAGAACGATTGGCGATGATCTTGATCTTGACACGTCGGCGCGGGAAGCTTCCCCAATGGGAACCGTTCTGAACCGAAGCATTTTGCTTGCCGCCGCGTTCTGCATCTTCGCCGCATCCGCCCGCGCCGAGGTGCGCATCCTCGCCAGCCCCGGCGGACAGGTCGGCCCGTTCCTCGATCTGTTCGAGCAGGTGCGCGCGTCAGGCGAGCGCGTCGTGATCGACGGTCCGTGCCTGTCGGCCTGCACGCTGGTATTGTCCATTGTGCCGGATAACCGCATCTGCGTGACGCGCCGCGCGGTGCTCGGTTTCCACGCCGCGCGGTCGATCGACCGGCGCGGCCGGACATACGCCGAGCCGGAAGCATCGCGCGAGGTGCTTGCGGCCTATCCCGCGCCGGTGCGCGGCTGGATCATCAGCCGCGGCGGATTGACGTCGCGGCTGTTGCTGTTGCGCGGGCGGGAACTCGCTGCGATCTATCCGAGATGCAGATAGATTTACATGCCTTCCAGCGGAGAATTCACCATCCAGGGAATGCCGAACTGGTCGGAGCACATGCCAAAGCCCTTGGAGAAGAAGGTCTTGCCGAACGGCATGTTGACGCTGCCGCCTTCCGACAGCGCCTTGAATTTGCGCTCGGCCTCGGCGGGATCCTTGACCGTCAGCGAAACCGAAAAGCCCTGCGGCTTGTGGAAATGGTCCGGCGGCGCATCGGACGCCATCAGCACCTGATCGCCGATCGTCATCCGCGCGTGCATGATCTTGTGCTTGCGCTCCGGCGGCGACGCCATTTCCGGCGGGCCTTCTTCGTTGCGCAGCATCATCTCGATCTTTCCGCCAAGCGTCTTTTCGTAGAACTTGAATGCCGCTTCGCAGTTGCTGTCGATAGAACAGATAGGGATTCAGCATCATTTGCTCCTTGGGTGAAGTTGCCGGCGAGCCGGCGGGTGGAACACGTCATTACTTCAACACGTCATTATTTCTCGGTGAGCTTCTTCAAATTGGCGAGACCGACCTCGAAATCCTTGCCGATCATGCGGTCGAGGTTCATGAACACCTGCATCAGCTTGGACATGAACGGTGCCGGGCCATGCATCAGCCAGGTTAGCGTAGTAGCATCGCCCTGCGGCAGCATCGTGAACTCGGCGGTGTTGTGGCCCTCGAACGGCTTGAAGAAATCGAGCTTGATGACGATCTTCGACGGCGCCGCCGCGTCGAGAATTTCCATGCGGCCGGAACCGACATTGTTGTTGCCGTCCCAGGCGTAGACCGCGCCCTTGCCGCTGGTCGCACCGCTAAACGTGCGCTTCATCGCGGGATCCTTGGTCTCGTAGGGCGACCAGGTTCCCCATTGATGGAAATCGCTGATCAGCGGAAAGATTTTTTCCGCCGGCGCCTTGATGCTGGTCGCGCGCCGCACGCTGAACGAATTCGGCTTGGTGCCGCGAGGATGAGGACGACCGCAATCGCGATCGCGAGGATGACGGCGATGATGGTAATGATTTCAAACATGACTGGCTCCTGAACGGTGAACGGCAATATGTCAGCGGCGAAACGGAATGAGCGTGCGCAGGTTCCTGTCGCGCAGCCACAGCCCGCCCCACACCATCAGGCCGAGATAGAAGCCGAACAGCACATGGGTGAACAAGGGGCTGCCGATCCGCACATGCGATGCCATCGCGCCACCGAGGTAGCCGGTGAGCAGGATCGCACCGAGGATCGAGGTCGGCGGAATCGAATACAGCACGGTGCAGACGATGGTGATGATCCCGAGACTGCGCGCCAGCGTTTCGCTTGAACCGTAACCCATCCGGTCCAGCGTTTCCGTGACAACCGGCCACGGCACCAGCTTGATCGCACCATCCAGCAGCAGGAATACGATGACAAGGCCGCTGAGAATGCGGCCCAACAAGCGCGCAGATATTGAGACGGGTGCGGTCTCGGCGACGGTAGTCATGGCTTGCTCCGTAAGGGCTTGGCGATGTTCTGTCCCTAGGACGAACCACCCTCGCGGAATCCGACAGCGGCAGCGAAAATAATTCTCGTCATGCCGGGCCTTGTGCCGGGCATCCACGTCCTTTCTTCGCGACGAGCGAGCAAGACGTGGATGGCCGGGACAAGCCCGGCCATGACGGAGGAATAACTACTTCCCCACCTTCGTGTCGCGCGGCGCGCTGTCGCGCATCAGGCGATCGAGATGCATGCGGATGTGGGCGGCTTCCGCAGTGGTGTTGGCGAGCGCAATGGCGCGGTCGAAGGCGACCCGCGCCTCGTCGTTGCGGCCGAGCTGCATCAGGAACGCGCCGCGCACGCCGAAATAATGAAAATAATTCGACAGCCGCGGCGCCAGCGGCTCGATCAATTCGAGCGCGGCTTGCGGCCCGCGCACCTTGGAGACCGCGACCGCGCGGTTGAGCGTCACCACCGGCGACGGCTGCATCAGTTCGAGCGCGCCGTAGAGCAGGTCGATCTGGGTCCAGTCGGTATCTTCGGGCTTTTCGGCGCGGGCATGCAACGCCGCGATCGCCGCCTGCACCTGATAGGGACCGCTGCGGCGATGGCGCATCGCCTTGTCGATCAGCGCGAGCCCTTCGGCGATCAGCTTCTGATTCCACTTCGAACGGTCCTGGTCGTCGAGCAGGATCACCGCGCCATCCGCGTCGAATCGCGCCGCGGCGCGCGCGTGCTGCAGCAGCAACAGCGCCGTCAGCCCCATGATCTCCGGCTCGCTCTGGAACAGCCGCAGCAGCAGCCGCGCCAGGCGGATCGCCTCCTCGCACAGGGGCGAGCGGATCTCGGCGGTATCGCCGCTCGCGGAATAGCCCTCGTTGAAGATCAGATAGATCATGGCCGCGACCGAGACGAGCCGCTCGCTGCGCTCGATCGCGCCGGGCGTCTCGAACGGCACATCGGCGTCCGCGACGCGCGCTTTTGCCCGCGTAATGCGCTGCTCCATCGCGGCGTCGGAAACCAGGAAGGCGCGCGCGATCTGTTTCACCGTCAGCCCGGAGACGATGCGCAGCGCGAGCGCGATCTGTTGCGTCGCCGGCAAATCCGGATGGCAGCAGATGAACAGCAGCCGCAAAATATCGTCGCGGTAATGCGAGCCGTCGAGCCGTTCGGCCAGCGCATCCTCGGCGTCGCCGAGATCGGAGATCGCCTGGTCGTCCTCGGGCAGCGGCTCCTGCTTGCGGGTGCGCCTGATATCGTCGATCGCGACATTGCGGCCGACCATGATCAGCCAGCCGGCGGGATCGCGCGGCGGGCCGTTCTGCGGCCAGCTCTTCAGCGCGCGCAGGCAGGCGTTCTGAAAGGCTTCCTCGGCGGTATCGAGATTGCGGAAGTAACGCAGCAGCGCACCGACCGCCTGGGGACGCGCCGAGGTCAGCGCGGCATCGATCCAGGCGGTGTCGGTCATTTCGGGATGCTCCCGGGGTTGAACACGCCGACCGGGCGGATCTCATAGGCGCCGCCGGGATTGGCCGCACCGAGATCGCGCGCGACGTCGAGCGCCTCGTCGAGATTCTTGCAATCGACAACATAGAAGCCGAGCAATTGCTCCTTGGTCTCGGCATAGGGGCCGTCGATCACGATCGGCGGCTCGTCCTTGCGCAGCGTGGTCGCCGCCGTGGTCGGCAACAGCCGCGCCACCGGACCGAGCCGGCCCTGTTTTGCCAGTTTGTCCTGCACGACGGCCAGTTTTGTCATGACCGCGGCGTCCTGTTCCTTGGTCCAGGAACCGGTGAAGTCTTCGTCGTGATAGCAAAGGATGGCGTACAGCATGCGACAGGCATCTCCGTTCTCTCTTAAGACGAACGATTATGCCTGCAGCCGACAGCCGGGGTAAGAAATTTTCCGGCGGGTTCCTCAGAGTCTGACTCAAGGTGCCCGGTCCGGGGAAGACAACGTCGCGGTGATGTTTCCAGCAGGACGGCGCCGGCCAGAACATCACCGTCACGACGAAACGATAGTGGATTACCAGTAGATGCCATACCGCGCGGCGATCCGGCGCGCCTTGGCCTCGTCGGCCTCATAGCCTCGAACATGGTACTTGCTGGGCTGCCTGGACGCGTGTGACCTTGCGCCTTCCGGCTTGGCAACGTCGGTCTTGGCGACGTCGGTCTTGACGTCAGTCTTGGTGTCGACGTTGGTCTGCGGGGCCGAGGTTGCTTCCGGCTGGGCGGTCTCGACGGCCTTGGTCTCATCATTGGCGGCCAGCGTCATGTTGCGGTTCTCGCCGGCCTGGGCCGACACCGAAGCCAGCACGAAAGCGGATATCAGGATCAATTTGCGCATCTGAGGTCTCCCCTGGTTGATGAAAGGAGGCTACGGCAACGGCTCAATCTGCTATGTGATTCAGATCACGCAAGCGTTCAGGGGTATTTCAATGACGAAGGGTGCACTCGCCGTGCTGGTGCATGGCGGAACCGAAAACTGGTCGCCGCAGCGCTGGAAGGACCGGTTCGACGACGTCTGCGGCGGCCGGCGCGTACTGCTGCTGCCGGACAAAAGCTTCGACCCGGCGGAGGTGCACTACGCCGCGGTCTGGAAACCGCATCCGGGCGAGTTGGCCGGCTTTCCGAACCTGCGCGTGATCTTCAATCTGGGCGCCGGCGTCGACGCGTTGATGGCTGATACGTCGCTGCCGGATGTGCCGCTGGTGCGCGTCGCCGTTCCCGACCTGACCGAACGGATGACGGAATATGTCGTGCTGCATGTCCTGATGCATCATCGCCAGGAACTCTATCTGCGCGAATCCCAGCGCGAAAAACGCTGGGCGCCCCGATTGCAATGGGCGGCAGGTGCCCTGACCGTCGGCATCATGGGCCTCGGCGCGCTGGGTGCGCATGCCGCCGACGTGTTGCGGCGGGTCGGTTTTCGCGTCGTCGGCTGGAGCCGCAGCGCCAAGCAGATCGACGGCGTCGAATGCTTCTGTGGCGCCGGGCAATTCGAGCCGTTCCTGCGCCGGACCGATATCCTGGTCTGCCTGCTGCCGCTGACGCCCGACACGCGGCATGTCCTCAATCGCGACCTCTTCACCAAACTCAATCGCAACAGCCCGCTGGGCGCACCGGTGCTGATCAATGCCGGCCGCGGCGGACTGCAGGACGAAGCCGACATATTGAAGTGCCTGGACGACGGCACGCTCGGCGCCGCCTCGCTCGACGTCTTCGAGACCGAGCCGCTGCCGCCGGACAGTCCGTTCTGGAGCCACCCCAAGGTGGTGCTGACGCCGCACAACGCAGCCGATACCGACGCCGACGAGATCTCAAAATACGTCGCGCAGCAGATCGAACGCTTTGAGGCCGGCGGCGCGCTGGAAAACGTCGTCGATCGGAGCCGCGGGTATTAAAGCACGCGCGGCTATCGTGACCGTCGCACGACGGTGACGTGGGTCGCATTCGCGCCCGGCACGCTCTCGACACAGGTATAGCCAAGCGTCGGCAGATCGAGCCCCGCGAACAGGTTCTCCCCCGCCCCCATGAGGACCGGGGAAACCGCCAGATGAAGTTCGTCGAGCAGGCCTGCCTGCAGATATTGCCTGACAACGGAGGTGCCGCCGCCGACGCGAACGTCCTTGCCGCCGGCCACTTCGATCGCCTTCGCCAGCGCCGTCTCGATGCCATCGGTCACGAAGTGAAAGACGGTGCCGCCGTCCATCTCGATGGACGGGCGCGGATGATGCGTCAGGACGAACACCGGCACATGGTAGGGCGGGTTGTTTCCCCACCAGCCCTTCCAGGAATGGTCCGGCCATTGGCCGCGGATCGGGCCGAACATGTTACGCCCCATGATCCACGCGCCCATGTTCTCCATCGAGCCTCTGGCGAACTGATCGTCGATGTCGGTCGTTCCCCCTTCCTGGCCGATCATTTCATGAAACATCCGCGTCTTGAGCAGCCAAGTGGTCAGCCCATCGGCGCCAACGCCGAATGGATGCTGAAGGTCCTGATTTGGACCCGCTGCGAATCCGTCGAGCGATACCGAGAACGCGGAAGCTCTTACTTTTCCCATGATGTCTCTCTTTCCTTTTGAACCATGTCCGGGGGACGAACGGGCAGACCGCGCGCCGACAAATCATGGTGCAAATATTTTGGTTGGGCGGCGATCATCGCGGCCAAAGGCTCGTCATGGCCGGGCTTCGTCCCGGCCATCCACGTCTTTCATGCAGTTGGACTAGAAAGACGTGGATGCCCGGCACAAGGCCGGGCATGACGAGCCAGATGCCGGTGCCGCGCTATTTCGCCCCGCACATCACATCGATCGCGCCGTTGACGATCGCTTCCAATTCCTTGCGCGGCACCCGCGCGCGGGCACGGATCGCGATGGTATGGATGGTGGCGGAGGCGAGATGCGCCAGCACGGTGGCATCAGCGCTGTTGGTCACCTCGCCCTTCTCTTTGGCAAGGCGGAAGCAGGCGGCGAAGGCCTTGTCGAGTTCGACAAATCCTTCCAGCGCCATGGCGCGGATTTCGGGATCGGCGACCGCTTCGGAGGCCGCCGTCATCACCGTGAAACAGCCGCGCGGGCCCAATTCGCCGGAGAGATAGATGTCGAGCGCGATTGCGTAAATGCGCTGCAGGCGATCCCGTAGCGGCGCCTCGTCGCGAAAAATGTCTGTCATCGCGGCGCGCGCGTCATCGCGATAGCGCTGATAGCTCTTGATATAGAGCTCGCGCTTGTCGCCGAACGCACCATAGAGGCTCGGCCGGTTCATGCCGGTGGCGGCACTGAGATCGTCGAGCGAGGTCGCCGCAAAGCCATCACGCCTGAACAAATCGAGCGCCTTGCCAAGCGCGATGTCGGGCTCGTAGGCGCGCGGCCGGCCGCGGCGCTTTGGCGCGATCGGCGCATCGCTGTTGGCGGCAGGTGGCAGTTTCCTTTTTTGTACCATTTCGCAAAAAATCCCTTGACCCGATTTATATTATGCGAAACAGTATAAAAATCAACACTGGCCGGCAATGCCCGCGCCGAACCCAAGGAGGCACCCATGGACCTGTACTTCTCACCGCTCGCCTGCTCGCTGGCGACCCGGATTGCGCTGTATGAAGCCGGCGTGAGCGCCAACTACCTCGAGGTCGATCCCAGGACCAAGGTGGTGCAGAACGACGGCTCGGATTTCCGGCAGGTAAACCCGCTTGGCCTGGTGCCGACACTGCGCACCGACGACGGGCTGGTGCTGACCGAGAACGCCGCGATCCTGCAATATGTCGCCGACCGCTTTCCGCAGGCCGGCCTCGGCACCGCATCGAACGTCGAGCGCAGCCGCCTGCATCAATGGCTCTGCTTCATCGGCACCGAACTGCACAAGGGCCTGTTCGTACCGGTGCTCGACAAGAAGGCACCCCCGGAAGTGAAGACCTACATCCTCGGCAGAGGCCTTTCGCGGCTCGATTATCTCGAGAATTACCTGAAGGGCCGCGAATTCGTGCTCGACCATTTCAGCGTGGCGGATGCCTATCTCGTCACGGTGATCAACTGGACCATGGCGACGCCGCCGATCGAACTGGCGAAATGGCCAGTGGTGAAGGCCTATTACGAACGGTTGCGCGCGCGGCCGAGCATCGCGAAAGCGATCGCGGAGGAGTTCGAACTCTACAAGGCCGAACTCGAGCGCCAGAAGGCTGCGGCGTAAGTCTCTCTCCGCTCCCTCTCCCCGTTCTTCACGGGGAGAGGGTCGGGGTGGGCTCTCTGCGCGAGCATGCGCGTGGATAGTCCTGTACCCTCACCCGGATCGCGTAGCGCAATCTTGGCACTTGTGCGGTCAGCATCCTCGGCAAATCGAGCGAGTGCGGGTATCGAACAACCCAGCTGCGGGCTTCCCCTTCTCTTTGGGCGGTACCGGCAACTCAAGAAAGACCGGTATGAAGTGTTTCCATTGATCGTAATACTCGATCGGCAAGGTATACGGTTGGCATTCGGTGATCGCTCGTAAGGCGCTCTTTTGATAGGCCTGAGAGTAATCTGACGCGGTCGGACTGCTCTCCGACGATACCAAAGGTTGCCCTACCAACCTGCCCTCTCGAGTCAGGCTGATCTCGAGAACAACCTTCATATTCGCAACCTCGTCACCGACGGGGGCAGGTTTCTTCCAACACCTCTCAACCTGGGATCTGAACATCGGAGCCCAGATCGAAGCATTGTGCACGTTACTTTGCGCCATCGCCGGCTGGATAGGAATGGCTGCGAGAGCGACCGCAAGAATAACAAGGCTTGTGGGCACCCAGGCTTTAAATCGGTCTGTACATCGTCCCGGATTGCGCTTCGCTTCATATGGGCTACGAGACATCAAAACGGGCTCTCGCCCAATCCTGGCACATCGGCCGGACGCGCCCCGGGGGCCGCCCAATGAAAGCGGCGGTCCTTCTCGGTGATCGCGATGTCGTTGATGGACGCCTCGCGCCGGCGCATCAAGCCGTGCTCGTCGAATTCCCATTGCTCGTTGCCATAGGAGCGAAACCAGGCTCCAGCATCATCATGCCACTCGTATTGAAACCGCACCGCGATGCGATTGCCGTCGAACGCCCAGAGATCCTTGATCAGGCGATACTCATGCTCCTTCGCCCATTTGCGGGTGAGGAAAGCAACGATCGCAGGCCGGCCCTCGAACACTTCCGAACGGTTACGCCAGCGGCTGTTCTCGGTATAGGCCAGCGCCACCCGTTCGGGATCGCGCGAATTCCAGGCATCCTCGGCCATGCGCGCCTTCTGCGCGGCGGTCTCTCGGGTAAAGGGCGGAAGCGGTGGACGCGACATGGGGACCTCGGCGGTTGCTCAAGCGATGATTTTATCGCCGCGCTTTGCGAAGTCGATAGCGGTTCGCCAATCGGCCGATAGCTAGATCACATCAGCCTTCATCAGCAGCCGCAGCGCTTTCGGGATCGGCTGCGCCTTGCCCTCGCAGATGAAGGCGACGCGGACCTGCGCCTTCACAAGAACGTCATCGCCGCGCAGCACCTCCTGCGCCAGCGTGATCGAGGCGCCTTTCACCGCGATCGGCCAGGTGACGATGTCGAGCACATCGTCCATGCGCGCCGGCCGCAGATAATCGATCTGCATCGAGCGCACCACGAAGGCAAAGCCCGGCGTCTCCCGCTCGGCTTCCGCAAACAGCGCATGCTGTTCGGCGCCCATCAACCGCAGATGATTGGTCCGTCCGCGCTCCATGAAGCGCAGATAATTGGCGTGATAGACGATGCCGGAAAAATCGGTGTCTTCGTAATAGACGCGGACCTGCATGTGGTGCCGGCCGTCGCGGATCTCGCCGTTGAGATGGGAAGTCATTTCGATCTAATGATTGTTCGCTCGCGAGCCTGCTTGAGAAATGCTTTCAAATCCCAAGGCACGACACGCCCTGCCTCTACGTCGGCCATTCCTTCATCAATGGCGGCTTTGAGCGCACGGATTTTCTTAGTTGCTTCGATAGTTGGACTCATAACGAAATGCTAGCAGCTTAAGCGTGGGATGCACAGGCGCCGGGCGCATGAAACTACACCACCGCCGCACCCGCCTTGCCGAGGCTCACCAGCACGATCTCCGGCGGGACGCCGAGGCGGAACGGCATGATGCTGCAGCCGAGGCCGCCGGAGACGATGACGTCGCATCTGGTGCGCATGTGGCCATAGGCCAGCCGCATGCCATGCTTTACAGGCACCGCAGGCGACCAGCCGAGCAGCCGAACCTGCCCGCCATGGGTATGGCCGGACAGTTGCAGCGCGACGCGCGACGGCACGCGCCGTGCCACGTCGGGCTCGTGCGCGAGCAGGATGACCGGCGCGTCGTCGGTGACCTTCGCAAGCGTCGCACCGAGATCGTCGACGCCGACGTGCCCAACCTGCCGGAAGCGCCGGGCCGGCAGGTAGGCGAGCTGGTCGCCGAGCCCGGCGAGCCAGAACGACCGGCCGTCCTTGGTCAGGCGCTGCACGTCGTTTTCGTAAACCGGAATACCAACGGCTTCGAGCGCACGGCGGGCCACCGTCGTTCCCTGCCCTGCGCGCTGCACCGCCTTGTCGTCCCAATAATCGTGATTGCCGAGGATCGCGTGCACGCCGAGCGGCGCCTTCAGGCCGGCTAGCACGGTCGCCCATTCGCGCGCCGGGATGAAGCGGGTGACGTGACGATGACCGGCGACGTAATCGCCGAGCATGACGATGACATCGGCGTTGAGCGCATTGGTGCGTTCGACGATCGTTTCGATGCGGTCGAGCGACATCCAGGGATCGCAGGCGTGAATGTCGGCGATCACGGCGATCCTAAGCGGGAAATCGGCGGGCCATTGCCGCGGCGACAGGCTGTACTGCGTGAGCCGCAGCTGCAGCACCGGCTCGCCAAACCCGTAGGCCGCGGTGGAGGCACTGACGGCGCCTATTCCGCCGAGAGAACGAAAGAACTGACGTCGTGAAAGCATGGGATTTACCGTGATGCACCTTCCTCAGTATGACCCAATTCAAGCGGATTTGGGGTAGGTTTGTGCAGAATGTCAGCAGGCCGCCGCGATCTCAGCGATAAACGCGGGGAGACGATTTGAAGAAAAGTTGCCCTGCTCTACGCAGCCGCGCATCTACTCTTAGTGCGGGATAGCGGGGAAATGGTTCGAATCCGTCAGGCGTTGCCCGCGACGCCTCTCCGCGAAGCCAGCGGCAACACGTGGTCGCGGGTCAACGGCGCCAGCGGGATGTCGGCGGGCGCCGCCGGGTCGATCCAGATCAGCGCCTCGATCTCGGCTTTCGGCGCGATATCGCCGGTGACATCGATCTCGTACAGCGATGCGCGCACCCGCCAGCCTGGTTCATTGGCCGAGATGGCATCGAATTCGCCGAGCGGCCGGATCGAAGCAGGAACCAGTTGGCAACCAAGCTCCTCGTCGATCTCGCGCGCCAGCGTCGCGATGTCGTCTTCGCCGGGATCGCGCTTGCCGCCCGGTTGCATGAACGCCGTCGTGCCGCGCTTGCGCACCAGCAGAACCCGCCCCGCCTCGTCCCGGATGACGGCCGCGACGATCTCGATCGTGCCCGCCACCGTCACTCCTCCTCGGTTTGACCGAACAATCCGAACTGCGCGGGATCGCCCGCGGGTTCGGCCAGGCCGAGATGGCGGAAGGCGTGCGAGGTCAACAGACGCCCGCGCGGCGTGCGTTGCAGATAGCCGCACTGGATCAGATACGGCTCGATGATGTCCTCGATCGCATCTCGCGGCTCCGACAATGCCGCCGCCATGGTTTCGACGCCGACCGGCCCGCCGCCGTAATTCATCGCAATGGTCGAGAGATAGCGCCGGTCCATGGCGTCGAGGCCTGCAGCATCGACTTCCAGCGCGCTCAGCGCATGATCGGCGATGGCGCGGTCGATCGAGCTGGCGTCGGCGGCCGAGGCAAAATCACGCACGCGCCGCAGCAGCCGCCCGGCGATACGCGGCGTGCCGCGGGCGCGGCGTGCGATCTCGTTGGCGCCGTCGGGCGTCATGCCGATATTGAGCACGCGGGCACCGCGGGTGACGATCTTCTCGAGTTCTTCCTCGGTATAGAAATTCAGCCGCACCGGAATGCCGAAGCGATCGCGCAGCGGATTGGTCAATAGCCCCGCGCGCGTGGTGGCGCCGACCAGCGTGAATTTTGCCAGTTCGATCTTGACCGAGCGCGCCGCCGGTCCCTCGCCGATGATGAGGTCGAGTTGGAAATCCTCCATCGCGGGATAGAGCACTTCCTCGACCGCCGGGCTCAAGCGATGGATTTCATCGATGAACAGCACGTCGCGCTCTTCGAGATTGGTGAGCAGCGCAGCGAGATCGCCGGCTTTCGCAATCACTGGGCCCGAGGTGGCGCGAAAGCCGACCCCGAGCTCGCGCGCCACGATCTGCGCCAGCGTGGTCTTGCCGAGGCCCGGGGGGCCTACGAACAGCACGTGATCCAGCGCCTCGCCACGCTTGCGCGCCGCCTCGATGAAGATCGAGAGATTGGCGCGCGCCTGCGCCTGGCCGACGAATTCGGACAGCGATTGCGGGCGCAGCGCGGTGTCGCCGACATCGTCGGTGCGGCGCTCGGGGGTGACGATGCGGGTGGGCGGGTTCACTTCGCCAATTCCTTAAGCCCCAGCCGGATCAATTGCGCCGTCTCCGCCTTCTCGCCCGCGCTGCGCGAGGCGGCGGCGATGGCGGCGGCGGCCTGCGGCTGGCCGTAGCCGAGATTGACCAGCGCCGAGATCGCATCCGTGACCGGCCGCGGCGCGCGGTCGTTGTCGATCGCGCCGGAAAGATGCACCAGCGCCGGATCGACATTGGCAAAGGCCGGCGCCTTGTCCTTCAATTCGCTGACGATGCGCTCGGCGACTTTCGGTCCGACGCCGGGCGTGCGCGCCACCGCGACCTTGTCGCGCAGCGCGATGGCGTTGGCGAGTTCGGTTGGCGGCAGCGTGCCGAGCACGGCCAGCGCGACCTTGGCGCCGACGCCCTGCACGGTCTGCAGCAGGCGAAACCATTCGCGCTCGTGGTCGCTGCGGAAACCGAACAGCTTGATCTGGTCCTCGCGCACGTAAGTTTCGATCGACAGCACCGCGGCCTCGCCCGGCGACGGCAGCGCCTGCAGCGTGCGCGACGAGCAATGCACCTGATAGCCGACGCCGCCGACGTCGAGGATCACGTAATCCTCGCCGTAGGAATCGATCAGGCCCTTGAGCTTGCCGATCATAGGCTGGCCACCCTCAGCCGCAGCGCGGCGCCCTGGCGGTGATGCGCATGCGTGATCGCGATCGCGAGCGCATCCGCAGCATCGGGAGATTGCGGCTCGGCCTTCGGCAGCAGGATCTTCAGCATCACAAGAATCTGGCTCTTCTCGGCATGTCCGGCGCCGACCACGGTCTTCTTCACTTGATTGGGCGCGTATTCCGCGACCGATATGCCGAACATCGCGGGCGCCAGCATGGCGACGCCGCGGGCCTGGCCGAGTTTCAGCGTTGCCACGCCATCCTTGTTGACAAAGGTCTGTTCCACGGCGGCTTCCGCGGGCTTGTAATCGCCGAGCACGGCAGCAAGCCCCGCGTGAATTGCGAGCAGGCGGTTCGCCAGCGGCAAGGTGTCGGGAGGCTCGACCGAGCCGCAACCGATGAAGACGAGGCGGTTACCCTCGGTCTCGATCACGCCCCAGCCGGTGCGGCGCAGGCCGGGATCGATGCCGATGATACGGACGGGATGGCGAATCGGTGGAGATGTCATGGCGTAGTGATACCGCCAGAGCCGGGTGAACGAAACATAAACAGAGCGTCATCCCCTGCCTCGGTCGTCCCCCACTGGTCGTCGTCCCCGCGAAAGCGGGGATCCAGTACGCCGGGAAGCCTGAGATGAACGCGACTGCACGGAGTACTGGATCGCCCGGTCAAGCCGGGCGACGACAGTGGAGTGCGGGGCCTAGCCGCCCATCTTCGCCATCAGCGCGTCCGACACTTCGAAATTGGCATAGACGTTCTGGACGTCGTCGTGCTCGTTCAAAAGATCGATCAGCTTCAACAGCTTCTCGCCGGTCTCGTCGTCGACGGCGATGGTATTTTGCGGCTTCCAGGTCAACGCTGCCTTGCGCGGCTCGCCGAATTTTGCCTCCAGCGCTTTGGCCACCTCACGAAAGGTTTCCTGCGACGCGTAGACCTCATGGCCGCTTTCGCTCGAAATCACGTCGTCGGCGCCGGCCTCGATCGCAGCATCCAGCATCGCGTCGTCGGAGGCCGCGCTTGAATCATATTCGATGATGCCGGTGTGATCGAACATGAAGGCGACCGAACCGGTTTCCCCGAGATTGCCGCCGGATTTGGTGAAGAAAGAGCGGATGTCGGACGCAGCGCGGTTGCGGTTATCCGTCAGCGCCTCGACGATGACGGCGACGCCGCCGGGGCCATAGCCCTCGTAGCGGATTTCGTCGTAGTTCTCCCCCTCCCCGCCGCTCGCCTTCTTGATGGCGCGCTCGATCGAGTCCTTCGACATGTTCTCCTGCCGGGCGGAGATGATCGCGGCCCGCAGCCGCGCGTTCATCGCAGGATCGGGCTGGCCCATTTTGGCAGCCACCGTGATTTCCCGGGCCAGCTTGCCGAACAGCTTCGACTTCTGGGCATCCTGCCGGCCCTTGCGGTGCATGATGTTCTTGAATTGGGAATGGCCGGCCATGCGGAATCTCTTGGAATCGTCGAAAACGAGGGGTGGGAAGCGCGGCCTTATAGGCCGGTAAAGTGTCAAAATCAAAGATTTGCGGGAGGATTTGGTATGTCCGTACTACTGCATGCCGGAATATCAGGCAGTTGTTAACCATGACTTCATGCCGGGATGAGAGGATCGGGCGTCCAATTTCAACTTCAAGTGAGCCCCAATGGCGTTCGGTTTGTTTCGAAAGCGAGTGCCGGAGCCGGTTGCGTCTGCGGAGCCAAAGGTTCCGGCAGCCGCCGTCGCGCCCGACGCAGCCACTGCCCCTGAGGCCGATTCGGCCAAGGAAATCCTGGAACTGCTGGAACTCGAACTCGGCGCGATGATTCGCCAGCTCGAGCGTGCGGCCCAGTCGGTGGCCGGCGGCGCGGATGCGACCGCCGCCACGCTTTCGACCATCCGCCAGCGCACCGACGCCCTGACCGGCCGCACCAGTGCCGCCCAAAGCACCGCGACGACCTTCTCGCAGGCCGCCGACAAGTTCACCCATTCCGCCCAAGGCATCGGCGCGCAGGTGCAGGACGCCTCCCGCCTCGCCGACGAGGCCGCTGCCGCAGCGCGTGAAGCCAGCGCCAATGTCGACCGCTTGCGGGAATCCTCGGCCGCGATCGGCAACGTCGTCAACCTGATCGCGCAGATTGCGCGGCAGACCACGCTGCTCGCGCTCAATTCCACCATCGAGGCGGCGCGGGCGGGTGAAGCCGGGCGCGGCTTTGCGGTGGTTGCCACCGAGGTGAAGGCGCTCGCGGTGCAGACCCAGCACGCCACCGAAGAGATTTCCAAGAAGATCGAGGCGCTGCAAAAGGACGCCGCCGGATCGGTCGACGCCGTGCACCGCATCTCGCAGGCGATCGAAGCGATCCGCCCGGTATTCGAGACCGTCAACGGCGCGGTGGCCGAGCAAAACCAGACCACCGGCGAGATGGCGCAAAACGCCGCCTCCGCTTCCCATTTCATCGTCTCGGTCGGCGAAAGCGCCACCGAAATCGACAGTGCGACCAAGGAAGCCGAGGCGCACGGCGACAGCGTCGCGAAAGCCGGCAAGACCGTCACCGCGTTCGCGCAAAAACTGAAGTCGCGTTGCGCCGTGCTGCTGCGCCAGGGCGAACGCGAGGACCGCCGGAAAAACGAGTGCTTGCCATGCAGCCTCACGATCCAGATCGAGACGCCGCGCGGCGTCATCGCCGCACCGGTCTACGAGATCTCCAAGGAAGCCATCCTGATCAGCGGGCCGGACGCCGAGCGCCTGCCGCAAAACCAAAACCTTGCCGCCACGCTGCAGGATGTCGGCGCGTGCAGGATCCGCATCTTTGAATTCTCGAAGGCCGGTGCGCGGGCGCGATTCGAGGCGGCGAATGCCGAGTTGCGCGAGAAGATCGAAGACAAGATGTGGGCGATCCACGACGAGAACACCGAGTTCGTCACCCGCGCCATGGAAGCCGGTACCGCGCTGATCAAGATTTTCGAGCATGGCGTGGCAAGCGGCGCGATCTCGATCGAGGACATGTTCGACACGGATTATGTCGAGATCGCGGGCACCAACCCGGTGCAGCACCGAACCAGGGTTCTCGACTGGGCCGATCGCGCCTTGCCGCCGCTGCTGGAGGCGTTCCTCGCCAAGGATCCGAGGTTGGCGTTCTGCGCAGTTGTCGACCGCAACGGCTATCTGCCGGTCCATAACAAGATCTATTCGCATCCGCAGCGCCCCGGCGACGTCGCCTTCAACACCGCGAACAGCCGCAATCGCCGCATCTTCAACGACGCGGCCGGCCTCGCGGCCGCCCGAAACCTGCGTTCCTATCTGATCCAGAGCTACGCCCGCGACATGGGTAACGGCAAAACCGTGATGATGCGCGAGATCGACGTTCCGATCCGCGTCAACGGACGGCACTGGGGCGGATTCCGCACCGCCTACAAACTTTGAACCAGAGATTGCCGGAGCCGATGTGACGATGTCAGTCGCACAACCCCAAATGCCGAACCATGTGGCTGCGGCGACGCCGTCGATCAGCGAACGGCTGGTCGATCAGCTCGCCAACAAGATCGGCGGCCTCGGCGTCGAACTCGCCGACGTCGCCGGCAGCGTTCAGGAAGTCGCGGCGCGGGTGTCCGGGCAATCGAACCGCTTCGGCAATCTGCAAAAGTCCGCCGAGACGATGGTCACCGCCAACCGCGGCATCGCCGGCGCCTCGCAGGCGGTACAATCGGCGACGACGGCCGCCGTCGGCGAGATCACCCAGTCGCGCGCGGCGGTGGAAACCGCCGTCAAACATATCGCCGAACTGATCGAAGCCGTTGGCCGCATCGAACATCGGCTGGCTTCGGTCGGCACCGCGCTCGCAGATGTTGCGAAAGTGTCCGTATCGATCGAGGCGATCGCGCGGCAGACCAATTTGCTGGCATTGAACGCGACCATCGAAGCGGCGCGCGCGGGTGCGGCGGGACGCGGCTTCGCCGTGGTCGCGAGCGAAGTGAAAAACCTCGCCGAGGCGACCCGGCAGGCCACCCATCTGATCGGCGATACCGTTCGCGGCCTCGACGGCCAGGTCCACAGCCTGATCGGCGAAAGCGGCGACGCCACGGCCCGCGCCAAGAATGCCGGCGAAGGCGCAACCCAGATCCAGGGCATCATCGCCCGCGTGCAGGACGGCATTACCTCGGTCGGTCGCGAGATCGACGGCGTCACGCGCGCCGCCACGTCCAATCTCGAACATTGCGATCGGGTGATCGACGAGCTCGGCAATATGGCCAAAGGCGTCAACCTGTCGTCGACCGAGCTGAAGCAGGCCGATGGCAAGGTCGCCAGTTTGCTGGAGCTGTCGGAAAGCCTGATCGCGATGATCGCCGACAGCGGCGTCGAGACCTCGGACGCGCCGCTGATCCGCGTCGTGATCGACACCGCGAAACGGATTTCCGCAGCCTTCGAGGACGGCGTCGCGCGCGGCGAGATCAGCCTCGATCAGTTGATGGATGAGAAATACCGCGAAATATCCGGCACCGATCCGAAGCAGTATCTCACCGACTACACGGCCTTCACCGATCGTGTGCTGCCGCAGATCCAGGACCCGATCCAGAAGAGCGACCCGCGGATCGTGTTCTGCGTTGCCTGGGCGAGAGGCGGATATCTGCCGACGCATAACCCGAACTACCGCCACCCGCAGGGGCGCGATCCGGTCTGGAACAACGCCAATTGTCGCAACCGGCGCCTGTTCAGCGACCGCGCGGTCAAGAAAGTGGCTGATAATACCAGGCCTTTCCTGCTGCAGACCTATCGCCGCGACATGGGCGGCGGCAACTTCGTGCTGATGAAGGACCTGTCGTCGCCGATCCTCATCCGCGGCCGCCACTGGGGCGCATTCCGGATGGGCTTTCGGCAATCCTGAAAGGACACGCATCTGCCGTGCGCCGCATCTCCGGTCGGCAATTGCCGATCGAGGGGCACACTGCGATGACGATCATCATCTGCAATTAGCCTAGAACTGAAGCAGTCGTGCAGCACGATCGCGTGAACGGCGCGCAGGCTCTCCGGCAACGCAAGCCAGCCTTGCGGACAATATCTTCGCTTCCCAATTGATTACGGCGCGATAGTCTCTCGGGACGTCGCTAACGTGCCCGCTGCCCGCGGCCGTCGAATTGGAGAGCGCTTATGGCAACGACGCTGACCATCAATGGCGAAGCCAAATCATTCGAAGCGCCCGCGGATATGCCGCTGCTCTGGGTCCTGCGCGACATTCTCGGAATGACCGGAACGAAATTCGGCTGCGGCATCGCCCAATGCGGCGCCTGCACCGTGCATATCGACGGCAAGCCGGTGCGCTCCTGTGTTCTGCCGGTAGGCGCGGTGCGTGATCGCGCCATCACCACGATCGAAGGTGTCGGCGCTTCGCCCGCGGGAGCGAAGGTGCAAAAAGCCTGGCTCGATCTCGAAGTGATCCAGTGCGGCTATTGCCAATCCGGCCAGATCATGTCGGCTACGGCGCTGCTCGCGGCCACGCCCAACCCTGACGATTCCGACATCGACGCCGCGATGGCCGGAAACATCTGCCGCTGCGGCACCTATGTGCGGATTCGTGAGGCCATCAAGCAGGCTGCCTCCGGACGCCAGTCGTAGGAGCGCGCCATGACAACAGCCGAAAAAATGTCAGCCCCCGTTTCACGCCGCGTGCTGCTGACCGGAGCTCTGGCCGGCGGCTTTGTGCTCGCGTTCCGTCTTCCGGCACGGGCCGTCAACGAACCCGCATCGGCGGCGGACGATACGAGCGGCAAGTTCGCCCCGAACGCTTTCATCCGCATCGATGCCGCCGGCAAGACCACGCTGGTGATGCCGCAGGTCGAGATGGGCCAGGGAATCTATACCGCGGTGGCGATGATCCTCGCCGAAGAACTCGATGCGGATTTCTCGGCGGTGATTCTCGAGCATGCCCCGGCCAACGAAAAGCTGTACGCGAACCCGGGTTTCGGGATCCAGGCGACGGGCGGCTCCACGTCGGTCCGTGCATTCTGGAAGCCGCTCCGCGCAGCCGGTGCAACGGCCCGCGCCATGCTCATCAGGGCCGCGGCACAACAATGGCAGGTCGAGCCCGCGACATGCTCCGCTTCGAACGGCGAGGTGATCCATACGGAAAGCGGGCGCAAGCTTGGCTATGGGGCGCTGGCGGGGGCGGCGAATGGGCAGACACCGCCAACGGATGTTGCGGTCAAGGACCCCAAGGATTTTGTGCTGATCGGCAAGCCACTGAAGCGCTTCGACACCCCGGACAAGGTCAACGGCAAGACGATCTACGGCATCGACGCGATGCTCCCGGGCATGAAATTCGCGACACTGGCGGCTTCTCCGGTTTTTGGCGGCAAGATCGGCAAGGTCGACGATACCGCCGCCAGGAAAATTCCGGGCGTGCGGCAGATCGTCGTTCTCGACGACCTGGTTGCGGTGATCGGCGATCACATGTGGGCCGCCAAAAAGGGCCTCGAAGCGCTCGACGTGACATGGAACGAAGGCGCCAATGCCCGCATCAACTCAAAAGACATCTGGCAGGATTTGCGCGCCGCCAGCGAGAAGGAAGGCGCGGTTGCGAAATCCGTTGGCGATATCGCCAAGGGGCTTGCCACCGGCGAGAAATTCGAAGCGGCGTTTGAGCTGCCGTTTCTCGCCCATGCGACCATGGAGCCATTGAACTGCACCGTTCATTGCAAGCCGGATTCCTGCGAGATCTGGACCGGCACGCAAATCATGGCGCGGGTGCAGTCGGAGGCGGCGAAGGCCGCCGGCCTGCCGATCGAGAAAGTGATCGTGAACCAGCACCTGATCGGCGGCGGCTTCGGCCGCAGGCTCGAGCCCGACATGGTGGTCGCAGCGGTTCGCATTGCCAGGCAGGTCGACGGGCCGGTCAAGGTGGTCTGGACTCGCGAGGAAGACATCCAGCACGACGTCTATCGCCCGATCTATCGCGACACCATTGCCGCAACCTTGTCTGACGGCAGGATCGTCGGCTGGAAGTATCGCGTCAGCGGCGCGGCGATCCTCGCGCGCTGGCTGCCACCGGCGTTCCAGAAGGGCATCGACATCGACGCCGTCGATAGCGCGGTCGACATGCCCTACGACATTCCGAATCTCCATGTCGAATATGTCCGCGCCGAGCCACCCGCGGTGCCGACCGGGTTCTGGCGCGGCGTCGGCCCCAACAACAACGTGTTCGCCATCGAATGCTTCATGGACGAACTCGCCCGCAAGGCGGGCAAGGATCCGATCGCATTCCGCCGCGGCATGCTGGGCAAGAATCCGCGCCTGCTCGCCGCCCTCGATTATGTCGCGGAGAAGTCCAACTGGGGCCAGCCATTGCCGGCGCGCGTCGGCCGCGGCGTCTGCGTGCAGCCATCGTTCGGCAGTTTCATCGCCACGGTGCTGGAGGCGGAAGTCGACGAACAAGGCGAGATACATCTGCGCCGGATCATTTCCGCGGTCGACACCGGCATCGCGGTCAATCCCGATACCATCATGGCGCAACTCGAAGGCGGGCTGATCTTCGGCCTGACCGCCGCACTCTATGGCGAGATCACCATCGACAAGGGACGGGTTCAGCAATCGAACTTCCATGACTACCGGATGCTGCGTATCGACCAGACCCCGAAGATCGAGGTTCACCTCATCAAGAGCGGCGAGGCGCCCGGCGGCATCGGCGAGACCGGCGTCACCGCAGGGCCGCCCGCGCTGCGCAACGCGATCTATGCCGCAACCGGCGTGGCGCTGCGGAGGCTGCCGATCGACCGCGCGTTGATATCGGCCGGGAAAAAATCATGAGCCCCGGCGCGCGTCGTATTCTCGTCAGCATTTGTGCGATCATCGCGGCGGCGTTCATCGTGGGCGTCTGGATCATCCGCGGTCCCGGTCCGATGGCCTTCGGGACCGGCCCGAATGTCGAACTGAAGGATTATAAGGACGCCAATCCGACCGGCGTTCCTGCCTCGCTCGCGCAAGCAAGCCTCGTCGAACGCGGCGCCTATCTGGCAAAGGCGGCCGACTGCATGGTCTGCCACACCACGCAGGGCGGCAAGGAATATGCCGGCGGCCTCGGGTTCAAGCTGCCGTTCGGCACGCTGTACTCGACCAATATCACGGCGGACAAAGAGACCGGCATCGGCAATTACAGCGATCAGGATTTCCTCAATGCCATGCATCGCGGCATCCGCCGCGACGGCGCGCGGCTTTATCCGGCGATGCCGTATACGTCCTACACCTACGTCAGCGACGCGGACGCGCTGGCGATCAAGGCCTATTTGTTCAGCCTGCCACCGGTACGCGCAACCGCGCCGGCCAATACGCTGGAGTTTCCGTTCAACCAGCGCTGGGCGATGGCGATCTGGTCGGAGCTGTTCAATCCGGACACGCGGTTCGAGCCTGATATTTCGAAGAGCCCGGAATGGAACCGGGGCGCCTATCTCGCCGAGGCATTAGCGCATTGCGGCGAGTGCCACACGCCACGAAACCTGGCGTTCGCCCTGAACAACCGCAAGAAATTCGCCGGCGCCGTGACGGCCGGCTGGCGCGCTTTCAACATTTCTTCGGACAAGACCACCGGCGTCGGCAACTGGCGTGACGATGACCTGGTCTCCTACCTCTCGGTCGGACATGCGGCCGGCCATGGCACCGCGTCGGGGCCCATGGGCGAAGCCGTTGACCACAGCTTTAGCCAGATGGCACCCGAAGACATCCGCGCCATCGTTGCCTATCTGCGCACCGTCCCGCCGACGGCCTCAACCGACCTGCCGGCGACGCTGGCGCCGCCGGCGTCCGCTTCCCACAAGGACGGCGGCACCGCCGACGCGCGCGGCAAGATGGTGTTCGAGGGCGCCTGCGTCAGTTGCCACAGCTGGACCGGCGAGAGCGCGATCTCGCCAATGGCGACGCTGACCGGCGCGTGGGCGGTGAACGATCCCGGCGCGACCAACGTCGCCCAGATCGTGATTTCCGGCACCAAACGGCATACGCCCGATGGCGCGCTCTCGATGCCCGCGTTCGGCAATGCCTATAGCGACGACGAGATCGCGGCCGTGGCCAATTAC
The DNA here is from genome assembly GCA_963774775.1 of uncultured Alphaproteobacteria bacterium. Lineage (GTDB taxonomy): Bacteria > Pseudomonadota > Alphaproteobacteria > Rhizobiales > Xanthobacteraceae > Bradyrhizobium. The sequence goes on from CAVZGZ010000022.1 coordinate 98,438, forward strand.
GTCACTGCGCGCTTCGGCACCAGGGGATCGAAACTGACGGCAAAGGACGTCGCGGAGTTGCGCAAGCAGACCGCGCAATAGCCGCCGTCAGCGACCCTGGCTGCCCCAGAACGCCGGCACCGCCGGCTCAAGCCTGCCGCCCGCCCGCACCGGCGCGATGCGTAGCGCCAGCCCCGTTGCGTCGTCGGTCTCGACCGCGACGCCGCTCAGCGTCGCCACGCCAAAGGCCGGTTCGAAGCGGCCGGAGGGAATGCCGGTGGTGAAGCGATGCAGCGGCTCTTCCTTCTGCATGCCGATGATCGAATCATAATCGCCGGTCATGCCGGCATCGCTCATATAGGCGGTGCCGCCGGGCAGCACCTGATGATCGGCGGTCGGGACATGGGTGTGGGTGCCGACCACGAGGCTGGCGCGGCCGTCGCAGAAGAAGCCCATGCCCTGCTTTTCGCTGGTCGCCTCGCCGTGGAAATCGACCACGATGGCGTCTGCCGCCTGGCGCAGCGGACAGGCCTCGAGCTCGCGCTCGACCGCCACGAAAGGATCGTTGGAAGGCTCCATGAACACGCGGCCGATGGCGTTGATGACCAGCGCCCGCTTGCCGTTCTTGGTGTCGACCAGCGCTGCGCCGCGGCCCGGCGCGTAGCGCGGAAAATTCAGCGGGCGGATCAGGCGCGGCGCGCGCTCGATGAAGACCAGCGCCTCCTTCTGATTCCAGGCATGATTGCCGAGCGTGATCGCATCCGCGCCGGCATCGAGCAATTCCTGGTAGATCGCCTCGGTGATGCCGAAGCCGCCGGCGGAATTCTCGCCATTGACGATGACGAGATCGAGCGACCAGTCCCTGATCATGCCGGGAAGATGTTCGGTGATAGCGGTGCGGCCGGTCCTGCCGACGACGTCACCGACGAAGAGAATACGCAAATCAGGGGCTCCGGAAATCGAACGTCTTGCGCTCCGTTAGCACATAATCGAGCGCCACGTCGTGCGACAGCGCGGGAACCGCCTTGATTTCCTGCGCCGCGAAGGCAAGCCCGATGCCGATCACGGGTTTGGCCTTGCGCAAATGCGCAAAGGTGTAGTCGTAATGCCCGGCGCCATAGCCGATGCGATGGCCGAGCCGGTCGAAGGCTGCGAGCGGCACCAGCATGATGTCGGGGACGACTTCGGCGGCCGCCGGCGACGGCTCGGGGATGCCGAGCGGTCCGAGCATCAGGCGGTCGTTGGGCGACCAGACACGAAACGTTAGCGACTGGCCGCGCGCATTGACCGACGGCAGCGCCAGCCGCGCGCCCATTTCCGCAAGCCTGCGCATCAGCGGCGTCGGATCGATCTCGTTGCGGATCGGGGAATAGGCGGAGACGACGGTGCCGTTCGTGATCTCAAACGGCAGGCCGCGTTTGGCGACCTTCTCGGCAGCAGCGGTACGCTCTTCGCTGGTCAGCGCATCGCGCTTTGCCAGCGCAGCGCTGCGAAGCTCGGCCTTCGACGAAGTTGCGGGCATGCAACGCCTTGTTCCGCTGTCATCACCCGCGAACGCGGGTGATCCAGTATTCCAGAGCCATTCGTGATCAAACTGCGAAACCGCGGCGTACTGGATACCCCGCCGGAGCTTGTCATCGGGCGGCCATTCGGCCGACCCGTTGGCGGGGTATGACGAACGCGCGGGTACAATCGAACACCGCACGCAAAAACAAAAGCGCGAAGCCGCAGAGGCCGTTGGAGCACTCGATCCCGGAGTTCCCTACGAAAGTAGGTGGGCACCATATGTCCGGGTCCACGGACCCGGCCAGGGACAGTTCCCTAAAGGATCGATAAGGCCCCGGGGATATTATGGCTCCTGACGCGCAACGCAGCTTCGCCCCGCCAATGTAGCTACCGTTCTCGTGTTACGCCAGCGGTAAGAAAAAACCGCCGATACCCCGCCCTTGAGCCCGGACGACGAAAAACTCACCCGATCGCGACGCCGCCCCCGATCGTGCGGTTCAATATCTGCGTGGTCTTTTCGATGCGTTCGGCGGCAGCGTTCAGCGCGTTGGCGACCGCCGTCTGGGTGGCGCGGGCGCGATCGGCGGCCGTGACGCGGACGTTGCGCAAGGCATCGAGTTCTTCCTCGAGCGCGCGGATCTTGCTGTTGGCGTCGAGCAGTTCGTCGCACGCCGTCAGCGCCGCCATCACCGTGAGCCTGGCATCGCCGATCTCACCGAACTTGCCGCGCAGCGATTCAATGCGCGTTTCCAGGCTCTCGGCGAGCTTCAATAGCCGCACCTCCTGCCCTTCCTCGCAGGCCATCCGGTATTGCCGGCCGTTGATGGTGACGTTGATGTGGCTCATGAACTCTCCCCGACATCGAGCACGGCACGGATGGTGCCGATCGCCGCATCGAGTTTTTCGGCGATCTCGCGGTTGGTGCGCTCGAGCCGCCGCGTCTTCACCAGCGAACCATCGAGTTCGTCCGCCAGGCGCGACCGATCGGCACCGAGGGCCTGGATGCGGCTCGCCAGTTCGTTCTCGTCGCGGTCCGCCTCCCGCCGCCGCTCCACCGCGCTTTCCAGCGCGTCAAGCGCCGACATCAGCCGCCGCGTGGCGGCGTCGATATCGGCGTGGGGCACCTCGGCGTTGCCGGACCCATTGGCAGGACGATCGATCATCTTAAGACGGCTCGGACCCTCAAGGCTGCAAGCCGCCCGGCAAAACCCGCGGTTCGGCAAGCGTTTAGGCGATGAAATTTACGTGGCAAGCGAGGCCAGCGCAACGCCGCCGCAAAGCTATGCACCGCTAGATCGGCTATCCGCTTTCCCGATCATGTTTTAAGCAACTTTTCCCGGTCCCAACGCGTTTCCTCGCCTTGGAGTTGGGGAATTGAGGTGCTATCCAGCCCGAACCGCCCGTAAGGCATCACACCCATATGGCGTCCGCCCGGCCGCTACGCATCGTAACCAAGCACCTCATTTCAAGCGGATTTTCATCATGACGCAGGTCGATCATACCCGTATGGCCAATGCGATCCGTGGCCTCGCCATGGACGCCGTCGAGAAGGCGAAATCCGGCCATCCCGGCCTGCCGATGGGCGCGGCCGATATGGCGACCGTGCTGTTCACCCAGTTTTTGAAATTCGACGCTGCCGAGCCGAATTGGCCGGACCGCGACCGTTTCGTGCTCTCGGCCGGACACGGCTCGATGCTGCTCTATGCGTTGCTGTATTTGACCGGCAACAAGGAGATGACGCTCGACCAGCTCAAGCACTTCCGCCAGCTGGGATCGCTGACGCCGGGGCATCCTGAGAATTTCCACACCAAGGGCATCGAGACCACGACCGGCCCGCTCGGCCAGGGCATCGCGACCGCGGTCGGCATGGCGCTGGCGGAAAAGATGCTTAGCGCCGAATTCGGCAAGAAGATCGTCAGCCATCACACCTATGTGCTCGTTTCCGACGGCGACCTGATGGAAGGCGTCTCGCAGGAGGCGATCGCGCTGGCCGGGCACTGGAAGCTCAACAAGATGATCGTGCTGTACGACGACAACGGCATTTCGATCGACGGTCCGACCTCGATCTCCGACTCCGTCGATCAGGTGAAACGCTTCAAGTCCGCTGGTTGGGCGGCCGAATTGATCGACGGCCAGGACCAGAACGCGATCTCGGCGGCAATCACCCGCGCGCAGAAATCCGGCAAGCCGTCGTTGATCGCCTGCAAGACCACGATCGGCTATGGCGCGCCGACCAAGGCGGGCACGGCCAAAGTCCATGGCGAGGCGCTCGGCGCCGATGAACTGAAGGGCGCCAAGGAAAAGCTCGGCATTTCGCTCGAGCCGTTCTCGGTGCCGGATGACGTGCTGAAGGCCTGGCGCGAGGCAGGCAGCCGCGGCGCCGCTGCGCGACAGGAATGGGAGGCCCGCTTCACCGAGCTCGGAAGCCGCAAGCGCGCCGAGTTCGAGCGCAGGTTGCGGCACGAGCGGCCCGCGTCGCTCGCCAAGGTGCTCCGCGCGCACAAGAAGGGCCTGCTGGAAAACCCGCTCAACATCGCCACCCGAAAATCGTCGGAAGCTGCGATCGAGGTGATCGCCGGGGCGATGCCGCTGGAATTTCTGGCGGGCTCGGCCGACCTCACCGGCTCCAACAACAACAAGGCGAAGTCCGCGACAGCATTCTCGGCCAAGACGCCGAAGGGCCGTTTCATCCATTACGGCATCCGCGAGCACGGCATGTGTGCGGCGATGAACGGCATCTTCCTGCACGGCGGTTTTGCGCCGAACGGCGCGACCTTTCTGGTGTTCACCGACTATGCGCGGCCGGCGATGCGGCTCGCCGCGCTGATGGGGACCGGCGTCGTCTATGTCATGACCCACGATTCGATCGGCCTCGGTGAAGACGGACCGACGCATCAGCCGGTCGAGCATCTCGCCGCATTGCGCGCCATTCCCAACATGCGCGTGTTCCGGCCCTGCGACGCGGTCGAGGTGGCCGAATGCTGGGAACTGGCGCTCAACCGTATCGATGGTCCGACGGTGCTGGCGCTGACCCGCCAGAACCTGCCGCAATTGCGAACCTCCGCGCCATCAGACAATCCCTGCGCCCAGGGCGCCTACGAGTTGGTCGCAGCCCAGGGCGAGGCAAAAGTTTCGCTGTTCGCCTCGGGTTCCGAAGTCGAGATCGCAGTGGCCGCGCAGAAGCAATTGGCCGAGCGCGGCGTCCCGTCGCGGGTGGTCTCGGTGCCCTCGCTGGAACTGCTGCTGGCGCAGCCGGCCGAGCGCAAGAAGGCCATCATCGGCAACGCGCCGGTCAAGATCGCGATCGAGGCCGCCGTGCGCTGGGGTTGGGACGCCGTGATCGGGAACGATGGCGAATTCGTGGGCATGCACGGTTTCGGCGCCAGTGCTCCTGCCAAGGATCTTTACAAGCACTTCGGAATTACCGCCGAGGCCGCGGTTAACGCTGCCGTGAAGCGCTTAGGCTAAAGCGGTTGGGCTGACGGTTGAGCTTGCCGGAAAAAAGGACTAGGAAATCTCTATCTAGTCCGTTCTCGCCCGGCCGAACCGGGCGATCCGCCGTCAGCACCTCCGGAGAGCTCCTCCGCGGGGTCGTCACCATCTTTTAAAGGAGAAACGAGCATGGCAATCCGGGTCGCGATCAACGGGTTTGGCCGTATCGGCCGCAACGTGCTGCGCGCCATCGCCGAGTCCGGCCGCAAGGACATCGAGGTGGTTGGCATCAACGATCTCGGCCCGGTCGAGACCAATGCCCATCTGCTGCGTTTCGATTCCGTGCATGGCCGTTTCCCCGGCATCGTGACCGTCGACGGCGACTCGATCAGCGTCGGCAACGGCAAGATCAAGGTTTCCGCCGAGCGTGATCCCACAAAACTGCCGTGGAAGGACCTCGGCGTCGACATCGCGCTGGAATGCACCGGCATCTTCACCGCCAAGGAAAAGGCGTCCGCCCATCTCACCGCCGGCGCCAAGCGCGTGCTGATTTCGGCGCCGGGCGAAAATGCCGATGCCACCATCGTCTACGGCGTCAACCACGACAAGTTGACCAAGGAGCATCTGGTCGTCTCCAACGGCTCCTGCACCACCAACTGTCTCGCGCCGATCGCCAAGGTGCTGAACGACACCGTCGGCATCGAGACCGGCTTCATGACCACGATCCACGCCTATACCGGCGACCAGCCGACGCTCGACACCCTGCACAAGGATCTCTATCGCGGCCGCGCCGCGGCGATGTCGATGATCCCGACCTCGACAGGTGCGGCCAAGGCGATCGGCCTGGTGCTGCCGGAACTGAAGGGCAAGCTCGACGGCGTCGCGATCCGCGTGCCGACCCCGAACGTCTCGGTGGTCGATCTCAAGATCGTCGCCAAGCGCGCGACCGAGATAAAGGAAATCAACGAGGCGATGAAGCGCGCCTCCGAGCAGGAGCTCAAGGGCGTGCTGGGCTACACCACCGCGCCCAACGTCTCGATCGATTTCAACCACGATCCGCATTCGTCCACCTTCCACATGGACCAGACCAAGGTGCAGAACGGCACGCTGGTGCGGGTGATGTCCTGGTACGACAACGAATGGGGTTTCTCCAACCGCATGGCCGACACCGCCGTGGCGATGGGGAAGCTGCTGTAAATCATTTTTCGTCATGCCCGGCCTTGTGCCGGGCATCCACGTCTTCCTGCTCTCTCGGCAAGTAGGACGTGGATGGCCGGGCATAGGCGAGCAAAGCGACGCCGTCCTTCGGACGACTATGCCCGGCCATGACGTGGGAAGGCTGTCTCATGAACAAATTCCGCACCCTCGACGACGTCGACGTGAAGGGCAAACGCGTGCTGCTGCGCGTCGACCTCAACGTCCCCATGGAGAACGGCCGCGTCACCGACGCTACCCGCCTCGAGCGTGTCGCGCCGACCATCACCGAAATCTCCGACAAGGGCGGCAAGGTCGTGCTGCTGGCGCATTTCGGCCGGCCCAAGGGACGCGATCCCAAGGAGTCGCTGAAGCCGGTCGCGGAAGCGTTGTCGAAGGTGATCAAGAAGCCGGTCGGCTTCGCCGATGAGTGCATTGGCGACGTTGCGGCCAAGGCCGTCGGCGCGATGAAGGATGGCGACATCCTTTGCCTGGAAAACACCCGCTTCCACAAAGAGGAAGAGAAGAACGATCCGGCCTTTGTCGCGGAGCTCGCAAAACTCGGTGACCTCTGGGTCAACGACGCGTTCTCGGCGGCGCACCGGGCGCACGCCTCGACCGAGGGCCTCGGCCACAAGCTGCCGGCCTATGCCGGCCGCACCATGCAGGCCGAACTCGACGCGCTCGGCAAGGCACTGGAAGCGCCGACCAAGCCCGTCATCGCCATCATCGGCGGCGCCAAGGTCTCGACCAAGATCGACCTGTTGGAAAACCTCGTCAGCAAGGTCGATGCTCTCGTGATCGGCGGCGGCATGGCCAACACCTTCCTGCACGCGCAGGGCGTCGGCGTCGGCAAATCGCTGGCAGAAAAGGATCTGGCCGCCGACCGCGCTGCGGATCATGGAAAAGGCCGAAGCCGCCAATTGCGCGATCATCCTGCCCGTGGATGCCGTGGTCGCCTATCACTTCGCGGCCAATTCGCCGTCGCATGCCTATGGGCTGGACGCCATTCCGGCCGAGGGCATGATCCTCGACGTCGGCCCGCAATCGATCGCGCGGATTCACGCCGCGATCGACGATGCCGCGACCCTGGTCTGGAACGGTCCGCTCGGCGCCTTCGAGATGACGCCGTTCGACCGCGGCACGATGGTCTCGGCCAAGCATGCCGCGGAACGGACCAAGGCCAAGAAGCTGATCTCGGTGGCTGGCGGCGGCGACACCGTCGCGGCGCTGAACCAGGCCGGCGTGGCCGGCGATTTTTCCTACGTTTCGACCGCGGGTGGTGCGTTTCTTGAATGGATGGAAGGCAAACCGCTGCCTGGCGTCGAAGTTCTGAAAGTACGCTAGATTTGGGACCGAGCGCCTGAGGCGTTGTAAATACAGGGAGAATTAGAATGGCTCGCATTACGTTGCGTCAATTGCTCGACCATGCGGCAGAGCACGACTACGGCGTACCGGCCTTCAACATCAACAATATGGAGCAGGCGCTGGCTATCATGGACGCCGCTTCCAGCCTCGACGCGCCCGTCATCATCCAGGCCTCGCGCGGCGCCCGCTCCTACGCCAACGACATCATGCTCAAGCACATGATGGACGCCGTCACCGAAATCCATCCGCAGATTCCGGTCTGCGTGCACCTCGACCACGGCAACGGGCCCGACACCTGCATGACCGCGATCCAGGCCGGCTTCACCTCGGTGATGATGGACGGCTCGCTGAAGGCCGACGGCAAGACCCCGGCCGACTGGAGCTACAATGTCGGCGTCACCAAGACCGTCACCGACATGGCCCATCTCGGCGGCATCTCGGTGGAGGGCGAACTCGGCGTGCTCGGCTCGCTCGAGACCGGCATGGGCGACAAGGAAGACGGCCACGGCGCCGAGGGCAAGCTCTCCCACGACCAGCTGCTGACCAATCCCGACGAAGCCGTGAAGTTCGTCCAGGAGACCAGGGTCGACGCGCTCGCAATCGCGATGGGCACCTCGCACGGCGCCTACAAGTTCACCCGCAAGCCGGACGGCGACATCCTCGCCATGAAGGTGATCGAGGAGATCCACCGCAAGCTGCCGAATACCCATCTGGTGATGCACGGTTCGTCGTCGGTGCCGCAGGATCTGCAGGAGATCATCAACGCCAATGGCGGCAAGATGAAGCCGACCTGGGGCGTGCCGGTTTCCGAGATCCAGCGCGGCATCAAGCACGGCGTCCGCAAGATCAACATCGACACCGACAACCGCATGGCGATGACCGGGCAGATTCGCAAGATCCTGAAGGACAATCCGGAAGAGTTCGACCCGCGCAAATATCTGAAGCCGGCGATGGAAGCGATGACCAAGCTGTGCAAGCAGCGGCTGCAGGAGTTCAACACCGCAGGCCAGGCCAGCAAGATCAAGAAGGTGCTGACCACGGCCGAAATGGCCAGGCGTTACGGCAAGGGCGAACTCGACCCCAAAATTGCGTGACTACAAGGTGGCCTGACCAGTCGTACCATCCCGCAAACACCCCCGGTGCGACGAACGTTTTCTAGGCATTTGCCCGAGAACCGCCTATTTTGGTTTGCAAGGCAGGTGTTCTGGAGAACGGTTCAATGAATCTCGCTGACCTCAACAAGGTCGCCCTTGCCATGGTCACCCCGGGCAAGGGCATCCTCGCCGCCGACGAATCCTCAGGCACGATCAAGAAGCGCTTCGACGCGATCGGCGTCGAGTTCGACCGAGGAGACGCGGCGCGACTACCGGGAAATGCTGTTCAGTTCGCAAGAGGCGATGAGCAAATACATCTCGGGCGTCATCCTCTACGACGAGACCATCTGGCAGAACGGCAAGGACGGCACGCCGCTGGTCAAACTGATCGAGCAGTCAGGCGCGATCCCCGGCATCAAGGTCGACGAGGGAACGCAAGCCTTGCCGAACTGCCCGGGTGAGCTGGTCACTGCCGGCCTCGACAAGCTCGCCGAGCGCTTGAAGAAATATTACGAGCGCGGTGCGCGGTTCGCGAAATGGCGCGCGGTGATCGACATCGGCCAGGGCACTGGCGGCCCGGGTATCCCAACCATGACCGCGATCCACGTCAACGCGCATGCGCTGGCCCGTTACGCCGCGCTGTGCCAGGCCGCGCAGATCGTGCCGATCGTCGAGCCGGAAGTCTTGATGGACGGCGATCACGACATCGATCGCTGCTACGAGGTGACCCAGCGTGTGCTGAACAAGACTTTCCAGGAATTGCGGGTGCAGCGCGTCGAGCTGGAAGGCATGATCCTGAAACCCAACATGGCCATTTCAGGCAAGAAGAGCTCCAAGCAGGCTTCCGTCGAGGAAGTCGCGGAGAAGACCGTCCGACTCCTGAAAGCCTGCGTTCCCGCCGCCGTCCCCGGCATCGCGTTCCTTTCCGGCGGGCAATCGGATGAAGATGCGACCGCGCATCTCAACGCCATGAACCGGATCGGTAGCCTGCCTTCTAATTTACCCTGGCGGCTGACTTTCTCCTATGGCCGCGCGCTGCAGGCCGCGCCGCAAAAGGCATGGTCGGGCAAATCCGAAAATGTCGCCGCCGGCCAGCGCGCCTTCACCCACCGCGCCAAAATGAATGCGCTGGCGAGCAAGGGCGAATGGGACACCGGCCTGGAAAAGAAGGTCGCATAGACTTGGCCGCCAAACCTGTTCCGCCGCGCCCGGCGCCGCGTCTCTACCTCGCGACACCGGAAGTCGACGATCCGTCACAGCTTGCCGCAAGCCTGCCCGGCCTGCTGGCCGCGGCCGACGTGGCCGCCGTGCTGGTGCGGCTGAAACAGACCGACCAGCGCACCATGATCTCGCGCCTCAAGGCGCTCGCGCCCGCGATCCAGAATGCAGGTGCGGCGCTGCTGATCGATGGTCACCCCGAGCTCGTCGCGCGCGGCGGCGCCGATGGCGCGCATCTGACCGGCATTGCCGCGCTGGAAGACGCGGTGCCCTCGCTGAAGCCCGACCGTATCGCCGGCGTCGGCGGACTCACGACGCGGCACGATTCGATGGCGGCGGGCGAGTTGGGCGCCGACTACGTGCTGTTCGGCGAACCCGATGCCGAGGGGCAGCGGCCCGCGACGGAGGCGATCGCCGAGCGCCTGCAATGGTGGGACGAATTGTTCGAGCCGCCTTGCGTGGGCTTTGCGGTCTCGCGCGAAGAGGCCGCCGAATTCGCCGCCGCCGGCGCGGATTTCGTGCTGGTCGGCGATTTCATCTGGGCCGATCCGCGTGGCGCCAAGAGCCGCGCTGGCCGAGGTGGAACAGACCATCCAGCAGGCGCACGCCGCTGGCTCCGGAAAAGCCAAGGCCGAGCAGGGATTCGAACAGGGATGACGCCGGAATGAAACTCCTGCGTCCGACATCGATCGTGCTCGGCTGCGTGATGCTGGCCACAGGCGCCGCCGCGCAGATTTCGCTGACGCCGCAAGCTGCGCAAACGCCGCCCGACAAGTCGGCAGCGAAGAAGGAAGCACCGAAACCCAAGGCACCCGTCGTGGCGAAAAAGCCGGCGGCGCCGAAACCTGCGGCAACCCCCACGCCTGCGCCAACGCCCGCTTTCGAGGATCCCAATGTCGACCTCGTCTACGGCGCCTATCAGCGCGGGCTGTACAAGACCGCCCTCGACCTCGCCACGACACGTGCGCAGTACAACAACGACCCCAAGGCAATGACGATGCTGGGCGAGCTCTATGAAAACGGGCTCGGCATCAAGCGCGACTACCCGAAGGCTGCGCAATGGTACCAGCGCGCCGCCGAAGCCGGCGACCGCGAGGGCATGTTCGCGCTGGCGATGATGAAGCTCTCCGGGCGCGGCGGTCCGGTCAATCGCGAGGACGCGGTGAAGCTGATGGCCTCCTCCGCCAAGCTCGGCAATCCGAAGGCGGCCTATAACCTCGCGCTGCTGTATCTCGACGGCCAGACGCTGCCGCAGGACCTGAAGCGCTCGGCCGAACTGCTACGGATTGCCGCCGACGCCGGCAACCCCGAGGCGCAATACGCGCTCGCGACCTTCTACAAGGAAGGCACCGGCGTTCCGAAGGACATCGACAAGGCGGTGCGGCTGTTGCAGGCGGCTTCGCTCGCCGACAATGTCGACGCCGAGGTCGAATATGCCATCGCGCTGTTCAACGGCACCGGAACGCCGAAGAACCAGGCCGCCGGCGTCGCGCTGCTGCGCAAGGCGGCCCGGCAAAACAGCCCGATCGCGCAGAATCGCCTCGCCCGCGTGCTGGTGAGCGGCATGGGCGTGCCAATGGACAAGATCGAGGGCATGAAATGGCACATTGTCGCCAAAACCGCCGGCAAGGGCGACCCGGAGCTGGACGCGGAACTCGCAAAGCTCAGTCCGGAGGATCGCGCCAAAGCCGAGCAAGCCGCGCGCAAATGGATCGGCAACGACGTCAAATGACGCCTTGACGGCGCCGTTTCGAGAGGGCACCCAGTCCGGGCCCCGGCGGCACCGAGCCGCCTGTCTCTGACCCCGTTAAGCCCCCGAACATGCTGTCTTCCGCCCTCATCAACGTCATGGTCAAGGCCGCGCGCCGCGCCGGCCGCAGCCTCAGTCGCGACCTCGGCGAAATCGAAAATCTGCAGGTGTCGCTGAAGGGTCCGGCGAATTTCGTCTCGCTCGCCGACAAGCGCGCCGAGGAGATGCTCTACACGGATCTGGCCAAGGCGCGGCCCGGCTACGGCTTCATCGGCGAAGAAGGGGGAATGCGCGAGGGCGCCGACAAGAGCCACACCTGGATCGTCGATCCCCTGGACGGCACCACCAACTTCCTGCACGGCATCCCGCAATTCGCGATCTCGATCGGCCTGCAGCGCGAGGGCACCATCATCGCCGGCGTGATCTACAATCCCGCCAATGACGAGCTCTACATCGCCGAGCGCGGCAAGGGCGCCTTCCTCAACGACCAGCGCCTGCGCGTCGCCGGCCGCCGCAAGCTCGACGAATGCGTGATCGCCTGCGCCCTGCCGCATATCGGCCGCGGCGATCACCAATTGGCGCTGCGCGAGATGGCCGCGCTTCAGAACAAGGTCGCCGGCTTCCGCCGCTTCGGCGCCGCCTCCCTCGACATGGCCTTCGTCGCCGCCGGCCGCCTCGACGGCTATTGGGAGCGCAATCTGCAGCCCTGGGACATGGCGGCCGGCCAGATCATGATCCGCGAAGCCGGCGGCGTCGTCTCAGGCATCGAAGGCAGCGACGACCCGCTGAAGACGGGGCATGTGATCTGCGGCAATGAGTTCGTGCACGGCGAACTGGTGAAGATACTGAAGGCGGTGGGGAAGTGAAGCGGCGAGCTAACACGGTCTGATTTCGTACATAACCGTTCCGTGTCGCAAGATAACGAAGAGTTCGGTCTTGTCCGATCGAACGAAGCGCTCTGGCGTGATGTTTCAAGGCCGGAGAGCCAATAGCTGTCCCAGCCTGAAAAGCACCAGGAGCGCCGGGTTCAACCATCGGTCTTAATCTGCGTCAGCGAGTAGCTGGTGCTTCGGCCGCCCCCTTCATCTCTCGCAAGAATGCCGCGTGCGACGAGTTCATTGATGTCGCGCAGCGCAGTGTCTGCCGAACATTTCTCGATTTTGGCCCATTTCGACGAGGTCAACTTCCCTTCGAATCCATCGAGTAAGCGATTGAGAATGTCGCGCTGACGCTCATTCAGAGGCGTTGCCGCATGTACCTTCCAGAATTCTGCTTTGCGGAAGACTTTCGATAAGACTGCTTCGGCGCCATCAAATGCGCGATTCAGGCACGCCAAAAACCATTCAAGCCAGCGGGTGACATCCAGGTCGCCTTTCTGTGTCGCTTCGAGCATGTCGTAATAAGCATTCCGCTCCAGTCGAATTTGTGCCGACATGCTGTAGAAGCGCTGTGAACTATCTTCCGATCGTGCAAGCGACATATCGGTGATGGCGCGTGCGATGCGACCGTTGCCGTCGTCAAATGGATGGATGGTCACGAACCAAAGATGCGCGAGCGCGGCTTTGATGACGGGATCAAGTTTAACTTCAAGATTGAACCAGGTTAGAAAGTCCTGCATTTCGTCGTCGAGCCGATCGGCGGCCGGCGCTTCGTAATGAATCTTCTCGCGACCATACGCGCCAGAAACGATGCGCATTGGTCCGGATTCTTCGTCTCGCCACTGGGCGACTTTAATTTTTCTGAGGCCGCTGCGCCCTGTGGGAAAGAGCGCTCCATGCCAGCCAAACAATCGTGCAGCGTTGAGAGGTTGCGTGAACCTTTGGGTGGCATCCAGCATCATCTCCACGACGCCTTCGACATTGCGATCGGCCGGAGGCAATGCCCCGACGTCCATTCCCAGGCGCCGGGCGATCGAAGAGCGCACTTGATCCTTGTCGAGAATCTCGCCTTCAATCTCACTGGACTTGAGAACGTCCTCCGTGAGGGTTTTGAGGACCGCTTCTTCCCGTAAGCGAAAGCCAAGCGCCTCCATGCGGCCGATCAACCGTCCTTGCCTGTGCCGCACGGCGCTAAGCAGATTGGCGAGCGCCTCGTGATTCCAATGGAACTTGGGCCAGTCTGACAGGTTATAGATGTACCCCGACATTCTCCGCACTCCTTGCGGTGATTATGGGATGTATTCACCGCATCAGCAAGAGCAATCTCCGCATATTTAGCGGAGAATAATAGTTCCAAACTCCAGATTTGGCCTTTTCTCGGGGCACGACGGGTTAAGGCTTTGCCGGCGCAGGCGGGCCATACGGTTCATCCGCCACGGCAGCCACCACCTCCCGATCCCCCGCCAGCACGCGCTGCACGCTGACGAAGAATACCGGCACCATCAGCAGCGCCAGGATCACCACCGCGATCATGCCGCCCATCACGCTGGTACCGAGCGCCTGCTGGCTGGCGCCGCCGGCGCCTGATGCGATCACCATCGGCAGCACGCCGCAGACGAAGGCTAAGCCCGTCATCAGGATCGGGCGGAATCGCAGGGAACAGGCTTCGACCGTCGCCTCGATCAGCGGCTTGCCCTGCGCACGCAGATCTTTGGCAAACTCGATGATGAGGATGGCGTCCTTCGCGGCGAGCCCGATGATGGTGATCAGGCCGACGGTGAAATAGACGTCGTTGGGCAGCCCACGCATGGTCGCGGCCACCACCGCGCCTAAAATGCCGAGCGGCACCGTCAAGAGCACCGCGAGCGGAATGGTCCAGCTCTCGTAGAGCGCGGCCAGCAGCAGGAACACCACCAGCACCGACAGTCCCAGCAGCAATGGCGCCTGCGAGCCCGACAGCTTCTCCTGCAGCGATTGCCCGGTCCATTCATAGCCAAAGCCGCGCGGCAGCTTGTCGGCTAACCGTTCCATTTCCGCGATCGCATCGCCAGAGGTGAAGCCGGGTTTTGCCTCGCCCGAGATGCGCACGGCGGGATAGAAGTTGAAGCCGGCGATTTGCGTCGGCCCCTTCGACCACTCGATCGAAGCGAACGACGAGAACGGCACCAGCTGCCCGCGGCTGTTCTTCACATTGTAGTTGAGGATGTCGTCCGCGTTCATGCGGCTGAGGCGATCGGCCTGCACGATCACGCGCTGCATCCGGCCGCGGTTCGGAAAATCGTTGATGTAGTTCGAGCCGAGATTGGTCGAGATGGTATTGTTGATGTCCTCGAAGGTGACGCCGAAGGCGCCGGCCTTCTCGCGGTCGATCATCAGATTGACCTGTGGCGCGGGCGGCAAGCCCTCGACATAGACCTTCTGCAGCACGGGGCTCGCATTGGCTTCCGCGATCAGCCGGTCGGATGCGGCGACCAGCGCGGGATAGCCCTTCTGGCCGCGGTCCTGCAGGCGGAACGAGAAGCCTGAGGAATTACCGAGATTGTCGATCGGCGGCGGCTGCAGCGCCGTCACCTTGGCGTCGCGGACCGAGGCGAGATCGCGGTTGATGTCGTCGACAATTGCTGCAGCCGAGTCCTTCGCCGGACGATCCGACCAATCCTTCAGCGAAATGAAGGCCTGCGCGGTGTTGATGCCTTGCCCTGCGAAACTGAAGCCGGTCAGGAACGTCACGTTCTCAACGCCGGCGCGCTCTTTAAGATATTTCTCGACCTTCTCGACCGCGGCCTCGGTGCGCGCATACGAGGAGTCCGACGGCGCCTGCACGTCGGTCGTGATGAAGCCCTGGTCGTCGACGGGCAGGAAGCCGCCGGGCAGGCGGACGAAGGCCCAGCCCAGGCCGATCAGCAGCGCCGCGTAGATCAGCATCAGCCGCCCCGTGCGCTTCAGCGAGCCCTTCACGGTGCGCGAATAGCCGTCCTTGCCCGTCTCCAGCAGACGGTTGAACCAGCCGAACACGCCCTTGCGGGCATGACCGTGGCCCGATGTGACCGGCTTGAGCAGCGTCGCGCACAGCGCCGGTGTCAGCGACAGCGCCAGCAGCGCCGAGAAGGCGATGGCGGCGACCATGGTGACGGAGAACTGGCGGTAGATGATGCCGACCGAGCCCGGGAAGAACGCCATCGGCACGAACACGGCGATCAGCACCAGCGTGATGCCGATGATGGCACCCGTGATCTGCGACATCGCCTTGCGGGTCGCCTCCTTCGGCGGCAGGCCCTCTTCGGCCATGATGCGCTCGACGTTTTCGACCACGACGATGGCGTCGTCGACGAGGATGCCGACCGCCAGCACCATGCCGAACATGGTCAGCATGTTGATGGAATAGCCCGCCAGCATCAGCATGGCGCAGGTGCCGAGCAACGCGACCGGCACCACGATGGTCGGGATGATGGTGTAGCGGATGTTCTGCAGGAACAGGAACATCACGATGAACACCAGCACCACGGCCTCGAGCAGCGTCATCAGCACCTTTTCGATCGACGCCTTCACGACAGGCGTGATGTTGTAGGGGATTTCGTAGGCGATATTGGCCGGGAAGAAGCGCGACAGCTCCTTCATCTTGGCTTCGACAGCGCTGGCGGTCGCGAGCGCGTTGCCGGTCGGCGACAGCAGCACCGACAGACCGGCGGTCGGCTGGCCGTTGAGCCTGGTGCCGAACTGATAGCTCAAGCCCCCGATCTCGATCCGGGCAACGTCGCGCAGGCGTACCGTCGAACCATCCGGATTGGCGCGCAGGATGATGGCGCCGAACTCGTCGGGCGAGGAGAGTTGACCCTTGACCAGCACCTGCGCCGATATCTTCTGCGTCTCCGTGCTCGGCTCGGCGCCGATGCTGCCGGAGGCGACCTGCGCGTTCTGTGCCGCGATCGCCTTGTTGACGTCGTCGGCGGTCAGGCCATAGCCGACCAGTTTGGCCGGATCGATCCAGATCCGCAGCGAGCGTTCCGTGGAATAAAGCGTGGCGCGGCCGACGCCGGGGATGCGCCTGATTTCGCCGAGCACGTTGCGGATCATGAAATCGCCGAGGCCCACCTCGTCGAGGCTGCCGTCGGTCGAGCGCAGCGTGATGATCTGCAGCACGGCGCTGGAGGCTTCCTCGACCAGGATGCCCTGCTGCATCACCGCGCGCGGCAACCGTGCCTCGACCCGCTTCAGGCGGTTCTGCACTTCCACCGACGCGGCACCGGTATCGGTGCCCGGCTTGAAGTTGGCAATGATGTCGACCTGACCCAGCGAATTGCTGGTCGATTCGAAATTCAGGATGCCGGAGGCGCCGTTCAGTTCCTCCTCGATCAGCCGGGTGACGCTGTTATAGAGGTTTTCCGGCGAAGCGCCGGGATAGCTGGTCGAAATCGAGATCGAGGGCGGCGCGATGATCGGATATTGCGCCACCGCCAACAGCGGAATTGAGATCGCCCCGCACAGGCAGATGAAAAGGGCGACGACCCAGGCGAAGATCGGCCTGTCGATGAAGAAGCTCGGCATCAGGGATCACCGTACCGCTTGCGCGGTTTGCTTGCCGTCCGGCGCCGCGTCAGCGGAGGCGTCCGCCGCAGTCCAGGCCTGCGGCCTGACCTTGTCGCCCGCGGCGAATTTCTGGAAACCTTCGACCACGACCTTGTCTCCGGCTTTCAGGCCATCGCTCACGAACCACTGGCCGCCCTGCAGCGAGCCGGTCCGCACCGGCTGCAGCACCGCGCGGTCATCATCCCTGACCACGAACACTTCGCTGCCGCCGCCGCCATTGCGCTGGATCGCCTGCTGCGGCACGGCGATCGCATCGGTATCGATGCCCTGCTCGATCTGCACGCGGACATACATGCCCGGCAGCAATTCGCGCTTCGGATTGGGAAACTCGCCGCGCAACGTCACCTGCCCGGTATGGGCGTCGACCCTGGCGTCCGAGAACAGCAGCTTGCCGGCCAGCGGATAGATCGAGCCGTCATCCAGCACCAGGCGGACCTTCATCGCGTCGGGCGAGATGCGGTCGAGATCGCCGGATTCGAACGCGCGCCGGAGTTGATTGAGCTCGGTCACCGACTGCTGAAAGTCGGCGTAGATCGGATCGAGTTGCTGGATGGTCGCGAGACTCGCGGTCTCGTTCTGCACGACGAGGGCGCCTTCGCTGACCAGCGCGGCTCCGACGATGCCGTCGATCGGCGCGCGGATGGTCGCATAGTCCAGATTGAGCTTGGCGCGCGCGACCTCGGCCTTGCGGCCCTCGACGTCGGCTTCGGCCTGCTTCAGTGCGGCGGTCGCCTTTTCGTTTTCGGCTTCGGGTGCCGCACGCTGGCTCGTCAGCGTCGCGATACGGCGCGCGTGCAGCGCAGCCTGTTCGAGCGTGGCTTTCGCCCGCGCCAGCGCCGCTTCGTTCGATTGCACCTCGACCTCGAACGGCCGCGGGTCGATCTTGTACAGGGGATCGCCGGCCTTGACCTCGCTGCCCTGGTGGAACGATCGCTCGACAACAATGCCGGAGACGCGCGGGCGCACCTCCGACACCCGCGTCGGCGCGATGCGTCCGGGCAATTCGCGCACCATCGCGCGCGGCTGCGGCTTCACGGTAACGACGCTGACATCAGGTTCGGAGGCTTGTGCGGCAGCGGTCGCGGTATTTGGCTCATCGCAAGCGGCCAGCACTGGCGCCATCGCAGCCAGCATCAGTGCAATGCATGCCGATTGCGCGCGAAATCCAGACATTGAAACATTGCCCCATCGTTGCAGTGTAAACACAAACGGAGCGCGACGCCGTGAACGACGCCGCGCGCTCGATGGGCTGAAAATAGAAAGACCTTGCTGCGATGCAACGCGTTTCGCGGCGGCCCAATGTCACACGACGCTATCGCCCTGAATTCGCGAGAGGTTTCGTGACTCACCGGATTGTGAGCCGGCTCCATCGCAGCATGCGAGACTAAGTTAAGACAAGCGTGAGCTGGAACGCTTATTTGCGTGCGCGCGAATGCCGCACGCTACGCTGCCTTCATCCGGTAATGGCTGACGCCCCATTCGCTGCCATCGGCGTAGCCGAACAGGCCTGCGGTGGCGAGGAAGAACCAGCGCCAGCGGCGCATCCATAATGCAGTGTCACTGCCATAGACACCGCGAAGCATGCTTTCGATCTGGTCGCGACGGCAATCGAAATTGGCCAGCACAGCCAGACGATCGCCGCGAGCGCCTTCAGATACAAAACGGTCATGCAAAACCCTGAATATCTCGACCAAAAGCCAACATTCCCGAAATACGTGCATGACAAAGCCCGGTTTCAGTCCGAGGTTCCACTTTGGTCGGCCTGAAATCGGGGCTTTCTGAGCTTTTTTCCGATCGCCGCTGTGCCATATTGGCGGCCCAAAGCAGCTTTTCGCGAATGGATACACCGGTAATGCCCTCAGGCCCGTCCTCCCGCTCCGACATGGAGATCGAACTGAGCAAATTGTCGTCGCCACGGATTTTCCTGGTGCGGATGCTGGTGTTCTTGGTGCTGTGCTCGCTGGTGGGGGTCGTGCTCTACAAGCAGATCGTCACCGCCTTCTTCGCCAATCCCGGCCTCAACGCGCTGATCGGCGCGGTACTGCTGATCGGCATCATCCTCGCGTTCCGCCAGGTGATCCGGCTCTATCCGGAGGTCTCCTGGGTCAACAATTTCCGCATCGCCGACCCTGGGCTTGCGATCGACCGGCGGCCGAAGCTGCTGGCACCGATGGCGGCGATCCTCGGCGGCGAGCGCACCGGGCGGATGTCAATCTCGCAGCAGACCATGCGGCATCTGCTGGATTCCATCGCGACCCGGCTCGACGAAGCCCGCGACATCTCCCGCTACATGACCGGGCTGTTGGTGTTCCTCGGCCTGCTCGGCACCTTCTGGGGCCTGATCGAAACCGTAGGCTCGGTCGGCAAGGTGATCGACGGGCTCAAGGTCGGCGGCGATGCCGGCGCGCTGTTCGATACTTTGAAGGAAGGTCTGGCCGCGCCGCTCGGCGGCATGGGCATCTCGTTTTCATCCTCGCTGTTCGGCCTCGCGGGCTCGCTGATTCTCGGCTTCCTCGACCTGCAATCGAGCCAGGCTCAAAACCGCTTCTATACCGACCTCGAAGACTGGCTCGCCTCGACCGTGCGCGAATATTCCGGCGAGGGTGCCGCTGCAGGCGCCGGCGGCGGCGACCTGCATAACGCGATCGAACGGCTGCGCGCCACGATGGAAGAAGGCGGCGGCAACCGCAGCACCACGGCGGCGATGGCCAATCTCGCCGAAGCCATTCAAGGCCTGGTTGCGCATATGCGCACCGAGCAGCAGATGATCCGCGAGTGGGCCGACGGCCAGGGCGAGCAGAACAAGGAGATCAAGCGCCTGCTCGAACGCCTCGCACGGCAGCCCGAGAAGAGCTAGCAAAGCGTTTTCAAGCGAAGCAGTACCGGTTTGCGTGAAGAAAACGCGTCTATAGATTAAGAGAAATCCCGATGGCCCTTGCCCGTACCCGCCGCAGCGAATCCGGCTTCAACTACTGGCCCGGCTTCGTCGACGCGTTGTCGACGCTGGTGCTCTCGATCGTGTTCCTGCTGTCTGTGTTTTTGGTCGTGCAGTTCTTCCTGTCGCAGGAGGTCACCGGCAAGGACAAGGCGCTGGAGGCGCTCAACGCCAAGATCGCCCAGCTGAACGATCTGCTGTCGCTGGAAAAGCTCACCGGGCTCAGCCTCAACGACCAGCTCTCGCAGGCGCGAGCGGGGTTGGCATCGGTGGAAGCGGAGCGTGATCGTATCAAGGGGCTATATGAAGGGCTTGCCGGCGCCGGTAGCGACGCCCAGAGCCGCGCCAACGAGCTCAACAAGGCGCTTGATTCCGAGAAGGCGGTCTCTGCTCGCGCCCTCACCCAGATCGAGGTGCTGAACCAGCAGATCAGCGCGCTGCGCCGCCAGCTCGCCGCGCTGGAGGAAGCGCTCGACGCCTCCGAGAAGCGCGACAAGGAATCGCAAGGACGCATCGCCGATCTCGGCCAGCGGCTGAACGTGGCGCTGGCGCAGCGGGTGCAGGAATTGACGCGCTACCGCTCGGAATTCTTCGGCCGCCTGCGCGCCATTCTCGGCAATCGCCCGGACGTCCGCATCGTCGGTGACCGTTTTGTGTTCCAGTCCGAAGTGTTCTTCGACACCGGACAGGCCGTGCTGCTGCCCGAAGGCCGCGCCGAGCTCGACAAGCTTGCCAGCGCCTTGATCGACCTCGACAAGCAGATCCCCGCCGAAATCGCCTGGGTGCTGCGGGTTGACGGCCACACCGACGTGCGGCCGATCGTCAACAGCCCGCAGTTCAAGTCGAACTGGGAGCTGTCATCGGCGCGCGCGATTTCGGTGGTGCAATATCTGATCTCGCTTGGGGTCCCCGCGCAGCGCCTGGTCGCCGCCGGCTTCGCCGAATTCCAGCCGCTCGACAGCGCGCAAAACGAAGACGCCTACAAGCGCAACCGCCGCATCGAGCTCAAGCTGACGGAACGGTGAGTGCGATGAAGGCGCGTCACCTGCCCTATCGTCATGGCCGGGCTTGTCCCGGCCGTCCACGACTTGAGGCGCCACCGAAAGAAAGACGTGGATGCCCGGGACAAGCCAGGACAAGCCCGGCCATGACGAGCGGAGGCTAAATCCCCTCGAACTGCAATCTTGCCAGCCGCGCATAAAGCCCGTTGGCCGCGACCAGCTCGGCATGCGTGCCCTGCTCGACGATCTTGCCCTGGTCCATCACCAGGATGCGGTCGCAGGACAATACCGTCGCCAGCCGGTGCGCGATCACGAGCGTGGTGCGGTGGCGCATCAGTTCTTCCAGCGCGGTCTGCACCAGTGTCTCGCTTTCGGCATCGAGTGCCGAGGTCGCCTCATCGAGCAGCAACAGCGGCGCGTCGCGCAGGATCGCGCGTGCGATCGCGATGCGCTGGCGCTGGCCGCCCGACAGCGTCACGCCGCGCTCGCCGAGCTCGGCTTCGAATCCCCCCGGCAAACGCCGCAAGAATTCGGTGGCATGGGCGAGATCGGCGGCCCGCTCGACCTCGGCGTCTGTCGCATCGGGCCGGCCGAAGCGGATGTTTTCGCGCGCAGTTGCGGCGAACACCACTGAATCCTGCGGCACCAGCGCGATGCGCGAACGCAGCTCGCGCGGGCCGGTCGTCTTGATCGGCACGCCATCGAGCGAAATGGCGCCCGACGCGGGATCATAGAACCGCAGCAGCAAATGAAACAGCGTACTCTTGCCCGCGCCCGAGGGACCGACGATCGCAACCTTCTCGCCCGATCGCACCGACACCGAGACGTCGTCCACGGCTTTGACATCGGGCCGGGTCGGATAGGCGAAGCTGACATGATCGAAGCCGACATCGCCACGGGCAGGCTGAGGCAACGCACGTGGCGAAGCCGGCGCCATGATTTCGGGTTTGACGCGCAGGATTTCGAACAGCCGTTCGGCCGCGCCTGATGCCGCCGAGACCTCGCCCCAGACCTCGCTGAGCTGACCGAGACCGGACGCGGCAAACGCCGTGTAGAGGATGAACTGGCCGAGCCGTCCGGGGCTGATCGATCCAGTCAGCACATCGTGCGATCCGACCCACAGGATCGCAACGACGCTCGTGAACACGATGAAGATGATGATGAAGGTGAGCACCGCGCGCGCCCGGGTCGAGCTCTTCGCCGCCTCATAGGCCTGCTCGACATTGCCGCCGAAGCGGGCATTGGCGAGTTGCTCGCTGGTGAAGGCCTGCACGGTCCTGATCGCGCCGAGCAGCTCGGACGCGTAAGACGTCGCGTCGGCCAGCGTGTCCTGGGCGTTGCGCGACAGCCGCCGCACCCAGCGCCCGAACGCCACCAGCGGGATCACGACCAAGGGGATCGCCAATAGCACGAAGCCGGAAAGCCGTGGGCTCGTGATCACCATCATCGCGGTGGCGCCGATGAACAGCATCACGTTGCGCAGCGCGACCGACACCGAGGCGCCGACCGCGGACTTGACCTGGGTGGTGTCGGCGGTGAGCCTCGAAACCAGTTCGCCGCTGCGCGCGGAATCGAAGAACGACGGCGACAGCGAGATCAGATGCGCGAACACATCGCGCCTGAGATCGGCGACGATGCGTTCGCCGATGGTCATCACCAGATAGAAGCGCGATGCGCTGGCACCCGCCAGCACCGCGACCACCGCGATCATCACGCTGAAATAGCTGTTGATCATGGCGATGCCTTCGGGCGTGAAACCGAAGTCGATCATGCGACGCACGGCAACCGGCACCACCAGGGTGGTGATCGCCGCAATCGTCAGCGAGACGAAGGCAAGTGCGGCCCGGCTACGGTAGCGCGCGACATAGGGCGCGAGCGCCAGCAGCGGCCGCAGCTTGGCACGGCTTTGGGCCGGCTGCAGTTGCGCCTCAATGAAGGCCTCTTCCTCCAGCAGCGCGTCGCGCGGCTGAGGCGGGACGCCGCGTGGATCTTCAAGCTGTTCGGCTGCGCTCATGAAAGGGGCCCCGTTTGATCGCCCCCAGATAGGCCCCACGGGCGCTGCTGGCAAATCCGCCGATGTCCCAATCCGGTGATATACTTGTGTTATCCGTGGCTTGTTTTGGCAGGCCGCTTGCGTTATAGAGCCGCCCAAATCCCGTACCGATTGACACCTTGAGACGGGCGCCGGCGCGCCGAAGGAACTGCCATGAAAGCCGATATTCACCCGAATTATCATACGATTACGGTCGTTATGACCGACGGCACCGAGTACCTGACCCGCTCCACCTGGGGCAAGGAAGGGGACAAGCTGAACCTCGATATCGACTCCAAGTCGCATCCGGCCTGGACCGGCGGCTCCCAGCAGCTGCTCGATCGCGGCGGCCGTGTATCGCGGTTCCAGAAGAAGTTTTCGGGCTTCCTCAAGAAGGACTGAGCCCTCTTACGGCTCTTTCTTCGCCCCAAATGCAAAACGCCCCTGCTTGGTCAGGGGCGTTTTCGTTTGCGCGGATTGCGAGGAATTACTGCTCGAACGCCGCCTTCAGGCGATTGAGCTGCGGCACCAGCGGATTGCCGATCGGGGCACGGTCGGCCGGCGGGGTGTGGATCGAGCTGTCGAGCCGGCGCACCCGCGACTGCAGGTTCATCGAGCGCGAAATCAAATCCTGCAACTGCTGCGGTAGTTTGGAAACCATGTCCTCCGAGCCGGGATCGGCCGCCGAAAGCTTGACCTTGGTCTTTTCGCGATTGGCCTGGGTCAGCGTCATCTCGCCTTCCTTGACCGCGCGATGCAGCAGCAGCCAGGAGGCCAGCTGCATCAGGCGCGTGGTCAGCCGCATGCTTTCGGTCGCGTAGGTGAGACTGACGGAACGTTCGAGGGCCTTGGCCTCGGACCGGCCATCGCCGTCGAGATAGGCGGCGGTCTCCTCGACCAGATCCATGCCTTCCCGAAACAACGCGCCGAACGCCGCAGAATTGGTCAGCCGCTCGCTGAACAGCACAAGTCCGGATTCGCTTTGTGAACGATCCGCCATGGTTAACGCCCTCACGCCACTATTAACGCCACCGGCTTGGTCGCACCGGCTTATGATGAACAAATCATTGCGCTGTTGCGGCCGGGAGTCCAGCCGCAACCGGATTTATGGTTTCCGAAGTGGGTGGGACACAAAAAAAGAGCCGCCGTTTCCGGCGGCTTTGAAGTTGATAACAGGGAGGCGTCAAACAGAGTGGACAGGAGCCACTCGGTGTCCAAACGAGGACGCTGCAGTCATAAACGAGAAAGCTTAACCAATCGTAAATGAGCGATTTTCTTCAGGCTTTATTTGCCATGTCGGTCATTGGCCTAGTTTGGGACAGGTGCTTAGGGCAGCTCTCCTCGTCATGCCCGGCCATGACGATTGCGTCATTCGCCTGCGCGAACCTCAGACCGCCTCACGACTTGAAAATGCTGTTCGCCGCATCCTTGGACGCGCGCTTCTTCGACATCGCCTCCTGCAGTCGTTCGATTTCCGAATTCAGCAGCGCGATGCGCTCGGTCAGTTCTTCGACTGACAACAGCGACAGATCCTGCCCGATCTCGTGGGTGACTTTCTTCCGCGGCCGGTCGTCATCCTCAATCGCCATGCGCTTGCTCCGTGCTCGATGATCGCCTCAAGCGGTTGCCAGCCGATGCTGGGCTGGCTAATCAGGGATCGCCTTCGAAATTCCCGCGTTTTCCCAAGGACAAATCATGGAAAAGCTGCCCGCGCAAATGACTGTTATCGGTATCAGCAAGCCCGGCGGTCCCGAGGTGCTGTTGCCGGAGACCCGTGCGCTGCCGGTTCCGGGTGCCGGCGAAATCCTGGTCAAGGTTGAGGCCGCCGGCGTCAACCGTCCTGACGTGGCGCAGCGTTCCGGCAGCTACCCGCCGCCGCCTGACGCCAGCGACCTGCCGGGTCTCGAGATTGCCGGCGAAGTCGCAGCGCTCGGCGCCGGCGCAAACAAACACAAGCTCGGCGACAAGGTGATGTCGCTGGTAGCCGGCGGCGGCTACGCGCAATATTGCATCGCGCAAGACGCACAGGCGATGGCGGTGCCAGCTAGCCTGTCGATCCTGGAAGCCGGCGCGCTTCCCGAAACGCTGATGACGGTCTGGCACAACGTGTTCGAGCGCGGCGCGCTGAAGCCGGGCGAGACGCTGCTGATCCACGGCGGCTCCTCCGGCATCGGCACGATGGCGATCCAGCTCGCCAAGGCGCTCGGCTCCAAGGTGATCGTCACCGTCGGCTCCAAGGACAAGGCCGACGCCTGCCTCAAGCTCGGCGCCGATCACGCGATCAACTACAAGACCGAGGATTTCGTCGAGGCGACCAAGAAAGCCACCGATGGCGCCGGCGCCAACGTCATCCTCGACATGGTCGGCGGCGATTACATCGACCGCAATTACGATGCGGCTGCCGTCGAAGGACGCATCGTCCAGATCGCATTCCTGTCGGGAACGCCCAAGGCGCCGGCCAATTTCGCCAAGCTGATGGTCAAGCGCCTGCACCATACCGGCTCGACCCTCCGCCCCCGTAGTAATGCGGACAAGGCGGCGATGGTCGCAGCAATCGAGGCCAATGTGATGCAGCTGTTGCGCGAGGGGCGGATCAAACCCCTGATGGACAGCACATTCCCGCTGGAAAAGGCCGCGGACGCGCATCGGCGGATGGAGAGCAGCGAACATATTGGCAAAATTGTGTTGGCGGTTTAACGATCGCGACCGAAGCGAAGGTGGAAACCCTTTGATTTCCTTCGCTTTCATGTCATTTATCGCGGCAATGCCGGGCCATGCGCTGGGGTCCTGAAAGTTCGTTGATCGCGGAGTACTGACATTGCGTCTGATCAGGTGCCTTGCGCCGCTGGTGCTGGGCCTCATGATTTTTGCCGCTGCGCCGCAGGCGCACGCGATTGACGCCGTCAGCGTCCGCAGTGACGCGCCCGCGATCGATCTCACCGCCGTGCTCGACCACCAGCGCAGTGAAACCGACCGCATCCAGGTCTCCACCGCGCCAGGCACCGACGGCATCGTCCGCCGCATCGAGGTCCGCGCCCGCGAAGGCGGGCAATATTGGGTGGTGTTCGCGCTCGCCAACAACACCGACGACCAGCTCGACCGGCTGATCGTAGCTCCCCATTATCGCATCGTGTCGTCGGGGCTGTTGTGGCCTGATCTGGGACTGTCGCGCATCGCCACCATCACGCCGTCGACCGGCGACCGGCCCGAGCGCCAGGAGAGCGCGACCGCGGACATCTTCCGCATCACGCTCGATCCCGGCGCAGTCGTCACCTATGTCGCGGAATTGCGCACCGACAAGCTGCCGCAGCTCTATCTCTGGGAACCCGACGCCTACAAGGACAAGGTCAACTCGTTCACGCTCTACCAGGGCATCGTGATCGGCATTTCCGGACTCTTGGCCCTCGTGCTCACCATTCTGTTCGTCGTCAAGGGCAGCATCATGTTCCCGGCGGCCGCGGCGCTGGCCTGGGCGGTGCTGGTCTATATCGGCGTCGATTTCGGCTTCTGGGGCAAGGTGCTCGACATGTCGAACAACGCCGAGCGCGTTTGGCGCGCGGCGGGCGAAGCGATCCTGGCGGCCACGCTCCTGGTGTTCCTGTTCGCCTATCTCAATCTGAGCCGTTGGCATGTGCGCTACTCCCACATCACCGTCGGCTGGCTCGCCTTCCTGGGGTCACTGGTAGCGCTCGCTCTGTTCGATCCGGCGGTCGCCTCCGGCATCGCGCGGATGTCGCTGGTGATGATCGCCTTCGCCGGTTTCGCGCTGATCGTCTATCTCTCGACCCACGGCTTCGACCGCGCGGTGCTGCTGATCCCGACCTGGTTCCTGCTGGTGGTTTGGGTGATCGCGGCCGGCATGACGGTGGCGGGCTCCGTCACCAACGACATCGTTGGTCCGGCGCTGCTCGGCGGCCTCGTCCTGATCGTGATGCTGATCGGATTTACGGTGATGCAGCACGCCTTCGCCGGCGGCGGCGCCACCACCGGCGTGGTTTCGGACGTGGAGCGCCGCGCGCTGGCACTGACCGGTTCCGGCGACCTGATCTGGGACTGGGACGTCTCCGCCGACAAGGTGTTCACCAGTCCCGAGACCGAAAGCCTGCTCGGCCTGAAACGCGGCACGCTGGAAGGCCCGGCCGCGAAGTGGCTGGAGGTGCTGCACCCGCTGGACCAGGACCGCTTCCGCGCCGCGCTCGACAGTGTACTCGACCAGCGTCGCGGCCGCCTGGTGCAGGATTTCCGGCTCCGCACCCCGGACGGCCACTTCATGTGGTTTGCGCTGAAAGCACGGCCGGTGGTCGGCTCCGACGGCGAGGTTTCCCGCGTGGTCGGTACGCTCACCGATGTCACCGAAATGAAGAACGCCGAAGAGCGCATGCTTCATGATTCCGTGCATGACAATCTCACCGGCCTGCCGAACCGCAAATTGTTCATGGACCGGCTCGGCGCAGTCGCCAATTTCGCAAAAACCATGCCGACCTTGCGGCCGACGCTGATGGTGATCGACCTCGACCGCTTCAAGCAGGTCAATGATTCCGTCGGCATCGCGGTCGGTGATTCCATCCTGCTGACCCTGGCGCGGCGGCTGACCCGCATTCTCAAGCCGCAGGACACGCTGGCGCGGCTTGCCGGCGACCAGTTCGGCCTGATCCTGCTGTCGGAACAAGACCCGGCGCGAATCACCAATTTTGCCGAAACCATTCGCAAGACCATCCGCGCGCCGATCGCCTTCAACGACCGCGAGATCTTCCTCACCGCCTCCATCGGGCTCGCGCTGTCCGATCCGCAGACCCAGTTGTCCGACGAGATCATCAAGGATGCCGAGTTGGCGATGTACCATTCCAAGCGCATCGGCGGCGACCGCATCGACGTCTACAAGCCGGCGATGCGCGCGCGAAAGACCGATCGCCTGACGCTGGAAAGCGAACTGCGCCGCGCCATCGAGCGCCAGGAAATCACCATCCTGTATCAGCCGATCGTGCGGCTGGAAGATCGCTCGATCGCGGGCTTCGAGGCGCTGGCACGCTGGGATCACCCCAAGCTCGGCCGGATGTCGCCGTCGGAATTCATCTCGATCGCCGAAGAGATCGGCCTGATCGTCGATCTCGGCATGTTCGTGATGGACCAGACCGCCAAGCAGCTCGCGGTGTGGCAGCGTGCGATGCGGTCGCGCGAGCCGATCTTCGCCAGCGTCAACGTCTCCTCGCGCCAATTGCTGCGCCACGATCTGATCCACGACATCAGAACCGTGCTGTCGCGCTCGTCGGTGGCGCGCGGCACGCTGAAGCTGGAACTGACGGAATCGCTGGTCATGGAGAACCCGGAGCACGCGGCACAGATGCTGACGCGGATCCGCGAACTCGGCACGGGGCTGTCGCTGGACGATTTCGGCACCGGCCATTCCTCGCTGGCGTACCTGCAGCGCTTCCCGTTCGACACCATCAAGATCGACCAGTCGTTCGTGCGCACCACCAGCCGCGGCACCCGCCCGGTGATCCTGAAATCGATCATCGCGCTGGCTCACGACCTCGGCATGGACGTGGTCGCCGAAGGCGCCGAGACCGATTCGGATGCAGTCGAGCTCTACCAGTTGGGCTGCGAATACGCGCAAGGCTTTGCCTTCGGCGAGCCGATGGATGCGGATGCCGCGATGCGGATGCTGACGGAAGAGCGGCTGGAAGCAGCGAGCTGAGCCGACCGGGTAAAGGTCAGGAATTCGGATTCGATTTTCAAACATCCTGTCCGTCATTGCGAGCGAAGCGAAGCAATCCATCGCGCCGCGCAATGGAAGAATGGATTGCTTCGCTGCGCTCGCAATGACGTGGTGGGATCGTAATTCAATTTCAAACATCGGATACGCGTCCGGCTTCTCGCGGCACGCTCTGCCCGAGCTTTGCTTAAAAAGAGGGAGCAGGGAATGCCGAGTGCACGCTGCACCCGCGGTCTCGTGTGCAAAATTGTGCTTGGAAAAGCACACGAGCATACAGGTTCAGCGGAGGCAACCCGGCATCCCCTGCGCAATGGCTTTACGGCTTATGCCTCTGCTCTCCCCGGCGACGAATTCCTCTTGTCACCGTCGCTGCCGGCTTGATGGCTTTTCCGATCCGGTTGGATCGTATCAGCCACCGGCAACTTGACACCAGCAACGGGTGCCAGAACCACGGGGTTTTGCCGTACGCGTTAGCGCCGTTCGTCCTGCGCGCCGTGAACCGCTCACGAATTTGACTTCGCCCTGCGATCACCTTGCGCGCCGACGCTGCCGCGTCCACCGCATCCTTATCCCACGTTCGTGACGACGCGCGACCGCCCCTCTTGCCGGGAAAGGATGGGGCAAGCTAATAGCGCTGATTTGCCCGACGGTTTAAG
Source organism: uncultured Alphaproteobacteria bacterium (assembly GCA_963774775.1). Classification (GTDB taxonomy): domain Bacteria; phylum Pseudomonadota; class Alphaproteobacteria; order Rhizobiales; family Xanthobacteraceae; genus Bradyrhizobium. The sequence goes on from CAVZGZ010000022.1 coordinate 127,781, forward strand.
CGGAAACTTGCCCGTCGGGTTGTTTTGCCGCAGCCGCGCCGGAAACGCGGGATACGTCATTCCTCGCGACTGACGAAGCGCCCGGCCATGACTACGATGTCGAAATCCGTCAAGCGGCTTCGTCGGCGCGCTTCCAGATCGGGAATGGATCGGCAAGCTTCGCCCAAGCGTTCTTGTCCATGCCGGGCTTGCCGGTCACGAGGCAGGCGTCAAGCCGGGCGCGGATGGCAGTTTCGTCCATACCGGTACCGATGAAGACCAGCTCCTGACGACGATCACCGTAAAGATCGTTCCATTTTTTCTTAAGGTGCCGTCGCCATTCCGGGTCGGAGGACCAACGCTCACGCGGGATGGCAGCCCACCAATAACCCATCGCCTCGGTTTTGACGATGGCGCCCGCCTGGCTCATCTCGCCCACCCATTGAGGGCGCGTGGCGATCCAGAAATGCCCCTTGGCGCGAATGACACCGGGCCAAGATTGGTGCAGGAAGTCGTGGAATTTCTTTGGCTCGAAGGGACGCCGCGCACGATAGACGAAGCTCATGATGCCGTATTCCTCGCTTTCCGGCACATGGTCGGCAAAGCCGTAGAGTTCCTTGAACCATAAGGGATGCTCTTGGGCTTTCTGGAAGTCAAAGCGCCCGGTGTCCAGCACGCGGTCGTAGGGCACCTTGCTATGATTGGCCTCGACGATATCGGCTTCGGGATTCAGGGCACGGATGATCTTGCGTGCAGCGTCGCGTTGCTCCGGCGTAGCATCGTCAATCTTGTTGAGGATAACAACATCGGCAAACTCGATTTGCTCGACGAGCAGGTCCACGAGGGTGCGCTTGTCGTTGTCGAGTGCTTCGCCGCGGTCTTGAAGGAAGTCGGTTGAAGAATAATCCTTCAGGAGATTTACGGCATCGGCCACCGTCACCATGGTGTCGAGCCGCGCGACATCGGAGAGACTCGCGCCATCCTCAGTGCGGAAATCAAAAGTTGCTGCCACGGGCAGAGGTTCGGATATGCCGGTGGATTCAATCAGCAGATAGTCGAACCTTCCGCCTTCGGCCAAGGTGCGGACCTCTTTGAGCAGATCATCGCGCAGGGTGCAGCAGATGCATCCGTTCGTCATTTCGACGAGCTTCTCATCTGTCCGCGAGAGGTTCGCACCACCATCGCGAACGAGGTCCGCATCGATGTTCACCTCGCTCATGTCGTTCACGATCACCGCGACTTTCAGGCCGTGACGGTTGTTGAGGACATGGTTCAGCAAAGTGGTCTTTCCAGCCCCGAGGAAGCCGGACAAGACGGTGACGGGCAGTTTTTGCATGGAGGTCAAACAGTCGCTTGAGGTTGATGGGTTTTTGCCTGGGCAGGAGCATCAGCGCGCCGAATGTAATGTTATAACATTACATCTCAGATGACGCATTTTTTGTCAAGATCCGTACCTCGGCAACGATCTAGCCGTACGTCATCTACGGTGTCTCCGGCGCAGGTACGCGGATGTATCGACAACCCTGCGGCCATCCCTCCGATACTGCGCGGGTGGGCGCGATCAGGGCTGTTTCCGCCGATTTCACGGTAGCGGCCGGGACCTGTTCTCTCAGCTCAAGCGCTCGCGGAGCTGTAGCGCACCTCCGCGGTCCAGGCGTCCTTCGGCTGGCTGTAGAGACGCCAGAAGTGCTCGGCGACCGCCTCGGCTTCCTTCGAGTCCGGGGCAACGAGGGCCAAGACAGTCACCGTCGCAACGTGAATCCCCTTCGCGCGGAAGGGCTCGAAGAGGCCGAGCGCCATGGCGCGGATGCCGGCCTTGCCGATGCTGAGCGAAAGAAAGTCTGGGCTGGGAGCCAGTGCGAAACCGCCTCCCGTCAACAGGATCGCACCCGATTTCCGCTCTTCCATCCTCCCAGCGACGGCTTGGGCCGCGACGAGCGCGCCGCCGACGTTCACAGCAAGATCGCTAACGAAGGTGTCGCGTGGTTGCTCAGCAAGGGTCGCCTTTCGCAACACACCCGCATTGTAGTGCAGCACATCGATAGCGCCGTACTCCTTTTCGACATTCACAACCAATCTGCCGACGCTTTCCGGATCGCCCGCATCCGCTGTCCCAACCTCGGCCGTGTATCCCTTCGATTTGAGCCTTCCAGCCAATTCGCGGGTTTTTTCCGCGTTCCTGGAGACTAGAACAACCTGGAATCCTTCCGCGGCGAACCGTTCGGCGGTCGCGATCCCCATACCCGGGCCGGCTCCGATGCTGAGAAACGTTTTCATGGCGAGAATCCCTTCCGTGCGGTGGATGTAGAACGTGCAGAACAGTCGGCAGCTCGCACCAATCGAGTGCGCTGGCGCTAGGGCGCACAGGCCTGCTGGGCCTTCTGGCGGACGTCAAGCTGATCGACGAGAAGCACCGCGACGTGGCCGCAAGTTGAGGCGGCGCACTCCCGGCCTCGCACCTCGTAGGTCCTATTGCCCGGCCTTCAATGTCGTTGGGTTTTCGAACACCGTTACGATGAGCTGGGTATCGTTATATTCCGTCACCTCGGCAATCTGACCACCGACAATCCGGAACACCATGCAGTACTCGTTTCGATACGGTACGCCGGCCTTGGTCACGCTATCACCGCGGGCCTCCACCGCAACCCACTCACCATCCGCGATAAAACGCTCCGCGATCAACTTAACCCGCTCGGCAAGAATGGCGCGCACCTGCCCGATCATATCCCGCAGGATCGCCTGCTTACCCTCATAAGTTTTCGACCATTTGGTCGTACCGATGATGCGCCAGCGTACGTCGTCGGTCATGCTCTCGAAAAGGAGTGTACCATCGCGCTGCGCGAGGCCGGCGAAAATTTGCTGCATCAGCGCCTTGTTGGCACCTGTGGTCGTTTCGGTGCTCTTGTCCATAAATCCCTCCGGGTTCGAGAACGACGCCTAGCTTTGGCTTTCCAGCACACGGTAGCGTCGCTGTAGGTCCGCCGAAGCCAATCATTCCGCTTCTAACGAGACTGGAAGCCCTTAACTTCGGATCATCCCATCTTCCTCAGGGGAGGCTATCGAGAGCTGCGGAACAGCGGAAGGGGCTGAAGACCGCATGTTCGGTGAGTTGGGGACAATCTCGAAGATCTGCGCGCCGCTGATGTCGCGATCCGTCAGCCGCCTCGGATGCCGGATGGCTTTTGCTGGTGCCGCCCAGGAGTCCGTATGCTGGAAGCCCGCGACGGCGCTGGAATCAATTCGAGCGATCTCCTCGTTGGTCGTTCGGGTACTGCGCTGATATTCGACGGCAAGCTTCATCCGCACCTCGGTAACGATCTAGCCGTACGTCATCTACGGAGCCCTCCGGCGCAGGCTGCGCGGATGTATCGACAACCCCGCGGCCATCCTTCCGAAGAGGACTTCTAGTGATCAGGCGGTTTCGGCGATTGCCGGCCACAGCGCCGGGTGCGCGCACGGCCCCGAAATTCGGACGGACTTTTGCCGGTCCAACGCAAGAACGCATGGCGGAAATTTGCGCTCATCGCTGTAGCCCAACCGACTGGCGATCTCTTTGTTTACCATTTGCGTCTTGCGCAGATACTCGATGGCAAGCCGCCTGCGTACCTCAGCCAGAAGGGCGCTATACGACGTGCCTTCTGCCTCAAGCTTGCGGCGCAACGCGCGTGGGTGCATCTCGATCTTCAAGGCGATTGCCTTGATGTTCGGAAATCGGCCCGGCCGTTCGATCAGGATCCGCCAGACGTCGGCGGCAACGCCGCCCGCACGATTGACTTCTCCTAAAAGCTGCTCGCACATCTCGCGCGCCATCGCGTGGTTCGCGGGTCTGCGATTCCATCAGATCGTCCTCTCGAACGGTGCTCGTATCGGCAGCTCTGCTGTTCGACCAGAACGGACATCGAACAGGCTACTGTAGACGTTCGCGTGTGGCGGTGCGGCATAGTCGACGTTTACTGCTGAAAAACCGAACGTTCTGGCCAGTACGATCCCGGGCTACAGCCGAGATGCGCGGAGAGAGCGCAAACTCAACGGCGAAACGATGGGCATCCTCCGATGGGTTGCCGATACAGCGGCTCGAAAGTCACCGCGACCGTCAGGCCCTCGTCCAGACCCACGACGTCACAGAACGGTCCAACGAATCGGAGGTACCGAGCGGGGCGAAACTACGGGATCGGCATGGGTCGCGCCGCTTAACAGCGCGTATCCGTACATTCGATAGGACGTGACGTGCATCCGCTGCCCGGCGCGCAACGCGATCGCCGGATCGTCGACAGACGTAATGCGTTGCGAATTGCGATTCGAGCTCGCGGTACGATATTTTTGTCGTGTAAGCGTCTAGCTGCGATGCGGTGGGCCGGTACCTTCGAGCGCCGCCTGCGCGTTTATGCCTTGTTGGTAAGTTCAGCATCGATCCATCGTTCAGTGCGGCGCAGTAGATGCGCTCCTCGAAACCGGGTGGCGATCGAAGGCCGTAACTCGGCGTGCTGCCGGCCGCGATCACCCACCTTGGCCATTGCGTCCTCCATCGATGCTTCCACCTATTGTTTACTCTTTTCCGTTCCCAGCATGGCACGCCCGCAAATCACGTGTCGACTGGGAAGCGCGCTACTCGATCCTAGCCAGGTGCGCGATTGCGCACCGGAACGACGGCAATCTGCGCCGAACCTATCTCCCGCCTTCATCCGCTGAACCGCACGCTCTTCCCGTTCGCCAGCCTCGTCGCGATGTAGCCGCCTTCGAGGCAGGCTTCGCGCTGGGGCATCTTTTCCTGCGGGCTGCGCAGGGTTCCACCAGGACCGCGATGAGCCCGCGCGGCAGCGCCGCATCGATGATTTCCTCGATCTG
>CAVZGZ010000023.1:0-32086 GCA_963774775.1 uncultured Alphaproteobacteria bacterium
GTTACGCAACAAGCTCCTGATCCTGTTGCCCGTTGCCCTGGCCCTTAGCTACTACCTTCCCTGGACGATCACACCGCTTCTCATGGTTGGCGGCGCCTACCTCTGTTACGAAGGCGTAGAAAAAATGCTGGAAGCCGTCATGCCAGATCATGCACATCAGCATGAAACGCAGCTCGGCACGGTCGCGTTGAATGCGAAGACGGTAGAGGACGAGAAGGTCGCAAGCGCCATCAAGACCGACTTCATCCTTTCGGCAGAGATCATGGCGATCGCGCTGGCAGCGCTTCCCGCGGGAAGCTTCGTGACACAGGCCCTTGTGCTGGCGCTCGTTGGGATCGGGATCACCGTCGCCGTGTATGGCGTCGTCGCGCTGATCGTAAAAGCCGACGATTTCGGTATGGTCCTTGCCAGCAACGACGGCGCCTCGGTCCTTGCCGGTATCGGCCGGGCGCTCGGACGCGCCCTTGTTCGCGGGATGCCCGTGTTCCTGACAATTCTCAGCGCCGTTGGCACGGCCGCCATGATCTGGGTTGGCGGCGGCATCATCCTGCATGGCCTGGAAGTATACGGGCCGCCTTCGATCGGCTCCGCGGTCCATGCCGCCGCCGAAACCGCGGCTCACGCATTGCCATCGGCCGCCGGGGCGCTCGAATGGATCGTTGAGGCTGCGATCTCAGGCGTCCTTGGATTGTTGATTGGCGCGGCCACAATCCCGGTCGTTGGACTTGCCGTTGCGCCTGCATGGCGACGGTTGAAGCGTTTTCTGCCGCGTCGTCAGAAATAAATGCCTGGGCAGAGCAGCATACTTTGCCGGACCTGGAGCGCGATGACTTTCCTTCGAATCGTCATCCCGCCCTATCTTATTGTTTGAGCATGATTTTTCGGAAAACCGGTTTCCACTTTTCCGGATCGTGCTCTAGCCGCCAACCCGATGTCGACTGCTTGAGGATGCGCCCAGCGACGTGACTCGCCAGACGGGCTGTCACGCTGTCACGCATACCGCCCATGGCAGTGCTTATACCGCTTGCCGCTGCCGCAGGGGCAATCCTCGTTGCGGCCGACCTTGCCCCAACTTGCCGGGTTCTTCGGATCGCGATCGGCGGCGGACGTGGCCGGCACCAGCGACGCCTGGGCAAAGTTGGCTTGGGCAAGGTTGGCTTGGGCGAACGCCATTTCGTCTTCGCCGGTATTGGGATCGAGCTTGTGCACTTCCATCGGCGGCAGCGGCTGCTGCTCTTCCGGCGGGATGATCTCGACGCGCATCAATTGCGCCGTCACCGCCTCACGCAGATGTGCGGTCATCGCCTCATACAGACCGAAGGCCTCCGACTTGTATTCCTGCAACGGATCGCGCTGACCGTAGCCGCGCAGGCCGATCACCTGGCGCAGGTGGTCGAGCATGATCAGATGCTCGCGCCAGAGATGGTCCAGCGTCTGCAGCAGGATGGTCTTTTCGACGTAACGCATCACGTCGGGACCCCATTGCGCGACCTTGGCCGCCATGTGCTCGTCGACATGCTTCTCGATGCGCGTCAGCAATTCCTCGTCGGCGATGCCCTCTTCCTTGGCCCACGCATCGACCGGCAGGTCGACGCCGAGCACGCGATTCAATTCTTCCTTGAGGCCCGCGACGTCCCACTGTTCGGCATAGACGTGTTCCGGCACATGCTTGGCGACGATGTCGTCGATGAAATCGTGACGCATGTCGGTGACCATTTCGGCCACGCTGTCGCTCTTCATCAGGTCGACGCGCTGGTCGAAGATCACCTTGCGCTGGTCGTTCTGGACGTTGTCGAACTTCAGGAGGTTCTTGCGGATGTCGAAGTTGCGCGCCTCGACCTTCTGCTGCGCCTTCTCCAGCGCCTTGTTGATCCAGGGATGGATGATCGCCTCGCCCTCTTTCAGGCCAAGCCGCGTCAGCATGGAATCGAGCCGGTCGGAGCCGAAGATCCGCATCAGATCGTCTTCCAGCGACAGGAAGAATTTCGAGCGCCCGGGGTCGCCCTGACGGCCGGAACGGCCGCGCAACTGGTTGTCGATGCGCCGAGATTCATGGCGTTCGGAGCCGATGATGTAGAGCCCGCCCGGCTTCTTCACCGTCTTGGCGGGCTTGCTGCCCTTGGCGGGCTCGACCTCGAAATCCTCCTCGGCCTTCAGCACGATGTCGCGGAAGCGCTCGATGTCGGCCTTGATCAGTTCGATCTTGGCGGCCTTCTCGGCCTCGTCGGTAATGGTGCCGGTCTCCTGCTGGATCCGCATTTCCAGGGAGCCACCGAGCTTGATGTCGGTACCGCGTCCGGCCATGTTGGTCGCGATCGTGATCGCGCCGGGGACGCCGGCTTCCGCGACGATATAGGCTTCCTGCTCGTGGAAGCGCGCGTTCAGCACCGCGAACAGTTTTGCCGGCTTGCCCGCGCGGGCAGCCGCGTACAGCTTCTCCATGCCGGATTCCGAGCCGAAATCGATCTGCTTGTAGCCGTGCTTCTTGAGGTATTCGGCCAGCACTTCCGACTTCTCGATCGAGGCGGTGCCGACCAGCACCGGCTGCAGCCGTGAATTGGCGCGCTCGATCTCGGCCAGGATCGCGGCATATTTCTCGTTCTGGGTGCGATAGACCTCGTCGTCCTCGTCGAGGCGCGCCACCGGGACGTTGGTCGGGATCTCCACGACTTCGAGCTTGTAGATGTCGAACAATTCGTCGGCTTCGGTGAGCGCCGTGCCGGTCATGCCGGCGAGCTTTTCGTACATCCGGAAATAGTTCTGGAAGGTGATCGAGGCCAGCGTCTGGTTTTCCGGCTGGACCTGGACGTGCTCCTTGGCTTCCAGCGCCTGGTGCAGGCCTTCGGAATAGCGGCGGCCCTGCATCATGCGTCCGGTGAATTCGTCGATGATGACGACTTCGCCGTCGCGGACGATGTAATCCTTGTCGCGGTTGAACAGCGTATGCGCGCGCAGCGCCTGATTGACGTGGTGGACGACGGAGACGTTCTCGACGTCGTAGAGCGATTCACCCTTGAGCTGGCCGGCGTCGCGCAGCAGATTCTCGAGCTTTTCCATGCCGGCTTCGGTCAGCGTCACGGTGCGCTGCTTCTCGTCGACGTCGTAATCGGTCTTGTCGAGCTTGGGAAAGAAGGTATCGATGGTGTTGTAGAACTCCGAGCGGTCGTCTAGCGGGCCGGAGATGATCAAGGGCGTGCGCGCCTCGTCGATCAGGATCGAGTTGACTTCGTCGACGATGGCATAGAAGTGGCTGCGCTGGCACATGTCCTCCAGCCGGTACTTCATGTTGTCGCGCAGATAGTCGAAACCGTATTCGTTGTTGGTCCCGTAGGTGATGTCGCAGGCATAGGCCTGCTTGCGCTCGGCATCGTCGAGGCCGTGGACGATGACGCCGGTGGTCATGCCGAGGAAGCCGTAGATCTCGCCCATCCAGGCGGAGTCGCGGCGGGCGAGGTAATCGTTGACCGTGACGACGTGGACGCCCTTGCCGGCCAGCGCGTTGAGATAGACCGCGAGCGTCGCGACCAGCGTCTTGCCTTCGCCGGTCTTCATCTCGGCGATGTCGCCCTCATGCAGCACCATGCCGCCGATCAGCTGGACGTCGAAATGGCGCTGGCCAAGGGTGCGCTTGGCGGCCTCGCGCACGGTCGCAAACGCCGGGACCAGGAGGTCGTCGAGTGTCTTGCCTTCCGCGAGTTGCTGCCGGAACTCGGCGGTGCGGGCCTTCAGCGCGTCGTCGGACAGTGCCGCGACCTCCGCCTCCAGCGCGTTGATGGCGCTGACGCGGGACTGATATCCCTTCACCCGCCGGTCGTTGGCGGAGCCGAAGAACTTGCGGGCGAGCGCGCCGATCATCATCGAATTCCTGTCTTTTGCGGTTCTGCGTTGCAGCCGTGTCGTGGGTCTACCGGATTGCCCTATCAACTCACCGTGACGCACCGCGGTAAAAGCCCCTGAAACGGGGGCCCATCCGCCAATTGAGTGGGATTTGGGCAATCCTAGGTTCAACGCCAAAAACGCAGCAAAATAAGCGCTATCGCCGTTGACACGATTGGGGGAGAGATATGGCCGGGTCGGGGGGTTGTCAACGTCGTCAAGAGGTCAAGGAATTCATCATTTTGACAGACTTTTCGCGTTGCCAAGGCCCTACGATTGGGCGAGTGTCCCGCCGCCTGAGAACATTCCCTTCTTTGAGACAGTAAGGATTTTGCATGACCACCCCGTTCGCGGAAACAAAAACCGGCCTGCGCCTTGGCCTCGCCTCCCTGGCCGCGGCGGGCTGCCTCGCTGCGCTCGTGGCTGCCGGCCTGCCGGCGCGCGCTGACGACAATCCGGTGCTGGCCAAGGTCAACGGTTCCGAAATCCGCGCCAGCGACGTCGCGCTCGCCGAGGAGGAACTCGGTCAGAGCCTCGCCCAGATGGACCCCTCGACCCGGAAGGAAAACGTGCTGGCGTTCCTGATCGACATGAAGATCGTCGCCAAGGCTGCCGAGGACAAGAAGATCGAGAACAACGAGGACTTCAAGAAGCGGCTGGCGTTCACGCGCAACCGCCTGCTGATGGACAGCCTGCTGGCGACCGAGGGCAAGGCGGCGACCACCGACGATGCCATGAAGAAGGTCTATGAGGAGGCCACCAAGCAGATTACCGGCGAGCAGGAAGTTCACGCCCGCCATATCCTGGTCGAGACCGAGGACGAGGCCAAGGCGATCAAGGCGGAGCTGGACAAGGGCGCCGATTTCGCCGAGCTCGCCAAGAAGAAATCCAAGGATCCCGGCGCGTCCGATGGCGGCGATCTCGGCTTCTTCACCAAGGAGCAGATGGTGCCGGAGTTCTCCGCGGTCGCCTTCACCCTCGAGCCGGGCAAGATCTCCGATCCCGTGAAGTCGCAATTCGGCTGGCACATCATCAAGGTCGAGGAAAAGCGCAGCCGCAAGGCGCCTGAGTTCGAACAGGTCAAGGCCCAGATCGAGACCTATGTGACGCGCAAGGCGCAGGCCGACTATGTGGCCAAGCTGCGCGAGGCCGCCAAGGTCGAGCGCATGGACAAGCCGGAAGAAACGGCGAAGTCCGACGCCAAGCCGGATGCAGCCCCCGCCAAGCCGGCCGACAACAAGATGATGGCACCGGCGAAGAAGTAAAATTCGCTGTCACTTCAGCGAAGCTAATAGTATTTACGATCGTCATGGCCGGGCTAAAGCGCGAAGCGCGTCTTCGCACTTGATGTCCCGGCCATCTACGTCTTACGGCTTCGTCAACAGCCAGGAAGACGTGGATGGCCGGAATAAATCCGGCCATGACGGAGAATTTCTTTGTCGATAAAGGCGCCCCTCATGTCCACTGCTGTCTCCCCCCTCGCCCCGACCGACGTCCCCGAGATGCCCGAGATCGCGGGCGTGAAGCTTGCGACCGCGGCTGCCGGCATCCGCTACAAGGGCCGCACCGACGTGTTGATGGCGGTGTTGGACAAGGGCACCACCGCCGCCGGTGTCTTCACCAAGTCGAAATGCCCGTCCGCCCCGGTGGAATGGTGCCGCGCCAAACTGGCCAAGGGCGGATCTTCTAAGGGAGGATTGGCTCGAGCGCTGGTGGTCAATTCCGGCAACGCCAATGCCTTCACCGGCAAGACCGGCAAACAATCCACCAGCCTGACGGCACAGATCGCCGCCAAGGCCGTCGGCTGCAGCGTGAATGAGGTGTTTCTGGCCTCGACCGGAGTGATCGGCGAGCCGCTGGATGCCCGCAAATTCGACGGCGTGCTGGCGACGCTCGCCGAGACCGCGGTGCCCGGCGACTGGATGAGCGCCGCCAAAGCGATCATGACCACCGACACCTTCCCGAAGGTCGCGACCAAGACCATCAAGCTCGGCAAGGCCAAGGTGACGATCAACGGCATGGCCAAGGGCGCCGGCATGATCATGCCTGACATGGCGACCATGCTGTCGTTCGTGTTCACCGACGCGCCGCTGTCGTCAGGCGTGCTGCAGTCGCTGCTCAAGAGCGGGGTCGAGGACACCTTCAATGCCGTCACCATCGACGGCGACACCTCGACCTCGGACACCCTGCTCGCGTTCGCGACCGGGGCTGCCGCCGCGCATGGCGCGCCAAAGATCACGCGGGCCAGCGATCCGCGACTGAAGGCCTTTACAAAAGCATTTCGCGAAGTGCTGGCCGACCTTTCCGAGCAGGTCGCCCGCGACGGCGAAGGCGCGCGCAAGCTGGTCGAGATCATCGTCGATGGCGCGACCACCAAGGCGTCCGCGCGCAAAATCGCGATGTCGGTGGCGAACTCACCGCTGGTGAAGACCGCGATCGCCGGCGAGGACGCCAATTGGGGCCGCGTGGTGATGGCGGTCGGCAAGGCCGGCGAACCCGCCAACCGCGACAAGCTCTCGATCTCGTTCAACGGCATCCGCGTCGCCAAGAGCGGCGCGCGCGATCCGTCCTATGACGAGGCCGAAGTGTCGGAGGCGATGAAGAACCCGAAGATCCAGATCAAGGTCGCGCTCGGCCTCGGCAAGGGCCGCGACCGCGTGCTGACCTGCGACCTCACCAAGGAATACGTCGCGATCAACGGCGACTACCGCTCGTGAGCGTCGCGTCCGGCCGCCGCCGCTAGAGCGGGATGACTTTTCTTCGAATCGTCATCCCGCTCCATTTTTTTGTTTGAGCATGATCTTCTCGGAAAACCAGTACCCACTTTTCCGGTTCATGCTCTAGTTCGTAATATGCGCGGTCATCAGTGCCTGGGCGAACATCTGGTTCAGGGCCGTGGTGATATCCGCAGGAGTATTGGCCACAAAATAGAAGTTCGGCGATGCGCAGTCTTTAAGACTGGCCGGAATATTGGGGATATTGGCGTTCGCGACGTTATCTTCGTTGTTGAAGATGGTGGTTGGATTCTGAATCTTTTGATACGGAATATAGAGCACGGAAATGATGATACCGCGATCCTTGAGTGGCTTGCAGTACGACGATGCACCCGTAGGCATTACCGTGGCGCTGTTGCTTCCAGAAAAGCCACAACAGGTCTGAAAGTTTTGTGCGCCGTCGGTCACAAGAAAAACAAACGGCTGCGTGTCGGTCGGTGAGGTACCACCACCTACGGTTGTGATAGTCGTGTTCATGCTCGGGAACGCATTTTCAAAATGCGTCCCACCGGAGCCAAGGTTTGTGAGGTTTGCGCCACTGCCGGTATCAAGCAGCGTGGCAAGATTGGCCGCCGCATAGTTGATGGTCGACGAATTGGTCGGATCTCCGGTGATGGCGTTGGTCAGCCCATAATATTTCCAAAGTTTTTGAATGAACGGATAGAGCCCGATCCGGTATTGATTGGTCACGATCTGCCTGTTCTTGGCCGTCTCGAACAATCCGGACACGCCGTTCGCGGCCTGCGTAGCGTTCAAGGCAAAGCCGACGGCGTCGGCGCGCAACTGGATGCAGTTGGCAGCGCCCTCGGTCGGGCAGGATGTAACAGCCGTCAGGCTGCCCGTCATGCTTTTGGTGTTGCCGGTAAGCAGCGAATTGGCAGCGCCAGGAGTAACGTTCGAATTCGCGTTTGAAAGCATCGCAGGCGGCAGCTGCAGCTTCTTCATAGGGTAATTCGTAGACGTCTGCAGAAGACCCGTCCATGCGGCCGGACCGACGCGCGAGATCAGATAACCCATACAATAATTGTTCGTTGGGTATGCCGAGTTGATAGGACTGGTCACACCGGCGGCATTGGCCTTCTGCCCAACGGCGGGATCGCTGCAGGAGCCTGTCGACTGAAAATGGCACGCGAAGGTACAACCGCCGGTGTAAACGGTGAAGTCATCCGGGTTGACCTGGGACAGCCGCGTTTGCTCGGCGTCGGTCGATGGCAACCCCATCGATCCCGACAGGTCCAGCATGAGATAGAAATCGAGATAGGGCGGCAGCGACGCGGACGCACTCGAACTGCCCGTTACCGTGAGCTTCTGGTATCCGACAACCTTCATGAAGGTGACGGGAACGTCGGCGCTGAACGTGACGTTGGAAGCCAGCTTGACCCCGGTCTTTGTCACCGTGCTGGTGCGAGACAGATTGGTCAGGCCGCTGGGCACCTGGCTCATGTTGCCGTCGAAGACGTTATTGGAATCGGTGACGCCGGCGGTGACCGAGCCATTACCCGACATGGCCGCGGCGGCGATAAAACCGGGAGATTTCTGGGAGATCGCGGCAACGGCGGCGCCGTCCGCCGCCGCTTGCAGCTTTGCCCGCATTCTCGACGCCATGGTGTAGTCGACGGCGCAACCGACCGCCGAGATCAACGGCACCAGTGCCAGTGCGAAGATCACCGCGATGTTTGCGGATTGGTCCCGACGGAAACGGCTGAGCAGACGATGGAGCGCGCGCATGGGGTCTACCGGGTTGGGGCTAGATTCGGTGTATTTTGCCCCTGGCAGATTAAGATATGGCTTAGCACCAGCACCGAAGTTCCGAATCGCAATTAACCAATTGGCGAGCATCCATTTGCTGGTTAATGAAACATTTACTACCAGCCCCGCAATCGCCGCAGACACTGGCAATCCACTACTGACATCGATATGGCCAACATCAAACTGACCCTCGTCGTCGCCTGCGCGCTTGTTGACGCCGACAAGCGGGTGCTGCTCGCACAGCGCCCGGCAGGAAAGGCGCTGGCGGGCCTGTGGGAATTCCCCGGCGGCAAGCTCGAGCCCGGGGAACGGCCGGAGCAGACGCTGATCCGCGAATTGCACGAGGAGATCGGCATCACCGTGAGCGAGCCGTGCCTGGCCCCGCTCACCTTTGCCAGCCACGGCTATGAGACCTTTCACCTGCTGATGCCGCTCTACATCTGCCGGCGCTGGGAGGGCACCGTGATCGCGCGCGAGGGACAGAACCTCGCCTGGGTGCGCGCCAACAAGCTACGCGACTATCCGATGCCGCCGGCCGACATTCCGCTGATTCCGCATCTGATCGATTTGCTGTTGTGAGCTCCCGGCCGTCATGCGCGGGCAGAAGGGAAGCGCGTCTTCGCGCTAGATGACCCGCGCATCCATCAATCTTCGAAACGATTCACGCGAAGCGGATGGATTGCCGGGTCAAGCCCGGCAATGACAGCGTGAACCTACCTCGGCTTCCCCTTCACCGCCGCTTCCAAACTCGCTGTTGCCGAACCAGGTCTGAGCGGTTTTTGCTGGCTCTCATGCGGCGCCCAGCCGGACAGCCAGATGATGTCGAAGGTGGCGCGGATGCGGCCGTCGGGATCGGCAAAGCGTTGCGCATAGATCTGCGCCATCCGCATCATGGTGGCGGGGCGGGTCGGCGCGCGTCGCCGCTCGATCATGACGTTGGTGGCGCCCATGCGCCGCAAGATCCTGCATCAACGCAAAGGCATTGTCGTAGCGCACCACTGTGCGATCGACATCGGTGACCGGCAGCGCGAACCCGGCGCGCTGCAGCAGGCTGCCCACATCGCGAAGATCGACGAACGGCGCGACGCGCGGCGATACCCCGCCTTCGCATTCGGCCTCCGCCTCGGCAAAGGATTGCCTGAGTTCGGTGAGCGTATCGCCGCCGATCATCGCGGCCAGCAGCAGCCCATCCGGCCGGAGCGCGCGGCGGATCTGCGCCAGCACGCCCGGCAGATCGTTGACGAATTGGAAGGCCAGCGCGGAGACAACGAGGTCGAGCGATTCCGGCTCAAACGGCAGCACCTCGACATCTTCGGCGCCGATATGCCGAACCGAGTTGAAGCGCGTGAGCAGAACTTCCCGAACCGCAGCATTCGGCGTCCAGACATCGGCGACATCAAAAAAATTCCGCGTCACCGCCTGCAGGCGGTCAACCATGTCCTCAGCAACCCGGTCGAGCAGAAAGGTCGCGGACGCGCCGCGCAAGGCACGGCGTTGCCGCGCGCGCAGCAAGGCACGGTCGAACAGGATCGGCGCGGTGTTGGAGGTCGAAGCCATGCCGGTTGGTACGCTGGCCATGCATCTCTGGCAATCCGGCGCTTGAGGATCGCAAGCGGGGACGCTAGCCTTGCCTGATGGACGCCGAGGCCACACCACCATCACGCTCTGTCGCGGGCTATCTGCGCGGCGCGCTGATCGCCGCTCGCAACGCGCTGGCGGCAACCTCGCGGCTGGCGCTCGACGTCGCGCTGCCGACGCTGTGTGTTTCCTGCCGCGAGCCGGTCAATGGCGAAGGCGTCTGCGCCGAATGCTGGTCGAAATTGTCGTTCATCGAGCCACCACTTTGTCCGCGGCTCGGCATCCCCTTCGTCTACGACCCCGGCCCTGAACTGCTATCGATGGAGGCGATCGCCAATCCGCCCGCCTACCAGCGGGCCCGCGCCGCCGTGCGCTATGACGACATCGCGCGCACATTGGTGCATGCGCTGAAATACCAGGACCGCACCGATCTGGCGCCCGCCATGGGCCGCTGGATGGCGCGGGCGGGCAAGGAATTGCTCTCCGAGGCCGACATAATGGTGCCGGTTCCGTTGCACTGGCGGCGCGGCTGGAGCCGGCGGTACAACCAGTCCGGGGCGCTCGCACAGGTGATTTCGCGCCAGAGCGGCGTGAAAGTGGCGTCAGAGGCGCTCCGGCGGGTGCGCGCGACCGAGCAACAGATCGGCCTGTCGCGCCCCCAGCGTGCCAGCAACGTCCAGGGCGCGTTCAAGGTAGCCGCCGATCGCATGGCAGATATCCACGGTCGCCGGGTGATCCTGATCGACGATGTCCTGACCACTGGCGCCACGGTAGATGCCTGCGCGCGGGTATTATTGCGCGCCAAAGCCGCACAGGTCGACGTGCTGACCTTCGCCCGGGTTGTGGAGAGCCACAAAGCTCCCATATAATCGGGCATTCTCAACACAGAGTGCGTCATGACCGCTGCGATCGAAATCTTCACCCGCCCGGGCTGCGGCTATTGCACCGCTGCCAAATCGCTGCTGACGCGCAAGAAGGCCATTTTCACCGAACTCAACGTCGCCAGCGACCCGGCCTATCGCGAGCAGATGTACGACCGTGCAGGCCACGGCTCGACCTTTCCGCAGATCTTCATCGGCGCCACCCATATCGGCGGCTGCGACGAGCTTTACGCGCTTGACCGCGAGGGCAGGCTTGACGGGCTATTGGCCAGCGAAGGCGCGAGTTCATGAGCAACGACAACATTTTTACGGCGGCCATGGTGCAGATGCGCACCGGGCTATTGCCGCAGCCCAGCCTCGAGCAGGGCATCAAGCTGATCCGCGAGGCGGCAGCGCTTGGCGCCGATTATGTTCTCACCCCCGAGGTGAGCAACATGATGCAGTTGAACCGCAAGGCGCTGTTCGAGCAGCTCGCCAGCGAAGAGGACGACAAGTCGCTCAGGGCTTATCGCGCGCTGGCGGCTGAATTGAAGATCCATCTCCATATCGGCTCGCTGGCGCTGCGCTTCTCGCCGGAGAAAGCGGTGAACCGCTCGTTCCTGATCGCGCCCAACGGCGATCTGCTGGCGTGTTACGACAAGATCCACATGTTCGATATCGACCTGCCAGGCGGCGAGAGCTATCGCGAATCCGCCAATTACCAGCCGGGCGAGACCGCCGTGATCTCGGACCTGCCGTGGGGCCGCATCGGACTCTCGATCTGCTACGACGTACGCTTTCCCGCGCTCTACCGCGCACTCGCCGAAAGCGGCGCTTCGTTCCTCACCGTGCCCTCGGCCTTCACGCGCAAAACCGGCGAAGCACACTGGCATACCCTGCTGCGCGCCCGCGCCATCGAAACCGGGTGCTTCGTGTTCGCCGCGGCGCAAGCCGGTCTGCACGAGAACAAGCGCGAGACTTTTGGGCATTCACTGATCATCGACCCCTGGGGCGAAGTGCTCGCTGAAGGCGGCGTCGAGCCCGGCGTATTCCTGGCCAAAATCGATCCCGCAAAGGTCGAGACCGCGCGCAAGACGATCCCCTCGTTGCAGCATGGCCGGCGTTTTGGCATCGCCGATCCCAAGGCCGGACCGGAACATCTGCACCTCGTCCGGGGTTCGGCATGATCCGATATACCCTGCGTTGCGAACGGGACCACGGCTTCGAAAGCTGGTTCCAGAGTTCTTCCGCCTATGATTTGCAGGTGCGGCGCAAGCTCGTGACCTGCCCGGTCTGCAATTCCACCAAGGTCGAAAAAGCGATCATGGCGCCGCGGATCGTCAGCAAGAAGGGCCGCGAAGCTCCTGTTCCCGCTCCCGTCGCCGCGTTACCCGCAGAGGCGCCGGCGACCGAATCAACCCCGCTCTTGATGGCGCAGGAGCGCGAACTGCGCGCCAAGCTGAAGGAATTGCGCGACCACATCGTCAAGAATGCCGACAATGTCGGCGAACGCTTCCCAAATGAAGCCCGCAAGATGCACTATGGCGATATCGAACATCGTCCGATCTATGGCGAGGCATCCCCCGACGAGGCGCGCGCGCTGATCGAGGAAGGCGTCGAAGTCGCACCGCTGCCGGTGTTGCCGGAAGACCGGAATTGATGCTCCGCGTCATTCCGGGGCGATGCGCAGCATCGAACTATGATGCGCAATTGCGCATCTGAGAATCTCGAATCCCAACCTCTAGATTCCGGGTTCGCGCTTCGCGCGCCCCGGAATGACTGCCGAGGGACATACATGAGCCCGGAAACCTTTCCCGCCTGGCAACTCTGGGCGCTGCTATCGGCAGTGTTCGCGGCACTCACCGCGATCTTCGCCAAGGTCGGCGTCGAGGGCATCAACTCCGATCTCGCCACCTTGATCCGCACCGTCATCGTGCTGATCACACTGTCGGCGATCCTGTTTGCGACCGGCCAGTTCAATCAGTCGGGACCGATCTCGACCAAGAGTTGGGTATTCCTGTTTCTGTCCGGATTGGGCACCGGCGCGTCCTGGATCTGCTATTTTCGCGCGCTGAAACTCGGGCCCGCGACGCTGGTGGCGCCGATCGATAAATTGAGCGTGGTGCTGGTGGCGCTGTTCGGCGCGGTCTTTCTGGGCGAGCGTCCAACGCTCTACGGCTGGCTCGGGATTGCGCTGATCTCGACCGGCGCGGTGCTCATTGCGGTAAAAGGCTAAAACGCGACCAAGAGCGCGACGCCAATGACGATCAGTGCGATGCCGGACAATTCGCGCGCCGACAGCGGCTGCTTGAACGAATAATACGCCACGCCTTGCGCGAACAGCACTTCGACCAGCGCCAGCGTGCGCACATTGGCCGCCGCCGTCAGCGCGAACGCCAAAAACCAGAATTGGGAGGCAAACGCGCCCGTGAAGCCCGCAAGCAGCGAGGGCTTCCAAAGCCCCAGGATTTTCTTCAGCACGTCTGGAGCACGGAGCAACAGATAAATCGACAGCACCAGCGTCTGCACGAACAGGCCGAACACCAGCGTGTAGGACGCCGCGGTCACGAAGGTGACGCCGGGCACGACGATGACGGCGCCGCGAAAGCCGACCGCCGACAGTGCAAATCCCGCGGCGGCGCCCAGGCCCAACAGGGTCGGCTTCCAATCGGAAAAGCCCTTTTCGACACCTGGGCGCAGCGCAGCGATGACGACGCCGGCCGTTGCGATCAGGATCGCGATCACCTTCAACAAGGTGAGGTGATCGCCGAGAAACACGAAACCGAAAATCGCGGTCTGAATCGCCTCGGTCTTGAGATACGCCGTCGTCACCACGAACGAACGGTCGTTCATGGCGAGCAGCATCATGCCGGTAGCGACGATCTGGCTCAGCGCACCAAGCAGCAGCCATGGCCAGAATGCCGCTGTCGGCCACGGCACGCGGTCGCCGGTGACCGCAATCACCACCGCGAAGAAGATGATCGAAAACGGAAAGCCGAACAGGAAACGGATATTGGTCGCGCCCCAGGTGCCGAGCGGCCCCGTCAACGACCGCTGCATCGCATTGCGCGCGACCTGCCCGAGCGCAGCAATGAGGGTGAAGGGAATCCAGAGCGTGGAAACAGTCAGCATGTGCGGGAGAATCGGCGAGGGGATGAAATCGCGGATTGAGCAGATGAATGCTGCGATCGACCGCAAGATTGCGGACTATCTGGCTTCGATGGACGAAACTGGCAGACGCCTTCGCGCAACAACAACCATCTGTGGTTATGGGTCCCTGCGTTTCGCAGGGACGACACGATGAGAAAGTCGCGCATACAAGTACGCAGCGAGAAAGTCGCGATGACGAAGGGGGGAACTACTCTTCCTTTTTCGGCTCTTTCGACATGCGCTCGAGGCGCTCCTGCATTTCCTTCATTTGACGGCGAAGGTCGTCGATATTGTCAACCTCGACGGCCGGCTCCGGCAGCTTCTCCAGTTCGGGCACGGATCCGGGGCGCGGCGGCACGAACGGCTTGAACATCGAGAAGGTCTGCTGGAACAATTCCATGTTGCGGCGGACGTGTTCTTCCAGCGGCGCAAACGGCGTGCCGCTGAATGTGTTCGCCATCTGCTTGCGGAATTTTTCCTGCTCGCGCGTCAGCGTGTCGATCGACTGCTCGAGATATTTCGGCACCACCATCTGCATGCTGTCGCCGTAGAAGCGGATCAGCTGCCGCAGGAAGGTGGTCGGCAACAGGTTCTGGCCGGCCTTGTTTTCCTGTTCGAAGATGATCTGCGCCAGCACCGAGCGGGTGATGTCGTCGCCGGTCTTGGCGTCGTAGACGAGGAAATCCTCGCCGTCCTTGACCATGGCAGCGAGGTCTTCGAGCGTCACATAGGTGCTCGTACCGGTATTATAGAGCCGCCGGTTCGCGTATTTCTTGATCGTGGTCGGTTGTTCTGACTTTGCCATTGCCATGAGCTCACACTTGCATACCGAGAGCGGGAACCCGACGGCTTAGCCGTAGGGCTAAATGCGACGCAACGCAGCAAAGGTAAGCATTTTCAACGCGCTTCGGCTACCGTTTTGTGCGGCACGGTTAATTACAAAGCATAGGCACTGCTCAGGAAACATCCAATAGCGCTCATTTTGAGTGCGACGCGGGACGATTCTGCTCTTTGAGCGATTGACATGCCTCAATGACGTTAACAGGATAGGAATTAAGAGACAGGCCCGCCATTCCGGCCGCCCGCCGTCCAAGAAACCTCAAGCCCAAAAGCTTCAAAAGTAGGAGATGTCCATGTCAGACGATGTCGTCATCGTCAGCGCCGCCCGCACCCCGGTCGGAAGTTTCAACGGTGCCTTCGCCACCATGCCGGCCCACGATCTCGGCGCCGTCGCCATCAAGGCTGCCCTGGAGCGCGCCGGCATCGAGCCGGGGCGAGTCTCGGAAGTCATCATGGGCCAGATCCTGACTGCGGCACAGGGCCAGAACCCGGCCCGTCAGGCCTCGATCGCAGCCGGCGTCCCGGTGGAAAGCCCGGCATGGGGCGTCAACCAGCTCTGCGGCAGCGGCCTGCGCACGGTAGCGCTGGGCTACCAGGCGCTGCTCAATGGCGATTCGGAGATCGTCGTCGCCGGCGGCCAGGAATCCATGAGCATGGCGCCGCACGCGCAATATCTGCGTGGCGGCGTGAAAATGGGACCGCTCGAGTTCATCGACACCATGATCAAGGACGGTCTGTGGGACGCCTTCAACGGCTATCACATGGGCAACACCGCCGAGAACGTAGCGAGGCAGTACCAGATCACCCGCGCCCAGCAGGACGAATTCGCTGTCGCATCGCAGAACAAGGCCGAGGCCGCGCAGAAGGCCGGCAAGTTCAAGGATGAAATCGTCCCCGTCACCATCAAGACCCGCAAGGGCGACATCATCGTGGCCGACGACGAATATCCGCGCCATGGCGCCACGCTGGACGCGATGGCCAAGCTGCGGCCGGCGTTCGAAAAGGACGGCACCGTCACCGCTGGCTCAGCCTCGGGCATCAATGACGGCGCCGCCGCCGTGGTGCTGATGACCGCCAAGCAGGCCGCCAAGGAAGGCAAGAAGGTACTGGCCCGCATCGTGTCGTGGGGCCAGGCCGGCGTCGACCCGAAGATCATGGGCACTGGGCCGATCCCGGCCTCCCGCACCGCGCTGAAGAAGGCCGGCTGGAACATCGGCGACCTCGATTTGATCGAGGCCAATGAAGCCTTCGCGGCGCAGGCCTGTGCGGTCAACAAGGACCTCGGCTGGGATACCGGCAAGGTCAACGTCAATGGCGGCGCGATCGCGATCGGCCACCCGGTCGGCGCATCGGGCGCGCGCGTGCTGGTGACGCTGTTGCACGAAATGCAGAAGCGCGACGCCAAGAAGGGCCTCGCCACGCTGTGCATCGGCGGCGGCATGGGCATCGCCATGTGCGTTGCACGCGACTGAACAAATGGCAAAGTGATGGGTTGGATGATGAAAAGATCATCTGTCAACCGCGGCTCAAGCTGCTAAGAAAAATGCCCGGTCTCGCGCCGGGCATTTTTGTCTTTGAGGCTTATCAAAAAGTCCGGGGCAATTCCGGCTTATAAAAGACGACGGAGGAAACCGACATGACACGTGTTGCATTGGTAACCGGAGGTACGCGCGGCATTGGTGCGGCGATCAGCAAGGCGCTGAAGGCTGCAGGCTACAAGGTGGCGGCGAGCTACGCCGGCAACGACGCCGCTGCGGAAAAATTCAAAGCCGATACCGGCATTCCCGTCTACAAATGGGACGTCGCTTCGTTCGACGCCTGTGCCGCCGGCGTCAAGCAGGTCGAGACTGATCTCGGCCCGGTCGATGTGCTCGTCAATAACGCCGGCATCACCAAAGACGGCGCCTTCCACAAGATGACGCTGGAACAGTGGAGTGCGGTGATCAACACCAATCTCGGCTCGCTGTTCAACATGACGCGCCCGGTGATCGAGGGCATGCGTGCCCGCAAGTTCGGCCGCGTCATCAACATCTCCTCGATCAACGGCCAGAAGGGCCAATTCGGCCAGGTCAACTATTCCGCGGCCAAGGCCGGCGACATCGGCTTCACCAAGGCGCTGGCGCTGGAAAACGCCAAGGCCGGTATCACCGTGAACGTGATCTGCCCCGGCTATATCAACACCGAAATGGTGCAGGCGGTGCCGAAGGACGTATTGGAGAAGAGCATCCTGCCGCTGATCCCGGTCAATCGCCTCGGCGAGCCCGAGGAGATCGCGCGCGCCGTAGCGTTCCTCGCCGCCGACGAGGCCGGAGGCATCACCGGCTCGACGTTCTCGATCAACGGCGGGCAATATATGGTGTGACCTGAGCGTCACGGCCACGCTCCATGTCTAGAGAGTCGTCATGCCCGGCCTTGTGCCGGGCATCCACGTCTTTACAACTACCTACAAGCAAGACGTGGATGGCCGGGACTTCTAGCGCAAAGACGCGCTTCGCGCTTTTGCCCGGCCATAACGGTAGCGTCTTCGTTCCGCGCAATTGTCTGATGAAATGACCCCCCGCACTGCTACGCTCGTTGGACTGACCGCGATCCTGATGTGGTCGCTGCTGTCCGTGTTAACGGTGGCCACCGGAATGATTCCGGCATTTCAGCTCGCCGCGATGACGTTCGCGATCGGTGCCGCCGTCGCCTTCATCAGCTTCATCTGGCGGCCTCAGGCATTCGGTGCACTGAAGCAGCCGCTGGCGGCGTGGGTCGTCGGCGTCGGCGGATTGTTCGGCTATCACGCGCTGTATTTCCTGGCGCTGCGTTTCGCGCCTCCCGCCGAAGCCAGCCTGTTGAACTATCTCTGGCCGCTGCTGATCGTGCTGTTCTCCTCGTTTTTGCCGGGTGAGCGGCTGGCGCCGCATCACATCATCGGCGCCGTGCTGGGACTGGCCGGCACGGTGCTGCTGCTCGCCGGCAACACGAGCGGCTTTGCGCCGGGTCAGATTCCCGGGCTCGCCGCCGCCTTCGTCGCCGCGTTCGTCTGGGCTACCTATTCGGTGATGTCGCGCAAGCTGAAGGCGGTGCCGACCGACGCGGTCGCGGGATTTTGCCTCGCCACCGCGGTGCTGGCTGCGATTGTACACGGGATGGTCGAGACTACGGCATGGCCCGAAACCACGGCGCAATGGCTCGCCATCATAGCCCTCGGCGTGGGCCCGGTGGGTGCAGCATTCTTCGCCTGGGACATCGGCATGAAGCGCGGTGATATCCGCGTGCTCGGCGCGGCCTCCTACGCCACGCCGCTGCTGTCGACCGCGTTCCTGATCCTGGCGGGCTTTGCAAAGCCGACCGCAACGATTGCGATCGCAGCGATCCTGATTGCTGGCGGCGGATTGATCGCGGCGAAGGACATGGTGTGGAAGCGTGGCACGCCGTCATCCTGAGGAGCTTGCGAAGCAAGCGTCTCGAAGGATGGATGCAACACACGGACTCGCGGCCATCCTTCGAGACGCGGCGAAGGCGCCGCTCCTCAGGATGACGGCGGTGATTGTGGCAACGCTTACGGCTCCCAGCCCTTCGGCGCCAGCTCGAATTTCGCAAAATCGAATCCCGGCGCGACCGTGCAGCCGACCAGCGTCCAGTCGCCGCTGCTTTCGGCAGACTGCCAAATATCCGGCGGCACGATTGCCTGCGGCTGCTCGCCGGCTGCGACGTCGGGGCCAAGCCTGAAGCTCCATTGCCCGTCGTCAGTGGCGATCTTCAGCGTCAGCGCGCTGCCGGCATAATAGTGCCAGACCTCCACCGCATCGATGCGGTGCCAGTGCGAGCGTTCGCCGCGCGCCAGCAGGAAATAGATCGCAGTCGAGAGCGCGCGGCCATCGGCATCCGTGCGGGAATCGCGAAACGTCTCGCGATAATGCCCGCCTTCCGGATGCGGCTTGAGCTCGAGCCGCGCGATAATTTCAGCGGCGGTGGGCAACGGCATCAGGACTTGTTCTTGCGTTCGCGCAATTCGCCGAACACCACGGCACCACTGGCGCCCTTCATGTGAAGTTTGGCCGCCACCGACGGCTCGTCGGCGCGCAGGAACACGTTGGCCTTCTTCTCCTCGCCAAGCAGCGTCGGGATCGTTGGCTTACCCTCGGCGCGCAGCTTTGTGACTTCCTCGGCACGCGCCTTCAGGACGGGATTGTCGGACTCGACCGTGAGCGCGAACTTTACATTGGAAGCAGTATATTCATGGCCGCAATAGAGTTTGAAATCGTCCGGCAGGGCGCGCAGCTTCAGCAGCGAATCCCACATCATCGGATAATTGCCCTCGAACACCCGGCCGCAGCCGATCGAGAACAGCGTGTCGGCGGCGAACACCGCCTTCTCGCTGTCGAACACATAGGAGATGTGATCGAGCGTATGGCCGGGGGTTTCGAGCACCCGCGCCAGCAGGCTCCCGACCTTGATCACGTCGGCATTGGCGGCGCGCAGGTCGACATTGGCGATCTTCGTCGACTTGTCGTGCGGCGCAACGACGCGGCAATTATATTTCTGTTTCAGTTCGGCGACGCCGCCGACATGATCGTGGTGGTGATGGGTGATCAGGATATCCGTTAGCGTCCAGCCCTCGCGCTCCAGCGCCTTGATGATGGGGCCTGCTTCCGGTGCGTCGATCGAGGCCGTTGCCTTGGTCGCTGCGTCGTGAATCAGATAGCCGAAATTGTCGGTCAGGCAGGTGAAGGTGCGAATTTCCGCGGCCATGATATCTCCACAAACAGAAAGGGTTGGTAACACGCCCCGTATGTGTGTGAAATATGGCGTTAACGCTCCCGCGGCAATGCAAATTTCGGCAGCACCGGCCTGATGGCGGCATGTTAGATTGGTCGTATGGACGTCATTGATCTACGCGACTTCTATTCGCAGCGCCTCGGCATCGTGGCGCGTCAATTGATCAACCGCGGCATTCGCCAGCGCTGGCCGAATGCCGATGGCCAGCGTGTGCTCGGGCTCGGCTATCCGACGCCCTATCTCGGTCTGTTTCGTGAGGATAGCGAGCGCTGTCTCGCCTTTATGCCGGCGGCGCAGGGTGTTCTGAAATGGCCGACCGGGCGGCCGGCGCTCGCGACCTTGATCGACGAATATTCGATGCCGCTGCCGGACGCCGCCGTCGACCGCATCCTGCTGGTGCACGTGCTGGAACTGTCCGACGATCCGGAGCGGCTGCTGCGGGAGGTCTGGCGGGTGCTGGCCCCCTCGGGGCGTCTGATCGCGATAATCCCCAATCGCCGCGGCGTGTGGACGCGCACCGACAACACGCCGTTCGGTCACGGCCGGCCCTATTCGCGCGCGCAGATCACCGAGCTATTGCGGCAAACCTGGTTCACGCCGACCGCATGGGGCGAGGCGCTGTTCATGCCGCCGTTTGCAGGCGGCTGGTTCCTGCGCTCGGCGATGGCGTGGGAGCGCGTCGGCGCGGCACTGTCGCTGCCGTTCGCCGGCGTGCATATCGTGGAAGCGACCAAGCAGGTCTATCGCGCGATCCCTGCGCACCGCGAACGCACGCGGCTCATTCCATCGCTGCGGCCGGTGCTGGTGCCGTCGTCAACCGCCACGCGGGGATGAGGCACTAAAAAAATCAGGGTGGGCACGGCGCAAGTGCGCCATTGCCCACCCTTGAATTTATCCGAGGCTACTCATTCCCCGGATTGAAATCTTCGCTCGGCCCGGCCGGCGCGGCGACGTTGTCGGGGCGCGGGCCGTGCGGCCGGCGGCGGCGGCGCGGAAAACGTTCGCCGCGCTCGCTGCCATTGCCTTCATAACCGCCGGGGGTGCCATTCACCTGCGGCTGCGGGCCGGTGATGAACGACGGCAGGCGATCGACGCCGCCCGCATCGGCCAAGACCGGCTGCGGCTGGTTCGGTGGTTGCGGCTGGTATTGCGGCTGCGGGCGATGCTCGCGATCACGGTGCTCGCGCGGCTGCTGCTGCTCGCGGACATAGGGCTGGCCCTCACGCGGAGCATTGTTGTTGTCGCGCATATAGGGTTGCTGCTGCTGCGGAACGAAGCCCGGCTCCTGGCCGAAATTCGAATAGCTGTCGCCGTCATCATCGCCCTCGTCGGCCGACATCTCATTGTCGGGGCGCGGCAGTTGCTGCGGCTGGTTCTGCCGGAACTGCTCCTGGGCGGCTGCGATAATGCGGAAATAATGTTCGGCGTGCTGGTAGTAATTCTCCGCGGCCACCGGATCGCCGGAAGAGCGGGCATCGCGCGCGAGCTGCACGTATTTCTCGGCAACATGCGAAGCGGTGCCGCGGATCTTGATGTCGGGCCCGTTCAATTCGTAGACCCGGGTCATCGGATTCTGGCCGCGCCGGTTATTATTGTTGTTGTTGTTGTTATTATTGTTGTTATTCCGGTTACGCATCCGCTTGTTGTTCTGACCGTTTCTCATATGTCGCCTTTATTCCAGCCCTGAAGTTATCGCCGTTCGTCGTCTCATCCGACCCTGTGCGTGTTTAGGCGCACGGAATCGCGATGCCGTCTAAATTCGCTTCGATTTCGCCAACCATCGCGTTCAGCAAAGACGCGTTCCCCAACCGCGGCGTTCATCGCTCGCGGACCAAATCATGCCGCCTGCCAAAGCAAGCCCTGTTCTATTCCGTAAGTCTTCAAGTGCAATAACAGGCTTTCGTTCGCTTGGCGGTCGAGAGCAGCACAGCTCCGGCTATTGCGCTCAATGGACCTGCGGTTTGGAACCTTTCGATCGGCGGGCTCTCGCTTCGAGAACCCTGCTCTCTACCCGTAGCTACGGGGCCAGCACCGATGTTGTGAGCGGAAAGTAGTCGTTCCCGGAGGATATTCCAAGTGGTTTTTTTTCGTTCCATTAGGACTTTATCGGGGCAATCGGTGCCCCGAAACCGCCCGGAGGACGCCCGCCAGATCGGCCCTGGGGGCGCTGGAAGTGGTTAATCCTGCTGCCGTCATCAAAGCTTCAATTTGGCCGCTTTGGCCCTGGCCGGCTTCCACAACCAGCGCGCCGCCTGGCGCCAAAAGACCCGCAGCCTGCGGAATCAGCGTGCGATAGGCATCGAGCCCGTCGGCGCCGCCGTCGAGCGCGGCGCGCGGATCGTGATCGCGGACCTCGGTGGCGAGACCGGCGATATCAGCGGAGCGGATATAGGGTGGATTCGAGGCAATAAGATCGAACGGACCGGACAGGCCGGTGGCGTAGTCGCAGGCGATGAAGGTCGCGCGATCGGATAGCCCCAAACGCTCGGCATTGCCGCGCGCGACTAGCAGCGCCTCCTCGGAGATATCGGTGCCGAAGCCCTGCGCATTTGATAATTCGGACAGCAGCGCAAGCAGGATTGCGCCCGAGCCGGTGCCGAGGTCGGCGATCCGCAGCGGGCGATCCGCCGGCTCATCCGTGCGCAGGATCTGAAGCGCCAGTTCGACCACCGTCTCGGTATCGGGTCGCGGCACCAGCGTCGCGGCGGAAAGCTGCAGCGGCAGGCCCCAGAATTCTCGATTGCCTATAATGCGGGCGACCGGCTCGCCGGCCAAACGACGGATGGCGAATTGCTCGAGGTGAACAAATTCATCGGTCGTGAGCAGCCGGCCAGCCGCGGTGATCGTGCCGGTCAGGTCAAGGCCGAGTATGGCACCGACCAGCATCCGCGCGTCGAGTTCGGCCGAATCGATGCCGCCGGATTTGAACCGCGCGGTGAGGCGCGCGTCGTACGGCATCGACGGTGTGTCCGGCGACGGGGGCGGTCACCTGCTGCTCTCGCGCAAAACCATCGATACGTCGTCCCCGCGGAAGCGGGGACCCCAAGCGTGAGCGCAAGCACGCTCATCGCGGCGCCGCGGCCTCTCGATATGGACAGTTGGAGTTGATACCTCGTGCAACAACGCAACCCTGTGGTTATGGGTCCCTGCTTTCGCAGGGACGACACCGGGATTGTTGCCGCGCCACGCCGATGACTGCGACAGCAGGCTCACGCCGCTGCACCTTGCGCGGCGAGTTGGGCGGCCTGGTGTTCCGTCGTCAGCGCATCGGTCAGTTCGCCCAAGGCTTCGCCAGAGATCACCTGCGGCAATTTATAGAGCGTCAGGTTGATGCGGTGATCGGTGACGCGTCCCTGCGGGAAATTATAGGTGCGGATGCGCTCGCTGCGATCGCCGGAGCCGACCTTCTCCTTGCGGTCGGCCGAGCGCACCGCATCGACGCGCTGGCGCTCGGCGTCATAGATGCGCGAGCGCAGGATGTTCATGGCGGAGGCGCGGTTCTTATGCTGCGAGCGGCTGTCCTGCATCATGACCACGATCCCGGTCGGGATATGGGTGATGCGGATCGCCGATTCCGTCTTGTTGACGTGCTGGCCGCCCGCTCCTTGCGCGCGCATGGTCTCGATCCGCAAATCGTCGCTCTTGATATCGACGTCGACGTCCTCGACCTCCGGCAACACCGCGACCGTTGCGGCCGAGGTGTGGATGCGCCCCTGCGTTTCGGTGTCGGGCACGCGCTGCACGCGGTGCACGCCGGATTCGAATTTCAGTTTGGCGAACGCGCCGCGGCCCTGCACCTCGGCGATGATTTCCTTGTAGCCGCCGACCGTGCCTTCGCTCGCCGAGATCACCTCGACCTTCCAGCCCTGCAGGGCGGCGAACCGTTCATACATCCGGAACAAATCGCCGGCGAATAGCGAGGCCTCGTCGCCGCCGGTGCCGGCGCGGATTTCCAGCACCACGTTGCGGTCGTCCATCGCGTCCTTGGGCAACAGCGCGACGCGGATCTTCTGCTCGAACTCGCCGATGCGCGCCTGCAGCGTTTCCAGCTCTGCTTCCGCCATGCTGCGCATTTCGGCGTCCGTTGCCGAATCCGCGATCAGCGTCTCGGTGTCGGTGAGCTCGGTGCGTGTCGCGCGATAGGCCTTGACGGCGTCGATCAGCGGGTTGAGCTCGGCAAGCTCGCGCGTGATCTGGACATATTTCTCCGAACTCACCTGACCCAATAATTCAGCCTCGAGCGAGGCGTGGTGGGCGAGCAGGATGTCCAGTTTGGCTTCGGGGAGCATGGTCATTCTCGGTGGCGGAGAGAGGAGGGCTGTGTTGTCGACGAGAGCGTCGCTACAACGAGAGCCCCTCTTTTTCCGCAAATTCCGTCAGCTTCTGCCGGATCGACACGCTGCCGGCCGGCGCGTCGACCAGCGGCATGATGACAGCCTCGGCCTTCTTGGCGTCGAGGTCGAGGATCATGGCTTTCACCGGACCGTGCGCGGTGGCGGACAGCGACAGCGAACGATAGCCGAGCGCGATCAGCGCCAGCGCGCCGAGCGGCTTCGACGCCATTTCGCCGCACAATGAAGCTGTTTTCTTCGCGGCATCGGCCTTGCGGACGATATCGCGCAGCGCGCGCAGGATCGGCGCCGCCATGGTGTCGAAGCGCTCGGAAACCTTGGCGTTGCCACGGTCGACCGCATACAGGAACTGGAACAGATCGTTCGAGCCGACCGAGACGAAGTCGACCCTCTTCAAGAGTTCATCGAGCTGATAAAGCAGCGCCGGCACTTCCACCATGGTGCCGACATCGACGCGTTCGGGCAGCGAATGGCCGTGCTGGCGCAGATAGGTCAGTTCGCGCTCGACGATTGCCTTGGCCTGGTCGAACTCGGTGACGTCGGAAATCATCGGAAACATGATTTTCAGCGCACGGCCGCCGCCGGCGCGGAGCAGCGCGCGCACCTGGCCGCGCAGCAGGCCGGGACGGTCGAGCCCGAGCCGGATCGCGCGCCAGCCCAGCGCCGGGTTTTCCTCGACCACGGTTTCCATATAGGGCAGCGCCTTGTCGCCGCCGATGTCGAGCGTACGGAAGGTAACGGGCTTGTCGCCCGCGGCATCCAGCACGGTGCGATAGAGCGCGAGCTGGTCGCTGGAGCGCGGCAGGCTCGGGCTCACCATGAATTGCAGCTCGGTGCGGAACAGCCCGATGCCGGCACTGCCGGTGTCCTCGATATGAGGCAGGTCGATGGTGAGGCCGGCATTGATCATCAGTTCGATCGGCTGGCCGTCCTTGGTCACGCAGGGCCGGTCGCGCAGCGCGGAATATTGTGCCTGCCGCCGCGCGCGAAACCGTACCCGCTCGGCATAGGCGGATTCGATCTCGGCCGAAGGACGGACATAGATCTCGCCCGAGATGCCGTCGACGATGATGGCGTCACCGGGATCGGCGATACCAGGCGCGTTGGGCACTTCGCCGACCGCGGGGATGCCGAGCGCGCGCGCCACGATCGAGACGTGGGAATTGGCGGTGCCTTCCTCCAGCACCAGGCCGCGCAGCCGCTTGCGGTCATAGTCGAGCAGCGCCGCGGGCCCCATCGCGCGTGCGATCAGGATCGCGTTGTCGGGCAATTGTTCACGTGAAGGCGCGTGGTCCTGGCCGACCAGGTGCCGCATCAGGCGATGGCCGAGATCCTCGAGGTCGTGCAGGCGGTCGCGCAAATAGGGATCGGTCGAGCGCAGCATGCGCGCACGGGTATCGGACTGCACGCGTTCGACCGCGGCTTCCGCGGTGAGGCCGGTGGCGACCGCCTCGTGCAGCTTGTGCGACCAGCCCTGGTCGTTGGCGAACATGCGGTAGGCTTCCAGCACCTCGCGGTGCTCGCCGCCTTCGGCGACGTCACCGCGCTCCAGCATGCGGTCGAGATCGGCGCGCAATTTGGCCAGCGCCGCGTCCAGCCGCTTGATTTCCTTCGGCAGGTCCTCGGCAATGTAATTGGTGATGACGACGCGGGGTTCGTGCAGCACCACATGGCCGAGCGCAATGCCGTCGGACAGGATCGCTCCCGTCTTGTGCAGGGAATGCCGCGCTGCGGGCTCGGCACCGGGTTGCGCGAGTGCCGCGAGCTCGCCGGAGGCGATCATCTCCGCTAGCACCATGGCGGTGGTCTGCAGCGCCTCGACCTCTTCCTCGACATAAGTCCGCTTGGCGCGGTTCTGCACCACCAGCACGCCGAGCGTATTGCCGGCGCGCAGGATCGGCACGCCGAGGAAGGAGTGGTAGATTTCTTCGCCCGTCTCCGGGCGGTAGGAGAACGCCGGATGGCTCTGCGCGTCGTTCAGATTGAGCGGCGTGGCCTCGCTGGCGACCAGGCCGACCAGGCCTTCATGGGCGCTCAGCACGGTTCGGTGGACGGCGTCGCGGTTGAGACCTTCGGTGGCGTAGAGTTCGAGCGTGTTATCGACGCGCAGCACATAGGTCGAGCAGACCTCGGCCACCATGTTGGCCGCGATCAGCACCACGATCTTGTCCAGGCGCTCCTGGGCGGAGACCTGCTCCGCCATGGTTTCGCGGAGCCGTCTCAACAAGACGCGGGGGCCTCCCGACGCGCTCCGCATTTCCTGTCGTCCTCCCCCGAAAAGCCAGCCGGCCGGGTGGCCGGTAGGTGGCGCAAAACGCGTCAAAGCCAACAATTTTATTCATTCGGCGTCGCTGCAAGCGTGCATCCCGGCCGAATCGGGATAGCCAAAACTGTGGCACAGTTTGCGGCCGCCCGCCCGACTGGCCGTATAGCCAATCGAGGCTTGCTTTGCCAAGCAAAACGCCTGCCAGTAGCAATAACGTCTCTGTCAGGCCAATGCTGCGGGCGCTAAGAGAAAGTATTACTAAGCTTGGTCGAGCCCGTAGAGGGTATGCAGCGTTCGCACCGCCAGCTCGGTGTAGGCGGCGTCGATCAACACCGAGAATTTGATCTCGGAGGTGGTAATGGCGCGAATATTGATATTGCGTGCCGCGAGCGCCGTGAACGCCTGCGCCGCAACGCCGGCATGGCTGCGCATGCCGCTGCCGATCACGGAAACCTTGGCCACGTCGGTGGCGCTGTCCAGCCGCGCATAGCCGATCTTGGCCTTGGACGAGGTGATGGTGTCGCGGGCGCGATTATAGTCGGAAGCCGGCACCGTAAAGGTGAGGTCGGTGGTCTTGCCGTCCTCGGAGACGTTCTGGACGATCATGTCGACGTTGATGTTGGCATCCGCCAGCGGCCCGAAGATCGAGGCGGCCACTCCCGGCTTGTCCTCGATCTGGCGCACGGAAATCTGGGCCTCGTCCTTGGAGAAGGCGATACCGGTGACGACGTGGTTTTCCATGATTTCCTCCTCGCTGCAGATCAGCGTGCCCGGCGGCGTGGCGTGCGGGTCGATATCCTCAGGCTTGTCGAAACTGGAGCGGACGAAGATCGGCATGCCGTGCACCATGCCGAGTTCCACCGAGCGCACCTGCAACACCTTGGCGCCCTGGGAAGCCAGTTCCAGCATGTCCTCGAACGCGATCTTGTCGAGCCGGCGCGCCTTCGGCACCACGCGCGGGTCAGTCGTGTAGACGCCGTCGACATCGGTATAGATGTCGCAGCGGTCGGCGTGGATGGCGGCGGCAATCGCTACCGCCGACGTGTCGGAACCGCCGCGGCCGAGCGTGGCTATGCGATTGGTCTGCGGATTGACGCCCTGGAAGCCGGCAATGACGGCGACTTCCTTGCGGTCCTTGAAGCGGTTGATGATCTCGCTGCCGTCGATCTCGAGGATGCGCGCCGAGGCGTGGACGTCGGAGGTCCGGATCGGTATTTGCCAACCCTGCCAGGAACGCGCCTGGATGCCCATGCCCTGCAGCACGATCGCGAGCAATCCGGAGGTGACCTGCTCGCCGGAGGCGACCACAGCGTCATATTCGCGGGCGTCGTGCATTGGGGATGCTTCGCTGCACCAGGCCACGAGCTCGTTGGTCTTGCCGGCCATCGCCGACACCACCACGGCGACGTCATGACCGGCATCGACCTCGCGTTTGACATGCCGCGCGACGTTGCGGATTCGATCGATATTGGCGACGGACGTACCGCCGAATTTCATCACGAGGCGGCCCATGACGACGCGTGCATTCCCTGTGAGGATAAGTAAGGTGCCCCGACGGAAAGCGGAGGCGCCCCGGCTGAAACGCGCGTATACCTAGCGGCGCGGCTGGGGGCAAGCGGCTTCCTGCGACCCCCGACGGGTATGGGGAAGCCTGTGGCGCAGGGGTAACTTGGGCCTGTGATTTGGGTGGGTAACTGAGGCGGATTGTATGGGGCGCTATATCGACGAAATCCTGCAGCCCGGCGAAAAGGTGCTGTATTCCACCAACGCGCACTGGATGTTCTATCTGCCGGCGATCGGGGCGTGGGCCGTGGCCCTGGTCCTGGTCATATTGTCCCGCGCCACGACCACCGAGAGCATCGCGCTGGTATGTTTGGCGGCCGCGGCCGTGGTGGCGATTGCGGCGCTCTACTGGACCATCCGGGCCTGGTTCCATCGCTGGACCACCGAGACCGACGTCACCAATCTGCGCGTTGTCCACAAGACCGGATTCATCAAGCGCCGAACGTTCGAGATGAGCCTCGACAAGGTCGAGAGCGTCGATGTCAACCAGAGCATCCTGGGTCGCCTGATGAATTATGGCGATGTGACCGTCCGTGGCGTCGGTGAGGGGTTCGAGACCATCAAAGCCATTGCCTCGCCGCTGGCGTTCCGCAATTCCATCACCGCGCGATAGGGGCGCGCGCAACCCATGGCCATGCAACAGAATTCTTCCGCCAATCGTTCCGCCGCGGCGGGCAGCTCCGTCGACCCGGCCGAAGTCGCGAAATTCTCGAAATTGTCGGACGAATGGTGGGATCCCCGCGGCAAGATGGCGCCGCTGCACAAGATCAATCCGCTGCGGCTGACCTATATCCGCGACGCCGCCTGCCGCAAGTTCGAGCGCAACGTCAAAAGCCTGAATTGTCTCGGCGGCCTTCGCATCCTCGATATCGGCTGCGGCGCGGGGCTGTTGTGCGAGCCGTTCACGCGGCTGGGCGCGCAGGTGATCGGGATCGATCCCTCCGAGACCAACATCGCCGCTGCGAAACTTCACGCCGACAAGGGCCATCTCTCGATCGACTATCGCTGCACCACGGTCGAGGCAATGGACGTGCGCGAGCGCTTCGACATCGTGCTGGCGATGGAAGTGGTGGAGCATGTCATGGATGTCAGCGTCTTTCTCAAGCGCTGCACGGCGATGCTCAAGCCCGGCGGCTTGATGGTGGTCTCGACCCTGAACCGCAACTGGAAGAGTTTTGCACTCGCGATCGTCGGCGCCGAATACGTGCTGCGCTGGCTGCCGCGCGGCACCCATCAATGGAACAAGTTCGTCACCCCCGACGAGCTCGCGCATTATCTCGCCGAGAACAGCCTCACCATCACCGAGCAGGCCGGCGTGGTCTACAACCCGCTCGCCGACAAATGGATGATCTCGTCCGACATGGACGTGAACTACATGGTGGTGGCGGAGGGGGTGTAGATAACAGTCTCTCGTCGTCCCTGCGGAACGCAGGGACCTAATAACCACCGGCGATGATTGTTGAGGGAAAGCCGTCCACCATCGCGTCATACAACCACCGCCGCGGCGTATGGGTCCCGGCTCGCGCTTCGCTTGGCCGGGACGACGGTGGAGGGATATCGCTACAGCGGTATCCTCCGAAATTCCCGATTGCTGAGGCTTGCTTCCTCCAGATCGAGATCACGCTCGATCCGCCGTCTTGTCTCGTCGGTGATCTTGCCGTCGCGCAGCAGGACGTGGATGAATTTGCGTTCCGTTGCAATCAATTCGCGCGTCAGCGCGGTTCCTGCCGCCGTGACATCGTGCGCATCGGGATCGAGTGCGTCAGGCAGTTGATTGGCGCGAATCTCGTGCCGCGAGCGCAGAAGTTTCACCACCTCATCGGACAATTCCCGGTCATCCGTGATGGCATCGAGCGATTTGAGCGCGGCGCCGAGCGCCTCACGCCGCGCGGCGATCTCCGACTCATGCTCTCTCAGATGTTCCTCGCGGCCGTCCTGGGCGACCCCGAGCCACCGCACCACGGGCCCGAGCCCCAGCCCCAGTCCTACCAGCGTCACGAAGATCACACCGAACGCGACGAACAGGATCAGGTCGCGATAGGGAAACGGATCGCCGTTCGGCAGCGCAAACGGCAGCGCAAGTGCTGCAGCCAGCGACACCGCGCCGCGCACGCCAGTGAACGCAACCACGAACACCGCGCGCCACGACGGCAACGGATCGCTTTCGCGGATGCTCCTGCTGATCCAGCGCGGCAGATAGGTCCCGGGAAAGACCCAGACAAACCGCGCGAGGATGACGATGACCGCGACCAGCGCCGTTGCGGATAGAATGTCGTGCAGCGGAAATGCCTTCGATTTCTCGTACAGCAACCGCATCTGGAACCCCGTCAGCAGGAACAGCAACCCCTCGATCAGATAGATCACGAGGTCCCAGAAGAAGATGCCCTGCAGCCGCGTGGCCGACGAGATCAACAGCGGCCCGTTCCAGCTCATATAGAGCCCGCAGGCGACGGTGGCGATCACGCCGGAACCGCCGAAATGCTCGGGGATCCAGTAGGCGATGTAGGGCGTGATCAGCGAGAGCGTGATTTCGACCTGCGGATCCCGCGCACGATGCCGCGCCCGCAGGCTGAGCCAGCCGACCGCGGCGCCGAACAGGACTTCGCCAATGACAATCGCGAAAAAGGTGCCGGTGGCCTTCGGCAGCGAGAACAGGCCGGTCGAAATCGCGACGACCGCAAATCGATAGAGGATCAGCGCGGTGGCGTCGTTGGCGAGACCTTCGCCCTCGAGCACGACGAGGATCCGCCGGGGCATGCCGAGCTTGCGCGCGATCGCAAGCGGGGCCACCACGTCGGGCGGTGCGACGATGGCCCCTAACAGGAACCCGACATTCCAGGGTAGCCCGATTAGATAATGCGTGGCTGCGGCGACCGCGAAAGCCGTGAAGATCACGCAGCCGACGGACAGCAAAATGATCGGCCGCAAATTGGCTTTGAACTCACGCCAGCTCATGGCGACGCTAGCCGAATAGATCAGGGGCGGCAGCACCACCAGCAGCACCAGTTCTGGCGGCAATTCCAGCGAGGGCATGCCTGGCACGAAGGCGAGCGCGATGCCGGCGAGCAGCAGCAGGATCGCAGGCGCGACATTGATCCGGCGCGCCAGCAGCGCGGTTCCGGCCAGGATGGCGAGCAGGATGAGAAAAATCTGAAATCTGGCTTCCATGATGGTTCCAATTCGCCCGGAAGACCCCTCAAGGTCAATCCGGCCAAACGGCGAAAGCCGGTGATGCCTCCTATTCGCGCAGATCGTATCGATATGATTTCGAGACGATCTGCCAGCCATCGCCAAGCTTCATTGCCACCAGATAATCGGTGAAATAGCGCGGCGGCAATTGGCAGCGGACCTTGATGAAGGCGGTAGATTCATCGGAACGGTCGATCGTGACGATGAAATCCTCCCGAGGCTTGCCCTCCGCCTTCGCCGACGGCCGCTTGCGGACACGCTCGAGCCAGTCCGGCACGGTCAAGACCTGCAACTGGCCCTTCTCCACCCAGCGCAGATCCGCGGAGGGATGGAAGATTGTGCCGAGCTTGTCGGCGTTGCCCTCATACAGGCCATCGAAATAATGTTGCACCACGGCTTCGACGCTTGATCGGTCATGGCTCATGGGTCGGTCCTCCCGGGAGAATGAATTTGGTCTGCTAGAGCGGGATGACTATTCTTCGAATCGTCATCCCGCTCTATCTTTTTGTTTGAGCATGATCTCCGCGCAAACGCTTCGCGTTTGTCGCGAGGGAAAATCAGTGTCCACTTTTCCGGATCATGCTCTAGAATTAAGCCACGAACCGCTCAATTGCGCTATGGGCGAGGCGTCATCCGCGTAAGGAACTGTCCATGGCCGGATCAATCAATTCGAAGGCGCGCATTCTGGCGGGAGAATGCTTCTGCCGCGCCGTCAGCTACGAAGTGGCGGATCAATTTGCCTATGCCCTCAATTGCCACTGCTCGAATTGCCGGCGCACCACGGGCTCGGCATTCAAGCCGTTCGCCGGGATCCCGCGCGAAAAGCTCGTCGTTACCAAGGGCAGCGACAATCTCCTGATCTATGGCGACGACGTCGGCCACGACGCCCACTGCCGGCGTTGCGGCTCGCTCCTTTATTCCGTCGTGCGCGAGGGCGCGTTCGTCCATGTCGCGATGGGAACGCTGGTCGATGCGCCCTCGATCTGCCCGACCGCGCATATCTTCGTCGGCTCGAAAGCGCCTTGGTACGCCATCACCGACGACCTGCCGCAACATCAGGGGCATATCGTGGCGCAGAAGCAATAAGATGGGCACCCGGTCAGTTGATCTCGCTGGGTAGTT
>CAVZGZ010000024.1:0-300379 GCA_963774775.1 uncultured Alphaproteobacteria bacterium
CACGATGCCGGATGCAACGCCTCGCGCCTCGTGAATCCAGTCGATGATCTCGTATTCACGGTTGGACTGGTGAAAGCGAAGCTCAAGTCCAAGATCGGTGGCGAGCTTCCGGCAATCGGCCTCGACGTCGGCAAGAGTTTCGTGACCGTAGATGTGAGGCTGTCGCTTGCCCAGCAGATTCAGGTTAGGACCGTTCAACACGTAGACTATGCGACTTATGCTTGGCTCCAGGATCAGGTGGGTGTTTCGATCAACTCGATTTGGATATCTCGCAGCACTCGCGGCAGCGCGGCCAAGGTCGGAAATAGCGACCAGCCGGGCGAGACGATATGAGATCGAATGCCGGCGGGTACATCAGGATGGCGTGAAGCATTGAGTACCACGACGTCGGACACCCGGTCCCTGTGCGCTTCGGCAATGGCCGATGCGAGCTGCATTCCGGACGCAGGGGCGATCAGGACCGCCTTTCTTCCGATTCGCTGCGTGGTGCCGCGTATCAAATCATCGACTGACCGGTCGTCGAATTTCGCCGAGAAATTCGTGGTCACCGGGCGATAGCCGAGCACCTTGAGCCAGTTCGAGAGCAGCAAGAAGGGCAAATTGCTGTCGAATTGCGGAACGAGGATAATGGGTTTGCCGTCGCCAAACTGAGCCTGTCCTCCAAAATAGACCGACTGCCGGGCGACCGTCATGGTGTCGGCTCCGAAGCCCGACAACATCCACGGCCAGCTTGTAAACAGCTCCACTGCAGGGGTAAGAAAATTGACAAAGTCTGCCGGAGGACTTTGATCGCCTCGCGAAGCCGGCAAAGCGAATTTGTCGCGATTCCCCTCGTAAACACCGGTCAGGAATTCTGTGACGAACTCGACACATTCGTCGGTGGCCTCCCACATCATGCGATGACCGCAGCCTGGGATCACGATCAGCGTGGCTCCTGGAATGAGACCGGCGATGAATTGGGAGTTCCGCGGTGAGATCAATCGGTCGAGATCACCGGTCAGAACAAGGGTCGGGACCCGAATGTTCGGAAGCGCCTTGGAACAGTCGAACTCCGCGAAGGCTTGATATTGCAAATCCGCGGCGTGCAGAGGCGTCGGCGCGGCGATCTCGCGCCGCATCTGATTTTCCGCGAGTTCCCGGTGCTTCTCGAGATATCCGGGTGAATAGGTAACACTCCAGATCCGCCGGGCGATCTCTTCCGGCTTCAGCCCATCGAGCTCTCGCATCACCCGGGCGACGGATGCTGGCGCGTATGTCGCGCGAGGACCGCCGCACATCGTCGCGCAAAGTACCAAACTCAAGACACGATCGGGAAATTGTCGAACGAATTCTTGCGCGATCGCGCCTCCCATCGAATATCCAAGAATATTGGCACGGGAGATTTCCAAATGATCCAACAGGCAGCCCACATCCTTTGCCATGTTTGAGATTTCATAGCCGGATGTAGGCTTGTCGCTCTTGCCCGTGCCGCGGTTATCGAACAGCACAACCGTAAATCGCTCCGCCAGTGCCTCGATGAAGTCGAGAGGCCACGCAAGCGAACTCAGACGATAACCCATGATGAGAACAAGCGGCGGCCCGGAGCCAAGGACTCCGAAAGCAATCTTGATGCCGTTGACATCGGCATGCTGCATCGTCATCGGGCAACCATTCAGTGGTGGCTGACGATGGTGCTCCGCATTTTCAGCCTCGTGCCCTTCGTTCACAATGCGCCTGCCTGGTCCCGGAGCACAAATTTCTGGATTTTCCCGGTCGATGTCTTGGGCAATGGGCCGTAGACAAAACGCTTTGGAACCTTGAAGCGCGCCAAGCGTGCCTGGCAAAAGGCTGTGATCTCTTTGTCGTCCGGCTGCGTAGCGCCGGGCTTGAGTTCGAGGAATGCGCAGGGAGTTTCGCCCCACTTCGGGTCGGGACGGGCCACGACGGCCGCCAGCATGATGGCCGGGTGCTGCGTGAGCACTTCCTCCACTTCGAGGCTCGAGATGTTCTCGCCGCCGGAGATGATGATATCCTTGGAGCGATCCTTGATCTCGATCGCACCGTCAGGATGCCAAACGGCAAGGTCACCAGAGAGACACCAATTCCCGACCAGCGTCTTTGTCGTCGCAGCCTCGTTTTTGAGGTAGCCCTTCATCACGGTATTGCTGCGCACCATGATCTCGCCGACCGTGGTGCCATCGCGTGGAACCGGGACCATTGTCTCGGGATCGGCGACCGTAACCGCCTCGACCACCGGATAGGCAACGCCCTGTCGCGCCATCCTGGCGAAGCGCTCGTCATCAGGCAGGGCATTCCATTCCGGCTGGAACACGCACGAGGTCGCGGGCCCATAAGTTTCGGTAGCTCCATAAAGATGGGTAACCCGAAAGCCGAGGGCTTCCATGGACCGGAAGACCGCGGAGGGCGGCGCCGCGCCGCCGGTCGCAACTGTTACCGTGTGCTGGAACGGCACGCGCTGGTCGGCGGGCGCATGAGCAAGCATATTCAGCACGATCGGCGCGCCGCAGAGATGCGTGACCCGATGCTCTGCGATCAGCCGGAAAATCTGTGCAGGCTCGACCTTGCGAAGACATATTTGCGTTCCACCGGCGGCGACAACCGCCCACGGATAAGACCATCCCGAACAGTGAAACATCGGCAGTGTCCATAGATAAATACTGTCGAAGGTGAGTCCGAAGCTGAAACCGTTGCCAAGCGCTGAAAGATAGCCGCCACGATGACTGTAGACGACGCCTTTTGGATCACCGGTGGTGCCGGAGGTATAGAGCAGACAGAGTGACTGCCATTCGTCGGTGACGCCCGGCCAGTCGAAGCCGGGATCGCCGGATGCGAGCAGCGCCTCGTAGGCGTGCTTGCCGATCGGCGCTGATTGTTTGTCGGGGGAACTCGATGTCGATGACGATGATCTCTCGATCCACCTGTTGCAGCGCTTGTCGTACCAGCGGCGCATATTCCGCGTCGACGATCAAGACCCTGGCGCTTCCATGTATCAGCGAGAAAGCAATATTTGCGGCATCAAGGCGGGTATTCAACGGATTGAGCACGGCGCCGAGCATCGGCACGGCAAAATGCGCTTCGATCATCTCCGGAATATTCGACGCAATGATCGCTACCGTATCGAGCCGCTCGACCCCAAGCCGCGCCAGCGCGGATGCGAGCCGGACACAGCGGTCAAGCAGCTGCGCGTAAGTATAGCGGCGCTCACCGTCGATCACGGCTACCTTCTGGGCAAAGGCGCTCGCAGCGCGGGTCAGGAAGCTGACCGGCGACAGCGGTATGTAATTGGACGGGTGTCGGTCCAGATTTGTTTCGAAGGGGTGCCTGTCGTTCGTATTCATGGGATCACCACACTTGCCTGACGAAGTTTTCAGGCCGTAAGAGACATCATTCTAAGAGACATCATTCAGAGAGTAGAAACCATGTGACCGCCATCGGCAACGATCACGCTTCCGGTCATGTAGGAGCCAGCCTCCGAGGCCAGCAGCAGAAGCGGTCCTTCGAGCTCCCGCAACTCACCAAGGCGCCGCTGCGGAATTCGCTTGATCAGCGCCTGCCCCGCCGCCTCCTGAAAGAAATCGTCGTTCAGTTCGGTTTCG
Source organism: uncultured Alphaproteobacteria bacterium (assembly GCA_963774775.1). Taxonomy (GTDB): domain Bacteria; phylum Pseudomonadota; class Alphaproteobacteria; order Rhizobiales; family Xanthobacteraceae; genus Bradyrhizobium. The sequence continues at coordinate 3,597 of CAVZGZ010000024.1, forward strand.
AAATATCCGGGCGCAAGCGCGTTGACCCGAATGCAGTAGCGCGCCCATTCCAGGGCCAGAGCCTTGGTCATCTGGACCACGCCAGCCTTCGAAATCGCATAGGGCGCAACCGAACTGGCAACCCGTAAGCCCAGGATCGAGGCCACATTGACGATCGAGCCCTTCACGTTGTGCTTGACCATGCGACGTCCAGCCGCCTGCGCGACCAGCCAGACCCCCTTCAGGTTGGTGTCGACGACCTTGTCCCAATCAGCCTCGTCCTGCTGAAGTGCCGGCCGTGTCGCCGTAACACCAGCATTGTTGACGAGAATCTGAACTGGACCGAAACGCGCTTCGGCGGCGTCCAACGCCGTCTCGATGCTCGCTGCGACGGTCACGTCCATCACCACGCTTTGGGCGTGGCCCTTGGCCGCGGTGATATCATTGACGGTCTTGGCTAACGCTTCAGCGCGTCGCGCTGCGACGGTCACGCGCGCGCCTCGCGCCGCAAGAAGGGTCGCAAAAAATCTTCCAAGACCACTTGAGCCGCCGGTAACCAGCACATGCGATCCCTGGATTCCAAATAAATCGCTCATCACAATCCTCTCGCAGCCTGAGAATGCGCCATCACTGAACCTTGCTCCAGACCAGAATTGATCGGCCCATGGTGCCGTCGAGGTAGCTCTTGTACGCCGCGGTCGTAATCGTCAGCGTATCGCCCTCCAGAACGAAGTGCCGGATTTGATCGGTGCCGGTCCATGCCTGGTTCCACGACGTATCGATGTGATGAACCACGACATTCTCCCCCAGGGAGAACGTGCCGGCATAAGCGACCATGGTGCCCAGCAATTGCACACCTTCTTCATCGGTCGGCACCACGTCGCGAGGCGTTACGCGATCCTGGCGCGTGAAGATGGCGTACATCCTGCCGTCTGGCGCATATCCGATATATCCGTCTGGCGCCTCACCGAACTGATTGTGCCGTTGACCGTCGGACAGGCGCTCACGAACGTAGGTTTGCAGCTTCCACGTTCCAAGTACGGGGCAGTCAGCCGGCGGCTTACCGGGCTTTACTGATGCCAGAATCTCTTTGTCTGTCGCCACATTATCCTCCCTTTGTCAGCAGCTTGATCGGCGCGCTGGCCGCGCTTGTCACCGTTATCGAGAAATATTCAGACGTCGAAGAACACGGTCTCCCGCTCTCCCTGCAGGTAGATGTCGAATGTGTAGACGACGGCGCCGTCCCGCTCGGAGCGAGGCGCGATCAGCGTTTTCCGCCTCTCGGGTTGCTCGATAATGTTCAGCACCGGATCCTGCGAGTTCGCCGCTTCCTCGTCGCCAAAATACATACGCGTGGCGAGGCCGATATTGATGCCGCGGGAGGCCAGCCAGAAGTTGACGTGAGGCGCCATGGCCTTGCGGCCCTTGCGGCCGACGACACTTCCCGGCTTGATGGTACGAATTGTATAAAGTCCGGTGCTGAAGTCCGTGCCTGTCCGTGCCCAGCCGCGGAAGCCCTGATCGAGCGACTTGTTCTGCCGATCGGCCGGATGATTATAGCGGCCAGCCGCGTTCGCCTGCCATGTCTCCACCAACACATCTTTCGTCACATGGCCGGCGCCATCGAAGATCCGTCCCTCGATGACGATACGTTCGCCTGCGACATCGGGGCCGGCGATGTCGCCGCTGAAATTATTCTGGAAGATCTCAAAGCCGGCCTGGCTCGGAATGAGGCCAATATGCACATAAGGGCCCGCGGTTTGCGAAGGGGTCTCAGGCAGGTATGAAATTTCAAATGGGGTCGGTGTCATCTCAGCTTCCCTGCAGCTTGTTCTCGAACAAGGTTTGGCGACGCCCGCGCAACACGATGTCGAAGCGGTAAGCTAGGCATTCCAGCGGCCGCGAAGCGTTGAGATCGAGCTTTGCCGTCAAGCGATCCGCCGCTGATTTGTCGGGAATGGTGGCGATGATCGAATCGTGGGGAATGAGCGGATCCCCCTCGAAGTACATCTGGGTTATCAATCTTTGCGCGAAGCCGGTTCCGAACACGGAAAAATGGATGTGAGCAGGTCGCCAGCTATTGACGCGGTTTCGGAACGGATACGCGCCTGGCTTGATCGTTCGGAAGTAGTAATACCCCCGCTCGTCGGTCAACATTCGGCCGCAGCCACCGAAATTGGGATCGATCGGCGCAATGTAGGTGTCGTTACGATGGCGATAACGTCCGCCGGCGTTGGCCTGCCACACTTCGACGAGCGTGTTTGCTACTGGCCGCGCATTTCCATCGAGCACGTAACCATGGACGATCGTTTGCTCGCCGATCGCCTCGCCGGTCTTGGCGTAGTTATTGATGAGATCGTTGTCGAGCGGCCCAAGCTCATCAGGCGAGAATACCGGGCCGGTTACTTCTGAAAGTGAGTTTTGCAACGACCACAGCGGTATGCGCGGTGAACGCAGGACGCTGGTTTTATAGACCGGCGTATATGCCGGAGGATGTAGATCGCGATCGCGTTGGTGAAACTCGGCTTCGGGAGACATGATGACGTAACCTCACATATCTGGGAACTTGCTGCCGCTCTCTTGGTTCAATTCTCTAAAAGGGCGGCAGCGTTGTTCAGGGCAACGAGAGCTTCCAATCGGGCTGGACGAGTCCTCGTCAACGGCCTTCACGTTGGGACGACGGCTACACCACTGACAGCCTCGGCGCGTTTCCTGTCATATTCCGCCTTGGCCATTGGAACAGCGCCGGGCGTTCCGAGATCGTTTATGCTGATCCGATAGGTTTCCCTGGCGGTCATGGCTGCGATCGCGGCAATGATCGTGATACCGAAGGCGATTGTCCCGACAGTAAGAGGAATGTTGGTCGAGCCGGGGGGCGCCACGATGGCAAACAGAGCTGGCAGCAGCGCCGTGATCGTTGTCCCGACATTCTGGGAGATCGCCATCGCCGAGACCCTGGTCCGCGTCGGGAATAATTCGGGATAGAAGCTCGGGAAGATCGCGTTGTAGCCTTGATAGACCACGCCCCACATCAAGAGCGACATGAAGATCGCCAACGGCACATTCTTGATGCTGATCGCGTAGAGATAGCCGAACGCGAGCAAGCCAGAGCAGATCGCGCCGATAATGATAGGAGGCTTGCGGCCAATCTTGTCCGACAGGTTACCAACGAACGGAATGACGAATACGGCAAGCATATTTCCAAGCACCGGGATCCACAGGTAGACATCCTTTTCGAAGCCGATTCCGTAGGCGGGTTGCACTGCATAGGCCGCGCCGAAAATGGTGGCGACGACGGGAATGACATTCATCAGCGCCATGCATACGACCCGGAGCATGTCTGCCCAGTTCAGCTTGAACGCCTGAATGATCGGAGCTTTCGGGATTTCGCCGTGCGCGTCCTCTTTGGCAAAGGCTGGTGTTTCGTCGACCTCGCGGCGAATGATATAGCCGGCGACGATGACGAAGAAGCTGAGCAGGAACGGTATCCGCCAGCCCCAGCTGTTGAACGCCTCGGTAGGCATGTAGTGAGCAAGCGGCAGGAAGATTGCGGCCGCAAGAATTTGCCCGGCCTGCACACCCTGGAGAGCAAAGCTGGCATAGAATCCGCGCCGCCCGAATGGAGCGTGCTCCAAAATCATGGAACTCGCGCCGGAGATTTCGCCGGCAACCGCAAAACCTTGGATGAGGCGCAGGACCACAAGAAGGACCGGCGCAAGTATGCCGACCTGTTGGTATGTCGGCAGGATACCGACCGCCATCGTCGACAAGCCCATGAGGAACATGCAGACGATCAGAACTGTTTTCCGTCCATGGGTGTCGCCCCAGTGCCCCAGAACGAAGGCGCCGATTGGCCGGGCCACATAGCCAACACCGTAGGTCGCAAGCGATGCCACGATGGCGACGGTTGGATTTTCCGATGGAAAGAATATTTGCGGAAAGACTAACGACGCCGCTGTGGCGTAAATAAAGAAGTCATAATATTCGAGCGCGGATCCAATCCATCCGCTCGCGGCGGCCTTCTTTGATTGCCCCGTGTCGTGCGCAGTCTGAGCACTGGTCATTGCAAGCTTCCTCCCGTTTTGTTTGCTGATGGCCCATTTGCGGGCTTCTCTGGAATCTTGAGAGCATCGGAACGCTGTTTTCGTCGTTCCTGGATGCCGATCACTTCGGCCGCGTTAGCGAAATCGAAAGCAAACACACGATAGCCTTCGACGAGATAACACAATTACCCTGTTATTCGACAAACGTAACATCATGTTATTTTCTTGAGCCGAGCTGTCCGACCTATGGTTGCGCTGCGGCTGGTCACTGCGACTGCAAGCAAGAACGACTGATCTCCGATCGCGTTCCGATGGCGATCTGCTTGGCCACGTCAAACCCTGCGGCCTGACGCCAAACAGAGAGCGATGTCTCTTTTCATGTTCGTCAGCATCGCGGCGCGCCCAAAGCGAACGCGCCGTGCGGTCATTGTCGCAACGCACTAAATTTCAGCGGCCAGTGATGCGGCCGCCATGATCAACATCACGATTGCTAACGTCGCGAGAGATAGACGCCGCAATCGCGTGCGTCTGAAAGTGGTTCAGCCTACGCCCCAAACCGTGGGCTGAGCAACCAGCACCGTCACGTCGTCGCCGACCATCAGTGCGTCGCAGGAGCCCTGCCCCCCAGCTCATCTTCGACATGAACCCGGATGATCTGAACGCCGGCGAATATGACAGGTATGACGGTGCCGCACAGGATCTGCCGCGTGGTCGGCACCCAATTGCAGAATCCGGACTTCGCGCTTTACGCGAGGGCGTTCGGCGGTCATGGTGAGCGGGTCGAACGCACTGTGGAATTTGCGCCGGCGTTCGAGCGTGCCTCGCCTCCGGCAAGCCCGCGATCCTGCACTGCCTGCTCGATCCGCGCGCGCAATCCCACGCAAAAGATTTCGTACCGCATCCGGTAGCAGTCCCATGACCGAGCCCTCCAGCCGTCACGTCATCATTATCGGCGCCGGCGCCATCGGCGTGGTCAGCGCGATCGAGTTGCTGCGAGACGGTCATCGCGTCACCGTCGTCGAGCCCGCAGCGCCGGGTGGCGAGCAGGCGGCGAGCTATGGCAATGCAGGCTGGCTGTCGACGCATTCAGTGATTCCGCCAGCCGTGCCAGGCACGTGGAAAAATGTACCGAAGTTTCTGAAAGACCCGCTGGGCCCGTTGGCGGTGCGCTGGAGCTATCTGCCGAAGGCATTGCCCTGGCTGGTGCGGTATCTGCTCTCGGGCTGGACCGAGGCCCGGGTCGAGGCGACGGCGCGCGCCCTCCGCCCGCTATTGATCGATGCGCCGGCCCTGCACAAGAAGCTCGCCGAGGAAGCAGGCGTTGGTCACCTTATCGAGCGTCAGGGTGTGATGCACGTCTATCCGTCGCGCGCGGCGTTCGACGCCGACGCTCTGGGCTGGAACATTCGCAAGCGCGTCGGCGTGACCTGGATGGAGCTCTCCGCGGACGAGATGCGGCAACGCGAGCCGGACCTGCATCCGCGCTATCAATTCGGCGTAATGGTCGAGGAAGCCGGCCGCTGCCGCGATCCCGGTAGGTATGTCGCGGCCCTCGCCGAACACGCCCGCTCACTGGGCGCCGAGTTTGTCACTGCGACGGCCAAGGGCCTGCGGCTGGCGAACGGCAAGCCGGTGTCGGTGCTGACCGATAAGGGTGAAGTCACCTGCGACGCGGTGGTGGTCGCCACCGGCGCGCATTCGAAGCCGCTGGCAGCGTCGATCGGCGATCACCTGCCGCTGGAAACCGAGCGCGGCTATCACGTCATGATCGAAGGCGCGGCAACCGGCCCGCGCACGTCGATGATGGCCTCCGACGCCAAGATGGTCGTGAACTGGACGGATCGGGGCCTGCGCGCCGCCGGCCAGGTCGAGATCGCCGGGCTTGAGGCTGCGCCGAACTGGAAACGCGCGGAAATCCTGCGCGATCATCTGCTCGAAATGTTTCCCAAACTGCCAAGGGATCTGCCGTCGACCAGTGTTCGCACCTGGTTCGGTCACCGGCCGAGCATGCCGGACGGACGGCCGTGCCTCGGTTATTCCCGCGCCTCACGCGATGTCGTCTATGCTTTCGGGCATGGTCATGTTGGTCTGGTGGGCTCGGCACGCACCGGACGCGTGGTCGCTCAACTGATCGGCAACCGTACGCCTGAAATTCCGGTCGCACCGTTCGATCCAAAACGCTACCTCTAAGTCTTCGTCGCTGCAAAGAGAGCCAGACCATGACCGCGCATTCGCCTTCCATCCTCACGCCGCGCATCGCCCGCGGCGGCAAAACCCTCTATGGTGTACCGCTCGGCATCCTCATGCTCGAGGCGAAGTTTCCAAGGATTCCGGGCGACATGGGCAACGGCACAACGTGGCCATTTCCCGTGCTTTACCGGGTGGTATCCGGCGCGAGCCCGGAGAAGGTGGTGCTGAAGGGCGCAGCCGGCCTGTTGCCGGACTTTATCGACGCGGCGAAAGAGCTGGTGCGGCTCGGCGCCGAAGCAATCACCACCAATTGCGGTTTCCTGTCCCTATTCCAGAAGGAGATTGCCGCCGCGGTCGGCGTGCCGGTCGCGACTTCCTCGTTGATGCAGGTGCCGTGGGTGCAGGCAACGCTGCCGCCAGGCAAGCGTGTCGGTCTGGTCACCGTGTCGGGCTCGACGCTGACGCCGGCCCATCTCGAAGGCGCAGGCGTTCCGCTCGATACGCCGCTGGTCGGCACCGAAAAAGGCCGGGAGTTTTTCCGCGTACTGATCAAGGCCGAGAAAGAAGACATGGACATCGCGCTCGCCGAGCAGGACGTGGTCGAGGCCGGCAAGCAGCTCGTTGCTCAAAACCCCGACGTCGGCGCCATCGTACTCGAATGCACCAATATGCCGCCTTACGCCGCGGCGCTGCAGGCTGCCGCCGGTATTCCCGTCTATGACATCTATTCGATGATCACCTGGTTTCACGCGGGCTTGCGACCCCGCGTATTTTCCTGATGCCGGCGCGGGCAGACTTTCCGCCTATTGCCGAGGCGGTTGAAAACGTCGGCCCTGTGGGACCGGAAGCATCGATGATGCAGATGACTTCAGCTGCAGCATAAGCAGTGCCTCGCTTCGCCACGCCCTTACGCGGTCATCTTGCCGTGAACGCCCCACCGATGCAGGACGACGCTTTAGTCGAGCAGATCCGGCTCAGCGGCGACGATCCAGTCCCACAATGGCTGGAAGCTGAAATATCCGCCCCTGTGCGTGCCGACCTGGCTCCCGGTCAATTTTGCGATCTCGTGCGATATCGGCTTGGGCGTACCGGCTGCTTCGGCAAGCAATTGCGTCCGCGCGGCGTTGTCCATCGCGATGTACCACCAGGCGGTGGCCTCGATCGTCGGCCCGACGGTCAAGAGCCCATGGTTCTGCAGGATGACCGCCTTCTTCGATCCCAGCGCTTCCGCGATCTTCCTGCCCTCCTCTGCTTCGAGCACCACCCCGGAAAACGGATCGAACAAGGCGTGGTCTTGGTAGAACGCGCAGGAATCCTGCGTCAGCGGATCGAGCAGACGCCCAAGGGCGGACCACGCCTTGCCATAAGTCGAATGCGTATGGGCGGCGGCGATCACTTCCGGCTGGGCGGCATGAATCGATGAATGGATCACGAAGCCGGCCTGGTTGATCGGCTTGTCGCCGATCAGGATGTTGCCGTCGTGATCGACGAGCTGCAGGTCGGAGACCTTGATCTGGCCGAAGTATTTTGAGAGCGGGTTGATCCAGAAGCGATCCGGAAATTCGGGATCGCGAACGGTGACGTGGCCCGCGAGGCCCTGGTCGAAGCCATAGCGGGAAAACAGTCGGAAGGTGGCGGCAAGTCGCTGCTTGCGGTGTAGCCTCTCTTCCTCGAACGACGCCGACGGCGTGCGCTCCACCAGCGAATATTTCTTCGGCTTCTCGACGATCTTGTTCATTGATGCGGCTCCTTTTTAGTATTCGAGGTCCTTGTTGAAGACGTCGGCCAGCGGCGCTCCATGCGCGTAGGCATCGAGATTGACCAGCGTCTTGTCGGTCAGACGCTTGACGTCCTCGCCGCCGGTCCATGAAACGTGCGGTGTCAGACACGATCTTGGGATGGCTGTAGATGGGGTCGCCGTCCGGCGGCGGCTCGGGATCGGTGACGTCAAGTGTTGCGCCCGCGATCTGTCCGGCGTCGATCGCGCGCAGCAACGCCTGCTGGTCGATGATCCGGCCTCGCGCGACATTGATCAGGTGCAGGGACTTCCTGGCGTGCGCCAGCACATCAGCGTTGATCAAATGGGCCGTCTTTGTCGTGGCCGGCAAGGCGATGACAAGATGGTCGGAAAGCCCGACCAGCGTCTGAATATTGTCGACCGGCTCGATGCCCGGCAGGGTGTATTGCCATGGCGATCGCCGCAGCACCTTGATCTCGACGCCAAACGGCTTCACGCGCTCGGCGACCGCGCGCCCGATCGCACCAAATCCCGCGATGCCGATCGTCTTGCCGCCGAGCGAGCCCAGCGGGACCAACTTCCAGTCGCCGGCGCCGCGCGGCCGCACCTCGTGAATGCGCTTTTCAAAGCCCAGGATGGCCGCGAGCACATATTCGGCAATCGGATCGGCCGAGATACCGCGTCCGACCGTGACCACCGGCCCGTCCAACAGCCATGTTGGAAAGAAATCGACGCCGGTCGAGGCTGTCTGGATCCAGCGCAAGCCGAATGGCCACCCGACGGGCTTTGTCGACGGCGCCTTGTTCCAACCGGCCAGCGGACGCGTCAGCAGCACGTCGGCCTCCGCCGGAATCTCCCAGGGCGCGCGATCCGCGGGGTGGTCGATGATCCAGGGACGCGACCAGTGATCGGCGAGCGCCGCACGAACTTCCGCTCCAAGCTGATTGACGATGATTGGCGGCCGGACGCTGGTGGAAGCGCCTCTCCGTTCGACGCGGGGTGTATTCATAGCATGCACTCACGATAGCAAAGACGGCGACATGCTATGAGATCACCGCAAGATAGTCTTTTCAAAGATGGGAGACGACTTGCAACAAGCGGATGACGCGCCTCAAACGCGCAGACAAAATCGTCTCTCTCTCTCTCTCTGCGAGTTGGCAACCCGGCACGAATCTAAGTCCGGGGCGAGCGAGTTTCGCTATGCGCTACGCGCCGCTGACGCTCAGCCGCGAGACGTTTGACGCCGGAATTGACGTCGCCACTTCTTACGCGGCGGCCGGTACGACAACGATGACGACATCTTTGCCGTTTCCGCGCCGCCACTGCGTGATCACGCACGCGCGCCATTATCCGGTCTCCTGTGCCTAGACTGCGATCGGCACAAAATGATTGAGGATCACCAGGATGACGAGCGAGACCACGCCTACGCCGAGGCTCCAGCCGATCAGCTTCTTCTCGATCGGAAGCAGCGGCTCTGCCGCGTTGTTCGATTCACGTTCGAATTCTGTCTGTGACATTCTTGGTACTCCGTTCCGGCTGTCAGCTTGCGAGCGGCGGCTTTACGCCGCTGAAGAACAGCCATGAGATCAACAGACCAACCCAGATCACGAACCCGAATAGGCTGACGAAATAGACCGCCGCCAGCTTTGCAAAGCCCTGCTCCCAGAGCTTTCGAAAATCCGACAGCACGCCGATCGAGAAGAACGTCAGGATGAAGAAGATCACCCGGAACACGTTGGCTTCTCCGGCAGCCGTCGGCAGTGCCTTGGCGATATCGGGCGTGGTGCCGAGCGCGAGCCACAGCGAGATGGCAAATACCACAATGAAGCCAAGGATGAATTTCGGAAAGCGCTCCCAGATCTCCGATGGCTTGGCCTTATCCGGCCCCTTGTCGATGTGATTGGTCCAGATGTAGCCGAGGATAAAAGCCCAGACGCCGATGAAGATGTCGATGAACACTTTGACGGTTGCGGTGGTCGCGATAATCCAGCCCGGCTGATACTTGATGCCTTCGGCGGCGGCCTTGGCCATGATCAGCGCTTCGGTGATACCACCGCCCGCAACCGCCGCACCGTCAGTCTTGACCGCAAGCCCGATCCAGGCGCCGGCGACCAGTGGCTCCTGCCACAGGAAGGTCTGAGCCAGGAACGGCAGGATCAGCACCTCGACCACCGCAAACACCACAACCAGCGAGGAGACCAATATCGGCACCGCCGGACGCGCGCGGATCGCGCCGCCAGTCGCGATCGCCGCAGCGACGCCGCAGATCGAGATACCGGATGCCAGCGGCACCGACCATTCGCGGCTGAATCCGAACCATTTGCGGGCCACATAATACACCACCGCCCAATAGATCAGATAGGCCTCCACGATGGCGGCGGCACCGCGAATCAGAATGGACGACGCGAGATTGAGCCGTCCGGCGGCGGTCACGGCAACCGTCGCGCCCAGGATGACGATCGCGATCTTGATGTAGAGTTCGGGGCGGATCGCCTCTTTCAGCCAGTTGGCGAAGCGCGGAAAGAAATTGGCGATGACGAGGCCCGACAACAACGCCACGACGAAGCCGCCTTCGTTGGTGAGTTTCAGCGACCACGCGATCCCGAACTTCTGCTGCTCGGCCGGCGTGACCGCGGCGATATAGGCATAGCTGCCGGCGACCCAGCTTGCATAGGCGATCACGAAGACGACGGTGAAGGCGAGTGCGAATTTCCTGACGTCCGCGCCGAGCGCCGCAACGCCGACGCTGAGCACCACCAAAAGCGCCGCGTAGGTTGCTAGCAGCGAGGCGCCACCGCCGAGCCACGCATAGCTCTTCGCGAACGGCGCGAGCGCCTGGGTCAGATTGGTGTAGACGGAAGTCGTGATTGCCCAGCCGAGCAGGTCGGTTCCGCTCAGGCTGAACAGAGCCAGCGCGAACACCAGCAGACCGATCGCAACCGACAACCAGTCCTCGGTCAGCCGGTCCTTTGCCACGATGCGATCTGACGTTTTGACTGCGATATCCGACATAATTCACCCCTGCCCCGCGCGTGTCGCGCCGGCGCCGACCCCTTCATACGGTCATCGCGCAGCCAGACGCTCTCGATCTGATCAGTATGTGTGAAGGCTATGCGCCTGCAATCTCGCAATATTTCTTTGTTCCTCGATTTTGAGAAAAGTCATGCTTCGAAAGCGGGCGCAGGGAGGATGCGCGCCCTGCGCCCGCTATTCGGGTCGGACGTGGTCAAGCCTTTGTCGTCTTGGGCCGCGCTGCGGCCTCGCCCGCACGGCGGAACACGGTCTCCATCAGCCATTGATCGTTCGGGAAGCGATCGGCCCATTCATCCCAGCCGGAGTGCTGACGGTACTGGCCGAGCCGGCCCGAAGCGACGACTTCGTCGGGATCGACGGTGACGCGGCGATCGCAATCGGGCGCAACGTAGATCGCGTCCGCGCTGCAGTGGAGCTCGCACATGAAACAGGTCTGGCAGTCCTCGACGCGCGCCAGGATCGGTGGCCCCGATGAAGCGAGGTCGAGTACATTGGTCGGACAGACTTCAACGCAGGCGCCGCAATTGGTGCAGCGGTCGGATACGATGAGCTCGATCATGACGCGGTTTCCAGTTCGTTCCCGAGACTGCCTCCGGCGGAGACATCGTCCTTGGCCACCCACACGCGATCGAATCCGCCGGACAGCAGCCGAACGGAGAGATTCGGATCCCGGGCGGGATAGTCTTCGCGACGGTGCAGCCCTCGGCTTTCAGTGCGGCAGATCGCCGTGGCAACCGACCAGCGCGCCGTGGCCACCAGGGCGGCGGCTTCGCGCAGGGCAATGTTGTCGGCAAGCGCATGATCGGCGAGTTCGTTCCAGAGATGGTCAAGCGCGTGACGCGAAGCCTCGAGAGCGGGACCATTGCGGAACAGGTTCTTGTCAAGCGGATGCATCTCGGCACGCACGCCGTCCCGTATCGCGGCGAGATCTACCGTCTTCGCCTGCGTGCGCGGTCGCAAGCCTGCCTGGCCAAGCGGCTTCAGGCGAGCCGTGCGGGCGGTCGTCCCCCGAGCCAGACGCGCCGCCGCCCCGCCCGCGAACATGCCAGATGAAAGCGCCCAGGCGGAATTGACATTGCCGCCTCCCGAGATTGCACCCGCAACTTTCTCGCGCGAGGCATTGTCACCTGCCACGAACAGCCCTGGCACCGATGTCGCGCAATCGGCGTCGACCACGCGGACCCCGCCGATGCCACGGATGGTGCCGTCGTTGTGCAGCGTAACTTCGAAACGATCGCGATAAGGATCGATTCGCCAGCGATCGAAGACGAGCGGGACGTTCGGAGAGATCGTGTGCAGCCTTGCCTTCACGTCGTCCGGCAGCCGGTGCAGCGAGCAGTAGACCGGCCCCTGCAGCAGTGCTCGGGCGAGGCGGACGGTCTGGTCCGGTGCAAAAGGCAGATCCAGTTCGCGCCCGTCCGCGTCGTAGTAGGTGGCGAAGGAATAGGCCATGGTCCGCGTCATGGTGGAATGCGCGGGCGCGATCGTATAGGCCGCGGTGAATTCCATGCCGGACATCTCCGCCCCCGCCTCCGCCGCCAGCAGATAGCCATCGCCAGTGTTCGTTCGTGATCCCAGAAGGTGCGACAGGAAGCTCGTCCCGCCAGCCGCAAGCACGACCGCACCAGCTTCGATCCGGTACGGCACGCCGCCCTCCTGACGGCGGAGGCCGCTCGCACCCCCGATCGAACCGTCGTCGCGAGCCAACAGTTCGAGCACAGGCGAGTGGTCGAGTATGGTGACGCCGTGATTCAACACGAATTGGCGCAGCGCCCTCATATATTCAGGGCCGCGCACGGCGCGATGGTTCACGCGCCCCTCGTCGTCGACGCCGAATTTGTAATGCGGCGCAAGCGTCGGCAACGTGCGCCAGGTCTGATCGAGAATGCGGTGCATCCAATCGGCTTCGCCCAGGCCAAGGCCGCTTGCGATGCGATTGGCGACGGCCGCGGCGCGGGCCTCGGGAGGATCCGGCGGGACCCACCAGTGACCGGGCCCGGCTGCCGCTGTCACGCCGCTGGTTCCGCAATAGCCCTTGTCCACGAGGATTACGGCGGCCCCGGCCTTTGCCGCGGCCGTCGCTGCCCAGGCGCCCGCCATCCCGCCCCCGATAATCAGGACGTCGGTTTTCATCGAGAGGGGTTCGAGCAATGATGAAGCCATGTATCTGTTGCCTCAAGCGGACGCAGTAGCGATGTCGCGGACAGCGACACCGAGCGATGTCAGGAGCGGCTGGCGCAAGGCGTCGAATCCCGGCTGGCCGACGTCGCGTGGCCGCGGCAGATCGACGATGAGTTCATGGGCGATCGTGCCCGCCTCCATCATCAAGACGCGCTCCGCAAGCAACAGCGTCACCGCAATCAAGGCCGTCAGAGCGTCGCCAGCTTGGCCGCGCCCTTAGCGATGGCTTCGTTGAAGCTCGTATCCCAGAATTTTCCGACCTCGGCGCGGGCGTCGAGCACGCCGAGGTTAAGGAACGTATCGGCGACCTTCTGATGGATCTCCGGCACATCTGGCGTCACGCTGGCGAGCGAGAAATCCGCGCTGCGGTGGGCGAACTGATCGAGAATGTCCTCGATCGGCAGATGGGTTTCCGCGACCTGCGCGGCTGCATAGACCGGGAAGTTCTTGTTCGCGAAAGCATAGGCGCGCTGGATCCGGAGAAGCAGGTCGGTCAGGGCCGCATGGCGGAGCGGGTCGTCGACGGCCTTCGGGTTGGCGTAGATTGGAAAATTCCCGGAGAGATAGCCGACGCCGGTCTTGAGCAGGCGCGCGCCGTGCTTGGCGATGGCAAGCTGGCCATTGTAGCCGTAGATTGCCCATGCATCGAGCTTGCCCGAGGCGAACGCCGAGTAACCGTCAGACGGCGTCAGGTTGATGGCTTCGATGTCCGTAAGCGAGAGGCCAACCTCTTCGAGCTGTTTGGCGAGGAAATAATGGGCAGTCGTCGCGCGCACGTAGCCCACACGTTTTCCCTTGAGATCAGTGATCGAATGGATTGGAGCGTCTTTCGCCGCAACGGTAACCTGGGAATTGAGGTCTTCGTGCGTAACAGCGATGAAGCGCACCTTGGCATTCTGGCGCGCGGCGAACATCGCGGGAATTTCGCTGCCTGATCCGAGGTCGAGCGCGTCGCCGTTGAGGGCTTCGATGTGGAGGACGCCATTGTTAAGCTCCTTCCACTCAATCTTGTAGGGCGTCTTCTCTTCGCCAGCGGCCTGCACCAGCTGGCGCCAGCCGCCCTTGTAATAGGCGACGCGGAGCGTGGTGCCGCTGAGATCCAGGTCCGCGCCTGGCTTGGTTTCGGCTCGCACGCCGCCCGCAATCAAGCCTCCGGCGAGAATGCCAATCGCGGAACGTCGGGAAAGAGAAGGTGGAAGCGTCACGGGCGCAGCTCCTGATGAACAATCGCAACGCCTCCACGTTAGGGAAAAACTCGTGCATGTACATAAGACACTATTTCGTTTTTCGGTCCGCCGGCGGAAAGCGCTTCCAAAGGCCGTCAGCTATGGGCGATGATCTGCTTCCTGATGAAATTGCGGTGACGACGCTGGACTGCCCCCCTGGAATGAGACACGCGAATTTTTGTAACCGGCGCGTGGCACCGACACCGTCGAGCTATTGTCGGCACGCGAACTCGACGTATCAACGCGGGTCTGTCTCGGCGACAGCAACAAAGCGGCGGCTTTTGGCTCAGCATCAATCCGTCGACGGACCGCACCCACCAAGAAAGCATTTTCAGAAAACTGGGAATGCAACAGCAGGATGCAGCGACACTCAAGGCATCGCTCTCGGGCCTGTTATGGAGACCTAACAGGCATTCCGTGAACACATGAGCGTCGGCAAATTCGACTTCGCCTTTCCCTTTGTCGGAATGGCCGCCATTGACGATCGCTCACGAACAAAAGCGAATGAGCAGTAGAAGTCGTTTGTGCAGAAGCGATTAAATGCACCACGGCGAAATTTTGGCTCGCGGGACTTGTAACACAGGCAAAAATTGGAACGGTGGTCAGCCTGGTTGTCGGAATGATTATCAGAATGAGATCGGAAAATTCGCGCTAAGCCATTGAAAAAATTGGAGCGGGTGAAGGGAATCGAACCCTCGTATTCAGCTTGGAAGGCTGCTGCTCTACCATTGAGCTACACCCGCGTGCAGCGATCACCTAACACGGCCGGCTCGCCGCCTCAACCGCCCCGTCCAGCTTACGAACAGCCCCTGCTCCGCCCGTTTTTGCCGGCCAATTGGGCTTAACAGCGGCGGATTCGGCGCCTATATTGTTGTTTCCACAACCAACGAAAGGAGGTGATCCAGTGTCTTATACCAAGCGCTGTCACCTCGCTGGGATCGCCCGCTAGGCCCTGAAAAAGGCTTGGCATCGGGGCGCTCTCAGCCCTGGACCAGCGAGACAACAAATCGGCGCGGCGGGTCCATCCCGCCGCGCTTTTCTCGTCGGGCGCCTCGTTGGAATGCTTCCTGGATCGAGAAAACGGCGATCGCGACAGCTACCCGCTTTCCAATACGTCGCGGATTTTCTGTGCCAGGTCCGATTTCCGGTACGGCTTTCTGAGCAGGGCTACGCCAGGATCGAGGTGCCCGTCGTGCACGATGGCGTTATCGGTATAGCCCGAGGTGTAAAGCACCTTGATCCCTTCGCGGCGCCCGAGAACCGCCTCCGCCAGTTCCCGGCCGTTCATCCCTCCCGGCATGATCATGTCGGTGAACAGGAGATCGAACGCGATGCCCTGGTCGACGAGCGCAAGTGCCGCCACGCCGTCGCTGGCGACCAGCGTCCTGTAACCCAGGCTGCCGAGTTGGGCGATCACATATCCCTGCACCAGCGCATCGTCCTCGACCACCAGGATCGTCTCGTGTCCACGCGGCGTGCCCGGTGCATGCATCGGCTCCGCCTTCGCGACCACCTGCCCCGCCGATCGCGGCAAATAGAGCTTGATCACCGTGCCGCGACCTTCCTCGCTGTCGACTTCGACGGTGCCGCCGGACTGCTTGGCGAAACCGTAGACCATGCTCAGCCCGAGGCCAGTCCCTCGTCCGATTCCCTTGGTGGTGAAGAATGGCTCGAACACCCGGTCGCGGATATCGACGGGGATTCCGTGACCGGTATCGGTGACCGAGATCATCACGAACTCTCCGCTCTTCACCCCCTCATCGTCAGGCGCATCGACTTCATCGCGAACGACATTGGCGGTCTGCAACGTAAGCTTGCCACCGCCGGGCATCGCATCGCGCGCATTGACGGCGAGATTGACGATCGCGGCCGAAAGCTGCGACGGATCGGCCAGAGCCGACCACGCGTTGTCGGCAAGGGCCGAGACGATTGCGACGTGTTCGCCCAGAGTAGGCTTGAGCAGCCTGGCGGTATCGATGATCAGGCCGTTGACATCGATCTCGCGCGGCTCCAGCGGCTGGCGGCGCGCGAAGGTCAGGAGCTGGGAAGTAATCTCGGCGCCACGCGTGGCCGCATCGTCGATGAGCTGGGCAATGGCGGCAAGATGGGGCTTGTCCGCCATGCCTTCCTGAAGGATCTCGATCGTCCCGGTGATGACGGTGAGGACGTTGTTGAAGTCATGGGCAACTCCGCCCGTGAGTTGGCCGATCGCATCCATCTTCTGGGACTGACGCAGCCGTTCCTCGGCCTCGTGCTTCTCGGTCAGGTCGGCGGCGGTTCCGCGATAGCCCATGAAACGACCGTCGGCGGCGAAGATCGGCCGGCCGTTGACGCTGACATGGTGATGCCGCCCGGTCCTGTCGCGGCACGTGTACTCGAAATTCCGGAACGGCTCGTGCCGCTCCAGCATCGCGATATGCTCACGCCATTTCTCCGGCTCGGCCTCGAGGTCGGTTGCCACATCGAGGCGCCGTCTGCCAATGAGGCAGTCCCCATCGAGGCCGAAGGCGCTCACCCGCTCCGAGATGTAGGTGAAAACCTGATCCGGCCCGGTCTCCCAGAACCAATCGGATGCGGTCTCGGCGTAATCGCGAAATCGCTGTTCGCTGTCGCGCACGCCTTCTTCCGCCTGCCGCAGGACGAGCAGATCTTGTCCGAGTTTGGTATTGACCTGGCGCAAATCGCCATAGGCGCGCTGCAGCGTCGCGCACAAGCCATTGAACGCTTCGACCACCCGGTCCAGTTCATCGGCTTTGCGCGGCGACCGGCGGTCTAGCTGGAGCGGCGGCGGCGGCCGCGCCAGGTTATAGCCGCTGACAAACCCCGCGATGGCGGCCAGATGCCGGGTGACCAGCCAATGAAACATGTAGACGATGAAGAACGACACGAGAAACGTCTTGGCCGCCTGGCTCACCAGAATGACCAGAGTGCGGTGGAGCAACTGTCGATAAACCTCGGTAAGCGTCGCCTCGACATAGAGGATGCCGATCTGGCGCTTGCTGCCTTGTATGACGTGTTCGAGAGGGTATTCCCGCGTCATGATTGAACGGCTGCCACGCTCACCGACGTCGATGTGAATGGGATTCGGACGATCGGCGATTTCGCGTATCTCCGCGGCGCTGACATCCGGCAGGCGGAGAATCCCGTTGAGCTGCAACTGCAACTGGTTCTGGTCGAGATTCCAGAGACTCTCGCCGAGACTGCCGAGATAGCTTCGGCCGATCTCGTCGAGCCGCGTTTCGATCACGCTGACTTCACGGTCGTAGTCGAGATAGAGTTGGAGTGCCGTCAGCGTGAGCGTCACGATCGAGGAGAACAGCAGCACGGCGGCCAGAAGACGCAGACCAATGCCGCCGCGAGCCCCGTCGAACATCCGCGAAAAACGAGGTCCGAGAATCGGAGGTACAGTCGGTGATCCGATCCCGTTCGCGCCTTCCCGCGCCGCCGCCGGCGCAATCAGGCGGTTACGGCTGAAATCGTTCTCTCCTTTGCCCATGTACCACTCACCTCACCCCGGGATTGCGGCACACCTTGCTGCCGGCCTGCGGATCGCGACCACAGCAATTCAAACCGTTCGGGCCATACTCCAGAACCGAGCAGCCCTCCGGTTACCTCTCTGCCAGCGATTCTGTCGGTGGGGTCAAGAACTTTGTGCCCGGCATCAGGAACCCAAGGCAGGTTAACACTCGGCCTGCTAAAATGATACCGGTGAAACTCCGGGGCAGCTCAGGGCGGCGTCGAGTCGCCGCAGTCTGGTTGGCTTTCGTACCATCTGCGGTAGACCGCTTTAATCTCTGAAATCATCGGCAGCAGGCATTCGCGCCAATCACCGCCTCAATCCAATTGAAAACGAAACACAACAATGGCGAACCGAATTCGGGGGCTGGGTCCAATCGCTGTCGGTGGCCGGCGCTGTAACGCCGTTATGGCCCGGACCTCGTCGGTCCCAGGTACTTCTCATAGATGGCATCAAAGCTATGGTCGTCCTTCATACTTGTCAGGGCTCTATCAAAATCAGCAATTACTTCGGAATAATCGCGTTGCTTAGTGAATGCCAAATAGCTCGGGATTTCGTCGATCGTCGGAGAAAGTTCCTTGATCTTGTTCAAGTCTCCCCTCTTCCTCGCGGCTTCGAGAACGACATGTCTATACCCCACCGCCAGATCGATTCTTTTCAGAACAAGCATACCAACTAGGCTGTCGATATTGTTCGTTTCCACGACCGCTGACCACTGACCAGTCTTGAGCGTGCTATCGACCTTGATGCCGTAACTTGTCCCCCTGATGGTTCCGATTCTAAAGCCTCCGAATTGACTAACGTCGCCGTCAAACTTCACATCAGAATCCGCAGGGGCAAAAAAAGCCAGGACCTGGGTGATGATCGGGACATTCGCGTAGGTGAGGAACTCGTTTCGTTCGGGTAACTTGAACACGGAGAAAATCCCGTCAACACGACCGCTGCGGGTCTCCGCCAGGCAACGTGCCCAGGGCATGAGTTGAATTTCAAACTGATGCCCCGTCCTTTTAAAGGCTTCGGTCACGACATCGACAAGTATTCCAGATGGCTTCCCGTTCTCCATATAGGCTGTGGGGGCGCTGTCAGCGGCCACGAGGACGAGTCCCCCGGGATACGCATCGCCACAGCTCATTGCCGCCATCGCAATGGCAAGCAGGAAGGATCTTGCGGAACGAGAAAATCTGGTTGAATTCCGGGTACATTCATTTCGCATCATGTTGATGCTTTCTCGGTACAGCTCGCCCGCAAGTCGTGGTCATGCGCCAACAGGCTGGGAAAATCCGTCGCCTGCAGGAATCACATCAGGAGTCACATATCGGATGCGAGCGTCTTGCGACTGGAGCCGCGGCCCACTCCAGTAAAATGAGCTTCGCACGAGTGCCCGTCGGTGACAAGTTCAATGGACCTTTGCATTTCCTGGCGCAGTTGATTTGCGTTGCGCGCAGCAGCGCCGGTGAACTCCACGGCGAAGTTCAGGGATCGGCAGCCTCACATGCGTGTCTCACCGCCCAATAAGTTGCATCGAGCCGTCGGTATTCACGACGACGCTTCGTTTTGATTTCGAAAGGCGGCAATTCGATCAAGAAACCTCGCTCAGAAACCGCGGAGGTCGATCCGGCGCGGAATCGCCCGACCGCCGGGCGGACTGCAGCTGATTTTCGCGAATCGGTTTGTCGGTTGTGGCGCGGGCGGAAC
This sequence comes from uncultured Alphaproteobacteria bacterium, assembly GCA_963774775.1. GTDB lineage: Bacteria > Pseudomonadota > Alphaproteobacteria > Rhizobiales > Xanthobacteraceae > Bradyrhizobium. The sequence continues at coordinate 23,199 of CAVZGZ010000024.1, forward strand.
GTCCTTGGTCCAGTTACTCAAACGAGGAGAGATATCGATGCTTTACGCCATCCTGGCCTATCACGTCGAAGCCGACGTCACGTCCTGGACGCCGGAGGAAGATGCGGCGCTGATGACCGACCTGATGCAGGTCCGTGAGCGGCTGGTGCGGGAAGGCCGGCTCGGTCCGTCGGCGCGACTGGGCGAGACCAGGAAGGCCCGCACCTTGCGCGGGCCGGGCAACGGGATGGTGATCGACGGCCCGTTTTCCGAAACCAAGGAGCAGTTGCTCGGCTTCTACATGATCGACTGCGCCAACGGAGAGGCCGCCGTCGAAGCCGCGCGCGACCTGCGTCGCGTGAATCCGTCGGCGGTCTACGAGATCCGGCCGATCAGGCTGTATCTGCCGGGCGTGGCGTTTCCGGAGACGGCGGGGGGTGAAGAGGAGTGAACCGATTGCCGCTCCAGTCCGTCTTCGCTTTCGCTGCGCTCAAGCTACGCCGGACACGCTTCGCCCTGACGGTCTGGCGTGGCTGCGCCACGCGTAGCCCGTCAGGGCGAAGCGTGGTGGGGGAAGAAGGACTCGAACCTTCGAAGTCATAAGACGGCTGATTTACAGTCAGCTCCCTTTGCCACTCGGGACACTCCCCCGTTTAACAACATCGGAACCCAACCGCTCAAACTGGCGGCGACGAGGCCATGGATGACGTTAATACCGGGCGCCGATGGCGAGCTCCCGGTCGGGCGCGTTTATGGGCGAAGCGCCCTAGCAAAGTCAACCAAGGGACGGTGCTATTTACCAACCCAAATTGCCATATTCCGGAACCCGTGACACAAGCCTCCCATGAGCGATCGCGACCGAAAACCTCAATTCCGCCGCGGCGGGGCTAAGCCCTTCGAAAAAGGGCGAAAAACCGGTGGCCGGCCGGTCTGGCGGGACCGCGGGGGGGCGGCCGAGGACGGTCCGGTGATTCTCTACGGCTGGCATACGGTCGCGGCCGCACTGGCCAATCCGGAGCGGCAGATCCGCAAGCTGTTTCTGACCGAGAATGCCGCCCGCCGCCTGGCGGACGAAAACATCGATACCCGTGTGCCACCAGAAATCGTCCGGCCGACCGTGATCGACCAGCGGCTCGGCCCGGACGCGGTGCATCAGGGCCTGTTGGCGGAGGCCGAGCCCCTGCCCTCGCCTGATATCGATACGCTGCCGCAACAAGGCATCGTGCTGGTGCTCGACCAGATCACCGATCCGCACAATGTCGGCGCGATCATGCGCTCGGCGGCGGCCTTTGCGGTGAAGGCGATCGTCACCACCGCGCGGCACAGTCCGGAGGCCACCGGCGTGCTGGCTAAATCCGCATCAGGCGCGCTGGAGCTCGTGCCGCTCGTCACCGTGCAGAATCTCGCTCGCGCGCTGAACGAATTGAACGAGCGCGGCTTCATGACGGTCGGCCTCGACAGCCAGGGCTCTGCGGATCTCGGCCAGGTCGGGCTGCAGCAGCCGCTGGCGCTGGTGCTGGGCGCCGAAGGCAAGGGCCTTCGGCAATTGACGCGCGAAACCTGCAACGTGGTGGCGCGGCTCGACATGCCCGGCGAGATCAAGAGCCTCAACGTTTCCAACGCCGCGGTGCTCGCGCTTTACATCGGCGCGAGTCGTCTCGGGCTGATGGGCTGAGCCAAAAAGATAGCGCCCGCTCGCGTGATGCGAACGGGCGCCGAAGCCTCAGTCGATTTTCAGATCAGTAGTAGCGACGCAGCGGTTGATGGCCGTAGTGATGCGACATCGGAGCGTAGGCATGACGCGGCGCGTAGTAGCCGTGATGGTAGAAGTGCGGTGCGTGATGGTAGCCCGTGTGCGCGTGCCACGGGCGATGATAGTAGTGCGAGCGATAGCCGTAGTGGCCGGCACCATAGCCGTAGTGACCACCGCCGTAGCCGGCGGCTTCCTCGTAGGTCGGAAGCGGCGCCCAGTCGCCCGGACCGGTATAGCTCGGGCCCTGGTTCACATAATAATATTGGTGCGCGTGGTAATATTGCTGGTCGGGATCGGCGAGCCGCTCATGGGCCCAGCCGCCGCAGGGGTTGCAACCCGAATAGACCGGCGCGACGTAGACCGGCGCGGCGCAGGGAGTGAAGCCGCACGCCATCGCGGGCGCGGCGACCGTGACGGCAACTGCCGCAACCAATCCTGAAATCAAATGACGCATTACTCTCTCCTGTAGATGTTTTCGTTGGCTTTTCGTTGGGCTAGGCTTCGTCTTGAAACTTAGTTCGGAATCTTGCGTTGCGGCCGCGGACGCGGCGGACCGCCATTGAACTGATCCCCGATCTGCGGCGCATAGATCACCGCCGGCGGATTGGTGGGCACGTTCGACTGCGCCGGCAACGGTGCCGACTGCGCCGACCATGATTGATGATAGCTCTCGGCCGGCTGCGGCAACCTGCGGCCTGGCGGTGGTTCGATTTCCAGTCGCCCATAGCCGGGCATGTGGCCCAGGCTCGGGTAATAGTGGCCGACATTCGGCTCGGGATCGATGTAGCGGCCGCCATAGATGGTCGGCTGCACCTGCCCGTTACGGCCCAGGCCCCATTCGCCTTCGACCACCGCATAGGATGCGTCGATGCCGTCAATGATGATGGGCTGGCCGGGACGGTTGGGAATGACAATGTCGAAGCCGCCGCCGGCGAAAGCCGTCGAGGTCAGGCCCGTCAAAATCACCAGTGCCATGCGAAGGCGCATTTACCGGAAGTCCCCGTTGTCTCTCCCCTGCAACCTAGACCAATGCGGGGGCGCAAGGGTTAAAACGGGCGGCCAAAATGCCGGTAAGCCTAACGCGCAAGCATCAGCGGTCGTTCAATTGCGAAAGATTGGAATCAGGAAACGTTAACGCGACGCCGAGTTGCGTCCGCTTACGCAAAAACCGTCTCGATGATGGTGTGAATGCCGATCGCCATCGTGACGATACCGACCGCACCTTGCAGGCCGCGGTTGGCCCAGGTGAGCCAGCGCGCGGATGCTGCAAGCGGCACCGCGATCACGGTCGACAGCGCGCCCATGCCGATCATCGAGCCGATCCCGAACAAGGCGACATAACCGAGGCCAACCGCAGGGCTGGACGCCTGCGACACCGTCAGCACCAGCAGCGCCGCCGAACCCGCCATTCCGTGCATCAGGCCGACCAGCAGGGTACGCCAGCGAAAGCCGTGTCGATGCGCATGCGCGGCGCTGACGTGCGGCAGCGGTTTCGCCGGCGTGGCTATGCGCATGGAAATGCACAGTCCCGTCGGCATGGCCGTGCCGGTGAAAATGCACGCGGTCGCGCCAGAGCTGCCACAGTACATGCGCGCCGAGGCCGACCAGCATGACGCCGACCGCGGTCTCGATGGGCTGGGCGATGGTTTCCGGAATCGCGCGTCCCAGCACGATGGCCGCGCCGGCAAACACGAACAGCGTCAGCGTGTGGCCGAGCCCCCAGGTCAGGCCGTGCTTGACGATATCAGCCACATGGCTGCGGCGCGCGGCGATGCTGGAGACGGCCGCAATGTGATCGGGCTCGAGCGCATGCTGCAGGCCGAGCAGAAAACCAAGTCCCAAAATTCCGAACATACGCCCCCTGCCCGCTCAAGCGTTTATCAAACACCAAGCGCGGTCGTCAGGCCAGCACTTCGTCGAACAGCCCGCGCATCGACGATAGGAGCAGCGATCGGCCTGCGCATTGTAGAGCGCGCTTGCGCAACATCGAACCGTCGACGGCGGGGTTGGTGAAGCCGTGCAGCGTATTTCCGTAGCTGATGACCCGCCAGTCACCTTTTGTCTGCCCCCCGGGTACCCGGTTCCGCGGCGAAGACGGAAGGCAGCACCCCTGCCAGTAAGCCGGTCCAATCCCAAGACGATAAAGGCGGTCCAAGAACCACCTTTTTTTGTATTTTGGGCTGTGCGGGCCGGGTCTGAGGTTCTGGCCCTTTGCCGACAAGTCTGATATTCGAGCGGCCGATCCCCTTAATTCGCCGGTTTAGCTCAGCGGTAGAGCAGCGGTTTTGTAAACCGAAGGTCGGGAGTTCAATCCTCTCAACCGGCACCACTCGTTGCCAGTTCAAGCGGTGTCTTGATGGATGCGATCAATCGACGGGTCGCCTTGGCGGGCCTGGCACTCTTCGATAGGTTTCCCGGTCCGCGCCGCCACGCCGGAGCAGCTGACTGTTGAAGCGGAAGAAGGCCGCATTGCCTTGACCCGATTTGCCGCGGACCGAGCCGGAAGACGCGCCAGTGTCCTCCTCTTGCACGGCGCAGGCGGCTTCGAACGCAAGCCGCTCGCCTATGAACGCTACGCCAATGCACTCGCGGCGAAAGGGTTTGACGCCTATTTTCTCAATTACTTCACGACCGCCGACGCTTCCGCGCTGCAATCGAAGACGAGTACGCGAGAAGGCCGCGAAGCCTATGAGACCACCCGATTCGATGGCTGGGCGAAGCGGGTCTCCGCCGTCATGACCACGATCCTGGCGCGCGCCGACAGTTCGGGGCGCATCGGCCTGCTTGGCTTCTCATTGGGTGGCTACGTGGCCGCCGAAACGGCAGCCCGCGATGAGCGCGTAGCAGCGCTGGCGGTACTGTATGGCGGCATGCCGGATGCGATGGTGGCTGAGGTCAAGCACCTGCCGCCCCTGATCGAGCTTCACGGCGAGGCGGATCGCAATGTTCCGGTCGTCAAGGGCCAGGAATTGGTGAAGCTTGGCAAGGCAATCGGGGCCGAGGCTGAATTCGTGCCCTACCCGAACCGGCAGCACGGTTTCGACTTCTCAGATACCGATCCGATGACGGCAGACGCCGTCGGTCGCATCATCAATTTCTTTGAAACCCGACTTAGTATCACCTAGATTTGCGGTACGCTTGGCGACCCCGCCCTTTTGACGAGTGGCGGCAGAACGACGCATTCTCCGGGTTCATGTTGTTCGGTACGAGATCCATGGGTATGCAGACGAAATAGGATTTGGGCGATGACCTATTTCATTTTTGCCCGCGATGGCACCAGCCAGATTGTGCTGAAGCGGGATAGCGAGGACGCGGCCCGGAAGAAGGCCAGCGAACTCAAGGAAATGGGCTGGTTCGATGTTGAAATCCGCCCGGACAAAGCGCCAGGCGAAAAGCCTGCCGCGGCGTGATGAACCTTTGTGGCGCAGCCCTTACTTACGAGTGAGGTGCCACATGTCCGATACAGCACATTACCGGTTCCAATCCGACCAGGCCAAGCGACTTGCCCGCCAGGTCACCGATGCCGCCGTACGCGAAAAGCTGCTTGAGATGGCCGAGGAGTATGGCCGCTACGCCGACCTGATCGAGGCGCGGAATTCCCAACCCATGATTGAGGCGCTCGCGAGCTGAACGACCGACGTTTCGCGTGCCCCGGCGCTACGTCTTGCTTGCTCCGAGTGCGTCTCCACCAGATTCCCGCTCCATCCCTTCAACTGGCCTTCATTTCCGCGAAGAGTGGCTGATCGGATCCCTGATGGCCGCGCCTTTGCGCGATCGTGATGGCGCTGACGCCGGTGCTGGTGGCAGCGCTGAAACGGCGCTCTGCCGCGGAAAATCAACTTGCTCTGTTGGCAAGCACCGACGGCTTGACCGGGCTCAACAATCGGCGGCGATTTGACGAGGCGATTGCAAGCGAGTGGCGCTTTACGAGGCCAAGCGGATGGGACGCGACCGTAGCGTCGCGGCACCGGCTATTGTCTCCTTGCGCGGCAAGCGAGCAGCGTGATCGCTGCGGGCGGCGCCGGGACCAATGCCCAGCGCCTCTCCCGAGCTACCGGTGTCACCCTTTTGTCACCCGACACACTAAAATGGTGTTCTCGTCAACCATGACGATAGCGAACGCTTGATTCCGGGTGACCGCTTTGGTGGAGTCCCGGCAGGGGTGAGGTTTGCCATGAAATGGATGAAAGAGCGCGACCTGCTGATCGCCCAGACAATGGCGTTCGTTCAGTCGGTGTCGGGCAAGAAACCTGATGCCGACATGATGATGGCTGCGCCGCTGGCCGAAAAGCTAGTCTACATGCCCGCAGCTGGCACCAATTCCAGCGCCTCCCATCCCGCCCGCTCCGGCGGAAACCGCCATCGTTGCCGAAGTGCTGAAGGCTGTTCAGCCGCCCCAGTTCGCGAAACTCGACATCCGCGGCGATTTCGGATCCGAGGTACGGGCGCGGGTTGCGACCTTCCGTGCCCACCAGGAACGGTTCCTGCGGGAGCGCGAGGAGTATTGCAGTACCACCATGGCGAAGGTTCGCGCCACGTTGCGCGACGATCCCGTGCTGCCGCGCCAGGGCAAGTAATCAGCCGAACCTCAGCTTGCGGTTGCTACCTGCCCGTCACGTGGACAGGTTCGTCCGGCCGCGACTGTTGTAGCTCATCGGTGAAACAGGCCCGCTGTTCAATCGGCTACAGCCATGCGCATAGCAGCGCCACATTGGCGGCACAGGCCACCAGCAGGGCCACCGTAAGCGTGAGGTGCACGCGCTCGCAAGCGTTCTGGGAGATCGTTCTCATGGCCGAAACATCCGGCAATTCTAGGCGGGGAGTCTCGGGGATTCTTTTTCGCGGGATTCAGGACTCGTTAGGGACTCAGGGACTCCCGAAAACGGGGCCAGCCTGCTCCTATGGAAACCTCGAGCCGTCCCACGCGTTATCAGCCTTTAGCGGGAGCCACCCATGCCCTACGCGCTGTTCTGTAACGACGCCAAGCTGAGCAAGGCCTATCCGACCGAAGCCGATGTCTGGAAGCAGGCGCGGATGTCCGGCCTTGTGGTCGACGCCGTCTCGGACGAGGAAAAGCCCGCACCGCGTCCGGTTCTCGACAATGGTTACGAGATCCGGCCTTGCGAGGCTGACCCGCAGGAAGATCCCGCCAGGAACAAGGCCGACGCCGAGCGCGACGCCCGGATGGAGCTGCCGCTGGTTACGTGACCCGGCGCCCGCGGTTGTCGATGCTCTACGGCGTTGCCGTCGCCAGCGAAGCCTGCTCGGCGGCCAGCGACACACAAGCTTTCCGACGATGCAGCCCCCGGATCGCCCCCGTCACCTTCAGCACTTTTCCGGCCGGACAGGATGCGTCCTGCACGAGGGCGATTTCATAGGGCGCGAGGATCAAGGGTTCGGACTTAAGGACGGTTTGGGCGAGGCAAGGTAACGCCACCGCAGAGAAGATCAGTCCTAAAGCAAAAGCACGCATGTTTTTTGTCCAGCAACCCCGGCGACTGCATAATAACGCATCGGTGATGAAAGTTCCGTGCACTGCAAAAATTATTTTTCGGCAGTGCGGGCGTGGCGTTTCGGGCGGGCCGGAAAACAAAAAGGCCGGCGTAGAGCCGGCCCTTTCTCGCGAAGCGTGGCGAACGCCTGTCAGTATTTGGCCGCCACCGGCCCACCCCAGCCAAACCGGTAGTTCACACCGACCTTGACGGTATGCTCATCGTTCCGGAGGCTTGAGCCGACGATGTCAGCCGGGCCTGAGGTGAAGGTGGTCTTGCCGAAATTGTAATACTGGTACTCGGCCTTGGCCGACCAGTTCGGCGCAAACATGTATTCCAGACCAGCACCGACGGTATAGCCGTCCTTGTGGTTGCTATCGGTCGTGAAGGCGACCGGCACGCCGGCCACGGTGGCGCCGAGATTGTTGTTGTCACGCCAGGCGTAACCACCCTTGGCGTAGAGCAGCGCCGGCCCCCAGGTGTAGCCGAGCCGGCCGGTGACCGAACCGAGCTGATCGGAATTGCCGGTCACGAGTGTTCCGGCCGGAAACAGCACGCCGTTATTGGAGCCGCCGCCGAGCCAGCTGTACTGGGCCTCGATGCCCATCACCCAGTTCGGCGCGAACTGGTAATCGAAGCCGCCCTGCACGCCGCCGAGAAAGCGCGCATCGCTGCCAAGCAGATTGGTGCCATCGGTAAATGCACCACCGACATGGCCGCCGATATAGAAACCGGTCCAGTTGTAGATCACGGCCGGCGCGGTATAGGCCGGCGCCTTGGTGTAGGTGCGGGCCGGCATGTCCGCCGCGAATGCTGGTCCCGCGAATGCGGCCAAAGCGGCAGCGCCGAGCAAAATCTTCTTCATGTTTGTTCCCCGTTACTAACGTTGCGCTATCAACTCAAACAACGTGACCTCAATTAGGTTGCTTTGGGGCAATGCCGGAGCAGAGATGTTTCTGAACCGTGCTCGCACAGCAACAAAGCGTTTTTGTTCCATGCCACAGAAAGTTTCTTTGCCCGTTAAGCAGCTGGTTCTCGGCTGAGCGTATGTCAAGGATGGCAAAGGCAAGGTTCAAGGCTCGCCGAAAAGTGATCGGACACCGGTAACGATCCGATCACCCTGCTCCGCCAGCGCTCTACCGCGTCAAACCTTGCAGGTCCGGAAATGGCGTGTAGGTGGCGCCGGCGCAGGGCTCGCTGGCGTTCTCGATGAGGCGGTCCAACCGGCCATCGACATAGAGGATGGCGCGCTCGCGCGGCTGACGATAGCTGCCATCGGATTCCCGTGGCGTGAAACGCAGGCAACTGACATAGCGCACCCGCCCGCCCACGGTTCGCTGTACCGGCTCGGCCATGGCAGCATCATGCACGCCGGCCGGATTGTTGAGGTAGGTCCTCATGAACGCCAGGATCTCGGAGCGATAGTTGCTGGGATAGGGTTGCTCGGAAACGCCGCGGTCGTCGGTAAAGGTGATCGGCTTGCCGTCGTCGCTGCCGGCGCACGCGGCCAGCGCGATCGGCAGCAACAGGATTGCCAGGAATTTTGCCGGTGTCCCCAAATGCTGATTCAAATGCAAATGCCGCTCGTCCGTCTGTCCCCGTGGCACGTCTCTTAGACTGCTCCGCCGCCAAATGGAATTCGCATCTCGGTTATCTCTGCGGGCCTGCCCGCCCCTCGCAAGCATTTGTGGGCCTGACGGCACCAAAGGTGGGCCTGACAGCACCGACCCACGGCCATTGGGGAAGCAATGGCGCGTGGGTCGGCCTGATATCCGCTGGCGCAGCGGGGCAATGTGGATCAGACCACGCCCGCGGATCGGCTTCAGCCGCGCTTGGCGGCGGAAATGACGTGCTTGGTCGCAATCTTCGGCGTCGCATGGGTCTTCAGCTTACCCATGTGCTTGTGGTGATAACGATGGCTGTAGTGCTTGTAGTGCTTGTGATGGCTCATCGTGGCATTGGCGTTCAGCAGCTTCGACTTCGACTGCTCGGATTTGATCACGGGAGCGGCCGCCGTCTTGTTAGCCTCAGTCTTGTTAGCCTCAGTCTTGACGCCAACAGTCTTGGCGGCCGGCGCCTGGGCCGTGCTGGTGACCGGCGCGGCAGTCTTGCCTTGGGTCGTCTTGTCCGCTGAGGCTGCGAACGCGGGAGCGGCGATGACGGAAACGGCGAGCAGCGCCGCGGAAATGGTCTTGAACATGGTGGTCTCCTCTTCCAGGGGATCGCGAGGTCCCCGGCCGGATGGTCGGCCTCGCTGATCATGCAGACGAACTTACGCAAGCCACGCTGAACCCACCCTGAAGCGCGATGACGGACTTCGTTCATCTGCATGACATGTTTGTCATGTTCCCGGATGCTGGCAGGCCGCGCTGACGTCACGGGAAATCGAGTGGACCGGCGGGAATGTTCCCAACCAGCGGGTGTTCAAGTCATCGGGCCTCGGTGTAGGATCGAAGCGGCCCGGATTATCAGGAGAGGTGAATGCAAAAGTTTGCGGTCAGGCTGTTGACCCTGGCAATGTTCTCGACGGCGCTGGTCGCGGGACCCGTTCTCAAGGCCTACGCCGCGGGCAGCGACAATCCGGCGCCGCCGGCAGCCGACACCAAGAAGGAAAAGAAGAAGGACAAGAGCTCGAGCATCGACGATCCCAAATTCCTCGCCGGCTATCGCCTTGCCTACACCACGATCTACGACCGCAACGATTACGCATCCGCGATCGAGCAATTGAAGGCCCTCGGGCATGACGACCGCGCCGACGTCGCCAATCTGATCGGCTATTCCTATCGCAAGCTCGGCGACTACAAGGTTTCGCAGATTTGGTACGAGCGCGCGCTCAAGGCCGATCCCGGTCACGTGCGCACCTGGCAATATTATGGGCTGTGGCAAGTCGAACAGGGCAACCGCGACCAGGCGCAATATCATCTGAACCGGATCGCTGCGCTCGCCGGCACCGACAGCGCAGAGTATCGTTCGCTGGCGGCAGCGCTGGAAAAGCCGCCGGGCACCGGGCTGGTTTATTGAACGACGTCAACAGGAGAGACGCATGAAGAAGGTTCGCGATCAGGCTTTTGACGCTGGCGATTTTGTCGCTGGCACTGGCGACGGTCCCCGTCGTCACCGCTGTTTATGCCAACCCCGACAGCGACGCGCCGGCACCGCCTCCGACCAAGGGCAAGAAAAAGAAAGGCAGCGAAGTCATCCGCCCCAGCAGCGAACAGACCGCGTTCGCGGACGGCTATCGCGCCGCCTACGCCACGATCTACGATCGCCACGACTACGCTGCCGCAATTCCGCAGTTGAAGGCGCTCGGTCATGACGACACAGCCGCCGTCGCCAATCTGATCGGCTACTCCTACCGCAAGCTCGGCGACTACAAGGTGTCGCAGATCTGGTACGAGCGCGCGCTGAAGGCCGATCCGAACCATGTAAAGACCTGGCAGTATTACGGACTGTGGCAGGTCGAACAGGGCAACCGCGACCAGGCGCAATATCATCTGAACCGGATCGCCCAGCTGGTTGGCACCAACAGCGAGGAATATCGCTCGCTGGCGGCAGCGCTGGAGAAGCCGCCGGGCACCGGGCTGGTTTATTGACTCGACCAGCCTTCGTATGAGCGCGAGGCAATTCGGACGTCTCTGAACGGAACGACCTGAATTGCTTCGTCGCTGTCGCTCCCCGCAATGACAGGGTGAGCCCTCAAATCTGATCGTCAACGGCCCTTCTCCTCGTAATCACCTCCTGCTCGTCATCACCCGCGAAAGCGGGTGATCCAGTATTCCAGAGACGCCAGCCTTGACCCGAGAGGCCGCGGCGTACTGGATCGCCCGCTTTCGCGGGCGATGACAGCTGTGAGATACGCGCGATCGTTCTCGCGACACGATATGTCCGAGGTTTGCGTCGTCCTTGCCCTCCTCGAAGACAGAGGGCGCAGGGAAAGCCGGGTGCGCGCTGCACCCGCGGTCTCGTGTGCAAGATGCACAGGAAATGCGCACACGAGCATACAGGTTCAGCGGAGGCAATCCGGCCTTCCCTGCGCAATGGTTTTACGGTTTCCTTCGTGCTCTCCTTGGCGACCGGGCTTTCTTGCCACCATCGCCTCACGGAACAATCCGCAAGACTTGACGCCAGCATCGGGGCGTCGGGACCACACGACTTCGCCGTCCGCTTCACGCGCCGTTCGTCAAAAGCGCATCCGCGTCCACCGCATCCCACCGCACGTTCGTGACGATCGCGAGCCGCCCCTCTTGTCGGGTGAGACGGGCGAAGTTCTAGCGCTGATTTGCCCGACGCGTTAAGCGGAATTCTTTTTGCGAGCGAGGCTAGACATTGAACGACGCGCAGCGGAATCTGATTTGCCCGACGGGCAAGAATGGATTTGCTGGACAATATCTCAAGCGCGATATTTCGAACGCCTCAAGCCGGAAACACGCGGCTCGTGGGACAACATTCACTTAGTGGCCATTGGGTCTGCGGATGAAGGCTGCGGCAAAGCCGTTTCGTGTCAGTGTCGTTCAGTGCAGGGGCACACCCTACGAGGTCGGCCGTGCGCAGGCGCGATTGTTTGCCATGACACCGAAAGGGCAAGCTTTCCTCCGCAACAAGACCAGAAGATTTCCGTGGTGGTTCAATACTGGTGCTGAACAGAGGATGTTCGCCCGATTTGCGCCCGCGCTTTGGGAAGAGCTTGCCGGACTGGCAGACGAACTCGGCATCACGATGGACTGGGCCGCTTTTCGATTCGGTAACGATGGAATGCGGCCTCCGACCGGAGGCTGCTCGGCGGCGATAACCCCCGACGTCTACGGTCGCAACTACGATTTCAGGCCACGGTATTACGGTGCCCAGTTCACTCTTCTGCAAGCCCGCGGAACCTATGCCAGCATCGGCTCAACCCATCAGCTGACAGGGCGGCTGGATGGAATGAACGAGCACGGCCTGATGATCGGCCTGCATCTGGTCAAGCGAAGCCCTCGCTTTCCCGGATTGTCAGCCGACCTGATCGTGAGGATGGTGCTCGACCAGTGTGCGACGACGACGGAAGCCACCGCGAGACTCCGTCAATTGCCGCATGCCATGCAATATAACTACTCGCTCCTCGATGCCAACGGCGTTGCCGCGGTCGTCGAAGCCGGCGCAGGGACCTTCGCGGTGCGAACGGACGCCTGGCTTGCGTGCACCAATCATTTTCAGTCGCCTCTTCTCCGACCGTTAAATCGTCGTGTGATGCAATCGCAACATCGATTGCCTCCGCTGGAGGCATGGGCGTCGGGTGACTTGAGCGCTGAACGGATGTTTACGGCACTGAACCGATCCACGTCGCCGGTATTTATCCATGGATCTTTCCGCACGCTTCATACCATCGTCGGAGAGCCCGCCAAGAGACGCCTGTTGATCGGGATCGGCGGCGACGCCGCGGCTCTCGAAGAGGACATGTTGGATGTCAATTTCGATCGATGGGTGGCCGGTGAGGATTTGCCGATATCGCGGCTTCAGGGACAGCTAGGCGGATTGTCCAAACCCGTCGAGTGGCCGCCCCGGCGCAGGAGAAAGAAGGCCGAGAAATTGCAAACCGTCTCCTGACAAAGGGGGACCGGCTAGCCCTGCTTGGCCGCCGCATAGTCGAGCGGCAAAACCGTGGTCGACTTGATCTCTTCCATGACGAATGACGACGACACGTCGGCGAGCGTGATCTTGCCGATGAGCCGCTTGTAGAGCCGGTCGTAGGCCGCGACATCAGGAATGACGACCTGCAGCAGGTAGTCGATATCCCCGGTCATGCGATAGACGCCGATGATCTCCGGAATGCCGCGCACGGCCTTGGCGAACTGGTCGAGCCATTTCGCGCTATGCTCGGTTGTCCGCAGCGCGATGAAGGCGGTCAGGCCGACATTGATGCTGTCAGCATCGAGCAACGTCACGCGCGCCTTGATGATCCCCTCATCCTCCAGCCGCTTGACGCGGCGCCAGCAGGCATTGCGCGACAGCCCGACCCGTTCGCTGAGATCGTCGAGCGACAGCGCGGCGTCTTGCTGCAGGATGTCGAGGAGCTTTCGATCTGTTGTGTCCATTATCCCAATAATATCATGAATTATCGTCCATTTTCAACCAGAATAGCGCATATGTTGTGACATTTGGGACATCTGCCCGGCCCGATTCGTTTAGGCTTTCGGGAGTGCCAAACTTGCTGGAGCCCCTCCCATGCACGCAACCTTGCACCGGCTGTTCCTGTCCCATCCGCAGACGGTCGACGAATCCTGATGGTGAACATTTCCTGTTCGCGCTCGGTTTTGCGACGCGCTTGCTCGGCGCAGGGCTCGCGGCCCTCGTACACGCGATCATCCCGTGCCTGTTCGAGACCACGGCGAGCCGCATGATCTGCGAGATGCATGATCGCATCGCGCGCCGCTCGCACCAGCTCCAGCCGGCGGAATAGCGAAACGCCGCGCAACCGCTGGCCGCATCGAGAAGGGAATAACATGTGCCGATGGCTGGCGTATTTGGGCGAGCCGGTCTTCCTTGAAGACTTCGTCTCAAAGCCCTGTCAAAGCCTCATCGCGCAAAGCCGGCACTGCCGCGAAGCGAAATCCGGGGTCAACGCTGACGGATTCGGGATCGGCTGGTACGGCGAGCGCGAGAGGCCCGGGCTGTTCCGTGATGTGCGGCCCGCCTGGAGCGATGAGAACCTTCTCTCGATCGCCCACCAAATTCGCGCCTCCTTGTTTCTGGCGCATGTGCGCGCCGCAACCGGCACCGCGACGATCCGGACCAACTGTCACCCCTTTGCGGTCGACCGCTATTTGTTCATGCATAACGGCCAGATCGGTGGCTGGCCGCGCGTGCGCCGCGTTCTGGAAAGCCACATTCCAGACAGCTTTTATGAAAGCCGCAACGGCACGACCGACAGCGAAGTCATCTTTCTTCTCTTGCTGGCGTTCGGGTTTGAGTCGGACGCCGAAGGCGCGTTCGGCCGCGTTGTCGGCTTGATCGAGCATCACATGGCCTCACACTCCGTCAATGAACCGTTCCGGTTCACCGCCGCGATATCCGACGGCGAAACGCTCTATGCGATCCGCTACGCCAGCGATTTGCGTCCGCCGACGCTCTATCTCAATGCGCGCGGGCCCGGGCGCGGCACGCTCGTGGTCTCCGAGCCGATCGATGACGCTGACATCGGCTGGGACGCGGTCCCGCCGCAGAGCTTCGTGCGCATCGATCGCGCCGGCATCGGCGTCAGTCCGTTTCGGCCTTCATCATCTCTCTGACGACCGCGTTCTATTCGGCATTCTCGTCGGGGGCCAATGGAAGGTGACGCTGAAGGTCCATTCTGTCGTGCAGGATTCGCACGATTTCGATCGTTGTTTTTGGGGCCACCCGGTACATCAGGAAGTGACTACCGCGCCGACCGTGTCGGGCAACGTGGACCGTGCGAAGACCTGGCATGATTTCATCTCGAGCTTTGCAGCCCGCAACATCGGGACCTTCAGCAAGTTCGGCAATCGCCTGAACGAGCGTCTTCTGATAGACGCGCGATTGTCGGACGCCGAAATTTTCGACGGTCCATTTGACGATATTCGCAAAGTCGAGCTCTGCAGCGGCGCCGAGGCGAACGCGCCATTTCCGCCCAGCCATTCGAGGTCTACCCGGCAGCCTTGGAAATGATCTTCTCCGAGAGGTCGTTCAAATAGGTTTGCAGGTCTTCGCTATTTCTAAATTCTTTGAATTCGCCTCGATCCAGTGCACCAACGCCGAGGCGAGCCGCTGCGCGTAGGGCCTTCAGCTTGCTGGTATCCTCCGCCTCGCGTTGCTCTACCATTCGCAATCCGTCACGCAGCACCTCGCTGGCATTCTGGTAGCGACCGAACTCGACCAGGGTCTCAATAAGGTCTGCTTGACGCTCCGTCAGCACAACATTTCTGGTCGGCATTGGCATCCTCTCAGATTGTTCGAGATCCGGGCGATATGGCATAATATGCCATCGCCAGCCGATTGCCTCAAGCCCAAATATGGACACGCGCCCTCGGCAGCCGGAAGCATGCTACAATCGCCGAACTCATTCCTGCGTCGCGCGGCGAGCAAAGACCGGGACAAGTGCCATCAGGGCCGCCAACAGCCAGAAGGCGGCCGGAAGGCCGAAATTGCGGGAAACAAAACCGACGGCGGCAGGACCGGCGAGGATGCCCGCGTATCCGGTGGTGGTCAGCGCCGCGACGGCGAGCACGGCCGGCATGACGGTCTGACGGCCAGCCAGGCTGAACAGCACGGGCACGATGTTGGATGCGCCGAACCCGATCAGCAGGAAGCCGGCCATTGCGACTTGCGCGAATGGTGCCGTCAGGAGCAGGACGAATCCCGCAACCGTCAGCAAACCACCCCAAACCAGCACGCGGCGATTGCCGAAGCGTGCGACAATGCGATTGCCGGTCAGCCGCCCGATCGTCATCGCGATCGAGAACAGCATGTAGCCAAGGCCGCCCTGCGCGGTGGCAGCAAGACCTGCATCAACGATCAGTAGAGCGCTCCAGTCGAGTATCGCGCCTTCGACCAGGAAGGTGACCGCTCCAAGCCCCGCCAACAGCAGCACGATGCCGTGTGGCAGGACGAACGGTGTCGGCTCGCCACCTCGGGCCGTCAGCAGGCGCGGCCAGGCAAGCGCGAGAGCCGCCATCGTTGCCGCGCTGGCAAATAGCGCACTCGTGAACGGTGCGAAGCCAATTGAAAACAGAAAGGTCAAACTGCCCGCGCCGGCGAATCCACCGATACTAAACAGAGCATGAAAGCCGGACATCAGAGGACGGTCCGCCGCCCGCTCGACCTCGACCGCATGCACGTTCATGGCCACGTCAATCGTGCCAATCGAGGCGCCGAAACCCAGCAGCGCCGCAGCCAGCACGAATCTATCGCTCGCTATGGCAAGTATCGGCAGCAGCAGGACGATGCCGATACCGCCGCCCAGGATCATCGGCTTGCTTCCGAGACGCGCGCTGAACCATCCTGTCAGCGGCATCGCGATGATCGAGCCGATGCCGATACAGAGAAGGAGAAGCCCCAACTGGCCGTCGTCGACGCCGACGCGTGCCTTCGCGAAGGGAACCAAAGGTGCCCAGCAGGCGGTGCCAAACCCAGAGGCGAGGAACGATAGCCGCGTGGCAAGCCGGGTCGCGGGGCGGTTCGGTGACGGGTTCATGAATTACGGTGCATTCGATTGATTAGCCCCGCTCGCGCGTCGAACGTGAAAGTCAATTGCATTGCCCAGACAATGTCCCAGCCGTACTTCGAAATCCAGACCAACCACCGCCGCGCCGAAAATCAAAAAATGGAACCGCGAACGGACGGAGGTCCGTTCCTCGGTTAAAGCCTTTCGCTCCACGGCGCGGGCTAGCCAGCGCAAAGATCGCTTCAAAAATTTCGTCTTGTTATTGAACTTACTTTAGTCCTATGATTGAACTTAGAAAGGTCGGGCTGGCGCCTGCGAATTGTGGAAGACATGTCCTTACGCAGGGAAGCCTGGTCGTCTGATGCACTCGTTCATCGAGGGCGATCCTCAAATAATTTTCAGGGAGTTGCGGATGTCGACTGAGCAGGTACGCACCGCGCGCAAAGACGGGCTTCTGATTGTTACGCTAGCAAATCCGGATGGCAACCGTATGAACCGGACCGTGCTGCACGGACTTCAGGATGCCCTCGCGCAGGCCAGGAAACCCGATGTGCGCGCCGTTCTCGTAAGGGCCGAGGGAACGGTTTTCTCCCTTGGAGCGGACGTCCGCGAAATGCTGTCGCAACCTGGCGATGCCATGCTGTCGATCATCAGGGAATATGTCGAGCTGATACAGGCGATTGAAGCGCTTCCGTTGCCGACAATAGCTGCGGTGCATGGTGTGTGTTCCTCCGGCGGATTGGAGTTTGCGCTCGCATTCGACCATCTCTGGGCAGCCGCAGGCACCAAGATCGGTTTTCTCGAGCCCCTCCTTGCAATTTTCCCACTTGCCGGCGGTGTGCAGCGCGTAGCCTCCCGGGCCGGTCGTGCGCGCGCGTTCGAAATAGCGACGGCCGGCGCGCTCTACGATGTCGAGACGTTCGAGAAGTGGAACATCGTTAATCGCGTGTTGGCTGCCGATAACTTCGCGAGTGAATCGGAAGCTTTCGCAACCCGGTTGGCAGCCGGCCCATCAAAGGCTTACGACGCCGTGAAGGCCATACTTCGCACTTGGGAGAAGGAAGGCGTAACCGCCGCCGACCATACCACCCTGGAAATGGTTGGTCCGGTCATGGCGAGCAACGATGCGACTGCGGCAATCAAGTCGTTTGTCGAAAATGGCCCGAGCCGCTCGCCACGTGTTTTCTCCGGAGCATGAACGCGCTCTGCGCAAGACCACAGCGCCGCAGCTGCCATTTCACCGTGATGTCGTAAGTCCGGCCACTACGCGCGGCTTCTGACAGCCACGGCGTGAGCGCCTTCAACATCGGGTCTAATGCAGGATGAGGGATTAGCGATGATTACGAAAGAACTGTTCGATCTGAGTGGCAAGGTGGCGCTGATCACCGGCGGCTCGCGAGGCCTCGGCCTACAAATGGCCGAGGCCCTCGGGGATATGGGCGCAAGGGTCGCGATCAGCGCCCGCAAGCAGAACGAACTCGATACTGCATCGTCCTACTTGACCGCCAAGGGCATTGATGTGATGACCATCGTCAACGATCTCGGCGGTGATGCCGGCTCCAAGCCCGAAGAGACGTTAGTGAGCACTGTTATGGATCGCTTCGGCGCAGTCGATATCCTGATCAACAACGCCGGAATGGTCTGGGGAGGCGCGGCGATAGATCTTGCGCCCGAGAACTGGAACAAGGTGATGGCACTGAACGTCGATGCCTGCTTCCGGGTCGCCCAGGTTGTCGCACGGAAATCGATGATCCCACGGACGTCAGGCAAGATTATCAACATCTCCTCGATTGCGGGGCTTGGCGGCCCCCGTCCGGACGGCGATATTTTCGCGGTAGCCTACAACACCAGCAAAGGCGCGCTCATCACGCTAACCCAGGCGCTGGCGACCGAATGGGGCAAGTACAACATCAACGTCAACGCATTGTGCCCTGGTTATTTCCCGACCAAGCTGTCGGCTGGCCTGGCTAAAGCCGCGGCCGGGATTGCCAAGGTGACCCCGATCGGCCGGGTTGGCGGCGAGCATGACATCAAGGGAGCCGCGGTCTTCTTTGCCTCCGAGGCCTCACGCCATATCACCGGTCAAGCCCTGGCGATCGATGGCGGCGGATCGGCGGTAATTCTCAATTGATGACCCATGACCGTCCGTCAATCAGCTCGCCCACGCATGTCTAGCGCGCACGCAAAAGCATTCGGTCGTATCGCGGCCAAATGTGTGGGGGTCCCGCCGAGGATCGAAATCATCGCGCTCTCAAAAGTCAACGTCAGATAGATTTGTTATGCAAGTCTCACCCGACATCCACCTGCCCCCGCAAGGGCGCGACTATCGGCTCGATGTGCTTCGCGGGATCGCGAACTGGGCCATCTTCCTCGATCACATTCCGAACAATGTGGTCAACTGGATCACGACACGGAACTACGGCTTCGCGGACGCCGCCGATCTGTTTATTTTCATTTCGGGATACACTGTCGCATTCGTCTATGGGCGAATGATGATCAACCGCGGCTTCGTCATTGCCGGTACTCGCATCTTCAAGCGGGCGTGGCAGATCTACGTCGCACACCTGGTGCTGTTTGTCATCTATATCGCCGAGGTCGGTTATCTCGCGAAGACGTACAACGATCCGAAGCTGCTGAATGAATTCAATGTGGCTGGCTTCATGAGAGACCCCGCAGAAACGCTGTATCAGGGCCTCATACTGGCGTTCAAACCCGTCAACATGGACGTGTTGCCGCTCTACATCGTTCTGATGGTGGTGTTTCCGCCGATCCTGTGGGCGCTGCTGCGCAAGCCTAACCTGACGCTCTTGGCATCCTTCGTGATGTATCTCGCCGCACGCCATTTTGGCTGGAATCTTGCGGCTTATCCGGCCGGCTCCTGGTACTTCAATCCCTTCACCTGGCAGTTCCTTTTCACGATCGGCGCATGGTTTGCGTTGGGCGGCACCGGACAGTCGATGCCGTTGGTGAAGTCCCGCTGGCTGACGATCCTTGGAGCCGCGTATCTCCTGTTTGCGCTGTTCATCACGCTAGGCGGACACTTCCTGAACATGGGGGACATCTTGCCACATTGGCTGTATGTCGCCTTCATTCCGAACGACAAGACCAACCTCGACCCGTCTCGCATCGTTCATTTCCTCGTCATCACGTTCTTCGTCATCAGGTACGTGCCGCGTGATTGGGCCGGATTCGATCGGCCGATCTTCCGGCCGATGATCCTTTGCGGGCAGCAGTCCCTTGAGGTCTTCTGCTACGGTATCTTCCTGGCTGGCGCTGCACACATTATTCTTGTCGAAGTTTCGGACGCAATCTGGATGCAGGTGCTGGTGAGCGTTGTCGGAATCGTGCTGATGACGGGTCTTGCGTACTACCGGTCGTGGTCAAAGAAGCTCGACAAGCCGGCTGCAAAGGCAACCCCCGTGGCGCCTCCCAACATCGCGAGAGCGTGACGATTGATCCCAAGATTCGAGTCACGACCATTTCGCCGGGCCGGTGCAAAACCGATCTTGCCGAGACCATCAGCAACCGGCTCTCAAGAAGCGCGTAACCGAAGGGACCTCAGACTTTCTTTGACCGTGACGTGGAACGCATCGACGACTCGTTAGCTCGGTGTGCTTTCAAAGTCAGGTTGGCCAGCTTGAGCTTTCTCCCCTGCTCGGAGCGCACCTCGATGCGAGCAACGGGTGATTGATCCCGGCCATCCAACATGTCGGCTGGATAACCTCCCCCAGGAAACAGCCACCGGTCGCCCCATTGCCGCAAGGCAACAATTGTCGCAAACAAGTCCTCTCCTTTTTCCGTCAACACGTACTCATGACGTTTGGCATCACTGTGAACAGGGCGCCGTTCCAGAACGCCCCCATCTACAAGTTTCTTGAGACGCGTCGTCAGAAGATTGCGGGAGATTCCAATCCGCTTCTGAAAGTCATCGAACCGCCGGACGCCCCCGAATGCCTCCCGCAGGATAAGAAGGCTCCCCCACTCCCCTAGTAGGTCTACAGAACGCGCCATGGGGCAATTGGCATCGGCCCAGCTTTTTCGTTGCATGGGCGCATATTACGCGAGACCCAGCGCGAATTTAAACTCTAAAATTTGCCCTACGATTCAGATGGTAGTGTCGCCGCGCGCGTGCGGCCCGTAGCGAGCGCGTCACGCACAACTGTGGCGCTTACGGACACTTAATTGACCTGGATCGTTTCGCTTGCCGCCTTCGCTCATTGAGCTGCGGTAGATGAGTAGCGTCCCGCGTCCGCCCCCTCACTTCATCACCTTCTCGACTTCGCTCCGGAACGCCTGCCGTGCCGGATCGCGCGAGTAGAACATGTGGCCGCCGGGATAGACCACGAGCTTCACCCGCGCCGAATTCGCAAAGGCCGGCAGCTGGTCGAGCGCGATCCTGGTGCCGAAGTACGGCGTGGCGAGATCGAACAGGCCGTGCCCGATCAACAGCTTCAGTTTTGGGTCGAGCGCCAGCATCTGCCGCAGCTGCGTCACCGACTCGGCCGGGCCGCGGCCGAAATCCCAGCCCCGGTTCACGCTGTCGCTGAGCAATTGATATGAGCCGTCCGGCCGCCAGTTCAGCTTGCGCGTGGTGAGATCGACTGCCGCGCTGGTCAGGGGCGCCAGCAAGGAATCGCCGGAGGGATCGCCGAAATGGGAATCGCTTGAATCCGGATAGGGATCGAAGCCCTCGACCGACGCATCGTAACGTCCGGTCACCTTGCCGTTGCGGCGGTCGAACTCCCGGCGGAATTCGTTGACGTCGAAACGTCCGCCGAGCCTGCGGCTCACCGCCTGATCGATGCCGGTCAGCGCCTGCAAACTTGTCCGCGAGCCGCGTGGTGGCCTCGGTGTCGGCCTGGCCCTTGAGGAGATCGGTGAGAAATTCGCCGCGCGCGTAGCGTTCGACCTCGGCGAGATCGCTGTGCGTCACCGGCCCCTTGGCTTCGCGCGCCACCGCCGCCATGGTCGGCAGGCTTGCGACATATTGCAGAAGGCTGGAGCCGGAATAATCGCGGAAGTCGAGCAGCGGCGAGACCAGGATCAGGCCGCGCACGCCGACGCCCTGCTGCGTCTGCAAATTTTGCACGATCTTCGGCCCGCGAATGCCGCCATAGCTTTCGCCGGCGACGAACTTTGGCGACAGCAGGCGGTCGTGCTTTTCCAGCCAACGCCGGATCACCAGCGCGATCGAACTGACGTCGCCATCGACCGAGAAGAACCGCTTGCGCACGTCGTCTCCGGTCGCAACGAAGCGGCTATAGCCGGTGCCGACGGGATCGATGAAGACGAGATCGGTGAAGTCGAGCCAGGTCTCGGCGTTCGGCAACAGATCGGGCGAGGCGGAGGAAACAGCAGCATCGCCAGTGATCGAGAGCCGCCACGGTCCGGCGTTGCCGAGCTGCAGCCACGCGGATGACGCGCCCGGTCCGCCGTTGAACAGAAAGGTGACGGGACGGCTGGCCTTCTCGGCGCCGTCGAGCTGGTAGGAAGTGTAGGCGATGTCGGCCTGCGGCTCGCCCTTTTCGTCGAACACGCGGATCGAGCCGGCAGTCGCGGTGAAGGCGAGCGTGCGGCCGGGCAGGACAAGCGTCTGCTTGGTGGTCGAATCCGGCGGCAGGCGATGCTGCTCGGCGGCCGGCGGCGCGTTGCCGGCAGCGGCATTGCCGCGTCCGCCTCCCCCCTTCTGGCCTGACGGCGATGGCGCCGCCGTCGCCGCGGGTTGGGACTGCGACTGCTCATCGTCCGCCCGCGCTACGGCTACCAGGGACAAGGCCAGCAGTGCGACTGCGACGACCGTGTGACGTCGCGCCATGAAACCGATGACCATTCTTATACTCCCTGCTTCCCGCGATCCGGCCAGTTGCTATTGCTACGGATTGTAGCACATAATTGCGACATACTGGCGGCGTTCGCAAGCGCCAAGGACTGTCCAGATTCAGGGCCATCTCGACATTTCAAGCCAAGCTGTATAGACGAGCGCGGCGCATCCAGCGCCGCAAGACGAGTTCGCCGCCCGATGACCAGTCCCAAGCGATATGACCGCATCGCCTTCGTCGCGAGCGTAGGCACCGAGGCGCAGGCGGCACTGGCGCAACTCACCGCGATCTACGGCAATCACGACGCCGACGATTCTGACGTCGTGGTCGCGCTTGGCGGCGACGGTTTGATGCTGCAGACGCTGCATGCGCATATGCGCACGGGCAAGCCGATCTACGGCATGCATCGCGGCACCGTCGGCTTCCTGATGAACGAGTTCACCACCCACGATCTGCACACGCGGCTGGCGGCGGCGCGGGAATCCCTGATCCATCCGCTTCTGATGCGCGCCACCGACGTGCACGGCGCGGTGCATCTGCACCACGCCATCAACGAGGTCGCTTTGTTTCGCCAGACCTATCAGGCGGCCCGGCTGCGCATCCTGATCGACGAGCACGAGCGCATGGCCGAATTGATCGCCGATGGCATCCTGGTGGCGACGCCAGCGGGCTCGACCGCCTATAACCTCTCGGCGCAGGGTCCGATCCTGCCGATCAACGCGGCGCTGCTGGCGCTGACCCCGATCAGCGCGTTCCGGCCGCGGCGCTGGCGCGGCGCCCTGCTCCCCAACACCGCCTTCGTGGTGCTCGAAGTGCTCGAGGGCGACAAGCGCCCGGTCGCGGCGGTCGCCGACCACGACGAAGTCCGCGACGTCCGACGCGTCGAGGTCCTCTCCGACAAGACGATCTCGATGCGGATGCTGTTCGATCCCGGCCACAGCCTCGAAGAGCGCATCCTGCGCGAGCAGTTCGGGCATTAGTTCGGTCGGCAACCATTCATTAACCGGCGCCGCGATATGGTTAACGTTGGGTAATGCCGTTTTGGCTGGGCGCCCCTCCAAGGCCGGACCATGTATCGCATCGATTTCAACAAGCTGCGATTTCTGATTTGCGACGACAATCCGCATATGCGCCGCATCCTGCGGACGTTGCTGCATTCGTTCGGCGCACGCGAGGCCTATGAGGCCGAAGACGGCGCCACCGCCCTCGAAATGTACGGCCATTACGTGCCCGATATCGTCATCACCGACTGGTCGATGCCGATCTTCGACGGCATTGAGCTGGCGCAGATGATCCGGCAGCCGGACTCCAAGGGCAACCCCTACGCGCCGATCATCATGCTGACGGGACACTCGGAAAAGCGCCGCGTGACGGTGGCGCGTGATGCCGGGGTCACCGAATTCCTGGCCAAGCCGATTTCGGCCAAGGGCCTCTACCAGCGCATCCTCAACGTCGTCGCCAATCCGCGGCCGTTCATCAAGACCAAGACCTATTTCGGCCCGGACCGCCGGCGCAACACCAATAACGCCTATATCGGCCCCGAACGCCGCGTCGGCGGCGAGATGGAAGTGCTGCAACAACCCTCGCTGCTCGATAAGGCCCGCACAGCGATCTAGAGGGAACCATCATGGCGAAAGAAAAGCCCGGCACGATCGAGGTCAAGCGCTACGCCGATCATCAGGTGATCACGCAGTCCAACCCGCTGCGCAAGGTATTGCTGCGCGTTCCCGAGTGCGACCTCGACGACCCCGTCGCGCGCGCGGAAAAGGCGCTGGCCGAGCTATCAGGCGAATTCAAGAACTGGATGACGATCGAGGCCGACCGCCTCTCGGCCGCGCACGCCACGATCCTGCGCGAAGGTTTCAACGACCGGACGCGCGAAGAGCTGTTTCGTGCCGCCCACGACATCAAGGGCGATGCCGCGACCTTCGGCTTCCCCTCTGCCGCCGCCGCCGCCGAAAGCCTGTGCCGCATCATCGAGCACGCGCCGGATCTGGATCTGGTCCCGCGCGATCTGATCACCCATCACATCAACGCCGTTCAGGCGATCGTCCGCGAGCGCACCAAGCTCGACACCGCCGCGATGGCGAGCGAACTCAGCCGGCAACTGCGCGGCATAGCCGACGTCTTCCTCACCCACGTCAACCGCGACCGCCCCGAGCATCTCGAAGCCATCCTCGCGCCGAGCATCGTTCCGGCGAGTTGAAGCTTGCGCGCCACGTTTCATCCGTCATTGCGAGGAGCGCAGCGACGAAGCAATCCATTCTTCGTTCTGCGGCACGATGGATTGCTTCGCTTCGCTCGCAATGACGTGGATGGAGCGCAACCAGTTCGTGCAACAATAAATGTTTATGGGCGGGTCCCTGCGCCCGTGCGCAATTGCGCACTAGGCAGGGACGATACCTGATTTGTTGCGCGTGAATTGGCTACGCCGCGATCAGATCGTCCTGCAGCAGCGCGCTGATTTCGTCCGTCATCAGTTCCTCGCAGAACATCCGCGCTTCCTCGCGCGCCAATTCCGTCGCAAAGCGCCGCAGCAGGATCAAGAGCGGCTCGGCGGCTTTGCCGTCGGTCTCGCAATGGGTGAGGACGCGCTCGACCATGCGCCGGCGCAGCCGTGCCGCCCCGCCGAGCGTGTCGACATAGCCGGTCTCATGGCTGACCTCGAGCGCGACGCGGAAGGCCGCGAAGGTCGATTCCGGAAGTCCGGCGCGGATCAGAAGCGCCCGCAGGCTGGCACCGCCGCGATCATGCAGCAGCGCGGAGACCCGGGCCTGCGGCAGGCCGGACAGTTCGGCAAGCGCGGCATCGAACAGTTCGAGATTGCCCGACAACAGCGCACGCAGGATCAATCCGGCGGTGAGTTGCCCGGTGACGCGCAAATGCGCGACCAGTCCGGACATTTCTTCGCCGTAGGAACGCGCCGCGATATTGATGGTCGAACGCTCGCGGGCTTCGCTCGCGATCCGCCCTGCCCGGTCGGCGCTGAGCCAGTTCCGCGCCACCACGAATTGCGCCAGCGTATCCGACAATTTTGCGACCAGCGCGAGGCGGGTCGCGGCCGGCAGATCCTCCAGCATCAGCATGGATTCCCGGATGGCGGCGAGATGACCGTGCCGTTCGACGATGCGGTCCCAGGAGAACGGCGCCAGTTCGGCGTGGGCGTTTTCGATCAGTTCAAGCGCGGCTGCCGGCGTGCCGACTTCAGCGATCGCGGCGCTGACGGAAGGCGGCAGATTGATGCGGCGCGCGATCGCGCATTGCATCTGGTCGTTGCCGGTGGCGACGATATCGACCAGATCGGCGTCGATCAGCAACGGCGAATGTTCGAGCACGGGAAGTGCGACCGATGGCTGGTCGAGCGAGAGCGCCTGCACGATGGAGGCCGGCGCATCGGCGCTGCGGGCAAACACTTCGGCCATGGCCTGGCGCGCCAGCGGCGAGGGATCGTCGAGCAGCATCAGCAACGCGCCTTCGGCGGCGATGCGATCATCCCCGGAAAGATCTGAAATCAGCCAGGCCCGCGCCAACGCCCGCGTCGCCTCTGCCCGCTCGCCTGCCGGAGCGGTCCGTATCCAACTGATAAACTGCCGAACGATCATGGCCCCTGCCGGCTTACGCAACGAGACGGCATCGGGACGCGATGCCACTATAGGGAAAAATAAACCATGACGCTTAACAAAGGGTTCACCATAACCGTCTGGGATTATTGACGTTTCGTTAAGGTTGGAAGGCCGGCGGGGGCATCGCCCTGCCGGATGCCGCCAGTGCTTAGCTGCTGAACGTGCCGTTGCGGTCGCTGAAGAGATCGAGCCGGCCTGGCGGACGGACTTCGGGCGTCGCTGAAGCCGCTGATGTCAGCGACGAGGAATTGCCCCACAATTCCTGCACCGTCGGCGAAATCGGCTGCGTGCGGTCACCGGCCTGGAACAGCGAACGGAACGCCGGCGCGCCCGCCGATGCAGCGTCCGTCCCCGATTGCGATGTCGCCGCAACCGGTGTCACGCTACGTGAATCCGGAAAGCTCGATAGATAGGCGGCGTTGTCAATCGACAGCGCAGGCGTCGGAACAGCACTCGCAACATTCACCGCTTGCGGCGCGCCGCCGGCTGCGGCGAACGCGGTGCGCGTATCCCTCGAGCTGGAGGCGCTGGCATAGCGCGCGTCCAACACCGAATAAACCTGCGAGACGGTGCGCGCGCTGCCGGCGCGATCATAGAAGATCGAAAGGTTCGCCGCGGCCGCATTCGGAAACATCCCCGCCGCATTGGCTTGCGGATTGTCCTCGGCGTTGGAGATCAGTTTTGCCGCACCGCCGACGCCCATGAAGTGCGCCATATAGAGTTCGCTGTCGCTCGGGCGGCGGCCGAGCTTGGCGGTGAGCTTGAAGCTGTTGGATTGCGACAGCACGGCGGCCATCGAGGAGGCCGCATCCGGGTCGTCGCGCAACTTCAGGATCGCGGTACGCGCGGAAGGGTCGCTGACGGAATAGCTGCCGTCGCCGTTCTTGGTGATGGCATCGGCATATTTGCCGTAGCCGAGCTGACTACCCGCTTCCTTGACCGTACCGAGCCAGGTCTGGTCGATGAACTGAAAGAGCCCGTGCGCCGACGAGGTCGAGGCGCCGGCCGTTGGGTTGAAATCGGACTCCATCTTCGCGGTCGTGAGCAGATATTCGAAGCTCGCGCCGGTGGTCGAAGCGGCCTGCTTGATCGAGCCGGCGATCTTCGCGCGCGTGGGATCGACACCTGCCGCAGCCAGGGCGTTGAGTGTGTCGACCGACATATGCTGGAGCCCCGCTCCTCGCGAACGACCGCGCGGCCTCTATCGGGCGCCGACAATCGGCACCCATGTTCGTCCACCCTGCCGCAATTATGGTTAATGGTGCGTTAACGAAGCGGTCTCCCCGGGAGCCCGACGGGGCTACGGCTGCGCTTCGTAGTAGCGGGCGACCTGCTCGATCTCCTCGGCCGTCATCTGGCGGGCGATGTTGCGCATCTGCTGGCTGATGTCGTTACGGCGGGTGCCGTCCGCGAACGCATGCAACTGCGCCTTGATGTAGACCGCTGACTGGCCGCCGAGCCACGGACTGCCCGCCTTGTTGTCGATGTCGCCGTGACAGGAGCCGCACGGCGGGATGTTGCGCATCGGCGCGCCAGTGACGACGATCGGCGGCGCCGGAACCCCGGAGTCCAGATGATTGGACGGCACTCGCGGCAAATAGGAATAATAGGCCGCGATATCGAGCATATCCTGATTGCTCATGTTCGCCGCGAACGGGCTCATGACGACATTGACCCGCGCGCCGGTCTTGAAATCGTTCAATTCCTTGTAGGTCACGGCGGCAAACTGCCCAGCGAGGTTCGGCGAATTGGCATCGCTCAC
The DNA here is from genome assembly GCA_963774775.1 of uncultured Alphaproteobacteria bacterium. Lineage (GTDB taxonomy): Bacteria > Pseudomonadota > Alphaproteobacteria > Rhizobiales > Xanthobacteraceae > Bradyrhizobium. Next base: position 50,781 of record CAVZGZ010000024.1, read on the forward strand.
GCCCTGCGGTCCGTGGCAGATCGCGCAGCGCTGCGCCAGCGTGGCGCCGCGGCCGATCGAGACCTGATTTGGCTTGGTCAGCATCTCGGACGTCACCACGACATTTGACGTCTTGAAGTCGGGCTGCACGGAGTTGGCCTGTGGCGAAACGCGCGGCACGCCGGCGGCGCTGCAGATCGCATCCCAGATGCCCGCCAGCTTCAGATCGGGCTGCGCCAGCGGCAGCCAAATCAGACCGGCCAGCGCGGCCAGCACGGCGATGGCTGCGGTGACACCGACGCTCGCGCCAAACCAGGGATTGCGAAACGAGAACAGCGGCTGCTCGCTCATCGGCTGGCTCCGACATAGACCGCGGGCACGTTGGTTTCCTTGAGCACCATCAACTGCGCAATCGGATAGCCATAATTGACGATCGTGAGCCCGACCATCAGCGCAAGCCAGAGCCCGAACGAATTGAGCGCGACCGGAAGCCGCGCCGGCATGTGCAGGGGAACGCTGAAGCGGTAAGCACCCGCCTCGCCTCTCGCCGACATCTGGCCACGGATCAGGACGATCAGGAACAGTGCGCCCGAAATCAGCAGGATCAGCCCGCCGATCGCCGACATCGATACCGAAAACGCCTGCGGCGAGATCGCAGGATTGGCGTAGTCATAAAACGCCATCCGGCGCGGCATGCCGAGAATCCCGACATAGTGCCACGGGAACGTGGTGACGATCATGCCGATGAACCACAGCCAAAGCTGGGTCCGCATCAGGCCAAAGCTTTCCAGTGCACGTCCGGTCAGATGCGGCCACAGATCGTAGGCAATCGCGAAGTACATGATCACGATGGCGCCCCCGAAGATCAGGTGGAAATGCCCGGTGATCCACTGCGTGTTGTGGACGCTGGCGTCGAGTTGATAGCTCATATTGATCAGTCCGCCGGCGCCGCCGAAGCCGAGCATGACCAGCGAGAGCGCGGTCGCCAGCATGATCGGGTTTTGCCACGGCAGCGCGCCGACCCATCCGAACGCGCCGCGGCCGCCGCGCAGACGGCTTGCGATCTCCGCGGAAGCGCAGATCGTGAACACCGTCAGCAGCGTCGGCAGGGCGACGAGGCCGGTGAACACCGAATGCATGAACTTGAAGCCGGCGCCGACCTGCGGATCGGCGAACAGATGATGCACGCCGATCGGCATCGCCACGACGACGAACAGGATGAAGGAGATCCGCGCCATCGCATCGCTGTAGAGCCTGCCGCCGATCGCGCGCGGGAGGATGGTGTAATAGGCGATATAGGTCGGCATCAGCCAGAAATAGACGATGGCATGCAGCGTCCACGAGAAAAACACGCGCGCGAGGCCGGCATCGATCGTGGACCTCAGGCCCAAGCGCGACGGGGAGGATCTGGAAGATGATTTCGAGCGCCGCACCGACCGCGGTCCAGCCCCAGAGATAGGAGCCCGCGACATTGGCGAACATCGCCAGCGGCACGGGCTTGTCCGGATTTTCCCGCTTCCAGACCGCCAGATTGATCGACATCAGCGCGACCCATATCCATGAGCCGACCACGACCATGACCACGCCGATGTAATAGAAGGGATTGCCGACCATCGGCGGATAGAAGGTGTACAACACCGAGGCCAGCCCCAGCGACACCGGGATCATTGCCACTACGGCGCCCACCGCGACGAGGAAAAATCCGGCCCACGCCCAGCGCCGCCCGATCAGCGGCTTCTCCAGCGCGGCCTCGGAGATCGCGTAACCAAACCCCATCGCGATCAGGGTGGGAAACACGTAACCCATCGCCGATCCGTGCGCGGTGACCGAGCGATAATAGAACTCCGGATTGAAGTGCCAGGCATTGAGGGGACTGCGCACGAACATCTGCCAGGCCCCCAACACCAGGGCCACGCCGAACACGATGAAGGCGAGCCAGAAATGCGCCAGGATCAGCCGCTTGTTAATCAACACAGGTCAGCCTCCGCTTCGCGGCCGTCATGTTGAGGAACGCCGTCTTGTCGATCACCTTGACCTTGCCCCACATACCCTGATGGCCGATCCCGCAAAATTCCTGGCAGGGCATCACGTGCTCGCCCGGCGCCTTGAAGCGCACCGGCAGTGCCGAGACGTAGCCCGGCACCAGCATGGTGTTGATGTTGGTGCCCTCGATCAGAAATCCATGCACGACATCCGCGCTGGTGGCGCGAAAGTTGATCGGCGTTTCCGATGGCACCACGACGCATTGCGGGGTGAAGGAATATTGCTGCCCGATCGCGCGCACGGTGACCGAGCCATCGGCTTCCACCGCACTGCCGAGATTGCTCTCGATGAACTCACCGGACAAATGCAGCGTCTTCGGATCGGCGGTCTCGACATGGCCCTGCGGCATGGTCGCCTGATGGATGCCGATGAAGGTGGCCATGCCGACCAGCACGCCCACGATCACGATCGACAGCGTGGCCCATCGCCGCTCGATGCGGGCGGCGACCGCTTCGCCGATGCCGTGATCGGTCTCAACAGCCATGGTCATACGCTCCGCGGCAGGAAGACGAGCAGATAAAACGCAAACCACAGCGCGACCACGATGGCGGTCGCCACCCCTGCGACCGCGATCGCGCCGCCGGGACCCGCACGCACGATCGTCTCGACCGCTTCGTCTTCGGAGCCGGTCGAAGAAGATGGCGACGAGGATGAATTGATCATGACGCGCCCTCAGTTCAGCGTTGCCGCGCGCAGCTCATTGGCCTGCCGCGCCGAGACCGGCTCGCCGCGATTGCCCCAGGAGGTCCGGATGAAGGTGACGACGGCCGCGACCTCGTCATCGGACAGCCGGTGCGCAAACGGCGGCATGCCGTAGGGCATCGGATTGCCCGCCGTGCCCGGCGGATAGCCGCCGTTGAGCACCATGCGTATGGCGTTGACGGCTGAGACCATCTGGATCGACTGGTTGCCGGCGAGCGGCGGATAGTGCGGCGGCATGCCAAGCCCCGCCGCGCCATGGCAACTTGCGCATTCGCGGTCGTAGATCGGCTTGCCCAGGCTGACCAGCAGGCTGCTCTCGGCGGACGGCAACGGCGTTGCCGGCTTCTCCGGCGAGGTGCCTTGCGCGAGGCCTTTCAGGTAGACCGCCATCGCGCGGATGTCGTCATCATTGAGATATTGCGTGCTGTTGTAGACGACCTCTGCCATCGGCCCATACACCGCACCGCGGGTCGAGACACCCTTGCGCAGATAGTCCGTGATCTCCTCGAGGGTCCAATCGCCGAGACCCGCCTCCTTGTTCGCGGTCAGCGACGGCGCGTACCAGTTCTGCATCGGGATCAATCCGCCCTCGAAGGCCTGCGACTGCGAGCTGCCACCGAGCGCGTTGATCGCGGTGTGGCACATGCTGCAATGGCCGAGCCCTTCGACCAGATAGGCTCCCCTGTTCCACTCCGGCGACTTGGCCGGATCGGGCTTGAAGTCGCCCTCCTTGAAGAACAGCGTGCGCCACCCGATGATCAGCGAACGGTTGTTGAACGGAAACGTCAGATCGTGCGGGCGGTTCAGCTGCTTCACCGGCGCGATCGAACGCAGATACGCGTAGATCGCGTCGCTGTCTTCGCGCGTCACCTTGGTGTAGGAGCCGAACGGCATCGCCGGATAGACCAACCCGCCGTCGGGGAAACGCCCGTTATGCATCAACTGGTAGAACTGATCCGACGTCCACATTCCGATGCCGGTTTGCGGATCGGGCGTGATGTTGGACGTATAGATCGTGCCGAATGGCGTCTTCATCGGCAAGCCGCCGGCAAAGGTCTTGCCTTCGCGCGCGGTGTGGCAGGCGATGCAGTCGCCGGCGCGCGCGAGATACTCGCCCCTCGCCAGCAACGCGGGGTCCGCGGGCTTGTCTTGCGCCATTGCCTGCGGCGCACTGGCGAGTAACGCCACTGCCAGCGCCCCGAGTAAGGTTTTCAAGGGTCTCGGCATGCGCGCGATCTCCCCTCAGTTCGGTTCGCTGCCGCAGGCGAGCGGCATCGGCAGGCTGCCGCGCGGCGCGAAGGACGGGTCGTTCGGCGCCGGACGCGACGAGAGAAAGGCAGCGACTGCCTTGACGTCGTCTTCCGTCAGCAGGCTCGCGATGACCTGCATGCAGTCTGGCGAGGCCGCGGTGCGCGTGCCGTAGCGCCAGCCGCCGAGCTGGGCGGAGATGTAGCTCGCACGCAGGCCGAGCAAACCGGGGATCGCGGGCTCCATGCCGCCGAAATTCGGATTGTGGCAGGCAGCGCAAGGCGGGATACCGCGCTGCGGATCGCCGCTCGTCGCGATCGATTCGCCGCGCGCCAGCACTTCCTTGCTGTCGGTTGGCACCGCCGGCGCCGGAAATGGCGGCCGCAACGAGGCAAAGTGCTCGGCGATCTGCTTGAGGTAGGCGTCGGGCAGAAAATCCAGCAAATAGTTCATTGGCGGATATCTGCGCCGTCCGTCGCGGAACGCGACGAGCTGATTATAGAGATAACCGGCTGGCTTGCCCGCCAATCGCGGGAAATAGACGTCGCTGGTGCCCTCGCCTTCGGCGCCATGACACGACGCACAGGCGAGCACGCGGGCGGCCATGGTATCGGGTGCGCGTTCGGTGGATTGCGATCGCGCCGCCTCCAACGGCAGCGCGACGGCCGCGAGGATAGCAAAAATTGGCAGAGCACGATGCGTCACCGTTGCGATCCCATCTCGACAACGAGATGGAACTCTTGGCACATCGCGCCGAGACTCGCAACGAAGCGCGCGGCTTCGAGGCGCCGTCGCTATTGATCCAGATCAATGTCTTTATTTGCGATAGACTTTTGCCGGATCGAACAGACGGTCGGCGTCGACAAATGACAATCGCGCACCGTCGCCGCCACCATCGACCTTGCGATAGAAGCACGAGCGACGCCCGGTGTGGCAGGCGGCGCCAATCTGCTCGACACGAATCCATACCGCGTCCTGGTCGCAATCGGTTCGCATCTCGACCACGCGCTGGGTCTGACCTGAAGTCTCACCTTTTCGCCATAACGCATTGCGCGAGCGACTGAAATACCAGGCCTCGCCGCTCGCAATCGTCTTGCGCAGCGCTTCGTCGTTCATGTGTGCGACCATCAGCACGTCTCCGGTCGCCGCGTCGGTGGCGACACAGGTGACGAGGCCCGAGGAATCGAACCTGGGCTGGAACGCCAGCCCTTCCTCACGATCGCTGATTTCTGTGGAAGTACACACGGTTAGCCTCGCAATTTAAAGCGAGGTTACCGGTTCGGTCCTCGCACCATGGACAGGAAACGCGCCTGCTCCGCCGGATTGTCGCGGAACATGCCGGTGAAGCGGCTGGTGAAGGTCGTCGCGCCATGCTTGGCGACGCCGCGCACCGACATGCAGGTATGCTCCGCCTCGAGCATCACGGCAACGCCGCGGGGTTTGAGAACTTCGTCGATCGCGGCCGCGATTTGGGCTGTGAGATGTTCCTGGGTCTGCAGGCGGCGGGCGAAGATGTCGGTCAGCCGCGCCAGCTTCGACAGGCCGACCACCCGCTCGACCGGCGTATAGGCGATGTGCGCCCTGCCGTAGAACGGCATCATGTGATGTTCGCATTGCGAGGTGAATTCGATGTCGCGAATCAGCACGAAATCGTCATAGCCGGCCGTTTCACCAAACGTGCGGTCGAGCACCTCGGCCGGGCACTGGTGATAACCCTGATAGAGTTCGTCAAAGGCTTCGACCACACGTCGCGGCGTATCCAAGAGACCCTCGCGCCCCGGGTTCTCGCCGATATAGCTGAGCAGGATCTGCACCGCCTGTTCGGCTTCGCCCCGCGAGGGACGCGGCTGGTCGGCCCGGACGGCCGCCGCCAGAAACTCGGACGGATCGAGCTCGCCCGGGCGAGCTTCGACGGCCTTCCCGTCCGATGACTTGTTTGGGCGGATGGATTTGATCAAAGCGTCCATGTCTTCTCCGTTCGACCGATCGCTTGGACCGGAGTGTCACCGGGCAGACGGGGCGGTCTCGCCGCCGGACGCCTGAGTCCCCCTAGTCTAACACCAATGGGCTTCTCGATTGGCCACCATGGCGGCATGGCCGGACTGTATTTCCGCCAATGCCGTCCATATATAGGACGGTGAAACCCTGCCGCCAAGGGCGCCAATGTCCCTTGGCCCGAGACCATATGTTCCCATGCTGAACGACATCTACAACAAACGGATCATCGAACTGGCCGGCAATATCCCCCGTCTGGGCCGGCTCCCCGACCCCGACGCCAGCGCCACCGCCCATTCCAAGCTGTGCGGCTCGACCGTCAAGGTGGACCTCAAGATGGACGGGCCGGTGGTCACCGACTTCGCCCATGACGTCAAGGCCTGCGCGCTCGGACAGGCCTCCTCCTCGATCATGGCAAGCCACGTCGTGGGCTCAACGGCGGATGAGCTGCGCGAGTTGCGCGAAACCGTGCGCAAGATGCTGAAGGAAAACGGCAGTCCTCCGAACGGTAAATGGTCTGATATCGCCCTGCTCGAACCGGTGCGCGACTACAAGGCACGCCACGCCTCGACCCTGCTGACGTTTGATGCAGTGGTCGACGCGATCGGCCAGATCGAGGCCAAGGCCAAGCAGCCGGCGTAGGCTAAGCCTTGTCATTCCGGGGCATGCGAAGCGTGAACTCAGATGCGCAATTGCGCATCTGAGAATCTCGAGATTCCGGGTTCGATGCTGCGCATCGCCCCGGAATGACGACGCTACATGAGGCTTAATTCTGCGGCTGGGTCGCCGTCGCCGCCCCGCCGGTCGGCGCCACCGCTTCAGCTGTCTTGGTCGACTTCGCGGGTTGCGGCTGAGGGTCGCCCTCCATCGCGCTGCTGACGAAACGATCCTGGGTCGGCTTGGCCTTCAGATCAGGTTTCAGCTTCCGCAACCGGCACGGAGGCATTGTCCCGCGGCAGCACGTCGGCGACCGCAGCCGTCGTCACGAGATTGGTCAGCCGCAACTCGGACGGCGACAATTCGTGCAGCTCTTCCCACGGCGGTACGCTCAGCGCCAGCGACAGCAGGTCGCCGGCGCCGCCCATGTCGAACGTGTATTTGGCGAGACGGCCGATGTCGCGCTCGACGATCATCATGTCCTGCGCGGTGTAGCTTGCGGCCTTGGCGTCATCGGCACGGTCGCCCATCCAGATCTGGTGTACGCGCACATGGGCTGCATCGGGCACGTAACGGGTCTTGCCCGAGAGCAGCAGGAACACGCACATCGACTCGCAATAGGCCTCCCCCACGACGCCGGCGCGGTCGCCCTGCGGCGTCTGGGTCACCACACTGGTGCCGACGGTCGTGAGCGCCCCCAAGCTGCGGAAGCGGCGGCCGAGCGTGATGGAATCGTTGACCGAGCCGCCGCTGGAATCCAGCACGATGGTCGCGCCGTTGAGCTCCCGCCCGTGCGCGAACTCATCGAACTCGCGCGGGCTCTCTGGCGGTGACGATGCCGACCGCGGAAACCCAGCCCTTGCAGTTCGGCTGGCACGCGACCCAGTTGAAGTGCATCGGCAGTTTGCGCTCTTCGAGCGTGCCGCCGGCATGCGCCTGATAGCCAGGCGTCGTGATCGCGGCGGACAATGCGATGCAAAAGGCGGCCGCGCCGAGGAGCGTCCAACCGCGAAGGTCAAGCGACGTCACAAACCTCAATTTGGTTCCTTCCCCCAAGCCCCGAGTGCGAGCAGTGGCAACGGCCCCATTTCAACGCGACAAGATTCTGTCATCCAAGCGTTATCGAAACGGTAATCGTGCTTACCGTGTCGTCCATAGTACCTTTGCTCATTGCGCCCAAACCTTGGGATAAATTTCGAACTGTTGCGCAAATATCTGCGAACGCTTGGTTCCTTGCTATGGAACCCCCGCAGAGCTACGGAGACTGTTCCGACAAGGTACCCATGAAGCAGTCGCTCTCATCTCCATGCACAGAATGTGCCGCTACGGTCCGGCGCCTGCCGCGCAATGCCGGGCGCGGGCTGATCTGGATCTACCGGCACACGCTGTCGCCACTGGTGGGCTACAACTGCCGCCACCTGCCGACCTGCTCGGTCTATGGCGATGAAGCGATCGAACGGTTCGGCCTGTGGGGTGGTGGATGGATGACGCTGGCGCGGCTATTGCGCTGCCAGCCCTGGGGCACGTCTGGCATCGACAATGTGCCGCCGACGCGCCCGCCGGGCGCGCGCTGGTATCTGCCCTGGCGCTACGGCCGGTGGCGCGGCGTCAACGCGCCGTAGGATTTCTGCTGCACTGCTTTCAAGCCAAAAGCGCATTGCTGCCGCGCGCGGAACTTTGGTTCCGCAATCGCATTGATTTGATGCGTCCGCAGGGAGGACACAAACAATGCGCTGGAAAATCAGCCACCACGAGCACGATCCCCGGCAGATCGATCTGCTGGCCGTGCTCGCGCTGCTCGTTCTAATTGTCGTCGCCTACCGGTATTTCACCTACAGCCCCCAGGTACCCAGCACCACCGCCTTCATCGTGCCGAGCCAGACCGTGCATTGGTGAGACCGCTATTCGACTGATTTGTTAGCGCCCGAACCAGAAGTACCCGCCTCCTTGTGGCGGCGGGATCGGAGCCGGCGGCCGCGGTTTTCGCGGACGCGGCGGGGGTGGCGGCGGCTCGGCGGATGAGGTCGCCTCCGCTGCCCCCGAACCATCGTCCGGCAACCTCACCGACAGCAGCAAATTCGATTCATTCGCGCGCCAGCGATAGCCGATGCCGAAATCCATCGGCTGCGCCCGCCGAAACAACTCGGCGTAGGATTGCTGGTAGAGACCAGGAAACTCGTCGATCGGACGGATATAGCGGCCAAATGGAAAGAAGCGCCAGCGCTTCTGATTGTAGTAGACGAGCGGTATGCCGGAATCGTCCTGGATAATGGTAGCACTGTTGGCAAGAATGAAATTGCGCACGGTGGCAAAGTGTCGGGTGTGCAAGACATAAGATGCGCTCTTGATCAGGCTGTTGCCAGGCGCAAGACCCGCGCAGAACTTGAGAAATCCGCTCGTCCGGATTCCCGCATCGGAGAGATCGGTTGCGAAATAATACAGGGTTTTTTCCATGCCGTTGCTATCGGCAAAGATGAGCCGCGTGCCGCTCACCGTGTTCCTGCCGGAATTTTCGTCGCCGAAATAGGCCGTTCCATTCCGATCGAGCCGGACCGGAGTGACGCTGCGGATGGTCTTGCCCGTGCGAGCCAAGAACACATAGAGGATCGGCAAAGTACCGCTGATCTGGCCGGCATGCAGATCGACCTTCATCTGCTTGGTGATGAAGAAGGAAAAGCTCAGGATCGAGGACAGCGAACGCTCGACATTGTAGAGCGCAGCACCGACGCCACCGCGCGGCAGTTTGGTCAGATCGGACACCGAACCCGGCGGCTCGAGCGCACTCAACACGTAGGTCGAGGCCTTGGAATAGAACGCGTCGGCGTAGAGGAAGTCCGGGCCTGAGAACATGTAGAACATGGTCGGCTTCGGCGCTGCCAGATTGGCGTCGGCCCAGGTGCGGATTTTTGCAAGCTGGCGCTGCTCGAGCTGCCCGAACGCGGCATCGAAGAACCTGGCGTGGCGCTGCCAGGACGGGTCCTTGGTCAGTGGCATCAGCGGCGAGTCGGCCGACGGCTGCATCCCGGCAAGGAAGCGCGCGGTGTCGTCAGCGGTGACGGTGTCGGCGGCACGCGCCGACACTACAGCGGTCAGCATGATGGCGGCGGCAAAGGCGAAAACCCGGAAGGACCCGACCATCTTCATTCACGACCCGGCGTTACGATCGCGTGGCCATCGGCCCGTTTGCGGAAAATCGCGTAGATCAAAAGGCCTGAAATCATGATCAACGTACCGAGCGCCGATTGCAGCGGACGGCCCGTCAAGACGCCGACGCCGACCATGTCGGCGACCACAATGGCCGTCGCCACAAGCAGGGAGACGGTCGAGCCGCTGCCGGGGGGAGCGAGCCAGGCCAGGCCACGCCACGCTACCCGTCTCTGATGCCGCCATGTCGAACCGTACCCTCATCGCCGCCCGCTCGAACATATTTGCAAACCGATCCCAAACGCGACCAAGGCACCAAATGCCGGATTGCATGTATCGAGTATATTGCCTTAAGGTTTAGTTCGTTCGCTGGCCAGTCGGCATTATCTCTGCTTCCGACCGGAGCTTCATTCCAAGGGTATCTCTCGGATCAGATTCACGGGCGCACGAAGTCGATGTCTAACAAATGCATGGGCGCGATCTGCTTGCTGGTCTCCTGCTTTTCAAGCGCACCGGTCCTTTGCGCCGAAAAGGCTCAGGTCCCGGCCAGATCTCCCCAGGCTTGCTGGACCAGCGAAGAGCTTACCGCAAAGGCAGGCGAAAGCGATACGAAAACGGGAATAGCCGAGCAGATGTTGCCGGGATCCAACGACGAAGCGGCGGATATCTCGCCGAGCCGGCCCGGCGCGCGTGGAGTCATTCGGAGCGTACGTTTGCCGCCTGGCAGAAAGCTGATCGCGCTAACCTTCGACTTGTGCGAAGGCCCGCACGAGATCGCCGGCTATCAGGGCGAAATCGTCGACATCCTCCGGGCGAATGAGGTGAAGGCGACCTTCTTCATGGGTGGGAAATGGATGATGACCCACCGACTTCGCGCGGAGCAATTGATATCAGATGCGAGATTCGAAATTGGAAATCACACATGGGCACACCGCAATCTGCGCCTGTTGACCGGCCTGGATGCGACAAACGAGATCAGGCATACGGAGCGCGCTTACGAAGACCTGCGCCAGGACGTCGAGGATCGGAAATGCATCGCTCCCGGACGCAGCAAAATTGCAGATAAAATTGTGCCCAAATCGATGAATTCGTTTCGGTTTCCGTTTGGGGCCTGCGATCCAAAATCGTTGGCCGAGGTCGGCAAGCTGGGTTTGGTGCCCATCCAGTGGGATGTCTCGTCCGACGACCCCGATTTCAAACAGACCCCAGAACCCATGAAAAGAAAAGTTCTGGAAAATGTTCACCCGGGGTCGATCGTTCTGTTTCACGCGAACGGGCGTGGCTGGTACACCGATGACGCACTGCCAGAGATTATTAGAGAATTGAAAACTCAGGGGTACGACTTCGTTACGGTAACGGAGCTGTTGAAGGCAGGAGAGCCCATCATCAGTTCCTCCTGCTATGATCGCAGTATAGGCGACACAGATAAATACGACGAACTTGCACGCCGCCTGGAAGAACAGTGAACCGTTCCTTCCGGAGGTCCCGCTCGCATTCTCCGAAAAGGGAGCGACGATACTTATGGCGGCGACACATCATGTAACACTGACTTGGCGTATGAACTTATATCCTGGCCGTTCTCGAAAAAGTGCATGACGTTGACATCGCCGGCTTCCGATCCCGTAACCATCATGATCTCGCGCCGGGCTGAAGCGATGACGAGATCAAACAGACTGTTGCGGTAAAACAGAACGACCAGCATTTCGCCGGACTTCGCGTTGCTGACAATCACCGAGTTGTCGTTAGACGTACTGATGATCCATTGACCCGACGGCGAATACCTTGCGGCCGTGACATACGGCGAAGAGTGGTGACTAATATTCCTGGACGTCCCGCTTGCAAGATCCCAAATCCGCACGTCCCCGGCTTGGGAAGCAGCGACGAAGGCCTTTTCATCGGGCGAGAAATCAACGGTGTTGATATCTCCCTTGTGCTCCCTGTTGATATTGTCCTCGCTGTAAACCTGCGACCGATTTCCATTGTGGGTGTCGAAGACCTGGATTGGGCAGCTGCCCGCGCTGGCCGCCACGAACCGGCCGCTCCTGGAAAGAGCAATATGCACTTCCGACGTGTTCGACGCGCAATCATTTTTGGTCGGAACAGCCGGCAGTTTCGCGTCCAGCGAAAGCTTCGTGATCACCGAACCACCCGACGCTGAACAGGTCCATGGTTCGTTTCCACGAAGCGGGCATAACAGGACGCTCGCCTGCTCGCCGTCACGCACCTCAACCGCGAGTGTCGAGCCGGACGCATCGATCGCTGCGCCGCGCCCGGGAAACTTGGTTTCTCCCTGCAATGGCTGGATCCAGTCTCCCGGCAATGCCACACTCCGCGCCAACCACCTATCACCACCGGCAAGGGTCCAGACAGTGAGCCGGGGTTCTGCGGCGCTTGCGATCACTTCGTCTGGAGCTCGAATCAGAACCTGGCTGAACAGTGACTGGCCTCGATCACCCGCTACGCCCGGCTTTTGTGATGCACCATCGGTGTCGGGTGGAAGGGGCTTCGGCTGTTTCCCGGACGATTGCACATAAACGGCGGTCTGATCGGTAAAGGCGATCCCGTCACCGGCTGGCTTGATCGCCACGGAATAAACGCTTCGGAACAGTTGGTTTCCCGCTGGCGGTAGTCGATAACTGAGGTCCTGGATGCTGGCCCTGTCAATCAGCGGCGTCCAGACTCGCGTGGTGTGATCGAGCGACGACATCACCAGCATGGTCGATGTGGGGTCGAACCGGACAGTTCGGAGCGCAAGAGAATTGTCGACCGTTTCTCCTTTGGCTTTCCGTTGGAGGCGAGTCCATGCGACCCGATCCGCGGCGACCGTATTCAGTAGATGCCAGATGCCGGTCTGATAAATCCGAACTGACCCGTCAAAACTCGCCGTCGCAAGCAGCGTACCATCACGGTTGAAGTCGACGTCCCAGATTGCGTTGTTTTGATCAAGGGCGAACGGCAAGCGCGTCATGGTTCGCGCCGACGAATTGAAGTCCCATATGGAGACCTTGGCATCGTTGCCGGCCGATACCAGCATCGGCTTATCGGGCAGAAATTTGACTGCTTTGACCGCCTTTTCCGTGGCTGGCCCTTCCGAGCAAACGGGTCGGTCCGGATCATCGAGCCAAAGGAGGCAGACGTGTCCGTCCCCCAGTCCGACTGCAATCGTCTGTTTGGCGCGATCGATATCGACCGCCCAGATATCCGCCGGCCGCTTTTGCGTCAGATCAATGATTTTACGCGTTTGCTTCAAATCAATGTTTTGTTTCAGCGTCCATTTGAGCGGATCGCCACCGTGCGAATCGGGTGGTTGCGCTGCAATCGGGGGCGATCGCTCCCAAACGGCGATGTTTCCACCGCGCGAGGAGGTCACCAGAAGTGCGCCATCGATGGAAAATACCAGTTTGAACACGCTTTCGGTACCGTGCGGGTTGGCTCCATTGATCTGAAGGGCGTTGAATCGGTTCTCGGTGCTGGTCAGATCCAGCAACTCGACCGAACCCTGGTTAAATCCAACTGCAGCCACATCGCCCAGCGGCGACACCATGAGCGGTGGCGCGACCGGCAGGATCGCCTGTGCCATACTCACCGAAGCGCCATCGCGGCGAGCGCAACGGGGCGCCGCGAAGCCGACGGTTGCCGGACACCCAGCCCGCCACAAAACTGACGGCCGGGTGATAGGCTCGCGCGAGGAAGTTCTACTCGCCGCTGGCAGCGCGGAAACATCGCCGAGCTTCGCCGTATTCGGCGAACACCTCCTCCACGCGACGACGCAGGACAGTCGACATGGCTCAGGTATCGAACCGCCCAGGATGGATTGAGCTGGACCGTATCAAACCGAGGCTGGTAGCGAGCGCGCGTATGCCATGTCAAGGCGGACCGGGCCAATAGACCACCGAAGACAGACCGATTTTCCGATCCGCTGCTCCGATCGCGCGCCAGTCGTGCCAGCGAAACGAGGTTATCGGCTGATCTCTTTTCATCAACCAGCCATTCCGCCTGCAACTGCGACCACAGCCGCAATATGCACTCGTGAGTGACGTCAACGGTGACATCTTCGGCGAGACCGGGATCGCATCGGAGGTAGGCCTCGTCGCCGGTGGTAAACGCACGCACAATGATGCGGGTGTCTTCCACGGAGGCGTCAATGATTTTTGCGAGGGTTCCAAGCTTTTGCGGTTGGCGGATGTCGCGATTTCGACTTTCAACCGCCGTCAAGGCGCAAAATGCCCGCCTTGCCGCCGGCTTCAATCGATCCGGCAAATCGTTGTAGCGCTGCGTAAGCCGGTCCGAGAGAGAGCGACGCAGCGCGAGTCTTCCCTCTGCCGAAAACAGATCCAAGTTCGGGGGAAGCCCAAAAACCCGAAGAAAGTCGTCGAGATCGATGGTTACGTCGCGGCGGCCATCCTTCGAACTCTTTGCAGCATACAGCACCCTCAACGCGTGTTGCATCAAGGGCAGCTTATCAAGCTCTTCTTCCAGGCAATTCAGCAGCCAGGTGGAAAGCGCAGAAGAAATGCGTCCGCCCCACAAGGTAATGGGTTCCTCGATCGCCTCCTGAATTTGGTAGCGGTCGAGTACCGGGGTTAGAAACTGACTGTCGTTTATCAACCGGGTCAATTCAGGATACCGAGAGCACCTCTCCAACTCGTCGGTCCGGATTGTGATGACGACATAGACGTAACGTTTCGCAACGGCCGTTCGCAGCAAAATCTCGACAAAGTTCACCGCTGATTTGGAATCCGAGCGGGCGTAGCGGAATAATTCTTCAAACTGATCGACCAGGATCAGGATCGGCCGGCCGTCGATCCCGGCAATCGATTCGAGCGCTTTATTCAGATCGCTGGTTCGGCGCTGCGTCGTAATATGATGTCTAAGAAACTCGCGGATCTGGTGGATCGTTCGGAAGGGCATCGCCGTCATCCGACTGCACCTCCACGATCGCGTCCGCAATCCGGCGAAACAGAGTGTCAACCGGGTGATCACCCGGGTTGAGGTCGCAGAATATCCAGTCGGACCCTCGTCCGGGCAAAAAGCCGGCCTCGAGGTGATTCATTAATCCGGTTCGCGCCAGAGACGATTTGCCACAGCCGGAAGAGCCTGTGACACACAGGAAATGGCTTTCCGAGAGCTTGGCGATCATTTCACCGATATGATCGTCGCGGCCAAAAAAAATGTCGCTTTCGTCTTTGCGAAAAGGCCGCAACCCCGGATAGGGCTCTAGGCTATTTGCATACACTTAACGTGCCTCATTCTCCTGTGGGATCAAAACCCCAAGTTTCCTGAGAAAGGTGCACATGGCGGCACTGTCGACCTCATCCGCTACGGAAATAACGTGCACATTGGGACCGCGCGGACACGGCGGCGCAGTCGATGGTGCTCCATTCCCGACCGCCAATTCAAGTCCTTTGAAATTGAATTCGCTTTTCGGGCGCCGGATGAGCTTGAAGTGCGCCAGCGTCCGTTTCTGCCCCTCGGTGCTAAGCCCATAGGCGAGGATGAGGGCATTGTTGTCGACGACCGCGTCCGCAAGCGCCTGGCCGGTCAGATGGTATTCCAGGTGATCGACATTGACGTATTTCGCCAGCACGTCGGCGATCTTCTGGGCGAGTTCACGATCCGCGGGCGCGGCGTCAATCGCGACGAGTGGCAAGGAAGCAACGACATCCGGCTCTTGCAATCGCAACGCGCGACGGGCCTCAGACCGCCGCAGCGCAGCGATATCGCTGATCTTCTTTTTCAGATATTCCTCGAACTCGACAAAATTTCCGATTTGACAGGCCGGCGCGATCTCCTTGAGGAATGCGGCGTAGTCAGGCGCGAGTTCTTCCATATCGAACTCGGCTCCCCGCCAGATGAAAGCCAGCTTTCCGGCTTTCTTTGCCATATCGTATTGGGCACGAACGAGGCGCGAGTGGGTGCCGGGAACGCTTCTTCCGGGGGTCACACCCAGAAGCTGGACGTAAATGTCACAGTTGGCTAGCGCATTTGACAGTACGTCGGTGAACGAATTGGCGTCCCGAACATCGAGGTCCGGATCGAAAGCGCGCACGCTGTGTCCGTCCGCCTCCAGTGTGCTCGCGAGCCGCATTGCTTCCGACTTTACGTCGGTTGTTGGGCAAGCAACGAACACCGTGGAACGCCCCCGGATATCCTCATCCTGCTGGTCGGCCGCGTGGGGCAGTTCGGCAGCCCGCGTCTTGAGACCGGTAACGAGGACATCGAGCGCCTGATAGTACTTGTCCCTGGTGATCGAAGCATCCGGCAGCGGAAAGCCAAACCGCACGGGCTTCTGATCGTTGTCGATACCCCAAAATTTGGCAAAGAGAATGTCTTTCACATCCTCCCTGAACTTCTTGATGCGATCCTGGCCATCGCTGAAGAAAAGCGGCTCTGTTTCGACCAGGAATAAAGGCTTTCCTGCATTGACCAGTTGAACGAATTCCGCTTCGCACTCTTCGGAACGCCAGAAATTGTCGGAGAGGAAAAGGATCGCCATGTCGCAGGCGGTGATCGCTTCCTGGATCTTTTGTCGAAAGTTCTCAGAAACGTTCACCATTTCGACGTCGCGCAAAATCTTGAACCGGGAGCGGCTGGAGTGACAACTAAGTTCATGCTTCACTTCGTCCATTATTCGTCCAACGCGACTTACGTTGAAACCAGGACGCGGCTCCGTATCAGCACGGCAGTAACTTACGAATAATTTTAACTGGCGCATCCGGCGCCCCCCTTCGTATCTAGAGTGCAGTATTTTCTCGTCTCTGGAAATAGCGTGCTGCGGTATGTGTCCACCAGGCGCCTGCCGCGAAGACCCGGTTCTGCGCAGCATCCCCGCGAGAAGCGGGCAGCATCGCCAGGCTTGTAGCTTCCCCTGCATCGGCACGCAGGGATACGGCAAGCACCATGACGACGGCGACAGGCGAGGCTATCGCGATCCGGCAGCGCATCAAAACGACCGCGGCACCCGTATCCCATGGATAATGGTACGGGTGTCCGGTTCGCTTCCGTGGCGATAAGCGGATCTGACCTTCTCAATAGGGGTCGCCCATGAACCGCCGCGCAAAACACGCGTGCTGCACTCTTGGTCCGGCCCTTTCAATTCAGAGCCGTCACCCGGCGCGTTTCGGTAATTGTCAGTGTAGCAGTCGGCAATCCACTGCCAGACATTCCCTGACATGTCGTAGAGACCGAACGCATTGGGTGGAAGGAACCTGACGGCGCTGTATAAATGTAGCCATCCCGGCACGGATAAAACGCGTCTTTGCTATCCTTATCCAGTCGAAAGCCTGGCCGCGTCCAGATCGAGCACATTGGCAAAGCGGCACGCCAGCGCGTCTCCGCCGGACCAATAGCGCGGCGTTGTCGTGCCGGCTCGGGCGGCATATTCCCATTCGGCTTCAGTTGGCAGTCGATAGAGTTTACCAGTCTTTCTGCCCAACCACGCGGCGTAACGTTTTGCGTCATCGAAACTCACGCACACCACCGGGTCTCGTTCGGTTTGCGCGAAGCCTGGGTTGCGCCAGCTAAGGCCTCGCGGAAGCACAACACGCGGCACGTCCTCGCTGAGCCCCGGCATAAAGCATCCTTGCGGATCGTGATGGGTCTCCTTCACAAACGCCGCGAATTCACCCCGTGTTACCGGGTGCTGCCCAAGCGCAAACGGCTTTTCGAATGTTACGCTGTGCTGAGGCTGCTCGTCGTTGCTGCTCCCGCTATCGGTCAAATCGGAAGCGGCGCTATCGCCTCTCTGCGCTTCGGTATTGGTTTTTTCCGACGCAGTACCCATAAGGAACTGTCCACGGGGCAGCTTGACCATGGTCGGACATGCCGAACAATCTCTGAAGGTTTCTGCGGCCGTTGCGGCGTCCGCCAATCCGTTGAGGACAATCAGTATGGTGCCCAAAATCAGACGCGCGATCATGCCTCCCTCCCAGGCCAAGACCTCCGTCACTTCAATTTTGCATATTAGTTTTGCATATGGAGTTACCAGCGTCAATCACTGGTTGTGAACATTGCCGTAGCATAACAAGCCTCGAGATCGGCGGCGCGACCTCCCGCGTCCGCGGCTCGGTGCTGCTTGACGCTGTCCATGGCGAACTCGACAAGTTCGCGTCCTGGAACGAGAACAACCGTTCCGGCTTCTTCGTCAGTTCCCATACTCGGCGTACGCTCACTGCGCGGGAGCCGCGCTGACGCTTGGAGAGGGCAACACAGGCTTGGCATAGACGGGGGCTGCCGGACACGACGCCATGAGCTGCGTCCATGCCGGCTCGAGGCCACTGGTGTCGATGTCGAAGGTCACAAGCTTGGTCTTGGCATCGGCGTTCGAGGTGCCCTCGCCGATCTTCAGAGTTGGCGCTAACAGCATTGCCTTCATGGCATCGGGCGCAATCGTGTCGTTCCACACCTCGTACTTTCCGACGCGCGCGGGAGATTTACCGAAGGCCACCGACTTCTCTGGACCGGCCATCATGGTCACGGTACTTTTGCCGGCAGCGCCCTCGTCGAACTCGCGAGCGAACATCAGCCGCGGGCGATCCTTGTTCTCGCAGAACAGGCGCCACTCCATCATTCGAAACGATGCCCCATCATCCTGCTTCGCAAACGCAATCTTGCGCACGAATGGGCGGCCCGCGGCTTCCAGCGTCCACGGCGTCTCGGAAAGAGACCGTGTATCGATGCCGAAACGATAGAGCTCCGTCCGCGTCAGAACGTGCAGGCTTTCGAATTTCACCGTCCTGATGAGATCGGTGAGCTCATGGTTGATGCCCATCGCCGCCACAAAGGCCGCGCGCTCGCGATCGGCCTTCGCCGTGCCGCGTTCCCTTAACTCAGCGACCTGCTGCGGCGAAGGATGCCCGTGTACGATCCATGTCAACTTGGAATTGTGCACGGCAATCGCCGCATCAGGCGCTACCTCGCGCGTCGTCGCCCCCAGAAACAGATAGCCGCAGGCCGAATTGCACATCGCGTTGCGCGTCTTCAGCTCGGCATCGATCTCACCGCCGCCGTTCTTGATCTTGAGACAAGCAGCGTCGATCTGGGTTCCCGCCGCGCAAGCGGTCACGATGGTCCGTCCCACCCGGGCGATCGCCTTCCGGCTCCGCAGCAAGCGCCCTATCGCAAAGGACGGCTCGACCGCGCCACCCGGCGAATGGAAATAGATCGGGCGCCGCGTATCCTTGAAAGTGGCGAGGAAACGGCGGATGCGGGCCGCTGCCCCTCCATCGACCTCGCCTTCGATCGCAATCCAGCGATCGCAACCCGGTCCGCACGAATTGGCCGGCCCCCTGGCAAGATAGGCGACGAGCTTCGGCGAGAATCCGGCTTTCTCAGCCGGGGTTTCCGCGCGCAACTCATCATGGATCAACGACAACGCTGCGACGAGGAGGAAACGGAATATCATGGACCGGCTGAATTGGCATTGGCAAGGAAATGACCCGGCAAAGCTAGACAATGAGCGGCGATACCGCAACCCGCGGTAGCCAACGTCGTTTCTGGTGAAGTCGAACGCGACCGGCGGCTTGTCGTCTCTCGTTCGGCCAAAAAAGTACCGGCCGCGCGCTCTGCACGGCGGCTTCGAGACCGATTTTCTTGATATTGCCGGATTGCACGCGCCGAATCCCCTGCTATACCGCTGCTTCCCGCTTACCTGCGCTCGTTCGCAGGAGTGAGCTTTAGGAGACGCCAATGCCTGACAGCAATGCACCCGCATCGGGATTCCAATTTGGCCTTGCGAATTTGAAACCGGCCGAACCCGTGCAAAAAATCACCCTCACCTTCCCCGACGGCGCGAAGCGCGAATTCCCGTTAGACATCACCGGCCTCGATATCGCCAAGGGCATCTCACCCTCGCTCGCCAAGCGCACGGTAGCGATGGCGCTCGACGGCGTGGTTGCCGATCTCAACGATCCGATCACGCAGGACGCCCGGATCGACTTCATCAACCGCGACGATCCGCGCGCGCTGGAGCTGATCCGGCATGACGCGGCGCATGTGCTGGCCGAAGCGGTGCAGTCGCTGTGGCCGGGCACGCAGGTCACGATCGGCCCGGTGATCGAGAACGGTTTCTATTACGACTTCTTCCGCAACGAGCCGTTCACGCCGGAAGACTTTGCGGGAATCGAGAAGAAGATGCGCGAGATCGTCGCGCGCGACAAACCTTTTACGAAAGAGGTTTGGGACCGCGAAAAGACAAAGCAGGTATTCCGCGACAAGGGCGAGGCTTTCAAGGTCGAGCTGGTCGACGCCATTCCCGGCAATGAGCCGATCAAGATCTATTACCAGGGCGACTGGTTCGACCTCTGCCGCGGCCCGCACATGACCTCGACCGGCAAGGTCGGCAACGCCTTCAAATTGATGAAGGTGGCGGGCGCCTATTGGCGCGGTGACAGCAACAACCCGATGCTGACGCGCATCTACGGCACGGCGTTTGCGAAACAGGAAGACCTCGACCTCTATCTGAAGCAGATCGAGGAAGCCGAGAAGCGCGACCATCGCAAGCTCGGCCGCGAACTCGATCTCTTCCATTTCCAGGAGGAAGGCCCCGGCGTGGTGTTCTGGCACGCCAAGGGCTGGACCATCTTCCAGGCTTTGATCGCCTATATGCGGCGGCGGCTGACCGGCGATTACAGCGAGGTCAACGCGCCGCAGATTCTCGACAAGTCGCTGTGGGAAACCTCGGGACATTGGGACTGGTACCGCGAGAACATGTTCGCTGCGCAATCCGCCGGCGACGAGGCCGAGGACAAGCGCTGGTTCGCGCTAAAGCCGATGAACTGCCCAGGCCATGTGCAGATCTTCAAGCACGGCCTGAAGAGCTATCGCGACCTGCCGCTGCGCCTCGCCGAATTCGGCGTGGTGCATCGCTACGAGGCGTCGGGCGCGATGCACGGGCTGATGCGCGTGCGCGGCTTCACGCAGGACGATGCGCACGTGTTCTGCACGGAAGCACAGCTCGCCGACGAGTGCCTGAAGATCAACGAGCTGATCCTGTCGACCTACGCCGACTTCGGCTTTGACGGCGAGCTCACGGTCAAACTCTCGACCCGGCCGGACAAGCGCGTCGGCACCGACGAGATGTGGGATCACGCCGAGCGCGTGATGGCGACCGTGCTGGCGGAAATTCAGGCTAGCGGCAGCAACCGCATCAAGACCGAGATCAATCCGGGCGAAGGCGCGTTCTACGGGCCGAAGTTCGAATATGTGCTGCGCGACGCCATCGGCCGCGACTGGCAATGCGGCACCACGCAAGTCGACTTCAATTTGCCCGAACGCTTTGGCGCGTTCTACATCGACCATGACGGCTCGAAGAAGGCGCCGGTCATGGTGCATCGGGCGATCTGCGGTTCGATGGAGCGCTTCATCGGCATTCTGATCGAGCATTTTGCCGGCAACTTCCCGCTCTGGCTGGCGCCGGTGCAGGCGGTTGTCACCACCATCACGTCGGAAGGCGACGAATACGCCAAGGTGGTCGCCGCCGCCGCGCGGCGCGCGGGACTTCGCGTCGAGATCGACCTGCGCAACGAGAAGATCAACTACAAGGTCCGCGAGCATTCGCTGGCGAAGATCCCGGCGTTGCTGGTGGTCGGCAAGAAGGAAGCCGAAAGCCATTCGGTTTCGATCCGCCGTCTCGGCAGCGAGGGCCAGAAGGTGATGCCGACCGATGAGGCGATCGCCGCGCTGGTGGAGGAAGCGACACCACCGGACGTCAAGCGGGCGCGGCTTGAGACCTGATGGCCGACGAACAGGAACTGCCGGCCTACCCGATCAGGGCTTACCAGTTGATCCCGGATCCCAATCAACCGGCCGTGGTCGCGCTGGCCATCGAAACGGATCAGGGCCACAGCCTGTTCCTGGCGACGCGGGAGATTCTAGAGGATCTCGGCAAGGATCTTTTGGAGCGAGCAGCGAAGATGCCATTCAAACGGCATCAAACCTAGCGGCCGTCAGTTCTGCAATCGCATTCGCCCTGTCGGAGCAATCTCGCTCCGCAGCGGCCCCCGATGAGTTTAGGGGCCCGCTGGTTAGAAGGCTGCTAGATTGCGTCGCTTGCCAACCTCCGCCGATCACCCGATATACTCCGGGCGCCGTCTTGCTGCGCCCGATCAAGGAAGACATATGCCCGACGCCATTGAACTCCTGAAGACCCGCCGCTCGATGAAACCGCGCGAGATGACGGGCCCCGGCCCCTCGCCGGCCGAGCTCGACACCATCCTGACCATCGGCGCGCGGGTGCCGGACCACGGCAAGCTGGCGCCCTGGCGCTTCATCGTGTTCGAGGGCGAGGCCCGCGGCCGCGCCGGTGATGTCATCGCCAAGGTTTTCGCCAAGAAAAATCCGGGCGCGCCGGCGCCCGATATCGAGGTCGAGAAGCGCCGGCTGACCGATGCGCCGCTGGTAATCGGCGTCGTCAGCTTTACCAGGCCGCATCCCAAGGTGCCGCCGTGGGAACAGGAACTATCCGCCGGCGCCAGCGCCATGAACATCGTGACCGCCGCGACCGCGCTCGGCTATGGCGCGTGCTGGCTGACCGGCTGGTTCGCGTTCGACCGCGACGTGCTCGATGGTCTCGGGTTGAAGGCGGACGAGAAGCTCGCCGGGCTCATCCACATCGGTACGCCGACCAAGCCGAGCGAAGACCGTCCACGCCCGCAGCTGTCGGATATCGTGACGCGGTTTTAGCCGCATCGTCATGGCCGGGCTCGACAGCACTATCCTTGATCACGCCGCTTTCGACGCTCGCCCCGCGAACCCCGACAACAGCGCGGCGATCTCGCTCGCGGGCCGGGCCGCGCTGAACAGAAAGCCCTGCACCTCGTTGCAGCCTTCGGCCCGCAACCAGTCCAGCTGATCTATCAGTCTCGACGCCCTCGGCGGTGGTCGTGATATTCAGGCTGCGGCCAAGGCCGGAGATCGCGCGCACGATCGCGACGCAATCGCTCCGCTCTGCGAGATCTTTCACGAACGAGCGATCGATCTTGATCTTGTCGAACGGAAAGCTGCGCAGATAGCTCAGGCTGGAATAGCCGGTGCCGAAATCGTCCATGGATATGCTGACGCCGAGATCGCGCAGCTGATGCAGGGTCGCCAGATTGGCTTCGGTCTCGGCGAGAAAGACCAACTCGGTGATCTCAAGCTCGAGCCGCCGCGGCGACAGGCCGGAACGCGCCAGCGCCGAGATCACGGCCTGCACCAGATTGCGGCTTCGGAACTGCACCGGCGACAGATTGACGGCGACCTTGACGTCCTTGGGCCATTTCACGGCCTCCGAACACGCCTCGCGCAACACCCACTCGCCGAGCGAGACGATCAATCCGATATCCTCGGCCACCGGCACGAATTCCGCCGGCGAGATCATGTCCTTCTCCGGATGCCGCCAGCGCAACAGCGATTCAAAGCCTGAGATCCTGTTGGCGGTGATATCGACCAGCGGCTGATAATGCAGTTCGAACTCGCCGTTGGCGAAGGCGTGGCGCAGGTCGCGCTCGAGATCGCGGCGCTTCTGCGCCTGCCGATCCATCTCGCGTTCGAAAAAACGGTGAACGCCGCCGCCATCCGACTTGGCGCGATAAAGCGCCATGTCGGCGTTGCGCATCAACTCCTCCGCCGTCGTGCCGTCGCCAGGGGACATCGCGATGCCGATGCTGGCGCCGACGACGATTTCGGCGCCGTCGATGTCGTAACGGGCACTCAACGTCGCTATGAGGCGATCGGAGAAATCGCTTGCCTCGTTCGGCGAGACGTCGGCGGCCAGCACGATCGCGAATTCGTCGCCGCCGAGCCGGGCCACCAGATTGTCGCCACGCACTTCCGACTTCAGTCGCTCGGACACCAGCTTCAACAGCCGGTCGCCGATCGGATGGCCGAAACTATCGTTGACGTTCTTGAAGAGGTCGAGGTCGACACACATGACCGCCACGCGCTTCTTGCCCGGCTGGCTCCGCTCCAGCGCCTGGCCCAGGCGATCCTGATAGAACTCGCGGTTCGGTAGATTGGTCAGGCCGTCATGATGGGCCATGTAGGCAATCCGCGCCTCGGCCTCGCGCCGCGCGGTGATATCGACCACCGCCACCAGATAGCCGTCGCGGCCTTCGAAGGCGACCCGTCTTCCAAAGGTGAGTACGTGAATCTCGCTGCCGTCCGCCTTGACGTGACGCCAGTCGCGGCCGGATTGGTAGACATCGCCGGCCCCGCGCAAGGCCTCGCTGTGAACAGTACGTTCGTCCTCGGGCCAGATCTCGCGCAGCTTCATCGCCAGAAAATTTTCGCGGGTATAGCCATAGTGGTGGATAGCGGCGTCGTTGACGCCGAGGAATTCCGTCGTGCCGGCGTCGAACACCCACATCGGCATCGGATTGTTCTCGAACAGCAGGCGGAACGAGACTTCACGCTGCTTGAGCGCCGTGACATCGGAAATCGTCAGCGAGAGCATGTCGCCGAACGCCGTCACCCCCAGTCGCAGACAGCGCTCATCGCTGTCGATTTCGAACTGGCCACCATTGCCGCTGCCGACGATGTCGCGCAGGCGGTCGAGCACCACAGGCGCCGATAGCGGATTGCCGCCAAGCCCAAGCCGGCGCCACAACAGCGCGCTTGCGGGTTGCTTGAGCAGCCGCGAGGCGCCCTCATTGATGTGGACGATCTGAAAGTCGAACGGCTGGCCGCGCGCATCGCGAATGGCGGCGAGCGACAGCACGCCGTCATCGCTGGCGGAGAAAATCATGTCGAGGAGATTGTACTGGGCGTCGCGTTCGTTGACGTACGCGCCGATCAGCATGCCGCCCCAGCGCGACGATGTCGGCAGCGCCAGCACGTCATAGGTCCGCACCAGGCCATCGCGCACGCAATGAGCGGACGCCAGATGCGGACGTCCGGTCTGAAGCGCATTGGTGGCGGCTTCTCCAAGCGCGGTCGCGCAATCCGGCGGCAGCGCGCTCAAGGGAACGTCCCAGCGATCGTCGTTCAGCCATTCCTGCACGTAACGGCCGGTGTGCGACACCGCGAGCGTATCGCCAGAGCCTTTGAGCAGCGCGATGTGGTCGGCCAATCGGCCGAGGCTGCCGAGCATGACGTCTTCATAGCGCGGCAGGTTTTCACCGGGACGTAGCGCGGCCTGCCATTTGCGCTTGAGGATCGGGACGTCGCCAAACATCTCGGTATTGAATTGTCCTGACGACTTCTTCACCGCAATCATAGCCCGCCCCGCAACGCAAACGCTTGTCCCTGCGGCATCCAAGTCAGACGGGCTTAAGGCTGTGTAAAAAATGCGGGCGAGCCAACGCGGTTACGCGATTATGACGGTATTAAGTGCCCCGATGGTTAGTCGGCGTTAGAGACTATGACAGTTACGTGAAGATGATCAGCGCGCGACGACTTCGACCTCGCCGTCGACACCGTTGACGACGTTGAAGGGACGCTCGAACACCTTGCCTTCGTTCTTGGCGATGGCGCGATACTCGCCTTCCGACAGTACGACGCGCGGGAATGCGCCGATCGACTCCTTGATGACGTCGCCGCCCGGCGTGATCACCGACCATGCGGTGTTGGCCAGCGCCTCGCCGCCCTTTTCGCTGACGAGCTTCAGCGTGATGACCGCGGCGCGATGGGTGACGATCACGTCCGTCAGCTTGCCCGCCTGGACGCGGATATCCGAACGCACCACCGAATTGGCGTCGCCGTAATTGGAGATGATGTAGTAGGTCCCCTCCGGCAACAGCGCGACGTCGCCGGCAGCCACGTTGGGCACCAGTGGACCGCGCTCCGAACCATCGAACTGGCTGCCCTTGTAGATCGCAAAGGAAATCTGGTTCGGCGGAATCTTGCTGGTGCCGACGCGGCCCTCGATGCGCAGGCCGCCGGCCGGCAGCAGGAAGGATTCGCGATCGGTCTCCGACTTCAGGCTCACCGCCCGCACCGCGCTGACGAGGCCGAGCGCGACGTGAACGACATAGTTGCCGGGCGGCAGCACGATGTTCGGCGTCGCACCGCGCTCCTCGCGGATCAGCTTGAAGGTGCCGGTGTCGTCGGGCTTGTCGGCGAACACCCGCCATACCAACCCATTGTTGATGACGGGCAGATCCTTGCCGTAACGCGCCGTCAGCGACAGCACGGCCTGGCCCGCCGTCGAGGCGCCGGGCGGTGGCACGACCGGCGGCACCGTGGTGATCGTCGAGGGCTGTACGATCGTCGGCTGGGTCAGCGGCGCCGGCAAGACCGGCCCGACGCCGGCCCCCGAGGGCGGAGCCAGATTGAGGGCTGGACCCGAAGGAGGCGCTTCCGGAACCAAGGCCGGCGGCACCGGCGGCGGGCGGTCCGAGAACATCTGGGCCGAAACCGGGGCGGAAAACAGCAGCATCGCGGCAAGCGAAAGCAGCGGGAAGAACCTGCCGCCCCGCCTGCATCCGCTGATGCCATTACCCCGCGAAATCATGGCCATGCTTTTCACCGAAAACGCGGCAAATTCAAGCCTCTGTAAGCCAACCCGGCGGCGCCTGGTGGAACTGGCCGGGAAATCCAAGGTTAATCCGGCCGTCGCGGTCAAGTCACATTCCCTGCCTAGGCCGCTTTCGCCGGCGCATAAACCATGCATTCGAACGATTCTGGCGGAGTCGCACCGTTCGCGCCTAAGCTGGGCCGCACAGGAGATGTTGTTGTGTTGGATAGCTGGATGGGTCGCGGCCAGAAGGGGTCCGACGGTCCCGACAAGGTAGGATTGGGCACGGTCCGCCGGCCCGTGATCGGGCTTGCACTGGGCGGCGGCGCGGCGCGGGGCCTCGCCCATATCGGCATCGTCAAGACGCTGATCGCCCATGGCATCATGCCCAATGTCGTGGTCGGAACCTCGATCGGCGCCGTGGTCGGCGGCGCTTACGCAGCCGGCCATCTCGACAGGCTGGAGGAATGGGCGCGCGGCCTGCAGCCGCGCAACATCCTCTCCTATCTCGATATCCGCCTCAACGGCTCCGGCCTGATCGGCGGCGCCAAGCTCGCCGCCGAGCTCGAGGCCGCGATGGGCCAATGCGCGATCGAGGATTTGCCGGTCAAATTCGCCACCGTCGCGACCGAAGTGCGCACCGGCCACGAGATCTGGCTCACTCACGGCCGTGTGGTCGACGCCATGCGCGCCTCCTATGCGCTGCCCGGCATCTTCTCGCCGGTTCTCGTCGGCGACCGCTGGCTGGTCGACGGCGCGCTGGTCAATCCGGTGCCGGTGTCGGCGGCGCGCGCCATGGGCGCGGAGATCGTCATCGCCGCCAATCTTTCCAGCGACGTGTTCGCGCATTCCACCACGATCTATTCGCACGGTCAGATGCCCGTGGTCACGGCAACGGCCGTGCCTGATGTGCTCGACCCCGAGCCTCCGAAGCGCGGCTTGAAGCGCCTGTTCTCCGCCGAACGCACCATGAAGCGCGAGTTCTTCGGCAGCAGCACGCGACCGGGAATCTCGACCGTGATGGTCGATGCCTTCAATATCATGCAGGACCGCATCACGCGCGCCCGCCTTGCCGGGGATCCGCCGGACCTGCTGATCTCGCCCCGCGTCGGACAAATCGGCTGGTTCGACTTTCATCGCGCCGACGACCTGATCGCGCACGGCGTGCGCGCCGCCGAACGCGCCATCGATTCGATCCAGGAGGCGATCCATATCCTGGTGCCGCCGGTGGCCGGCGCTGATGCCGTCGTCACCAAGGCCACGAAGGAAGAATGATCAGGCGGTCTTGATGTAATCGCGCAGCGCCTCCTGCTCGCGCTCATATTCCTGGACCCGCCACTTCACGACGTCGCCGATCGAGATCAGACCGACCACCCGGCCGTCCTCGATCACGGGCAGATGGCGGAATTTGCCGATCGTCATCATCTCCATGATGCCGCCGACCGTGTCCGACTCCCGGCAACTGACGACCTTGCGCGTCATCACCGAACCGACGGACTCGTCCAGCACCTTGGCGCCGCGCTCTGCGAGCACGCGCACGATGTCGCGCTCCGACAGGATGCCGTCGAGCTTACCCTCGCTCATCACCAGCACCGCACCGATCTTGCGCTCACCGAGAATCTTGACTGCGGCCGAGAGTTTTGCATCCGGCTCGACGCCCAGGATGTTATGCCCCTTGGTATCGAGAATGGAACGTACCGTCATTGGCGCCTCCCTCAATCCTTATCGCGCCCCTCTTGGGGGGACTCGACTTTGTTCGCGAGTCTTCAATCAACAGTTCAACGGGTCCGCGCCGATTTCGTTTCGGGCGCGGTGAGAAAGCTCGGCTGTCGGTCGGGCAGCGGGCTTTGTCCTGCATCACGACATGCGAAGATGATGGATGAAATCGACCTGCGCCGCAAGCGGCGTTCAGAATTGGCGGCTTCAGATTTGGCCTGATTGATCCAGCGACGACGCGTCTGCAGCATCGACTGAGGACCGCGGCACCGGATCGAACAGCGAGAACAGCATCAGCCCGGCAAGGAAGCCGCCGATATGCGCCTGCCAGGCGACACTGGCGCCATCCATGCCAATCGCGATCGAGCCAACGCCGAACAGGATGTTGACGCCGAACCAGACGCCAAGAAAGGCCAGCACGCGGCGATTGCGCAGCGCCCGCGACAGCGACAGCGCCGGCACCTTGGCGGCGGCATCCGCATCGCCCCGGCTGAAGGAGAGAAAGCTGCCCCGCACGAAAGCAAAGCGGACCGCGGCCGCCATGGTGCCGGACACCGAGGCCGACGCGCCGATCATCGGCGCGATCGCGTGCTCGTGGGTCAACAGATGCGCGAGCGCGCCGGCCACCGCCGTCACCGCCATGAAGATGAAAAACCTGAGCGCGCCAAAACGTCGCGCCAGCGCGCTGCCGAACGGCAACAGCCACAGCACGTTGAACCCGATATGGGTGAGATTGGCGTGCAGCAGCGAATAGGTGACGAAGGTCCAGACTTCGGCGCCGGCGCCGCCGGGGAAGGAGATGTCGAGCAGCGTGGAATCGTAGCGCTTGGGGATGAAGCCGAAGACGTCGATGGTCCAGTTCTCGAGTTCCGGCGGCAGCAGCACCCGCAAATGGATGACCGCGATCAGCGCGACATAGGCCGTCAGCGCACCTGGCAGGGTCAGGATCGGCTCGTGCGGAGGTTCCGGCGGCGCCGGCGGAAGTGCGGTTTCGGATTCCAAGGGGACCTGCGGCCTCAGACGACGGCGCCAACGCGCGATCAGCCCAGATAGGCGGCTTTGCCCGCACTGTGCAAGTGCACAACGACAAAGAATAAGGGAGGGTGCTGAGAACACCCTCCCTCGCTTCGGATGGCCTTGTCGCGCCCTTCGGGGAATAGAGGAAGCATCCCCACCCCTCCCCGCGCGGTGACCAAACTGTTTGACGCCACCTGTGTACGTGCCCGCCGGCCCCTGGAGATAACCGGCGTGAACGGGAATGGTTGCACCCTAGCAGGCGTATGGCGAGCGCCAAGCGCATAGTTAATTTAACGTTAATAACGCAAAGCCGCCGGCAAACCGGCCAAAACGCGGCCTCGGCATGGACGCTGCAACGTCTCTTCTGCACAACAGAGATGGGAAGGCGCTTGCGCGAAAGCGGGACAGATGTGTCTCGCCGAGGCGGGCGCGGGGCATAGGGTTTTGAATGAAACATCCATCGAACCGGGAATTCTTCGCATATTGGGACGGCAAACGCGCCCATGCGCGGGCGCCGGACCGTAGCGACATCGATCCCAACGCGGTGCGCGAGTTGCTTGGCGATATCTTTGTGCTGTCCTACGATCATGAGATCGGCTTCCCGTTCCGCGTTGCCGGAACCCGGGTCTGCGCCCTGCTCGGCCGCGATCTCAAGGACCAGAGCTTTTCCGCGCTGTTTGCCACCGAGAGCCGCCGCGAGATCGAGGACATCATCACCTATGTGGCGGAAGAAATGCTGCCGGCGATTGCAGGTCTCACCGCAACCGCGGAAGACGGCTCGCGCGCGCATCTGGAATTGCTGCTGCTGCCGTTCAACAACCGCGCGCACGCGCCGGTCAGCCTGACCGGCCTGCTTGCGCCGTTTGAAAGCGAACTCACCACGCTGCGCGATTTCGAACTCACATCCTGGCGCTATCTGCACCAGCCGGAGAAACTGGTTCCGCGTGCACTGCGCAAACTCGCGATCGCGCGCGGCTTCATGGTCTATGAGGGGCTGCGCTAGCGCACCAAAATGGCTATGATGCCTCCGTTTCATCGGATCGGAGCATCGCCATGGACGCTGTGACGCCGCCGCAAACCGCCGACACGCATTCCCACATCGTCCGACCGCAAAACATGGAGTGGCAGAAGACGCGCTTCGCAGGCTGTGAAGCGAAAACGCTGCTGTTCGATCGCAAGACCGGCCTGATGACCGCCTTGATGCGGTTTGCGCCCGGCGCGGTGCTGCCCGACCATGAGCACGTCAACATCGAGCAGACCTATGTGCTCGAGGGTTCGCTGGTCGACAAGGAAGGCCCCGCGAAGGGCATCGAATGCAAGGCCGGCGAATACGTCTGGCGCGAGGCCGGCAGCCGCCATGTCGCCTGGTGCCCCGAAGGCGGATTGATGCTCGCGATCTTCCAGGTGCCGAACAAGTTCTTCGAAGCCGATGGCCGCGTGGTCGATGCCGCAGGCGAGGATTGGGACGCGGCCTGGGGTCATACAAGGTAGCGTCTGCGCGCTTCGCGATGCCGTGGATGGCGTCGTCACCCCACACACCGCCGTCATACCCCGCGCATGCGGGGTATCCAGTACGCCGCGGCTTCTCGATTTCCATCGCTGACGTCTCTGGAATACTGGATCACCCGCATGCGCGGGTGATGACGACTGAGGTATGCGGCAAATCACGTTGAGCTGCCTCGGTAATTCGGCTCTTTCGCGCGACGCCCAGCGCGAGCCGCATCACGTTTTTTTGCCGAAACAGAACTTTTCCAGATGGAATGTTCCGGACAGAGCGGAGTTATCAGTACCGGAGGGCTGACCCGTATCCCACCGCAGGAGGCTCATATGACCAATTCAGTGATCAGGTTTGCGACGCTGGCAACGTCCCTGACGGCGCTGATCGCTGTGCCTTCGCTCACCCCGACATTCGCGGCCGGTGGCGGCGGGGGCGGAGGTGAGATTTATGGCCCCACCACCTACTCGTCCCCGCCCAACCCGCCCACGGCCTACCCGCAGCGGCCGGGCACGAGGGCCACGCACCGGGTCAAGAAGGCCAGCAAGCAATCGCTGTTCAACGACCCGGCGTTCAGCCAGGGTTACCGCGCAGCCTATGCAACGATTTACGAACGCAACGATTATGCTTCCGCGATCGATCAGCTCAAGGCGCTGGGCCACGATGATCATCCGAACGTCGCCAACCTGATCGGCTATTCCTATCGCAAGCTCGGCGACTACAAGCTCTCTCAGGTCTGGTACGAACGCGCGCTGAAAGCCGATCCGAACCATGTGCTGACGTGGCAGTATTACGGCCTGTGGCAGATCGAACAGGGCAACCGCGACCAGGCGCAATATCATCTGAGCCGGATCGCCGCGATCTGCGGGACCGACTGCGAGGAATACCGGTCGCTCGCGGCCGCGCTCGAGAAGCCGCCCGGCACCGGGCTTGTGTATTGAGGCTCAGTACCTCGCCACCACCGGACCGCCGAAGCGATAGTTGATGCGCGCGGTGACCATGTCGACGTCCTGGCGGATGTGCTCGTTGTGGTTCAGCGCCGCGATGAAGGCCGGGTCATAGGTCATGGCGACATCGCGCGCGCCCATGAACAAATGATCGTATTCAACGGCGAACGACCAGTTCGGCGTGAAGGCATATTCGCCGCCAACCCCGACCACGCCGCCCCAGCGGGTTTCGCTGCCGGTGTCCGAGACAAAGCCCGTGGGCAGGGGCCCGAGCGGCGCGGTCAGGAAGCTGTCGTACTTGTCGCGGACGACCGCTGCGCCGCCCTTGACGTAAAGCAGGAACGAATTCCAGGAATAGCCGACCTGACCGGTGAACAGGCCGATGGCATCGATCTTCGTGCGGTTGGCAGTTCCGGCGAACACGGCAAGTTGAGACAGGTTCGAGCCTGAGAGGTCAGCCCAGTTGCCCTGCGCCTCGACACCGAACACCCAGGCCGCGCGCTGCCAGCGATAGCCGACCTGGCCG
Organism: uncultured Alphaproteobacteria bacterium; assembly: GCA_963774775.1. Classification (GTDB taxonomy): domain Bacteria; phylum Pseudomonadota; class Alphaproteobacteria; order Rhizobiales; family Xanthobacteraceae; genus Bradyrhizobium. Next base: position 82,682 of record CAVZGZ010000024.1, read on the forward strand.
CCGGCCGTCGCACCCGACGCGGTGTGGCACCCTTCGGGCCCTGAAACCGTGAACGGCGGAATGAAGCCAAGATCGATCGTGAACGGGTTCGCATCCCAGCACTTGCGGCTCCATGCCCCGCCGCCATTGGCGCCGATGTAGAAGCCGCTCCAGTCGTAGGCGGCTGCAACCACCGGCGGCGCCTTGGTGTAGGGCCGCGCCGCGAGATCGGCGGCGGAGGCGCCCGCGGTGGTGAGGGCGAGGACGGAAACGGCAAGTGCAATACTTTTCACGAAACGAACCCTGTCGCGGCAAATCACGCTGAAATCCGGAAGAGCGTAACCGATATTCGACGCTGGGAGCTGTGCCCCACGAGCCACATGCGAAACTAAACGTTCGCCCCCGCGGCCGCGGCGAGTGAGCCACAAGCGCGACGCTAGGCGACCCGCTCGACATTTTCCCCGGCATCATAGAGCTCGATCGGCGTTGCGAGCCCCTTCAGGTCGTATTTGGCTGGCTCGCCGCTGACTACGTCCTTCCCGCAGCGGTCGCGCACGGCACCGGTGACCATAATCTGTCCGGCACGCGCCACCGATTGCGCGCGGGCGGCGGTGTTGACGACCGTGCCGATCGCGGTCAGGTCCCGATGCGACTGGCCGAACTCGCCGAAACTGACATCGCCGCTGCTGACGCCGATGCCGATACAAAGGCTGCCATCGTCGAGGTCCAGCCCCTCGACCAGTTCGGCACGCCGGGTGCGCCACCGGCGCTGGATTTGCTGCGCGGCTCGCACCGCCTGCGCCGCGTGGTCGTCCTGCCGGATCGGAAAATTGAACACCGCCATGACGGCGTCGCCGAGCGTCTTGTTGAGCAAGCCGTCGCGCTGCCAGATCGCCTCGGCACACTCGTCGTAGAAGGCATCGAGCGTCGCGTTCATCGCACTGGAAGCGAGCAACTGGGACGCCGCCGTGTAGCCCCGCAAGTCTGCGAACAGCACGGTGGCGTCGATCGTGATGTTGCGGGCCTTCATGATCCGCGTGAACGCCAGTTCGCAAAAGGTGCAGGTGTTCGGATTCATCCGGCTTGGCCGCAGCCCGAGCATGCGGAACGGAATCGAGAGCGGACCGCGCAACAACACTGGCAGATGCAGGTTTTGCCAGCAGCCCTTGCAGATCGAGGAATGGTGCAGGTTCATCGGATCTCTCCCGCCAGCCTGCCGATCGCCTCACTCCACAATGGACCTCGCTTGGGCCACGTCAATATCCCGTGTCGGTCAAAACAAATTCCTTTTCGATCAGCGAGGATTCCACAGAGGCCGGCTACCCCTGCGAGTCCTCCCAGGTTTTGATACCAAGCCCCGGCGCAAGAAAATCTGTCCAAAGAAGATACCCGCCCATGACCACCAGCACGGTTCCGCCGATAATAAATCGGAAGTAAATAATGCGGGCGAACAACAATTCGATGATGACGAGGTATAGGCCGCCCACCAGCATCGCACTCGATAGAATGAGTAGAAGTAACTTCCGCATGTGATGAGACCGGCAGGAGGATGGCGGGCTACGCTTACGCGACTAACCCGCCCTCCGCAACCTCACCCCTCCAGCCGCTCCAGCACCTTCGGCGGCGACATCGGCAGTGCGTAGAACCGCTTGCCGAGCGCGTTGTGCACGGCGTTGGCGACCGCGGCCATCACCGGCACCAGCGGCACTTCGCCGACGCCCTTGACGCCTTGCGGGTGTTTCGGGTTCGGCACTTCGACCATCACGGTGTCGAGCATCGGCAAATCCGAACACACCGGCATACGGTAGTCGAGGAAGCCGGGGTTATCGACCTTGCCCTGCTTGTTGTAGATGTACTCTTCGTTGAGCGCCCAGCCGATGCCTTGGGCGACGCCGCCCTGCATCTGGCCCTCGACATAGCTCGGATGCACGGCGCGGCCGACATCCTGCACGGCGGTGTATCTGATAACCCTGACGATGCCGAGCTCGACATCGACCTCGACGTCGCAGATGTGGGTGCCAAAACCGCCTTCCGCGCCCTCGGTATTGAGCTGCACGCCGGCGCCGATCGGGCCGCCCATCGAGGGCGCCTTGGCCGCGAGTTCGGCGAGCGTCAGCGGCGGAAACTCGCCGGCATTGGGGCTCGCCGGATGCGCGGCGCCGTCCTCCCATTTCACCGCTTCGGGGTCGATCTCCCAGATTTTTGCGGCGCGCTCTTTGAGCGTGGCGATAATTTTATCGGTGGATTGCGTCACCACTATCGCTGACGCAAACAGCACGCGGCTGCCGCCGGTGAGATTGGAGAAGCCGACGGTTGCGGTATCGCCGATCAGCACCGAGACGCGGCGATAGTCGATGCCGAGCAATTCGGCGCAGATATTGGCAATCGCGGCGCGCGAGCCGCCAATGTCAGGGTGCCCGGTGGTGACGACGACATTGCCATCCTCGGTGATGTTGACCTGCGCCGAGGATTCACCGCCGGCATTGAACCAGAAGCCGGATGCGACACCCCTGCCCTGCAGCTTGCCAAGTGGCGCGGTGTAATGCGGATGCGCCTTGGCGGCTTCCAGCGTCTCGATATAACCGATGCGCGGAAACACCGGGCCATGTGCGGCCTTGGTGCCCTGCTTGGCGGCGTTCTTCAATCGCAGCTCCAGCGGATCCATCTTCAGCGCTTCGGCGAGTTCATCCATCACGCACTCGACCGCATAAGCACCGATCGGCGCGCCCGGCGCGCGATAGGCCGCAACCTTCGAACGGTTGGAGAGCACGTCGTAACCTACCGAAAGAACATGCGGGATGTCGTAGGGCGAGAAACTGCAGCCGGCCGCGCCGCGGATCGGCGAGCCCGGCAATGCGCCGGCCTGCAGATAGAAGGTGCCCTGCCCGGCAACGATGGTGCCGTCTTTCTTCGCGCCGATTTTCACTGTGCTCTTCGAGCCCGACGTCGGGCCCGTCGCCCGCATCACTTCCTCGCGCGTCATCACCATCTTGACGGGACGGCCGGATTTTTTCGCGAGCAAGGTCGCGAGCGGCTCGAGATAGACGATGGTCTTGCCGCCGAAGCCGCCGCCGATCTCGGCGGGAATGGCGCGGATGTCGCTCTGGGGAATGCCGGTCAGAAGCGCCGTCATGGCGCGCACCATGAACTGGCCCTGGCTCGAGCTCCAGATCGTGGTCTTGCTATCGGCGCCAACGCTGACGAGGCAGGCGTGCGGCTCGATATAGCCCTGATGCACCGGGCGCGTGGTAAAGCTGCGCTCGACGATCACCTCGGCCTGCTCAAAACCTTCGGCGATGTCGCCCTTCTTCACCTCGAGTCGGCCTGCGATATTCGACGGCTTGCCTTCGAACTTGAGGAATTCATGCAGGATCGGCGCATCTGATTTGATCGCGTCGTCGATCTCGATCGACCACGGCAGCACCTCGTACTCCACCTCGATCAGCTCGCAGGCTTTGGCCGCGATCGCTTCCGTGGTGGCAGCAACGGCAGCTACGGGATGGCCGGGGAACAGCGCCTTCTCGCGCGCCATCACGTTGCGGCACATCCAGCGCATGTCCTGGATGCCGAGCATCACGGACTTGTCGATCGGGAAATCGACCACGTCGCGCGCGGTAACCACCGCTTTCACGCCGGGCAGCGCTTCGGCCTTCGAAGTGTTGATCCCCTTGATGCGCGCATGCGGATGCGGGCTTCGCAAGATCTTGCCCCAGATCATGCCGGGCATCGTGGTGTCGGCGGCAAAGGCGGCGCGGCCCGTGACCTTGTCGACGCCATCGGGCGAATGGTACGCTGGCCGATCCATTTGTTGTTGGTGACGACGTTCATTGCACGGACTCCTGAATTCTTTGCTCCCGCATTTCCTGCGCGGTCTCCAGGACCGCGCGGACGATCTTGTCGTAGCCAGTGCACCGGCAGAGGTTGCCGGCGAGCCAGAAGCGCACCTCCTCCTCGCTCGGCCGTGGATTCTTCCGCAGCAGCGCCTCGGAGGCGACCAGCATGCCCGAGGTGCAGATGCCACACTGCAGCGCCGCCATTTCCAGAAACTTCTGCTGCAGCGGATGCAGTCTGTCGCCGCGGGCCATCCCCTCGATGGTGCGCAGCGCATGGCCTTCAGCCTCGCAGGCCAGCATCAGGCAGGAACAGACCAGACGATCGTCCAGCGTGATCGAGCAGGCGCCGCAATCGCCGGAGGCGCAGCCTTCCTTCGAGCCGGTCAGCGCCAACGGCCCGCGCAGCGCGTCGAGCATGGTGTCGTTGGGCTCGCACAGAAATTCCATCGGCTCGCCGTTGATGGTGGTGGAAACGTGCAGTTTGGCCATGGTCAAAGATTCCCTTCCGCGCGTTTCGCGGCGATCGCCGTAGTGCGCTTCAGCAGCACGCCGGCGATCCTGGTTCGGTAGGCAATGGTGCCGCGCTTGTCGTCGATCGGACGGCAAGCGGCGGAGCACGCGGCGGCTGCGGCGTTAAGCGCGGCATCGTCGAGTGGGCTTCCAATCAGCGCCTTGGCCGCAGCTTCGACCAGCAGCACGGTCGGCGCCACCGCGCCGAGCCCGACCCGCGCGGCGATGCAGACGCCGTCCTTCAGCGTCAGGCTGACGCCGACGCCGACCACGGCGATGTCCATTTCCGTGCGCGGGATCATGCGCAGATATGCGTCGCTCGAGCCGCTCGGTCGCGGTGGCAATGTAAAGCTGACGAGAATCTCGCCCGGCAACAGATTCAAGCGGCCGGGACCGGCCGGCACTTGCTCCACCGGCAATTCGCGGCGGCCGTTCGGGCCCTGCAATGTGACGACGGCGCCGGCTGCGACCATCGCCGGCACGCTGTCGCCGGCCGGCGAGCCGTTGCACAGATTGCCGCCGGCGGAGGCGCGGCCCTGCACCTGCTTGGAGCCGATCAGGTTCACCGCTTCCAGCACGCCGGGCCAGACTTTGCCGAAGCGCGAATGCTCCGCGAGCACCGCGCCGGATACGGCGGCGCCGATCCGAAAACCACCATCGGCGGTTTCCTCGATTTTCGTCATCTCGGCGATCTTCTTGATGTCGACGATCACGCCCGGCTTCACGCTGCCTGAACGCATCTGCACCAGGAGATCGGTTCCGCCAGCCAGGATGCGCGCCGCACTGCCTGCGGCTGCATACGCGCCAATCGCTTCATCAAGCGTCGTTGGCGCCAGGTATCGGAGATCTGTCATGGTCGTTCCCGTTGTCTCCCTTTGATTGCCCGGTGATTGCTTCACCTTGTGTCGGGCCTAGCGAGAACGAAGCCTACACGGGCAGGCCCGGTTGGAACAGCCTCTCCGGTCCGCTTCGGGCGTCGTGCTCCCATGCGCACAAGCGCCTTGTGCGACGATGTGAGAGGGCGGCGGCCCGCTCACTGCGGCGCGGCAGTTTCGGATTTTTCGTTCTCCTCCGCCAGGCAGCGGATGATGTAGGCGGTCCTGTCTCGCCGCAGGATTTTGTCGGCCTCGGCCTTGAGGCGGCATTCGAGCTGCGCGATCTGGCTGGCGCGGCGGGTTTCGCTCGGCAGCGGGGCCTGGCGGAGCCGGCGCACCGTCATCGGCGTGCCGTCGGATTCGAACTGCAACTCGTATTTTTTGCCGCTGGCATCGGTCGCACTGCAGGAGATGCTGGAAAGCTGCCGCGTCGCAAAGTTGCCGAGCTGCCTGCACGTTCCCGACGACATTTCCACCGACGGTACCGGCAGGCCGTCGACCTTCGGCCGATCCTTGGATTTCAGCAGCATCCGGTCGATCGACAGCTCGTACAGATCATCCTGTTCCCGCTTCGCGTTCTCACCCGAGAACGAGACGATGTGGGCGCTATCGGCGGGATCGTCGAGCACGACAGTGAAATCCGCCCGGCCCTGCTGGCTGTGGAAATAAGCCACCGCCTTGCAGCCATAATCGCTTCCCGCAACCCGGACCGTGCTGCACTTGCCCGACATCAGCGCGTACAGGTCGACATCGTAGACCGGCCCCGCCAGGCAGGGCGTTGCGAGCAAAGCGAAGGTTGCAGCGAGAATAGGCCGGCAAAAATGCATCGTCAGGTCCGGTTGAGTGAGTAGCAGAGGTGGCGTGCAATTGCCGCGTTTGTGGGGCGCGGCAGGCGGCGGTCCCGCGTGTTGAGATGCGACATGTACGACAGGAATTGGCGGCGAGGAAGTTTCATCATGTAGCGCCCAAAATCGGGTGTCGTGCAATCGGGCGCGAACACCTCGACCTTGTCCGAGATCACGAACGACATCAGATCGCACCTGACCACCAGCGGCCATTTGCGATCGACAGCACGAGACCGAGCTTGAACCGCATCGAACATTTCCTCCGGCGCGACAGCGTCTGTTGATCGGGCTGTTCCGGCGGTGCGCGCCGAGGACGAGCGCAAAGCCCGGTGCGAAGCAAGGTAGCAGTCGCTATCGTCTACTTTTGATAAGCCCACGCCTTCCCCGAAAACACACAACAACCACCGGTTTGCCCACTCTTCATGCAACCCGTGCTAACGCCTCATTAACCTTATCGGCCGTAGGGTCGTTACGCCGAAGGGCCGGTTGTCGGGTGGCGAAGATGTCGTTTGCGCAGAAGAAATCGTCTACTCTACCCGTGGCCGAGGAGCGACGACGCTTCCAGCGCGTGAAGGTGCGCCTGCTCGGCCGCTATATGCTACCCGACCGGCGCGAGTTTCCCTGCCAGATCATCAATATGTCGCCGGGGGGCCTGGCCCTGCTGGCGCCCGGTATCGGCAATGTCGGCGACCGCGTGATCGCCTATCTCGATCATATCGGCCGGGTCGAGGGCAAGATCACCCGTATCATCGACAACGGCTTTGCGATGACGGTCAACTCCACCGCGCGCAAGCGCGACAAGCTCGCCGCCCAGCTCACCTGGCTTGCCAACCGCGATATCCTCAATCTGCCGGAAGACCGTCGCCACGACCGTATCGTGCCGCGCAACCCGATCGCGCTGCTGACGCAGGAAGACGGCACACGGATGACCTGCCGGATCATCGACCTCTCGCCGTCGGGTGCAGCGATCGCCGCCGAAAACCGCCCGCCGCTGAAATCGCTGGTCATGCTCGGCAAGGTGCAGTCCCGCGTGGTGCGAAATCTCGAGGAAGGCTTCGCGCTCGAGTTCATCCACGAGCAGATGATCGAGACGCTCGAAGACGCGGTTAGCGCGCGGTAAAAGCGCCGGTCGCCCAAAACCCCTGTTTTTCAGCTACCCAAAGGCGGCATCCGTGCGAACGGATGCCGCCTTTGAGGCATTTGGCGCCGCCGCGCGCGGTTAACGTGCCGAGGTTTTGCCGCCACATCCTGCGGCCCCGCAGCCCATTTCCGGTTAATCCTTAAAATTTGAATCAATTGCAGTAGTTTCAAATTTTACGCGCATTTTATTCAAGTATAGATCGAATTCGCCTCACGCTTTACTTGTATTCGCGTCAAATCTACTTGGCTGACTTAGCGGCGGCGAAAAACCTTTGTGAGAAACATGGTCCCAACAAGAAACGGGGGCCACAATGTTGTTCAGGGGACAGGGGAAGGGATTGGCGGTTGCCGCCATCCTGCTGGGAATGAGCGTGACTACGAGTGTCTCGGCTAAGGCCGCCGACACACTGTTTGCCAGCCTCGGTGACACCACGCGTTCGCCGATCGGCTGGGTCGAATTCTGCGCCGAGAATCCCGGCGATTGCCGGGGCGGCGCGACACAACCACGCGACATCGTGATGTCGCAGACCGCCTGGCGCGACCTGGTCCGCGTCAACAAGTGGGTCAACGAGGCCATCAAGCCGATGACCGACATGGATCATTGGGGCGTGGTCGAGAAATGGTCGTTGCCGACGGACGGCTACGGCGACTGCGAGGACTACGTGCTCTTGAAGCGCAAGATGCTGATGGATGCCGGCTGGCCGCGCGAGGCGCTGTTGATCACGGTGGTGCGCGACAAGAAAGGCGAAGGCCACGCGGTGCTGACGGTGAAGACGGACAAGGGCGAATTCGTGCTCGACAACCAGAACGAGAACGTCGTCGCCTGGACCGAAACTGGCTACCGCTTCGTCAAGCGGCAGTCGCAGAGCGATCCCAATGTGTGGGTCTCGCTCGGTGACAACCGCCCGGCGGTCTCCACCGCCAGCTCGCACTAACGCTTAGAGGAATACGAACCCGCGACCCGGTCACATCCCCACCCCTCCCCGTCCCAGACCGGTTCGCGCGCGGCCAGCCTTCCCCCAAAGGCTGGCCGCAACTTTTTTGCGGCTCGCGCGACCAATGAAGATGCGATTGTCGCCATCCCCTGGGGAGATCCTGCCTTGGCCCAAAGTGAAATCGACGCCATCCGCGCGCTGCTGTCTTCAAAGCCCCGTCCGGTCGGATGGACCGAACGGCGCGAACGGCTCGATGAGGTCGGATCGACCTGGCCGCCCGCTTCCGATGTGAAACTGGAGGCGGTCGATTGCGATGGTGTACCGGGCGAATGGTCGCTCGTCCCGGGCAGCGAACCTTCGCGCGTGCTGCTGTATTTCCATGGTGGCGGCTACTGCTCGGGCTCGATTGTCAGCCACCGCCGGATGGTGAGCGAAGCAGGCCGCACCGCGGGCACCCGCACGCTTGCAATCGACTACCGCCGCGCGCCGGAACATCCCTATCCGGCGGCGCATCAGGATGCGATGACGGCATGGCATTTCCTGCGCAAGCAGGGCATCGCGGCCCACCACATCGCGGTCGGCGGCGACAGCGCCGGCGGCAATCTCGCGCTCGCGCTGATCAGCCGCTTGCGCGCCGCAAGCGCGCCGCTGCCGGCCTGCGCCTGGCTGATCTCGCCATGGACCGATCTCACGATGTCCGGCGCGACGCTTGCGACCAAGGACGGGGTCGATCCGCTGATTCACAAAGCCTATCTGGAGGAGCTGGCGGAGGCCTATGTGCCGGCAAGCGTCGACCGCGGGGATCCGCTGATCTCGCCGCTGTTCGCCGACCTCACGGGATTTCCACCGTTGCTGATCCAGGTCGGTTCGGCGGAGACGCTGCTGGCGGATGCGACGCGACTGGCCGAGGCGGCGGGCGTGGCCGATGTGCCGGTCAGGCTCGAGATCTGGCCACAGATGATCCACGCCTGGCCGGTGTGGAATGCGGCGCTGGAGGACGGACGGCGCGCGCTGACGGACGCGGGAGGGTTCATCCGCGCCCATCTTGGCTAGCCGCCCATCTTGGCTAGCCCTGCCGGCCCCGGCGCGGGCTCGGAAGAGTCCCATTTTGGCGCAGATTACAGCGGCTGTCCCGGCAATTCGACGTCGCCATCCCGGCCGGCCTGCAAATCCGGGTTTTAGGGCCGCCGGGGTTGTGGTATTCGGGAACTTTCAATTAGTCCGGTTTGGAGTCGCATGATCGAACTCGCCCCCCGGAGTATCCCAGCCAGCGTCCCCGCGCGTGTCGGCGTGATGCCGATCGCCGTCGCCGCGGTGGCGCTTTTCCTCGTCGTGATCTGCATCGGCTCGATCGCGCTGTGGCGCGTTTACACCGGCAGCGCGCCTGAGACGGATCGCGTGGTCGCCAGCCGCCAGTTGCAGGCGCGCACCGCGCAGGCCTCCGAGCAACTGGTCGAGAAGACCAAGGGCCTCGAGGCGACCCAGCAGGAATCGATCGACCAGTTGCAGGTGGTGCAGGACCAGTTGCAGACGATGCGGCGCCTTTTGGCCTCGCAGCAGGGCGATACCAAGAAGTTGTCCGAGCAGGTCACGGCCCTCACCGAAGCGATCGAGGGCCTGCGGCAGTCGTTTGCCAGTACGCCGCCGTCGGAGCAGGCGGCGGAGCCGGCCCGCAACCGGTCGAGGTCGAACGCCGTCCGAAGCGCGCACCGCAAACGCGGCAAGTCGCGCGGTTGAAAGTCGCGGGCAAGGTTCGCTTGCCGCGCTACCGGACGAACCCCGGACGGATGTTCTCGCCATATTCGCGAACGGTGACCTTGCCGCTTGTGTTGGTGACCTGCATCCCCTGCAGCCGTGGCCTCCCGAAAGCACGTTCAATGGTCGTGTCCGGCGAGAATCGCCCTCTCCAGCGGCGCGACGAAGTGGGTCCGGATTTTTCTGCGGCTTTGTGAACTGCTTCACATATCTCCGTGTGATTCCCGGGCATGCTGCGGGCTACCGGATGGCGTGAGCCGATTTCAATGTCCGGGGCTGGCAAGGTCGTTGACGGTATACTGCGTCGACGGCCTTGTTTTTTTGGGCCCATGGTTTTGGCCATTTCCGGCTCCGGGGCACCCGGCAGACCCCTCGCAGGCTCTTGATTTGCCTCGGGCGGCCTTTACCGGCTGAGTGCCGCTCCCTGAAAATGGAGCCCACCATGAGCGCCGAACCTCTGCTTACTTCCGACGTCGTCGGATTGACGAAAATCGCCCCACTCTCGCGGCGCGGCTTCATGACCGCATCTGCCGCCGTCACAGCGGGCTACACCCTGGCCGCCGGTCCGGTGCGGGCCGACGTCATCACGACCGACACCAATGGTCTCACGGCTGGTGATGCCAAGATCAAGGTGGCCGAGGGCGAGATGCCCGGCTACTTCGCGCGCCCCACCGGCGTCAATAATCCGCCGGTCGTGCTGGTGGCGATGGAAATCTTCGGCCTGCACGAATATATCAAGGACGTGACACGGCGGCTTGCCAAGCTCGGCGCGCTCGCGGTGGCGCCGGATTACTACTTCGATGAGGGTCCAGACCTCACCAAAATCACCGACATCCCGAAGCTATTGCCGATCGTGAACGCCAAGCCGGACGTCGAACTGCTGTCCGACCTCGACAACACGGTGGCCTGGGCCAAGTCGCAGGGCGGAGATACCTCCAGGCTCGGCATCATCGGCTTCTGCCGCGGCGGGCGAACGGTGTGGGAATATGCGGCCCACAGCACCACGCTGAAGGCCGGCGCCTCGTTCTACGGCCCGCCGGTCGATCCGCCCAATCCGCTGTGGCCCAAGAGCCCGACGCAGCTTGCGCCCGAGATGAAGGCGCCCGTGATCGGCTTCTATGGCGAAGCCGATACCGGTATTCCCGTGGCAAGCGTCGAGGCGCTGAAGGCGGCATTGGCGGAAAACAAGAAGCCCGCCGAATTCCATCTCTATCCCGGCGCGCCGCATGGCTTCCACGCAGACTACCGCGCCAGCTACCGCAAGGAAGCCGCCGAAGACGCCTGGAGCAACATGCAGGCGTGGTTCAAGAAATACGGCGTGCTGAGCTGACGACTTTGCTTGGCGAAGCCGCAATGCAGATGGGGCGCGCAGCTTGGTTGCCGCGCGCTCCGTTGATTTCGGAGGCATAATCCCGGATCATTCGCACACCTGCACCGGCCGGATGCGCCAGCCATACCGCGTCAGCACGCGTTGCCGAACGAGGTAGCAGCCGCCATAATAGTCGTCGTTGTAGTTGGCGTAATATGGCTCGGCATAGTCGTAATCGGCATAATAGGGATAGCCGTAACCCAGGCCGAATCCGATCGCTGCTGCAGCAATCGGGAATCCGCGGTGGCGGAAGCCGGGGTGGAAGCCACCATGGAAACCGGGGTGGAAGCCGCCGCGGAAACCGTTGGCAGCGAACGTGCCGCCGCGAAACGCGCCCGCACTGATCGCGGCCGTGCGGAAGCCGCCGCCGCCCACTCCTATCCCCGCGGCACGGAAACCGCCGCCTCCTGCAAACCCGCCGTGGAAACCACCACCGCCACCGTGGAAACCGCCACCGCCAAAACCGCCCCCGCCATGGAAGCCGCCACCGCCGAAGCCGCCACCGCCGTGGAAGCCACCACCGCCGCCAAAGCCGCCACGGGCTGACGCGGCATCCACCGTCAAAATGCTGATCGAGGCCATCGCCATCAAGGCGATCATCGTCTTGCGCAACATCACTGATCCCTCCTGTTCATTCCTAGACGTGTGGCGCTTCCGGCGCCCTTCGATTTCGCGACTTCAATGTAGGGCCAGTTCCGCCCGACCGCTGGCCACTCTTGCTCACTTCTGCGCGACGACCGGCCGTGCGGCGAGATCAGCAGCCGCGGCAAATGCTGTTCAGCCTTCGATCGATCGTCTTGTTTTCCTCGGCTGATCGCGGCGTCGGTGCTCTGCGAACCCGCAGAACCGGTTGTGACGCCGGCACCGGTGTTTGGTGCGCGCCCGCTGGATTGCGCGGTGCCAGCGCTGTTCGTGCCGGGTGGCGGTGAAGCCGACGGTGACGTCGCGCCTGCCGACGCTGGCGCGCTAGTACTCTGCGCAAACGAGGCGACCGGGGATATCAAGATCACGATTGCCGTGACTGCTGATGTGACCGATAGTTTGTGCATCGGAAATCTCCTTTTACCGACTTAACGATCGGGCACGGGCCCAGGTTCCGCGCCGGATCGATGCCCTGGGGCCGATACCGCATGCGTAAACTGATTGCCTTCGATGACGACACGTTCGACAAGCTCAAGCAGCTTGCGCGCGACAGGATGGGGACGTTTCAGGAGCTCGCGGATGAAGCCTTCGCCGACCTGCTGAAGAAGCACGGCATTCCGATCGACCTGAAGGATGCGCTGCGCAAGAGCGCGGCGCTGCCGAACACGGCAAAGCCCGCCGGCGCAAAACCGAAATCGACGAAGAAGACGACCAAAAAGAAGTGAGACGCCGCCCTCAGCCGATCTTCTTCAGGCCCTTTTTGAATCGCGGGCCGTTGATGGCGTAGAACTTCGCCGCGCTTCCCATCGCCTCGACCTGCGCCGGATCGAGCGTACGAACCACGCGCGCCGGCGCGCCTAGTATCAGCGAGTATTCGGGGAATTCCTTGCCCTCGGTGATGACGGCGCCGGCGCCGACGATGCTGCCGCGGCGGATCCTTGCGCCGTTCATCACGATCGAGCCCATCCCGACCAGCGCGCCATCCTCCAGCGTGCAGCCGTGCAGGATCACGTTGTGGCCGACGGTGCAGTTCCGGCCGATCACAAGCGGAAAGCCGCGATCGGTATGACAGGTCGAATTGTCCTGGACGTTGGAGCCTTCGCCGATCTCGATCCACTCATTGTCGCCGCGCAGCACCGCGCCGAACCAGACGCTGGCCGAGCTCTTCAGACGGACCTTGCCGATCACGGTCGCCGTGTCGGCGATGAAGTAGTTACCATCAGCGGGGAGGTCGGGCGCCTGCCCGTCAAGTTCGTAGATCGCCATCGAGATCTCCTGTTCAGGAGACTTTATAGCGTTTTCAAGCGAAGTGGATATCGGTTCGCGTGAAGAAAACGCGCCAAAAAAACAGACGAGAACCTGACCGGTTCTGACTTCAATCAGAACCGGTCAGGTTCTAGGCCAGCACCCCGGCGGCGCGCAATGTCATCAGAAAAAACGTGCCGGACATCAGGCTCCAGAACCCGGCGATGACGGTCGCCATCATTACGAATTCGAAGCGGCGGCGCTCGATCTTCGCGCCGCGCAGCGTGTTGCGCATGATGATGAAGGGCGCGGCGAACACCAGGAACGGTACCGCGGCAAAGGTCTGCGGCGCGACGCCCTGCTGCAGCAGGCCAAACCCCGCGGGACGCGCCACCATCGCCTGATATCCGCTGGCGAGCGCGCCGGCGAGTGCAAAGCCGATGCACAGCGAGAACAGGGAATTCAAGGCATCGGGCGACATGGGGATACTTCCGCTACTCGACAAAACCGCACCCTGCTTTCGCAAAATCCGGCGCCCGCCGCCACATCATCCTTAAGGAAGGGTTAACGCGCCGCCCGCCGCATCCGGCTCGCGCATGGCTCGCCCGGCCGCGACTCCGCTGAAATCATGCGGAAACCGTCCGGCGCGTGGCATATTCGCCAGATGATTCGGCCTCTGCCCTGAACCTGCCCATGCTTGCTTCATGACCCTGATTTCGACGGCCAGGCACCTTGCCCGCGACACGCGCAGGAGCCCGCGCGCCCACCTCGTGCCGATCGTCGCCGCAGGGACCATGACGGTAACGGCGATCGCCCTCGTCGCTTATCTGCTGTGGCCGACCTGGGGAACCGATCCCTCCAGCGGGCCGGCACGATTACCCGTCAGCGTCGGCGGCACGCTGTTCAATGTGCCGACCGCGGCAGTGCGCATGAAGATCCAGCGCCACTCCGGCCCGCAGGAACGGGTCGATCTCAGCTTCGAGTATCCCTCGCTCGAGGCGCCGGAGGCCCAAAAGCACGTCAGCGCCGACACGGTGGAAGACAAGGTGCAGCCGATCGACCGGATTTTCCTGTCGATCTCGGCGCATCACGACTCGCTCGCGCCCGATATGCGCGTGCGCACGATTTATCCGCATTATCTGGAACAGGCCTCAACGGCCGACGATGGGCTTTCGATGCGCGCGTTCCGGGACGGCTCGCCCTATAGCGGTGAGGATTTCTTCACCGCCGGCGATCCCGCGCTCGCCGCGCGCTGCATGCGCGACGTCACGACGCCCGGAATGTGCCTGAGCGAGCGTCGCGTCGACGGCGCCGACCTGACGTTCCGGTTTCCGCGAAGCTGGTTATCGCAGTGGCGCGACGTTGCAGGCGCGATGGAGCGCCTGACCGTGCAATTGCACGGCCCGAAGGGCTGATCCCTACTCGGCCAGATCTTCTTCGAGGATCGCCATCTGAAACTGGAACGAGCGATCGTCGTCCTCGTCATCGACGAACAGCACGCCGATGAACTCCTCGCCAATATAAACCTCGGCGGAGTCGTCCTTTTTCGGCCGCGGCACGACGCGGATCTTGGGATTGCCGAATACGCGCTTGAGATAAGCGTCGAGTTTCCTGACTTCCTGAACGTCCACGGCCGTCTCCAATCGGGTCTGTTATTTCCGGGAGGTTTTAGGACGGGACGGCGCAGATCGCCAGAGCCTTTTGGGCTCCGGCGTCAACGTATCTGCGTAAAGACCAGAACGTCAGATCTCGCCTGGAATCAAAGCCCGGCCTGGAATCAAAGCCCGATCGCGCCGAGCATCTGGTCCATGGTGCGCGACGGCTCCGCGCAGCCGGCCTCGCCGACGATCTTGGCGGGCACGCCGGCCACCGTGACGTTGTGCGGCACCGGCTTGACCACGACCGAGCCGGCCGCGATGCGCGCGCAATGGCCGATCTCGATATTGCCGAGAATTTTTGCACCTGCCCCGATCAACACGCCGTGGCGGATCTTCGGATGGCGATCCTCATTCTCCTTGCCGGTGCCGCCGAGCGTGACGCCGTGCAGGATCGAGACGTCGTCCTCGATGACGGCGGTCTCGCCGCAGACGAAGCCGGTGGCATGGTCGAGGAAGATGCCGCGGCCGATCAATGCGGCCGGGTTGATATCGGTCTGGAACACCGCCGAGGAGCGGCTCTGCAGGTAATAGGCGAAATCCTTGCGGCCCTTCTTGTAGAGCCAGTGCGCCAGGCGATGGGACTGCAGCGCATGAAAGCCCTTGAAATAGAGCAAGGGGTCGATGAAGCGCGCGGTCGCGGGATCGCGGTCGTAGACGGCGACGAGGTCGGCGCGGAATGCGTTGCCGAGATCGGGCTCGTCGCGCAGCGCCTCGTCAAAGGTCTGGCGGATCAGATCGCCCGACAGCGCCTGATGATCGAGCCGCTCGGCGATCCGATGGATCACGGAGTCTTCGAGCCGCTCGTGATGCAACACGGTCGAATAGATGAAGGAGGCAAGCTCGGGCTCACGGCGGACAATGTCTTCCGCCTCGCCTCGCACACGATCCCAGATCGGATCGAGCGCGGTCAGTTTCGCACCCTGCGGATTGACCTGATGCACTGCCATGGGTTGCTCTCGCGATTGTTGGTTCGACATTATAGCACGGCGGGCGAACGACTGTCCCAGGACGGCCTCGGCAAAGTAACCCCAGCCGAACGCCTGTCCAAAAGAGGTCCTATCCAATTGGTCGGGATTTTCGGGAATTCAAGCGGCCCAAAGTCCGATTTTGGTAGAAGAACATTCTCCACGCGGGGAAGATCATTCTCTTCGTGACAGGAAATCCATGACGCCGGCCTTGTAGACCTTGTCGCCCACCGCGCGCATGTGATCGCGGTTTGGAATGTCGAGCACTTCCGAACGGGGAATGATTTTGCCGAGCGCGTGCGCGGAGCCTGCGACCTCGTCGGTGGTGCCGACCGCGATCAGCACGGGCACATCGATCGCGGCGGCCTCCTGGCGCGTCATCAGACGCCGCGAGCCGCGCAGGCAGGCGGCGAGTGCGCGGCGGTCGGAACGGGTCTGGTCGGCGAAGGCGCGAAACGTGCGCCCGACCGGATCGGTCACGTCTTCCAGCGAGGGCGCCTCGAGCGCGAGCGCGACATTCTCGCCGGGACCGCCGCCCTCGATCATTCCGATCCCGATGCCGCCCAATATCGCCGAGCGCAGCCGCTGCGGCTGCTCGCGCGCGAGCACGGCGGTCATCCGCGCCCCCAGCGAATAGCCCATGACGTCGGCACGAGCGATCTCGAGATGATCCATCAGCGCGATGACGTCGCCCGCCATGATCGCGATCTCATACTGTGCGGCATCGTAGAGCTTTGAAGATTCGCCATGGCCACGATTGTCGAGCGCGACGACGCGGCGGCCGTTCTTCTTCAGCTCGGAGACCCAGGTGGGATAGACCCAGTTGACGTTCTTGCTCGAGGCAAAGCCGTGCACCAGGAAGATCGGGTCGCCCTCGCCTTCGTCGAGATAGGCAATTTCGACAGCGCCGTTGTGAAAACTCGGCATCGACAGTTCCATGTTTTGGGATTTGAGCGATCAGCGATCGGTCGATGACCGCAATCTTAGCCGCGCGCAGCCGCGCCCGCCAGTGGGAGTTCGGCTGTGGCGGGCGCCGCAGCCATCTGCCGTTTCAACCGCCGCGCCTTGCTATGACGCAGCCACGCCATGGTCGCCCGTTCGGTGGTCGCCTTGATCGACGACAAAAAGCCGAACAGCACGAGCAGCGCGCCGAACACCCATAGCGTCAGGTCAAATGCGCCGGCCGCCAGCAACAGGGCGCCGCGGCCGAGCAGTTTGAGGATTGCACGGGTCTGGCCGCCCTTGGCTTCGGCCAATCGCGCCGCGCGCGATACATCCTTCGGGCCCTCGGCGACCCGCAACGTATCGAGGGCGCCGCGCGCACCTGCCTTTTCGCCGACACGCCCGACGTCCTTGGCGAGCCGGACCAGCGCGCCGGCCTTCTCGGCGCGGAACGCCGCCTTGATCGCCGTCGCCGTCTCGCCGGGCCGCATCACCGATCCGGACAGTACCGCCTGCTGCAAGGCCGGCGCATCGACGACGTCGCGCGCCGAACGGCCAGCCCACACCGTCAGCCCTTCGCCCAGCCGCCCGACCTTGCGGGCGTCCTTGACCAGAGTAAGCCCGGCGCGCACCGGGGCTGCACCACCGACCGACACATAGGTCGCCGCGGTCACCGCAAGTCCCGCGGCAGCCAGGCCCAGCACCAGACGATCGGTATCCTCGCCCATCGCCAGATGCTTGCCTTCGCGCACGACATCCCTGATATCGCCGAACACGAAGAGATCGCCGGCCACCGTACCCGACAGGCTCGCGACATCGTCGGCATCACCGGTGACGAGCCCGGTGGCGAAACGCCTGGCCAGATGCGAGGTCGAGTTCTCCTCCGCCACCGCATCGTTCACGCGCGTCGTCAGCGCATCGCCGAGCGCGATGTTTTTCTCGCGCGCCAGCTCGACGAAGCTGTTGGCGAGGTCGGCGTCGCCCGTGGCCAGCGCCGCCTCGATGTTCTCCTCGATCAACGCCTGGTGATTTCGCAGGGCAGAGTTGATCCCGATATCGGCCAATTGCGCGGGCTCGTCCTGCGCCGCCAGGACCGCAAAGGAGTCACGGGCGTGCGGCCATAGCGCCGCGCCCACGGCGGCGCTCGCCACCGCGCCAATCACCGCAAAACTGAGCCGTGCCGGTCGCATTCCCGAAAAACCCTCGGTTTTGTCACCTAAATGAAAAATAGTGTGCCTCTTTTAAGACACAACGGCCCCGACGAAAGAAGGGCTTCTCTGGGACGACAAGATTGTGTCGAATTTGCATGAGCAAATGAGCGGTCGGGGCTACTTGGAATCAACTGTACCCGCCAGTATGGTGCCGGCATTTCGCGCTGCCGCATCGCGTCGATTGCGTCCGTCCGTCATTGCCATCCAAGGTGAAAACTAATGTCCGACCATGTCGTCCCGCACTTCCATAACGATGCCGGAGTCTCCGTGATCGAGATCGGCTCGCAGGAATTCATGTGCGTGGGCGCCAACCCGCCCTTCGACCATCCGCACGTGTTCCTCGATCTCGGCAATGACAACGAGATCATCTGCCCCTATTGCTCGACGCTCTACCGCTTTGCCGCCGACCTCGGCGCCGGCGAGGCGCGTCCGCCCGAATGCGTCCTCAAGGACAAGGTCGCCTGATCGGCTGGAGCGCTTTTTGCGCGAAGTGGGCAACGGTTCGCATGGCAATCACGCTTGCGCAGGTTGCGTAGACTTATCTGCGCGGAAAGCACGTCGAAACAACCGACCTGAGCTCCATTCTGATTCAATCGGAACGGGAAAATCCTGGTGGCGGTGACCCGCACCATCATCGTTGCGGGTGCCGGGATCGGCGGGCTGACGGCGTCGTTGGCGCTTGCCGCCCAGGGATTTCGCGTCGTCGTGCTGGAAAAGGCCGAGCGGCTGGAAGAAGCCGGCGCCGGCCTGCAGCTGTCGCCCAATGCCAGCCGCATCCTGGTCGAACTCGGATTGAAGCCGCGGCTTGGCGGGCGCGCCGTGACGCCCGAATCCATCAACATCATGAGCGCGCGCGCCGGCGGTGAGATCGCGCGCCTTCCGCTCGGCGAGGCCGCGTCGTTTCGCGCCGGTGCGCCCTATTGGGTGGTGCATCGCGCCGACCTGCAGGCGGCGCTGCAAGCCGAGGTCAACGACCATCCCGATATCGAGCTGCGGCTCGGCTGCCAGTTCGAGGACGTGACCAAGCACGCCAAGGGGCTGACGGTGGTTCAGCGCCGCGGCAATTCGCGCCAGCAGGATCTGGCGGTGGCCCTGATCGGCGCCGACGGCATCTGGTCTTCGGTCCGCAACCATCTATTCCCGGACGTGCAGCCGCAATTCTCCGGGCTGATCGCCTGGCGCGGCACGCTCGATGCGACCGCGTTGCCGCGGGAATATACCTCGCCGCGGGTCCAGCTCTGGATGGGACCGAACGCGCATCTGGTTGCCTATCCGATCTCGGGTGGGCGCCAGATCAACGTCGTCGCCATCGTGCCGGGGACCTGGAACCGGCCCGGCTGGAGTGCGCCCGGCGAACCGAACGAGGTCAAGGGAGCGTTCGCATCACGGTGGCCGGCGACGGCGCGGATGCTGATCGGCGCCGTCGACGGCTGGCGGAAATGGGCGCTGTTTACGCTGCCCGATGTCGGCGACTGGAACGCGGATTCCGTGGCGCTGCTCGGCGACGCCGCGCATGCGATGCTGCCCTTTGCGGCGCAGGGCGCCGGCATGGCGATCGAGGACGCGGCGGTGCTCGCCAGCGCTTTAAGCGACAGCGCGGGCGAAAATGTTGCGGGGATTCCGGCGGCGCTGAAGCGCTACGTGCGGCTGCGCCGTTCGCGCGTGCTGCGGGTGCAGCGTCTGGCGCGGCGACAGGGGCGCATCTATCACCTCACCGGCCCGGCAGCGTTGGCGCGCGACCTCGCGATCAAGGCGATGGGCCCGAGCCACATGCTGGCGCGGCAGGACTGGATCTACGACTGGCGGGTGTGAGCCTCAGTGCGTTTTCAAGCGAAGTGGACCGGTTCGCATAGCAATCAAGTTTACGCAGATTGCGTAGACTTATCTGCGAAGAAAACGCATCAAAACAAGAATCTAGAGCTTCGGTTCTGATTCAATCAGAACCGAAGCTCTAGTGCGACGACGAACGCTTGCCTTTGGCAGGCGCCGGCGGCGGAGTTGGCGCTGATGGCGCAGGCGCGGCGGGCGGGGTTTCGTGGCATTTGTTACGCCGCCAGGCTTCCTCGGCGAGCTTCTGCTGCCCGCGAATTGAGATGTAATCGTTGCGATAGGCCATCTCAGCCACGACGGCCCCGCCGACGCCGGTTTCGGCTTTCGCCATCAGGCCCTGCAACTCCGCCGCCCGGTTCGCAAGGCTCTTTCGCTCCGGCTCGAGCTGCTTGCATTCGTAGAGATCATATTTGGCGGGATCGGCGAACGCCGATGACACGGTGTCGCCCATCTGGGCACAGCCGCAGAGCGCTGTTGCGAGCGAAAGCAGGGTCAACGCGGTGATGGCGCGTGACAATCTCGGGCAGAAGGAGCGAACGGACATCGGACTTTCGTAAGCGGATCAGGTTGAGATTGCCTAAAGCAGCCGCAGGTGTCCGGATTGAGGCTTTGCCAAGGTGGCATGGAAAGCGGCGTGGCGTCTTGCTGCAGGATCTATCAAAGCACAATGCGACTTTGCCGTCCGCCGCGCTAAACTGTTGAAACAACGTATCTTCAGCAAAGATTACCTGTTTCCACCTGACCGGCAAACGCGCTAGAAAGCCGAATTCCAGAAGACAAGCGGACGTGGCGGAACTGGTAGACGCAAGGGACTTAAAATCCCTCGATGGCAACATCGTGTGGGTTCGAGTCCACCGCCCGCACCAGCCTTCGCTCGCGAGCGAGCGAAGCTGCCGCGCCGGAGCCCTTGGGCGAAGGCGGGCCTTGTGCCGTTGAGGCCCCGACCACCCATGTCCCTATGCTCTCGCGTCCTAAAGGCGTTCTCGACGTAACCCGCGAGGCGGCAAAAGCGGCAATGTCGTAACGCTGAGGACGATGCGGAAGCTCTGGCTCAGCTCACTCCGCGGCGGCGGCCTTGACGGTCTTCCTCAACGCAGCGACCCAGTCGGCGTCACCTGCGGCCCGGCTCAGCATATTGGCGCCAACCATGGCCGCGAACAGTAGTCTGGCCCGGTCTTTCGCCATCGATCCTTTGGCGGTGTCCATGAAGGTGTCATAAAGGGCTCGCGCGCCCTCGGCGTATACGTCGCGCAGGGCGCAGTCTTCGTCCATACGCGCGACTTCCTCGCCATGCGCCACCATGGGACAGCGATTCTCCAGTGACTTCGGCGCAAGATAGTAGTCGACGACAGCCGCAGCGGGAGAACCACCCTTGTCCTGCCGTCGCCAGGTCGTGGAAGCAAACTCGAAACCCTGTTCCCACGCCTCTGCGGCCAAGGCCTCCTTCGACGCGAAGTGCTTGTAGAAGCCCCCTTGCGTCATACCGGCGGCCTTCATGACATCGGCGATCCCAACCGCATCATAGCCACGGCTGCGGAACAGGTTACCCGCCGCCGTCACGATGCGCTGGCGGTTGGCGCCCGCCTGCTCCTTGGTCGACCTTCCCATAGAAACTCCAATTAGCGGTTGACTAAACTCTAATAACCATTTAGCTGTTCGATAACCTCTATTTAGTTTGCATCATCGTGAGTCGCAAGCCACAGAAGAAACAGGAGATTGTCATGAGTTACGATCCCTCGACCACCGCGATCCTGCTGGTCGACCCGTACAACGATTTTCTTAGCGACGGCGGCAAGCTCTGGCCTCGCGTGAAGGGGATCGCCGAGGAAGTTGACCTGTTGGATCACCTGCGCGAGGTGATCTCGACCGCGCGGGCCCATGGACTGAAGATCTTCTTTGTGCCGCATCATCGCTGGAAGCCCGGCGATTACGTCTCCTTTGACAATCCCTCGCCGTATCAGCTCGCCTCGGCGAAAGGGCAGGTCTTTGCCAAAGACAGTTGGGGCGGCACGTTCCACGATGATTTCCAGCCCCAGCCCGCCGATGTCGTCATCCAGGAGCATTGGGGATCGAGCGGCTTCGCGAATACCGATCTCGATCTTCAGCTCAAGCAGCACGGCGTCCGCCGCATCGTTCTGATCGGCATGATCGCCAACACCTGCATCGAATCGACTGGCCGCTTCGGCATGGAGCTCGGGTACCACGTCACCCTCGTCAAGGACGCCACCGCCGCTTTCAGCCATGAAGCCATGCACGCCGCCCACGCGATCAACGGGCCAACCTACGCCCATGCCATCGTCACGACCAAAGAGTTGCTCGCGCAGCTTTCCGCCTGATCCAACGTTCCGCAATATTCAGGAGATCACTATGGATTTGCCGGTCATGGCGGACTCCCGCATGGATGCAGTGATCGATGCGCCATGCGAAACCATCGATCTCACCGAATGGGTGTTCGGGCTTACCGACAAGGAATATCAGGCTTGTTCGAAGGATCACATAGCAGCCGCCGCCAGCTTCACGCGTGACGGCAAGCGAATGTCGATCAATGTCGAGCGGATCGGCAGCTTGATCGTTCAGCATTATGTCGAGAACATCTCGGAGCGCAGCCATTGTCGCCTGGTCTCCCTCTCTGACACTTTCGGCCCGGAGGTGAGCGTCCGCGGCCAGGTCGGCGTGATGTGGGAGTTCTTCGTCGAGCCGATCGATGCGACGACAACGAAATTCACCAACCACGTCCAGGTGAAGGCCGTCACCGGCTACGACGAAGCGCTGCACCGGCAGAATGTCACGCTCGAACAGGCGCAGCAGCGGTCGCAAAGCGTTCTCGTTCCCCATAACGCCGAGGAGACGCAGCTCTTCGCCAAGGACATCGAGCGCAAGGCCCTCGAGGGACGCTGGCCGAGGTAAGCGCGCGACGCCAACGTTAGCGATCGGGAAGAAACCTGCAATCGCCCCGACCGGCCGTGGCGCTATCCCCTGCTGAACACCACCACGCTGTTGGCCGGAATCACGATCGGCGCCGATGCCGCAAAGCCGTGCAGTCCCGTTGCCCTGCGCGACGATCCCGCCGCTATTGCCTGCGACTTGCGGATTGACCCAGTGATCGTAGGCGTCGCTGTTGAAGCGCTCCTTCCAGAAGCCGGGAAACGGAAATCCGATCTCATAGCCGCGCCAGGTCGTTTCCGAAAATGAGGCGACCACGACGACGTCGTCACCGGTCCGCCTCGCGCCAGCGGTGATAGGCGATCACCCTGTCTTTGTCGGAACAATAGAAGGCGTGAACGTTATCGCTGCGCAGCCCCGGCAGGTCACGTCGCAGGCGGATCAGGTCGCGCGTGAAGCGCAGGTGATCGCGTAAGGTGCTATCCGAGGGATCATCGAGCCCGGCCCACGACAACAGGTTCGGCCCGCGCGGATCGACGTCCCAGGGCCGGTCCTCGCCAAACTCCTGGCCCATGAAGAGTTGCGGAATGCCGGGCGCCGTCAGCAAGATCGCGGTCGCGACCCGGCTGCGGCTTCGCGCGTACCAGGAGCGATGGTTGGAGGGATCGGCCAGCGCCGGCAGCCGCGGATCGCGGCCGGCCAGCACGAGATCGTGGTTCTCGACGCAGGTGACCGCGCGCCAGGCGTGGTCGAACCCGGGCGGATACAGCGCGGCCGCGATCGCCGACATCGATATCGCCGCGTTGGCGCCGCCGGAGGCCACAGCCACCGTCCCGCGCAGCACGCCGCGCAGATAGTCGTGCTGCACGACATCGAAGCCCATGCCGCCCGCCTCCGCCGGCGCGACGACCGGAAGCGCACTGGATGGAATGTCCGAAAAGCGTCCGGCCCAGAATTCGGCATTTTGCAGGATGCGGTTGCGGAAACCCCTGAGATTGGAGGTCAGCGCCCGGCAGAATTGCCATCCGCTGCCCTGGCCGGTCGAGATCAGCGTCGAGATCTCGTCATAGCGGAAACCATCGGCGTGCAACTCTTCGAGATAATAGCGCGCATTGTCGATGAGGAATTTCGAAACATCGTCGTTCCACAGCGCGAACGCCAGCCCGCCGGTGCCGCGATCCTGATCGGTGAAGTAGAGGCTGTCGTTGTTGTTGCCGTGGTTGACGCGGCGGTCCATGTAATAGAGGCAATTATCGTCGAGCCGGCCGTCGATCGAAAAGCCGCCGGCGTGGTTGTAGACCACGTCGAAGATCACGGCGATGCCATTGAGATGGCAGAGGTCAACCAGCGCCTTGAGCTGACCGGGGCCGGACTGGATATCCGCAAGCGCAATCGGCGTTCGCCCTCTTGCGACATAGAGTTCGTTGAGACCGGCCAGATAGAACGGCAGGTCGTCGACCGCGACGTAAGGGAAATCCGGCGAGAACAGATCCGCGCCGCTATAGCCCATGTTCGGGTTGGCTTCCTGCTCGTCGACCGGCAGCGGCTGCAGGACGTTGATGCCGAGGTCGGCGAGATAGGGAATCTTCAGCGCGACGTCGAGGAAATTCGAGGCAACGCCCGGCTTGCGGATCGCAAACGTGCCGATATGGAGCTGGTAGACGATCATGTCCGAAAAGTCTGGCGTGACGAAGTGCTGGTCGTGCCAGGGAAAACCGTCCGTCGCACGCAAGATGGCAAAGCAGTTCGGGAAGTTTGCGGGCTCGAGCTCACGCGCGCAGGGATCGCGCTTGTAGCCGCGCGAGCCGGCACCCTCGACCCAGAAGCGGTAGCGGTCGCCATCGCGCGCGCCGTCCTGGTATCCGCTCCAGTAGCCGCGGCCATCTTTCGTCAGCAGGCGGTCCTCGGTCGGCTGATCGAACTCATGCGCGCCAAACCTGCCATGCAGATAGACCGCGCTGGCCTGTGGCGCGAAGACCCGGAAGGTAGCGCCGTCGCCCTGAAGCGTCGCACCCGTCGGGGTCTGCGGAGATATGTGCTGCTGCGAAAGCACCGCGTTCTCCCGTCATCAATGGAACCCGTCGCTTGCAAGTCTTGCACGTCAAGTCTTGCAAGTCGCGTTCCAGCACTCGAGCATTGCACACCTAAAAGCTGCGTGCCAATTTGACGTCCTGATGCCCTCACTCGAGAAGATTGCGATCTCCCCCGCCCTCACCTTCGACACCCTTGTCGCTGGTGAACATGGCGCCCCCTTGGTGTTGCTGCTGCACGGTTTTGCGGAATCGATGAACTGCTGGCGCGCGCAGGTTAGCGGCCTCGGCGACATGGGCTATCGCGCCGTAGCGCCGAGCCAGCGCGGCTATTCGCCCGGCGCGCGGCCCGATCCGCGCGATGCCTCGCACTATCACATCGACCGCCTGATGGACGATGCGATGGCGATCGTGGCTGCTCTCGGCTACAGTGAGGCGCGCTTGCATCTGGTCGGCCACGATTGGGGTGGCAGCATCGCCTGGGCGCTCGCCGATCGATATCCGGAGCGGATCGCCTCGCTCGCGATCCTGTCGCGGCCGCATCCCAACGCCTTCAACCGCGCGCTGCTGATGCTGGACGGCGAACAGGCGCATCGCTCACGCCATCACAAGGCCTTCCTCGAGCCGGATGCGGCCGCTGTGGTTCTGGCCGACGATGCCAGATGGCTGCGCGAGCGCTGGATTGCCAATGGGCTGCCGGATTCCGCCGCTGAGCAACATCTTTCCGTGCTCGGCAACAGGCAAGCGATGGAGGCAGCGCTCGCCTGGTACCGCGCCCGCGGCGCCATCCGCAGTCCGCTCGGTCCGACCCGGGTGCCCACGCTCTATATCTGGGGCGATGCCGACGACACGGTCGGGCGCGTCGCCGCCGAGGGCACAGTCGATTTCGTCGCCGCACCCTATCGTTTCGAGGTCTGGTGCTGTCGCACCATCCCGGAATGACGTCAAGTCTGATTGCCAGCCGATCGGTTCGGCGACGCCATCGGTCACGGCAGGCCCTAAATCCATTGCGCTCATGCGGCATGCAAAACGGAATTGCTCCGCAGCTTGCGCTTGCCGCGGCGACACGCTTAACGTCGAGCGAACGGCGCGCCATTCACGCCAACCAAAAAAACAAACTCCTCTGCAACGGGATAGACCACACATGCCAACCATCGAGCGCATCGACGGCTTTGCCGACGAACTCACCGCCATTCGCCGCGACCTGCATGCCCATCCCGAGATCGGCTTCGAGGAGGTGCGGACATCAGGCATCGTCGCCGAGAAGCTTAGGGGTTGGGGCATTGAGGTGCATCGCGGCTTAGGGGGCACCGGCGTGGTCGGCGTGCTCAAGGGCAACGGCACGGGGACAAAGCGCATCGGCCTGCGCGCCGACATGGACGCGCTGCCGATGGAGGAGAACACCAATCTGCGCTGGCGCTCGACCATTCCCGGCCGTTTCCATGGCTGCGGCCATGACGGCCACACCACCATGCTGCTCGGCACCGCGCGCTATCTGGCCGAGACCAGAAATTTCGACGGTACCGTGCATTTCATCTTCCAGCCCGCCGAGGAAGGCCTTGGCGGCGCCCGCGCCATGATCAAGGATGGGCTGTTCGAGAAATTCCCCTGCGACGAGGTCTATGGGCTGCACAACGCGCCGGACCTGAACCATGGCGAAGTCGCCATCCTGCCGGGCCCCGCGATGGCCGGCGCCGATTTCTTCGACATCACCATCCAGGGTTATGGCGCGCATGGCGCGATGCCGGAACGCTCGAAGGATGCGGTGGTGATCGCCATGACGCTCGGACAAGCGCTGCAGACCATCGTCAGCCGCAATGTCAGCCCCAATGAGCCGGCGGTGCTGTCGATCACGCAGATCCATGCGGGCTCCGCCTATAATGTGATTCCCGGCGATGCCAAGCTCTGCGGCACCGTGCGTGCATTTTCCGACGAGGTGCGCGCGCTGATCCGCGAGCGGATGCGGGCGATCTGCGCCGGCATGGCTGCCGCGTTCCAGGTCGAGATCACGACCGACATCCGCGACATCTTCAGCGTGCTGGTGAACGAGGAAGAACACTCCCGTGTGGTCGAGGAAGTCGCCCGTACGGTGGTCGATCCCGCGAAGGTGTTCACCCGCACGACGCCGAAGATGGGCAGCGAGGATTTCGCCGACATGCTGCAGGCGGTGCCCGGCGCCTATTTCTGGATCGGCCATGACGGCTCGGTGCCCGTGCACAATCCCGGCTACGTGCTGGACGACAAGATCCTGCCGATCGGCGCCAGCATGTTTGCGCGCATCATCGAGACACGTCTTCCGGCAGGTGCCCATGCATAAGATCAAAACCAAAGAGGAAGTCACCTCGCTTCACGACCTGTCCGCCACAGACCTGCTCGCCGGTTATCGCGCCAAGCAATTCTCGCCGTCGGAGGTGATGGAAGAGGTGCTGGCGCATATCGCGGTGTGGGAGCCGCATATCAAGGCGCTCTATCTGTTCGATCCCGACGGCGCGCGCGCGGTCGCCAAGGCCTCGACGGAGCGCTGGGACAAGGGCGAGCCGATGGGAACGCTCGACGGCGTGCCCGTCACCATCAAGGACAATATCGCCACCAAGGACCAGCCGGTGCCTTTGGGCGCCGCCAGCGTCAAGCACGTCCCTGCCCCGAAGGATGCGCCGCCCGCAGCCCGCCTGCGCGAGGCGGGTGCGGTGATCTTCGCCAAGACCACGATGCCGGATTACGGCATGCTGTCGTCGGGTCTTTCCTCCTTCCATCCCCTCGCCCGCAATCCCTGGGACCTGGCCAAGAACCCCGGCGGGTCCAGCGCCGGCGCAGGTGCTGCCGGCGCGGCCGGTTACGGACCATTGCATCTCGGCAGCGACATCGGCGGCTCGGTGCGGCTGCCGGCCGGCTGGTGCGGCCTGGTTGGGCTGAAGCCGAGCCTTGGCCGGGTTCCGATTGATCCGTCCTATGTCGGCCGCGTCGCCGGTCCGATGACCCGCACCGTCGACGATGCTGCTTTGATGATGAGCGTGCTGTCGCGCCCCGACCGCCGCGACGGCATGAGCTTGCCGGCGGTTGAGATCAACTGGAAGGCGCTGGAGAAATCGCCGCGCAAGCTGCGGATCGGCCTGATGCTCGATCTCGATGTCGGCCTGCCGCTGGAGAAACAGGTTCGCGAGATCGCCGTGAAGGCGGCGAAGGCGTTTGAATCCGTCGGCGCCGTCGTCACCGAAATCGACGGCATCCTGACGCGCGAGATGCTCGATGGCCTCGACAATTTCTGGCGCGCGCGGATGTGGGACGATCTGTCCAAACTCTCGCCGGAAGAACGCGCCAAGGTGCTGCCCTACATCTACCAATGGGGCGAGCGCGGCGCCAACCTCTCGGGCGTCGACGTCATCAGGGGCTTCAACCAGACCATGGCGATCCGCACCGCCGCGGCAAAACTGTTCTGCGATCTTGATTATGTGATTTCGCCGGTGTCGCCGGTGGTGAATTTCCCCGCTGAGTTCGCTGCCCCGACCAACGACCCGGCAAAGCCGTTCGAGCACATCTGCTACACCGTGCCATGGAATATGTCGGAAAATCCGGCGATCTCGATCAATGGCGGCTACGACAAAAAGGGCTTTCCAATCGGCGTCCAGATCGTCGGCCGCCGCTTCGACGACCTTGGCACGCTCGGCATGGCGAAAGCCTTCGAGGGCCTGCGGGGTGCGCAAAGACCGTGGCCGGCACCGCCGAAGAAGTAGCGGCTAAACTCATCGTCATGCGCGGGCTTGACGCGCGCATCCATCCTCGGAATTCGTAAGATGGATTGCCGGGCATAGGCAATCGCAAGCGACGTCGTCCTTCAGACGGCTATGCCCGGCAATGACGGTGCAAAATCCTAAAAACAACACCAAGAGGAACCACCCATGGCGTATGAGACCATCAAATACGAGGTTGACGAGCAGATCCTCACCATCACGCTGAACCGGCCCGACAAGCTCAACGCCTTCAACGGCACCATGCAGCAGGAATTGATCGACGCCTTCGACGCCGCCGACAAGGACGACGACGTCCGCGCCATCATCGTCACCGGCGCCGGCCGCGGCTTCTGCGCCGGGGCTGATCTGTCCTCCGGCGCCGACACGTTCGACCGCGACGCGCGGCGCGGGCCGGTCAAGCGCTTCGCCGACGGCAAGGTCGACTACAGCGATCCAATGGTGCGCGACGGCGGCGGCCAGGTGACGCTGCGCATCTTCAAGTGCCTGAAACCTGTAATCGCGGCGGTGAACGGGCCGGCGGTCGGCATCGGCGTCACCATGCAGCTCGCGATGGATATCCGTATCGCCAGTGAGGCCGCGCGCTTCGGCTTCGTGTTCTCCCAGCGCGGCATCGTGCCGGAGGCCGCCTCGAGCTGGTTCCTGCCGCGCCTCGTCGGCATCTCGCAGGCGCTGGAATGGTGCTACACCGGGCGCGTGTTCCCGGCGCAGGAGGCGCTCGCCGGCCGCCTCGTCAGCAAGGTGGTGCCGCCGGAGGAATTGCTGCCGACCGCACGCGCGCTCGCCAAGGAAATCGCCGCCAAGACCGCGCCGGTTTCGGTGGCGCTGATCCGGCAGATGATGTGGCGCATGATGGGTGCGGATGACCCGATGGAAGCGCACAAGATCGACAGCCGCGGCATCTATACCCGCGGCCGCTCCGAGGACGTCAAGGAAGGCGTGGTGTCGTTCCTGGAAAAACGCCCGGCGCAGTTCAAGAACAAGGTTTCGGCCGACATGCCCGACTATTTTCCGTGGTGGGACGAGCGCGAATACAAGTGAGCACAGCGGCGGTCTCAGGTAAGCCCATGCAAGACGGCGTGGTGCTGCTGCACGGCATCAGCCGGACGACGCGCTCGTTTCAGAAGATGCAGCGGGCGATCGAGGGCGAAGGCTACGCCACGCTCAATCTCGGCTATGCCAGCCGCCGAAAGGCATTGGAGGCGTTGGCGGAAGATATCCATCTCGCCGTCGACCTGTTTGCCGGCGGTGTAACGGGTTCGGTCCACTTCGTCTGCCATTCCATGGGCGGGCTGTTGGCGCGGGTCTATCTCGCCAGATACCGGCCAGCGCGACTCGGCCGCGTCGTCATGCTTGGCACGCCGAACGGCGGCAGTGAGATCGCCGACCGGCTGAAGAGCCTTGCGGCCTATCGCGCCCTCTTGGGGCCGGCCGGACAGCAGCTCGTCACCCGCCGCGATACCGCCACCAGCGGGATGCTGCCGGACGTCGATTATCCCGTCGGCATCATCGCTGGAAACCGCTCGATCTATCCGATCACAGCGGCGTTGCTGCCGCGACCGCATGACGGACGGGTGTCGGTCGCGAACACAAAGCTCGACGGCATGGCCGATCATATCGTCGTCCCCACCACGCATCCGTGGCTGGTGCGGAATGAGCGCGCGATCGCGCACACGATTGCTTTTTTGAAGGGCGGAAAGTTTGGATGACCGTAGGGTAGGCAAAGCGAAGCGTGCCCACCAGCTTTCGTGCGACAAGCATGGTGGGCACCCTACGATTCCTTACCTCATCAGCAGCGCCACCCGCCCGATCGCCTTGCGCTCCATCAATAGCCGCATCGCCTTCGCGTAGTCCTCCAGCGGCAACCGATGCGAGATGTTCGGCCGCACTTTTCCAGCTTCCGCCCATTCGGTCAGCGCCTTGATCCTGACCTCACCGATTTCAGGATTTTTCCGCACGGCTTCGCCGGCGCGGACGCCGAGTACGCTGGCGCCCTTGATCATCAAGAGATTGGTTTTGGCCAATCCAATGCCGCCGGTGAAACCGATGACCAGAAGCCGCGCGCCCCAGTTGATGCAGCGCATGCTGTTTTCGAACACCTCGCCGCCGACGGGATCGAACACCACGTCGGCGCCGCGGCCATCGGTGATGCGCTTGACCGCGTCGCGAAACGGCTCGCGGTCGTAGCGCACGAGATGATCGGCGCCGCGCCCGCTGGCGATTTCCAATTTCTCGTCACTCGAGGCCGTCGCGATCACGGTAGCGCCCAGCATCTTGCCGATCTCGACTGCGGCCAAGCCCACGCCACCGCCGGCACCATGCACCAGCAGCACTTCGCCCGGCCTGAGCTGGCCGCGATCGATCAGCGCGTGATAGGCGGTGCCGTGGCCGGCCAAAAACGTCGCACCCTCGGCATAATCGAAGGTCGACGGCAGCGGCGTGAGCTGCGACGGCGTAACCACGGCTTCGTCGCAATAGGCGCCGTGCCGCATTTTCACGATCACTTTGTCACCGAGCGCAACGCCCTCGGCGCGATTCACCTCGACCACGTCGCCAGCGGCTTCGACACCGGGCGTGAACGGCAGCGGCGGCTTGAGCTGGTACTCGCCCGCGGCCATCAGTATATCGGGAAAATTGATCCCGGCGGCATGGATGGCGACGCGCACCTGGCCCGGCGCCAGCGGCACCGCGGGAAAGCTCTCCAGACGCAGGCGCTCGGGCGGGCCGAGCTCGCGGCAGACGACAGCCTTCGGCATCAAGCGGCCTCTTCTTTGCGGCGCGCCAAGGCCTCGCGGATCAGCGGCAGGCGGTCGTTGCCGAAATACATGTCGGTCTTGTCGACAAAAATGGTCGGCGACCCAAAGCCGCCGCGCGCCATCACCTCGTCGGTATTGGCCTTGAGCTGGTCCTTGATCGCCTGCTGGCTGATGCCTTCAAGGAATTTCGCAGGATCGACGCCGACACGCTTGCAGACTTCGGTCAGCACCGCGTCCTGCGAGATGTCTTTGTCCTCGCCCCAATAGATCTCGAACACCGCACGCGCGAACGGCACCATGTCCTTCCCCAGCCAGATGCAGCCGCGCATTGCCTTGACGCTGTTCACTGGAAATACCGTCGGCCGCATCTTGATGGCGAGCCCGGCGGAACGCGCCCAATCCGCCATGTCCTTTTTCTGGTAGGCGAGCTTGGCCGGCACCGGATTGTCCCGCGTCGCATAGACGGTGGGATTGATGGTGTTGAAGACGCCGCCGACCAGGATCGGCCGCCAAGAAATCTCGACACCGATCTCCTTCGCCAGCGGCTGGATGTTGTGGAAGGCGAGATAGGTCCAGGGGCTGGAGCAGTCGAAGAAGAATTCGATCATGGCGTTTCCTTTTGTGTTCGTTCTGTTTGCGATCTCATCCCGTCATTCCGGGGCGCGCGTAGCGCGAGCCCGGAATCCATACTCACGATCGTGGTTATGGATTCCGGGCCTGCGCCAAGAGGCGCATCCCGGAATGACGGCGCGGGTAGTATTCACTTCCTGCCTATCAATTCCTTCGTCGGCGGCCCGAACATAATCTTCCGACTTTTGTTGTTCTGTACCTCCAGCATAAGACATGGCAAACAGGCGCTCAATCAGAACCGACCGGGAGGACTGCAAATGCTGTTTCCAACCACGATCGCCGGCTCCCTGCCGAAGCCGGAATGGCTGGCCGAGCCCAACACGCTGTGGGCGCCCTGGAAATCCACAGGCGCGGAATTATCCCGCGCCAAGCGCGACGCCACCCTGCTCGCGGTAAAACTGCAGGAGGATGCCGGCCTCGATATCGTCACCGAGGGCGAACAGGCGCGACAGCATTTCGTCCACGGCTTCCTGGAGAAGATCGAGGGCATCGATTTCGCCCACAAGGTGGAGATGGGAATCCGCAAGGACCGCTACAAGGCAATGGTGCCGCAGGTGGTGGCGCCGCTGAGGCTCAGGGGTCGCGTTCACGCCGACGAAGCCCGCGTCGCGCGCACCCACACGGCCCGCAAGCTGAAATTCACCCTGCCCGGCCCGATGACCATCGCCGACACCGTCGCCGACCGCTATTACGGCGACCGCGTGAAGATGGCGTTCGCCTTCGCCGAACTGCTCAACAACGAGGCTAGGGCGTTGCAGGCCGACGGCGTCGACGTGATCCAGTTCGACGAGCCCGCCTTCAACGTCTTCTTGGATGAAGTCTCCGACTGGGGCATCAAAGCGCTCGAGCGCGCGGCCGAAGGGCTGACCTGCACCACCGCCGTGCACATCTGTTATGGCTACGGCATCAAGGCCAATACCGACTGGAAGCAGACGCTGGGCGCCGAGTGGCGGCAATACGAGGACATCTTCCCGGCGATCGCCAAGAGTTCGATCCAGCAGGTTGCGATCGAGTGCCGCAATTCGCATGTGCCGCTGGATTTGCTCGCGGCTCTCCCCGGCAAGATCGTCCAGGCCGGCGTGATCGACGTGGCCAGCGACACGGTCGAGACCGCTGAAGACGTCGTCACGGTGATCGAGCAGGTCGCGAAGTTCGTGCCGAAGAGCAACATCATCGCGACCACCAATTGCGGCATGGCGCCGATGCGCCGGGATATCGCCGAGGCCAAGCTGATGGCACTCGGCGCCGGCGCCAGGTTAGCACGGGAGCGGCTGGGGTGATGTTTCCATTCCCTCTCCCGCTTGCGGGGGAGGGTTAGGGTGGGGGCTCTCTCCACGAGCGGGAAGCGCGGAGAGACCCCCACTCCAGCTCTCCCCCGCAAGCGGGAGAGAGGGCCGACCGCGCAAGCGGCACCACCTTCGCTAACTACACGCACTCGGATGCAGCACCGGTCGATACCCTGCGCCCAGCGCGCGCAGCGTGGACGGCGGCGTCAGCAGCATCGCGGAGGCCGCGTCAAAATTCGCGGGAGCGTAACCCTCGAATGACCAGCGCAGAGTCCTGCCGCGGGCGATCAAATAGCTTTCAGCGCCCGCCTGCACCATCGCGCCGTCAGGCAATTCGCTGAGCGGCATTGGCAGCGGATGCAGCCGCTTGTTGCCGCGGTCAAGCCGCTCGCGATGCAACACCGCATCCATTTCGCGCGCGAGCGGGCTCGCCACGGCGTTTCCTTTGGCCCACGCCGCGCGAAAGCGGTTGGCGTCGTCGCGGCGGCAGAAGAAGCAGGGCCGATGGCCGGCGGCGAACGCGGTCGCTTCATCCAGGAAAAACAGCTCGGTCCAGCTGCGCGTGCCCATCACCTTGCGCCGCCATCCCCTGAATTCGCAGACGCAGGTGAGCCAGGCCGGGCTGGACCAACGCTTTTTCAGCAGCGTCCTGGTCGCGGGATCATGAATGATGCCGCGATTGCCGGTGAACAGGCCGCGATGTGGGGTGGCTACGATGTCGCCGGTGGGCGTGACGCGGTTTTGCAGGGGCATGAGAGGATCTCAAGCTTCGCAGCGGTACTGCTGGCGAATGGCGAGTAGCGAATGGCGAATAGTCCCCCTATTCGCTATTCCCTACTCGCCATTCGCGTGCCCTTAGGCCGCGCCGTCGCGGATCGGCGGCAGGAATGACAACGCGGTGTCCCAGGGGAAGAAGATCCAGGTGTCCTGCGACACCTCGGTGATGTAGGTGTCGACCAGCGGCCGTCCCTTCGGCTTGGCGTAGACGGTTGCAAAATGCGCGTCCGGCATCATGTCGCGGACCAGCCGGCCGGTCTTGCCGGTGTCGACGAGGTCGTCGACGATCAAAAGACCCTTGCCGGTGCCGCCGCCGAGCCTTGCGGTATCCTCGGAGATACCCTTCAGCACCTTCAACTCGCCCTGCTGGGTGTGGTCGTAGCTGGCGACGCACACGGTATCGATGACGCGAACGCCAAGTTCGCGCGCCACGATCGCCGCCGGCACCAGCCCACCGCGGGTGATGGCGATGACGGCATGAAACGGCCCGACCTCGTTGAGCCGCCAGGTCAGCGCCCGGCAATCCCGGTGAAACTGGTCCCACGAGACCGGGAAGGCCTTGCCGGCCCGCTCCTGTGCGCTGAGGTCTGAGCTTTTTTCAACCATGGTGTTTCCGCTTTGACTGGATTGATGACCGGGTGGCAGTCGGCCTACGCCGCGCTGTGCAACTGCTTGAGCATGTCCTTCACCGCATTCATCGCGGCGGCAAGCTTGTCCGGATCGCGCGAGCGGACGACCAGATTGGTGTTCGGCTTCTTGTCCTCGTCCTGGAACGGATAGCTGCCGATGATGGTGTCGGGATGGGCATTGGCGATGTCCCGCAGGGGACCACCGATGTCACCTTCGCGGGCGTTGGCACGCACCGATTCCGACAGCATCCGAACCCCCGACTTCAGCCTGGGCGCGACGATATCCATCATCGCCTGCATGATCGAGGGGATGCCGGCCATGACGATGACGTTGCCGAGCTTGAAGCCGGGCGCCAGGATGGTCGCGCTCTGGATCAGTTCGGCACCGTCGGGAACGCGAGCCATGCGCAGCCGCGCCTCGTTCAAATCCTGTTCGGTCCAGCGTTCGCGAAAGCGCGCCACCACTTCGGGGTGGTGGTCGATGCCGACGCCGAACGCCTTCGCCACACTGTCGGCGGTGATGTCGTCATGGGTCGGGCCGATGCCGCCGGTGGTGAAGACGTAGTCGTAGCGATGCCGCAGTGCATCAAGGGCTGCGATGATGTCGGCCTCGTCGTCGGCGACCACGCGCACTTCTTTCAGATCGATCCCGATATTGGTCAGGTATTCGGCGATGAAGCCGATATTCTTGTCCTTGGTCCGGCCGGACAGGATCTCGTCGCCGATCACCAGGATCCCCGCCGTGACAATCTCGCTCATGGTCTCTTCCTTACCTCTGCCGCGACCTTGCCGAGGCAACGCCTTGAAGTCACGGGGTTTTGCTGTCGAAATAAGCACCCGACAGCCAATTTTTCAGGCAGCGCCGCGAACCTTCCTTAGCAAAAGTCACCAGCCAATGCATATCGCGCTGGCCCGGGCCTTGCTACCACCCCTTCAAGTCATGCACTGTGGCGTTAGGGCTCAAAGACAGTCGGGATACATGGCAGTTGCCTTTGATGAAATGAACGGGCTCGGCGGCAGCGATCTCCGCCCCGCCTACCAGGAACTCTCCCAGTGGCTGAAGGAGACGCCTCCGGATGCGCTGGAATATCGCCGGCAGGAAGCGGAGTTGCTGTTCCGCCGGATCGGCATCACCTTCGCGGTCTATGGCGATAGCGAGGCCCAGGAGCGGCTGATTCCGTTCGACGTGATCCCGCGGATCATGTCCGCCAAGGAATGGACCCTTCTGGAGAAGGGACTGAAGCAGCGCGTCAAGGCGCTGAACATGTTCCTGCGCGACATCTATCACGGCCGCGACATCCTGCGTGCCAACATCATTCCCGAAGACCTGATCTTCCAGAACCCGGTGTTTCGTCCCGAGATGAACGGCCAGGACGTGCCGCACGACGTCTATGTCCACATCGCCGGCATCGACATCATCCGGGTCGACGCGGAAAACTTCATCGTGCTGGAGGACAATGCGCGCACGCCCTCCGGCGTGTCCTACATGCTGGAAAACCGCGAAATCATGATGCGGCTGTTTCCGGACCTGTTCGCCCGCCACCGCGTCGCACCGGTAGAAAAATATCCGGACGAACTATTGTCGGCGCTGCGCTCGGTGGCGCCGCACTCAGCCGCGGCCGAGCCGACCGTCGCGCTGATGACGCCCGGGGTTTACAATTCCGCCTATTACGAGCACTCGTTCCTCGCCGACAAGCTCGGCATCGAGCTGGTCGAGGGGCGCGACCTCATCGTCAAGAACGATGAAGTGTTCATGCGCACCACCGAGGGGTTGAAGCGCGTCGACGTCATCTATCGCCGCGTCGATGACGATTTCCTCGATCCCCTCACCTTCCGCCCGGATTCCGCACTCGGCGTGCCCGGGCTGATGTCGGCCTATGCGGCCGGCAACGTCACCCTCGCCAACGCGGTCGGGACCGGGATTGCCGACGACAAGGCGATCTATTCCTACATGCCCGATGTCGTGAAATTCTATCTCGGCGAGGAGCCGATCCTGAAGAACGTGCAGACCTGGCGCTGCCGCGAGCCGCAGGATCTCGCCTATGTGCTCGACAATCTCGGCGACCTCGTGGTCAAGGAAGTGCACGGCTCCGGCGGCTACGGCATGCTGATTGGACCCGCCGCAACCAAGGCGACGATCGAGGCGTTCCGCGACAAGTTGAAGCGCGAGCCGGAAGGTTTCATCGCGCAGCCGACACTGGCGCTGTCGACCTGCCCGACCTGCACGGCCTCGGGCCTGGCGCCGCGCCATGTCGACCTGCGCCCGTTCGTGCTGACCGGCAGCAAGCAAACCACGATCGTGCCCGGCGGGCTGACGCGGGTGGCGCTCAAGGAAGGCTCGCTGGTGGTCAATTCCAGCCAGGGCGGCGGCACCAAAGACACCTGGATACTGGACGAGTAGAGAGCAAGATCCTCGCATGCTGTCGCGCACCGCCGAAAACCTGTACTGGCTCGCCCGTTACGTCGAACGCGCCGAATATCTCGCGCGTACGATCGATGCGACGCTGCGCGTCACCGCACTCCCCGCCGCCTATATCGGCAAGACCAATGAATGGGATTCCGCGCTGCTCACCGCCGGCGTCGGCGCGAGCTTCTACGAAGTCTATTCGGAGGCCAACGAGCAGAACGTCGTCGAATATCTTTCGTTCTCCCCAAGCAACCCCTCCTCGATCAGGAATTGCATCGAGGCGGCGCGGCTCAATTCACGCTCCGTGCGCACCGCGCTGACATCGGAGATGTGGGACACCATCAATTCGGCCTGGATCGAATTGCAGGCGGTCTGGAGCAAGGGCACCGCCAACCGCGAGGAACTGGCGAAATTCCTGCGCTTCGTGCAGGAGACCTCGCTGCGGTTCGACGGCTCGGCCTACCGGACCATGCTGCGCAACGATGCCTACTGGTTCTCGCGGCTCGGCCTGCATCTGGAGCGCGCCGACAACACCGCGCGCATTCTCGACGTGAAGTATCATGTGCTGCTGCCCGAGGAGGAGCACGTCGGCGGCCCGCTCGACTACTACCAGTGGACCTCGATCCTGCGCTCGGTGTCGGCGCTGACGGCCTATCACTGGGTCTATCGCGAGACGCTGAAACCCTGGCTGATCGCCGATCTCCTGATCCTCAACGACACGCTGCCGCGGTCGCTCGCGAGCTGCTACAGCAATCTGGTGCGCAATCTCGACCAGATCGGGGTCGCCTATGGCCGCCAGGGCGCCGGCCAGCGCCACGCCCGCGGCATCCGGAACCGGCTTGAACACAGCAATATGGACGATATTTTCCAGCACGGTGTGCACGAATTCATCCAGGAATTCCTTGCGGATAATTCGCGGTTGGGTGAAATCATCACCAAGCAGTATTTGATTTGATGGCTTCGCAATGCGTGAAACCAAACACCGTCATGGCCGGGCTTGTCCCGGCCATCCACGTCTTGCTTTGAGAGGCTGGGAAAGAAAGACGTGGATGCCCGGGACAAGCCCGGGCATGACGATCTTTTTGCTCTAGATATCTCGCTGAACTCTAGCTCTGCCCTGGTACGCCATGCGCCTGCGGATTGCCCACACAACCACCTATCGCTATGAGCCCCAGGCCTCGGGCGTGATCCAGATCCTGCGGATGACGCCGGGCAGCCATGACGGGCAATATGTCGCGGAGTGGCAGATCGATGTCTCGACCGACTCCAGGCTCGACACGCATCAGGACGCGTTCGGAAATGTGACGCACGTTCTCACCTATGGGCCGATCGCCGATCTCACCGTTCATGTCGAAGGGCAGATCGAAACCCACGACACCGGCGGCGTGCTCAAAGGCACCGACGAACGCTTTCCGCCAACGTTCTTCCTGCGCCAGACGCCGCTGACCGAGGTCAATCCGGCGATGGCCAATTTCGCCCGCGAACTGCGTTCGGAGTCGGATGGCGACGTGCTCGGATTCCTGCACGCGCTGATGGTGCAGCTCTTCGAGCACATGACGTTCGACGAGGATCCGACCAACAGCGGGACCTCGGCGGCCGAAGCCTTCGCGCTGAAGCGCGGCGTGTGTCAGGACTATGCGCATATCTTCATCGCCTGCGCGCGCTCGGCCGGCGTGCCGGCGCGCTTTGTCTCCGGCCATTTCCTGCGATCCGACGGCACCGTCAATCAGCAGGCCGGCCACGCCTGGGCCGAGGCCTACGTGCCCAAGCTCGGCTGGGTCGGTTTCGATGCCGCCAACGGCATCTGCACCACCGATGCCCATGCGCGCGTCGCGATTGGGCTCGACTATCTCGGCGCCGCCCCGGTGCGCGGCACCCGCTACGGCGGCGGCACCGAGACGCTGACGGTTGCCGTCAAGGTCGATCAGGCCGGCCGTCCCGGCCAGTCGCAGTGGCAGAGCCAGTCGTAGCACTTCTCCCCGCCACAATTCCGTGCGCCTTTTGACCCCTCGGGCGCATGCCGCGCCCCGGGGAATTGGGGTTGGATGACACCCTGAAATTGGCTACTAGTCTGGGCCAATAAATCGCGCGCGTTTGGGGACTGGGAATGACCTATTGTTGCGGAATTCTGGTTCGGGACGGCCTCGTCATGATCGCCGATACCCGCACCAATGCCGGCCTCGACAACGTCTCGACCTTTCGCAAGCTGCACATTTTCTCCAAACCCGGCGACCGCATCATGGCGATCGCCAGCGCCGGCAATCTCGCGATCAGCCAGTCGGTGCTGTCGACCCTGACGGAAGGGCTCGAAGACCCCCACACCGGCGAGATCGAAACGTTGATGAACGCGCCGACCATGTTCCAGGCAGCCCAACGCATCGGCCGCGCCATCCGCGCCGTGCATGCGACCGAGGGCGACGCGCTGAAATCGGAAGATGTCAGTTTCGACGTGTCGTTCCTGTTCGGCGGCCAGATCAAGGGCTCGCGGATGCGGCTGTTCATGATCTACACCGCCGGCAATTTCATCGAGTGCACCACCGACACGCCCTATTTGCAGATCGGCGAGCACAAATACGGCAAGCCGGTGCTCGATCGCGCCATGCACTACGACGTCGAACTCTATGAGGCGCTTAAAACGGGCCTGATCTCGATGGATTCGACCATGCGCTCCAATCTCGGCGTGGGGCTGCCGATCGACGTGCTGGTGGTGCGCACCGACGCCTGCAGCGCCGACCTCAACCACCGGATCGAAGCGGGCGAGCCCTATTTCCACGACCTGCGCTCGCGCTGGTCGGCGGCGCTGCGCGCGGCGCACCAGAATATTCCAAGACCACCCTACAAGACCGAAACCGAAGCAAAAAACAAATAAGGGCGAGGACACCACATGACTGAAGCAACCAACAAGATCGCGCTCGTAACCGGTGCCGGCACCGGCGTTGGGCGGGCAGCATCGCTGGCGCTGATGAACGCGGGCTTCACTGTGGTGTTGGTGGGGCGGCGGATGGAGATGCTGGAGGAGACGAAAAAGCTCGGCGGCGATGGCAGCAAGAGCCTTTGTGTGTCCGCCGACATGACCAACCCCGGCTCGATCGCGGCCCTGTTCGCCAAGGTGACGGACACCTATGGCCGGCTCGATGTTCTCTTCAACAATGCCGGCATGGGCGCGCCGCCGGTGAATTTCGAGGATCTCAGCCTCGAGCAGTGGCAGGCGGTGGTGAACACCAACCTCACCGGCCCGTTCCTGTGCACCCAGCACGCCTTCCGCATCATGAAGGACCAGACCCCGCGCGGCGGCCGCATCATCAACAACGGCTCGATCTCGGCGCACGCGCCGCGGCCGTTCTCGGCGGCCTATACCTCGACCAAGCACGCCATCACCGGTCTCACCAGGGCGAGCAACCTTGACGGCCGCATGTACGACATCGCCGTCGGCCAGGTCGACATCGGCAATGCCGCCACGCCGATGACCGACCGCATGGTCGCCGGCCCCGGTGTGATGCAGCCCGATGGCACGCTGAAACACGAACCGCGCATGGACGCGAAGGCGGTCGGCGACGCCGTCGCCTACATGGCCGGCCTGCCGCTCGACGCCAACGTGCTGTTCATGACGGTGATGGCGAGCAAGATGCCGTTCGTGGGACGGGGGTAACGGTAGCAACTCCGTCACTGCAATGACGGCTGAAAGAGCTGGGGCTCGCTACTCCAGCTTCTCCACATCCCGCAGCGTCGGGAACAGCTTCATCCAGAGCAGCGCGATCGCAATCGTGGCGACGCCGCCGAGGATGGCGGATGGCATGGCCCCGAACAGTGCCGCGGTGACGCCGCTCTCGAACTGGCCGAGCTGGTTGGAGGCGTTGATGAACAGGAAGTTCACGGCGCCGACGCGGCCGCGCATTTCGTCCGGCGTCGATAGCTGCACCAGCGAAAAGCGGATCACCACGCTGATGGTGTCGGCTGCGCCCAGTATCGCCAGCGACAATATCGACAACCACATCCAGTGCGACACCGCGAATAGCACGGTCGCCAGACCGAACACGATCACCGACTGGAACATCCGCAATCCCACGCGGCGATTGATGGTGTGGCGCGCGAGATAGGTCGTCATCAGCAACGCGCCGATGGCGGGCGCGGCACGCAGGATGCCGAGCCCGA
Source organism: uncultured Alphaproteobacteria bacterium (assembly GCA_963774775.1). Lineage (GTDB taxonomy): Bacteria > Pseudomonadota > Alphaproteobacteria > Rhizobiales > Xanthobacteraceae > Bradyrhizobium. The sequence goes on from CAVZGZ010000024.1 coordinate 123,712, forward strand.
GCGGGCCGGTCTGCAGGATATCGTGCGCATAGATCGGCAGCAGCGCGGTGACGCCGCCGAACAATACGGCGAACAGATCGAGCGAGATGGTGCCCAGGATCGCCGGATTGTTGCGGACGAAGCGGACACCGGCATAGAGATCGTCCGGCGTCGCCTCATCTTTCACCGGCGCCTGCTGCAGGATGCGGATGCCGCCGGTCAGGACCATGCCCAACAGCAGGAAGAACCCCATGATGCCATAGGGCAGGCTCGGCATGACGGCAAAGGCCAGACCGCCGAGCGCCGGCCCGGTGATGGTCGCGATCTGCCCGGCGCCGCTCGATATCGCGGTCGCGCGCTGCAGCGAGCCTTGCGGGGCGATCAGCGGCAACAGCGCCGAGGTCGCCGGGCTTTCGAAGGCGCCGGCAATCCCCAACACGAAGGTCGCGATGAAAATCTGCACCTCGGTGATCGTGCCCGCAAAGGTGCTGCCACCCAGAAACAGCGCCGTCAGTGCTTCGACGAGCTGGCACAATTGCACGACGCGCTTGCGCTCGAAGCGGTCGGCCGCGTGGCCGGCGACGAACACCAGGAGCGCGGTGGGAAGAAACTGCACCAGCCCGACCATGCCGAGATCGAAGGCGCTGCCGGTCAGGTCGTAGATCTGCCAGCCGATCGCGACCGCGCCGATCTGGCTCGAAAATCGCGACAGGCTGCGCGACAACAGGAAGAACAGGAACGATCTGTGCGTGAGCAGATCGCGGGCGCCGACCGGCATCATCGAGGACATGAACGGAGCGGTGACCGACTGAAAGTCGGTTGTCAATGCCGCGTCAATCGACGCGCGGCAGCATTGCACTTTGAGGCCGGCCCCTGCCATAATCGCCTCGGGCTTTCGGGGGATCCATGCTTCAACTGCAATCGGCATTCGGCGTGCTGGCGCTCCTGGCCATCGCCTGGGCGCTCGGCGAAAACCGCAGCAAGGTTTCAATTCGGCAAGCCGCGATCGGGCTCACTGCCACCCTCGTCACCGCGCTGGTGCTGATCAGGGTCCCCGTGGTGGCAAAAACATTCGGCGCCATCAACGACGCCGTCTCCACCATCGCCGCCGCCACCCGTGCCGGCACCTCCTTCGTGTTCGGCTATCTCGGCGGCGGCGCGCTGCCGTTCGATCTCAGGGCGCCCGGCGCCGATTTCATCCTGGCGTTCCAGGCATTGCCGATCGTGCTCGTGATGAGCGTGCTGACCACGCTGTTGTTCTACTGGCGCGTGCTGCCGCCGATCGTGCGCGGCATGGCCTGGCTGCTGGAGCGCACGCTCGGCGTCGGCGGCGCGGTGGGCTTGTCGACCGCGGCCAACATCTTCCTCGGCATGGTGGAGGCGCCGCTGTTCATCCGGCCGTATCTGGCGCAGCTCACCCGCAGCGAATTGTTTCTGGTGATGACCGGCGGCATGGCGGGCATCGCCGGCACCGTGCTGGTGCTCTACGCCACGCTGCTCGCGCCGCTGATCCCGGATGCGGCGGCGCATTTTGTCATTGCCTCCGTACTCGGCGCGCCGGCGGCCATCCTCGTCAGCCTGATCATGGTGCCGGAAACATCTGAAAAGCGCACCGGCGGATCGTTGGAAGATCCCGACATGCAGGCGTCCTCGACCATGGACGCGATCGTCAAGGGCACCACGTCGGGACTCGAACTGCTGCTCAACATCATCGCGATGCTGCTGGTGCTGGTGGCGCTGGTCTATCTCGCCAATGCGGTCCTCGGGCTGTTGCCCGAAATCGGCGGCGCCAAGATCTCGCTGCAGCGGATGCTCGGTTACCTGATGGCGCCGGTGTGCTGGCTGTTGGGCCTGCCATGGTCGCAGGCCGTCACCGCGGGAAGCCTGATGGGGACCAAGACGGTGCTCAACGAACTGATCGCCTATGTCGATCTCTCAAAACTCGGCACCGACGCGCTCGACCCGCGCTCGCGGCTGATCATGCTCTATGCGATGTGCGGCTTTGCCAATTTCGGCAGCCTCGGCATCATGATCGGCGGCCTCGGCGTGATGGCGCCGGAGCGGCGCGAGGAAATCAACGCGCTCGGGCTGAAGTCGATCGTGTCGGGCACGCTGACGACGTGCTTGATGGGCGCGATCGTGGGGGTGTTGACGTACGACTCCAGCCGTCATTGCGAGGAGCGAAGCGACGAAGCAATCCATTCGTCGCAGCAAGCCGCTGAACGATGGATTGCTTCGCTTCGCTCGCAATGACGGTGAGCACGCCTCGAATGACGAGCGTTACAGTCGCCAATTCCACCGTCTTGAACTCCGCCGGCAAAATCACTTCCAGCAATTCCACATCATCCGAGTAATCCATGATCAGATGCTTGATCCGCGGCGGCTGGGTCCAGGCGCTGCCTTGCTTCATCAACGTCTCGCCCTCACCTTCCATGTAGGTCTTCACCCAGCCCTTGAGCACGTAGACCATCTGGAATTCGACGTCGTGGTAATGCAGCTTTGACACTTCCGCCGGATTGCACGGGCCGATCAAGCGGATCACATGCGCCTGCGCCAGGCCGTGCGTCGCGTCTGCGATGCCGAGATCGCGATACTTGGCATAGGTGCGCAGGCCGTCGGCCTTAAAATCTTCTTCGCGATGATGGCTGATGGCGATGCGCTGCTTCGGCCGCGCTTTGGATATCGCCTTGGTTTTGGCAGCGTGAACGCGGCCCTTGGACTTGATGGTCTTGCGCGCGGTGGGTTTGGCGGCGCTTCCGAGCCCCGTCCATTTCTTCCGGACCGCGGTCTTGGCTGCGGGCCTTGAAGTCACTTTTTGTTTGCGCATTTTTTACACCTCCCCGTCGATTTGAACGGACGAAGCTAGCACAAATCCTTATTGCGCGAGATCAACGTTCGTATGGTGGGCACGCGCACGCTTTGCCCACCCGTCCTGCCGCGTCATCATCGGCGGGCGTGTCAGTGCAGCCGGAAGAAGCCGTCGACGGCGCGCAGCTCGGCCGGCTTGACCAGCTTGGAATGCGCCACCGTCACCGAGAACAGCGGCCCTTCCAGCTTGTGCTGCCAGAACGAGAGGAAGTCCTGCAGCGCCGGGAATTTCGGAAACAGATCGTAGTTCTGCCAGACATAGGTCTGAAGCAACGAAGGATGATCCGGCATCCGATACAGAATTTGCGCCGTCGTCAGCCCGTAACCCATCAGCTGCTTCCGGAAATCGTCGGAAACAACCCCACCAACCTGCGAGACCATGCCAACCCTCCATTGCTGGAGCGCATTTCACGGGATGGCCGCCTGCCGGAGCCACCCCGGCTAAAGATGCGCTCACATGAGAGAAATGTGACGCACGAGACCCGCCCATCACAAGCCTAAATGTTTAATGAGTTGTTGAAATTTGGTGCGTTAGCAGCAGCTTACCGCACGTGCTAATACGGGGTTCGGCAGGCCACCGACCAATTAATAATGATGACGGATTTTGGCAGGCGGCACTTTTGAGTGCCAATTTTTCTGCTAGAAGCCCTTGCCCACCTGTAAAGACTGGCTTATGTCCAGCCCAGCCGGACTAGCACTCGCTGGTCCGGACTGCCAAAACTCCAGAATCCAACAACATCTGCAAAAGCTTAGGAGGACTGCATGAAATTCCGTCCGCTTCACGACCGCGTCGTGGTCAAGCGCATCGACGCCGAAGAGAAGACCGCTGGCGGCATCATCATTCCGGACAGTGCCAAGGAAAAGCCCTCGCAGGGCGAAATCACCGCCGTCGGCCCGGGTGGCCGCGACGAAGCCGGCAAGCTGATCCCGATCGACCTCAAGGTCGGCGACCGCGTCCTGTTCGGCAAGTGGTCGGGCACCGAGGTCAAGATCGACGGTGAAGACCTGCTGATCATGAAGGAAAGCGACATCATGGGCGTCCTCGACGTCCCCGCTGCCAAGAAGAAGGCTGCTTAAGCCAACGCCGCACACGCTCACCCTGAGGAGCGCCTGCCGGCGCCTCCCGAAAAGGGTGAGACACCAAGATCAACTCAGGGAAAACAAATATGTCAGCTAAAGAAGTGAAATTCGGCGTAGATGCGCGCGACAAGATGCTGCGCGGCGTCGACATCCTCGCCAACGCCGTCAAGGTGACGCTCGGCCCCAAGGGCCGCAACGTCGTGCTCGACAAGTCGTTCGGCGCTCCCCGCATCACCAAGGACGGCGTCACCGTCGCCAAGGAGATCGAGCTCGACGACAAGTTCGAGAACATGGGCGCGCAGATGGTGCGCGAAGTCGCCTCCAAGTCCGCAGATGCGGCCGGCGACGGCACCACCACCGCAACCGTTCTCGCGGCTGCGATCGTCCGTGAAGGCGCCAAGTCGGTTGCCGCCGGCATGAACCCGATGGATCTGAAGCGTGGTATCGATCTCGCGGTGGAAGCCGTGGTCGCCGACCTCGTCAAGAACTCCAAGAAGGTCACCTCGAACGACGAAATCGCCCAGGTCGGCACCATCTCCGCCAACGGCGATGCCGAAATCGGCAAGTTCCTCTCCGACGCCATGAAGAAGGTCGGCAACGAGGGCGTCATCACGGTTGAAGAAGCCAAGTCGCTCGAGACCGAACTCGACGTCGTCGAAGGCATGCAGTTCGACCGCGGCTACATCTCGCCCTACTTCGTCACCAACGCCGACAAGATGCGCGTTGAAATGGACGACGCCTACATCCTCATCAACGAGAAGAAGCTCTCCTCGCTGAACGAGCTGCTGCCGCTGCTCGAGGCCGTGGTGCAGACCGGCAAGCCGCTGGTGATCGTCGCTGAAGACGTCGAAGGCGAAGCTCTCGCCACCCTCGTCGTCAACCGCCTCCGTGGCGGTCTGAAGGTCGCGGCCGTCAAGGCTCCGGGCTTCGGCGATCGCCGCAAGGCCATGCTGCAGGACATCGCGGTTCTGACCGGTGGTCAGGCGATCTCGGAAGATCTCGGCATCAAGCTCGAGAACGTCACGCTCGCCATGCTCGGTCGCGCCAAGAAGGTGATGATCGACAAGGAAAACACCACGATCGTCAACGGCGCCGGCAAGAAGGCCGACATCGAAGCCCGCGTTTCGCAGATCAAGGCGCAGATCGAGGAAACCACCTCGGACTACGACCGTGAGAAGCTGCAGGAGCGTCTGGCCAAGCTCGCAGGCGGCGTCGCGGTGATCCGCGTCGGCGGCGCGACCGAAGTCGAAGTGAAGGAGCGCAAGGATCGCGTGGATGACGCGATGCATGCGACCCGTGCGGCTGTCGAGGAAGGCATCGTCCCGGGCGGCGGCGTCGCCCTGCTCCGTGCTTCCGAGCAGCTCAAGGGCCTGCGCACCAAGAACGACGACCAGAAGACCGGCGTCGAGATCGTGCGCAAGGCGCTGTCCGCGCCGGCTCGCCAGATCGCGATCAACGCCGGTGAAGACGGCTCCGTGATCGTCGGCAAGATCCTCGAGAACAAGGCCTATGCTTACGGCTTCGACTCGCAGACCGGCGAATACGGCGACCTCGTCAAGAAGGGCATCATCGACCCGACCAAGGTCGTGCGCACCGCGATCCAGAACGCAGCCTCCGTGGCCGCGCTGCTGATCACCACCGAAGCGATGGTTGCCGAACTGCCGAAGAAGAACGCCGGCGCCGGCGCCGGCGGCATGCCTCCGGGCGGCGGCATGGGCGGCATGGATTTCTGATCCAGCCGTTTCAGGCGATTATCAAGGAATGCAAAACCCCGGCAGCGATGCCGGGGTTTTTGTTTGGGGCAGGATTGCGACCTCTTCGTACTTATCAATGTATAAAAGTTGTGTTCTAAATTGCCTACCACCTTGGTGAATCACCACATTCTCGCGTGAGGCAATATTGGCGATCAATTTTTCAACGATACTCAGCGCCGTAAAACCGCGAGATCGCACAGATCAGTATGTTATATTGGCAGCCTTGCATTCTCTTAAGGCAGAGACGACCTCTGTTACCGTCAAACAGATCAGCGAAGTTCTCAAGTTACATCTTGGCGGCAAGACACCAACCAATGTGAGTGCCAGTTTACGAAAATATGGCTCGTACGTGGAGCCCGTTGAGTCCGGGCCACCGTTGCGCTGGCAACTGAAACCCGAAGGAATTGCTAAGCTTAGGGCGCTAAGCGACCTCGCGCTAACTGTGATTGAATCCGGCGCCGCTTTTGACACAGACATCGGTATAGTGTGCGCTCTGGAACAGCCTGAGTTTGACGCAGTCCGGGAAGCCCTAGGTGGTGCCAAGGCATGGCGCGAAATAGGTGACGCTCGTTACACACACGTTTATCGAGAAGCAACTCTAACTACTGTTGCCGGGAAACAATTGCGAGTAGTCGCAACTGCCTCAACTTCAATGGGTCTCACAGCAGCAGCAATCGCTACTACGCAGCTTGTTTTGCAATTTCGACCACGCCTTGTCGTGATGATAGGCATTGCTGCGGGCACCCGGTCTGGAAACAAGGAATTCGGAGACGTCTTGGTTGCAGATCCAAGCGTCGATTACAATTCTGGAAAGGTCGTCGATGTTAAAGGAATACGCGAATTCCTTCCCGATCCGTATCCCATCGGCCTGAACGCTCGACTTCGTAGCGTCCTGCAAAGGTATGCAAGCAACAAACAAGTATTCGTCGATATCAGAAAGCGCTGGGCCGGCCCGACACCGCCAAATCCAAATCGACTTCATTTAGGCCCGCTCGGAGCCGCAGATCAGGTAATTGACGATCCGACTCGCATTCTTGAGATAACAAAAAACTGGCGGAAACTGGTCGGCGTGGAAATGGAGACATACGCCGTATATCGCGCGTGTCATGAATCTCCTGATCCCAAACCACGTATGGTCTCATTTAAGGCAGTATGCGACTTTGCTGCCGAGAAGACCGACTCTTGGCAGGCATACGCCGCTTTCACTGCAGCTCAGTTTGCTATTGATTTTCTCAAAGCAGAGTGGGACGCGCTCTGGCCCAAAGCTGAATAGAAAGAGGACGGACCGATGGCAAATAAAAAGACTGAGGATACGCGTGAGATTGACGCTGATCGTACCGTCTATTTAGCGCTGAAGTCACTCGATCACCCGCCCAGCTCCGCGTCCTCCGATATTCCGCAGAAATGTTGGGTTTGAAATTCGAAATTCCGAGCGCGGGCGGTCGAGCTTCCAGCGACCAAGACGACAATCAGTCGGGCGATTCTACGACGGGCGCCTCACCGCCAGAAGTGCAATCGTCGGACGATATCGAAGGAATTAACGCGGTTGCCCTGAAGTGGATGAGACGAAGCAACCTAAACCCGAAAAGCCTTCAGGCGCTTTTTAGTCTTGGAATTGACGAGATCGATCTGGTCGCGAAATCAATACCGGGAACCAGTAAAAGGGAGCGCACGCGGAACGTGTTGCTCTTGAAAGCCATCGCTGCTTATCTCGGTACGGGAGCTGCGAGAGTAACCTATGAGCAACTCAAGGAAGCCGCCTTCATTACAGCGCGTATGATGCCGCAAATTTTGCAGCACATATAAAATCGTTTGCTTCACATGTCGGAGGCACTAAGGAATCCGGCTTCACTCTTACCGCACGCGGTCTCACTGCCGCCACGGACCTTATACGGGAAATGCTGTCCACCAAATCGTGAGCACTCGGGCAGATTAGCGAGGCGCAATCCGCCCGTCATCCCAGAGCGCGCGATTGGCTCCGCATTTGCGCCGTACAACACTATCTGAGGGTGGAGATCGTGGACTATCGCTGGGGAGGCGAAGATGGCGCGGTTGCGGACTGATCCAGGAGAGGTATTGCTGGAAGAATATTTGATTCCGCTGGGCCTTTCGGCACGAGCTTTGGCGAAGGAGCTGGGCGTTCCGGGCAACCGCTTGACGGAAATCATGCGTGGCACGCGTGATGTTACCGCCGATACCGCGATCCGGCTGGGGCGCTACTTACGCACCGACCCGCGCTTCTGGCTGAACCTGCAAGCTGCGCACGACCTCTCCAAGGCGGAACGAACTCACAGCTATGAGAAAATTGTGCCGCGATCCGCGCGGCCTGAGGCTCCAGCCGACAAAACTGGAGCGCGATCATAATTGGATCAGGCTGGCATGCTCACAGTAACGTCCGTCATCCTGAGGTGCGCGCTCTTGCGCGCCTCGAAGGATCATTGCGGCCCGCGGCCCATCCTTCGAGGCTCGCCCAGCGGCGCAAGTGCGCCGCAAGGCTCGCGCCTCAGGATGACGGCGAAGCTGTTGCGCAGGATATGGGTTGGGCAGATTTGAGGCCTCACGGGCGCTAGCAAAGGCGTCTTCGCAAAATCTAATTTCGCAAACCATTTCAACGTGATTTGGGTCGTCCAGTCCTCGCTGCGAAAAATATTCCGCTTAACTCGTCGGGCAAATCAGCGCTATTAACTCCGCCCGTCTCACCCGACAAGAGGGGCGTGCGCACGTCACGAACGCGCGGTGGGATGCGGTGGACGCGGATGCGCCTTTGACGAACGGTGCGTGAAGCGGACGGCGAAGTCGTGTGGTTCTGACGCCCCGATGCTGGCGTCAAGTCTTGTGGGTCAAGGCCCGCGAGGCGATGGTGGCAAACAAGCCGGTCACCGAGGAGAGCGCGCTATAAGCCGTAAAACCATTGCGCAGGGAAAGCCGGGATGCCTCCGCTGAACCTGTATGCTCGTGTGCACTTTCTTTTGTGCATTTCGCACACGAGACCGCGGGTGCAGCGTGCACCCGGCTTTTCCTGCGCCCTCTACTTGATCGGAGGGTCAACATATCGAGCAAAACTCGGGCGCATCTTGCCGCGAGAATGCGGACGCATATCCTCTCGCTGCTTGACAAGTTGAACAATTGGGCAATCGGCTACGACTGGACGGCCACGTACAATGATGGATATCAATGTTCAGCGATCAATCGACAAGCAGCCGATCTCAGTCCACCCGCGCCAGCACGGCGAGGCGGCGGATGCCCTGGTTGCGATAGGCGTTGAGGAAGGCGTAATAGTCCTTGAACGACACGCAGCCGTTGGAATCGCCGTTCGGGCCAAGCATGAAGGTGTGCGCGAGCAGGCCGACACGGTTGAAGATCTTGTCCTCGCCGCCGACCGGATTGAGCCGCAGCGCCGGCACGCCATGGAACAGCGCCTCGCGCGGCTTGAGTTCGTAGATGTGCGGCGGCGTCACGCCGACCATCTTCATGGACGAGGAACGCGGATCGTCGAGCCGCGAGCCGAGGCCGGAATGCGCTTCAAGCTTGGTGCCGTCGGGGAGATACACCATGTGTGCGCTGATATCGTAGACCGCGGTCTGCCGATCGTAGGGCGGCGAGCCGCCGAGCATCGGGTTCTGGTTCAGCGTCGATGGCAGGCTGCCGGTGACGCTGGCGTCGGCGGAAGCGTAGGACAACAGTGAATTCGTGGACTCGCGCTTGCCCCACAATTTCTCGACGATGCTCGGCCTATCGTTCGAAGCGATCGACAGAACCGCAGCCTTGGCGCGTTGCGCCATGTCGCGGATCGAACCTCTCGGTGCGGATTTTGCGTCAGCCGGCTTGGCCTCGGCAGATTTCGCCTCAGTGGGTTTCGCTTCAGCGGTGCGCGGCGGCGGCGGAACGTTGAGTGCGACCTGGGACGGAGGTCGCGCAGCTTCCTTTGCCTTCGGCGCTTCGGCAAGCCTGGGCGCATCGACCCTCTTCGACACTTCGGCGAGCTTTGGCGCGTCTACCGGCTTGGCCGCATCAGGAGACGATGAGTTGTCTGCAACAACCCGTGAAGGTTCGCCTTGCGGTGACGCGGCTGCAAACCTTTCGTTAAACATAATCGAAGGTAAAACGGTATCAGGCTTCGACAACGCCGGTGGCGGCGGCAGCGAGGCGAACACGTCATTGAACGAGGGGGTTGCCGGGCGGGCCGCAATGGAGACGGGCCGCTTGATTACGGGCGCATCGAACTCCGCGCTGTTGACTGACGGATAGACGCTCGCCGCGATGATGTTGCTGTAGACCGTCCACGCACAGCCGAGCACCAGGCCCGCAATCGCAGCGCTGCCGAAGAAATATTGGGGAAGGATCTTCCGGGAAGACTTCTTGCGGATGGGTGCCGCAAGGACAAACGCACCGGTACTCGTACTCATTCGCCTTGCGCCTGAAACAGTTCCACTTTGTCCTCTTCGATGCCTCAACCGAAAAAAAGCTCCGGCGCTGCATCTGGCAGAGGCGCGGAGCGTCATTAAGGCGACTTTTAGTTAAATGCGAATTAAACACGGGCCAATGTAAGGCATGCCAAAATGCGCGGAACTCATGCGCGAACAGCCTCCGTAATGATGCGGAGTTTCCCTGGAAAATACGGGACATCCGGCGATGGAATTCACTGGATGTCCCGCATCGGGACAACGCGTCAAACGCCTCTAGTCCAGCTCCGGCGGTGGCGAGCGATCGAACACGTCGCCCTTGGGTCCTTCCAGTACATCGAGCGCGTAGGTCTCGATCGTCAGAGGCCCGCGCTTGCGCGTGACCTCGGCGACTTTCTCGATGTGCGCAAACAGCTCCGTCAGGAACGGCGGATCGCTGGACCAGACCTCGTGGACGTACAACAATTTTCCGGCGAGCTGCGCAGGTGTCGGCTCGGGCATGTTGACCCAGCGGATGCGCTGACTCTGCTGCGCGACGCAGGTGCCCTTGGGGAGATAGAAAGCAAGCCAGCCCGTGGTGCCATAATCGGGTGCGAGTACGCAGCTGGCGCCTTCCCGCGCACGCACCGCTTCGATTTCGTCAGCCATCGTGCGCCAGCCGACGCCGACGCTGCGCACGGTAGCATCGCGGCGATAGCCCGTCAGCGCGCCGGTGTTAGCCTGCACGACCAGGAGTGCAAACAGCACGACGCCAGATGGCATCGCCCAGCGCCGGCAGAAATCGACCAGACGTTGTTGACGTGCTTCCCATTGTACCAGGACAGCCGCGACCGCGGCGGCGACCGCGAAAGCCGGATACACCGGTGCGAACCAGTTGGCCTCGACGCGGGCATGCAGCGAATGCCAGACGAAATAGCCGACGATGATCCAGAACATCGTACTGATCAGCACGCGCGCGCCCATCGCGCCAACGCGGTGCCGGATCAGGGCGTAGAGGCCCATCGCGCCGAGGATGAATACCAACGGTGTCGCAAAGGCGATTTGCGTCGGGATCAGCTCGGCGATGAACGCCGGTTTGAAATCCTCGATCCGCGCGCGCCCCATCTGCTTGATGAAGGAGACCCAGTGGTGATCGGCATTCCAGCGGATGACCGGAAAGAACAACGCGAGCGCAACCAGACCGCCGAGATAGAGCCACGGCGAAAGAAACCAGCGCCGCAATTTCGGAACTGCGGCCAGCCAGATCAGGATAGCGGGCCCGAAGAACAGCGCGGTGTATTTCGACAACAGCGCAGCACCAGCGGCAACGCCGACGGCCAGCCACCACGCTCCCCGCCCCGTCTCCAGCACCTTGGCCAGCGCGAACAAGACGAAACTTGCGGCGACCAATACCGGCGCATCCGGCGTTATGATCATCGTACCGACCGCAGCCATCAGCGTGACATTGAGAAGGATCGCCGCCGTCGCCGCCACGCGCCTGCCACCGAACAGAATACCGGCCGCGTGATACACCGCCCAGCTCATCGGCAGCGCGAGCAGGATCGAAACCAGCCGCACGCCGAGTTCGGTATCGCCCGCGATCATGGTGCCGAGGCGGATCACCAGCGCGACCATCGGCGGATGATCGTAATAGCCACCGGCGAGGTTCTTCGACCACATCCAGTAATAGGCTTCATCGAAGGTCAGAGGCGTCCACGCCGCGACTGCCAGCCGCAGCACGACCAGCGCGCTAACAGTCAAAACCGTGTTGAGGACGAGCCGGGACTCGTTCGGATTCATGCGGCGTCAACGCTTGCGCCAGACGAACAGTCCGGACATCGCGTAATTCCAGACCACGCCCATCAGCGCGCCGGCCGCACCCGCCAGCCACCAGATCGGCTCCTGGTCGTAGACCGAGAAGGCGACGCCGACGTTGGCGAACAGGCCGACACTGCAGACGAGATAGAACAGCAACAGCCCGCGCAGGATCGCAAAACCCTTCAGCCGCTGATCGCGATAGGTCAGGAAATTGTTCAGGATGAAATTGCTGGTCATGGCAAACAGCGCGCCGGCGGCCTGGGCTTCCGGAAACGGCGCGCGAAACGCCTCCAGCGCGATGAACAGCGTGACCAGATGCACGATGAGGCCGAGCGCGCCGACCATCCCGAACATCAGGAAGCGCAGCGACACCACGTCGCCGGTGAATTTGGCCAGCACGAGCCCGAGGAAATCCAGCGCTACCATCGAGTCCAGCTTGCTCTCGCCGTGCTGGCGCGTGCCGAAGGTGAAGGGAATTTCGATGGTGCGCAGTTTGCCTTGGGCCGTCGCGACGATATCGAGCAGGATCTTGAAGCCCTGGGTCGAGAGCTGCGGCGCGAGCTGTTCGAACCGGTCGCGGCGGATCATGAAGAAGCCGCTCATGGGATCTTTGATCTCGACCCGCAACACGCGGCGCGCAATTTCGGTGGCGAACACGCTGGCGCCGGCGCGCTGCTTGTCGAAGCTGTCGGCGCTGCCGCCTTCGATGTAGCGGCTGCCGACCACGAGTTCGGCCTCGCCGCTCTGCAACAGCGCGACCATCTTTGGCAGTTGTGCCTCATCGTGCTGCAGATCGGCATCGATGACGGCCGCATAGGGCGCGCTCGATGCCAGAATGCCCTCGATGCAGGCACCTGATAACCCACGCCGCCCGATCCGGCGGATGCAGCGCACACGCGAATCCTGCCGCGCCAGACCGCGCACCACCTCCCAGGTCCCATCGGGTGAATTATCGTCGACGAACACGGCCTCCCACGGGATCCCCTCGAGGGTTGCCGCCAGACGCCGGTACAACACGGTGACGTTGTCGCGCTCGTTGAAGGTCGGGACAACGACCGAAACTTGCGGCAAACCAGTGGCCTGCAACGGGCTTTTGGGGTCTAGTCGGATGGCATTCATGAGGGCAAGCGTATATCCGCAGCCTCATGCGCTGCCAAGGCGCGAGCCTCAAAACAATGCTTCAGAACGCTGGAAAACGGGGCAAAATAGCCCAAAAATGCCAACGACCACGAACAGAGGGCGCGCGTACATCCGGCGCAGCCGAGCTATTCCGTGGTCGTCCCAGCGCCGGAGCTATCAAGCATCGACGTCGCCGTTAGTACCTAAGTGGGGATGGCAACCGCATTCCGCAAGGCCGTCGCGGGCCTTGCGTTTATCAATTGGGCACTTCCCTGATCACCGGCCCCCGGGGCGCGGGTGCGGCGGGCGCCGGTTGCGCTGCGGACGCTGGCGCGGCGACCGGCTTCACCGGCTTGCCGAATTGACCAATCGGGCCATACGCAATCGCCACCACCAGCACGATCGCTGCAATGATGGCGCCCAGAATGCCCGCGACAGACTGTGACCTCATACCCGACAATCCCCTTCCCTACGGTGGATTGATATCATGGAAGATCGGGGTGGAGGAATAGGCCCGCCCACCGCTATTTTGCGGCCGCCCGGCGTTTCACAAATGCGGTCACGATGTCTTTTTGCGCCAGTTCGATGGCACGATTCGCGGTCGCCATATGCGCGCCGGCGTCATCGGTTGGAAATTGAAGGCTGAGGAAATCGACCAGCGAGACCCGAAAATTCTGTCGCTCCGAGGCACAAACGTTCGCGATCAGGGACGTGAAATCCTGCTCCGACATCGCCTTGTTGCCGTCGCGCGGATACTCCCGGGCGAGGCAATTCCAGTAGGCGTCGCGTCCCGACACCGCCAGCCGATGCGCGTCGTCGACCTCGTCGGCGATTGCTACAGTCGTCGTCATCGCCAGCATGGCCGCGATTATCATGCGCATTTCCTGATCTCCCTTTTCTTCTCATGTTAGCGTGCTCGGCCGGCCGCGATAAGCGCGCAGGCACGGTTTCAGCGAACTGGCCAATCACGATTAATTTGACTAATCTCGACCCGTTCCCACCTTCACGACGAGTCCTCTCGTGACCAAAGCCCCGACCGCCACAAAAAAATCCGGCAATATCTACATCGGCGTCGGGGGCTGGACCTTCGAGCCGTGGCGCGGGGTGTTTTACCCGGAGAAGCTGACGCAGGCGAAGGAACTTTCTTACGCCGCCTCGAAGCTGACCTCGATAGAGATCAACGGCACCTATTACGGCTCGCAGAAGCCGGAGAGCTTTCGCAAATGGGCGCGCGAGGTGCCCGATGGCTTTGTCTTCTCGCTGAAGGGGCCGCGCTTCGCCACCAACCGCCGTGTGCTGGCGGAGGCGGGCGATTCCGTCAAACGCTTTTACGATTCCGGTGTGCTGGAGCTCGGCGACCGGCTCGGTCCTGTGCTCTGGCAATTCGCGCCGACCAAGAAGTTCGACGGCGCCGATTTCGGCAAGTTTCTCGAATTGCTGCCGCGCCAACTCGAGGGCCGCGCGCTGCGCCATGTGGTCGAGGTGCGGCACGACAGTTTTTGCGTGCCGGAATTTGTCGCGCTCGTGCGGCAGTTCGAGACGCCGGTGGTGTTCGCCGAGCACGGCAAATATCCGGCCATTGCCGACGTCGCCAGCGACTTTGTTTACGCGCGGCTGCAGAAGGGCAATGACGAACTGAAGACCTGTTACCCGCCGAAGCAGCTCGACGCCTGGGCCAAGCGGTTTCAGGCCTGGGCTTCCGGCGGCGAGCCGGACGATTTGCCGCGCGTCGACAAGGAAAAGCCGAAGAAAATCCCGCGCGACGTGTTCGCCTATGTGATCCACGAGGGCAAGGTGCGCGCGCCCGCCGGCGCGATGGAATTGATCGAACGCGTCAAATAAAGCGGAATTTGTCATGGCCAGGGTCAAGAAGCTCTTCACCATCGGCTATGAGCAGACACCGCCGAAGGCCGTGCTGGATGAGCTCGAAAACGCCGGCGTGAAGCTGCTGGTTGATGTCCGGGCCATTGCATCCTCACGCCGTCCCGGTTTTTCCAAGAACCAGTTGGCGGCGGGGCTCGACGAACGCGGCATTGCCTATCTGCATCTGCGCGGACTGGGCACACCGAAGGAAGGCCGCGAGGCCGCGCGCAGCGGTGAATTCGATACGTTGCACAAGATCTATTCCAAGCATCTGAAGACGCCGCAGGCCAAAGAGCAACTCGACGAGCTCTCCGCGCTGGTGCTGAAGTCCGGTCCGGTCTGCATCCTCTGCTACGAGCGTGATCACAGGCATTGCCATCGGCAATGGATCGCGGAGATCATCGAGGATCGCAACGGGGTAGGGGTGGAGAATTTGGTCGCGCCGCAGGTGTAGAGCGCCGTCATTCCGGGGCGCGCGAAGCGCGAGCCCGGAACGACGGAGACTAGGGCGAACAAAGGACCTCCTCATCCCTCCCCCGCCAGACGGAACGTTCCCTCCATCATCGGCGCACAGCGCCCGCCGACATGCACGGAACCAATCGCGCCACCTTCCTTGCGCACGCGCGTCAGCAACAGGGATGGCCGTCCCATGTCGACGCCCTGCCCGATCCGCAATTTCAGCTCGCCGTCGCGCGTGCCGTCGAGATCGGCGAGCAAGGCCGCTGCCGCCGCGGTGGCGCTGCCAGTGGCGGGGTCTTCGGACAGACCGCTTGAGCTGGGATGGAACATCCGCGCCTGCACATCCAAGGGGCGTTCACCGGCCGGCACGTCGCGCGTATAGAAATAGACGGCATCCGAACCGTCGCGCGGGAATGTGCGGGCGAACGCCGAAGCATCGGGCTTTGCCCGCTTCAGCGCCTCGCGGGAAGCAAGCTCCACCATCAGGAATGGCAATCCGACGGACACGATCTGCGGCTGATGCCGGTCTGTCTTCACATCGGCCGCCGACAGCGAGAGACAACTGGCGGCCTGCTCCGCGCTCATCTTCGTCAGCCGCTTCAACGGTTGCGGCGCGGTCAGCTCGGCACCGACAACCCGCCCCTGCTCGACCAGGATTTCGACCGGCACGAGGCCTGCTTTCTCCTCGAATCTCAGCCGCGCCGGCGGCTTTGCCGCCTGCGTCGCCAGCACGAAGGCGGTGCCGACATTGGGATGGCCCGCGAACGGAATTTCCGAGCGCACTGTGAAGATGCGCACCTGCGCATCGTTACCATCAGACTGCGGCGGCAGCACGAAGGTGGTCTCGGAATAATTGAACTCGAGTGCTATGGCCTGCATCTGCGCGGTCGACAGCCCTCCGGCATCCAGTACGACGGCCAGCGGATTGCCGCCAAACGCGCGGTCGGTAAAAACGTCGACGGTGATATAGCGCCTCTGCATTTCGATACTCTCCCCTATCCTAACTGCCATACCGGCACCGGCCGGTCGTAACCCCGCACCTCGACCTCGCCGCGCGATACGGCATCGTGGGCATCTTCGCCCAGTGCGTCATGAACCTCCGATGAGATCAGGAACTGCGAGTTGAGCTCCTTGTTGAGCGCCTCGAGCCGCGCGGCAAAATTCACGGTGTCGCCGATCACGGTATATTCCTTGCGCCGGGGCGAGCCGATATTGCCCGCGACGACCTCGCCGATATGGATGCCGATGCCGATCCGCAGCGGCCAGCTCGTCGCCTGATTGAAGCGTTCATTGGCGGCGAGCATTTCGCGGGCTGCGGCCACCGCGTGGTGCGCGGCGTCTTCGGACTCAAAGGGCGCACCGAACAGCGCCAGAAATCCGTCGCCCAGGAACTTGTTGACGATGCCGCCATGGCGATCGAGGATATCGACCAGCACCGCGAATGCGCCATCCAGCCGATCAACCACCTCCTGGGGCGAGCGGCTGCGCGCGCCTGCGGTAAAGCTGCGGAAATCGACGAACATCACGGCGACGCGGCGGATATCGCTGCCGGTAGCGGCGCCCTCCGCCATCAGGCGCTCGACCACCTGCGGCGACACGTGCTGGCCAAACAGATTGGTGATGCGATCACGCGCAGTAGCAGCCAGGATGCTCGCCTCGAATTGCCGGCGCAACTGGACGCCGACCGCGCCCGCCAGCATGCCGCAGATCAGGACGACCACGCTGCGCACGGCGTGATAGTACAGATCAGGCGGCGGATCGGCGCTGCCTGCGCGATGATAGAACATCGCCATGCACAGCAGCTGCGTCGCGGCGACGAAGCCGGTAAAGGTAGAGAGCCAGAAATCGAGCCGCAGCGTCGAGAGGATGATGAAGATGAAATAGGTCAGCGGCGCCACGAACCCCAGCGCCTCCACCGACCCCATGCTGTCAATGTGCAGCGACAACGCGACGGTCGGCATCGAGGTCTCGATCAGCGCGCCAATATACCGCCTGTACACGGGCACATCGCGGTCCAGCCTCAAATGCCGGCTGATGACCGCATGGACCCACAGCTCGAACAGGATGAAGGGGATCAGGATCGCGTAGAGACGGGATGGCCTCAGGCCGCCGTGCCAGAGATGGGTTACCGCATAGGGATCGAACAAATACAGCGTGAAGAACATGATCGTCAGAATCACGGTCGTCGCGATCAGCGCCTTGATCCGGATCAGCTCGGTGCGCATCACCTGCTGCATCAGCGCATGCTGAAACCCGGCAGGTACCGCTGCTTGCTCCCCATGTTTTTTGTCCCACAGCCCCAGCATCATCTTTCCCTGTCATTCCGGGATGGTCCGAAGGACCAGACCCGGAATCTCGAGATTCCGGGTTCGATGCTTCGCATCGCACCGGAATGACGTCATGCATTCTGCCTCAATCAAGCGTGCGGCGGAAGCGCGTCACAGCGATTGTCATCGCAAATAACATCAGTGCAATGAGTGCAATCGTGTCGTATTGCAGATTCTGGATGGTCGCGCCCTTCAGCATGATGGCGCGGACGATGCGGACGTAATGGGTCAGCGGCAGCCCCTCGCCGACATATTGCGCCCAGACCGGCATGCCCATGAACGGGAACATGAAGCCGGACAGCAGGATGCTCGGCAGGAAGAACATCATCGAGAGCTGCATCGCCTGCAACTGGTTCTGCACGATGGTCGAGAAGGTGTATCCGATCGAGAGGTTGGTGGTGATGAACAGCGTGGTCAGCAACGCCAGCATCGACATGCTGCCCAACACCGGCACACCGAATAGAAATACACCGATGCCGATGATCAGCGTGGCCTGGATGAAGCCGACGATCACGTAAGGGATGATCTTGCCGAACATGATCTCGACCGGCTTGATCGGCATCGACAACAGGCTTTCCATGGTGCCGCGCTCGATTTCGCGCGTTACCGACAGCGCCGTGAAGATCAGCATGGTCATGGTCAGGATGGTGCCGACCAGCCCCGGCACGATGTTCAGCCGCGAGGATGCGGCGGGGTTATAACGCGCGTGCGCCCTGATCTCGAACGGCATCGACGGCGGATCGCCGGCGAAGAGGTCATGCTCCAGCGCGGTCTGCACGACAGTTCCAAGCGAGCCCAGCGCCGCGCTGGCAGCAACCGGATCGGTGGCATCTGCTGCGACCAATAGCGCCGGATGGTCGCCGCGGCGGACCGCACGCTCGAAGCCGCGCGGGATTTCGACGCCGAACAGTACCTTGCCGGACTTCAGGAGGTTGTCGAATTCGTCGACATCGTGCACCTCGCGGGTGAAGCGGAAATAGGCGGTGTTTTCCAGCGCCTTCAGGATCGAGCGGCCGAGGTCGGTGTCTTCCTGCAGCAGCACCGCGGTCGGCAGATTGTGCGGCGTGGTGTTGATGGCGTAGCCGAACAGCATCAGCTGCATCACCGGCAGCATGATGATCATCGCAAACGACACCCGGTCGCGGCGGAGCTGGATGAACTCCTTGACCAGCATCGCGTAGCTGCGCCGCCAGAAGCCGAAGGATGGTTCCGCGACACCGTGGCTTTGCACATACGTATCGGTCGCACTCATTGGAAATTGTCCTTTGAGCGGGTCATTAGATCGATGAATACGTCTTCCAGCGACGGCTGGCCGTGCTGCCAGTGCCAATTCTCGTTGCTGCGATAAGGCGCAATGGTTGCCTCCAGCGCCGACGGGTCGCGGCCGGAGACATGCAGGCTGGTGCCGAACGGCGCCACCATGTCGACGCCGGGCTTTCCGGTGAGTTCGCTCGACAGCGTGTTGAGATCGTCGCCGGTAACGGTGTAGGTCGACAGCGCCGACTGCGCGATCACCTCGTCCACGGTGCCGTGCGCCAGCAGATGACCGTAGGCGATATAGGCGATCTCGTGGCAGCGCTCGGCCTCGTCCATGTAGTGGGTGGAGACCAGCACGGTGAGGCCTTCGGCGGCGAGCGCATGGATCTCGTTCCAGAAATCGCGCCGTGCCTTGGGATCGACGCCGGCGGTCGGCTCGTCCAGCAGCAGCAATTGCGGATTGGGCAGCGTGCAGGCGCCAAGCGCCAGCCGCTGCTTCCAGCCGCCGGACAGTTCGCCCGCGAGCTGTTCCTCGCGCCCCTTAAGGCCGATGCGGTCGATCATCTCGCGTGCGGCCCTGATAGCATTGGGCAGGCCGTAGAGCCGCGCAACGAATTCGAGGTTCTCCCGCACCGAGAGGTCCTGGTACAGGCTGAAGCGCTGCGTCATGTAGCCGACCTGGCGTTTGATTTTCTCGGCGTCGCGGCGGATGTCGTAGCCCAGACACGTCCCCTCGCCGCTGTCCGGCGTCAGCAGGCCGCACAACATGCGGATGGTCGTGGTCTTGCCACTTCCGTTGGGCCCGAGGAATCCGTAGATCGAACCGCGCTTCACCTGCATGCGAGAGATCATGCACGACCTCGCGGCCGCTAAACGACTTCGACAGGCCCTCGACATTGATCGCAATGCCGGGCGCGGATGCGGCTGTATCACTCATCGTCGGTCCGCCACCGGAGTCTTGGCGTTGAGATACACGCTGATCGGCTGGCCGACCCGCAAGCTGTCAGGACGGCTCGGCCGCGCCTGGATCAGATAGACGAGCTTGTTGCGTTCATCGAGGCTGTAGATCACGGGCGGGGTGTATTCAGCTGTCGTCGCGATGAAATAGATCTTGGCGGTGAGATCGGCGGCGCAATTGTCGCACGTCACCTTCACTTCGTCGCCGATCGCAAGCTTCGGCAATTCGGTTTCCGGCACGAAGAAGCGCAGCTTCATGTTGCCCGGAGGCATGATCGACAGCACCGGTCGCTGCGCCGGCACCATCTCGCCCTCGCGGAAATAAATTTGCTGGATGGTGCCGCCGACCGGCGCGAATCCGCTGCGCCGCGCCAGCCGTGTCTGCGAGGTGTTGACGCGCGCTTCCGCGACCCGCAGCCCCGAAACCGCGGAATCCAGCGTCGCCTGCGTGCCCGAGCCGGTCTTGCTTAGCGATGCCGCGCGGTCATAGGTCTGCTGCGCATTCGCCAGCGTGGCGTTGTTCTGGTTGAGATCGGCTTTTTGCAGGTCATCATCGACCGCATAGAGCTGATCGCCCGGCTTGACCTCGTCGCCCTCGCGCACATTAAGTTTGGTGACGCGGCCGGACTCGTCGGGGCTGACGAAGATCATGTCGGCCTCGACCCAACCCTGAAAGCCGGGATCGCGGCGTTCATTGCATCCGGCCAGCACCACCGTCAGCGCAAGCGCTGAAACGATCCGCGTTGTCATTCGCGACGAAGTCATGTCGTCCTCCGTTCGCCAAAGATCAGGTCGAGATGGACGCGAAACATCTCGATCGCATCCAGCGGCGCGTGCCGGCTGAACAGGCTCTGCCAGATCACCGCGACGATCGCGGGCGCGACCACGATCTGCGGGAAGCGCGCCAGCTCCTTTTGCTTGATCTCGCCGCGCGCAACAGCGAGTTCGATCAACGCGCGCATGCCGGCGAGCCCGCGCGAAACCACTTCGCGGTAATAGAAATCGGCAATGCTCGGAAACCGTGGCCCCTCGGCGACGATCAGGCGCACGATGTCGCCGCGACGCGTCGAGGCGACCTCCTGAATAAAGGCCCGCGCAAACCCCTCCACCGCGTCCCGCACCGATCCGCCGATCGGCGGCGGCGCATGCATGCGCCCGATCAACGGCACGATCGCGGTGCGGATCAGTTCCTCGAACATCAACTCCTTGTCCTTGAAATGCAGATACAGCGTGCCCTTGGCGACGCCCGCTCGCTTGGCGACGTCGTCGAGCCGGGTCGCCGCGAAGCCGCGCGCGATGAATTCATCCATCGCCGCCTCGACGATCGCCGCGCGCCGCTCGGCCGACCGTTCGGCGCGGTTGGAGGCGGGCTTTGCCGACACGACCTTGGACTCCTTGGTCGAGGCAGCCCGGATCGCGACCCGGCGCTGGCCTGATCGCGGACGACTGGGGGGTTCTGGGCTTTGTTTTTTCATGATCTTAATATGACTGACTAGTCAGTCATTGTCAACGGACACTGAAGCGGCAAGTTTCACATCGCCGTTACTGTAGGGATTGCCCGACGCCGTCCTTGCGACGGCTCGAAAACGGGTGGTTTCTCACTTTGAATTGAGCGGGTCTCGAAGGCCGATCGCGCCGCGCAACCAACTCCATGCTAGGCTTGGCGCAAAGCCGCATCGGAGCTTGCGTCATGGATATGACCTTCGGATTGCTGATGGTCGGTTCGATCATTTCGATCTATCTCGCCGCTCACATTGCTGAGCGCCGAGGGCGCAGCATCAAAATCTGGGCGTGGATTGCTGCGATCATCGGGCCGCTCGCGCTTCCGCTGCTGTTCTTGTTTCCGAACTTGCACGGCAAGAACGGCAACCATCGCCTAAGCATCCAAAGGACAACAGACGCCACGCGCCCTCCCTCACTGTCATCGCTCTGATAGATGGATTGCTTCGCTTCGCTCGCAATGACGACCCTCTGATCTCCGACATGAATCCGCATTCTCGCGGCGCGATGCGCCCGAGGTTTGCATGACCTTTGCCCCTCTCAAAGAAGAGGGCGCAGGGAAAGCCGGGTGCGCGCTGCACCCGCGGTCTCGTGTGCAAACTGCACGAAAGAAGACGCACACGAGCATACAGGTTCAGCGGAGACACTCCGGCCTTCCCTGCGCAATGGTTTTACGGTTTCCTTCGCGCTCTCCTCGGTGACCGGCTTTCTTGCCACCGTCGTCTTGCGGAATCATCTTCCGCAAGACTTAACGCCAGCATCGGGGCGCCAGAACCACACGACTTCGCCGTCCGCATCACGTGCCGTTCGTCGTCAGCACATCCGCGTCCACCGCATCCCACCGCGCGTTCGTGACGTGCGCACGCCCCTCTTGTCGGGTGAGACGGGCGAGTTGATAGCGCTGATTTGCCCGACGAGTTAAGCGGATTATTTTTCGCGACGGGGCTCGACAGAGCATTGACTGATTTGCCCGCCGGGCAATCAGCCGCGACGATTTGGCCGCCGCGGCGACGCGGTGAAGTGATAGGCTGGCTGCGCACGAGGTGACGCAATGAAGCGGCGTGAGTTCATCATGCTAGTCGGCGGCGCGCTCGCCCCATCTACCTTTGCCGCGCGTGCACAGCAGCCGACGAAGCTGCCGATCATCGGATTTCTCGGCCCCACGGCGCCAGCACCTGGATGGATCGCTGCCTTTCTGGAGCGGCTACGCGAGCACGGCTGGATCGACGGCAAGAATCTCGCGATCGAATATCGCTGGGCGGAGGGGCGCCCGGAGCGCTTTGCGGAATTTGCCGCCGATTTCATCCGGCTCAAGGTCGACGTCATCGTCACCGGAGGAACGCCGGTGGTGCTCGCGTTGAAGCGGGCGACAAGCGAAATCCCGATCGTGTTTTCATCGGCGGGCGATCCGGTCGGCACCGGCCTTGTCGAAAGTCTGGCGCGCCCTGGCGGCAATATCACCGGCCTTTCCTTCATGACCGCGGACGTTGCAGGCAAGCGGCTCGAGCTGCTGCGCGAGATCGTTCCCGGATTGAGCCGGCTCGCTTTGATCGCCAATGCAGGTTTTCCGGAAGCCCTGCTTGAAATGCGAGAAGTTCAAGCCATGGCCACTACGTTGGGCGTGAACACGATGCCCTTCGAGGTCAGGCGGCCGGACGATTTCCCGGCGGCGTTCGAGGCCATCAAGGGTGCGGACGCGCTCTATGTCTGCGGCGACCCGATGATGCTCGGCAACCGCGCTCGCATCAGCGCGCTGGCGCTCGATGCGCGGCTACCGACGGTACACAGCGTTCGCGAACACGTCGAAGCCGGCGGCTTGATCTCCTACGGTACCGATTTCCAGGAGCTGTTCCGCCGTACGGCCGATTTCGTCGACAAGATATTGCGCGGAACCAGGCCCGCTGAAATTCCGGTGGAGCAGCCGACCAAGTTCGATCTGGTGGTCAATCTCGTCACCGCGAAAACCCTTGGGCTCGCGATGCCGCCAACACTGCTCGCCCGCGCCGACCGGATCATCGAATGACAGCGGCGGAATTCACTAACTGTGAAACTTCAACCCGTCGACGATCTTGTCGATCACCTTGCGTTCGGCGCGCATCGCGAGGCCGACGAGATTGAGTTCGGCGCGGTTGACCGCCCTCACCACCTCGCGGTTGGCCGCGTCGTGCGTGGTCTTGAACATATCCTCGGTATAAACCGCAGGTATCACGTTGCGCGAAAGCGCGCGTTCGAGCGCACGGGAAAGCGCCGGACGGTCGGCGCCGTAGATCAGGATCGGCTGTCCAATCAGCGAGAGATATTTGGTGCCCGAGCCGTCTTCGTAATTCTCTCCGATACAATCGGGAAAGGTTGCGGCGATGCCGCCGGCGAGAAACGAGGCGACGTTGAGCTTTTGCCAGGCTTCGAGGTCGGTCCGGATCACGATCGCGATCTTGGTGTCGAATTGCATGGTTTACTCCAACCGCCGTCATTCCGGGGCGCGAAGCGAACCCGGAATCTCGAGATTCTCAGATGCGCAAGTGCGCATCATAGTTCGCGTCTTCGACGTGCCCCGGAATGGCGACGAAAAAATCACCCCTTGGCGTCGCAGGCCCAGGCGCGGATCACGCATTCCTTGCCGCCGAACTCGTAGCACTTCCTGGTCGCTTCATTGAGCGAGCTCGAAATTTTCGGATTCACCGCATAGCCGTGGGGACCGCAGGGATTGGTCATGTCGACCGAGAACGCCGCGCAGGCGCGCTTCATCGTCACGGTCGTGCAATCACCCTTGCATTGTTTCAGGGCCGCCGCGCGCGCGGCTGCTTCGACGGGAAAATCATAGGCCTGGCCGTAGGCGCCGCATTTGCCGATCGCAAACGCACCTGCCGCCCAGGTCTCGGTGATGAAACGCGAGGCGCCCAGCAGCACGGTGAACGCAAGAATGAACAACGCACGGCGTTGTGCGGCGGCAGTCGAAACGATCAAGATCCCATCCCCCAAGGCAGGCGGGCAGGAATTTATCCGGGGGGAGGTTTCAACTTGGTGAACGGGAGGTTGAGGAATGCGATCTATCCAGTCGTCGTCCCGGCGAACCCATAGCCCTTGGTATGTGGTCGCAACCGCACCTGCCGTCATTGCGAGGAGCGTAGCGACGACGAAATCCATGTTTCCGCGATTTGCGAACGCGGAGGGATGGATTGCTTCGCTTGCGCTCGCAATGACGGATTGGGCACTGGACCCTTGCAGATGGATCACGCGGTGTGGGTCCCGGCGCCCCGTGCGCAATTGCGCACTAGGCCGGGGGACGACGCGGAGACTCTACGACCTTCGCGCGGCTTCCAGCGCCTGCGGCGTATCGATATCGAGGAACGCACCGTCACCCTCGACCGGCACTTCGGCCACCGCTTCGGTATGCTTCGCGATCAGATGGCGGGCGCCGACATCGCCGTCGAGCGTCATCAATTCCCGGAAGAAGCGCCGCGACCACAGCACCGGATTACCGCGCTTGCCGTCGCTGACGGGGACCGCGATCAGATGACCGCGGTCCGGCTCGAACGCCTCGATCAGGCGGTCGATCAATTTTGCATCGATCAATGGCATGTCGCCGAGACAGACGATGGCGCCGTCGGCATTGGCAGGCACCGCGGCGATGCCTGATTTCACCGAACTTGCGAGCCCGCCGACGAAATCGGGATTGCGCGCAAATCTCACCTTGAGACCGGCCAGCGCCTGCTCGACCAGCTCGGCCTGATGGCCGGTGACGACGATCACCTCGGATACTTTCGAGGCCAGCGCCTGTTCGGCCACGATCCGCACCAGCTTCTTGCCGTCGAGTTCGGCGAGCAGCTTGTTGGGGCCGCCCATCCGGGTCGAGCGGCCGGCCGCCAGCACGACGGCGGCGACATTGCGGTTGCCTTCGAGTTCAGGGACGGTGCGCGGCTGCGGCCTTGTCACGATTTCCATCAACAGGCCGCCGACACCCATGCCGGTGAGATCGGCGCGGGTGACCTTGAGCCCCGCCAACAACCGCATCAACACCCAGTCGAAGCCGTTTTCGACCGGCGAGCGCGCGCAACCGGGCGCGCCCAGCACCGGCACGCCGCCGGCGCTGCCGATCAGCAAGAGATTGCCGGGATCGACCGGCATGCCGAAATGCTCGATGGCGCCGCCGATTTCGGTGATCGCGGCCGGGATCACGTCGCGGCGGTCGGCGATGGCGGAGGCCCCGAACACGATGACGAGTTCGGCGCCGAGGCCGAGCAATTCCTTGATCGCGGCCGCGAGCACAGCCTCATCATGCGGCACGCGGCGCTCGGCGATGATGGTGGCGCCCGCCGGCGCCAGCCGTTCCGCGGTGACGCGCAAGGTCTTCTCGATCACCTTCGGTGCGAGCCCCGGCAACAGCGTCGAGACGATGCCGACCTTCTTGATGGTGTAGGGCGCGATCCGCAGCGCGTCGTGGCCTGCGACCGCGACCGCCGCGTCGCGCAGCCTGGCTTCGACGCCGAACGGAATGAGTTTTACCGTCGCGATCATCTCGCCTTCGACCACCGGCTTGTAGGCGGATAGCGTCGCAAAGGTGATGGCCTCGTCGACGCCGTTGATGCGATCGACCGCCGAGCGGTCGACCACCAGCACGCCGGCGCGCGCGGCGAACAGATTGGCGCGGCCGGTGAAGGCGCGTTCGACATGGACGCCGTCGCCGGCAACGGCCTGAGCGATGCTGGCGGCCGCGACGTCTTCGGAGATGTCGCCCTGCTCCAGCCGCACCACCACGACTTCCTTGACGCCGGCTCTCTTCAACGCCTCGACTTCAGCAGCGCCGATCGTGGTGCCCTTCTTCAGCACCAGCGATCCCTGGCGAAGCGTATGCACGGTGACGCCGCCAATCGCGTCGGCCGGACTGGCGGGACCGAACTTCATGCCGCTTCTTCTTTTTCCTTGGGAGGCAGGCGCAGTTGCGCCGTGATCTCCGCCATGATCGAGACCGCGATCTCCGAGGGCGATACCGCCCCTATCGCGAGGCCGATCGGCGCATGGATGCGGGCAATGTCGCTCTCCTTGGCGCCCTGCGCCCGCAGGCGTTCGCCGCGCTTGGCGTGGGTCTTCCGCGAGCCGAGCGCGCCGATATAGAAGCAGTCGCGCTCGAACGCGTGCAGCAGCGCCGGATCGTCGATCTTGGGATCATGCGTCACGGCGACGAACGCCGTGTAGTGGTCGATGTTGAGCGGCGGCAGCGCGACGTCGGGCCATTCAGCGATCAAGGGCACATCGGGGAACCGCTCGGGGCTCGCGAACGCCGTGCGCGGATCCACCACCGTCACGTCATAGTCGAGCGCGCGTGCCAGCGGCGCCAGCGCTTGGCTGATATGGACCGCGCCGATGATCACGAGTTTCGCGGTCGGGGCGTAGACATTGAGGAACAGCTTCTTGCCGCCGGCCTCGACATTGCCGCTCTTGCCCATGCGCAACTGCTTTGCCAACTCGTCGCGCAGTGGGTCCACCGCGATATCCCTGGCCTTCACCAGCCGTTGCTCGCCGTTTTCGGTATCGGTGACCACGATCACCGGCCGGCGCGCGGCGCGCTCGGCGTTCAATTCCTTGAGTGTCTCGAGTTTCACGGCTAGCTGACCTTCTCGACGAAGACGCGGATGGTGCCGCCGCAGGACAGCCCGACATTCCAGGCGGTCTCGTCGGCGACGCCGAATTCCAGCATCTTGGGCTGGCCGCTGGCGATCACGTCCAGCGCCTCGGTGACGACGGCACCCTCGACGCAGCCGCCGGAGACGCTCCCCAAGAACGTGCCGTCGTCGTTGATGACGAGGCTGGAGCCGGCTGGCCGCGGCGCCGACCCCCAGGTTTCGACCACGGTGGCGAGGGCTACGCCATGGCCCTGCTTCTGCCAGGTCTCGGCCGCCTGCAGGATGTCTTCGTCGCGATTGAGCATGGGCGCCTCTTTCAAGCTGCGGAGCGGATCAGGCTGCGATGATGCGGCGGGGGCGGCGCCGAGAGCGCCGCGATCAGCCCCTCCATGGAACTCAAATTATGTACCGGACGGAATTCGTCAACGTGCGGCAGCATCATTTTGATGCCCTGCGCCTTGGCCTCGAAGCCACTATAGCGCAACAGCGGATTGAGCCAGATCAGGCGGCGGCAGGACCTGTGCAGCCGGTCCATCTCGAAGGCCAGCTTGTCGTCGGCCTCGCGCTCCAGCCCGTCGGAAATCAGCAACACGATCGCCCCCTGCCCAAGTACCCGCCGGCCCCACAATTTGTTGAAGCTGTGCAAGGAAGTCGCGATCCGGGTCCCGCCAGCCCAGTCCTCCACCGTCGAGGAGCATCTCGCCAGCGCCTCGTCGGGATCGCGTGCCCTTAAGCTGCGCGTCACGTTGGTCAGGCGGGTGCCGAACAGGAACACCGAGACGCGCTTGCGGGCGTCGGTGATGGCATGCAGGAAATGCAGGAACAGGCGGGTATATTCGCTCATCGACCCGGAAATATCGAGCAGCGCCACGATCGGCGCCGGCTTCTCGATCCGGCCGAGCTTTCGGATATCGATGATCTCACCGCCGGTGCGCGAGCGAACTGCGGATGGTGCGGCGCATGTCGAGCCGAAGGCCGCGCATATCGGGCTGGTAACGGCGGGTCCGCAATTCGGCCTGCGGCAGGTTCATATTGGCGATGGCGCGGGTGACTTCGGCGATCTCGGCCGCGCTCATCTGCGCAAAATCCTTCTTCTGCAGGATCTCCTTGTCGGAGACCGAGAGCCGCAATTCCTGCTCCTGGGCCTGCGGCCGCTCCTCCTGCATCGAGGGCTGCGACATCGCCTCCTGCACCCGGCGCGAGGCCGGCGGCGGCTTCTTCTTGGCGTGATCGGGCAACGGCACCGAATCCAGCATGGACTTCCATTCCTCGGCGGCACGGAAGAACAGGTCGAAGGCTTGGGCGAAGATCAGCGCATGCTCGTGGCGCTTGACGAAGATCGCCTCCAGCGTGGTGTAGACGTCGGCGCGGTGGCCGATCTCAATCACCTGCAGCGCGTTCAGCGCGTCGATCACCGAACCCGGCCCCACGGGGAGCCCGGCCGCGCGCAGTGCGCGCGCGAAGCCGATGACGTTGTCGGCCATTCGGCCGGTTTCAGGCGCGAGATGATTGATCAATGGCCATCGGTCACTCGATCTTTCCACCTCGTCATTCCGGGGCGCGCCGCCTTGGCGCGAGCCCGGAATCCATACTCCCGATCGTGGTTATGGATTCCGGGCTCGCGCTTCGCGCGCCCCGGAATGACGAGCGTTGTTAGGGTGCGCGCGAACTAGTTCTCGCTCGTCGCTTCCTTCAAGGTCTTTTGCAGCGCATCGCCTTGCATGCGGGCGATATCGTCCTGATACTTCAACAGCGCCCCTAACGTGTCGCCGACCACTTGCGGCGTCAGCGAACGGGCGTCGAGTTCGGTCAGCGCGGTGGCCCAGTCGATGGTCTCGGCGACGCCCGGCGACTTGTAGAAATCCTGGTCACGTAGCGCCTGCACGAAGCGCACCACCTGCTGCGACAGTTTCGCGGAAATATTCGGCACCCGCGATTTCACGATCGCCAATTCGCGTTCGGCAGTGGGGTAATCGACCCAGTGATAGAGACAGCGGCGCTTGAGCGCGTCGTGGATCTCGCGGGTGCGGTTGGAGGTAATGATCACGATCGGCGGCTGCGGCGCCTTCACGGTGCCGAGTTCGGGGATCGTCACCTGGAAGTCGCTGAGGATCTCCAGCAGATACGCCTCGAACGCCTCGTCGGCGCGGTCGAGTTCGTCGATCAACAGCACCGGCGCGCCTGCTACGTCCGGCTCCAGCGCCTGCAGCAGCGGCCGCTTGATCAGGAAGCGCTCGGCGAAGATGTCGCTCGACAACGCATCGCGATCGGTATCGCCGGCGGCTTCCGCCAGCCGGATCGCGATCATCTGCGCGGCGCTGTTCCATTCATAGACCGCGGAGGCAACGTCGAGGCCCTCGTAGCATTGCAGGCGGATCAGTTTCCGCCCCAGCGCCACCGACAGCACTTTTGCAATTTCGGTCTTGCCGACGCCGGCCTCGCCCTCAAGGAACAGCGGCCGGCCCATGCGCAGCGAAAGATACGTCACCGTGGCCAGCGACCGCTCGGCGAGATAGCCGCGCGAGGTCAGCAATTCGAGCATCGCATCGACGGATTTGGGTAACGCCGATGCGCTCATGGGAATGCCAGTCTAGATAGAGTATGAGTTGGCAAGTCTAGCAAGTCTACTTTTAGCAAGTCTACTTGGCCGTCGCCGCTTCGACCGCACGACGCGTCAGCACAGAGATCAGATGCGCGCGATATTCCGCGCTGCCATGCAGGTCGCTGTTCAGCCCTTCCGACGGCACCGACAATCCGTCGAGCACCTTGTGCGAAAAGCGCTTCTTCAGCGCTTCCTCGAACGCGGTGAGGCGGAACACGCCATCCGAGCCGGCGCCGGTGACGGCGACACGGACATCCGACGGACGCTTGGCCACGAACACGCCGACCAGCGCATAGCGCGAGGCCTGGTTGCGGAACTTGATGTAGGCCGCCTTCTTCGGCACCGGGAACATCACCTTGGTGATGATTTCGTCGCCCTCGAGCGCGGTCGAGAACAGGCCCTGGAAATACTCCTCCGCCTTGAGGCGGCGCTTGTTGGTGACGATGGTCGCCCCTAACGCGAGCACGGCCGCCGGATAGTCGGCGGTCGGATCGTTGTTGGCGAGCGAGCCGCCGATGGTGCCCTTGTGGCGCACGGCGGGATCGCCGATCTGGCCTGCGAGTTCGGCCAGCGCGGGGATCGCCTCGCCGACGATGGCCGAGGTCGCGACGTTGGCATGCTTGGCGGTGGCGCCGATGACGAGCGAACGGCCCTGCATCGCGATCGTGTCGAGACCCTCGATATGGGAGAGATCGACCAGATGCGGCGGGCTTGCCAGCCGCTGCTTCATGACCGGCACCAGCGTGTGGCCGCCGGCGATCAACTTGGCGTCTTCGTTCTTCACCAGAAGGTTGGCAGCCTGCCGCACGGTCCCGGGACGATGATATTTGAATTCGTACATGAGAATTTCCTGATCGCGGTCGCGACGGGTTCGGTTGAGCGAGGTCGGCCTTTAGGCGAGGTCAGATTTGGCCATCGCCTTGGCGCCGGCAGCAATCGAGGCCACGATGTTCTGATAGCCGGTGCAGCGGCACAAATTGCCTTCGAGCTCTTCGCGGATGACGTGGTCGGAAAGGTCGTGACCCCTGCGGTGGACCAGGTCGACCGCGGTCATGATCATGCCGGGCGTGCAGAAGCCGCACTGCAGGCCGTGATGTTCGCGGAAGGCCTCCTGCATCGGGTGCAGCGGCGCGCCGTCGGCCGCCAGCCCCTCGATGGTCTTGACCTCGTGACCGTCGGCCATCACCGCGAGCGTGGTGCAGGACTTCACCGCCTTGCCGTCGAGATGCACGACGCAGGCGCCGCATTGCGAGGTGTCGCAGCCGACATGGGTGCCGGTCAGCCTCAGATGTTCGCGCAGGAACTGGACCAGCAGGGTACGGGAATCGACATTGGCGTTCACGGGGTTGCCGTTCACGATCATTGAAATCTTGGCCATCAGCACTCTCATGATCTGCGCCGCCGCATATCGGCGGAACAGGCGTTTAAAATCGTTCCAAGGTCATATTATGGGCACCTCCGGCAATGAGCAACCTTTGGAGCCACTCGCTGCGGGCATGCCCGAATGGGGAATTAGCGGGTTTTTGGCGGGGCACGTTTCAGGGACTAACCTCTCGAGGGACTACCCTTGCACCGCCTTGGCGAAATTGGCGAAGAACTCGTCGGCCAGTTTCTTGGCCGCGCCGTTGATCAACCGCTGCCCGAGCTGGGCCAGCTTGCCGCCGATCTGGGCCTCTACGTTGTAGCTCAAGAGCGTGCCGCCATCCTTCTCGGCCAACCCTACCGTGGCGCCCCCCTTGGCGAAGCCGGCGACGCCGCCCTCGCCTTCGCCCGAGATCTTGTAGCCGTTGGGCGGATCGAGATCGCTCAGCGTGACCTTGCCCTTGAAGCGGGCGGACACCGGCCCGACCTTCATTTTGGCCGTGGCGCGAAAGCCGCCTTCGTCGGTCTTTTCCAGTTCCTCGCAGCCGGGAATGCAGGCCTTCAGCACCTCGGGGTCATTGAGTTTCTCCCACACAGCCTCGCGCGGCGCCGCTAGCTGAACTTCGCCGGTCATTGTCATGGCCATGAGAGCCTCCTGGATCGCTTGAACCTCGGATCCCCCAAGTAAAGCACGACCGGCGCAAAGGAAAGGCCACCGGGGACGATGAGCGATGCATATTCGCGACGCAGCAAAGCGGGAACGCACCCGCAAAAGCGGGAAGCGGCTTTGTGACCGGAATGGGTGCAAACCAGCAAGGGGGCATTGGCAGCAGCTGAAAGGGATGGTTAGGTCCGCGCAGCATGAGCACACATCTCTCTCCCCTGCTTGCGCCGATGCTGTCGAGCGCCGCGATGCGCGCGGTATGCGATGACCTCGCGTCCTTGCAAAATATGCTGGATTTCGAGGCCGCCCTGGCGCGCGCCGAGGCCGCCACCGGCGTCATTCCAGAGCGTGCCGCGGCCCCGATCGCAGCCGCCTGCCGGGCCGAATCGTTCGACCTCGCTGGCCTGGCCGAAGCGGCAATGCGGTCCGGCAATCTCGCCATTCCCTTGGTCAAGGCGCTGACCGCCAGTGTCGCCAAGGCCGATCCGGACGCGTCGCGCTACGTGCATTGGGGCGCGACCAGCCAGGACGTGATCGATACCGCCACGATGCTGACCCTGCGCGCAGGCATCGATGCGCTGCTCACCGATATCGACCGCGCCATCGCGGGCTTCGCCGGGCTCGCGCGGCAGCATCGCGACACGCCGATGGTGGCGCGCACCTGGCTGCAGCATGCGCTGCCGATGCCGTTCGGGCTCAAGCTCGCCGAATATGCCGCGGCGCTGCATCGCTCGCGACAACGGCTGCGGCGATTGCGGGCTGAGACGCTGGCGCTGCAATTCGGCGGCGCCGCCGGAACGCTGGCGGCGCTCGGCGACAAGGGCATTCTGGTCTCCGAAAAACTGGCCGAGGTGCTGAAGCTGCCGTTGCCGGACGCGCCCTGGCACACCCACCGCGAT
This sequence comes from uncultured Alphaproteobacteria bacterium, assembly GCA_963774775.1. Classification (GTDB taxonomy): domain Bacteria; phylum Pseudomonadota; class Alphaproteobacteria; order Rhizobiales; family Xanthobacteraceae; genus Bradyrhizobium. The sequence goes on from CAVZGZ010000024.1 coordinate 156,223, forward strand.
CGCATCGCGGAGGCGGCTTCGGTCTTCGCCATCATCGCGGGAAGTTGCGGCAAGATCGCCCGCGACGTCTCCCTGATGATGCAGACCGACGTCGGCGAAGCCTTTGAGCCGTCGGGCGAAGGCCGCGGCGGCTCCTCCACCATGCCGCACAAGCGCAATCCCGTGGCGGCCGCAAGCGCGCTCGGCGCGGCTGCGATGGCGCCCAATCTCGCCGCGACGATCTTCGCAGCACAGGTGCAGGAGCACGAGCGCAGCGCCGGCCCGTGGCACGCGGAATGGCCGACGCTCCCGACCCTGATGCTGGTGACCTCGGGCGCGCTGGCCGCCATCGTCGATCTCTCCGAGGGGCTGGAAGTCGATGCGGCGCGGATGCGCGCCAACCTCGACGCGACCTGCGGCCTGATCATGGCGGAAGCCGTAACGTTCGCGCTCGCCGAGAAGGTCGGCAAGGGCGACGCGCATCATCTGATCGAGGCGGCCAGCAAGAAAGCGGTCGCCGACAAGAAACACCTGCGCGACGTGCTCTCGGCGGATCCGAAGATCACCGCGCATCTCGATGCCGCCAAACTTGCAGAACTGTTCGAACCGATGGCCTATCAGGGCGTCTCGCAAGCTCTGATCGACCGCCTGCTCGCCTCGCTCGAAGACAAATAACCAGATGTCATTGCCGGGCTTGACCCGGCAATCCATCTTCTTGAATAGAGTCCTTCTGTTGGATGGATGCGCGGGTCACGCGCATGACGAGGAACGCAAAATGCCAATGATCGACGCCGACGGCTGTCTGCTCAACGTATCCGTCGAAGGCCGCGACAGCGGACCGACGCTGATGCTCTCGAATTCGCTCGGCACGACCATGCAGATGTGGGAGCCGCAGATGAAGGCGCTCGGCCAGGTGTTCCGCGTCATCCGCTACGACCGCCGCGGCCACGGCAAATCGCAGGTCCCCCCCGGCCCCTATTCGATGGAGCGGTTTGGCCGCGACGTGCTGGCGATCCTTGACGATCTCAACATCGCAAAAGTGCATTGGTGCGGCCTGTCGATGGGCGGGATGGTCGGGCAATGGCTCGGCGCCAACGCGCCCGAGAGATTCGGCAAGATCATCCTCGCCAACACGGCCTGCCATTATCCCGATCCGACCAATTGGCACAACCGCATCAAGGCGGTGAAGGAAGGCGGCATCGCCGCCGTAGCCGACACCGTGATCGCGGGCTGGCTGACCGCGGATTTCCGGGAGCGCGAGCCGCAGGTCGCCGCGAACATGAAGGCGATGCTGGTCGCCACACCGGTGCAGGGTTATCTCGCCTGCTGCGAAGCGCTGAGCACGCTCGACCAGCGAGAACTGCTGCCGAAGATCAAGAGCCCGACGCTGGTGATCGCCGGGCGGCATGACATGGCGACGCCGGTTGCGGCCGGCGAATACATCCGAAGCAAAATTCCCGGCGCGAGCATGACGCTGCTCGATGCCGCGCATATTTCCAATGTCGAACAGCCGCACGCCTTCACCGACGCCGTGGTCGGTTTTCTGACGCAACGCTAACTCTAACGCCGTCATTGCGAGGAGCGAAGCGACGAAGCAATCCATTCTTTCTTGGCGCTGCTCCATGGATTGCTTCGCGGAGTTTATCATCGGGCGCGCATTCGCGCGACCCGTTGGCTCGCAATGACGGAAGGAGAAATTTCATGGACGACCAGCAACGCCGCGACGAAGGCATGATCCAGCGCCGAAAAGTGCTCGGCAATGAGTGGGTCGACAAGTCGATCGCCAACCGCAACGCGTTCAACACCGATTTCCAGGATCTGATTACGCGCTATGCGTGGGGTGACATCTGGACCCGGCCGCACTTCGATCACCGCACGCGCCGCGTGCTTGTGATCGGCACCATGGTGGCGCTCGGCCAGTGGGACGAGTTCCGCCTGCATGTCCGCGCGGCACTCGCCGAAGGCGGCTTCACGCCCGACGACATCAAAGAGATTCTTGTTGCAGCAGGCGATCTATTGCGGCGTGCCTGCGGCCAATCACGCCGTCAAGGAAGCCTCCGCGATCATCGCCGAATTGGGCGCGACTCACAAAAGTGGCTGACGCGTGAGTCAGGCTTTGGTTCGAGAAGGTCTCGTCTTTTTAGCTTTGGGTACGTTCGCGCGCGTAGCCGCAGGCGCTTTCTTCTTCGATTTGCTCTGATTGTAGTCGATAGCGGCACGAACGAGATTTTTTAGCGCGCGCCCATCGATCTTGTCACCCTCGAGAAGATCGATCGCACGCCACTTGCTGCCATCGAGGCCCGCGTTGAAGAGCTTGTCGGGATCCGCCAGCTTTGCCCCGTGGAGAAAGGTAAGCTTCACCTTCTCCTTGTGGGCGTTGCCGACCGCGATGATTCCGTCGCGGGACCACACCGGACTTCCCATCCACTTCCATTCCTCAATGATCTCCCGATCGGCCTCGAGGATGTTCTTGCGGACGCTGGCGAGAGTCTTGCCACGCCAATCCCTGAGTTTTGCGATCAACTGGTCGATATGTTCCGACGAATTCATTGGAATTCCCATGCCTCGAATTCTGTGCCGGCAGACTTCAACCTGCCCGCGCCAATGTCTGCTCCAGGTTCGCAAAGAACTTCTGCCAGCCGAACTTGGCGCCCTGGTAGGCTTGGTTCTGATCCGGCCGGAAGCCTGACTGTTCCATGCGCAGATGGGTCCCTGCGCTCGTCGGCGTGAGCGTCCAGATGACGACACTCTCGAGACCCATTGCAGCCCAGGTGTAAGACAGCGTCTTGTTCGGCTCGACCGCCAGCACCTGACAGTCGACCGCGCCCCAGTCGCCGCGAAGATTGAAACGGTGCTCCACGACGGGCTTGAAGTCGTTCTTCATCAGCCACTCCTCGATCAGGTGTGGCTGGGTAAGCGCGCGCCAGATCTTTTCCGGCGGATAAGGTATCTCCCGTTCGACAACGACGGAACGCGTTTCGGTCGCAGCATTGTTCATTGGTCCATCCTCTTGAGCAGATCTTCGAGGTCATCGAACCGGCTCTGCCAGAAGCCGGCCATTCGGCTGGTCCAGTCGATCAGCGGGGAAAGCGCGCCGAGCTGCGCGCTATAGTGGGTCTGGCGGCCTTCGTGACGATCACGCACCAGCCCGGCCTGCCTGAGAACGCCGAGATGCTTCGAGACGGCCGGTTGCGAGACCCCGGACTGGGCGGTCAGCGCCCCGACCGTCTGCTCTCCTTCGCGGCACAATCGCTCGAAGAGAGCCCGCCTGGTCGGATCGGCGAGTGTTCTGAACAGCACATCGTGAGCATCAGGCATTTTGAATCAATAACCCGCTGGCTATTGATTGACGTATAACCACCGGGATATGTGTTAGTCAAGCCGGAACACGGACGTAATTGCAATCGCCCGGAACGCCTGGGCCGCAAGCAGGCTTTACATACCCTGCTGGTTATACATTCTCGCTATCAGCAGCGCCCTGCGGCTACTGAAGCGATAGCCCGCCGGCGGTGACGCTCTGATCGGCCTGCGGCTGCGCCGGCCGTTCGACCAGCAGCACGATGGCGGTGCCGAGCAGCATCAACAGCTCGGTCGCGTGCTGCCGAAGCGCTGCGATTTCGCCGACCTGGGAGGCCATCACCATGCTGGCAAAACTGATGATGCTGCCAATGGCGAGCGCCATGCCGAGCGCCTCATCGCAGCCGCCGCTCTTGCGGATCGAGGGACGGCTGATGAAGACGAGGAAGACCGCAAAGAAGGCAACCACCGTCAGCCGTCCCAGCGCCAACAGCCAGGCAAGCCGAACGGTTGCTACGCCTGCCAGGTGCAGGTGATCGCTGATGAACAGCGCGACCGAAATGCTCGGCCGCTCGTAGAGGCCATGGATCGGCGAAACGATGATCTGGAAGGCGATAATGGTCCAGGTCGGAATGAAGTAGAGCGCCAGCAGTGCGCCGTTGAATGAACTAATCCGCCAATTGCTGGACATGTCGCTTCCCGCTTGGTTCCACACCCGGACGTTGGGCGCGGCTTCGGGGCGACGTAACTCCCTTAAGATCAAGGCGGCAATTTAAACCCTTTGTTTACCTTAACGGGCCCGGCAGCAGCCGTGGAACCGGATCGTCACCCCCGGGCTTGACCCGGGGTCCATCCCCTTCGAAGAAGATGGCTGGCCGGGTCACCTAGCGCGAAGACGCGCTTCGCGCTTCTGCCCGGCCATGACGGGTGCTGGGTCGTTCGCGCCGGGAAGGCACAAGAAAGGTCCCGCCTTGCGGGCGAGACCTTCCTGGCTGAATTCCTGCTCCGAACTAGCGATCCTGATCGGGCTTGCGACCCTGATCCGGTTTCTGGGCCGGACGATTTGGATCCTGTTGCTGCTGGCCGGGCTTTTGGCCACCGCCCTGCTGCTGGCCGGGCTTCTGACCCGGGTTCTGGTTCTGCTGGCCCGGGTTCTGGTTCTGGTTGCTCATTCGGGTATCTCCGTTGGCTTGAACGTAAGTCGGGGATAACCGGTCGGCCGAGCCCTGGTTGCGCGGGAACTGCAGTTCCGCCGTGATCATTGCGCGGCGAGGCCGTGTCGCTCCTGTGACAGGCGGAACCTCCAGAGAAGCTCGAGCTGAAACTCGCTCTGTACAAGATGCTCCAGCCGGGGCGAGCGCTGTTGCCAGCCTCCGGTTCCCGCTGTTACAAAACAGAACGACGTGTTGGATAAGGCTGCCGGGGGCCCCGACGCGTTTCTTCTCTAATAGCGGCAGCGCATGGATTATCTCGCTCAGCAACTGATCAACGGCCTCGTGCTCGGCTCGGTCTATGGCCTGATCGCCATCGGCTACACCATGGTCTACGGCATCGTCGGCATGATCAACTTCGCCCATGGCGACATCTTCATGATCGGCGGGTTCATCGCGCTGATCTCGTTCCTGATCCTGGTCTCGTTCGGCCTGACCACGATCCCCCTGATCCTCCTGATCGTGCTGTTGGTATCGATGGCGATCACCGCGCTTTACGGCTGGACCGTCGAGCGCATCGCCTACCGCCCGCTGCGGCATTCGTTCCGCCTCGCCCCGATGCTGTCGGCGATCGGCATGTCGTTCGTGCTGACCAATTATTCGCAGGTCGTGCAGGGGGCCCGCGTCAAACCGGTGCAGCCGATCATCACCGGCGGCTACACGCTGCATGAGGGCTCCGGCGGTTTCGTCGTGCAGCTCTCCAACATCCAGATCGTCGTCGTCATCACCACCATCGTGCTGCTGACGCTGTTCACGTGGCTGGTATCGCGTACGCGGTTGGGACGCGACATGCGGGCCTGCGAACAGGACCAGACCATGGCGGCGCTGCTCGGCGTCGACGTCGACCGCACCATCTCCATGACGTTTGTCATTGGCGCCGCCCTCGCCGCGGTCGCCGGCATGATGTACCTGCTCTACTATGGCCAGGTCGATTTCAACATGGGCTTTGTCGCCGGCATCAAGGCGTTCACCGCGGCCGTGCTCGGCGGCATCGGTTCGCTGCCGGGCGCGATGCTGGGCGGGCTTGCAATCGGCCTGATCGAGACGTTGTGGTCGGCGTATTTTTCGGTCGAATACAAGGATGTCGCGGCGTTCTCGATCCTGATCGTGGTGTTGATCTTCCTTCCGACCGGCCTGCTCGGCCGGCCCGAAGTCGAAAAAGTCTGACGGGCGGCCTTAAGTGAGCAAAATCGCAGCCGCAGCATCACAAGCCTCACCCGCTGCCGGTGTCGCCTTCATCTTCAAGAAAGCATTGATCAGCGCCCTGGTCGCGCTGGTGCTGTTCTCGCTGATGCTCGGTGTGCGCACCGAAGCGGGGCCCACCGGGCAATTGATCTACTGGACCCGGTTTGGCGATCTCGCCGCGATGGTCGGGACCGTGTTCGGTGGCAGCATCGCGATCGAATTGCTGCGGCAATGGTGGGGACCGGTCGGGACGGTGCGTATCGTTCCGCCGTCGGTGCAATCGGCGCTTTCGCTCGCGGGACGGCTGGTCGCGCCGGTGCTGCTGATCTTCACCTTCCTGGTGCCGGTCATCTTCTATGACCAGCGCTACATTCTCGACCTCGGCATCCTGGTGCTGACCTATGTGATGCTCGGATGGGGACTGAACGTCGTGGTCGGTCTCGCCGGCCTGCTCGACCTCGGCTATGTCGCGTTCTACGCCGTCGGCGCCTATTCCTACGCGCTGCTCGCGACCAATTTCGGATTGTCGTTCTGGGTCTGCCTGCCGCTCGCCGGCATTTTGGCGGCGTTCTGGGGTGTGCTGCTCGGCTTTCCGGTGCTGCGGCTGCGTGGCGACTATCTGGCGATCGTGACACTGGCGTTCGGCGAGATCATCCGTCTTGTCATCATCAACTGGCAGAGCCTTACCGGCGGTCCCAACGGGGTTTCCGGCATTCCGCGCCCGACCCTGTTCGGCATTCCGCTGTCGCCTGACGACGACGGATTGGCGGCACGGCTCGGCATCGAATTCTCGCCGACCCACCGCATCGTCTTTCTGTTCTATCTGATCCTGGCACTGGCGCTGCTCACCAACTGGGTGACGATCCGGCTGCGCCGTCTGCCGATCGGTCGCGCCTGGGAGGCGCTGCGCGAAGACGAGGTCGCCTGCCGTGCGCTCGGTATCAACACCACCACGACCAAGCTGACGGCATTCGCCACAGGAGCCATGTTCGGCGGCTTTGCCGGCGCGTTCTTCGCAACCCGCCAGGGTTTCATCAGTCCGGAATCCTTCACCTTCCAGGAATCGGCGCTGGTGCTCGCCATCGTGGTGCTTGGCGGCATGGGCTCGCAGCTCGGCGTCGCGCTGGCGGCGCTCACCATGATCGGCGGCTTCGAACTGTTCCGCGGCTTCGAACAATACCGCATGCTGGTGTTCGGCCTTGCGATGGTGCTGTTGATGATCTGGCGGCCGCGCGGCTTGATCGGCCACCGCGCCCCGACCGTGTTCCTGGAGCGCAGCCAGGCGATCTCATCCGACCTCGTCAAGGAGGGCCACGGATGAGCGGCGACCACATCCTGTCCGTCGATCATCTGTCGATGCGCTTCGGCGGCATCGTCGCCGTCAACGAACTCTCCTTCGGCGCCGAGCGGCGCAAGATCACTGCGCTGATCGGCCCGAACGGTGCCGGCAAAACCACCGTGTTCAACTGCATCACCGGCTTCTACAAGCCGAGCAGCGGCAGCATGCTGCTCACGCATGACGACGGGCACAGCATCCACCTCGAGCGGCTCAACGATTTCCGGATCTCCAAGCAGGCCAAGGTGGCCCGCACGTTTCAGAACATCCGCCTGTTTCCCGGCATGACGGCGCTGGAAAACCTGATGGTGGCCCAGCACAATGCGCTGATGCGCGCTTCCGGCCTGACCTTTCTCGGCCTGATCGGTGCACCATCCTGGCGCAGCGCCGAGAAAGGCGCGATCGACCTGGCGCGGAGCTGGCTGGAGCGGGTCGGATTACTCGACCGCGCCGACGATGCCGCCGGCAATCTGCCGTACGGCGACCAGCGGCGGCTGGAAATCGCGCGCGCCATGTGCACCGAACCGGCGCTGCTTTGTCTCGACGAACCGGCCGCCGGCCTCAACGCGCGCGAAAGCGCCGCACTCAGTGAATTGCTGCTGTCGATCCGTGGCGACCGGGGTACCTCGATCCTCCTGATCGAACACGACATGTCCGTGGTGATGGAGATATCCGATCACGTCGTCGTCATGGACTATGGCGTCAAGATATCCGAAGGCTCGCCGCAAGCCGTGCGCGACGACCCCAAGGTGATCGCCGCCTATCTCGGCGCCGACGAGGAAGAGGCGATCGCCGTGATGGAGAGCGGAACGTGACTGCTCCGTCCGCCACACCCCTGCTCGCGATCCGCGGCCTGCGCGCCTCCTACGGCAAGATCGAGGCCCTCAAGGGCGTCGACATCAGCATCAATTCAGGCGAGATCGTGGCCTTGATCGGCGCCAACGGCGCCGGCAAATCGACGCTGATGATGACGATCTTCGGCAAGCCCCGCGCCCGCGCCGGCCAGATCGAATTCGACGGCCAGGACATTATCGGTGTGCCGACGCATGAGGTGGCCCGGCTCCGCATTGCCCAATCGCCCGAAGGCAGGCGGATTTTCCCCCGCATGAGCGTCGCGGAAAACCTGCAGATGGGAGCCGATGCCACCGATACCAGCGAGGCCGACCGCACGGCCGGGCTGGAACGCATCTTCACGCTGTTTCCCCGGCTGAAGGAGCGGATGACCCAGCGCGGCGGAACGCTGTCCGGCGGCGAGCAGCAGATGCTGGCGATCGGCCGGGCGCTGATGAGCCGCCCCCGCCTGCTGATGCTGGACGAGCCGTCGCTCGGCCTTGCGCCCCTGATCGCCCGGCAGATTTTCGACGCCATCCGGACGCTGAACCGGCAGGACGGCCTGACCGTGCTGATCGTCGAACAGAACGCCAACCACGCGCTCAAACTCGCCCATCGCGGCTATGTCATGGTCAACGGGCTCATCACCCTGTCCGGAACCGGCAGCGAGTTGCTGCAGCGCCCGGAAATCCGCGCCGCCTATCTGGAGGGCGGCCGACGGGGGTAGGCCTGGCACTGGTAGGCTTGGCACGGCCTCCCGGACACAAAGCTTTTGCAACGTACTGCCAATGGACCGCGGGTTTGCCTGAAAATTGCGGATGACTTCGCCGCAAAATCAGCCGACAATGGCGACGGTATTCGTACCCGGTCCGCCGGGTACTTCCCGTAGCGATCTACCCGCGAGGACACCTCATGAAATCACTTAGACTTCTCGGCCTGGCACTCGGCGCATCGTTTGCGTTCTCGGCAAGCGCACTTGCGCAGGACATCACCATCGCCGTGGCAGGTCCGCTGACCGGCACCGAATCCGCTTTCGGCCGACAAATGAAGAACGGCGCCGAACAGGCAGTTGCCGACATCAACGCGGCCGGTGGCGTTCTCGGCAAGAAGCTGGCGTTGAACGCGGAGGACGACGCCTGCGATCCCAAGCAGGCGCGCTCGGTGGCGGAAAAGATCGCCGGCGCGAAAATCCCGTTCGTGGCCGGGCATTTCTGCTCGTCATCTTCGATCCCTGCTTCGGAAGCCTATGCCGATGGCAACGTGCTGCAGATCACGCCAGCCTCGACAAATCCGCTGTTCACGGAGCGCAAGCTCTGGAACGTCGCCCGTGTCTGCGGCCGTGACGACCAGCAGGGCCTGATCGCGGCCGCGTACATCGCGAAGAACTACAAAGGCAAGAACGTCGCGATCCTCAACGACAAGACCACCTACGGTAAAGGCCTTGCCGACGAAACCAAGAAGTCTCTCAACAAGGCCGGCATCACCGAAAAATTGTATAAGTCCTACAACAAGGGCGACAAGGACTTCAACGCGATCGTGTCGCGCCTGAAGCTCGAAAAGATCGACCTGGTCTATGTCGGCGGCTACCATCAGGAAGCCGGACTGATCCTGCGCCAGATGCGCGATCAGGGTCTGCAAACCGTGCTGATGTCAGGCGATGCGCTGGCCGACAAGGAGTACGCCTCGATCACCGGACCGGCCGGCGAAGGCACGCTGTTTACCTTCGGTCCCGACCCGCGCAACAAGCCGACGGCCAAGGCCATCGTCGACAAGTTCAAGGCCAACAAGATCGATCCCGAAGGCTACACGCTCTATACCTACGCCGCGATGCAGGTCTGGTCGCAGGCGGTCAAGAAGGCCGGCACCACCGATCCGAAGAAGGTCATGAGCACGATCAAGGCCAGCGAATGGGATACAGTGCTGGGCAAGCTCAGCATCGACGAAAAGGGCGACCTCAAGCAGATCGACTATGTGGTCTATAAGTGGGACGCCAAGGGTAACTACACCGAGCTCAATGCCAAGGGCTCTTAAGCCCGGCTACGAGATCCGAGAACGACAAACGCCCCGGCTTGCCGGGGCGTTTTTGCGTGAGCATGATCTTCGCGCAAACAATAAGTTAGAGCCGCGCCGCTTCCATGACGCCAGGGGCAGACTGCCGAACCGATTCACGTGCCGCCTCGATTGCGCGCAGCAACTCGTTCGCACGGAACGGCTTGCGCAGGCAGACGACGTTCGAAAGCTCCGGCGAGTCCGACACGAAGTCGAGCGCCGTCATTCCGGAAATGGCCACCACCGGCAAGTCTGGCTTGCGTTCGCGCATCGCCGCAATGACGTCCGCGCCGCTTTCTTCCTTGAGGAAGATGTCGACGATCGCCACGTCGAATCGGGAATCCCCGAACGCGTTCAGGCCTTCCGACGCGCTCGCCGCTTCAACGATTTCGAACTGCTGGACGCGCAGCACGATGGCGATGATGGCGCGGACATCCGCCTGGTCGTCAACAACGAGAACACGGGGCACGAAAAACTCCCGGAACGGCTCTTACCAGCCTATAGGTCAAACCATGGGTCTGCAGGCGATCCCGGAGATTATCCCTATTGTCGGTAAAGGGGCCGTTACTCCGCTGTTGCACGCTGGCCCCATTATCGAAAAAGTAATAAGTAACTTTGAGTTGATTCTATCAATCGTTAACGTGTATCGCCGGTGGCCACATTATTGCGTATTGCCAAGCTCCGAATTTTTCGGACACTAGAGCATGATCCGGAAAAGTGGGTGCCGGTTTTCCGAAAAGATCATGCTCAAACAAAAAGATAGAGCGGGATGACAATTCGGCATGACGCTCTATCGGATCGAACAAATACCTCCCGGCCGATACCGGCGAGATGCTCCACCCCGGCGGACTGACCATTGTACGCGTTTGATGTGATCCATTGGGTGCGTGCCGTGCCGGTTTGCAGGAGGTATTGAGTGCCTACGGGTAGTGACCGAAGCATCTTTCTCTCCACCTTGCCGGCCTCGAATAGCGATCGCGCCGTCGCGCTGACGGTGGTCGGGATCTCGGCGGTGCTGTTCGCCTGCACCGCGCCTTTTGCGCCGGCGTTGCTTACCCCGGTTCCGGCGTTCGTCGCGAGTTATCAATCCGCGATGGCAATCAACGACCTGATCACGGCCATTCTGCTGTTTTCGCAATTCAGCCTGTTGCGGTCGCGGGCGCTGTTATTGCTCGCGAGCGGATACTTGTTCACCGCGGCCATCACGATCGTCCACGGGCTGACCTTTCCGGGTGTGTTTAGCCCAACCGGGCTGCTCAATGGCGGTCCGCAGACGACAGCCTGGCTCTATCAGATCTGGCACAGCGGATTTCCGCTTCTCGTGCTCGGCTATGCGCTGCTGAAAGACAAGGACGGCGGCGCGACGATTCGGGGGGCTACAAGTACGGCGATCCTGGCAAGCCTAGTCGCCGTCGCCGCTGCGGTATCGATCGCAAGCTGGATCGTCACCGCCAAGCACGACGCCCTGCCTGATACTCCTGAGCGGCGGCCACTTTACCTACGTCCTGACCAGCGCGATATCGACGGAGCTTGTTCTCAGCCTCGCGGCGCTGGTGGTGTTGTGGTGGCGGCGGCCCCATTCGGTGCTCGACGTCTGGCTCATGGTCGTGATGTGCGCGTGGCTGTTCGACATTGCACTATCGGGAATTTTCAGCGGGGCGAGATTCGACCTCGGCTTCTATGTCGGCCGGATTTACGGGCTGTGCGCGGCGAGCTTTGTTCTGGCGGTGCTGCTGATCGACAACCTCGCACTGCAGGCCGAAATGTCCCGCCTGCTCCGGATCGTTCGACGCGATGCCGCCTCCGACAAGGACCGTCATGCCGAACGCGAGCGGCTGTTCCGTGACGTCGTGGAATCGTCCAATGACGCGATCATTACCAAGTCGCTCGACGGCACCATCACATCCTGGAACCGCGCCGCCGAACTCCTGTTTGGACACTCCGCCGCGGAAGCGGTCGGTCGACCGATCGACATCATCGTCCCGCCGGACCGGCACGCCGAGGTCCACAATATACTCGATCGGGTTGGCCGCGGCGAACGGATCGAGCACTATGAAACCGTGCGCGTCCACAAGGACAACCGGGAGGTAGAGGTCTCGCTGAGCGTCTCGCCGATCCGGTCGGCGTCGGGCGACATCGTGGGCGCATCCAAGACCGCGCGCGACATCACCGAGACGAACCGGACGCAAAAGGCGCTCAATCAGGAGATCGAGGAGCGGCGCCGCATTTTCGAGACCTCGCACGACCTCATTCTGGTGACGGACACCGCCGGCAATTTCGTTCAGGTCAGCCCGAGCGCCTTGACCATCATCGGCTACGATCCCACAGAGATGGTCGGACACAGCGCGGCTGAATTCATCCATCCCGACGATCTCGAAAACACCCGCAACGAGATGCGCACCGCGCGCCGCGGACAGAACAAGCGCAATTTCGAGACGCGGTACATCCACAAGGACGGCCACGCGATCGCGCTGAACTGGACCGGCACCTGGTCGGAGCCGGTCAGGCGTCACTTCTTCATCGGCCGCGATCTGACCGAGAAGCAGGCCGCCGATGCCCAGATCCGGCAGGTCCAGAAGATGGACGCGGTCGGCCAGCTCACCGGCGGCGTCGCGCACGACTTCAACAACATCCTGACCGTCATTACCGGCACGATCGGAATTCTGGAAGAGGCCGTCGCCGACAAGCCCGATCTTGTCGCCATCGCCCGGCTGATCGACGAGGCCGCCGAACGCGGCGCCAACCTGACCAAGCATCTGCTCGCCTTCGCCCGCAAACAGCCGCTGCAACCGATCGAAGTCGACGTCAACAGACTGGCGCTCGAAGCCGCCAAGCTGCTGCATCCGACGCTCGGCGAACATATCGAAATCACGCCGATGCTCGCCGATGACGCGTGGACGGCCATGGTCGACCCGAACCAGCTCACGACGGCCATTCTCAACCTTGCGCTCAACGCCCGCGATGCCATGCCAAACGGCGGCAAGCTCGCGCTCGAGACCCGTAACGTCTTTCTCGACGACAGCTATGCCAGCATGCACAGCGAGGTCACGGTCGGCCATTACGTCATGGTTGCCGTGAGCGACAGCGGCACCGGAATCCCGGCCGCGCTGCTTGAGAAGGTGTTCGACCCCTTCTTCACCACCAAGGAGGTCGGCAAGGGCACCGGACTTGGACTGAGCATGGTGTTCGGCTTCGTCAAGCAATCGGGCGGCCATATCAAGATCTACAGCGAGGAAGGCCACGGCACCTCGGTCAAGATCTATCTGCCGCGCGCAACGGGATTGGCCCAGACCACCGCAGAAGCGACGCTTGCTTCGAGCGTCGAGGGCGGCGACGACGTCATCCTCGTGGTCGAGGACGACGCCATGGTCCGAAGATATGTGATCACGCAGATCGAGAGCCTCGGCTACAAGACCTTTGAGGCCGCCAATGCGGCCGAGGCGCTTGCTGTCATCGACACGTCCGCGACCATCGATCTGCTGTTTACCGACGTCATCATGCCGGGCACCATGAACGGCCGCCAGCTGGTCGACGAGGCGTTGAAGCGGCGTCCTGCGCTCAAGACATTGTACACGTCGGGCTATACCGAGAATGCCATCGTGCATCACGGCCGGCTCGATTCCGGCGTGCTGCTGCTCGCCAAACCCTATCGCAAATCCGAACTCGCCAGGATGATCCGGATGGCGCTTGCCAGTTGATGCATTCGCGATGGATGCTATATCGGTTTGAACCAGACTTTCGGCACGCTGACGGACGCGGCTTGAAAAACCTCCTGACCGACATCGCCGGCGTCCGCGTCGGCCACGCCGATGATGCTTCCGTGGCGTCGGGCGTCACCGCGGTCATTTTCGATCGCCCGGCGGTGGCCTCGATCGACGTGCGCGGCGGCGGCCCGGGCACCCGCGAGGAATCCGCCCTCGCACTCCAGAACACGGTCGATACGATCGACGGCATTGCGCTCTCGGGCGGCTCCGCGCTCGGCCTCGATGCCGCCGGTGGCGTGCAGGCCTATCTCGCCGAGCACGGGCGCGGCTTCCGGATACGGGAGGCAGTGATCCCGATCGTACCTGGCGCCATCTGCTTCGATCTCCTGAACGGCGGCAACAAGGCATGGGGACGATTTCCGCCCTACCGCGATCTCGGTTATGCCGCGGCCAGCGCGGCCGGCAGCGAATTCGCCCTCGGCAGCGTCGGCGCCGGATTGGGCGCGACCACGGCCAACGTCAAGGGCGGTCTCGGATCTGCTTCGGCGACGACCGAGGATGGCGTGAATGTCGCAGCGCTTGCGGTGGTCAATGCGGTCGGCAGCGTGACGATCGGCGACGGGCCCTGGTTCTGGGCGGCGCCGTTCGAGGTCGGCGATGAATTTGGTGGCCGCGGCATGCCGCCGTCGTTCACGTCAGACATGCTGAAGATGCGGATCAAGGGCGGAGCGCAAGCGACGCCGGCGGAAAACACCACCCTCGTCGTGGTCGTGACCGATGCCCGACTGACGAAACCGCAGGCCCGGCGACTTGCGATGATCGCGCAGACCGGCATGGCGCGGGCCATCTATCCCGTCCATGCGCCGCTCGATGGTGACGTGGTATTTGCAGCGGCGACCGGCGAAAAGCCGATCGATCCGCTGTTTGGCCTGACCGCGCTTGGCATGGTCGCAGCCAACGTCGTGGCGCGCGCGATTGCGCGTGGCGTCTATTTGGCGACCGCACTGCCCTTCCCCGGCGCGCTACCGAGCTGGCAGGATCGCTTCGGTTAAGCGGTTCGAGCATGATGACATTAGATCGGAGCGGCGCGCTCGCAATGTCCCGTCATCCCCGGACGAACGCACTTGCGTTCGCTCGGGGATGACGGCTGGGCCAGTTCAACCTAAAGTCATCTTGCTCTAACCGCACTCAGACGCTCACCGAAAGCGACGAAGAGGCCTGCGCTGAAATGGCCTGGGCTTGGCGCTGGATCATCTGCTCGATGAAATTGTAGGTAGATGTCGCACTATTGGACGTCGATGATGATGCCGACGTCGACGCTGCGGCGGCAGACGTCATCGTAACCTTCGAACCGTCGGCATAAGTCAGCGTGGTCGTGGTCGAGCCGTCGCTGTTGGTGACAGCCGTGCTCGAGGCGCCGTCCAGAGCCTGCAGCAACGGGTCGGAGCTCGAGCCGTCGCTGCTGCTGCTGCTCGAATTGCTCGATCCGTCGGAGGCTGCGACGTGGTGATGGTGGTGTCCGCCACCACCCTTGCCGCCGGCGCCCTTCAAGGCCTGTGACATTTCGTCGAGGCTGACCGAGCCGTCGCCGTTCTTGTCCAGCTTGGAGAAGACGTCGTCGGCCTGCGCGAGGTTGGTGCCGCCGGCACCGAGCGCGCTCTCGAATTCGGACTTGCTGATCTGGCCGTCGCCATCGGCGTCGATCTTCGAGAACAGATCCTTCAGTGCGTCCGAGGAACTGGTGGACGTCGAGCTGGTGGACGTCGTACCTGTCGACGAGGTCGAAGCCTGGCCTTGCGCCGCCAACAGTGCGCTCATTGTCGCCGGCGATATCTGCGTAACCCCGCTGCCACCGGATCCGGGGCTCACGCTGGCGCCCGGTTTAGCTTGGGCCAACGCTGGATAATCGAATGGGCTGCCGCCGTCCTGCGGAGAGCCGGTCGATTGCGCGGACGATGATTTCGACGACAGCAGGGCCTTGAGAGCATCGATGGCCGACGACGCGGCACCAATAGCTGGCAACATAGTGGAAACTCCTACAATGCCGCATGATGCGGCGTTAACTCACGCCAATTTCTCAGCAAGCGCCGTGCCATGGTGAAAAACCCAATGAAATAAGGGTTTTCTGCGTTCGACCCAACCTGGCCAAGCAGGCAATTCGTGCCCGTTCCGGCAGATTTTTCCGCCCGGAGGCAGCCTTCCCCATCCGCATTGCCCCCCGCCGTCGTGCATGTTAGGCGAGACCCATTGGCACGCCTGCAAGAGTTCCGGGAAGCGCACATGTCTCAGCAATTTACCCCGCGTCCGCTCGTCATTGCGCCGTCGATCCTGGCGTCGGATTTCTCAAGGCTCGGCGAAGAGGTCCGTGCCGTCGACGAGGCCGGTGCCGACTGGATCCACCTTGACGTGATGGACGGCCACTTCGTGCCGAACATTTCCTACGGCCCCGACGTCATCAAGGCGATGCGGCCGCACACCAGGAAGATTTTTGACGCGCATCTAATGATCTCACCTTGCGACCCTTATCTCGAGGCGTTTGCAAAGGCCGGCTGCGATCACATCACGGTGCATGCCGAGGCCGGCCCGCATTTGCATCGCTCGCTGCAGGCGATCCGCGCGCTCGGCAAGAAGGCCGGCGTCTCGCTCAATCCGGGCACGCCGGTAAGCGCGATCGAATATGTGCTCGACCTGATCGACCTGGTGCTGGTGATGTCGGTCAATCCCGGCTTCGGCGGCCAGGCGTTCATCCGCTCCGCGCTCGGCAAGGTCAGCGACGTCAGGGCGATGACCGCGGGACGGCCGATCGATATCGAGGTCGATGGCGGCGTCGCCGCTGATGTTGCGGGCCAACTCGCGGCGGCCGGTGCCAACGCCTTTGTCGCGGGTTCCGCCGTGTTCAAGGGCGGCACCGTGGAAGCCTACAAGACGAATATCGGCGCGATCCGCACCGCCGCGGCGATGGCGCGCGGAGAAGCGATCTAAAGCATGATCCGAAAAAGTGGGTACCGGTTTTTCCTAGCGACAAACGCGGAACGCGTTTGCGCGGAGATCATACTCAAACAAAAAGCTAGAGCGAAATGACGATTCGAAGAACCGTCATCTCGCTCTAGCGGATCGTTCGAAATTTCTGTTCATGCCGCGGCACTGCGGAGATGGAGAGCGGGATTGAAGGAAGACATCGAGGAACGCGTTTCCCGGATCTGCCGCGATCTGCGATCGGAGACGCGGTTTCCTGAACGCGATGAGCCGGCACACTCGCTCGCAGAGCGGATGGCTCATGGTGCCACCCCGGGCGTCAGCGTCGCGGTCGTCGACAATTTCGATGTCGCCTGGGCGCGCGGTTTCGGCAAACGGGCCATGACAACGACCGATACCGTCATGGCGAACACGCCGTTCCAGGCTGGTTCGATCAGCAAGCCCGTGTTCGCGCTCGCCGTCATGAAGCTGGTCGCAGCCGGCGAACTCGACCTCGATGCCGACGTCAATGGCTATCTGAGTTCCTGGCAAGTACCAGCCAATGACGGATGGAGACCTCGCCTCACCCTACGCCAATTGTTGAGCCACACCGCGGGAACGACCGTGCACGGATTTCCGGGCTATCCCGCGACGGGACCTCTGCCCTCCGTTTCGCAAATTCTACAGGGCCTCTCGCCTGCCAACACCCAGCCGATCGTGGTCGATCTGCTTCCAGGTGCGCAATTTCGCTATTCCGGCGGCGGAACCACGATCGCGCAACAGATCATCGTCGACGTGTTGAAGATGCCGTTTCCCGACGTGATGCGTGAACTCGTTCTCGAGCCACTTGGCATGTTTGACAGCACCTTCGAGCAACCCTTGCCGCCTGCGATAGCAGCGCGCGCCGCAATGGCTCACCCCTGGAACGGCGTGCGGACGCAAGGAGGCTGGCATGTCTATCCGGAGATGGCGGCGGCCGGGCTTTGGACGACCGCGGCTGATCTTGCCACGCTCGGCGCTGAGGTCACGCGGCGATCCCACCAAACTGGAGCTCGGCAGAGAAGCTATCGCCGACATGCTGCGCCCGCAGTTACCAGACCAGAACATCGGCCAAGACTTTGTCGGGATAGGTTGGTTCTGCAGTGGCAAGGACGACGCCTTTCAGTTCGGCCATCTAGGCCAAGACGAAGGGTTCCTGGCGGAGATGCGGATGTTTCCAACGCGTGGCCAAGGCGCGGTGGTGATGGTCAACTCCATTCAGGGCTGGTTCCTGCTGCGGCGCCGGACACGTTGACGATTATTCTCAGCGGCAAGACGATCCGCTTCAGCAGGGTTGGCGAATAGTCCGGGCGTTCCGTTCTCGTCCAGTCGGCATTCATCGAACGCATCAATCGTTTCATGGCACCGCAGCATTCTTCATGCTGCGCCGCCGCATGCACAACATTCGTGCTGCGTCCGTAGACATCCGGTCTTCCCGTGTTCGGCCAAATCAATGCATAGATTACGCTCAAGAAATTTAAATTTTAGGGAGCGCGCATCATGACGGGTACCATCGTCTGGACGGGCGTGTGCGTTATGGCTTGGGCTGAATGCGGCCTTCGTCGCGGTGCGCATCTATGCAACCCGATCGCAGAAAGCCGCCGCACCGATGCTGGTCTGGAACAAACGAACCAGCTCACGGATCTAGTTGGCTGCCGTATCCGGCGTGACGCTTAAGTTCTCTTGTTCTTGAGCCGCAGCCAATTGGGGCGGCCGTACTACTGTCACCGTGCACGGCGCTTCGGCCGCCACTTTCGCCGACACGCGGCCCAACAGCGTGCGCAACATCGAGTTCTGCCGGGCGCCGATCACAATATGGTCGACATGATTGACCGCGGCGAATTCGAGGATCGCGGTCGCGGGATCGATCGCCTCGAGCACATGCACCGTGAGCCTGTTGTCATCGAGCTTCAGCGCTGACGCCCAGTGCTGCAGCGCCACCATCCGATCGATATGCTTGTTGTTGCCTTGCTCGTCGAGCGTCCGGTCAAGCGTGACGCGGCCTGGCTTCAACACGTTGAGGCAGGCAATGATGACTGCGCCAGGCTGATCAGGGATTTGGCCATCGCCCTATTTGCCGACCAGGAGACGATCGGCCAGCCATGTCGGCAGGCCGTTGGCGCGGATCCGGCTGGCCGCTTCCTCGACATCGTAGGGCACGCGGCAATAGGTGATTTCGCGCGTGTCCGTATCGAACATCGCAAACGAGGCCGCCGGATTGCCGTCGCGCGGCTGTCCGACCGAGCCGAGCACGGCGAGCCATTTGCGCCCCGGCAGCAACTGCACGGCAACACCGGAGGTCGGTACGAAGCTCGTCATCTTGGCGGCCGACGACATCGAATAGAGCGCGGGACGGTGGATGTGGCCGCAAAAGGTGATCTGCGCGGAGACAGCCATGATGCTGCGCGCGGCGTCGGCGGTCTCCTGGACGTAGCGCCATTTCCCGGGGCTCGACGCCTCCGAATGAACGTAGAGTCGATCGTCCTCCTCCGCCGTTAGCGGCAGCTCGGAGAGGAACCGCCGATGCGATGCGCCGAGGCGGCCGCGCGTCCACTCGATCGCGGCCTGGGCTTGTGCGTTCATGGATTCCGCCGACGTGCCGATCGCGGTGTCATGGTTGCCGCGAATCGCGATCGGCGCCGCCTTCGACCAGACCCGTCACCTCGTCGATTGCCCATTCCGGATCAGCACCGTAGCCGACATAGTCGCCGAGCAGGATCAGCTTTTCGGCGCCGCGGGCCCGCGCGGCCGCAAGGCAGGCGCTAAAGGCCTGCCGGTTGGCATGGACATCCGAAAACAGCGCCAGCAGCACGTTTCCCTCCGCATTGACGGTAACGGCCATGCGTTGTGGATATCAAACCACAGGCGTCCGCTGGACCCGCAATGGGTCCATGGCAGAGATACACGGCAATAGTAGCAGGGATGGGCGCACCGAGATCTCAGCGCTTGCCTGGCGCCTCAAGGCCGCGGAGCAGCAGCGCGAGCAGCGCGTCGATCCGCTCCGGCAGCTGCGGATCTTTCCATTCCTCGGCATGCGCCGGATGATGGAAGCAGCGGGTGGCGTCGAAAATTGCGCGCGCGGAGGCCTTGGGGTCGGCGACCTCAAAGGTGCCCTCCTTCACGCCGTCGGACAGGATATGCGCGACCTGCTCGACCAGACCTTCCTTGTGGGCCTTCACGGTCTTGCACGCCTCGCGCGCCAGGGTCAGGTAGGTTGCAAACATTTCAGGATCGTCGGTAACCTTCTTGACCTTGCTCGCAAACATGGTGCGCAGCCAACGCTCCAGCCGCTCCGGCGCCGGGCCGGAAGCTTCGGCGACCTTCGACAGCGGCGCGCTAAGGCGTTCGAGCCAGCGCTTGGCCACCGCCTCGCGCAGCGAGGCCTTGCTCGGGAAATGACGGTAGACGCTGCCGTGGCTGACATCGAGCGCGCGGGCGACATCCACCACGGTGGCCTTGGCGAGCCCGAAGCGCCGCAACACATCCTCGGTTACCTCGAGAATCCGTTCCGGGCGTCAAAACCACTACTTCGTTCATGGGTCGCTCCGTCCGGTTCTGTCGCGCGATGACTTCGTCATCCCGCTCTATCTTCTTGTTTGAACATGATCTCCGCGCAAATGCGTTCCGCACTTCTCGCGAAGGAAAACCGGTGCCCACTTCTCCGGATCATGCTCTAGCTATCGCGCCACGCTCAGTGAGTAAGCTTGGAGGCTTGGGCCTCAAGATGACGGGCGACGCGAACATTGAGCCAATTTTGAATTTGGGCGGTCAAATAAAAGATTTCCATAGCCATTTGAGTAGTCCTTCAGATCCGACACCCGCCGGTTCATCGCCGGCGAGCCATTTGTTAGACGCTCAGCCCCTAGCGTCGGAAACACATATACATGTCCCGCTGACAGATTTCAATATCTGTCAGTCAATAATCCGTGACTGATACGCTGGAGCCTGGTTCCCCGGGCCGGTTTGGACTGCGTCGCGCAGGCGTCGTGGTCCCGCGCCGAACCCGGCAGGCTTCTCGTGAAGCTGGCTGGCCCTCCATACGGGGCTTATTGCTCGTATTTGGGCGGCATTCGTGGCGGGAGCAGCGGCGTAAACGACACCCCTTCGCCGGCCGTTGGAGGCGCCGTCAATCCCCCGCCGGTCGAGGGGTCGCCCCCCGACGTCTCCATGATTGCCTTTGGCGTGATGTACGCCCGGACGGAGGCGATCAGGCCGCCGTCGCCGTTGCCGAAGTCCGCGGCGCGGCCACCCTGCGGGCGTCCGGCGGCGATTTCGCTCAACGCCTTGTCGGTCTTCTCAGCGAGCTTGTCCCTGTAAGGAATCCGGTAGGCCCGGGGAACGCCACTCGGCCGATTGTCTTCGTCGAGCGCCTCGACCCAAAGATAGATCGAACCCGGATCGCCCTCCAGCGAGTGCGGCTCCACAATACGGGCCTGCAGCAATTTGAAGGTGGCAGGCAACCCGTCAACGGTGGCCCAACCCAGCAATCCCCGCGCGCCAATAAAGCTCGCGATATAGAACGCACTCGTCACCACCACGGCTACCGCCTTGGCCGACCAGGGCAAGCGCGCATAGACGAGGACGACGAGCAACAGCGCGCCGACCAGCGCATAGCTGATCGACAGCGTGAGGATGACCGATTGGAGGCTATTCACGGCGCGGCATCCTGACGCCTGTCTTCGGATCCAGATCCGCGCCGTTGGCGTGGACGTTACGGAACGTCTCCAGCAGCGATTTCTGCCGCTGCTGTACGTCGATCACCTTGCCTTCGGCGTCGAGCCAGAAGCGCAACGCGGTCTTTTCGTCGCCGGTGTGATCGACCGTCAGCTTGTTGTCGAAGATCACCTGCGCAATCGGATTGAGTTTCTGGACTTTCACATTCACCGTGACGGGCTGACCGGTCGTCGCCTGAAAGTGCGACACGTTGACGGTATATTCGCCGGCGACGATGCCGCGCACCGTGACGATCTCCTCCCGGATCGGCGAGAGAATCTTCTTGCCGTTGACGACGATGAAATCGTTGGCGCCGCCGCGGTCGTCGCGGTCGAGGGTGAGGAAACCGGCCTCGCGACGGCGATACCAGGCGATATTGCCGGCGGGGTCCTGCACGAAGAGATCGAGATCGTCAGCATGATTGTCCGGCCAGTCCATCGTGATGATGAACTCGGCCTTGGAATCGATTTTTCCTTCCTTGGAATCCGGCGAGACCGCGAGCAGCGCAAGGAAGAACAGGAAGGCAATCACCTGCAGCGCCTTGAACAGCATCACGCCGAGCGGATCGAACGGCTCCTCGCGTGGATAGAGACCGAAATCATCCATCATGGTGGCGTTCCAAGACGGCTTTCCAATACCGGGGTGACGTGGGTCTCGGTCAGCATGACGGCATCGGAAAACACCCGCTGGGTCGCGGCATCGAGCATGTAATATTGAATTCTGACGAGGATGGAGCCGATCAGGCCCGCCAGCGTCGTGTACATGGCCACCGCCATGCCGTCGCTCATCAGGCCCATCGATGATTTCATCGCAACCTTGTCGGCCGCATCGAGGGTCGCGATCGGCGCCAGCATGATGATGAAGCCGACGATCGTTCCCAGCAGCCCAAGCTTCATGAGCGCGTCGGAAACGAATGCGCCAAACCCGTTGGAACCGCGCAACCGGTCGGCCAGCGCCCGCAACAGCAGCGTCTGGTCGATGCGACCGCCGCCTTGCGCCTCGGCCTTCTTCACCAGGCTGCGGATGTGATCCGCGACCAGCCCGCCCGGCAGGCCAGACGTATCTGCACCGAGCGCCTTGGCTCCGTCCGGCGCCGACAGGATGGCGCGGCAGCCTCTTGCGGCCTCACCGTCGCGTGCGATCGCGCGCGTCCGCCAGAAGCAGTGGCCGCAGGTGATGACGTAGAGAACGACGATCAGGCTCGAAATGTAAGTGCGGTCGGAGGCGAGCATGAGATGGATCAGCCCGTACCGCCACAGCAGGAAGACGGCAAAGATCGAAAGACCGGTAAAGATCATCCATCCGAGCAGGACACCTCGTTCCGGAGTGTTCGTGCCTGACAATGCGGTCTCGGCACCGGCCATGGCGCTCATGCTGCGTTAGCTCCCTTGCGTTAGCTCCCTTAAGGGTTGTTGCTCTGAGCCTGCCCGCAAAAGCGGCCCCTCGCTATCCCTAAATCAGAGGGAACAGGCATCGTCCAAACACATATGCCCGCAGCAGCCGGCAGCGTCGCCAATACCGCGCAGTTTTTCCAGCCGGCCGGGGCCACACGGGTGGTTTCCCGGTTCCCGATCTGCTAAAGGACGGCGTAAAAAACAATTGCCGAGAGTTGATAATGATCCCCCGCTACACCCGCCCGGAAATGGCCTCGATCTGGGAGCCGCAGACCCGTTTCAAGATCTGGTTCGAGATCGAAGCACATGCAGCCGACGCGCTGGCGGAACTCGGTACGATCCCCAAGGAAGCCGCCAGGACGATCTGGGCCAAGGCCAAGGATGCGACCTTCAATGTCGAGCGCATCGACGAGATCGAGCGCGAGACCAAGCACGACGTCATCGCCTTCCTGACCCATCTGGCCGAAATCGTCGGCCCCGAGGCGCGCTTCGTCCACCAGGGCATGACCTCCTCCGACGTGCTCGACACCTGCCTCAACGTCCAGCTCACCCGTGCGGCTGATTTGCTGGTCGCCGACATCGACAAGGTGCTGGCGGCGCTGAAGAAGCGCGCCTTCGAGCACAAGATGACGCCGACCATCGGCCGCTCCCACGGCATCCACGCCGAGCCGGTGACGTTCGGGCTCAAGCTCGCCTATGCCTACGCCGAATTCACCCGCGCCCGCGAGCGGCTGGTTGCCGCGCGCAAGGAAGTCGCGACCTGCGCGATCTCGGGTGCGGTCGGCACCTTCGCCCAGATCGATCCGCGCGTGGAAGAACACGTCGCCAAGGCGATGGGGCTGGTGCCGGAACCGATCTCGACGCAGGTGATTCCGCGCGACCGCCACGCGATGTATTTTGCGACGCTTGGCGTGATCGCCTCCTCGGTCGAGCGCCTCTCGGTCGAAATCCGCCATCTGCAGCGCACCGAGGTGCTGGAAGCCGAGGAGTTCTTCTCGGAGGGCCAGAAGGGCTCGTCCTCGATGCCGCACAAGCGCAACCCGGTGCTGTCGGAAAACCTCTCGGGTCTTTCGCGCATGGTGCGCGCCTATGCGATGCCCGCGATGGAAAACGTCGTGCTCTGGCACGAGCGCGACATCTCGCACTCCTCGGCTGAACGCATGATCGGGCCCGACGCCACCGTGACGCTCGACTTCGCGCTCAATCGTTTGGCGGGCCTGATCGACAAGCTGCTGATCTATCCCGCCAACATGCAGAAGAACCTCGATCGCCTCGGCGGCCTGGTGCATTCACAGCGATTGCTGATTGCGCTGACGCAAAAAGGTGCCAGCCGCGAGGATGCCTACAAATTCGTGCAGCGCAACGCGATGCCGGTGTGGCGTGGCGAAGGCGACTTCCAGACGCTCCTGAAAAAGGACGCCGACGTGAAGAAGTATCTGAGCGATGCCGAGATCGAGGAACAGTTCGACCTCGGCTATCACTTCAAGCACGTCGACACGATTTTCAGGCGCGTGTTCGGGGAAGCGTAGTGCCGAACCGAAACCGTAGATCGCCGGCACGTTGCGCTTCTGGCCATGTTCGAAGATACGGCCGGGCGCAGCAAACAGCTTGAACGAAAGCGTGGCGGATTCGCGCTTTCGCCTACTTCACGACCAAGGCGCCGCGGGCGGTCTTCTCGTTGTATTCGTCGAAGAACTCGTAGCGGCCGGGCTTCTGGGCCTTGACCTTGATGGTGGCGTCCTTGCCGGCGGCGACCACCTTCTCGATATGAAGCGAGTCGCTTTCCAGCTCCATCGCATCCTTGTCGAGATTGCGGAATTTGATGACGATCGGCGCGTTGGCGGGTGCGCTGATCTCCGGCGGATCGAATTTCTTGTCCTTGTAGCTCAGGGGAATCTCGACGCTGTTTTCCGCGTGCGCGAAGCCCGCCGCTGCAAACACGATAAACGCCACAAGAGATGCGTTCGAAACGAGACGCGTGAAGGACATGGATTGCTCTCTCAATTGGTGATGCCGGGCCATCACATACTCTTCCGCTCACATCACCGGAAAGAGACAAATAGACGCGGAATGATTGGAGGAATTCTAACCTCACTCGGCCGGCATGCCGGTCAGCATCCGCGACGCGACACGATCGCGCCTGACGAAGTGGTGCCAGACGGCGGCCGCGACATGCAGCACGATCAGCGCCAGCAGCACATAGGCGAACAAGATGTGGCGATCCTCGTAGGCGCCGGCCGCGACCTTGTCGGGCGAGGTGTATTGCGGGACCTTGAACCACCCGAAGAAGCTCGCATAGTTCTGGTCTAGCGGGCGCGCGCCGGAATGCGCCCAGCCCAGCATCGCCACCAGGATGGTGACGAGATAAAGCGCGCCGTGGCTGATCCGGGCGGCGATCCGCTGCCAGCCTGTTGTATCCTCCGGCAACGCCGGCGTCGGATTGACGCCCCGCCAGATCAGGCGCAGCACCGTCAGCAGCAGCACGAGGTAGCCGATATCGGCATGGATCGAACGATAGAAAAACCGGTCCGCACGTGCCGGGAAATGGTTCATCCACCAGCCATAGGCGATCATGCCGATGATCGCGATGCCGAGGATCCAGTGAAAAGCGCGCGCCAGACTGCCCCAGCTCGATGGCGTATTTCGGATCATGTCTGGCTCAATCTCCCCGGGCGTCGAAACCCGCAGATTTGCGGTCGGTGATGGCGACCTGATAGCTTTCCACCCGGGCCAAGGCGATTTGAATCATTCCAAACTGGATGTTAGGGCTTTTGCGGGCCGCTGCACGGCCCGGCATAGCGGTCTGAAGGACGGCGTCGCTTTCGCTCGCCTATGGCCCGCCAAAACAACTGAATGGTAACCGCCGACCGGGTAAGATCACGCCGTGCCAGCCCCTCCTACGATTCTTGTCTTTGATTCCGGCCTTGGCGGTCTCACGGTGTTGCGTGAAATCGTCCGCGCCCGGCCGGATGCGCATTACGTCTATGTCGCCGACGACGCGTTCTTCCCCTACGGCCACCATACCGAGGAGCAGATCATCGCCCGTGTGGTGCCGCTGATCGGCGAGCTGATCAAAGCCCACGCGCCCGATCTGGTCGTAATCGCCTGCAATACCGCTTCCACACTCGTAATGTCACATCTGCGCAATGCATACACGGTACCGTTCGTCGGAACCGTGCCCGCGATCAAGCCGGCCTGCGCCTCTTCGAGGACCAAGCGCGTCTCCGTGCTCGGTACCAAGGGCACCGTCAAGCGCGAATACACCAAGCGGCTGATCGAGGATTTCGCGTTAGGCTGCGAGGTGACGCTGGTCGGTTCGGCGGAACTGGCTTCGCTCGCGGAATTGGCGCTGAGCGGCAACGAAGTCGACGATGCCGATATCGCCGCTGAGCTCGCGCCCTGCTTTGTCGAGCGCGGTGCTTTCAGTACCGATACCGTCGTGCTCGCCTGCACGCATTACCCGCTGCTGCTGGATCGTTTCGTCCGGCTCGCGCCATGGCCGGTCGACTGGATCGACCCCGCGCCAGCGATCGCCCGCCGTGTTTCGGATTTGCTCGGCCCTCCCGGCACCGGGAGCGATGAGGCCAGCGCGGTGATGATCTTCACCTCGGGCCGGCCACATACGCTGAGCCGAGCCCTGGTGCCGTTTTTCGGTGGGCGCGTTCCGGCGTGATCCGGACTGCGATCATGTCGGCAGTCCCAGATCGTTATAGCCGAGGATTTCATCGGGGCTACGTCCGGTATCGGCCAGCGCGGAATACTGGCTTCCGATCATCATCAAGCGCGCCGCAACCTGATCGGGGCGCCGGCGCCGGCGCTCGCGCGCCAAGCGCTCCTGCAAAGCCAGGGTGACGGCCGAGGTCAGGCTTTCGCCGGTGAGGCCGGCGAGTTCGGTCGCAAGTTTATGGGCTTCGTCGTTCTTGATGTTCAGATGCATGCTTGGCGCTCAGTGTTCTCGTGGTAGAAATACAAAGCTGTTCTACCATCGATGCAAGATGGATTGTCCCGCTCGTGCGTGGGAAAACACGGCTCCCCGGCTGCTCTAGCTAAGCTAGCCCAGGCTTCGGCCCACCGTTCGTCCGATTTCCGCAAACACCGCCTCGAGCTGCGCTGGGTTTGGCGAACCGCCCTGGGTGTAAGCACACACCAGCACCGGACCGCCTGATTTCGGCCAGGCCACCGCGATGTCGCCGGATGCGTCCTTGCCGTTGTTGCCGGTCTTGTCACCGATCCGCCAGCCCTCGGGCAAACCCGCACGCAGCCGATTGTTTCCGGTCTTGCAGTTCACCATCCATCCGGTGAGGCGTTCGCGCGAATCCTGCGACAGGATTTCGCCGAGCAGAAATCGCCGCAGGTTTCCCGCCATGGCCATCGGCGTCGTGGTGTCGTTGGGATTGCCCGGCGGCGAGCGATTGAGCTCGGGCTCGTTGTGATCGAGGCGCGAGACGGCATCTCCAGTCGAGCGCCAGAACGCGGTCAAGGCGGCCGGACCGCCTACCCTCGCCAGCAACAGATTGGCGCAAGTATTATCGCTAAGCTCGACAGCGGCCTTGCACATCTCCGCCACCGACATCGCGCCTTTGGCAAGGTTCTGCCTGGCCGTCGGCGCGTATTCGAGCAGATCATCGGAGCCGTAATTGATCATGGTCTCGAGCTGTTCCTGACCATGATCCACCCGCGCCAGCACGAAAGCCGCGAGCGAGGCCTTGAACGTGCTGCACATGACGAAACGCTCCTCGGCCCGCCACGCAATCTTCGCGCCGGTCGCGAGATTTTCGGCGTAGACGCCGATCCGCCCGCCACTCTCGCGCTCATACGCCGCGAGCGCCGGCGGCGGTTCCTGCGCAAACGCTGGCCAGACAGCCAGACCGGACGCAGCCACCAGCAACATCCGTCGATTGAGGATCATGCACGCTCCATCGAATTCAGCCATCGAGCAGCTTCGGCCAGAGCTGATCAAGCCGCCTGATGGCAATTTGGAGGCCGTGCATAGAAAATACTATCGCAAGATATCGTGATCTCTGCCTTACGATATCGCGCACTTCACACGACGTTGTCACTCGAAGGCCCGCTTAACTGCCGCCAACATTCGTCAGGAAAAGCAGGTTGACTTCGATTCCTGGTCGAGACGAGCCCTTGTCCTGGCCGCGCGACCTTGGTCGCGCACGAGTGCGTTGTATCGATCGATCTGACCGGCAAGTCTCAACCAGCTCTGCGAGAGATTTCTCAGAACCTGGGCCTCAGCTTCGTTCTGTATTGATTGCATCAAGCGAAGGCACTCTTCCGACTGATCCCGGCAATGTTGGGGGCTGTCCATGACCTCGGTGACTCCCATGCTGTTAGCGACTGTATGCTTCATCAACGGAGACGGCGCCCGATGCGGAGTATGTTCGCTCGGCATGACAGTATTTTTGCAGTCGGGGGTCTTAGATCCCGTCAGATTTAGGCGAAGCACGAAGCATGCCAAAATCTGACAGGTATTCGGCCGGCGCGGGCTACGCCAGCTATAGCGCTCCAAAGAGAACAAGTGTGCCCATGATGGCCACTCCGACCATCAGGATGGTCAGGTCTGTCGCTATGCTTTGCTTCGATCGTTGGGTCATGGCTAGAATCCTCCATTACCCCTATTCTCGGACCGACCACGGCCGGCAGCTGTGATCCATCTCACCGGAACCCGGGGAGAAGTGGCAAAAAAGGATTATGCCGACTGATATACGGCCGCGGCCGGAGATTCTGAGCGCCGCGCCGGCCATAATCTGGAATGTTGAAATTACGGTGCACTTAACTCCATAGCGCATGACCGTTTAATGCTCACCGCATCGAGAAGGCCGCAATCTGGAAGACGGCTGCTTCTTGGCATTGCCCGCGCTCGCCTCGACAGAGCGCGTTTACGCGAAGGCCGAATACCGCGATAGCTGGAAAAAAGGTTCGACCTCGTAGGTCGGATCGGTGGCGAGGCGCGCAAGCATGTCGCCGATCGCCGGTGCAAACTTGGCGCCGTGACCCGAGCAGGCCGAGGCGACGACAAGCCGGGAATCGCGCCATCGATCGATAATGAATTCCTCTCCATTGTCTGGCCGGCGGTCGGCCCGCTTCGTGTTGGTGTAGAGGCAGATGTCTCGCTCGACGATAGGACCCGCGGCGCCCGGGATGATATCGGAGAGCGCCGTGCTGGTCGTCAAAAGCTCGGCGTCGGTCGCAGGGGGGTCCCAGTCATCGGCGCCGACCTCCGGTCCATGATCGTGACGGCCCGCCTTCACCCCTCGATTTTCGAAATCCGGAAAGCCGTAGACGGTCTCATGGATGCTTCGCTGGAGAATGAAGATCGGGAACTGGCCGGGAAGCACGGTCTCGGGCCGAGATGGCTTGAACCAGCCGACGGCTTGTCGGGTAACTTCCAGCGCGCATGCAATGTCGGGCAGCGCGCGACCGAGCCACGGTCCCAGCGCGAGGACGACACGCTGCGCCAGAACCTCCTGCGTCTTCGTGCGCACCAAAACACCATCGGAGCGTTCTTCGAACCGGGCGGCCTCGGGAATGACCCGCTCGCCCGCACGCGCGCGCATGACCCTCATTGCGACTTCGGATTTCAAGATGGCTCCGCCGTCCTGCACGACGACATCCCAGTCCGCCGGCAGGGCAAACGCCGGAAATTCCCGGTTGATGTCCTCGGCTGAACGCACGGGGTCGGGGAGGTTTTTGGCAATGGCCGCCGCGCGCGAGGCCGCCACCAGCGGCAATCCCGGCTTCCCGGCTTCGAGCACCGGACAAGGGATCAGCATGGTCTCACCGCTGGCGGCTTCAAGGCGCTTCCAGCCTGCATAGGCCGCGTCGCTCAGATCGGTATAGTTCTCGCTTTCAAAATTGAAGCGCCGGAACACCCGACAGGAGCCGTGAGACGAGCCCCGAATTGCGCCGGGGCCAAGCGGATCGAAGCCGAGGGCGTCGACATTAGCGTTCAGCAATGCGTTGAGAGCCGCACTGCCCATCAGCCCCAGCCCGAGTACCGCGACGTCGCATGAACGCATTGGCTGCCCCTCCGTGTTTCCAGAGGTAGCGTAGTCGTTCTGACGGCAAACCTCTACTTTAGAAGCAAGCTCTGACTAACGCCTCGTTCAGTACGAGCAACATCACGGCAGTTCGCAGGGCGGATTAGCCTAGGAGGGCGAGAGCACGTGAATGGTGCGGCTTTCGATCATATCCTTGACCTGAGCCTGATACGCCACCATGTGGGGAGCTTTGGCGTGAGCCTTCAGATGAGCCGCTGATTCCCACTTTTCGATGACAACAAACGCATCATCACCATAGGGCGCCAGCGAGCCAAAGCCCACCGCATCGACAAATGTCGCATATTCGATGCAGCCTTCCTCAGCATGCACCGCGGGTACATTGGCTTTGAACGCCTGAAGGACGGCCTCGCGTTGGCCTGATTTGGCTACAATTTCCGCGACGACATGAATCATCTCTTCGTCCTTATTTCCTAAGATGGATTGTTCTGCGAAATGCCATCGTCACCCTTCGCAAGGGGGTAGTTGCCGGATCCGTACCTGGGACACGAGACGAGAGAGCCTATACCCAACTCGGACTTAACCGAACGTCATATAAGCCTCGATTTCAGACACCGAGCCGACCTTACGCTGATGAGGGAGGCCACCGGATGACTGAGATTGGTATTTCTTGATTAGCGCGCACTCGATCACAATCGGGGATGGCAAACTGACGACCGCGTCGGGGGCAAGCGAGATCATTCGCGCCGTGTGACCCGAAACGTGGGGTATTTGACCTTTGAGGCCTTCGGCCTGGGGGCTAGATTTTGAGCAGCCAGGCCAAGGACGCATGCAATGTCTGTGTTTTCACATTTGCCGAGGCGTGCTGCGACGGAATTCCAGAAGAACGGAGGACCTGGCTTCTTCCGGACCATGTTGGGCGATTTCGAAGTGACGGCGCTTCACGACGGCGGCGGTACGAGCTTTCTGAGACCTGAATTGTTTCGCACCGACCCGGCGGAAGCTGCAGCACTTCTGCAGAAGAGCTTCGACCCCAATAAAATCGTCGGCTCGGTCGCTGCCTTTCTCGTGAATACAGGCGAGAAGCTCATCCTCGCAGACGCGGGAACCGGCCACCACACTATGTTTGGCCCCTTAGGAAGATTGTTGCCAAATCTCACTGCGTCCGGCTACCACCCTGATCAAGTGGATGTCGTGCTGGTCACGCATCTCCATCCCGACCATGTGGGCGGCATGACTTCACTTGATGGGAATCGCATTTTCCCGAACGCCGATATCATCGCTTCAAGGATTGAAGCCGATTTTTGGTTCTCGGCAGAAGCCGAGAAAGCATCTCTCGAGAGAGATCGCGAGTTCTTCGGTGTGGCGCGCGAAGCGGCGGCTCCATACATTGCTGCTGGAAGGTGGCACACCTTTGATGGCGCCGTTGAGCTCTTTCCTAACGTCAGCTCGTATCTGCTTCACGGCCACACGCCCGGTCATACAGGTTACGTGTTTACCTCCAAGGGCGAGACGCTGCTGGTATGGGGCGACATCGTCAACGTGGCCGATATCCAGTTTCAGAGACCGGACATCGGCATTATTTTCGATATGAACGGCTCCGAGGCGGACAAGACGAGACAGGATGTGATCGAAAGGGCCGCCCTTGAGCGCATTATGGTCGGCGGTACGCATTTGCCCTTCCCCGGACTTGGCCGGATTCGCAAGGACGGAAGCGGATATACCTGGATGCCCGCCCACTATCTGGAGGTACTGTGAGCGGGGGACAATCGGCGATGTGGAAATCCGTTTTGCCTCTATTTCATTGACGAACCCCCACGGTGGAGCTGGGGCGGCCACTTTCTCATTCCATAGGGTCGCAAAACACGCCCATTATGCTCTCCTGCAACCCTTCCGTATCTCGCCTCAGTTGCTGTATCGACGCCCCTCTCCAGTGCGCCTCGAAGGCTTCCGAACTCGCGTAGAGCTCGTAAAGCATAATCGTGTCGGCTTCCTTCTGGGGCACCAGTATTTCGAATTTCTGGGTGCCCGGCTCAGTTGATAGGCAGCGATTAGCGTGCGCGCTCAGGTGCTGCAGATATTCATCTTTCTTCCCTGGTGCTGTCTTGATGGTTGCGATAATTGCAAGCTTGCTCATATCTTTCCTGTCTCCATGTTATCTCGCTGCACCAGCGGCATCTACGGGAGCGGCGATCATCGGTCGGTCATGATGTACATGGATCGCCTGAGCCGCAAGCTTCCCCCGCGTTGAAAATCGCCGGAGTGGTGTCGAGCTCCCCGCGATCCGGCGATCGCAGGAGACTCCGATCTGGCAATTCGAGCACGGATGCGCTGCCAGCCGTGCTCGGAAACGCGCGGTTACCCGTATAAGCGCGGCCACCTCGTGGCGCTCCGCCACAGCAAGATTTCTGACCACCGACGCACCGTCTAAATGGTGGCCGGGAGAGCGCTGAAAATACTAATCGAGGGCTACACTATCGATAGCCCTGATTGCAGATCATCCCTATGATGACACCAAGATGGATGTTGCGCTTAGCCAAAAATGATCCCGACGATGGCACCGACCGCACCACCAACGACCCCGCCCGGCGTACCTCCGATAGACTTGCCGGTATCGTAACCTTTCTCTGCAGCAGCAATTATTTCCTTAAAGAAGCCCCCGGAAGCGAGCTCGAGTTGCTCGTCGGTCAGGACCTCGGGAGCGGTTGGTTCGGCTTCATGCTTCAACATCCTCATCTCCTGTTTAGAGAGCGGCACGATTGCCGCTCTGAAAAGCTCAAATTGTGTTGAGCGGCGTCATTGCCGTTCGCAATTTTTCTCGCACGAACGCGCATGCTGAACCGTGATTGGAGTCACACGGCTTCAGGATCCGATCGCTGCCGGATGGCTCTCAGGAATTGCGGCGCACTAAATTTTCAATGAGTTAAATGCACTGTCACCGAAACGAAGCAAACCGCGAGCGGCACCATCGATTGCGTCGCTTCGCTTGCAATGACGATGCTGCAAAACGGGTGCGACATAACAACCCGACGGGCAAATCAGTCAAAACCCTGTCCAGCCCTTCGCGCAAAAATATTCCGCTTCATCCCGACGGGCAAATCCGTGGCATAACTCCGCCCGTCTCACCCGATGAGAGGGGGGCATTGCGCAACGTCACGAACGCGCGGTGGGATGCGGTGGACGCGAGAGCGGCGTGAGACGAACGCAGCGAAGCGCGTACGGCGAAGTCGTGTGGTCCCGACGCCCCGACGCTGGTGTCAAGTCTTGCGGTAAGGCCCGCGAGGCGATGGTGGGCCAACCGGTGACAGTGCACTAAACTTTCATTGAGTTAAATGCACTGTCACCGAAACAACCACCGAAACAAGCGGGTGGTCGGGCATCACGAAATTATCCCGCCGAATTGAACGATCGTGAAGCACCCGGAGCTTGGGGTGGTCGACGGCCGACCCAAATATACAGCGGGAAGCACTCGATTGGAAACGACCGTCATGCGCCTCTGTTTTTGCCTCTGTTTTTGCCTTGGGCCTCTTGATTGCTCTGGGTGCTTCCGGGAATGCCGCCACGGTGCACCGCCCGCGCCAACATGCGGTCGTTCCGCCCGGTCAAGTCGCTGTTCGAAATCACGGTTTGGGAACCCCCGGTTTCGCCGTCCCGGGTTGGAGCGACGAAGCCACCCGGCAATGGATGGGTCAATACAACTCCTGCAGAAGTATCCACTGCCCCGGATAGCAAGCCTGGGACTTGGCGATATTTACGTTGGCTCGACCGACGATCTTCGGCGCCCTTGAACGGGTTGAGCACGATCGCGCCCAGACCGGCCACGTCGCGGTCATTGGGTGTCACCAGTGTCAGGCCATGGCTCAACGCGGTCGCCGCGAGCAGGCCATCGATCGCCGGCAGCGCCTGATCGCGCTCATGCGCCCCCATTGATCGGACACCGCGTTATCGATGCCGAGCACGCGCCCATCGAATGCCGCCTCGACTTCCCCTAACAGCGTTCCAGCGCGACTGCCTTGGCAGAGTGGTCGAATGCACTGCACTCGAAATGCGGAATTACGGTGCCACTGCTGGACTGCACCCCTTAAGTGAGACACGGTAATTGCAGTGACAGTGCGGTTGCCACGATGCGTTACCGTAGCTTGTTTTGCGCGAACGCGGTTTCGAACTCAAGGGGCGATTGGTACCCGAGCGCCGAGTGCAGCCGTTCCTTATTGTAGACTTCGGCGATGAACCTATCGATCCGGCGACGAGCGTCGCCGATGTCGGTAAATGCCTTGCCGTTGATCTCTTCCATAACGGTGCCAGTGCGCAAAACTTCTAAGTTAAATGCACTGTCACCGAAACGAAAAAACCGGCCGAAGAGTGCGTCCCAAGCCTGCGATCTGTTCCTGTCGGAAGCAAACCGCGAGCGGCACCATCGATTGCGTCGCTTCGCTCGCAATGACGATGCTGCGAAAACGGGTGCGACATAACAACCCGACGGGCAAATCAGTCAAAACCCTGTCCAGCCCTTCGCGCAAAAATATTCCGCTTCATCCCGACGGGCAAATCCGTGGCATAACTCCGCCCGTCTCACCCGATGAGAGGGGCGTTGCGCAACGTCACGAACGCGCGGTGGGATGCGGTGGACGCGAGAGCTGCGTGAGACGAACGCAGCGAAGCGCGTACGGCGAAGTCGTGTGGTCCCGACGCCCCGACGCTGGCGTCAAGTCTTGTGGGTCAAGGCCCGCGAGGCGATGGTGGCAAGAAAGCCCGGTCGCCAAGGAGAGCGCGATATAAGCCGTAAAACCATTGCGCGGGGAAGGCCGGAGTGTTTCCGCTGAACCTGTATGCTCGTGTGCGTTTCTTCGCACAATTTTGCACACGAGACCGCGGGTGCAGCGCGCACCCGGTCTTCCCTGCGCCCTCTTGTTGCTTCGGAGGGTGAAAGCTCAAGCAAGCCTCGGGCGCACTGCGCCGCGAGATCGCGAAGCCACATCTGGAGTTCAATGTGCCGTCATTGCGAGCGAAGCGAAGCAATCCATGCCTCAGCGAGCGGATAGATGGATTGCTTCGCTTCGCTCGCAATGACGCGGAGAGAGCGGTTAGCATCCGCGCATCATGTGCTATCCTGCGTTGCGTGTTTGTTACACCGTCCTTCTGATTGGCGAACTACGCCCTGAACGGAGTTTTGAATTTGACCGCCGCACCCCTCCCTCCCCTCAACCGTCTGCGCAAGGAATGGCAGGAACGCCGCCCGACCTTCGGCGCGATCGCCACCATTCCCAGCATCCCAACCGTGCAGATCATGGCCCGTTCGGGGATGGACTGGATCATCGTCGACCTCGAACACGGCCCGATCGATCTGACGTCGGCGCATGCGATGATCACCGCGACGTCAGGCACGCCCTGCGTGCCGATGGTGCGGATCGCCGCCAACGAGCCGTGGTTGGCGAAAGCGCCGATGGATATCGGCGCGCTCGGCATCAATTTTCCGATGATCTGCAGCCGCGCGGATGCCGAGAAAGCGGTGCGCAGCGTGCGCTATCCGCCGAAGGGCGACCGGCTCTGGGGTCCGTTCCACACCCCGTTCCGCTGGGGCGTCTCGATGGCGGACTATATGGCGACCGCCGATGACGACATGATCTGCATGATCACCATCGAGCATGTCGAGGCCGTCAATCGCATCGACGAGATCATGGCTGTGCCAGGCATTGACCTCGCCGTGATCGGCCCCGGTGATCTCGCCACTTCCATCGACAAGCGCGGCCTGCCCGACGATCCCGAGGTGGTGGCGTTGATGAAGCGCGCCGAGGAAGGCATCCTCAAAAGCGGCGTCCCGATCGGCGGCGTCGCGCGCACCGCCGAGCAGGCCAATGCGATGATCGATCGTGGCTATCTGGCGCTTGCGCTCGGCTTCGACTGGTCGCTATTTCAGCGCGGCATCGCGGCGAGTTTTGCGGGGATCAGGCGCTGAACGCGCCTCTCCCGCATCCTCCCGCACCGCTTGTCTTCTCCCAGAGGAAGAAACAACCATGATCAAGAAAATTCTGCTCACGTTGACCATTGTCGCTTTCACGGGTGCCGGGATCGCCATTGCCCAGCAAAGCGGCATCAAGCGCACGCCCTTGCAAAGGAGCGAATTTCCCGACGGCTACGTCACCGTTACCGCAGCGGCCGAACTTGCGGCCGGCGTCAGCGCCGGAAGACACACCCATCCGGGCCTCGAGATCGGCTACGTGCTCGAAGGCGAAGTCGATCTTCTGGTCGATGGCCAGCCGGCCCGGCATCTCAAGGCTGGCAACTCCTGGCAAATTCCGGCCGGCACCCCGCATGACGCGAAGGTTTCCGGCGACAAGGCGCTGAAATTCATCGGAATTTATGTCGTGGACAAAACCAAGCCGCTGGCCTCGCCGGCACCATGAGTAGAACCAATTGGTCCCGGACCGATTAGTTCGTGCTAGATCAGGGGCCGGCTGGCCGCACCGGAGTCGCGCGCCAGCCCCCGGTTTTATTGATTACAGGAACGAGAAGCGGAACGGATGCGCGGAACGGTTCGAAAGGTTTCAATACCGCGCCGACTCGTTGCCGACCTCATGCACGCGTCGATGCGCGTGCCTTTTGTCTCGCTCGCCCGTCCCCTCAACATCCGCAACCTGATCGAGGCCCGCGCGCAGATTCAAAGGCCGCCAGGCTGGGCCGCGATCTTCGTCAAGGCGTTTGCGCTGGTGGCTAAGGGCGAGCCCGCCCTGCGCACGCTCCATATCAAATGGCCCTTCGCCCACCTCTACGAGCTGCCACGCAGCGTCGCCATGGTGACGATCGCCCGGGTCGAGGACGGGCAGGATTGCGTGTTGCTGCAAAGGATCACCGCGCCCGACGAAACGCCGCTCACCGAGGTCGATGCGGTGCTCCAACACGCCAAGGACGCGCCGATCGACCAGGTGCCGGCGTTCCGGAAGATGCTGCTGGCGACCCGGCTGCCGCTGCCTGTCCGCCGCCTGCTCTGGTGGATTGGCCTCAATTGGGGCCGCCAGCGCGCCAATTATTTCGGCAGCTTTGGGGTGACGTCGGTGGCGGCTTTCGGCCCGGGCGAATTGTATGCGCTGGGCCCAGGCCCCTTTGTGCTCAGCTACGGCATGGTAAAGCCCGACCAGACCATCGATGTCGTGCTGCGCTGGGACCACCGGATCACCGACGCCGCCCTGATCGCCAAGGTGCTGACCCGGCTGGAACAGGTGCTGAACGGCGAAATAGCCGCCGAATTGCGGACGATTCGGCCGCAAATCGAGCCAAAACCGGTCCGGGCGGTCGCGACTTGAGGGGACTTGGCCGTCAGTCTCAACCGTCATTCCGGGGCGTCGCGGCCAGCGACGAACCCGGAATCTCGAGATTCCCCGATGCGCAATTGCGCATCTGAGGTCTGGTGCCTGCGCACCATCCCGGAATGACGGTGTTTGGGTCGATCTCGGTCGAAAACTCAGGACCGTTCGTCGTTGACAGAACGACGCTTTCTCCCTAATACCCCGCTTGCTCGCGGGCCGGTTTCGGCCCGCGATGCGTTTCGCGACCCGTGGTCCTCCTTGAAGCTTTTGAGGCGGACCTGTCGGCAGCGGCCAATGGCCGGTGCACAGGAGGGCGCGTTTCCTCAAACTCCAAACTCTAAATAGAGGACCGCGATGACCAAGCGCAGTGAGGCGAAATACAAGATCGATCGCCGTATGGGCCAGAATATCTGGGGCCGCCCGAAGAGCCCCGTGAACCGCCGAGAATACGGCCCCGGCCAGCACGGCCAGCGCCGCAAGGGCAAGCTCTCCGACTTCGGCGTGCAGCTCCGCGCCAAGCAGAAGCTCAAGGGTTACTACGCCAACATTTCCGAGCGCCAGTTCCACGGCATCTATGTCGAGGCCGGCCGGATGAAGGGCGACACCGGTGAAAACCTGATCGGCCTCCTGGAGCGCCGTCTCGACACCGTGATCTATCGCGCCAAGTTCGTCTCCACGATGTTCGCCGCGCGCCAGTTCATCAACCACGGCCACGTCAAGGTGAACGGCCGCAAGGTCAACATCGGCAGCTACAAGCTGAAGGTCGGCGACGCCATCGAGGTCAAGGAATCCTCCAAGCAGCTGACGCCGGTGCTGGAAGCCGTCCAGCTCGGCGAGCGCGACGTGCCCGACTTCCTCGACGTCGATCACTCCAAGATGACCGCGAAGTTCGTCCGCATCCCGGCACTCACAGACGTGCCGTTCCCGGTGCAGATGGAGCCGCATCTGATCGTCGAATTCTATTCGCGCTGATCGCTGCAGCATCCTCGAATATCGAAAGGCCCCGGTTCCGCCGGGGCCTTTTTGTTTGACGCGGGATCTGTGCTATAATGGCGCCATGCCGCAGGAAACTGACAAACTGACCCGTGTCATGCCGTCCGCCACGCCGACAGAGGCCGACCTTGCCGCCTGGGCCACCCTGCCCCGAGATGAGCAACTGCGTCGCTATCAGGAAGCCCTCGCGCATCCGGACTGCAGCGTACCGACCGATGACAGCATGAGCGATATTCTGGCAGCCGCCCGACAACGCGTGGCCGCCCGCGCCAATGGCTGAATGTCGCGTCTCCGTTCGCGCGCGGTCGCAACTGATCGACATTTACGAATTCACTGCAGCGACCTTCGGCCCATATCAGGCCGAGGCGTATCTCGCGGGCCTGGAGCGCACATTCAGCCTGCTTGCAGACTTCCCGCGGATCGGTCAATCGGTGGAGGAGTTGGCCGCAGGGCACCGTCGTTTCCGATTCCAGTCGCATAACATATTCTACACGGAAGAAGCCGCGCACATCTTGGTCCGCGCGATCTATCATCACGCGCAAGACATCCGGCCACAGTTGTTCGAATAATCGGTGAAGTAACGAGAAACTCCCATGATCTACACCCCTGCCCCGCGCGATCCCAAGGCCACTCCCGTCCGCATCAATCTGCTGTCGGACACCCAGACGCGTCCGACGCCGGGGATGCGCGAGGCGATGGCGAAGGCTGAAGTCGGCGACGAGCAGATCGGCGACGATCCGACCGTCAATCTCCTGTGCGAGCGCGTGGCCGAACTGCTCGGCAAGGAAGCCGCGGTGTTCATGCCCTCGGGCACCATGTGCAACGTCACGGCGACATTGGCCTGGTGCCGGCCGGGCGACGAGATTCTCGCCCATGCGACCGCGCATATCATCGCCCGCGAAGGCGGCGCACATGCCGCGCTCGGCGGCTTCCAGATCATGCCGCTGCCGGGCGACGACGGAAAATTCTCGCCGGAAACATTCCGCGCGGCGCTGCATCCGCGCTCGCGCTATCAGCCGCCGCAGACCGTGGTCAGCGTCGAACAAACCGCCAATATCGGCGGCGGCACGATCTGGAAAAAGACCGATCTCGACGAGATCGTGAAGATCGCCAAAGCGGGCGGGCTTGCCACCCACATGGACGGCGCGCGGCTGCTCAATGCCACCGTCGCCACGGGTATCAGTGCGCGCGACATGACGGCGGGCTGGGATTCCGCCTGGATCGATTTCTCCAAGGGCCTGGGCGCACCGATCGGCGGCGTCATCGCGGGTAGCAGGGCCTTCATCGACGATGTCTGGCGCTGGAAGCAGCGCCTGGGCGGATCGATGCGCCAGGCCGGCATCTGCGCCGCCGCCTGCGTCTACGCGCTCGACCACCATGTCGATCGCCTCGCCGATGACCACGCCAACGCCCGGGCACTGGCGCGCGGGCTATCGCAAATCAACGGCGTCGAGGTGCAGGAGCCCGAGACCAACCTTGTGTTCTTCAAGCCCGATGGTGCCGGCGTCCCCGGCGACAAGATGATCGAAGCCCTGCGCCAACGCGGCGTGCTGCTGGCGATGATGGACGGCCGGATCAGGGCTTGTACGCATCTCGACGTCACGGCTGCGATGATCGAGGAGATGGTAGGGCAAGTGCGGGAGATCGTGCGGGGGGTATAAGGTTCATCTCCCCATCGCCTGATAGATCAGAGTCTTCAGCGCCAGCTGGATCCGCCCGCGTTGCGATGGGGTCTGCACCATGAAGATCCCGAGCAGGTCGTCCTCTGGATCGACGAAGAAGAAGGTGCCTCCGACGCCGTCCCAGCGATATTCGCCGAGCGGCCAGGTGGTGTTCGGCGGCACCGAAGTGCGCACGGCAAAGCCGAGGCCGTAGCCGGAGCTCTCGCCCGGGTAATAATTCTGGTCGCGCCTGATCCCGGTTTCGGGGCCAATGTGATCCGACGCCATCAGCGCGATCGTCTCCGGCTTGAGATAGCGCCGGCCTTCGTAAATCCCGCCGTTCAGCAGCATCTGCGCGAAGCGCGCATAGTCGCCGACGGTCCCGACCATCCCGCCGCCGCCCGACTCCCAGTTCAGCGGCTTCCTCGGATCGCGTACCTGCGTGACCGGACTGATCGCACGATCATTCGGCATCGGCTCGGCGATCAGCGGCCACTTGGCGGGATCGGCGACATAGAAAGCGGTCTCGTTCATCCCGAGCGGACCGAGCAGCCGCTCCTTCTCGAACTGCAGCAGCGATTTTCCCGAGATCACCTCGATGACGCGGCCGAGAACGTCGGTGGAATGGCCGTAGTCCCACAGCGTGCCGGGCTGCTCGGCGAGCGGCAGCGTGGCGATTTTCGCTACGAGTTCGGTATTGGAGAGATCACTGTTGTCGAAGAGACCGGCATCGGCATAGAGCTTGTTCACCGCACTGCCGCCATAATAACCATATGGCAGCCCGGCGGTGTGGCGGAGCAGATCCTCGATCGTGACAGGACGATTGAGCGGTTCAAACCCCATTGTCACCTTGCCGTCCTCGCCGCGCTTCTCCGCGGCGACCTTCATGTTGGCAAACGCCGGGATGTATTTCGAGACCGGATCGTCCAGGCGGAGCTTGCCGTCCTCGACCAGCATCATTGTCATGACCGAGGTGATCGGCTTCGACATCGAATAGAGGCGGAAGATGGTGTCCGCGTTCATCGAGAGTTCGGTGGCGACGTCACGCACGCCGAAATTCTCGTAGTAGACCGGCTTGCCGTGCTGCTGGAGCAAGAGGATCGCGCCAGGGATTTTGCCGGTCGCGATCTCGTTCCTGATGTAGTCGGAAACGTTCGCCAGCCCTTCAGGCGAAAAACTGTGCGCGGCGCGGCCCTCGGAGCCTGCTCTTGCACCGATCACGCCGAGCAGAAGGACGAGCGCCGCGACCAATCCGCGGCGCCCGCACGTATTAATTCTCCATCGCTTCATAGATCAACTGCTTCAACGTGCGCTGGATGCGCTGGCGCTCGGTCGGCGTCTGTTCCAGCAGCACGAAGAACATGTCCTGCTTGCGGTCGATCACGAAATAGCAGCCGGAGGCGCCGTCCCATTTCAATTCGCCGAGGTCTCCCGGCGGCGGCGGTTTTGCGTTGCCCGGATCGGTGCGCACGGCCAGACCAAGCCCGAAGCCAAAACCGTCGCCCGGGAAGTAGAAGTAATCGCGGTCGACGCCCGAACCGGGGCCGATCTTGTCCGTCGTCAGCAGCTCATAGGCCTTGGGGCTGAGGATGGTCTCACCGTCGAGCTTGCCGCCGTCGAGCAGCATCTGCACAAGCCGCGTATAGTCCGCCATCGTCGACACCATGCCGCCGCTGGCGAACTGGATCTTCTTGGGAACGGTCGGGTCGTTTTCGCGGCCGACCCGGAAATCGCTGTCGTTCGGCATCGGCTGTGCCAGCAGCTTCTGCTTTTCGGGATCCGTAACGAAGAAGCGGGTATCGTTCATGCCGAGCGGATCGAGCAGCTCTTCCCGCTCGACGTCGATCAGGGATTTGCCGGACACGATTTCCATGATCCGCCCCAACACGTCGGTGGAATGGCCGTATTGCCAGAGCGCGCCAGGCTGATTGTGCAGCGGCAGTTTGGCGATCCGCTCGGCGAACTCGGCCAGATCGTAATCGCCTGCATAGATATTGGCAGCCCTGTAAGCCTGGCGAACCAGGCTGTCGCCATAGAAGCCGTAGGTAATTCCCGACGTCTGACGCATCAGGTCGAGCACGGTCGGTGGCCGGTTCGGCGGTACCAGTTCGAGCGTCTTGGTGCCGTCGTCGGCCTTCTTCTCCACGCCGACCTTCACGTTCGCAAAGGACGGAATGTACTTCGCGATCGGATCGTCGAGCGACATCTTGCCCTCATCGACCATCTTCACTGCCACCACGCTGGTGATGGCCTTGGTCATCGAGAACAGGCGGAAGATCGTTTTATCCGTCAACGGCGCCTTGGAGACTGTGTCCTGGACGCCGAAGAACTCGTGATAGACCGGCTTGCCGTGCTGCTGGATCAGGACGATGGCGCCGGGAATCTTGCCGGTCGCCACTTCGTTCTTGAAGAACTCGCCGACCTTGGCAAGCTTGTCCGGGTTGAAATGCGCGCCGGCTGGAATTTCGTAGGTGCCTTCGGCAAGTGCTGGTGACACGGTTGCCAAAAACAGCACCCCAGTGCCCAGCGCGCGCAAATATTGACCTAAATCCATTGGACCCCTCCCCGGAATTCGCGCGCGGAGTGTAGCCACGACGCGATCAGGCACAAGGGCTGCCGAAGGACGCCAAAGCCTCTTCATGCAGCCGGGCACTGGACTGAGAGAAGCAACAAAAGGTCACGCGCGCCACCGCCGGCGCTGCGGCTAGCCCATCAGCGACCGCTGCCACTGCGATTCCGGCGGCACGATCAGGCGGGAAAACTGTAGACGCCCGTGGAGATCGCAGGGAACGCGACCGAGGCCAGACCATTTGCCTGACACAGCTCCAGTGCGCGGCGATAGCAGGACGCGAGCAGCGCGTCCTCACCCTGCCGGCCGCCGTGCCAAACCGGCCCGACGGCATGGATCACATGCTTCGCCTGCAGCCGGTAGCCTTTGGTGATTTTGGCGTCGCCGGTGTTGCAGCCGTTCAACGTGCGGCATTCGGCGAGCAGTTCGGGCCCAGCAGCCCGATGGATCGCGCCATCGACGCCGCCCCCGCCCAGGAGCGACGAATTGGCGGCGTTGACGATGGCGTCAACGCGCAATGTCGTGATGTCGGCAACGATGACTTCAAGCCGCGCCTGGCCGACCTGGCGCGCCATCAGGCTCAGGCCGTCGCGTTGATCACGACGCCCTTGTCGGCAAACAGCTGCTGCAATTCGCCAGCCTGGAACATCTCACGGATGATGTCGCAGCCGCCGACGAACTCGCCCTTGACGTAGAGCTGCGGGATGGTCGGCCAGTTCGAATAGGTCTTGATGCCGTTACGCAGCTCGGCCAATTCGAGCACGTTCAGGCCCTTGTAGCCGATGCCGACGTGGTCGAGAATCTGCACGACCTGGCCGGAAAACCCGCACTGCGGAAATTGCGGCGTGCCCTTCATGAACAGCACGACGTCGTTCGACTTCACTTCGTTGTCGATGAATTGTTCGATGCTCATCTTCACTTCCTTTTGGGGCGCTGCGCCCTCGGACGGCTTGGCTATACGGGCCGATTTCGTCCTGTTTAACCCGTAACTTGCCATATATGTAGCCCAAACCGTTGTGCATCCAAAGCAAAATGCCGAGGATCTGGCATGCAACGGATTGACCCGGGGCCCGGCACAGGCGGCCGATCCATTGTCTGATGACATTAATATCATCGGGGCGAGAGGCTTTTTTCCCCGACGGGAACCCCTATCTAGGACGGACCGCCCGTTAGGAACCAGTTCGCAAGCGCAACGTTCTCTTTCCGACCCGGAGACACCAGTGACGAAACCCGTATCCGCCGCGGCTGCGTATTCCGCCCCCTCCCCGTCACGTTTTTGCGATTCCGGCACCCTCGCCCAGAATCTGGTCGACGCCTACCGCACGGTTCGGGACGAGACTGAACGCCGGGCGGCGCCGTTGAGCGCGGAGGATCAACTGATCCAGTCGATGCCGGACGCCAGTCCCGCGAAATGGCACCGCGCCCACACCACTTGGTTCTTCGAGCAATTCCTGCTCGGCGAGCACGTCGGGGGCTACCGTCCCTTCCACCCCGACTACGCCTATCTCTTCAATTCCTATTATGTCAGCGCCGGTCCCCGACATGCCCGCCACCAGCGCGGCCATTTGACCCGCCCGAGCGCCGATGAAGTGACCGCGTATCGGCGGCATGTCGATGCCGCCGTGACGGAGTTTTTTCAATCCGCCCGCGCGGACACGCTTGCGAAGGTGGTCCCGCTGGTCGAGGTCGGGCTCAATCACGAGCAGCAGCACCAGGAATTGATGCTGACCGACATCCTGCACGCCTTTGCGCAGAACCCGATCCCGCCCGCCTATGACGCGGCATGGCGCTTCCCGCCTTCACAACGGAGCGGTGACGAATGGGTCACCTTGAGCGAAGGCATCCACACCGTAGGCCACACCGACGACAGTTTTCATTTCGACAATGAGAAGCCGGCGCACCGCGCGCTGGTCGGGCCGGTCAAGCTTGCCCGCAACCTC
The DNA here is from genome assembly GCA_963774775.1 of uncultured Alphaproteobacteria bacterium. Lineage (GTDB taxonomy): Bacteria > Pseudomonadota > Alphaproteobacteria > Rhizobiales > Xanthobacteraceae > Bradyrhizobium. The sequence goes on from CAVZGZ010000024.1 coordinate 200,390, forward strand.
GTCACCAACGCCGAATGGCTCGCCTTCATGAAGGACGGCGGCTACGCCACCGCGACGCTGTGGCTGATGGACGGCTTTGCCACCGCAAACAATGAAGGCTGGCAGGCGCCCGGCCATTGGCGTGAGGTCGACGGCGAATGGAAGATCATGACGCTCGGCGGATTGCAGCCGATCGATCCTTCTGCCCCGGTGTGCCACGTCAGCTACTACGAGGCGGACGCATTCGCGCGCTGGGCCGGCCACCATCTCCCCACTGAAATGGAATGGGAAGTCGCCGCCCGCGCCGGTCATCTCAACGACGCCTTCGGCATCGCCTGGCAATGGACGCGCAGCTCATACTCGCCGTATCCAGGCTACCGCGCCATCGAGGGCGCCCTCGGCGAATATAACGGCAAGTTCATGGTCAACCAGCTGGTGCTGCGCGGCTCGTCGCTTGCAACCCCTGCCGGTCACAGCCGTGTCACCTATCGCAACTTCTTCTATCCCCATCACCGTTGGCAATTCACCGGATTGCGCCTCGCCGACTACGCCTGATTTCCTTAAGCAAATCGCGCCGGAAAGCGCGTTCAGGAGAGTATCATGAATGTGCATGCCGCCGCTTTGGCCAAAGGCTACCCATTCGACGATGCCACTTCGGCGTTTGCCGGTGACGTGATCGGCAATCTGTCGCAGCATCCGAAACGGCTATCGCCGAAATATTTCTACGATGCTGCGGGCTCCGAGCTGTTCGAACAGATCACGGTGCTTCCGGAATATTACCCGACCCGCACCGAACTCGGGATCTTGCGCGATCGCGGCAGCGAGATCGCGGCTGATATCCCTGATGGCGCGGCGCTGGTCGAGTTCGGCGCCGGCGCGACCACCAAGGTGCGCCTGTTGCTGGAGCATTGCGAATTCAGCGCGTATGTCCCCGTCGACATTTCCGGCGAATTCCTCAGTGCGCAGGCCGACGGCTTGCGCAAGGATTTCCCCGCGCTCGACGTCCACCCGGTCGCAGCCGATTTCACCACGCCGTTCGCGCTGCCGCCGGCCATTGCAGACATGCCGAAGGTCGGATTCTTCCCGGGATCGACGCTCGGCAATTTCGAGCCACATGAGGCATCTTCCTTCCTGCGCACCGCGCGCGAGATTCTGGGCGACGGCGCACAGATGATCATCGGCGTCGATCTCGAGAAGGATGAGCGCGTGCTCTACGACGCTTACAACGATTCAGCCGGCGTCACCGCGCGCTTCAACCTCAATGTGCTGGTGCGCATCAACCGCGAGCTCGGCGGCAATTTCGATCTTTCGGCATTCACCCACCGCTCGATCTACAACCGCGATCGCCACCGCATCGAGATGCACCTGATCAGCCGCAAGGCGCAGAACGTGCGCATTCTCGGCAACAATTTTTCGTTCCGTCCTGGCGAAAGCATCCATACCGAGAACAGTTACAAATATTCGCTGGAGCGATTCACCGCGCTTGCCCGCGGCTCCGGCTGGTCGGTGCGGAAATCCTGGACCGACAAGGCCCGGATGTTCTCGGTTCACTCACTGGTGGCGTCCGACTGAAATTCTTCAGGGGTCGATTTCAGTGACATCGACTCCCACACCGCGACCACGATCATGATCGCGGTGGTGAGGATCGAGAGCCACAGCGGCGACAGATCGCCTGCAAACCACGCAGTTGCGGCCAGCGCAACGATCCCGGCGCCATGCGAGAGCTGCAAGAAGCCGCGGATCGCGAGCTTGAACAGGATCGTCCCGACCAGGAACAGCAAGGGACCGCCGACCGCGCTCACGACCGTCCTGATATCGGAATGGCCGGCGGGATGCTTCAGCACCAGTTCATCGGCGACTGCGGACAGGATGATGCCGCCGACGATCGGCATGTGCAGATAGGTGTAGGCGAGCCGCGCCACCCGCCCGGATTCGGCCGATTTGGAGATCAATTCGGAGCCAGCCTCGGCGCCCTTGTGGAAATAGATCCACCACATCGCGATGCTGCCGACGAACGCGGACAGGAACGCACTTACGTTCTCGGTTGTCCAGGTGAGCTCGGCAAATGTCGCGCCATTCACGACGATCGCCTCGCCGAGCGCGATGATAATGAAGCCGGCGCAGCGCTCCGCCATATGGCTGCCTTCGACCCTCCAGGCGTCGATCGACGACGACCCCAGCCCGGGCGTCCAGAACCGCACCGCCGGCGAGATATATTCGATCGTCAGCGCCACCACCCACAACCAGAGCCGCGACGGCCCCTCGGCGATGCCGCCCAGCACCCAGAAGACCGCCGACACCGACAGCCAGACCAGAATGCGGATCGTGTTGTGTCGCGCCAGCGTCCGCTCCGATGGCGTCGAGAGCATCCAGAAGGCGGTGCGTCCGATCTGCATCGCCGCATAGACGACCGCGAACCAGAGACCGCGGCCTTCGAACGCGGATGGAATCGAGGTCGACAGCACGAGGCCGCCAAGCATCAGCAGGAATAGCAGCACCCGAACGGGCGTCAGATCGGGATTGAGCCAGTTGGTAACCCAGGTGGTGTAGACCCACGCCCACCAGACCGCGAGGAACAGCAGCGTCACCTGGACCGCGCCCAGTGGCGTAAACCGGCCGAGCAGGGTGTGCGAGAGCTGGGTTACAGCAAAGACGAAAACCAGATCGAAGAACAGTTCGGCATTGGTGACGCGGCTCGGTTGGTTAGGCACGATGACGCGGAACAGCGCCCCCCGTGGGTTGTCCGCCATCGGTTGCGCCCCCCGCTTCGGCTAGCCGGCTTCTACTAGCTGCCAGGCACGCCGGTCTGCAATGCCAGCGCGTGCAGCACGCCGCCCATCTGCCCCCTGAGCGACTGGTAGACGATTTGGTGCTGCTGCACCCGCGACTTGCCGCGGAAGGATTCCGAGATCACGGTCGCCGCGTAGTGGTCGCCGTCGCCGGCCAGATCGCGGATCGTCACCTCGGCATCGGGAATGGCAGCCTTGATCATCGATTCGATATCGCGGGCGTCCATCGGCATTCCAGCACACCTCCATCAGGTCATTCGAATCACCGCCGGCTCTCGCGACCGTGACGGCTAAACCTAGCGCTTGCGCCCTTCTAGGTCACCCGTAACAGTACTATATTCCCGTTCCAGAGGTTTTAAACCTGCCTCATCCGGTCGCACGCGGTCACAAACAACTGACCAACGAAGGAGCAGATACCATGAAACTCCCGGGTCCCGACCATCCGATCACGATTACCGCCAATCCCAAGCGCGTCCGCGTTTCGGCCGATGGTGTGGTGATCGCTGATACCACCCATGCGCTCACCCTGAAGGAGGCGAGCTACCCTGCCGTGCAGTATGTGCCGCGCCAGGACGCCAATATGGCACTGCTCGCACGCACCGAGCGGACCACGCATTGCCCCTACAAGGGGGACGCGAGTTATTTCAGTATCAAGGCCAACGGCAAGACGCTGGAGAATTCGATCTGGACCTATGAGACGCCCTTCCCGGCCATGGCCGAGATTGCGGGACATCTGGCGTTCTATCCGGACAAGGTCAAGATCGAGGAAGTGGCGTGAGCTACCCATCGGAGGGGGCTACGGCGTCATGGCGAGAAGCAACGCGACGACTTGTCCGCCGTAGCTCGTGAGCGAAGGTGGAAGTAATCCATACCGCCCCGCGGTTAAAGATTGTCGATTGCTTCGCGGAGCCCTGTCATCGGGTGCGCATTTGCGCGACCCACCGGGCGTCGATCGGGAAATCCGGCGGATAGATACATTTGCATCGCATCGGAACGTTCCCGCGACACAATGGGGCCTTGAGGAATCAGGTTCCCGGTTGCAACATTCGAGACTAAAAAGCCTGCCGGGGAGACGCCCATGTCATCGATTTCCCATACTGTGGCAGCCGCGGACGCCCACGCCACGCCGAAAGCGAGATCGCGCAATGCCGCGCTCGATCGCGCCCGGACTTTTCTGACGCTGGTGGTGCTGCTGCATCACGCCGTCATCCCCTACACGCATTTCGGCCATACCGATCCCAAGTCGTGGATCGGGTTCGACGTCATCGTTACTCGCCACCGACAGCTTCTTCATGGCGATGTTCTTTTTCCTGTCGGGATTGTTCGTCTGGCCGGGTCTCGGGCACAAGGCGCCGCTGACATTCTTGCGCGATCGCCTGATCCGTCTGGGCCTGCCGTTTGCGATCTGCGCGATCACGGTCATTCCGATCGCCTATTACGCCATCGCGTTGCGCCAGCAGCCCGACATCAGCTTTTCGACGTTCTGGTGGAAGATGATAACCGTGGGGCCATGGCCAAGCGGCCCGTTATGGTTCGTCTGGGTGCTGCTGACGTTCGATATCACGGCGAGCCTGCTCTATCGGCTTTCATCCCATCTCGTCGACCCAATCAATCGCCTGTCGATGCGCGGCTTCGAGCAGCCCACCGCATTCTTCCTGTTTCTGCTTGTCGTCACCGCCATCGTCTATATCCCGGCGCTGCTTTATTTCGGACCGAACCGCTGGTTCGAATTCGGACCGTTCTCGGTGCAGGCCAGTCGCATATTGCTCTATGCCGCCTACTTCTTTATCGGCGCAGGCATTGGTGCCGCGAGTTTCGACCGTGGCGTTCTCAGCGCGAGTGGACGGCTGGCGAAGAGCCACTGGGGCTGGATCGCAGCAACGCTCGTTCCGTATTGCCTGATGTGGGTGATGATCTTCATCAAGCGCGAAATATTGGGCAATCCCGACCCGCAGCCCGCATGGTATCTCGCAGCCTACGGTTTCTTCTTCGTTGCCTTCAGCGCGGCGATCCTGTTCGCCATTCTGGCGTTCTTCCTGCGATTCAAACAATCGGGATGGAGCGTGCTCGATCCGATGCAGGCCGATGCCTATGGCATGTTCCTGGTGCACTATCCGGTCGTGCTCTGGCTGCAATACTGGCTGTTCGATTTCGACCTGCCCGCGATTGTGAAGGCGGCGATAGCATTCGTGCTGACGGTGGTGTTGAGCTGGGCGCTGACGGCGGCGTTGCGGAAAATTCCAGGCTCGGCGCGGGTGTTGTGACGAGATTCACTTATCGTCATTCCGGGGCGATGCGAAGCATCGAACCCGGAATCTCGAGAGTCCGGGTCTGGTCCTACGGACCATCTCGGAATGACGGCCTTTTTACGACATCTTCGCGTTCATATAAGCCGGCAGCCAGCTCTCGAACGCGGTATTGAGCGACACCACCGACACCGGCGTTTCGCCGGCAACGGCGATCGCATCTCCGCCCGTGGTGCCGATTCGCGCACAGGGAACGCCGGCGCCCTTCATCTTCGCCAGCACGAGACCAGCCTCGGCCGCCGGCACGGTCACGATGTAGCGCGCCTGATCCTCGCCGAACCAATAGGCATGCGGCACGATCGCGCTAGGTGCGGCCAACAGCTGCGCACCGATGCCGCTCGCGATCGCCATCTCGGCGAGTGCAATCAGGAGCCCGCCGTCCGAGACGTCGTGCACCGCGGTTGCGGTCCCCGCACGGATCATGCCGCGCACCACGTCGCCGTTGCGTTTTTCGGCCGCGAGATCGACCGGCGGCGGCGCGCCTTCTTCGAGGCCGCAGATATCGCGCAGATACACGGACTGGCCGAGCCAGCCCTGCGTATCGCCAATCAAGAGAATCGCCTCGCCCGCGGCCTTGAAGGCGAGCGTGGCCGACTTGGTGAAATCGTCGAGCAATCCGACGCCGCCAATCGAGGGCGTCGGCAGGATGCCACGGCCGTTGGTCTCGTTGTAGAGCGAGACGTTACCGGACACGACCGGGAAGTCGAGCGTGCGGCAGGCTTCGGAGATTCCCTTCAGGCAGCCAACGAACTGGCCCATGATTTCGGGCCGTTCCGGATTGCCGAAATTGAGGTTGTCGGTGATCGCGAGCGGCCGGCCGCCGACCGCCGTGATGTTGCGCCAGGCTTCGGCGACGGCCTGCATCCCGCCCTGATACGGATCCGCCTCGCAGTAGCGCGGCGTGACGTCGACGGTCAGCGCCAGCCCCTTCGGCCCGTCCTGCACGCGGACGACAGCGGCATCGCCACCGGGACGCTGCACGGTATTGCCGAGGATGACGTGGTCGTACTGCTCCCAGACCCAGCGCTTCGAGCAGAGTTCGGGCGTGGCGATCAGCGTTTCCAGCGCTTGCGAAATCCCCACCGGCGGCTTGACGTCGCGGGCATGGATGACAGGCAAGGCCGCAGACGGCACGTGCGGTCGGTCGTAGAGCGGCGCCTCGTCACCCAATTCCTTGATCGGAAGGTCAGCCATGACGTCGCCGCCATGCTTGACCACGAAGCGCTTGCTCGGCGTGGTGTAGCCGACGATCGCAAAGTCCAATCCCCATTTCGTGAAGATGGCTTCGGCCTCTTTTTCCTTCTCGGGCTTGAGCACCATGAGCATGCGCTCCTGGCTTTCCGAGAGCATCATCTCGTACGCACTCATGCCGGTTTCGCGCGTCGGCACCGCATCGAGATTGAGATCGACGCCGAGATCGCCCTTGGCGCCCATCTCGACCGCCGAACAGGTGAGCCCCGCCGCGCCCATGTCCTGGATCGCGATCACGCAATCGGCTTCCATGATCTCGAGGCAGGCTTCCAGCAGCAATTTTTCGGCGAAGGGGTCGCCGACCTGCACGGTCGGACGCTTTTCCGCGGAATCATCGTCGAACTCGGCCGAGGCCATCGAGGCGCCGTGAATGCCGTCGCGTCCGGTCTTGGAGCCGAGATAGACGATCGGCATGTTCACGCCGGAGGCGGCCGCATAGAAGATCTTGTCGGTGTCGGCGAGGCCAACCGCCATCGCATTGACGAGAATGTTGCCGTCGTAGCGGGTGTGGAACCGTACCTGGCCGCCGACGGTCGGCACGCCGAACGAATTGCCGTAGCCACCGACACCGGCGACGACGCCTGACACCAGATGGCGGGTCTTGGGATGTTCCGGCGCGCCGAAGCTCAGCGCGTTGAGACAGGCAATCGGGCGCGCGCCCATGGTGAAAACGTCGCGCAAGATGCCGCCGACGCCGGTGGTCGCACCCTGATAGGGCTCGATGTAACTTGGATGGTTGTGGCTCTCCATCTTGAACACGATGGCCTGACCGTCGCCGATGTCGATCACGCCGGCATTCTCGCCCGGACCCTGGATCACCCATGGCGCCTTGGTCGGCAGGCCGCGCAGATGGATGCGCGAGGATTTGTACGAGCAATGCTCGTTCCACATCGCCGAGAAGATCCCGAGCTCCGTGAAACTCGGCACCCGTCCGATCAGCTTGAGGATGCGCTCATACTCGTCCGGCTTCAGCCCATGGCTGGCGACGAGTTCGGGGGTGATTTGAGGCTCGTTCGTGGTCCGGGGCTCGTTCATGGGTCTCTTATTAGGAAGATCGGAGGGGGGCGAAAAGGCCTTTTATGGTGCTTTTCCGCCCTGTCCAGAGCTTTACAGCGGCCGGAACGAGGCGTGGGGTTTGCACAATGCGGATGGATCGGATTTAACAACCGGGACCCCTCATTAAAGGTCCTTTGGCGTGAACGAGCTGCCCAAAACCGCATTTCCCGACCGACCCGACCTTTACGTTGAAACCGAGGGCGAATTCGCCGGTTGGCGCACCTGGAGCCGTGACAATTTCGAGACCCACAGCGGTCCATTCTGGCATCGGGTGGACGAGAATGGCCGCGTAAAATGCGCATTCAGGGTCGAAAAGAAGCACCTCAATGGCTCAGGCAACGTCCATGGCGGTTGCTTCATGACGTTTGCGGATTATTGCCTGTTCGCGCTCGCCTCCTCCGCGTTGCAGGGACCCGCCGTGACGATCTCTTTCGCTTCCGAATTCCTCGATGCGGCGCGCGAGGGCGAACTGGTCGAATGCGAGGGTGAGATCACCCGCGCCGGCGGTTCGCTGATCTTCGTGCGCGGATTGCTGAAATCGGGCGAGCGGTCGCTGTTCACCTTCTCCGGCACCATCAAGCGGGTGAAGCGTAAGGTGCCGGCGGACACCTAGCGCCTTTGGCATAGCCGGCTGAGGTGCTTACGCCGCTTTTTCCAGATGCGCCACCAGGCCCGCGAAAAGACCGCGGCCGTCGGTGCACCCCATGATGTCTTCGACGTGGTTTTCCGGATGCGGCATCATGCCGAGCACATTGCCGCGCTCGTTGACGATGCCGGCGATCGAATGCGCCGCGCCGTTGATGTTGGCGTTCTCGTCAACCTCACCATCCGGCGAGCAGTAGCGATAGAGCACCCGCCCCTCGCCCTCGAGCCGCTTGATCGTGTCCTCGTCGGCCTCGTAATTGCCCTCGCCATGCGCGACGGGGACGCGGATCACCTGGCCCGCATTGTAGCCGCGCGTGAACGGTGTATCCGAGCGCTCGACCCGCACATGCACATCCTTGCAGATGAACTTCAGCCGCGCGTTGCGCATGAGAACGCCGGGCAGCAGGCCTGCTTCGCACAGGATCTGGAATCCGTTGCAGACGCCAAGCACCAACCCGCCCTGCGCAGCGAAGTCACGCACCGCGTCCATCACGGGCGCCCGTGCGGCAATGGCGCCGCAGCGCAGATAGTCGCCATAGGAGAACCCGCCGGGCACCACGACGAGGTCGGTACCCTCAGGCAACGCGGTCTCGGCATGCCAGACCATCGCGGCCTCATGGCCTGAAGCGAGCTTGAGCGCGCGCGCCATGTCGCGCTCGCGGTTGATTCCAGGGAAGACGAGGACGGCGGATTTCATCAGCAGTGCAGCCTAGAGAAGTTCGACCCGGTAATTCTCGATCACCGTATTCGCCAGCAGCCTGTCGGCGGCATCCTTTAACGCCGCCTCGGCCTTGGCTTTGTCGGCACCCGACAATTCGATGTCGAACACCTTGCCCTGGCGCACGCTGGCGACGCCATCGACGCCGAGCGATTTCAGCGCGCCTTCGATGGCCTTGCCTTGCGGATCAAGAATGCCGGATTTCAGCGTAACGGTAACGCGTGCCTTCACGATTGCCTCTCAGCTCTTCACCAGCACCGGACCCGAACCCGCCGGCCGCTCGTTCTCCATCAGGATGCCCAGACGTTTTGCCACCTCGGTATAGGCTTCCAGCAAGCCGCCGAGATCCCTGCGGAAACGGTCCTTGTCGAGCTTTTCGTTCGACTTGATGTCCCACAGCCGGCACGAATCGGGCGAGATCTCATCGGCGACTATAATGCGCATCATCTCGTTCTCGAACAGGCGACCGCATTCCATCTTGAAATCCACAAGACGGATGCCGATGCCCAGAAACAGCCCGGTCAGGAAGTCGTTGACGCGGATGGCGAGCGCCATGATGTCATCGATTTCCTGCGGCGTGGCCCAGCCGAATGCGGTGATGTGCTCCTCCGACACCATGGGGTCGTTGAGCTGGTCGTTCTTGTAATAGAACTCGATGATCGAGCGCGGCAGCTGGGTGCCTTCCTCGATGCCGAGGCGCTGCGACAGCGAGCCGGCGGCGACGTTCCGCACCACCACCTCGAGCGGCACGATCTCGACCTCGCGAATCAGCTGTTCGCGCATGTTGAGGCGGCGGATGAAATGGGTCGGCACCCCGATGTCGTTGAGGTGCTGAAACAGGTACTCCGAAATCCGGTTGTTGAGGACGCCCTTGCCCTCGATCACCTGGTGTTTCTTGGCATTGAACGCGGTCGCGTCGTCCTTGAAGTGCTGGATCAGGGTTCCCGGCTCCGGACCTTCATACAGGACCTTGGCCTTGCCTTCATAAATGCGGCGTCGACGGCTCATGGGGATGTACCGTGTTTTGTTGAAATCCATGAATTTGGTGTGCTCCGATGGACAAGGGATTACGACCCACGACGGAGCTGCCGCGGAGGCCAGGAACTCGAACTTACCAACCGGAAACAGAACAAGAACCAAGCCTGGTCGCAACCTATCCGATTGGGCTATCCAGCACAATCGATCCGACCCGGTCAGGTCCAACTTATACCGCGTTAGCTTAAGGCCGAATTTCCAGCGTTTTGCCTGCGGCTTAAGGGCCAGTTGTACTGCCGATTAGCCCCACTTATCTAGGCGTGCATCGGGGTTGCCGCAATGACGGGCAGCCGCCCGTTCAGCAGGGGATCGGAACTCAAGTCCATGACCACATTCGACAAGCGCGAGGAAGGTTTCGAGAGGAAATTCGCCCACGACGAGGAGCTGAAATTCAAGGCGGAGGCGCGCCGCAACAAGCTGCTCGGCCTTTGGGCAGCAGCCAAGCTAGGCATCGCCGGCGACGCCGCCAACGCCTATGCCAAGGAGGTGGTCGCCGCCGACTTCGAGGAAGCCGGCGACAAGGATGCCCTGCACAAGGTGCTGAAAGACCTCGTCGCCAAGGGCGACGCCATCACCGAGGTGGAACTCCGAGCCAAGATGGGCGACCTGATGGCCGAAGCGATCGCGCAGGTGCAGGCGGGGAGGTGACGCGCGGCGTCATTCCGGGGCGTGCGAAGCACGAACCCGGAATCTCGAGATTCCCCGATGCGCAATTGCGCATCTGAGGTCTGGTCCTTCGGACCATCCCGGAATGACGGCATGGGGTCAGGTCACCCCTCCTTGAACCCATATTCCGGCACGTTGCCGCTGGCACCGTAATATTTGTAGGGCAGGAATTTGCCGGACATCGTGATCTTGACGCGGTCGCCCTTGGGATTGGCGACGCGCTCCATAGCCATGTCGAAATCAATCGCGGACATGATGCCGTCGCCGAACTCCTCCTCGATCAGCGCCTTCCACGCCGGACCATTGACCATCACCATTTCGTAGAAACGATAGATCAAAGGATCGGTCGGCGGCATCGGCGTGCCGGTGCCGCGCATCGGCACTTCGTTGAGCATCGCGGTTTCGGATTTCGACAGTCCGAACAGTTCCTGCGCGTTGGCGGCTTGCGGCTTCGTCAGCTTCATCTGTCCGAGGATGGCGCCGACAATCAGCACTTCGGAATAGCCGCCGATCTTGTCGCAGATGTGTTTCCAGCTCCAGCCCTTCTCGCGCTTGATGTCGAGCAGCTTTTCGGTGAGGTCTTCGCGTTTCATGAGGCTTCTCCCTTTCAATCGTCATGCCCGGCCTCGTGCCGGGCATACACGTCTTTTCCCGACAATCTAAGAAGACGTAGACGGCCGGAACAAACCCGGCCATGACGCCTGTCTTGACTCGTCGGATACTGAAGCAATCACCAGTTCCGGTTTACCGATCCGCACCGTCGGCACGTTACGCGGATCGTGGCCCGGCGTATCGGATGCAAAGGTCTTGCTGCGGCTGACCAGGAAATCGACGACATGGTTGCGCAGCGCATAATAATAGGGATGACGGTGCAGATCGACGCGGCCGCGATCCTTTGGCAGCGGATTTTCGACGATCTCGGCCAGCACAGCGCCCGGGCCATTGGTCATCAGGAAGATCTTGTCGGCGAGATAGATCGCTTCATCCACGTCATGGGTGATCATGAACGCGGTCTGTCCGGTCTCCAGGCAAATGCGCCGTACCTCGTCCTGCAGCGTGCCGCGGGTCAGCGCGTCCAGCGCCGAGAACGGCTCGTCCATCAGCATGATCTTGGGCGTGATAGAAAGCGCGCGGGCAATGCCGACGCGCTGCTTCATGCCGCCGGATAATTCTGACGGGCGCTTGTGTTCGGAGCCGGTCAGCCCGACCAGATCGATGAACGTCTGCGCGTGCGCCTTCACTTTGGCGCGGTCCCAGCTCCGCCATTTCGAGGTCACGGCATAGGCGACGTTGCCGAGCACGGTGCGCCATGGCAACAGCGCGTGGCTTTGGAAAATCACGGCGCGATCGAGGCTGGTGCCCTCGATCGCCTGCCCGTCGACGATGACAGCGCCATCGCTCGGCTCATCGAGACCGGCGAGAATGTTCAGCACCGTGGTCTTGCCGCAGCCGGAATGGCCGATCACGCAGCCAAACTCGCCGCGCGCCATCGACAGCCACAAATTCTCGAACACGGCGATCTCGCCGCCATCGGCGCCCGGATAGCGCCGCGCGATGCCTTCGATCGAGATGAACTTGTCCGTCATATCAGTTCATTCCGGAAACGTGACCATGCGCGTGAACCGCGCTAGAATCTGGTCGAGCAGCATGCCGACGATGCCGATCAAGAGGATCGCGATGATGACATTGGTGATCGAGAGGTTGTTCCACTCGTTCCAGACGAAGTAGCCGATGCCGGTACCGCCGACCAGCATCTCGGCCGCAACGATCACGAGCCAGGCAATGCCGATAGAGATCCGCATACCTGTCAGGATGGTCGGCGCCGCCGCCGGCAATATCACGGTGAAGGCGCGCCTGACGGTGCCGACTTCCAGCGTGCGCGCGACATTGATCCACTCCTTGCGCACGGCAGCGACCCCGAACGCCGTGTTGAGCAGCATCGGCCACACCGAGCAGATGAAGATCACGAAGATCGCGGAGATCGAGGAATCCTTGATGGTGTAAAGCGCGAGCGGCATCCAGGCGAGCGGCGAAATCGGCTTCAAGACCTGGATGAAGGGATCGAGCGCCCTGCTGATCAAGGGCGACATCCCGATCAGGAATCCCAGCGGTATCGCGACGAGAACGGCGAGCAGATAACCGAGGCCGACGCGCGCGATGGAATAGCCGAGCTGGATGCCGAGCCCCTTGTCGTTCGGCCCGTTGTCGTAAAAGGGATGCTTGAGGTGCTCCCACAATTTGGCACCGACATCGAGCGGACCCGGCATCGCTGACTTGCCCTGCGTCGCCGTCAATCCCATCAGTTTTGCGTATTCAGGGCTCATGGCGGTGGTGGCACCGGTGCCGCGGGTGGAGAGATGCCAGCCGCCGAGAAAGGCTATCAACAGCGCGATCGACACGATCGCCGCGCGGAAAGGAAGCGAGAGGGTCACGTCAGCTTCCTGATCTTGAAGCCCGCGAGATAATCGTCTGGCTTCGTGGGATCGAACGTCTTGCCCATCACCGAGAACGATTTGTACGAGGTCTCGGGCGGTGTCAGCCCCATCTCGACCATCACCTTTTTCGTGTCGGTGGCGAGATAGACCTGCTCGGCGACTGCCTTGTAGTCGACATCGCCCTTGATCTGGCCCCAGCGCTTCATCTGCGTCAGCATCCACACCGCAAAGGACTGCCAGGGGAACGGATCGAAATCGACGCGCTTGGCGTCGGTTTTGACGCCGCCCAATCCATCCGCGTAGGTGCCGGTCAGCACCTGCTCCAACACCGTGACCGGCGCGTTGATGTAGTTCGCCGGCGCAATCGCCTCAGCGATCTGCTTACGGTTCTCGGCCTTCGCGGCATAGGCGGTGGCATCGACGATCGCCCGCGTCAGCGCTGCAAAAGAGTTCGGCGAGGTCGTGATGAATTCGCGGCTGGCGGCAAAGCTGCAGCAGGGGTGGCCGTCCCAGATCTCCTTGGACAGGATGTGCAGGAAGCCGACACCGTCATAGATCGCGCGCTGGCAGATATTGTCGGGCGCGAGGAAGCCGTCGATGTTGTCGGCGCGCAGATTGGCGACCATTTCCGGCGGCGGCACCGAACGAAGCTGCACATCGGTATCCGGATCGAGGCCGTGCTCGGCGAGATAATAGCGCAGCAAATAATTGTGCATGGAGTAATCAAAGGGAATGGCGAACTTCATGCCCTTCCAGTCCTTGGGGTCGCGCTTGTCCTTATGCTTCATGGCGAGCGTAATGCCCTGCCCGTTGATGTTTTCGATCGCCGGCACCGCAAAGGGAATCGCGGTGGCGCCGAGCCCGAGCGAGATCGCGATCGGCATCGGCGCCAACATGTGAGAGGCGTCGTATTCCTTGTTGATGGTCTTGTCGCGGATCACTGCCCAGCCGGCGGTCTTCACCACCTCGACGTTCAGCCCGTGCTTGGCATAGAAGCCCAGCGGCGACGCCATGATGATCGGGGTCGCACAGGTGATCGGGATAAAGCCGACCTTGAGATCCTTCTTCTCCGGCGCGCCGGCGTCGGCGAACGCTTCCGTCGCCGTCTTGATCGGAAAGAATTGCGAGAGTGCGGCCAACGCCGTGGAGGCGCCGACCGATTTCAGGAAGGCCCGGCGCGCGGCATCCCTGGGAAATACCGCGCGCATCACCGCGGATGCGACGACACCTTCGTAACGCTTTACCGCGCTGTCAGCCGGCGCAGCCGGCTCGCAGCGTAGCGTCCGCTCCGCATACTCATGCTCGGCGGCGGAGCGATGCTGACCGCAGGCGCAGCCCGCACGCGTGAGTCCGCGCTCGGAGTCGAAGGGATCGTCGAAGGTGGACATGCTGCGCCCCTTTGTCACACCGGATCGCGGCGGACGCCGTGCGCCGCCGCGATCTGGAGAATTCAGTCATTGCCCAGTGGCTTTTCACGCCGCCGGGCAATGAGAAACATGCAGGTTCTATGCCGCTTTGCCTGTTAAGCGGGCAGCCGTCGGCAAGCCTTCATCGATCGGCAGCGACGGGTCGCGCGACCATTCATTCCAGGATCCGAAGTACATCCGCACGTCTTTCACGCCGGCGTTCTTCAGCGCCAGGAACGTGTTCGAGGCCCGCGCGCCCTTGAAGCAGTAGAGATAGACCGGCGTGCTCGGCGAGATGCCGACGGTGGCGCATTCCGCGAGGATTTCATCCTTCGACTTGAAGCGCGGACCTTCCGCGGTCGGCTTCATCATACGGTACCATTCGAGCCAGACGGCACCGGGGATGCGTCCCTTGCGCGGGCAGAAATCCTTGCCGTAAGGCGAAGAGCTTTCGCCGATCCATTCGTCGACGTCGCGAACGTCGAGCAGCGCGATGCCGGGCTTGTCGAGCGCGGCCAGCATCATCTTGTAGTCGATCAGGATGTCGCCCGCCTCAGGGACGATTGCGAACGACGCCTTCACCGGCGACGGTACATCCGTCGTGACAGGCAAGCTGGCCGCCACCCACGCATCGTAGCCGCCATGGACCACCTTGATCTTGGGATAGCCGAGCATGGTGAGCAGATAATAGCCGCGGCAGGATTGACCGAAGCCCGAATTCATCGACTGTTCGTAGATGACGGCGGTTTCCTTGCCCGACAGGCCGGCGGCGCCGAAGGCGTCGGCGAACTTGGTCTTCAGTTCATGGATACCCTCCGGCGTCGACGTCGCCAGATAGGTGAAGATGTCATGCACATTGACGGCATTGGGGAGATGTCCCTCGGCATAGGCACCCGGATTCCGCGTGTCGATGATGACACATGGTTCTTTGTTGATGAGATCGGCAACTTCACCGGCAGCAATCAGAACGTCCGTCATGGCAGGCCTCTCCTGTTTTTAAGGTTGCAGTCAGGGTCGATCAGAAACTTCCTTACTCATGCCTCCGCGAGCATCTTGCGAAGCTGCTTGGTGGCGGGCGTGACGATGGCGACGAAATAGGCCTCGCGAAGCCTGCGCTGGGCGCGATGGCTCTTGAGATAGCCGCGCGCGCCGCAATGGAGCATCGCTGCATGCGCGGCTGCGACGGCCGCATCACCCATGCGCAGGCGTAGCGCGACGACGCGGCGCCAGTAGCTGTCGTCCGGATTGTAGGGATCGCTCGCCAGCGCCATTGCTTCCTTCTCGAATTCGGCATGCAGCTCGCGGAATTGAACAGGCTGCTGCGGCAAATACCGATTGACGTGGCCGAGCGAGCCGTCGACCTCGTCCATGATGGCGATGCAATCCTTGATCAGACCGAGCGCCATGCCGGCCTGCAGCAGGATGAAGCCGGCGCGGATCTTCTTGATGAACGGCGCGGCCGGCTCGGCAAGGATGAGATCGTCAGGCACGAAGACGTCGCGGAACTGGACGCCATAGGTGCCGGTGCCGTCCATCGCGAGAAACGGCTTGCAGGGCGTCAACGTGATTGCGGGATCAGAACAATCGGCAAGGAACATGACGATGCCCGGCCCGCTCTTGGCGGTGCCGCCGCCCCCCTCGTCCTCCCGCTCGAAGATGGTGCCGAAGTAATGGTCGGGTCCGAGATTGGACACCCAGGGCAGCGCGCCCTTGACGATGTAGCCGCCTTCGACTTTTCGCCCCTTGAGTTTCAGCTTCTCGATGCCGAAGAAGCTTTTCATCGGATTGGAAAGACCGGTCCCGCCGAGCTGCCTACCGCTCGAAAATCCGTCGCCGAAGCGCCTCGCGAGCTTCAGGTTGGTGGAATTCGCGGCGTACCAAACCAGCGTGTTCTGACACCAGGCCATGAAGGCCGTGGCCCCGCAGACCTCTCCGATCGCGGCCATCGCCTGGATGGCACAGCGCAGATCCGCCGGCCCCTCCAGCGGCACATGGCTACCCCAGGCGCCAACTTCGCCGAGGCGGCGCAGCAACTCGCCTGGGTAGACGGAGCCTGCATCGATTGCGGATGCAAGCGGCGCCAATTCCTGGCGAGCTAGCCTGGCCACCTCGTCGACAAGTGAAGGTGCCGGCTCACCAACAGCTTCGACCCGCGATAAAGCCAATGAACCCATGGATCGTCTCCGCACCTTTTGTGTGATGTCGCGTTCCGCCGAAGCGCTTTTCGAGCGAAGTGGGCGGTTCGCGTGAAGAAAGCGCGCAAAAAAGAGCCTGGAGCCAAGGCTCTAGGCACTGACCTCGAGATTGACAGGGCGCGTGAAGGTATTGGCGACCGGCGACCACTTCTTCACATGGGCCACCAGCGCATCGATCTCGCTCTTCGGCACGCCCTCGCATTCCATGTCGACCTTGACCCGCACGTCGGTGAAGCCGACCGGCTTCTCGCTGACGTCGCCGGTGCCCCAGACTGCGGTGATGTTGAGGTCACCCTCGAGCTCGAGTTCGAGCTTGTTGACGGTCCAGCCGCGGTGAACCGCGTTGGCGTGCAGGCCGACCGCCAGGCACGAACCGAGCGCGGCAAGCGAGGCTTCCGACGGATTGGGCGCGGTGTCGTCACCGAGCAGGCCGGGCGGCTCGTCGACAATGTAGGGCGCGAGGTTTCGGATATAGTTGGCGTGGCGGAACTTGCCTTCGGCCACCGTCTTGCACTTCAAGGTCTTGATGACCTTCGGATTGGCTTTGCCATTGGCGATGAGCTGTTCCAGGCCGTTTTTGTCGATCGGGGCAAGGCAGCCCGTAAGCACTGTTTTTTGAGCAACCGCGGTCATTGTTTCTCTCCCTGAGGGGTAGGATACCGAACGGTCTGTTTCCTGCACGAAGCGTGCCAGACACCACCCAAATAAAAAGGCGAACCATTGAAGCCGCTTAGCCTACCGTGCCTTCTGATTAATCAGGGGCGGGCTGCTCAACCGCGATGCAAATGCTGCGTTCAGCGCGATTATTTTGAGCGCACAAGAGATGCGACTTGATGATTTTGCCGCGGTCCGATTAACTGCGGCGCATGGGCAAATCAGCTTCGAAGAAGAAATCCGTCGCGGCGACTACCGCACGGCGATGAGGAATCTGCGCGCGGGCGCCTGCTCAACGCGGCGACGCATCTGTTCTGCAAGAACGGCATCAACGCCACCGGCATCGACGCCATCATCGACGAGGCCGGAACCGCGAAGACCACGCTCTACAAATTGTTCGGCTCCAAGACCAACCTCGTACACGCGGTGCTCGAGAGCGAAGGCAAGGCGTGGCGCGAATGGTTCATCGCCGCCATCGAGGCCGGCGGCGGCGATCCGCAGACCAAGCTCACACGGATCTTTCCCGCGCTGAAGCGCTGGTTCGCCGAGGAACGTTTCTACGGCTGCCCCTTCATCAATGCGGTCGCCGAGCACGACAAGGACCAGAAGCAGTTCCGCAACATCGCGCTGCGCCACAAGAAGGTAGTACTGGCGCATATCGAAAAGCTTGCTGGTGAGATGGGCGCGGTCGAGCCGGAAAGCCTCGCCCATCAACTCGCATTGCTGATCGACGGCGCCATCGTCGCCGCCATGGTGTCGCGCGACCCCGGCGTCGCCGACACGGCGGCGCTTGCCGCGAGCAATCTGTTCGGGCCGTCCAAGGTGAAGAAGCCGAAGCGGCGAGCGGCGCGGACAGCGCGGCCGCAGGCAACTCGTCGTCCCGGTCTTAGGCGGCGCATAGCTGCGGCCTACTCGTTAGATGGTCGCAAGGCGACGCCTGTGTCCCAAGCTCGATCGATGGCATGGTCCCGGCTCCAGGCGGGATGACGATGGTGAGCTAGCAGCGCTATACTGACGCCTATGCGCCCATGCAACGGTCTGCCTCAAGCCGCGCCAGCTCTCCGTCCAGATCGCCCTCGACATCCGCCACGCGCATGTTGACCACCCGATAGTCCCTCGCCTCCAGCCAGGCCTGCCGCGCCGCACGGTCGGCGGCGATGGTCTCGGTCTCGTCGGGGTTTTCCAGCTCGATCGCGATCCGGTGCACGAAGGAGACGAAATCCGGGATGTGGCGGCCGACCGGGGTCTGGCGCTTGAACTGGCCGGCGAAGCGGCGATCCCTGGTCAGCGCCTGCCACAGGATCCGCTCGGCGTCGGTCGGGTTTCGTCGCAGCAGCCGGGCCAGCCCGCGCACGGTGCTGCTGCTGTCGGCGGGCACGCCGCCCTGCCCGTGCTCGGCCAATAGCGCCCGCAAGCGCGTCGCCTGCTCGCCGTCGAGCACCCCGCCCTTGGCCGGCCCCTTCCGCCCCTCGGCGATGGCCATCACCACGCCGTGCAGGGTGTGCATGTCCTGCTTGGTCGGGTCCATCCGGGTGAAGATGTTGCGCAGGTTGACCAGCATGGTCTCACGCTTCTCAGCCGGGCCGCAGGAACTCGACCTTGTCGAGCTCGCGGACCAGGTTGTCGAAGAAGGCCTGCATCTGGTGCTGGGAGGCCGGCTCGGAACGCTCGGGCATCGCAAACGGCAGCGCGCCCGCGGTGGAGAGCTTGAACCACTCGTAGCCCATCAAGAGCACCGCCTGCGCCAGGTTGAGCGAGGCAAAGCCCGGGTTGACCGGGAAGGTGATGATGCGGTTGGCGAGCGCGACCTCTTCGTTGTTCAGCCCTAGCCCGCTCCCGGCCGAACATGATGCCGGCGCCGCCCCCGCCGGCGACATGCCCGACGATCTCGCGCGCGGCGCCCTCCGGTCCCACCACCGGCTTGGCCTGGTCGTGGGCGCGGGCGGTGGTGGCAAACAGCAGGGTCAGATCGGCGACCGCCTGCTCGACCGTGTCGAACAGTTCGGCATGGTTGAGGATGTGGTCGGCGCCGGCGGCGGCGCGCTGGGCGGCGATGTTCGGCCACCCGTCGCGGGGCTTCACGATCCTTAAACGAGAAAGCGCGAAATTGCCCATCGCGCGCGCGGCCATGCCGATGTTCTCGCCGAGCTGCGGCTCGACCAGGATCACCACAGGGCCGGTCAGCTCATGGCCGGTTTTGGTCTTGTCGGTGCCCGAACCGGACATCTCACTTCACTTTCTGATTCAAGCTCTGATTCTGATTCAAGCTCTAAAGAGTTTGAATCAGCCTCCGAAGAACGTGATTCAACTTCTCACCGCCGGCATTGCCCAGCGTCGTCGTCAGCAAATTTCCTCAAGGAGATAACAGGGTTAGCGGCGTTTGCAAATCCTAAATCGAAGTCTCAACGGTCCGCTGCTTGCACGCATTCCACCTTCGGATAGGTTACCAATCACAACCAAAGCGAAGCTGTAAAGCAAAGCTTCAGACGCCGGTTTAACGGCGAAAAACACTGGGGGAACGTCATGCGCGGCAGGTGGACCTTGGCCATTATCGGCCTGATTTTGATTCTGGCAGGCGGACTACTCGCTCACTTCACCCAGACCGCAGGCGGCATCCGGATCCAGGATATCCGCTTCAAGGGCGCCAAGGGCAACACCATGAGTGCCCTGCTTTACATTCCGCCCAATGCCACGCCGCAGCTCCCCGCGCCCGGCATCCTCGCCGTCCACGGCTACATCAATTCGCGCGAGACCCAGGACGGCTTCGCCATCGAGTTCGCCCGCCGCGGCTATGTCGTGCTCGACCTCGACCAGACCGGGCACGGCTATAGCGACCCGCCCGCCTTCGCCAATGGTTTTGGTGGCCCCGACGGGCTCGCTTACCTGCGCAGTCTCGAGATCGTCGACAAGAACAATATCGGACTGGAGGGTCACTCGATGGGCGGCTGGACCGTGCTCGCCGCAGCCGCCGCGATGCCCAACGACTACAAATCGATGGTGCTGGAGGGCTCCTCGACCGGCAAGCCGTTCGCAGCCGAAGGCACCGCAAGCTGGCCGCGCAACACGGCGCTGGTGTTCGCCCAATACGAGGAATTCTCCACTCTGATGTGGGGTGTCGACCTCGCCCGCGACGTCCCCCAGAGTCCAAAACTCTGGGCCCTGTTCGGCACGCAAGGCGCCGTCGAGCCCGGCAAGGTCTACGGCGACACCGCCCAGGGCACCGCGCGGGTGCTGTATACGCCCGCGATGACCCACCCGGCCGAGCACATCTCGCATGAGGCGATCGGCTACAGCCTCGACTGGTTCGCCAAGACCCTGCAGGGCGGCACGCCGCGGCCGGCCGACGACCAGATCTGGTTCCGCAAGGAGATCGGGACGCTGATCGCGCTGGTCGGCTTCGTTGCGCTCCTGATCGGCGCATTCGACGGACTGCTCGAGGCGCCGATGTTCTCTCGCCTCAGGCTGCCCGCGGTGGCCGACGGCACCATGCCGCCCCACGCAGCCGCCATCGGCCGGCACTGGACCACGGCGTTCATCCTGTCCGCCTTCATCCCGGCGCTGACCTATTATCCAGCCTTTGCGCTCGCCGGCGCCTTCGTCGCGCCGTCGGCGTTCCTGCCCCAGGGCATCACCAACCAGATCATGGTCTGGGCTGTCATCAACGGGCTGATCGCGCTCGCCCTGATGCCGTTCGCCCCGAAACGCGCCAGCCGGGCCGGAATCATTGGCCCCTCGATCCTGATCGCGGTCGCCTCGGTCGTCGTCGGTTATGCCGCGCTGTGGCTTGCCGACCTCGTCTTCAAGATCGATTTCCGGTTCTGGATCGTCGCGCTCAAGTTAATGAGCTCCAAGCAATTCCTGATGTTCCTGATCTACCTGGTCCCGTTCACGGCGTTTTTCGTGATCGCGCTCCATGTGCTGCACCGGAATTTCTCGACCATGGGCGCGCCCCGCCTGGCGCTCTACCTCACCAACATCCTGGCGCTGACGCTGGGCTTCATCGTGCTCCTGGTGCTGCAATACGGCACGCTGTGGTTGGGCGGAAAGCTGTTCAACCCGCTGCCCGATCCCAGCTTCGTGCCGCTGTCGACGATCGTGGCGATTCAGTTCGTGCCGCTGCTCGCGATCTGCGCCGTGGTCGCCACCTTCACGTGGCGGCGGACCGGCTCCAGCCTGCCGGGCGCACTGATCTGCGGCCTGTTCGTGACCTGGTACATCGTGGCGGGGACGGCGACACAGGCAGCGTTTTAAAGCGTTTTCAAGCGAAGTGGGCACCGGTTCGCGTGAAGAAAACGCGTCAAAAATATAGGACCGAATCCACGGTTCTGATCGATCAGAACCGTGGATCCGGTTCAAGGGTCGGCTGAAACTGCATAATCCCTTGGCTTCCGCCCGTGCGCGGGCGGTGCTATAGCGCGAGTATATTT
Source organism: uncultured Alphaproteobacteria bacterium (assembly GCA_963774775.1). Lineage (GTDB taxonomy): Bacteria > Pseudomonadota > Alphaproteobacteria > Rhizobiales > Xanthobacteraceae > Bradyrhizobium. The sequence continues at coordinate 221,952 of CAVZGZ010000024.1, forward strand.
CGCTTAACCCGCCGCCCTAAAAAAGCGCCGTTCCAAGAAGGCCCCATCCGCATGGCAAAAATCAAGGTATCCAACCCCGTCGTCGAACTCGATGGCGACGAGATGACCCGGATCATCTGGCAGTACATCAAGGACAAGCTGATCAACCCGTTCCTTGACGTTGAACTGCTCTATTTCGACCTCGGGATGGAATACCGCGACGAGACCAACGACCAGGTCACGATCGACGCTGCCAATGCCATCAAGAAGGTCGGCGTCGGCGTCAAATGCGCCACCATCACCCCCGACGAGGCCCGGGTGAAGGAGTTCAACCTGAAGGAAATGTGGAAGTCGCCGAACGGCACCATCCGCAACATCCTCGGCGGCGTGATCTTCCGCGAACCGATCATCTGCAAGAACGTGCCGCGTCTCGTCCCCGGCTGGACCAAGCCGATCATCATCGGCCGCCACGCCTATGGCGACCAGTACCGCGCCACCGACATCAAATTCCCGGGCAAGGGCACGCTGACGATGAAGTTCGTCGGCGAGGACGGCACCGTGATCGAACGCGAGGTGTTCAAGTCGCCGGGCTCAGGCGTCGCCATGAGCATGTACAATCTCGACGACTCGATCCGGGATTTCGCGCGGGCATCGCTGACATACGGCCTCAACCGCGGCTACCCGGTATATCTCTCGACCAAGAACACCATCATGAAAGTCTATGATGGCCGCTTCAAGGATATCTTCCAGGAGATCTACGAGAAGGATTTCAAGAAGGATTTCGAAGCCAAGAAGCTGACCTACGAACATCGCCTGATCGACGACATGGTGGCGTCGGCGCTGAAGTGGTCGGGCGGCTATGTCTGGGCCTGCAAGAACTACGATGGCGACGTGCAGTCGGACACGGTGGCGCAGGGCTACGGCTCGCTCGGCCTCATGACCTCGGTGCTGCTGACGCCTGACGGCCAGGTGGTGGAAGCCGAAGCCGCCCACGGCACGGTGACGCGCCACTACCGCGAGCACCAGAAGGGCAAGGAAACCTCGACCAACTCGATCGCCTCGATCTTCGCCTGGACCCAGGGACTTTCGCATCGCGCCAAGCTCGACAACAACGAGGCGCTGGCAAAGTTTGCAAAGACGCTGGAGAAGGTCTGCGTCGACACCGTCGAGGCCGGTTACATGACCAAGGACCTCGCGCTCCTGGTCGGCGCCGACCAGCGCTGGCTCTCCACCACTGGCTTCCTCGACAAGGTCGCGGAGAACCTCGAGAAGGCGATGGCGGCTTAAGGCCGCCTGTCTTACGCAGGCCTATTAACGTCAATTGCGAGTGAAGCGAAGCAATCCATCTTTCCGCGGAAAGAAGAATGGATTGCTTCGTCGCTTCGCGCCTCGCAATGACAATCGCGGCAACCCCTTATTCAGACACGAGCATCTTCATGCCCATCGTTAGGTCCGCCACGTTCGTAGCTCTGTTGCTCTCGACCTCGTTCGTCGCCGCGCACGCCGAAACGCCACTCCCCGACGCCATTGCCGCACCGGGAGAAGCGGTCGTGCTCTCGGTTCACGCCGAAGGCGCGCAGGTCTACGAGTGCAAGGCCGGCGTGGAAGGCAAGCTTGGCTGGGCATTCCGCGAGCCGATCGCAACGCTGATGGCGGACGGCAAGACCGTCGGCCGCCACTATGCCGGCCCGAACTGGGAGAATGTCGACGGCAGCGCCGTGGTCGGCAAAACCTCCGGCAATGCGCCGGGCGCCACCGCCAACGACATCCCTTGGCTCAAGCTCGAGGTGATTTCCCGGCGCGGCAGCGGCGTGCTGACCAACGTCACCACGGTGCAGCGGATCAATACGCAAGGCGGCAAGCTCGACGGCGCCTGCGACAAGGCCGGCGCGACCAGGAGCGCACCCTACTCGGCGGACTATATCTTCCTGCACAAGAGTTGAGCGCTGAACGGACGCAATCAGAATCGGACTTGCAGAATCGGACTGGCGCTCAGGCCGACTGACGTCGATTGTGTTCGGCTTCGCTTAGCACATAGTGCCCGTGGGTTCTTGAGTTCAGCTTTCCCGCCTGCACCAGACGGTGAAGACGGACGACCAGCGTCGCCCGCTTGATCTCCAACTCCGCCTCCTGAAGGCCATCGAAGATCTCCTGGACCGACAAAAGTCCCCGCGGGCTATGGGCAAGGATGTCCAGGATGAAATCCTCGATTTCGTCGCCGCCGGATTTGGCAAGACGAACATTGGGCCGCCGATCGAGCGACAGCAGCTCGGATTTCGACGCCAGACCGGCCGCCGGCGAAACCGCTTCCCTCAAGCGCGCGACGATCTCTTCGTAGACAGCCTTGGCACGCTCGGGGTCCGTCACTACCAAATTACCTATATGGTAAGCCAGCACGTCCGCTTTGACGAGCAGATCCTGCTCAACCTGCCGCACAACATCCGAGGGAAGCGCCATTTGTCGGATCCAAAGTCCTTTACCTTTTGTTAAGGTAACAGAACATTACCGCGTCACCAAAGCCTTACCGGACGAATCGGTCGGTTACCCCCAAATACGGTTAACGATCATACTAATATTTGACTCCAAATCTAGTTTATGTAATTTTTAATTACAGTTTTAGATAAAGGGGGTTTCGATGTTCCCATCTCTTCCGACGCGCCTCAGCACGCTCCTCGATCCAGGTATTTTTTCTCGTCGGGCTCGCCCACCTCGGCCAAAGGCTCGGTGGCGCATTTCCTGGCCCAAAATCAAGATGCAGACAGTGCGCCAGACCTGCAACGGCATTCGCGTAACCGATATCGCATTGAGCTTCTCGGGCTGGGATCGGCCACAGGCGGGCGCCGGCGATACCCGGCCGAAGTTCGAGGGCACGGTATACCTCGTCTGGAAGCGTAAGGATTAATTGCAGCACTGCCGTGGGTTCAACCGCATGGCGGCCAGGCATCCGCGCCCTCGCCGTCCGCTGGGTAATCCATCGCATATCCTCACATATCCGCGTCGGTGGCCGCGGCCTGCGCGATCTCGCCTTCCGCGATATCCCCTTTCGGCGCTTCCGCCGTGTCGGCCAACCGCGCTTCGGCAGTTTCCTTGACATGGGCTGCCAGCGCCGGCAGTCGTTCGATCAGCGCGTGAAAATCCTGGGCGTCGAGCGCCAGCAATTTGGTTTTCCGCGTCGCCGTCACCGTGCCCGAGCGCTTGGTGCGCTTCAGAAGCGCTATCTCGCCGAAGAAGGTGCCGTCCGACAGCCGGACGCTCTGGCTCGGCAGGTCGATCTCGACCTCGCCTGCCGTGATGAAATACATCGATGAAGCGGCATCGCCGCGACGGACCAGCACCTCGCCGGACTCGATGGTCTGCGCGCGCAGCAGCCGCATGATGTCGGCAATCTCGCTGGCGCCGAGATGCGAGAACAGCGGCACCCGCGCCAGCATGCCCCAGGTGACCACGAAATCGCGCCGTCGCACTTCATCGGCAAATGCGGTCGAGATGATCGCAACCGGCAGCGCGATCATCGCAAAGCCGACCAGAATCGCAAATACCGAGACGATCTTGCCGAGCGGCGTCACCGGCACCACGTCGCCATAGCCGACGGTGCCGAGCGTCACGATCGCCCACCACATCGCCTGCGGAATGGTACCGAACTTGTCGGGCTGCACCTTGTGCTCGATCGCATAGAGCAATGATGCGAACAGCAACACCGCGCCGGTCAGGATCACCACGCAGCCGAACAGCGTGCGCCGTTCGGCATGGAGGGCGGCGAGCAGCGAACGCATCGCCGGCGAATAGCGCACCAGTTTGAGGAACGGCAGCATGCCGAACAGCACCAGCGCTTCCTTGTCGCGCAACGCCAACGCGATCGCCGACGGCAGGAAGGCCAGCAGGTCGATGACGCCGAGGCTGGAGAACGCGTATTCGAGCCGCGCCCGCGCCGGCGTCATGTCCCGCAGCGAATGGCCGACCACGCTCCAGATCCGCGCGCCATATTCCAGAGCGAACACTGCTACCGCTGCGACCTCGATGATGGTGAAGAGCGGGCCGAGGGCCGCGTCGAATTCCGGCACCGAGGCCAGGATCGCCGCCAACACATCGACCACGATGATGGCGAGGATCAGCCGGACGAAACGCGAGCCGACCGAATACGGCAGGTGATCGTGTTCGAGCAACTCATAGAGCCTGTCCCGCAAATCCGGGTCGCTGATAGCGCGTTTGCCCGGAACGGTCGCCACGGTCGATGTCTCCGTTAGGCGCCCGCCGATTCTTGCTTAGTCATGGCCTGTTCGATCGCCGTCAGCGCCGCATCAGCCTTGGCACCATCGGGCCCGCCGGCCTGCGCCATGTCGGGCCGTCCGCCACCGCCTTTGCCGCCAAGCGTTGCGGAAGCGATCTTGACCAGATCAACCGCACTGAAGCGCGAGGTGAGATCGGCGGTGACGCCGACCACGACGCCGGCCTTGCCGTCTTCGGTGACGCCGACGATTGCGACCACGCCGGAGCCGATCTGCTTCTTGCCGTCGTCGACCAGGCTCTTGAGATCCTTGGTCTCGACGCCCTCGACCGCGCGGGCCAGGAGCTTGACGTTGCCGACCTCGCGCACGCCCGAAGCAGCGCCCGATCCGTTCGCCGCAGCGCCGCCGCCCATCGCGAGTTTTTTGCGCGCGTCCGAGAGATCGCGTTCCAATTTCTTGCGCTCATCCATCAGCGCGGCGATACGTGCCGGCACGTCCTCGATCGTGGTGCGCAGCTCGAGCGCCGCGGTTTTCGCCAGCGCCATGGTGTCGTTGGCATGCTTGCGGGCGTGACGCCCGGTCAGCGCCTCGATCCGGCGCACGCCGGAGGCAACCGCGCTTTCGCCGGTCACCGAAATCAGACCGATATCGCCGGTGCGGCGGACGTGGGTGCCGCCGCAGAGTTCGACCGACCAGCCGAGTGCGTTCTGGCCGTGTTCGCGGGCGCTCTTGCCCATCGACACCACGCGCACCTCGTCGCCATATTTCTCGCCGAACAGCGCACGCGCGCCGGCCTCGCGGGCGTCGTCCACCGCCATCAGGCGCGTGGTGACCTCGTCGTTGTCGAGCACGACGTCGTTCGCGATGTCCTCGACACGGGCGAGTTCTTCCGCCGTAATCGGCTTCGGGTGTACGAAGTCGAACCGCAGCCGATCCGGCGCCACCATCGAACCGCGCTGGGCGATGTGGTCGCCGAGCACCTGCCGCAGCGCCTCATGCAAAAGATGCGTCGCGGAGTGATGGGCGCGGATCGACGAACGCCTGGCGTGATCGACCTCGAGCAGCAGCGCAGTGCCCGCCTTCAGCGTGCCCTGCTCCACGGTGCCCAGATGCACGAAGAGATCACCCGCTTTCTTCTGCGTATCGGTGACACGGAAGGTGACGCCTTCGCCGGTCAGCACACCGGTGTCGCCGACCTGGCCACCGGACTCCGCATAGAACGGCGTCTGGTTCAGCACGATCGCGCCGCTCTCGCCGTCCCTGAGGCTGTCGGTCTCCTTGCCGTCTTTCACCAGCGCCGCGACCACGCCCTCAGCGGTCTCAGTTTCATAGCCCAGGAATTCGGTAGCGCCGAGTTTTTCGCGCAGCGGAAACCAGATGTTCTCGGTTGCGGTATCGCCCGACCCCGCCCAGGCCGCACGCGCTTTCTCGCGCTGCCGCTCCATCGCATCGGTGAAGGATGCCTGATCGACACTGATGCCGCGCGATTTCAGCGCGTCCTGGGTCAGATCGAGCGGGAAGCCATAAGTGTCGTACAGCGTGAATGCGGTATCGCCGTCGAACATGTCGCCCTTTTTCAGGCCGGCGCTTTTCTCGTCGAGGATCGACAGGCCGCGCTCCAGCGTCTTGCGAAAACGCGTCTCTTCCAGCCGTAGCGTTTCCTCGATCAACTTTTCCGCGCGCACCAGTTCCGGATAGGCTTGGCCCATCTCGCGCACCAGCGCCCAGACCAGGCGATGCATCAGCGGATCGCGCGCACCCAGCAACTGTGCGTGCCGCATCGCGCGGCGCATGATCCGCCGCAACACATAGCCGCGGCCCTCGTTCGAGGGCAGCACGCCGTCCGAGATCAGAAACGACGACGCCCGCAGATGGTCGGCGATCACGCGCAGCGATGCCTTCTGCGGCCCTTGCGGGTCGGCGCCGGTCAGCTCCGCAATGGCGCGGATCAGGGCGACGAACAGGTCGATGTCGTAATTGTCGTGCACGCCCTGCAGCACGGCCGCGACGCGCTCCAGGCCCGCGCCGGTATCGATCGAGGGCTTCGGCAGCTTGTTGCGCACGCCGCCTTCGAGCTGTTCATACTGCATGAACACGAGATTCCAGATCTCGATGAAGCGGTCGCCGTCCTGCTCAGGCGAACCCGGGGGGCCGCCCCAGATCTTGTCGCCATGGTCGTAGAAGATTTCCGAGCACGGGCCGCAGGGGCCGGTGTCGCCCATCTGCCAGAAATTGTCGGAGCCGGCGATGCGGATGATCCGCGACTCCGGCAGGCCTGCGATCTTCTTCCAGAGATCGAACGCCTCGTCGTCGTCGACATAGACGGTTGCCGTCAGCTTATCCTTCGGCAGACCGAATTCCTTCGTCACCAGATTCCACGCGAGCTCGATCGCGCGATCCTTGAAGTAATCGCCGAACGAGAAATTGCCGAGCATCTCGAAGAACGTGTGATGGCGCGCGGTGTAGCCGACATTGTCGAGATCGTTGTGCTTGCCGCCGGCGCGCACGCATTTCTGCGAGGTGGTGGCGCGCTGATAAGGCCGTTTCTCGACGCCGGTGAAGACGTTCTTGAACTGCACCATGCCGGCATTGGTGAACATCAAGGTCGGGTCGTTGCGCGGCACCAGCGGCGACGACGGCACGATCTCGTGGCCGTTCCCGGCAAAGAAGTTCAGAAAGCTCGACCTGATCTCGTTGACGCCGCTCATGTTCATCCAATCGAAGATTTGGGCAGGAATCCGCTACAAAGGTGGTTAATCTTCCGGCCGAACGCTTTTAGACAAGCCCCATCGCGCTGTCCAGAAACTGTGCAGACAGATCATAGGCTTGCCGCAGCAGCGTAAAGGCCGTTGATAGATGCTGCGACCGCGTTGACAGCCTTGGCGGAGCCGTGTTTCTCTCCTATCTGTCTTACGGACAGCCACGCCGGGAGAGATCGGCTTAAGTGCCGGCGCCGAAGGAGCAACCGCCCCGGAAACTCTCAGGCAAACGGACCGCGTGGCTGGATGACATCTGGAAAGAGACGTGAGCGGGTTGACCCCCGCAATCGTCCGCCGACGGGATAATACTCTCAGGCACAGCGACAGATGGGGCTTTCTGTAGGTTTCCAGGGGGATAGTCCCCTTCGGGAACCGCGAGGGCCCTGTGATGCTTGCACGCGACGATTCTCCGCTAAAACAGACCCCTTTGCACGCGCTGCATGTGGCGCGCGGCGCCAAAATGGTGCCGTTCGCCGGCTACGATATGCCTGTGCAATATGCCGCCGGCGTGCTGCGGGAACACCTGCACACCCGCGCGGGTGCCGGCCTGTTCGACGTCTCCCATATGGGCCAACTGGTGCTGCGGGCGAAATCCGGCAAGGTGCTGGATGCTGCCCTGGCGCTCGAACGGCTTGTGCCGCAGGACATCGCAGCGGTTGCGCCGGGACGGCAGCGCTATGCGCAGTTTACCAACAGCGATGGCGGCATCCTCGACGATCTGATGGTGGCGAATTTCGGCGATCATTTGTTCCTGGTGGTCAACGCCGCCTGCAAGGCCGAGGACGAGGTCCATCTCCGCGGGCACCTGTCCGACGTTTGCGAGATCGAATCGCTGCCCGACCGCGCATTGATCGCGCTGCAGGGGCCGAAGGCCGAATCCGTCCTGACGAAATTTTGCGCAGACGCATCGGCGATGAAATTCATGGATGCCGGCCGCGACGCGTAGGCGGCCATGACTGTTTCGTCTCGCGCTCGGGTATACCGGCGAAGACGGCTTCGAGATTTCGGTTCCGGCCCAACATGCCGAGGCGCTGGTGACGGCGCTGCTCGACAATAGCGACGTGATGCCGATCGGATTCGGTGCCCGCGACAGCCTGCGGCTCGAGGCCGGGCTCTGCCTCTACGGCCACGACATCGACACCACGACGACGCCGGTCGAAGGCGCGCTGGAATGGTCGGTGCAGAAAAGCCGCCGCAATGGCGGCGCGCGTGCGGGAGGTTTCCCCGGCGCCGAAAAGATCCTCACGCAGTTCGCAACTGGCGCAACGCGCCGCCGCGTTGGCCTGCGGCCGGAAGGCCGCGCGCCGGTGCGCGAGGGCGCGGCTCTATTCGCCGATGCGACCTCGGCTGAGCCGATCGGCAAGGTCACTTCAGGCGGGTTTGGCCCGAGCCTGAATGCGCCGGTGGCGATGGGCTATTTGCCGTCATCGCTCTCTGCCGTCGGCACATCCGTGTTCGCCGAAGTCCGCGGCCAGCGCCTGCCGCTCACGGTCGCCGCGATGCCGTTCGTTCCCAACACCTATAAACGCTAGAGGAAGTCATGACGACGACGCTGTTCACCTCCGACCACGAATGGCTCCGCATCGAGGGCGATGTCGCCACCGTCGGCGTCACCGACTACGCGCAATCGCAGCTCGGCGACGTCGTGTTCGTCGAACTGCCGAAGGTCGGCCGCAGCCTGAAGAAGGCCGAGGCCGCGGCCGTGGTCGAATCCGTCAAGGCCGCCTCCGACGTCTACGCGCCTGTCACGGGCGAGATGCTCGAGGTCAACGAGGCGCTCGCCGCGAACCCGCGCTGGTGAATTCCGATGCCGGCGGCAAGGCGTGGTTCTTCAAGATCAAGATATCGGACAAAAGCGAACTCGACGGCCTGATGGACGAGGCCGCCTACGCCAAGCACACCGCGTAACGGATGAACGGATCTTTGACACCAAACTCCCTGTCATCGTCCGCGAAGGCGGACGATCCAGTACGCCGCGGCCTTCGGTTCAATCACCGAGGCCGGCGATTACTGGATGCCCCGCCTCGCGGGGCATGACGAGAATCAGAGGAAAAATCCATGAACGCGCCCTTCAAACATCTCGACGAACCCGCCGCCGATTTCGTACGCCGTCACATCGGCCCCTCGCCGCGCGATACCAACGCGATGCTGGAGACGGTCGGGGCGCAAAGCCTCGGCGCGCTGATGAGCGAGACGCTGCCGTCGTCGATCCGGCAAAAGGCGCCGCTCGATCTCGGCGACGGTCTGAGCGAAACCGAGGCGCTGGCGCATATGGGGGAACTCGCCGCGCAGAACCAGGTGTTCACCTCACTGATCGGTACGGGCTATTCCGGCACCATCCTGCCCGCGGTGATCCAGCGCAACATCCTTGAAAACCCGGCCTGGTACACGGCTTACACGCCGTATCAGCCGGAGATCAGCCAGGGCCGGCTGGAGGCGCTGTTCAACTTCCAGACCATGATCTGCGATCTCACCGGGCTCGACGTCGCCAACGCGTCGTTGCTCGATGAGGCCACAGCTGCGGCCGAGGCGATGGCGCTCGCCGAGCGCGCGTCGCAGGTGAAGACAAAGTCGTTCTTCGTCGACGCCGAAGTGCATCCGCAGACGCTCGCCGTGCTGCGCACCCGCGCCGAACCGTTGGGCTGGAATTTCATCGTCGGCGATCCCCTCACCGATCTCGACAAGACCGATGTCGTCGGCGCCCTGCTGCAATATCCGGGTACTTCGGGCGCGGTGCGCGATCTGCGGCCGGTCGTTGCGGCGCTGCGAGCCAAGGGCGCGCTTGGTAGTCTGCCGCCGATCTGCTGGCACTGACGCTGCTCGCGTCGCCCGGCGAACTCGGCGCCGACATCGCCAGTCGGCTCGGCGCAGCGCTTCGGCGTGCCGATGGGCTATGGCGGCCCGCATGCCGCCTATATGGCGGTGCGCGATGCCTTCAAGCGTTCGCTGCCCGGCCGCATCGTCGGTCTCTCGGTGGATTCGCGGGGGGACCCCGCCTATCGGCTGGCGCTGCAGACCCGCGAGCAGCATATCCGCCGCGAAAAGGCCACCTCCAACATCTGCACCGCGCAAGTGCTGCTCGCCGTGATCGCCTCGATGTACGCGGTCTATCACGGGCCGGAAGGACTGACCCACATCGCACGAACCGTGCATCGCCGCGCCGCGGTGCTGGCAGCCGGATTGCGCAAGCTCGGCTTCGCGCCTGACAGCGAAGCGTTCTTCGACACGATAACGGTGGACGCTGGCGGCAAGCACAGCGAGATCGTCGCCCGCGCGCTCGCCGAGAAGATCAATCTGCGGATCTGCTCTCGCACGCTCGGCATCGCCGTGGACGAGACCACCACGCCCGCGACCATTGAGGCGGTTTGGCGTGCCTTCGGCGGCACGATGGCCTATTCCGACGTCGAAGCCGGCGCACGCGAGGCGTTGCCCTCGGAACTCCGACGCACCACCGCGTTCCTCACCCATCCGGTATTCCACGCCCATCGTTCCGAGACCGAGCTGCTGCGCTACATGCGCAAGCTCGCAGACCGTGATCTGGCGCTCGACCGCGCGATGATTCCGCTGGGATCCTGTACCATGAAGCTGAATGCGACCGCGGAAATGATCCCGCTGACCTGGCCGGAGTTCGGCAACCTTCATCCGTTCGCACCGCGCGAGCAGGCCAAGGGTTATCACGCGCTGTTCGAACGGCTGGAACAATGGCTGTGCGAGATCACCGGCTATGATGCAATCTCGCTGCAGCCAAATTCGGGCGCGCAGGGCGAATATGCCGGGCTGCTCGCGATCCGCGGCTACCACGCAGCGCGCGGCGAGCCGCATCGGAAAGTCTGCCTGATCCCCTCCTCCGCGCACGGCACCAATCCGGCCTCGGCTGCGATGGTCGGCATGGATGTCGTCGTGGTCGCCTGCGATGCGCGTGGCGACGTCGACGTCGATGACCTGCGTGCGAAGGCGGAGAAGCATTCAAAGGATCTCGCCGCGGTCATGATCACCTATCCCTCGACCCATGGCGTATTCGAGGAGCACATCAGCGAGATCTGCGACATCGTGCACGCCAGTGGCGGACAGGTCTATCTCGACGGCGCCAACATGAACGCGCAGGTCGGTCTCGCGCGGCCCGGCGATTACGGCGCCGATGTCAGCCATCTCAATCTGCACAAGACCTTCTGCATCCCGCATGGCGGCGGCGGCCCGGGCATGGGGCCGATCGGCGTGAAGGCGCATCTTGCGCCCTATCTGCCCGGACACCCCGCGAACTCCGACGCCGCGCCGCATGCGGTCGGACCGGTATCGGCGGCGCCATTTGGTTCAGCCTCGATCCTGACGATCTCCTACATCTACGTCTTGATGATGGGCGGCGAAGGCCTGACGCGCGCCACCGAAATTGCGATCCTCAATGCCAATTACATCGCTGCACGGCTGCAGCCGCATTTCCCGGTGCTATACCGGAATGCCAAAGGCCGCGTCGCGCATGAATGCATCGTCGATCCGCGCCCGCTGAAAACGACGAGCGGAGTCACCGTCGACGATATTGCAAAACGCCTGATCGATTACGGCTTCCACGCGCCGACCATGAGCTTTCCGGTGCCGGGCACGCTGATGATCGAGCCGACCGAATCGGAATCCAAGGCCGAGCTCGATCGTTTCTGCGACGCCATGATCGCGATCCGCAACGAGATCGGCGAGATCGAGTCCGGCCGCTGGAAAGTCGAAGCCTCGCCGCTGCGCCAAGCGCCACACACCGTGCACGACATCGCCGATGATGGGTGGAATCGTGCCTATACCCGCGCCGAGGGCTGCTTCCCGGCGGGCGTCTCGCGAATGGATAAATACTGGTGTCCGGTGGGACGGGTCGACAACGTCTATGGCGACCGCAATTTGGTGTGTTCGTGCCCACCGATCGAGGATTACGCACAGGCGGCCGAATGAGGCGTGGCCTCAATCGGCCGTCGCACGAATGTCCGGGGTTCGATGGGGTCGGATGTGCTTTCGCATAGCCGATTGCCCCTCATTCGTTCTTCAGGAAGAGCATCCCAGCGCAGCGTGAAAATCGCAATTAACGCCGCTGGCGAGGCTATCATCAACAGGACAAAAATCATCAGGATTGAATATTTGCGAGTGCGTTTCGCTCGCCCACTCTGAACAACAAACATCATTCGTCTCCCATTCGGAAGCAGCGAGATCTATCCCACTCTTGATCAAGGCGCGACCAGAGCCGAATTCCACCGCCATAGCCGGTCGTTGATCAGTTCGGTGCCGCCCCACCAGCGATGGATCGGGTTATGCCGGCTGAAATCGTCCCTGCCTGCCAAAATGGCCTCACCGAGTGGGGTGAGCGACAGCTTGCTCTGCTTGTAGCGCTGGTGACGCGCAGCGTCGTTGTGCATCTCCAGCGTGAAAGGTCCTTGGTCGAGTCCCGACACCGCAGGTGCCGGACAATGGGCCAAACCATCCAGCAAAACCCCGACTTCCCAATAATCGAAAGCCCGACGCTCATTGGGCTTCATATGCCCCGGAAATAGATCGTAGGGGTGCACGTGACCTTCCGAAATCAGCTCCAGCATCCGCATTTCCGTCGCGCCAAGTCCGGAGTCGCGCGTGGGAAGTTCTTCGAGCAGCGAGATAACGGTATTCCGTAGCTGGGGAAGCGCGCTCGTGTCCCGCGTCAGCAGATCGAACCAGGCCTGCGGCGTTGGCGCGCGCCAGGCGACCCACGCTGCGCTGGCGGTTTCAAGGTGATCGTTGCAGATTGGAGTAGCTTGGAGCCGCCATCTCGGCAGTTCCTCCGGCAGTCGATCGCCGATGCGGATGTCGGTCTGGACCAAAGCCAGACTGGAGGTGACATTGGCATGCGGGCCCAAATAGTCCAGCAGCCAAAGCAGCATCAATTGGACGTTCGGCCCCGGATCGATCCACAATTCGCCCGCTTCGCATTTTGCACATAGCTCGATCAGTCCAAGATCGGCGACGCCAAATTCTGCCAGACGCGAGGGAGGGCTATCGTCCTGCCAATGGAGGCCATTCCCTTGCGTCGTTCGGGCCGCGAAGAACGCGTCGAGTTGTGCTTCGGACGGCAAAGCTCCCCAGACCAGCCGACGTTCGATCGCGATCACGAGGTCGCCGGGACGTGCGCCCATAAGAGCGCCCGCGGCGGAAGAGTCTGCCGTCAAGATCAGGCGCGTCATGCGCGTTTCCCCTGAGGTTTCGTCAGAAGGGGATCGAGATGCCATAACCGATCGTTCGTAAGCCGCGTACCGCCCCACCAGCGATCGATCGGGTTATGGCGGCTGAAATCTTCCTCGTGCGCGAGGATCGCCTCGCCTAATTCGGTGAGGGACAACCGGCTACGCCGGAATGCTTCGACGCGGAACTGGGAGTCCTTCTTCTCCAGCACGCGCAGCTCGTCGTCGAGGCCCGCCACGGCCGGTCGCGGACTGTGGGCAAGCCCCTCCAGAAGGCAACCAATTTCAAAATCGTTGAATACACGCCTCTGGCGCAGGGTCCGACGATAAAACAGCGTATTCGTGCTCGCGTAACCGTTTCCAATGAGTTCGAGGAGGCGCATCTCCGTTGCGCCAAGGCCTGTTACGCTGGAAGGAAGCTCTTCGAGCAGGTCGATGAGCGCCGGCTTCAACTGCGGAAATGCGCTCAAGTTTCTCTGAAGCAGATCGAAGCAGGCTTCCGGCGTCGTCGCCCGATACGCCTGCCAAGTCATACTTGCGAGCTCGAGCTCCGCCGCGGTGACGTCAACTTCCGGCAGCTCCTCCTCTTCAGGCCCGTCGTACGCCGTCGTAATCAGGTCGTAGTCAACGTGGCGCAATCGCAACTTGGCCGCTGTCTCGGGATAAGACCGGAAACAATCGAGCACCCAAATCAGTTGCAGTTGATCATTCGGGCTCGGATCAAACCAAAGTTCGATGACGTCGTACGGCTCGCAGAACTCAAGCAACCCCAAATTCTTTCGATCTTTGCCGCCATCACGCCATCGGCCAGCAAAGGTGGACCAGTGTTCGCCGGGACGCTGCTTGTCCGAACGCGGGCCTACATAGGTTGCGAATTCGTCCAAGGACGGCAACCGGTCCGAGACGAAACGAAAGGTAAAGAAAATGACGCGGTCGACGCGGCCCGAACGCATAAGACCCGGGTAACCGGACGAATTCGTCAGGATCAGAGGCTTCATCGGATTCGCTCGCTACGCACACGACAAAACGGGCGCCAAAGACGTCGGCAACTCAACGTCCTCAGCGCCCGCTTTGTCGAAACTCAGATCACGCGGACCAAGTTTCAGAAAACGTCAATCCTCCGCAGCCTCCGGCTCGTCGCCGTCGGCGTCGCGCTCAGGCGTGCCGGCCAGGATTTGTTCGGCGATCAAACCTGAATTCTGGCGGATCGCCATTTCGATCTTTGCTGTCATGTCGGGATTGGCCTTGAGGAACGCCTTTGAGTTCTCGCGGCCCTGGCCGAGCCGCTGGCTGTCATAGGAGAACCAGGCGCCGGACTTCTCGACGATGCCGGCCTTGACGCCGAGGTCGAGGATTTCGCCCATCTTGGAGACGCCCTCGCCATACATGATGTCGAATTCGACCTGCTTGAACGGCGGCGCCAGCTTGTTCTTCACGACTTTCACGCGCGTGGTGTTGCCGACCACTTCGTCGCGCTCCTTGATCGCGCCGATGCGGCGGATGTCGAGGCGGACGGAGGCATAGAATTTCAGCGCGTTGCCGCCGGTGGTGGTTTCCGGCGAGCCGTACATCACACCGATCTTCATGCGGATCTGGTTGATGAAGATCACCATGGTGTTGGACTTGTTGATCGAGGCGGTGAGCTTGCGCAGCGCCTGGCTCATCAGCCGTGCCTGCAGGCCGGGCAGCGCATCGCCCATTTCGCCCTCGAGTTCGGCCTTCGGCACCAGCGCCGCCACCGAGTCCACCACCAGCACGTCGACCGCGCCGGAGCGCACCAGGGTGTCGCAGATTTCCAGCGCCTGCTCGCCGGTGTCGGGCTGCGAGATCAGGAGTTCATCGATGTTGACGCCGAGCTTGCGCGCATAGACCGGATCGAGTGCATGTTCGGCGTCGATGAAGGCGCAGATGCCGCCCTTCTTCTGGCCCTCCGCCACCGTGTGCAGCGCCAGCGTGGTTTTGCCCGAGGATTCCGGCCCGTAGATTTCGACCACCCGCCCCCTCGGCAAGCCGCCGACGCCAAGCGCGATGTCGAGCCCGAGCGACCCCGAGGAAATCGTCTCGATATCCATCGAGCGGTCGTTCTTGCCCAGCTTCATCACCGAGCCCTTGCCGAACTGGCGCTCGATCTGGGACAGCGCGGCTGACAGGGCCTTGGACTTATCCATGGAGGATCCTTCGACGATACGCAGGGCAGTAGCGGACATAGGTAGGTGCTCCTTATGGCGGGGATTCGCTAGCGGGACAAACGGGCGATGGGGTCAGGTGGAAAAGCCCTGCCGATGGGAATCCTGTACCACGTTTGTTCCATGTTCGCAATATGTTCTTTTTCTGGGGCGGGTGCTGGCCTGTTTTAACCCCTAGTGGCCTAATTTGAATTTCGCAGTGGCCTAATTTGCGCTGTGTTCACAAGTGGACAGAACTAGCGGCGCTGCAGGCGTACTGTAACTCCATCATCGCACCGTCCCGAGAACGCAACGAAGCGCTCCCGCTAATCCCTTAAAACGGAATGGAGCAGCGCCATGAAGCGACGCCGTATCAAACAGACCACTCCATTAGATCAGCGCTTGACGGAACAGGCAGAGCGCCTTCGAAAAGAAGCGCGAGGCACCCCGCCAGGTATCGAACGCGAGCGGCTGGTCCGCCGAGCCCGACAAGCTGAAACCGCCGCACACATTCAAGAATGGCTTTTATCACCCGGGCTTAGAGCACCGGAATAGAAGTAAGGGTGCCCTAGTCGGCTACCTCTTCATAACTAGACCACAGTGGAGAATTTGAGCGTAGACTGCAGGTAGCTCCAGCGAAGTTGGCTTCCCCTTTAACCTCGCTCCAGCTAGGCCCGTAGCGTGCTTACGGAGCGCTGCGGGCCGCTGATTGAGAGGTTCATTAGCCGCCTCAGTTGGTGGCCTCCTTTCGTCACACATCCAGTTCGTATTGTTGACCGAAAATCCTCTTAACGTGGCCCTCATACTCCTTTTGGTCGCGCGATACCTGGGCAATGCCTAACAACTGGCCCAAGTGCTGGCGCAACGCTTTAACGCCGATGTCAGAGAGGAACTGATGAAGCCGCTTGCGGCGCTCCTGACCGCCGCTTGCGCGCTGGGCTTTCGTCAGCTCAAGAATGTTGCCCTTGCTGTCAGCCAGTGGCCAATAAACGTGATTGACCGTTAGATGCTTAAACTTCGGCGCTGGCCTGTTTCGACCCTCAGTGGCCTAATTTGAAAATGTCAGTGGCCTATCGCTCGCCTATTGAGCCGAGCTTGATTAAGCTAGCGCTATTAGCGAAACTATCTGTCCACGCAATCTTCAGTATTGGGGGAATGGAGACGATGGCTGAACTCGAAATGTGCGATGGCCACAACTACAACGGAAATACGAAGACAATAAGCGGGTCTGTATCTCGGCTTCACGATATCACGCATAATCTAGGAAATTGGAACGACGAATTGAAATCATTCCGCATTATGTCGGGAAGCTGGGTGTTTTGCGAAAACGAGAACTTTGAGGGCCTACAAAGCCGCGTATTTACGAAGAACGATACACCCAATAACGGTTATATAAATTGTCCAGATGCGGGCTTTCCCGACAACTGGGTCTCTTCGATTAAGCTTGTTGGCGAATGACTAGTTAGCCCTTCGGCATGACGCTGCGATCTCGGGATGATGGGAGGCCGCCTCAATTGGCGGCCTCTTTCTCTAGTTCAATCTTCATTTCAACCGGCGAGTTGTCGTCGTCGTAAATTTGCGAAACGTTCATAGCGAACGTTCGGAACCAGCGAACTCGCTGGGCGGCAGGCCATTCGCCCGACGTCGGAATTTTCTTCAACAGAGCAAGCAACAACGCATCAAGTTCAAGGCCGTCACCCCCGTTGCCGCCATTACCGCCGCCACCATTCTCTTCCTCGCGCGGTTTTTCTTCTTCGCGCTGCGCAGATGGCGTGAAGCCCGGCATAACTATCCGGTCTCGGCCTGCTTCATAGAAACCTGCCTGCTCTGCCGAACGCTCCATCACGCGGCGTGCCGTGTCGGTGAGCGTGCTGGCCACACCGAGCGCGGCAAGCTCTTTCTCTAGTGCTGCGGACGGTGGCACCACGCTGCCCTTGAACTTGTCGTGTAAGGCGCTGAAAAGCGGAACACTGAGAAAGGCCCTTGCCCGCCCTTCACGCTCTCGCTTGGCGTCTACTACCAGACGCCCCAATTCCGTCAGAAACAGTGCATCAGAGCGGTCCGCATTAATCAGGCCGAATAGACGACCTGCCGCCAAACGCGATCGGAATCCGCTGCTCGTCGGACTCTGCTTCACCCATGGCGCTAGTTGTTCAAGTGAACAGGTACCGGTCCGAACATTATTGTGGATAGCCCTAGCAAGGGTGATTGCCTCGTTAAGGTCCATGTATGGAAAGCCAATTGAAGATCGCTGCCGCTTTCCCACTTCTTCCGGCCTGATCTTGACTGCCGTTCCCTCTCCGTTCTCATCTGCCATAACCATCTCCCTTCGTCCAAATGGATAGGAACAATGGCTTACATAGCCCCTCGCGCGGATCATCGCAAGATAAATTTGGATATTATCCAAAATGCACCTTGCAATGGATAGCGATATGGATAATATCCAAACCGATCTTGAGGAGGCACGTATGACAAGACGGCCAGAGCTTCAGCGTACTTCCGACCGCCGCTGAGGCTACGACACATAGGAAGGGGCCGCGTCCTGCACCCCAGCAAGTAACGCGGCCCGCAATCGGGTTTCTTTCGAAAGTGCCCCTTAGTCTAACGGTTAGGACGCTCGCTCTTACAGGCCGAGAGGTCCGGGTCCGAATCCCGGCGGGGCTGCCAAGGATCGAATTAGTGGGACCGCTGTGGCTGCAACCGCAACGGCCCCGATCAAACGCCCCGGGATTGAGCCCCGAAGCGAATGACCATCCGGCAAATATACGCCCTGCAAGGCGTTTTTGCCAAGTCTCGCCAAAGGCCAATCCCTTCAACCCGAAGGATTGAGCCCTCATGAATATCCTTTCCCGCGAAAAGCAAATTGAGGTCATTGCCGCGCTTTGCGAAGGCGTCGGCCAGCGCGCCGTCACGCGCCTGACCGGCGTCGATCGCAAGCACGGTTGCGCAGACTTGCACTTCGCGTCGGGCTTGGCTGCATGGAATTGCACGACCGCTTAATGGTCGGCATTCGAGTGAACCGGATCGAACTTAGATGAGGCGTGGTCGTTCGTCGGCAAGAAGCAAAAGAACGTGAAGCGCAACGAGATCATCGCCAAGGGCGATCAGTATGTTTTCATCGGCATGGCCGGAACGCAAAAGGCGATCATCGGCTGGCGCGTCGGCAAGCGCAACGGCGACACGACGAAGGAATTCTTGAACGACCTGCGCGAGGCGCGTGATCGGTCAACCCGAGATTTCAGCACGGATGGCTTCCATCGTCACCCGCGTGGCGATCCGCGACGCGTTCGGCGACAGCGCCTCGCATGGCGTGATCGTAAAGACCTACAGCGTAACGCACCTTGAAAAGGAAGCTCAGGGCCGATATTCGCCCGCCGCCGTAGTAGCTGTGAGCAAGGAAGTAGTAATCTGGCGATCCCGATCAGTATATCTCTACCAGCTAGCCGAAAGTTTATCGAATTGCCAATCGCCTTGGCGGCCCTCAGGGCGGCAGCCCAAGCATAAAGGGCTGCTCCTCGGTAAGGCCTTTCTGTTTCGAATGGGCAACAACGCAGGTGGAAAGCGCTGCCGATAGAAAACCTGTACCACGTTTGTTCTCTGTTCGCAATATGTTCTTTTGGAGACTGGGGTACTGGCCGTTTCGACCCTCAGTGGCCTAATTTGAATTTGCAGTGTCCTAATTCGCGGTTCAAGGAGAGGTTACGACCATGTACCCACGCTGGATGGAGATCGTTGGATACGTCACCATCGCCATTATCGGGGCACTGCTATTGGTCAGTCAGCTTTTGATGTTATTGCCGCTGCATTGAGGCCGCCTCAGTTGGCGGCCTCTTGCGTGGGCGCAGACGTGGCCCGGACTTGCACGGAACAGCATCGGGCCGCCGGTCCAATGTCCTAATTCGGAAAAGCGAGTGTCCTAATTAGGACAGCACCGGGGACTGGGTATTGGCCTGTTTCGAGCCGCAGTAACCGATTTTGAGATGAACAGTGGCCTAATTTGATGCGGATCAACAAGATCAGTTGCCCGATTGAGGCGCGGACTGGCGCGGTGGCTGACCTCATCATCTCTCACTGCTCCGAATATCGGTTTGACTGTGCAAGCCGGATATCGCCAAGCAGGAGATCAAAGAGGACGAGCAGCGCTATGAAGCGATTGCCTGCTCCGCCTGTACGAAGCTCCATTTGGCCAATAAGGAAAACGGCAGAACCTTAGGGCATGACAAGCAGGCCGCCTCAACGCGGAAGAAAAAACTTCGCTTGGCTTCATGATCGTCTCGGCCGCGATGGTCGCCGTTTTTGCGCTTTCCCCACCGATCGCCGATGCCGCCACCACCATAAAGCGCGCCGTTAGAAAGAATCGTCCCCTGATTGGAACGGATCCCCCGACGGAGTGACCGCCGCCTAACTAGATGCGAGCCATGGGATGCGGTCACCGCGTTCCGTAGTTCTCCGGGCGAGAACAAAGTTCCGCGCCCCGGGAAAAATATGCGCGCCAGGTGGAACAGGCGGGTTCAAACTGGGTTCAGAGAAATGAGATCTGGGAAAATCCCATGAATCATCAGGGCGTGGAGGATGCAATCACAAGGATGCTGATGCCGGTATCTGGAAATGGCAATTGAGCATCGACGGATGGATCAACTCAAGCATACCGAGCAGGCTAGACCGCTAGTTACATAAGCAAGACGGAAACGGGTCGGCGCTGCGTCCGTTCGACGGGTTAAAATTCTATATGCAGTCTTTAGTTTAATTGAATGCCCGCTTGAGTCCCGCGGAGCCTTCCATGATTTACAAGGGTATCGAATTCAGCGTCACGCTGGCAGCGCCGGACATCTGGAAATGGCAATTCCGGATCGGCGACACCGTCAAGACGGGCAAGACCGAGGCACGGCTCAATCTGCTCGCGATCCGGCGCGTCCAACTCCGGATCGACCGCGAGCTGAAGCGGGCCGTGCAGGAGCAGGATTCACCGCGCCAGTCCGGGGATTCCGTCGCGCTCCAGGGGCTCTCCGACAAAAGCCCGTAGATGCTCGGGGTTGATCTTTCCCAACCGCAGGAATCCACTCCATCGCCCTCGTCTCGCGCCGGCTCGACGAAAACGATAGCAGATGGAATTGCTGGACGAATCCAGGAAGCCGATTTTCGGATCCGCCTCGTGGCGGAGACGCTGGATTAGCAGGGCCGCAGACTTAATCGGCGCTGGGCAACCTCCGCATCGTGAACTCGATATCGCCGCCCGGCAGCTCGCGCCAGCTTTCCACCGCGCTCATATAGGCCGCCTTGGGGTAACGGTCGAGGAAATCGCGCGCCCGCAAGCGCGCTTTGTCGCGCGGAAGGGTAAAGGTCTCGCGCAGATAGCCGTCGTACGGCTTGCGCCGCCCGGCCATCCGGCTGGCGAGATCGCGCGGACGCAGAACCATGCCGCAACTCCAAACCAGATGACGACCGGCTGAATATAGTGGTGCTGGAAGCGGATTCCGAGTCTCGACAGAAGGGTCCTGGCGTCAGGCCTTTACGTCAGGTCCCCGGCGTGACGTCGCTACTGGCTGCGTTGGACGTTGCTGCCGGTCTTGGTCTTCGGCTTCGCAGGCGCCGCGGTCTTGGGCGCATCGTTGCTGCGCACCGTGCCCCACGGATCGGAAGAAGTCTTGGCGTCGGGAATCTTCCTCAGCGAATCCTTGTAGGCCTTGTCCTTGATCGCATCCTGCTCCTTCTCCTCCGGAGTCTTGGACGGCATCTCCGGCACCATATTCATGCTCGGCATCTGGGCGTAAGCCGGCGCCGCCAACAACGCCGTCATTGCCAAAGCGCTCAAAGTCAAGGCAACCAGAATTCTCATGGAGTGCTCCCCGCGTTTCGCAAGCCTATATCACCACCCAAACCGCACCGCCAAGCAGACCTAGAACTGATCCGACTTGCAGGATTTCGGCGAATGCATCCAATCCTCCCAGATTGGACCGCATTTGGTGCAGCCATTGAGCGCAAGCCCTACGGCGATCAAACCGGACAACAGCAGCATACGACGGAACATGAACGGCCCACTCCCCTAACGCGACCGATCATAGAGGCCGAACTCCGGCATTTTCAAGCCCGCGAGCCGCTCGGCCAAAGCAGCCCCACGGTCGTCCGACGCGGCTTCCGTTTGTTGACCCAAGGCCGGTGAAACTACAGTCTCTGGCAACAAGAAGGGAATCGACCATGACGTTACCGATGAGTTGGGACGAATGGGCCCAGCACGACGGAATGGCGCTGGCCGAGCGCGTCCGCAACGGCGAAGTGACGCCCGCGGAATTGGCACGGCAGGCCGAAGCCGGCGTCGCCAGGGTCAATCCCGCGTTGTCGGGCGTGGTCGAACTGTTCGACGACGTGATATCCGATCCCGGCAGGGATGGCGCCAATCTCGACGGCCCGTTTGCCGGCTTGCCGTTTCTGATGAAGGACCTCGGCCCGACCATGAAGGGCCGCCTTCAGGAAATGGGCTCGCTGTTGATGCGTGACAATCGCGCCGCCGCCGACACGTTCCTGACCACGCAGATGCGCCGCGCCGGGCTCAACCTGATCGGGCGAACCACCACGCCGGAGTTCGGGGTTTGCAGCTCCGCCGAGAATCCCGCCGTCTATGTCACGCGCAACCCCTGGAATACCGACTACACCACCTGCGGATCGTCGGCCGGCAGTGCGGCCATGGTCGCCGCCGGCGTGGTGCCGATCGCGCATGCGACCGATGGCGGCGGTTCGATCCGCATTCCAGCCGGCGTCAATGGCAACATCGGCCTGAAAGTGTCGCGCGGCGTGTTCTCGCTGTCGCCGCATCTGTCCGACCTCTCCGGGCTGGTGTCGATCCAGGGCTGCCAGTCGCGCTCGGTGCGCGATACGGCGGCCTTTGTCGATGCCTGCCGGGGTCCCGCGCCCGGCGAATTCATGCCGTTCTGGAGTTCGAGCGAGCCCTACACCGCGATGATCGCGCGCGATCCTAACAGGCTCAGAATCGCGCTCTCGCACCAATGGGGCGATTACCGCGCAACGCCGGAGATCGCGGCCGAACTGCAGCGGGTCGGCAAATTCCTCGAAGGGCTCGGCCACAGCGTCGACTACGCTTTGCCGGACCTCGACTATCGCGAGGCCTTTGCGGCGCAGACGACCTGCTACATCAGCAATTTCGCCGTCGTCATTGGCAATACGCTCGCCGCGCGCGGGCTGGAACGGCCGCCTCACGACCTCATCGAGCCCGTCAACATCCGGATCTGGGAAAGCGGCCGGCACACGAGCTTTGCCGATCGCGCGCGCATGCAAGCGGTGTTCAACACGACCTCGCGCAGCTTCGGCGCGTTCTTCGAGGATTGGGACGTCATCCTGACGCCGATCACCGCGTTGCCGACACCGAAGGTCGGCACTACTGAATATCTCACCATCAGCGACAATCCGTCGGTGCTCGACTGGTTCGAGAATCTGTGGCGCAACTTCGCCTTCACGCCGCTCGCCAATCTGTGCGGCATTCCGGCGATCTCCCTGCCGCTCGCGACCCACGCGCACGGCCTGCCGCTCGGCATCCAGGCCATTGCGAAGCAGGCCAATGACGGGTTGCTGCTGCAGCTGGCGGCGCAGATCGAGCGGGCGATCGGCGGCGAATGGAACGCCGGACAAAAACCATCTGTTCACGTGACCCGCGACTGAAGGAGATTTCATGCCGCAGCAAGCCGCTGAATTCGGTATCGATGACGCAAAACGCGTACTTGGCGAGGTCTTTGCGCCATGGGTGCTGGACCTCGATCTGTCGGTCGAGGCGTTCGACTTTACGCCATCGCCCGATAGCGGCGCCGACTGGCAGCCTGGTGCAATCCTGCGCATGCCGTTCTCGGAACGGCTGTGCCGCAACGGCGGCACCGTCTGCGGCCAGGCGCTGATGGCGTTCGCCGACACCTCGATGGTGCTCGCCAACCTCGCCGCCAACAAGAGCTATCGCCCGATGACGACGGTCGACCAGACCACGCACTTCATGCGCGCGGTCACCGCCTCCGACGTGCTGGCCGACGCGCGCGTGGTGCGGCTTGGCCGCACCATGAGCTTTGGCCGCGTCACGCTGTCGTCCGCCACCGACAACAGACCGGTGGCGATGGTCTCGAGCGCGTTTGCGATGCTGCCTTCCTAACGGGGCCGGTTCTGATTGAATCAGAACCGCTCCCCTTGTTTTTATTTTGACGCGTTTTCTTCACGCGAACCGGTACCCACTTCGCTCGAAAACGCTATGAATCCTACTTGCCGAGCACCGCCTCGGCGGCATTGACGATGCTCATCGTCGGGTTCTTGCCGCAATAGGTGCCAAACTTCTTGGCATTCTCGACAAACACGTCGGTGTCGATGATCGCTTCGTCGGAATCGCCTTTGTACCAGCCGTCCATCCAGGTCAGCACCATCTTGATGGAGTCGTCACCGCTCTCGATGAACTGCTTGCATGTCATGGTCGAGAGATCGAGGACGACGGCGTTGGCGGGTACCGACGACAGCGCGAATGCAGCGGCAAAAAGCATCGAAACAACAGTCTTCATCTTAAATCTCCCCTTGGCGCGCGTGACGCCGCAATATGAACCATTTCTCGGAAGTCCGCACAACGCAGCTCTCCGGAGCGATGTGGTAAACGAAATCTGAACCCAAGCGCAAGTACGTCGAAGATTTGATTCAATCGTTCGTAATTTCCGTGCGCTATTGAGAACCAACTGAGATTTCGGACCCATCACGATGATCGAGAAGCGTGCAACGCAACGACACCGGGTGCTGAAGGGCGCAACCATTGCGTTCGGCGGCTACGGCGTTGCATGCACGGTCCGCAACATGTCCGCGAGCGGCGCGGCGGTCGATCTCGCCGGGCCGATCGGTCTGCCACCGTCGTTCACGCTACGCATCGAGCGGGACCGCTTCATGCGCCGCTGCCGTGCAGTCTGGCGCCACGAGAATCGGATCGGCCTCGCCTTCGATTAGGGCGCTTCAATATCCGCCCCTGCGGCCTTGCCAGCCCCCGCGGCCGCCATAGTAGCCGCCACCGCCGATACCAATCCCGATGCCGACCGGCGGCCCTGATGGCTCCTCGTAATAGTCCGGTGGCGGCGGACGGCGCACAACCACCACGTCATCATTGACCACGCGACGCGGCGGTTTCGAACTGGCGCGCTTGGGTGGATCGGGATCGGCGCGCTTCTTTGGCGGCAGATCGACCTTCTGAAGCGGCGCGGGCTGAGTGTTGCAGGGACAGGTAGGTGCTGCCAGCGCAACGTTGGTTGCGGGAACGCTGACGGGAGCCGCCACTACGGCCGCGACGGCCGGCCGGTTGCGCAGCCGCTCTTCCAGTTTGCGCGCGGTGGCCGAGAGATCGCTGTCGGGATATTTCGCGAGGAAAGCGCGATAGCCGGCCGCGGTGTTGATAATGACGGCATCATTCCATGCCACCATGCGGCGGTGGCGATCGAGCCAGTCGCGCGCCTGCAGTCCGCGCGGTGTCGACGCGTAGAGGGTGGCAAAGGCCTCATAGGCTTCGTCGGTGCCGTCGACAACGATCAGCTCGTTGGCGGTTTCGACCGGCTTGCCCTGCAATTCGTGCTTCCACTCCTCGACCGTGCGCTTGGTTGAAGCCAGCTTGGGCGCGGCGATCGCGGCGTTGGCCCCGGCCGGACCGGCAACGAACCTGAAATCATCGGTCAGCGAGGAGCTGTCCCACGGCGTCTGCCGGCCGTCGGTCACCTTGTTCACGGAGAGGCGGACGCGCTTGAAGGTATCTTCAATCGGCGCCGGCTCCTTGGCCGCCACCAGCAGCGCCGTCGTGTAGGGGCTGTTGGCGCCATCGCCGTCTTCGGCTTCGGCACCGGGCGAGGTCGAGAACGACAGGAAGGTGCCGGGAGCACCGATCCTGGTGTTGACCAGCGCCAGGCCGTGGCCCGCGGTCTTGCTGAGTTCGGGGAACGGATTGTTGCGGCAGGCATCGAGCAAGAGGATGCGCATCTTGCTCGGCACCGAGTTGAGCGTGTTGAGGATATCGTTGAGGCGAACCGCCTGGATCGGGATGTCGGCTTCGCGCTTGGGATCGACATCGACGGGGACCAGATAATTCTCGCCGTCGATCTGCAGGCCGTGGCCGGCATAGAACACCAGCGCCACGGTGTCGGAGCCTTTGGCCGCCACCTGGCTGGCGAATTCGCTGACCTTCTCGCGCAGGCCGCTCTGCGACAGGTCGGACGCCGACAGCACCTCGAAACCGGAATCCGACAACAGCTGCGACACCGCCTTGGCGTCATTGACAGGATTTGGCAACGCCGGGACCGAGCGGTAGGCCGATTGACCGATCACCAGCGCCAGACGGTTTTCCGCCAGCGCGGGACCAGCGCCCAGCAGAATTGCGGCGGGAATTATCAGGTTCAGAAGCGAGCGGCGAGACATGGCGCGACCTCCCGGCAATGCAGGCTACGGTTAGGTCGAAAGATCGCCGCGATTGGTTCAAGCCGGGCCGCCACCTGCAGCAACGCCGTGGTCGCGGCCTGCCGCTCGCGACGCGGCCTCGTTACTTCGGCTTCTTGGCCGGATCCGCGGGCTTGGTGATGCCCCACGGATCGTATTTTTCCTTCGGCTCGGGGATTCGTTCGAGCGCGGCCTTGTAGGCCTTCTCGTCGACCTGCGGCTTCTTCTGGTCCGTTTTCTTGTCGTCGCCGCCGCGAGAACGATGCCCCTGGGCATGCGCGGGTGCCGCCAGCAAGGCCAGCATCACGGCCGCCATCGTCAACGCCTTCATCACAACTCTCTCCCGCCGCTCTGCCCCGGAAATATTTTGCAACATTCGCACGACAGGATAGCTGATCTTTCAGCAATTGTTGATCGATAAAATCAACTGGGATGGGGGCGCAATTTTCGCCGGCACACCCTAAATTCGGAGCATGGGACAGGGACATTTTGGGTTTGTTACGCTGATATTGGGCGGTGCGCTGATGCTGGGCGGCTGCGGCCTCGCCGACAGCCGCTCGCCGGTACCGGAATTCATGCGCGCCAAGGCCACCGAACCGCCACCGCTCGAGCAGCCTCCCGACGTCAAGCGATTGGTCGGCGAGAAACTGGATTCGGTCTTCACTGCCGCGTCGCGTCCGACCGACGTGCAGGTCTCGCAGCCCCTGCACGATCCGCGCGGCCCCGGCTGGACCGCCTGCGTCCGCGCCGAAGTGATATCGGTGAACGGCAAACCGCTGGGCACCCAGACCTATCGCATCTTCATCAGCGAAGGCGTGATCCTCGATCGCCGGCATATCGAGACGGAGGACACCTGCCTGTCGGAGAACTACGAGCCGATTTGAGTGAGCAGCAGCACGCTGGTCGATGTCCTGGCAAGCGCGTCATTGCGATTCGAAGAGCGCAAGTCGATCGTCATGCCCCGCGAAGGCGGGGCACCAGTACGCCGCGGCCCATCGTTTTAATCATTGGCATCTCGGGATACTGGATCACCCGCATGCGCGGGTGATGACGACTGAGGGTATGGCGCGCTCGTACTCTTCAAGACACATCTCCACGTTCCCGCGGCCCAATACCCGGGATCTGCCAAACCGTTTCCCTCAACAAAAAGAGGGCGCAGGGAAGACCGGGTGCACGCTGCACCCGCGGTCTCGTGTGCAAACTGCACAAAAAAACGCACACGAGCATACAGGTTCAGCGGAAACACTCCGGCCTTCCCCGCGCAATGGTTTTACGACTTATAGCGTGCTCTCCTTGGTGACCGGCTTTCTTGCCACCATCGTCTCGCGGGCCTTACCGCAAAACTTAGCGCCAGCATCGGGGCGCCAGAACCACACGACTTCGCCGTCCGCATCACGCGCCGTTCGTCAAAAGCGCATCCGCGTCCACCGCATCCCACCGCGCGTTTCGTGACGATCGCGAGCCGCCCCTCTTGTCGGGTGAGACGGGCGAATTAATAGCGCTGATTTGCCCGACGACTTAAGCGGAATATTTTTGCGCGAAGGACTGGACAGGCCAAATCACCATGAAATCACTGCAGAAAATAGTCCAAATCCGCAGCGCAGTTGCCCGCCCTGTGTTTCATCGCGTAAGACATCTGCGGCAAAACCGGAGGCACCCGTGAACGACAGGATCGATTTGTCGGAGAAGCTATCCACGTTTTCCGAGCACTGGTCACCGCGCACCGTCGCCCAGTTCAACAATTGCGACGTCATGGTCGTGAAAGTGAAAGGTGAATTTATCTGGCACAAGCACGATGACACGGATGACTTCTTTCTCGTCCTCAAGGGCGTGCTCGATATCGAGCTGCGAGATCGAACGGTAACGCTTCGACCCGGGCAAATGTACATCGTACCGAAAGGCGTCGAGCACCGTCCCGTCGCAAGAGAAGAGGTGCATCTATTGCTGATCGAGCCGACCGGAACGCCCAACACCGGCAACGTCGAAACCGCTGCGCCGCGCAAGATGGCGTGAACTGAGCCCTGCACTTGCGCAAGAGGGCGTCGGGTTTCCCCTCAAATCAAGGAGAGCCATCGATGGCAAAGAAACTTCCTCCCATGCACCCCGGCGAGAATTCTTCGGGAAGAGTTTTTGTTGCCGCTCGGACTATCGCCCGGTGCGCTGGCAAAAGCC
The DNA here is from genome assembly GCA_963774775.1 of uncultured Alphaproteobacteria bacterium. Taxonomy (GTDB): domain Bacteria; phylum Pseudomonadota; class Alphaproteobacteria; order Rhizobiales; family Xanthobacteraceae; genus Bradyrhizobium. The sequence goes on from CAVZGZ010000024.1 coordinate 249,878, forward strand.
TGCAGTGTCCCACGGACGCGCATTGAGAGACTGTCGAATGAAGAAACCGGCGTGACGGCAGACACGCTTGCGCCTGTCGAAGGCCTTCGGCACCTCACCGACCGCTCAATCAGACTGATTACGACATGCGCGCTGCGAAACTCCGTCAACTCGAGGCGGCGCAGGTCGAAGCTGCCATGGACCCCCAACTGCAGCAGCACCGCACCTGCCGGTTTCAGATTGCGAGCGCGTCGCAAAGCGACGAAACCATCGGAATCTCGCGAAAATGCGAGCCGATCAGGACGAAGGCTGCCTAGCAGCCGCTCGAACAGGCGTACGCGAGGCGCGCCTCCAGCGCTTTCACCTGCTGCCCCACGGCGGCGGGCGTCACGTGCAACTCGTGCGCGGCCAGTTTGAAGCTGAGATGCCGCGCGGCGGCTTCGAATGCGCGGAGCGCGTTGAGTGGTGGAAGGGTGTAGGTCATCGCGGCTCGCAGTTTGACACTGATAGGCCGTGGCCTTGCAATAGATTTTCTAGTGCTTGACCGAAGGAACTAGCTTTGGCAGATTTGGTGTCCCCGGTTACGGTCGGTTCGCAACATCCGGAGATTCACGCCGTCACTTCCGGGCCTTTGTGTTAGAGAGGTGTCCAATGGCTGAGATCATCCATCCCTTTTACGAGTCGCATCGCGGTGCAATGGAGGCCGCCATGCGCCATCGCCTCGACCTTGCCGAAGCGATGTTGTGCGAGCGCGCGCATCTATCCAATATTGATGGGATCAGGCAGGAGGTGATGGACGAATTCGAAATCGTGCTCACCCAAATGCCCTATGTCGGAGGCGCGGCAAGTCGTATGAGCGATTTCTTCATGCGTCTCATGGGATTTATGGCCATCAGCCGAGTGCTCCAGCGACACGGCGTGTCGCTGCCCGTGATCGGCGAAATCGAGCGAGAAACCTACAAGGCGCAATTGCTCACCGTGCCCGAAGCGGAACGTCTCGCCTCGGGGCGTCAATTCATGTCGTCAGAGAATCAGACTTTGCTGCGCAAGCAGGCTACAAAAAGCGCTACAAAAAGCCATCAGAAAGAATTCCCGGAAGATTTCGTCTACGATTTCGTCGAGCCGGGCCCGGGCGACAACTTTGAATTCGGCATCAACTACAAAGCTTGCGGCTTTTGCAAATTCGCGGCTCGCCATGGAGATAACGAAATCTTGCCGAACATTTGTGGGCTCGATTTCGACGCCTATGCAACGCGAGGCATCCACCTGGAAAGGACACAAACGTTGGCTGGCGGCGCGAACCACTGCAATTTCCGATTCTCGCGGCTCCCGTCGGACTAGGGTCCAGACTCAATTGATTAAAGCCAGAATGCCACGGCGGCAACGAGGCACAGGGCCGAGAAGTAGTTCCGAGCGAGTTTGTCGTAGCGCGTTGCGATGCGCCTGAAGTCCTTGAGCCTGCAGTAGCAGCGCTCGATGACGTTGCGATCCTTATAGGCTTGCTTCGTGCCTGCTCGCGAGCGCCGCCGGTGAAGCGTCCGAGACCGGTCGCGAGCAGCGGCTCGCACAACCGCGGGCCACCGATCATTCCGACCGCCATGGGGTCATCCGCGGTATCCAGCGCGGGACGGCGGCACGGAACGCCTCGTACTCTCTCCCAAACGTCCGCTCGAGCGTGGGTTCTTCGTACGCCACGACGAAGACGTGGAAGAAGAGCCAGAGCAGCGCGCCGTAGACGATGAGGCGCCAATCGCCCATCAGCACCGCTTGACCCAGGATGATGGCAACGACCGCGACGTATATTGGATTACGCACATAACGGTAGAGACCGGTCACCACGAGATTCCGGGTCGGCGCGATGGGCGCGGGGGTGCCGAGACCCTGCAGCGCGAAACGCGCAAATGCGTCAACGAGCCCAGGCACGCCTGCGAGAATCATTATCGCGCCGATGCCGCGCGTCAGCTCCAGACCAAGGAACGGCGGCCGGAGTTGCCAACCCGTGATCGACCATGGAACGAGCCCCGCCAGCGTACATGGGGCGACCACGAAGAAAACCGCCGAGCCCAGGACGGCAATGGTTCGTTGCACGGCGGTTCCCGACACTCCCCGTCGCTGGGAGCTCATTCCAACCTCCCCTTCATGGTTTCCCGTCGTCATCCGGGTGCCGACACGCTCGCCATGTTATCCCAAAAGCGGAAACCGCGCACGACTAAAGCCAGAATGCCACGGCGGCAACGAGGCACAGGGCTGAGAAGTAGTTCCGAGCGAGTTTGTCGTAGCGCGTTGCGATGCGCCTGAAGTCCTTGAGCCTGCAGTAGCAGCGCTCGATGACGTTGCGATCCTTATAGGCTTGCTTGTCGTGACGTATGCGTTTCTTCCGATTTGACCGGCCTGGGATCACCGGTTTGATGCCGTCCTTGCGCAGAGACTTGCGGAACGAGTTGCTGTCATAAGCCTTGTCACCGAGCAACTCCGCGATGCCGTCGAGCAGACTGACGCATGCCGGCCCGACTGGAATTACGGAATTACGGTGCACTCAATTAACCGATGCCGCTCTTGGCTCGCGTGAGTTCATACGGCTGAGTTCTGCTGCCAGCACGCGAAAGGGACCAGCCCTTCACCAACGCAAAGATCGCCGGGATCACGATCAGCGTCAGCAATGTCGACGACACCATGCCGCCAATCATCGGCACAGCGATGCGCTGCATGATTTCGGAGCCGGTGCCGCTGCTCCACAGGATCGGCAGCAGGCCCGCCATGATCGCGACAACCGTCATCATTTTTGGACGCACGCGCTCGACCGCACCTTCCATGACGGCATCGTAGAGATCGTCCCGTGTCAACGCCCGGCCTTCGATTTCACGGCGAGCCTTGATCTCGGCCAGTGCCTGATTGAGATAGATCAGCATCACCACGCCCGTCTCCGCCGCGACGCCTGCGAGCGCGATGAAGCCGACGGCGACGGCCACCGAGAGGTTGAAGCCGAGCCACCACATCAGCCAGAGGCCGCCGACCAGCGCAAACGGCAGCGACAGCATCACGATCAGGGTTTCGGTGATCGAGCGGAAGTTGAGGTACAGCAGCAGGAAGATGATCGAAAGCGTGACCGGGACCACGATCTTCAGCCGCGCGGTGGCGCGCGCCAGATATTCGTATTGACCGCTCCACATGACGTAATAGCCCGGCGGAAACTGGATGCTGGCCTGCACGGCGGCTTGCGCGTCCGCGACGTAGCCACCGAGGTCACGGTCGCGGATGTCTACGTAGATGTAAGTCGCCAATTGCCCGTTCTCGGTCCGGATCGTGGTCGGCCCGCGCGCCGGCGCGACCGTTGCCACTTCGCCGAGCGGCACTGCCCCGCCCGCAGGCATCGGCACCAGCACGTCGCTGGCGATCGCTTGCGGATTGTCGCGGAGATCGCGGGGATAGCGCATGTTGACGGTGAAGCGCTGCCGGCCCTCCACGGTCGTAGTGACGGTCTGGCCGCCGAGCGCGGTGGCGATCGTGTCCTGCACGTCCTGCACCATGATGCCGTAGCGCGCCAGCGCCGCGCGGTCCGGCGTCACCTCGAGATAATAGCCGCCGATCCCGCGCTCGGCATAGGCCGACGACGTTCCGGGCACGGCCTTCAGCACCTGCTCAACCTGCTTGGCGAGTTTGTCGATCTCGACCAGGTCGGTCCCGATCACCTTGACGCCGATAGGCGTCCGGATGCCGGTCGACAGCATGTCGATGCGGGCCTTGATCGGCATGGTCCAGGCGTTCGATACGCCGGGAAACTGCAGCTCCTTGTCCATCGCAGCGATCAGGCCGTCAACTGTCATGCCTGGGCGCCATTGCTCCTTTGGCTTGAGGTTGACGATGGTCTCGAACATCTCCGACGGCGCCGGATCGGTGGCGGTCGCCGCGCGCCCCGCCTTGCCGTAGACCGAAGCTACCTCCGGAAACGAACGGATGATCCGGTCCTGGACCTGCATCAACTCGCCGGCCTTGGTGACGGAAATTCCCGGCAACGTGGTCGGCATGTAGAGCAAGGTGCCTTCGTTGAGGTTCGGCATGAACTCGGTGCCCAAGCGGCTGGCCGGCCACGCGCTCACTGCCAGCACCGCAAGCGCCAGCAGCACCACCAGCGTCTTCGCGCGCATCACGGCCTTGATGACGGGACGGTAGATCCAGATCAGGAAGCGGTTGATCGGATTCCTGTGCTCGGGAACGATCTTGCCGCGGACGAAGATCACCATCAGCGCCGGCACCAGCGTCACCGACAACAGCGCGGCCGCGGCCATCGAAAACGTCTTGGTAAAGGCGAGCGGGCTGAACAGCCGGCCTTCCTGCGATTCCAGCGTGAAGATCGGCATGAACGAGACCGTGATGATCAGCAGGCTGAAGAACAGCGCCGGCCCGACCTCTGAGGCCGCATCGATCAGGATGTCGATGCGGGATTTGCCGGGCTCCGCCCGTTCCAGATGCTTGTGGGCGTTCTCGATCATGACGATCGCCGCATCCACCATGGCGCCGATCGCAATCGCGATGCCGCCCAGGCTCATGATGTTGGAGCCGAGCCCCAACAGCTTCATCGCACCAAACGCCATCAGCACGCCGACCGGCAGCATCAGGATCGCCACCAGCGCGCTGCGGACATGCAGCAGGAACACGATACACACCAATGCGACCACCACGCTCTCCTCGAACAGCGTGTGCCTGAGCGTGTCGATGGCGGCATAGATCAGGTTGGAACGGTCGTAGACCGGGACGATCTCGACCGATTTCGGCAGGCTACTCGCGATCTCGGCAAAGCGCTTCTTGACGTTCTCGATGACATCAAGCGCGTTCATGCCGAAACGCTGCAGCACGATGCCACCAGCGACCTCGCCTTCGCCGTTCAGTTCGGTGATGCCGCGCCGCTCGTCGGGGCCGAGTTCGACCCGGGCCACGTCGCGCAACAACACCGGTGTGCCGTTGTTGGTCTTCAGCACGATGTCGCCGAGATCGTTGATGCTCTTCAGGTACCCCTTGCCGCGGATGACGTATTCGAACTCCGAGAGCTCGACGGTGCGGCCACCGACATCGGAATTGCTGGCGCGGATGGCGTCACGCATCTTCGCCATGGTGATGCCGCGGTCGCGCATGCGCTGCGGGTCGAGGATGACGTTGTACTGCTTGACGAAGCCGCCGACACCAGCCACTTCCGCAACGCCTTCGGCCTTGGCCAGCGCGAACTTCAGGTTCCAGTCCTGGATGGCGCGCGTATCTGAAAGGTTCAACTCCTTCGACATCACGGCGTATTGGTAGACCCAGCCGACACCAGTCGCGTCGGGACCGATCGTGGGCGTCACACCTGCGGGCAGGCGCGATGCCGCGCCATTGAGGAATTCGAGAACGCGCGAGCGCGCCCAGTAGATGTCGGTACCGTCTTCGAAGATGACATAGACAAAGGAGACGCCGAAGAACGAGAAGCCGCGGACGACTTTCGACTTCGGCACCGTCAGCATCGCCGTCGTCAGGGGATAGGTGACCTGGTCCTCGATCACCTGCGGCGCCTGCCCCGAATATTCCGTGTAGACGATGACCTGGGTGTCGGAGAGATCGGGGATGGCGTCGAGCGGCAGATGGAGCAGCGCGTAGAGGCCGGCCGCCGCGGCGAAGCCGGTGCCGAACAGCACCAGCAAGAGGTTGCGCGCCGACCAGGCGATGAGGCGCGCGATCATGGCCGGGCCCCCTCGGCAAAGCCCTTCAGCGCCGCCTTCAGATTGCTTTCCGCATCGATCAGGAAGTTCGCCGAAATCACCACCGGTTCGCCATCGGCGAGGCCCTGCCGGACCTCGACATAGCCGGCGCCGCGATGGCCGAGCTTGACCTCGCGGGGTTCGAAGCGGCCCTGCCCCTTGTCGATGAACACGGCCTGCCGGCTTCCGGTGTCCATCACAGCGCTGTCGGGAACGGACACGACCGGCTTGCCGCTTCCGGTATCGATTTCCGCGTCGACATACATGTCGTGGAGCAGCACGAGATCAGGATTTTGCAGATCGATGCGAATACGCGCGGTCCGCGTCTCCTTGTTGATCTCGGGATAGATGACCGCGATCTTCCCTTCGAATTCGCGCCCGGGAAAGGCCCTCGCCCTCACGATGGCCGATTGGCCGACGGCGATGGTGCCGAGATCGCGTTCGGCAACATCGATCAGCGCCCAGACCACCGAATGATCGGCGATCCGAAACAGCACGCCGCCCGGCTGGACGCGCATGCCCTCGATCGCGTTGCGCTCCAGCACGATGCCGTCGCGCGGAGAAGTCCAGTCGATCGAGGTCGGAACGTTGCGGCTTTTTTCGATTACCGAGATCGCCGCCTCCGGCACGTCGAGGTTCACCAGCCGCTGCCGCGATCCGCGACCATAAGAGCCGTCGCCAGAGGTGGTCTTTGACGTGATGGTGGCGAGATACTCGGCGGCCGCGGACGATATCGCTGGGGTGTAGACCTCCATCAGGGACTGGCCCTTCTCGACATGCGATCCCGTCGTGACGTCGGCGACTTTCAAGACGAAGCTTTCGGACCTCATCGCGATGACGGAAATCCGCCGCTCGTCGAGCGCAATCGTTCCAGGCGCGCGGGTCATCGCGCGGATCACCCGCATCGCCGCGGGCTCCGATTTGGCGCCGGTGCGCTGGATTTTTCCCGGCGAGAGCTTGACGGAGCCGTCGTCGGTATCGTCGCCTTCGTAGACCGCGATGTACTCCATCCCCATGGAATCCTTTTTCGGCACGGGCGACGTGTCGGGCAGGCCCATCGGGTTGCGGTAGTATTTGATCTTGCGTTCGGTGGTGCTGCTTGACGACGGCGGCGGCTCGTCGAAGCTGACATCGGCGCTGGCGGGGACGGCGCGGTAGTCGCGACCGTCAGGCGCCTTCTTCGGCGTCAGCGAATAGGAAGGCTCGCCGTCGGGGTGCTGATAATAGATCGGCGCGCGGCCTGGTTCGGTCGCGGCGACGAGCCCGGCGCCCGCCGCCGCGATCAACGCGGCGGCGGCGCTGGCGATGACGGCGCGGTTCATGGCTGCGCCGTAATGACGAGCTTGTTGTCGACGGTGCCGCTCTCGCCCTGAACCTTGGCGCCCAGCGACAACTGCCAGCGGCCAGCCATACTGAGCGTCGCCTTGAATTTGTAGGTACCGGGCTCGGTGCCCTGCACCGGCACGATCCTGGTCACCATCTCCTGCATGCCGTCAGGCGTCATGTCGAGACGGGTCGCGAAGATCACGGCATCGGGCACCGCCTTGCCGGTTTTGCCGTTCATCAGCCTGACGGTGATCACCTTGTCGGGGCCAGCTTTAATGGTCTGGTCGACGAGTTCGAACCTGTAGTCCCTGATGTCGGCCAGCGCGGTCTTGCTGGTGCCGCCAATGGCAGCAACGATCAGCGCCGCTTGGACGGCGCGCGCGAAATGCAACGTCTTCATTTTTGTAGTCCTCGATTATCCCGGATTTGCCGCTGGACGCGGCAAGCGTCATCCGCGCAGACGAACGTCCGCGCGGCAGCAGACGGCGCTTATGCGCCGATCAGGCCAGGGTTCGAGGGGGATGGTCGGGAGGCGGACGGTCGAGCCCGTCGGCGAAGACGTCGTCGCGAACCGAATGGGCTGTCCGGATTGCATGGCGCACCGGCACAGCGGCCGCCACCGACGGGCCTGCCTGCACCGTCTTCAGGACGCACATCGCGATCAGCGGACAGTCCCGGCAATCCCCGCTCTTCTGCTCATCCGGACAGCAGGGCATGTCCGCCGACATCGATGACATGCCCACCATGTCGGCGACGCAGCGCCTGCGCAGCCGCTGATGTCGCCAGCGGGGCAAGAGACAGTCCCGCGATGACGGCTATCGCCAGCAACCGGGCTATGAGAAGGCGCAAGAGCATGCCCTACCCTGACACGGTCAAGGAGGGCTTGGAAGGGGCGCGGCTTCACAACTACGACAATACATAGGATGATTGAGTTCTGCGACAGTCAGCGAAGATGATGGGTTTCGCGAAGGGCTCTACCCATCCTACCCTTGAGAGGGCATCGTTTTGCGTTCCGAGCTTTCCCTTGCGCATCTGACCGTGTTGTCGCTGCCGCCGCCGGAGATGGTGCGCGTCGCCGCACGCACCGGCTATGGGGCGGTCGGCCTGCGGCTGATCGCGGTCACCGGCGACAGTCCCGGTTATCCGCTGCACGACGATGCGGTCATGATGCGCGAGACCAGGGCCGCGCTGGCGGACACCGGCGTACGGCTCTCTGACATCGAGTTCGTCAAGATCACGCCTGAGATCGATGTTGCCGCGCTGGAGTCCTTCATCGCGGCCGGCGCATCGCTCGGCGCGCGCCATGTCATCACGGCGCCGTACGACCCCGACCATGCCCGGCTATCCGATCATTTGGCTGAGATCGCCGATCTCGCGGCGCCCTACGGACTATCCGCGCTGCTGGAATTCTTCCCGTGGACCACCGTGCCTGACCTTGCGACCGCAGCTCTTGTCGTGGAAAAAGCCTCGCGCCCAAATGTCGGCATCCTCGTCGATACCCTGCATTTTGACCGTTCGAACAGCTCGCTCAGCCAGATGGAGTCCATTCCAGTTCACCGACTGCCGATGCTTCATCTCTGCGATGCGCCCTCGACCAAGCCAACCACGACCGAAGGGCTTCTTCACACCGCGCGCGCGGAACGACTGCCGCCAGGCGATGGCGGCATCGATATCGCCGCCATCCTGCGACGAATGCCGCACGACGCCCAGATCACGCTTGAAGTGCCGATGCAGAGCCTCGCAGAGCGGGAAGGCCCGGAGGCCGTGGCGCGTCACGTTCACGACGTTGCGGTGCGATTTCTGGCCGGAAAGAAGTGATCGAATGCTAACCGACGTTTGGACCCAAAGCGGATGGCAAATTGACGCTCCGTACGTGATTTTAGCCAAGGTGGGGCCAAAGTCGTGCTAGGCTACGCGCATTGCCGGATTTTGGGGCAGTGCCATGAAGCGGCTCGAGTACATCACGCTTCTAGTTGCCGTGGCTGGCGTTTGGCCGTTGTCCTGTCTTGCGCAGCAGCGGGCCTTACCGGTAGTTGGATTTCTCAATAGCGCATCGGCGGACGGTTACGCAGGAATGGCGGAAGCATTCCGGCAGGGCCTGAAGGAGACCGGCTACGTCGAGGGCCAGAACGTTACGATCGAATATCGCTGGGCAAATAATGCATACGATCGCCTGCCCGCTCTTGCGGCTGACCTGGTCGAACGTCAGGTCACGGTGATCGTCGCGAATAGCCCGTCGATCGCTCCGGCCAAGGCGGCAACGAAGACGATTCCAATCGCATTTTTGAGTGGTGACGATCCCGTTCGACTCGGTTTCGTTGCAAGTCTGGCGAAACCAGGTGGAAATGCAACTGGGGTGACGATATTTTCCGGCGAACTGGCAGCGAAGCGGCTCGATCTACTGCGCGAGTTGATCCCTCAGGCAAAGACCGTGGCTGTACTCATCAACACGGGCTGGCCAGCGACCGCGCGGTTTCGAGCCGACGTTGAAGCCGCGGCGAACGCGATGGCGCTCCCGCTTCAATTTTTGCAGGCAAACAACGAGAGCGAGATTGATGACGCCTTCGATAGTTTGCGCGCAGATGCACTTTTAGTAGGACCGGGCCCGTTTTACGACAGCCGTCGTGACAAGCTGGTGGCGCTCGCTGCAAAGGCCCGAGTCCCGGCCGCCTATGAGTCTCGCGCAACCGCGGTCGTTGGTGGTTTGATAAGCTATGGAGCAAGCGTTCACGACGGATATCGGCAAGTTGGCGTGTACACTGGCCGAGTTCTCAAAGGAGAAAAGCCGGCCGATATGCCCGTAATGCAGCCTACGAAATTCGAGTTCGTCATCAACCTTCGGACCGCCAAGACGCTCGGCGTTACCGTGCCGGCCAGTCTCCTCGCTACTGTTGACGAAGTGATCGAATAAAAGCCTACTCCTCGCTTGCCGGTCTACAGCAGCGTTCCCCGAAGGATCAGGGAAGCGACGGTGAAATAGATCACCAATCCCGTGACGTCGACCAGGGTCGCGACGAACGGTGCCGAAGCGCTGGCCGGATCGAACCCGGTCCGTTGCAGGATGAACGGGAGCATGGATCCGGTCAACGAGCCGAACATGACGATGCCGACAAGGGCAGCGGCGACCGTCAGCGCGATCAGCATCCAGTGCTCGCCGTAGTCGTAGAAGCCCAGATACTGCCACAGCGAAATGCGAACGATGCCGACAAGGCCCAGCATCGTCCCGAGCGCCAGTCCACTGGGGATTTCCCGCAGCGCCACGCGCCACCAGTCCTTGAGTTCAACCTCGCGCAAGGCCAGGGCGCGTATCAGAAGGGACGTGGCTTGCGATCCTGAATTGCCTCCCGAACTCATGATCAGCGGGATGAACAGCGTCAGCACGATGGCCTTCTCGAGTTCGCCTTCGTAGCCCTGCATCGCCGATGCCGTCAGCATTTCGGACAGGAACAGCGCGCACAGCCAGCCGCCGCGCTTCTTCATCATCTGCCAGAAGCCGATTTCCATGTACGGCTCGTTGATGGCCGCCATGCCGCCGAACTTCTGCACGTCCTCGGTGCTTTCGGCCACGATGGCGTCGATGACATCGTCGACCGTGACGATTCCGATGACGCGACCGTGGTCGACCACCGGCACCGCGAGCAGGTCGTACTTCGAGATCAGGCGCGCGACATCTTCCCGGTCCATCAGGGGCGTGGCGGTGATCAGACGCCCTGGACGGGCGACCGACAGCACCGGGGCGTGCGGATCTCCCGTGATCAGCCGGCGCAGGGTGATGGTCTTGACCAGCTTCTTGCTGAGGGGATCCAGCACGTAGATCGCGTAGACGGTTTCCCGGCTGCTCTCCACGTGACGGATATAGTCGAGTGTCTGCTGGACGGTGTAGGTCGAGGGAACGCTGGCGAATTCCGTCGTCATGATCGACCCGGCGGTATCCTTCGGATATTCCAGCAGGCGCCGGATGTTGACCCTGGTGTCGGGGTCCAGCAGATCGAGCAGTTCGGAGCAGTGCGGCTCCTCGACCTGATGGAAGATGTCGGCGAGGCGGTCGGCCGACACGCCGGCCAGCAATTTTGCGGCGGCTTGCCGCGGCATCAGCGTGACGAGTTCGGGCTCGCGTTCCAACCCTGGCTGGTCGAGGACCTCAATAGCACGGTCGGGCGGCAGGTGAAGCAGCACCGCGACTGCAAGCTCCGAAGGCACGTCATTGAGGGCTTCGACGATGTCAGGGGCGCGTTCTTCGATCATGCTGGCGGCGAGGAAGGCCGGATTGGCCATGTTGTTGGCCTTCGCCACCGCATCCTGGACGTCAAGGTCGGTCATGATTCGCATCTCCGTGCAGACGACGGACGGATATCACTTCCGATCCACCCCGATAAGCAGACAATTTCAGACCCCGTCGGCACGTCGCAAAAGTGCCATGAGGCGAAATACGCATCGGAATTATGGGCCAGAAACGCAGGTCGGGCTACTTCCCTGAAATCGCCAGTCCTATTGGTTTGCAGACGGCAGCATTGGATGCGGCTAGCTCACCACAGCAAACCAGAGCGAGGGTAAAGGCATCCACGGCCGAAGCCGCGCTACGGAAATGGGTCTACTCACGCGAGACATGCATCGCATTCAGCGTCTCGTTCCATTTGTCCACTTCCGCCTTGAGAAATGCGCTCAAACTGATGCGCCTGCTGCCATTTCAGTCCATGCCACTTTGGCGAAGGTTAGAATGAGCTAACATTGCTTTTTCATCGTGTTGCCTGACGATCTCCGTCATCAGGTAAAACCGATAGATCAGATGAAATCCAAGAAAAACCCAGAAGACCCCGGCTATCATTGACCAAAATGAAAACTTACCGATGATGCCTTCGTAGATTGTGTACAGGCCAAAAACTCCCAAGATGTATAGCGAATATAAATATGGAAGAAATCCGAGCAGAACCAGAAGAATTTTCCGGCTCTTTTTACGTTCCACGGACACAAGAAAAAAATAAGTAAAAAGACCTACTGAGGCAGCGACGCCACCTAACACCGGAGCGTAAGTGTACAAGTAGTAATCTTGGGACCACCCCAATCGGATGAATTCGACAATTCCGTAAATCATTACAACAAGAATGGGCACTTCGATTCTGGCGGCAATGATGTCGCCCTTCGTGCCCTCCAGTTCGGGAGCAACAGTAAAGGAATCCATTTTAGATCACCTTCTTTCCTCTATTTGGATACTCAACCGCTTTTCCAGGTCGCATAGCGCGCGGCGCGCAGGGGACTTTTGGGGCATCTCGCCCGTCCCCTCGCTCCGAAGTCTGGAGCAAAAGCTATCGTGTTTTTAGGCCGAGACAATGGGCTTCCTTAGAAGCGGCGCTGGACGTCCGCGTTGGGTCAGAACCTTGGCATGTCTGCCGGTCATTGGCACAAGGATTCGAATGTGAGATCCGCACAATCTGAGATCGGTGATTATCTTGACCAGCAGATCGAAACAGTTTCAGTTTGAACGCGTCGAAGTTTTTTGAATCCTCCGGTCGCGCTATCCTGCAAAAAGAATGTTGTGAGGCCGCTAACGTAAGAGTTGTAAAACGTGCTCTTTTTATCACACGTAACTCTTTGAAATCACATGAGGAGAGAAATCGACTTTCCCCAGTTAGCGATACTCGTGCCATAACGCCAAAGTTGTACAGGTATTCGAGCCCCGAGGTTCTTCGAAAATCCCCCGGTTATGAATCGAAATTGCGAGCAACACTCAATCTTCGATAGCATACGTCGCACTGCCTGACGTATCCCTTCCCGCGGTTTCCTCCTTTGGAGGTTTGCGTACGCCGGCCCCGGTGTGCGTCGCACCACCTTCATGGTGGCCGGCATCCGCAAACCTTCACAATAGGCGACATCGAATGGCTAACTAGGCGGCCTTCGACTATGTCAGCCGCGTGTCATCCTTCAGATACTGCGCCACGCTCGTCCGCGCTGCGGAGTGCTCGAAATTCTGTGCAGTGTCCATCAAGAATGCGAGGAAGCTCGGCGTCAGAGCCTGATGATTGTAGGGGCCGTAATCTTCTGGCGACAGAATGTAATTCCTGAAGAGCGAAATAAACACTCGGATCATATGCTCCCAATTTTTCTCACGCTTCAGGTCCATCGCCAGATAAAGCTCCTGCATCGCGAAGGACATAAGCGTGAAGAGCGTTCGATAGCGACGATAGCGCGGGATATCCTTCTTCAACTCCGCAAACGATGTTGGAGTTGAGCCCAAGTAGAGTATGTCGCTATTTTTTAGAAAAGCGTCCAGCATCTCTCGATAGTGGTTCTTCGCTATCATTACGGCATTGATCTGCCGATTGCTCCTCAATTGTACCCGCGCTGCCAAAATGCCACCCACGATGGAGGCGGCTGGTGCGAGTTTCAAAAGGAAGTCGATGATTTCGGTCCAGCTCATTCCGAACAGCCCTGTAGCCATGCCAACCTCCCCAAATGCGGTGCGTCCGACGGCAGGATGCTAAATTTTGGTAGCCGCGACTACGGGTGACGCGGCAACGGCGATCAGAAACTGCGCCAAGCGGTTCGGGAAGGTCCTATCAGACCAAACGACCGTTACGGGTCAAAAACGGTCCTGCCGCCCTTGAAACGGGATTTCGGTTTTACCCCAGAAAGCAGGCATCGGTCAGCTACGCTGCCGATTGCGGATGTGCATCGCCTGTTACAGTGGAGCGAAGCTGACCGACAGGAGGGTTTACTTCTCACTCCTGCATCCCCACATACTGTCCATGACCACATGGACAAAAACCTTCAAGCGCGAACCGCCAAGAACTAAGGCTGAGCTGCGCGAGATGCTGGCCGAAGCTGTTCGTAATACGCAACCTGAGCTGAAGCGCCCGCCGCAGGCCAAGAGAGATCGCAGCGAAAAAGCGGCCTAACTCCCGTATCTGAGTGCAAGCACCTCGGCACGCCGTCCGCGCCGAGGCTGTTTCTTTGCGCATATCTGGCCACACGCAAAAAGCCGCCAAGGTCTCCCTCGACGGCTCGTGCCGTTGCGTTTGCGTAGTGGTACTGTGTCGAGCGGTCCTCGAACGCAGCCCGTGCTTGCTCTTATTTGGACGCACGCGACCTTCGATAAGGCGGTGGGTGCGTTGCCAGTGTGTCGGGCCAACGATCCCCGATCCCTGCGAAATGTGACTGGCGGCGACGCTCTTCAAGCCAGCGATGCTGTCCCAATCGATGAAATGGCAATGAGCGTGCGGGCATCCGTGACTTAGCTGATCGAGCTGACGTTTGCCTGACCGAGCGGCTGTGCGACGCTTGCGTTACCAGCGTTAATTGATGCCACTGATGCCGCCGACAGCCACGCCAACCTGCGTGGCATTGTTCGCCCGTGCGACGAGATTCCGGAAGGCGAAGGACCCCAACGTGGAGACACCCCTGTGCATAGGCTTACACGTCACAACGCTTCATCGAGCACGAGGTAACTAGTCCGGTCATAAGGCTGAGATAGCGTCATCTACAGCTTTGGTGATGTATTTGCCGAGATCGGAGACCGCTCCACACACGGCGTCGAGTTCCGTATCGATCAGTTCACGCAATTCACTGTCGAGTTCCGTATCAATGAGTTCACGCACTTCACTCATGAATTTCCTCCTCAGGGGTTGCATGTGAACAAAGCAAGCAAGTGCCTCACTCCTGTTTGATACCGGAGGGTGGTTTTTCTATCTGTGACCGAAATCACGGGCGCCCCACAGTGGCAGTCAGCTTTGGCTACGCCAGGGCGAAACTCCTTGGCCAGAATGATCTTCGTTTGTGGAATGTCGGTCTCGGGTCAACAGGCGAAATACTCGCTCCGCAATGCGCTGGAGCGTCGGCGGCAAGGCGCCCCAGGGCCACGCGGCTTCGCGAAGCCAGATGGGGCCGCTAGTCTTCGTAAAATGAGACGTTGCGGATCAGGTGCCTTTGATGTCCGATATACCCTCAACAGCGGCGCGAAGTCGAACGTCGCCGGATGTCCGAGTTGGGTCTAGGCTGTGTGTGGCAAGGAGGCCAAGGCATGAGGATAATGACCGTAGTATTCGCTCTCGGAACGGTCCTGTTGTGTGACCTGGGGACGTTTAGTGTCGCAGCGCATGCGCAGAAGGCCAACGTCGTTCGTGAACCACGGGAAAGGCCTCTCGTCAGGGTGCCCATTGTAAGGACAGCTCCTTACTGGGATTACTATATTGTTCCACGATATCGGTATCGCCCTGAGGACGACCGGGTCGATCCATGTGGCGGGCCCGTAGTGCCGGTAATAAGCTATGGGCCTCAAGAGGAAACGGTTCCGTTGTGGCTGGCGAACGCTTTGGGTCTTGGCCGTGTGCATGGTCGAGATTGGCCGTGTAAGGGCCAAAGCCGGTAATGCGCCGATTGAGCAGAAAATTTCAGCTTATCCCCACAAGCCGATATCTGCGCCTTTGTGAGTACATCCCTAGAAACCAAAAGGGCCGCCAGGCGGCCCTCCCAGGGCTCCGGACGGCCAAAATGCAAACGGAGTGGGTGGCTGTACGCCTCTCACGTTGGTGCGGCCTTTTGGAGGTCACATCGGACAGTTATTCAGACGCCTCACCCATTTTCAGTGACCCTGACCCATTTGTCGTGAGGTTTAAGACGAAGCCTCTTGTGATGCTCGGTCCAGAACATTCGATCCCAATCGAAGATGACAAGCTCTGGCCGCGCTTAATCACCAAGCTCGCAGTACGGTTTGCTCTGCCAGCCTGAAATTAGTGTAGTTGCCGCCGTCCAAAAATTGCTCGTTGAGTGTGAATCCCTTCACACACTGACAGGGGCAGCCGCGATAGCATTCGTGTTTGCTAATAGGTCGCGCCTTTGGAAATTGTGCTTTCAACAAGGGAGAGTATTGACATGGCTCGCTCCGATCGGTTGATCCTCCGAGGCGTGCAAGGTAGAGTACGCCACAATCATAACTTCGCTCCAATCCACCAAGACTCAGCGGTCATCATCACTGCATGCGAGTTTCGCTTCGCCGGTGGAGTGTTCGGCGCGGCAGGTAGACCATTTCTGGGGGACGCAGCAAATGTCTTCGTCACCAATATCGGTCCCCATAACCCCGAGGGCGGAGACGGCGGCGTGGAATTTCATATCCACGCTGAATCGCCCACTCCCATTGACGTTATGGTGACGATTACCGTCTTGGAGGATGTGGAACGCACCACTGTGGTGTAGGCCGGAAGCAGACAACCGACATCGAATGTTAGTTTGAAGTGAAGGCCAACTACGCTTCGTCCACACCGTCGATGCTCATGGCACCCGCGCCGTAGGTCATCACGTAAAGGAAGCCGCCTGCCATCACTAAGTTCTTATAGAAATGGATCATATTGTTGAAGTCCCCGGCCACCAGGTGGACGGCAAAGCCGGTGCCTAGGCAAAAGAAGACGAGCGCTGCAGCCACCCACCGAATCTTGAAACCTACTAGGACGCCCAATCCAGCGAGAAGATGGAAAACGATAGAAATCCACACCGCCACATCGGGAATTGGTACGTGGACGTTCGCAAAATACTTTGCCGTCCCGCTCGGATCGCGCAGCTGGAGGATGCCGTCCCAGATGAATAGGCTAGACATCAACAAGCGCGCAAGCGCAGGCAAGTAGGCTTTCATGGCGTACATGGCTCGGCGCTCCCAACTTCTCGTCCGGAACGGGCATCGTATTGGCTCAAACCAGCACTGGGTAAAGGTGCCGTCCAATGTCTACTTGGATCAACAACAGGCTTCGACCCGAAGTCTTTTGCACTTTCAAGAACGTCCGAATATCCGAAAGTGCCAAGCTCAGACATGGTCCCTAGCGCGGCCGACACGCTCGCTGAACCGCGTTGCGGCTATACTCAATAGACAAGGCCTGCGCCGGGCGGTTTTTCCAGCGCCTCCGCCAAAGACCGATATTCCGCGCAGTCGGTTCCGCAGATCGCAGCGATCCGGCTCAAATGATATTCCGCCTGCTCGCGGTTGCCCTGCTCGATCTGCCACAGACCGTAATAGTTCCAGGTCAGCACATGGTTCGGATCGGCTTTCAGCGCCCGCTCGTACCAGACTTGCGAGAGCTTGTAGTCGCCGAGCTTGCGATAGGAATAGCCGATCAAATTGGCCACGTTCGGGTAATCATCGTGGCCGAGCGCCTTCAGCTGCTCGATCGCGGTGGCATAGTCGTTGCGCTCGTAGATCGTTGCATAGGCGGTGCGGTAACCCTGGCTGAAGGCCGGGTCGTCGAAGAGGGACTGCTTGCTGGTCTTCTTGACCCGGTGGGTGGCTCTTGCGCCCGGCCGCTGCGGGTAAGCAGAAGAGGGTGGGTAGGTCGAGTAGATCGAGGCGGATGGGTCTGCTCCACCACCACCACCGCCGCCGCCACCCATACCGCCGCCACCACCACCGCCTCCGGCCGCAACAACCGGAGTGAGCGAGAACGCGGCGATCAGCGCAATCGAACACGTTGCCAGCGTCGCAATCCTGATCATCAAGTTGGCCATACGAACCTCCTGCATGCTACGCCTTCGACCTTCCGATCCAGCCGAACCTGTTAACTCCGGCTTGCTTGAAACATTCCCGGGAAAGGGTATTCAGAAAAATGAAATTTTGGTGTGACAGCAATGTTGTCTTATGCCGGTCGATGGCCCGGAATTGGGCGCGCCAGTGAGACCTCAATAGCTCGCTGGGACTGCCCAAACCGTGATGTCGATCACGATCAGATCGAGCCCTCTGAGTTTTTGCATTCAATGGGAACTTCACCCCAAGGCGGTTGCGACCGAAGACAGCTCCAATTGACGCGATGGGTCAGAGGACTAAACCGTTCGCGCGGTAGGGCGCTGCGGCGGGCGGCAGTGCCAATAAGGGGATAAAGATTATCTGCGACTCCGACCCGAAGATGCAACACGACTACATTGGCACCGCCAAGGATTCGAATGTGAGATCCGCACAATCTGAGATCGGTGATTATCTTGACCAGCAGATCGAAACAGTTTCAGTTTGAACACGTCGACCCGATTAGTTTGGAATCGCAGTAACGACATCGAACTTCCATTCCCCAGCGTTCGCGGATTGGGTACGAGCACGCCAATCTCTTGACGACACTGCCATCGACCCGCTCCCTGGAGAGTCTGGAAGGATGGAGAGGTCGAGCGATTGCGCCGCCGCTGACGGCGTCAAAAAGGCACGTCAGTCATCCTGGTCCTGAACCAGTGCAAGCGTATCGGGTGCAGTCCTGATAAACATTCCGACACTCGAACGATGGTAACTGGTTCAGACGACGACAGTCGCGATAGCGTGCACGACAGGTGTTCATGCATTGGTGCTTGGCCGTCTGAGCAGCTGCCAAGGTAACAGCTCGGCATCGCGGGCATTGAGTGTCCCAATACTAAGCGATAGAGGTACCGCGAAGAGTACAGAGACGATGGCGAACGACCGCTTGCTGCATTTCATGGCTCAGTTCCCTCTAGGTCAAAAAAAAGATCCGACGAATCCGGATCGATGTCGCAGGTTACCAGACACAACTTGAAGTTGGCAGTTCTCATCGACCCGATTGCTCCCAATCTCCTTCAAGCCGCTGCTCAAACACTTGCGCCGGTGCCCCTCGGTAAACTTTGGCAAACTCCTTGAGCGGCAGCGAGGTGGTTACACCCACGACATTGGAATTAACGGTCGCCAAGGCCAGCATCTGACCTGACTCCAGATCATGAATTAAGCTCGCCGTCGCCACACTTCCGGCTACGCAGCCATTGGCGAGGCAAATCACATAAGGAATTTGAACGGGCGAGCCTTGGTCAACAGCCAATTTGATGCCAGGCTGCAAGAATGATCCGGCAGGCCCGAAAATTTGTAGACGAGCGACAGGATCGCCCTCTCGTTCGATCAAATCGACCCTGATCGCGATCTGACCCGTGTCCCATCTACCGTTGATGGTCGTACGACAAACCATTTTCGACCCGGCCTCTTGGGTGGCCTTGAAACACACCTTGCGCCACGGCGCGTACGTTAGCGGGCGATCTGGCTGTTGTCCCCGAGTAGCGATCTCAGCCTCAGAAAAATTCTCGGTCGCCGGTACGTCGCCAAATGGCACCAGTTGTTGCGCGTCGACCCTCATCACTGTGGTCGCCATGAACACCGCAAGTAATCCAGTTGCCAGGAATCGATACCGGGCTGATCTTGCCGATGAGTACAGAAGCCGAATGTCCATACCAATTCCTTTCATGGATGTTTGGCCAGGAATTCGCTGACAAGAGGCGCCCAGAGTTGAATGGCATCGGCCGAGTCAATCAGAAAATGGCCGTCCGCTCCAAAATCAGATAGCAGATGATACTCGACATTTCCGCCTGCGGACCGAAACGCTTCCACCATCCGCTTTGAGAGATCAGGTCCAAAATAACTGTCGTTTTGCGTGTAGATCCATAACATTGGAACGCGCGCCGTGCGGCCGAATTCGGCAACGGCATCGACCAGCTGATCAGGGGCACAGTTGTTGTTGGGTTTGCCATTGAGATGACCACCGCGGCCCGCTGCAAACCCGATGATCGCCCGCACAGATTTCGGATTTTGGCTGCCTAGCGCAATCGCCCCCCAACCACCCCCCGATTGGCCGACAATGATGACCTCATCGCGCTTGATAAAAGACTGAGTTGACATGTAGTCGATGACCCAATTGTCGATCGACGCGACGGCAAGCCCCGCTTCACGAAACTCAGCATCCGAACATTTTCCCACGCCCGAGAAAAAAACCCCGAACAAACCTCGCTCTGGGATATCGATCGCCGTAGCACCATATCCAGGGCGTACAGGTGCGACCACCACGTAGCCCTGTCGCGCAAACCAAAGTGCGGCGTCACGGAATTCGATCATGGGAAAGTAGCTTCGCCCCGTCGCGTCAAGCGCAACTCCATGGTTCATCACGACGAGTGGAAATGGACCACCCCCACTGGGTCGGATCAAATAGGCGAGCATCGGGACAGGTGAGGAGGGAACCGCCCACATCTCCTCGTGAACCTGCGGCACGATCGAGGGAGCAGCCTGCTGCGCGAGCGCGGCGAGCGGCAAAGCCGCAATGCCAGCAATTATTGCAATCAGGTACCGCCGCCCCATCGTTGCGTGCCCCTGCTGTGTATCACTGCAGCTTAGAACCTTTAAGGGAGACGTCCAAGCGTCGAATGTCCGTTCGGGGTCAAAAGCGCCGTTTGGCCGCGCACGGACAACTTCCGGCACCTAATAAACAGACATTCTGGCTGTACGTCGGCATATCTCAGGATGCCACGAGCCGCCGTGAGCACCTGCAACAACACCCACCACCACCAACAACAACAAAAGAAAACCCGACATCACGATCGCTGAGCAGCGCATTACAGATCGATAATCGTCCTTGCGGGGATTGCTTCTGGCGACTTAGGCACATTCCCCAGGATCACGAGACGCTGCAGCCAAGTCAGTTCGCGCTCAGGCGTCTTGGGAATTTCGACATAGTCGATCACAAGTTGGTCGTTTTTCTTCTCGATCCGGAAGTAATTCAGGCGATACGAAGGATAGTAGACCGCGGGCAACAAGCCAAAGCGCACCGGAACACGGGACAATAGCTTCAGCCACGTACCGGTATTGATGACGACTTGACCGGCGGGACCCAGTTGCCGCAGGAACGCCGAATGCGTGTGTCCGAAAATGAACGCCGCTACCTTGTCATCCGCCTGGAAAACCTCCTGAGCCCCTTTTAGGTAGGGCGCTTCCGAATCGAGGTTCGGGGTCACTCCGTGGCTCGTCTGTAGACGAAAGCGATGCAACGTTCGCATAAGGTCACGTTCGACGACCAACGCAGGGATACCGAACAAAATCAAAAATAGGGAATTGATCGTGATCACGACCTGAAGGACGTTGTCGATGATCCCAAGCCTGCTCATCAGCGGGTTGTGAAATATGATATTGTAATCAAAGATACCCGCGACCCGAAGGATTTCCCCGAAAATCGCTATCACCGTGACGCCGGCCAGCAGCAGGAAGGGCAGCAGCACCCAGCGTAGCGCCATACTCATCTCGCGGTAGAAGTAGTTCGACAGCATCCAGTCGGGAATCTGCATCGTGCCCACGGAGCGGATGTCCTTGAGCCAGTCTCCCCGGCCGAAGTCCGAATACCGGCTGGCTCCGCTGACGAAGGTTTCCGTGATGAAGTAGCCCACCGGGAGCGCGTAAGCGTTGCCATATTCGGGGAAGCTGTTGAACTGATCGCGCTGCTGTCCGTGTTCGATCCATATCCTCTTGTCGCCCACCGGGCGGATCAGGACCAGGCTCGGGTCCAGATGGATGTTGTATGCCTGCAGTTTCTCCATAAAGGCCGGATCGCAAGCGAGATCATAGTCGTGATTCCCGACCATCATGGTCACCTTGATGCGCGCGCCGGTGGCCCTGAGTTGATCGAAAATCGCATGGTGCGCCTGTATGATGTGCGCAAGCCTTTCGACCCCGCGCACGAGCGTGAGCTCCCAGAAGCCAAACGTGTCCCCCACGATCAGAAGCTCGGTGTCGGGGCCTTCCTTTTCCAACTCCTTCAGGAATTCGATGAACTCGGCGGCGTAGTCGCAATGCTGCAATTGACCGTCGCCACCCATGTGCAGGTCGCTGACAAAGTAATACTTCTGTGCCAAATTATGATCTCCTGCCAGACCGGTCGAAAATATCCGACCGCTGGCGGTACACGTGCGCAGCATATCGCCCCGGCCGGCTTAATGTAAGCATGAACCATGAACCTCACTCGGCCCGTCGCATTCTGGATTGCGGTATTGGCGGCGGTCGCCGTCGCCGTCGTTCTATTGCGTGAAGTCCTGCTGCCTTTCGTCGCCGGTATGCTACTGGCGTATCTACTTGATCCTCTGGCCACCCGGCTGGAACGGCTCGGAATGAACCGCCTCATTGCGACGCTAACCATCGTCGGGTTGTTCGTTGTCGGCGTGGCCGCGCTTATCATACTGACCGCCCCGGTCGTTGTGCGAGAGCTTGCCTATTTCATCGATAATTTTCCGCTCTACATCAAAAGGGTGCAGGGGCTCGCGACCGATCCAAGTCGGCCGTGGCTGAGCAAGCTTGTCGGAGAAGGCCTAGACTCCGCCGAGCAGTCGGTCGGGGAACTAACCACATTGGCGACTGCCTGGCTCAACGATTTTCTGCGTTCGGTTTGGACCGGAGGCCGGGCGCTGATCTCGGCCTTTTCCCTCCTGGTGGTGACCCCGATCGTTGCCTGCTATCTCATCTATGATTGGAAGAAGATGGTGGCGGTAATCGACAACTGGATACCGCCGGCGCAGCGCGATACCGTCCGGGCTCTTGCTCGCGAGATCGACGACACGATCGGCGGCTTCGTGATCGGTCAGGGCACGCTGTGCCTGATCCTCGCGGTATTCTACGCGGCAGCGCTGTCCTTGCTCGGGCTCAAGCATGGGCTCCTGATCGGCATTGCGGCAGGACTGATAAGCTTCGTGCCGTATCTCGGCTCGCTGAGCGGGCTCGTCACATCGACGTGCGTTGCGATTGCACAGTTCTGGCCGCATTGGGCCGCCATCTGGATCGTCCCGGCGATCTTCTTCGTCGGCCAGACGCTGTCAGACTATTTGCTGTCGCCCTATTTCGTCGGCCGGCGCGTCAACTTGAACCCGGTCTGGATCATGTTTGCGCTGTTCGCATTCGGCTACCTGTTCGGGTTCGTCGGCCTTTTAATTGCCGTGCCGCTTGCGTCCGCTATCGGCGTGCTGACGCGCTTCGCGTTACAACGATATTACGAAAGCTTCTTTTATACGGCCATCCCGAGGGCAACTGTGACAGATGCGGTTAGATTGACGCCTTCCGACAAGAAGATGGACTGATTACCGCACCAATAGTAGGTCTTAACTCCCACTCAGTCTTTGCACGGCAAGGCGTTGAGCGTGGCGCGCTAGTTCATCGAACGCCAGGGGCATATGAATGGAAATCGGACACGCCGCATTGCGGCGATATGATAAGGCGGGCGCGTGACGCCCTATTCGATCACCTCGCCGGCGCGGCAGATCAGCATCGCTATTCGAGATTCGTATGGTTTGACCGCATGACTTCATCGGTAACCTTGAGGCTCATCTTTAATTTAAGGATGATGACCTCGAACAGGACGAATAGAGCGCCCTCGTAAACCGAGCCCATCGGCAAAATGGAGACGTTCTCCCCCTGGTCGTTCGCCATGGTTTGCGCCGGAAGCACAAGAATTTCGTCCGACATCTTTGGAACCGGGCCTTCGGGTTCAGCGGTAATCGTCAGCACATGAGCGCCGGCCATCTTGGCGACGCCCACCAATGCAAGAGCGGTCGAAAGCATGCCCGGTCCAGCCGTCACCAAAAGAAGATCTCCCTTGGAGATTGCCGGTGTCGTCATGTCGCCGACCACTGAAACCGATCGTCCGAGGTGGAAGAGACGCATTGCGAACCCTCGGATTTGCAGTCCTTCGCGCCCGCAACCGAAGACGGAAACGTGGCGTGCGTTGGAAATGCAATTGACGACGCGGTCGACATCGCGGCCGTCGATGCGCTCAACTGCGTCGCTGAGATCGCGGATGGCGCGCGTGAACAGAGTAGTGTCCGTGAGCATGAGATACCCCTGTTTCAACCAAATCTTAGTTGCGGGACGCCGTTGGCTGCGCGTCTGACTGGATCGGATGAGACACCGGATTTAAGCATCTACCCACGGCAGCAGACAAGGCTTACAACGTTTGCGAGTCCACGCCCCGGGGCGCGGACTCATCGGCACGCAAGTAAATGCGGATTGATGCGAGCTCGTGCACGGTAAAGCGTTCATTCCAGCTTGCGCTCCCTCCGCGCCAAGGATTGAGGATGGTTGCCAGCGACACCTACGCCGAATTCCTGCGCGAGCAGCTTGCGCCGCTCGGCCGCGTCACGATGCGGCGCATGTTCGGCAAGACCGGCGTGTTCTGCGACGGGGTGATGTTTGCGATGGTGACGGAGAACACGCTCTATTTCCGGGTTGATGACGACAACCGGGCGACGTTCAAGGAAGCGGAATCCTTTCCGCCGCTCAACTATGCGAAGAAGGGCGCCTCCATCGACCTCTCCTTCTGGCGCGTGCCGGAGCGGCTGTTTGATGAACCCGACGAGCTCATGACCTGGGCGCGCGCCGCACTGGCGGCCGCGCACCGGGTTGCGGCGAAGCGAGAACGGACAGCACCAAAACGCAAATCCCGCGTGTCATGATATCGTGCATGTAGTCGGAGGAACGTGCGATGCAATTGCGAACGTTTGGGCGCACGGGAATGCAGCTCTCGGTGCTGGGCTTCGGCTGCGGCGCGGTCGGCGGTTTCATGGTACGTGGCGATCCCGCCGAGCAGGAGCGTGTCATCGCACGCGCCATCGCCGCTGGCGTGAACTACTTCGACACCGCAGTTCAGTACGGCAATGGCTACTCGGAAAAGAACCTTGGCCGTGTGTTGCAAAAGCTCAAGCCAGCCAACGTCGCCGTCGGCACCAAGGTCCGGTT
Organism: uncultured Alphaproteobacteria bacterium; assembly: GCA_963774775.1. GTDB lineage: Bacteria > Pseudomonadota > Alphaproteobacteria > Rhizobiales > Xanthobacteraceae > Bradyrhizobium. Next base: position 274,403 of record CAVZGZ010000024.1, read on the forward strand.
GCCGCCCGGCGTCACCGGCCGCATTGCCGACGCCGTAACGATATCGCTCGAAGGCAGCCTGGCGCGACTGGGACTCGAGCGGGTCGACATCTTTCACCTGCACAATTCGATTACCGGGAACGGCGGCGGACCGGCGCTGAGCGTCCGGCAGGTGCTCGACGAGGTCGTCCCGGCGTTCGAGCGGCTGCGTCAGCAGGGCAAGATTCGTTTTCTCGGCATGACGGCGGTAGGCGACACGGCGGCGCTGCGCCAAGTGATCGATGCCGGCGCCTTCGACAGCGCACAAATCGTCTACAACATGCTCAATCCATCTGCCGCCGAGGAATTACCGCAAAACTATCCGGCGCAGGATTATGGAAGATTGTTCGATCACACCAAGGCAGCCGGCGTTGGCGTGGTGGGCATCCGCGTGCTGGCCGGCGGCGCATTGTCTGGTACGGCCGAGCGTCACCCGATTGCGGGTCCGGCGCCCGAGCCGATTGGGTCGGCTGTCAGCTACGATGCCGATGTCGAGCGCGCACGCCGTCTGATTCCGCTGGTGAGGGAAGGCTTCGCCACCAGCCTGACCGAAGCCGCCACGCGGTTCGCGCTGTCTCACCCGGCGATGGGCACGATCCTGGTCGGCATGGCGACGCCGCAGCAGTTCGAGGACGCCCTCGCCGCCGTCGAAAACGGCCCACTGCCGCAAGCAGCACTCGACCGGCTGTCGGAACTGCGGCAGGCATTCTCCGGCGAACCGCGATGATCGCGCGGATCGCGCCAGGGCGATATCTATATTCCTCTCGATCAGCCTTTGGCCGGCCTGGTGGTGGCGTTGCTGGAGCCCGAAAGTGACGCGGGACTGGTCGCCAACAGGCTTGTACCGGCAGAGAAGGGCCAGCTGCTGCAGATCTCCCGGTTAAGCCAATCACCGGATTGAAGCGGCAAGCCTTGCAGCGGAGTACCGGGTTGCGGAATTGCGGTGATCGCGCCCCCCTGATAGTGCAGGCGTAGAATTTCATCTGCCAAATGGCTATCCTGTCGATATGACGTTGACCTTGATCCTTGCGGCAGGCGTCATCTGCCTGGCAGAGCGCAGCGTCGAGCACCTTCGGCTGGCTATTGCAGCGCTGTGTCTGATGGCTGCGGTGCTGCTGTTCGCCGTCACCGATTGCGAAAGAGCGATACTGCTGTCGTCCATCCTGGTGGCGGCAATCTTCGGCGCGTCTGATATCAAGTACAGACATAGCGGGTTGAAACTGACGGTCACGGATTTGCCGCTGGCGTTTGCCGGAACGGTGCCATTCTTCGTCGTGCAGTATCCACTCGCGGTGACGGCTTTTTGCGCTGGAGGCATCGCGCTGATTTTGGCCGCGGTCGCGGCTCTGCTCTATTTGGCCGGGCCGCCAGTCTCTCTGGAGCTCCAGATTGCTCTGTTCGGCATTGCCGCGGTTGGTTTGTTTGTGGCCTACAGGTCAGCCGGAGGCGCGGCTTCGTTCCAGCGCATCGCTGCGCAGCGGCGGTGCTTTTTTTCGAGCTTCATCGCCTCCCTTCTCGATCCGCTTTCCTGGCGACAGTTCGGCGGGCTTGCGCTCAGCGATATCGCCGAGGATCCGTTGCCGCTGATGCCGGCGGTACCGGCGCGCAGCCTCGACTATCCCGACATCATCGTGATCCAGCACGAATCGGTTTTCGATCCGCGCGTGTTCGGGCTCCCGGTCGAGCCGATCGTCGAAGGATTTCTGTCGCCGAAAAACGGCCTCCACGGCACCCTCAACGTCGATATCTTCGGCGGAGGGTCCTGGCAATCCGAGTTCAGCCTGCTCACCGGCCTTTCCAGCGCGAGCTTCGGCTCCAACGCCTATTTTCTTTTCAAGAGAGGCGCCGGCCGATTCCACAACAGCCTTCCGAATTCACTGACGGCGCTAGGCTATCGAACGATGCTGACGTCGAGCTGCCGCCGCAGCTTTCTCAACTACGATGCGTTCTACCGTTCAATCGGCATCAGCGAACGGATCTTCACCGACGATTTTCATCCCCCATTCGACGTCGACCGATTCGAATCGACACATTCCGATGCGATGTTTCTCGAAGCAGCGCTCGCCGCTCACATGAAAAGAATTGCCGGCGATAGCTGCACCGCGATTTCTGTATGCGCTGACAAACTTCAATCACGGCCCTCACAACCGAAGACTGGTCGCACCGGGGCGCTTTGAGGCCGAGCGGGCCTTCGCCGCGGCAAGCCTGCCCGATGCCTGCTATGCCGAGTACTACGCCCGGCTCGCGGAGACCGCGGCGACCTGGAACAGGCTCAAGTCCGAGCTGTCCAGCCGTTTTCCCGGGCGTCCCATGCTGATCGTGCACTATGGCGACCACCAGCCCGTCGCTATCAGGCGGATCGAGGCAAAACTCAAACTGCCGATCGATGCGCGCCGCCAGTTTCGTACTTTCTATGCGATCGAAACCCTGAATGACGACGCCAATCGAATGATTCCCGGGCGTGGCCCGGACCTGGATATTGCGTTTCTCGGCACCGTCGCCTTGCAGCAGGCCGGTCTGCCGCTCGACGAGATATTTGCCACGCGCGCGAGCCTTCTCGGGCATTGCGGCGACGCCTACTTTGCTTCACCCTCGGAGCGGAAACGCCGCTTTCACCGCACGCTTGTCGATCTCGGCATGATCGACCTGGCACCGACCGCGCGGCATCAATACTGACTGCCTGCATCGTATTCAGGACGAGTCCATCCCACTCCGTCTCGACCCTTCGTACGATCGGCGCAGCAGCGCGAACAGGCTGCCACCCGTCGCCGCGCCCAGCAAATAGGCGACGGCGACCAATAGCGCGAGCGGCACGCGCGCATTGATGCCGAGAAACGTCATGGTGACGATCTCGAGGTTCTGCAGCGCAAAGATGATCGCCGCGGCGCCGAACAGGATGATCACGGTGAGGTAGATCCAGCGCATGGGTCCCTCCTTAATCGTCGATCAACCGCGTGGCCGTGCATTCCGCCGACGTCACCTCAACGGCCCCTGCGCAAACCGAAGCCGAGGCCGATCCAGCCAGCGCCGGCCATGATGAGATCGAAGCCGAGGAACAAGCCGAGGATATAGAGGCTCGAAACCGGCCAGCGCACCAGGATGAGCAGGCCGAGCAGCAACGTGATCACGCTGGACAGCAGCACCCAGATCCAGGGCGATTCCCGTTTCATGCTGAAGGCCAGGATGATCCGCATGATGCCCGAGGCCACCAGCGATGCGCCGAGAATGAGAGTAAGCAGCACGGCGGCGAGCAGCGGATTTTCGAACGTGACGAAGCCGGCGACGATGTAAAGCACACCGAGCACGACCCAGAGCAGGAATTTTCCCCAGCTCTTGATCTGGAAGGCGCTGAACACTTCGGCGACGCCGGCGACGATCATCATTACGCCGACGATGAGCACGCTCGCGACGGTGGCCATCATAACGCTGCCAAGCGCAATAAACCCGGCGATCAGATAGACGACACCGAGCGCGATGATCCAGCCCGACTTGGCGCGCAGCGGCGTCATGTCGGAACCGGCTTGAAGATTTCTCAGAGTGTCTGAAGCATTAGTCATGACGGTCCTCCCTGCGGAAACCTATCCGACGTTGGTCTGCAACAGACCTGAGATTAGACCGATCAGGCTATCGAACAAGTGACATCACCCGATTCCGGCCTATCTGTTTTCGATTTGGGCTGGAACTCGTCGGCGATCCTATCGATCGCCTGGCCGCCTACAAACACCTTGTCGCGGCGCGATCCGGGCAGAGCTTGAAGGCGTTCGACAGCGAGAACAGCACCCGCACGTCGCGCGCGGTGTTGTCGGGCGCACGGTAGCCGAGCGGCGCTGCGACGCCGATGTCGGCTTGCAGATCGGGACCGAAGAAGAAGCGGACGCCGGCACCGGCCGAGGTCAGCGACAAGCCGTCGGTGTAGCGATAGCCGTCATTCCAGGCGACGCCGCCGTCGACGAAGCCGTAGAGCTGATAGCCGGTCAGATATTCGAAACTCAGTCTTCTGGTCGAAGCGCAGTTCGAACGAGCCGGCCATGCCGTTGTCGCCGCTGATCTCGGCCGCGCCATAGCCGCGGCCGAAGGCAGCGCCGCCGAGATAGAATTGCTGCGACAGTGAACAGCGGGCCCGAGGCGGTCTGGCCGCGCCGCGCAATCTTCACCGACCATGCGTCGGTGAGGGTCTGGTAGCGCGTGAACCAGAAATTCAGCGCCGAGAATTTTGCCGAGGCGCCGTCGCGCGACGAGGAAGTCGTCGTCCTTGTGCGAGGCGCCCATGATGTCGAGTCCCTGGCGCCAGGTCATGGTGAAGTAGTTGGTGCCGCCGAAATTGTCCTGCAGCCGGTAGTCCGAGGTCAGGCTGAGGGTGCGGATGTGATCGTTGTAGATCGGGCCGAACACGTCGCTCTCGGACACGTTGCTGAAATCCACCGCCGTGGTCAGCGTCAGCGCCGAACGCTGCGACTGCAGCGGCAGCGAAGCTGGCGCGGAGCTCGAACGCTTCGGTCTTGGTGTTGTCGCTGGTAGGCGGCCTGATAGTCGCCGGGCCAGACCTCGCTGTAGACGCCGGAGGCGCCGACCCGCAGGCCGTCGGTGCCGACCGGGACGTCATAGGACAGCCGGCCGAACGCCAGCTGGCGCGGATCGCCTGGCGTGGTCGACAGATTGAGCGCCAGCGTATCGCCGGGCGATCAGGTAGGAATTGAACGCGGCGGTCGCGTAGGTCTGCCACGGCCCGACCGCTGATGATCCGAGATTGTCGACGCCGAACGAGGTGTAGACGTGCCAGGTCTTCAGCGACACGATCAGGCGGAAATGGCCGCTCGCCGTGCCGATCTCCTCGAGCGCGGTATCGGCGATGCGGACGCCCGGCCGAGCCATTGATCAGCAGCAATTGCCGCTCCAGCGTCGCGAGGCGCGACGGTTGCTCGGCAAGCACCGGAGCGAGCATCGGCCGGACGCCGAACTGCTCGGCGCCCTCGCCTTTCAGCGCGACCTCGGTGATGCTGCCTTCGATCACCTGCAGGCGAACACGTGCCGTCCTTGATGTCCTGCGGCGGAATGATCGCGCGGCTGAGGTGAAAGCCGGCCGCACGGTAGACGTCGCTGACGGCGGCCGCGATGGCGGCGAGGTCGGCCTGCGAGACTTTCTTCCCGAGATAGGGTTGCCAGGCGATTGCCAGCCGTTCGCGCGGGATCGCAGACGCGCCTGAGGTACGAAACCCCACGCAGGTCGAACAGCGGCGTCGGATCCGCCTTGACGTCGTCGGACCGCGCCAGCCGCGGCATCGCGCAGGCGACGGCCGCGCGGCGGACGCCTCTGTGCAGCGACTGCCATCGTCGAAACGTTTCTCGGTCTGCCGCGGGTCAAACGCCGGCTGGCTGGCCTGCTGCGCGCGCGGCCGGGACCGAGCAACAGAGCGAGCACAGGCGCAAGCGCGAAGTACGAGCCTAGCGTGACCCGCGCCGACGCCTCCGCATCCCCGTAGTTCCACGGGGTCGCGCCGGTGAACCTACGAAAGAAAATCACTAGGCGCATGATTTTTCATAGATTTTTATGGTCAATGAATGGTTAACGCGGTCGCGCCAAAGTCCGCGGTTCCCACTCATTCAATGTTGAAACTTTTGCCGCTACAGCCTGCGGATCAGTCGCAGGCTCGAGGGACAGTGTCATGACTGCATTCGACAGGTTCTCGCGCGCGCTTGCGGCGGCGTCGGTGCTGTTTGCGGCCTCGCAGCGCATTCGCAGCCGAAGACGGCGTCTGGTCGGTCAGCAAATCCTCCGGCGAGGTCTGGATCACCACCGGCGACGTGCAGCAGGCTTCGCTGAAGCCAGGACGACAGTCTCAAGCCGGGCGACACCATCCGCACCGGCCGCAACGGCCGCGTGCTGCTGGTGCGCGGCGAGGAGACGATCCTGATCTCGCCGAATTCGGTGATCGGCCTTCCCGTCGGAAAAGAAGGACGGGCTTTCGACCACCATCATGCAGCAGGCCGGCTCGATCCTGCTCGAGGTCGAGAAGCGCAACGTCAAGCATTTCGAGGTCGAGACGCCCTACCTCGCCGCCGTCGTCAAGGGCACGCAGTTTCGCGTCACGGTGAACGCCGCCAGCACCAGCGTCGACGTGCATGCGCGGCCAGGTCGAGGTCGCCGACTTCAAGTCCGGCCAGATCGCGCAGGTGCTGCCGGGCCAGGCCGCGACCGCGTTCGCGCACGGCAAGGCCGGCCTGTCGCTGAGCGGATCGGGCACCTTCAATCCGATCGAGCAGGGCAAGCCGCGCGCGTCGTCGATCGAGCGGATCCCGGTTCCGAAGGCCGGCCTGACCTCGCCCCGCAACGCCGCCAACGGACAAGTCGATCCACGCGCTCGCAGCGATCGATCGCGGCAGCGCTCCGGCAAATCCACGGCCGACGCTCGCGCAGCCACGCCGATGGCGGGCCGGCGAAGCATGCCGTGACGCGGATCTCGTCCGCGCTCGGCGAGGTCAGGCTGAACTTCCACAAGGTCACGCACGGCCTCGCCCACAGCGCCGACGCGACATCGGGCACCGGACGAAGCGCTGCCAGGGACACGGTCTGGAGCTCCTCCGGCTCGGGCATCGACAGCGACCTCCGAGCATCCGGCAGCGGCAACGGCAATGCGCAGCAACGGTGCCGCGACGACGCGCAAGCAGCATCGGCGAGCGGCAGCGTCGCGCAAGCGGCAGTCTCGGCCGCGGTCGCCGCCGTCACCAATTCCGGCAGCACCGTACGGCAGCGGCAATGGCAATGCCAATGGGAACGGCAACAGCGGCAAACGGCAATAACGGTAACGGCAACGGGAATGGCAACGGCAACGGCAACGGCAACGGCAACGGCAACGGAAACGGAAACGGCAACGGCAACGGCAATGGCAACGGCAATGGCAACGCCTACGGCCACAGCAAGCACTAGCGGAGAACGCGCAGCGGACTGATCGCGCGCGCGGGGGATGGGGACGACGAGGTGAAACATATCGGCCGCATATCCTGGTCGCGATCGTGCTGGCGGTCGTGCTGGCGTCCGGCTGGCACGGCGCGCTGCGCAATGCGCTGGCCGATCTCCGCTTCGCCTGGCTGTCGCAGCCGGCCAGCGGCGACATCGTCGTCGTCGCGATCGACGCGCCCTCGATCGAGAAGATCGGCGTCTGGCCGTGGCCGCGCCGGCTGCACGCCGAGTTGCTGCGGCAGCTTGAAAGCGCCGGCGCAGCGACATCGCCTTCGACGTCGATTTCAGCTACGCCGTCGGATGCCGGCGTCCGACCAGGCATTCCTCGAAGCGCTGCGCAGACGCCGGCGGCTCGGTGGTGCTGCCTCGTTCAAGCAGCCCGGCACCGACGGCACGCACCTCATATCAATCGTCCGCTGAAGCCATTCCGCGACCAGTCCTGGACCGCGATCGTCAATGTCGCGATCGAGCCGGACGGCCTGGTTCGGCGCTATCCGTTCGGCGAGAAGCTCGACGGCGAGTTCCTGCCCTCGATGGCCGCGGTGCTGGCCGGGCAGTTCGACGCCAAGCGTCGCGCCGTTCCTGATCGATTTCGGCATTCGCACCACGTCGATCCCGAGGGTGTCCTTCATCGACGTGCTGCGACGGCGACGCAGGCGACACTTGAACAGGCTGAAGGACAAGAAGGTCATCGTCGGCGGCACCGCGCTCGAACTCGGCGACCGCTTCAGCGTTCCGAACGGCGGCATCGTTTCCGGCCCGGTGCTGCAGGCGCTCGCGGCGGAATCGATCCTGCAGGACCGCACCCTGCACTGGACGTCCGCCACCGTCGACGCTGATCGGCCTTGGCCTCACTGGCGCTGGCCATGATGCTCTCCTGGCGCCGGCTGTCCGGCCGGCGCGCGCGGTCGCTGTGCTGCTCGGCACGGCGGTCGCGATCGAGGCTGCTCGCCTATCTGCTGCAGGCGCATGTTCCCGCTCGTGCTCGATACGTCGCTGTTTCACATCGCGATCGTCGGTCTACCTCGCCGCCATTGCGCTCGACGAGATCGACTTCCGCGACCTGCTCGGCCGGATCGCCGAGAGCCGTTTTCAGCGCATCGCGATGTCGCTCGGCGACGGCCTGGTCTGCACCGATTCGAACTACCTGATCACGGTCTGGAATCCCGGCGCGGCGGCGATCTTCGGCTATCAGCCCGACGGAGATGATCGGCCGCCCGTTCGACACGATCTGCGCCGGCGATGCCGACGCAGGCAGCGCCCGTTCTCGATCCGCGACGCCGCGCAGCGCGCTGGCCGCCGGGCACCGTGATCGAGTTCGACGGGACGCCGCACGAACGGCGAGATGTTTCCGGTCGAGGCGAGCTTCTCCGGCTGGCAGGGCACCGACGGCTTCCAGTATGGCGCGGTGCTGCGCGACATCTCGGTGCGCAAGCGCGAGGCCGAGACGCATCCGCTATCTGGCGGAACACGATTCGCTGACCGGCCTCGCCAACCGCAACACGCTGCGACGCCAGACTGGCGGCGATGATCGCGCGCGCCGAGACCGAGCGACGGCGAGGTGGCGCTGCTGGTGCTCGGCCTCGACGGCTTCCAGCAGATCAACGACCTGCTTCGGCCATGCCAGCGGCGACCTCGTGCTGCGCGCGGTCGTCGGAGCGGCTCGACCAGCAGATCGGCAGCCGCCGGCATCGTCGCGCGCTTGAGCGGCGACGAATTCGCGATCGCCGTTCCCTGCGCCGAGTGCGACGGAGCCGATTGGCGCAACTGGCCGAGCGCATCGCGCGACGCATTCGACGCGCCGCTGCTGGCCGGCAACCGCCAGCACCGCGTCAGGGTCAGCATCGGCGCGGCGGTCTATCCCGCCGGCGGCAGCACCGCCGACGAACTGCTGAGCAACGGCCATCTCGCCTTGTGCCGCGCCAAGGCGACCAGGCGCGGCGGCCATGTGATGTTCGAAGCGTCGATCCGGCAGGAACTCGAAGCGCGGCTGACGCTGGAGACCGAGCTGGCGCTCGCGGTCGAGCGCGACGAGTTCGAGCTGTTCTACCAGCCCCAGGTCCGTCTCGGAGACGGCGACCTGATCGGCGCGGAAGCGCTGATCCGCTGGCGCCATCCGGTGCGCGGCCTGGTGTCGCCGGGCGAATTCATGCCGGTCGTCAACACCTCGTCGATCTCGGAAGCGATCGCGGGCTGGGTGCTGGAGACCGCGTGCCGGCAGGCGCGGGCGTGGGAACAGGCCGGCCACGCCGTGCGCGTCGGCATCAATCTGTCGCCGTCGCAGCTTCAGTCCGGCGATCTCGCCAAATCGGTCGCCGACGTGCTCGAGGCCACCGGCCTGACGCCGTCGCTGCTCGAACTGGAGGTGACCGAGGACATCCTGCTGCTCGACGAGAAGCGGGTGCTCGACACCTTCCTGCGGATTCAGGAACTCGGCGTGCGCATCGTGTTCGACGATTTCGGCACCGGCTATGCGAGCCTCAGCTACCTGAAGAAATTTCCGCTCGACGGGCTCAAGATCGACCGCTCGTTCGTGCTCGATCTGCTCGCCGATTCCGACGACGCGGCGATCGTCGGTTCGACCATCGGCCTCAGCAAGCAGCTCGGCCTGTCGGTCATCGCCGAAGGCATCGAGAACCGCGCCACCGCCGACCTGCTCGTCAGCATGGGCTGCGAGGAAGGCCAGGGCTATTTCTTCGGCCGGCCGATGCCGGCCAGCGATTTCGAGGGCAAATTCCTCAACAGGGCCGCTGTAGTCGAAGTGGCCTGAGGTGGCGGCGAAGAGGCGCGCGACACACTTGCGCGAAAGTCCGGTCTCCGTCGTCAATTTGGGAGCACCCCAAAAGAGCAGCCGTCATCATCCGTCTGGGTGGGGACCGGTTTGGCACCATCCCTTAGAGTGAGCGATGAGCGGCGATATGTGGATTGTTCCCCTCGCCTCATTTGTTGCAAGCACGCTCCAGCCTGAAGGGTGCCATGAGCGAAGTCGAATCGGATCGACAACGGGGTGTGGTGAGAGCGGCGGTCAACCGTTCGTCGCAGGCGAACGATTCGGCTTACCTACCTGCTTCGGATCGGCCGCGGCCGGTCGCGAACGACAGATCAGCCTGCCTGGAACCTGATACCATTTCCGAACGGCTGGTACGCGGGGTGCTGATCAGGCCCGACACCCGCATGCTGAAAAGCCCGTTAACATTACCGCTCAAATTGAACGGCAGCCCCAACGGTATTTTCCATTTCTTACGCTAGCGTTGCGCCGGTGAACGCGATCGAAGCAAGCCGCCTGAAGGCGCTTGTACGCGAAGCGCGAACGGGGAAGCGGGGAAGTGGCCGAAATCGTCGAACAGCGAGGTGTCCGCCGTGCATCGATCAGGGATGCCACGGGGACGCGCGCGCTGCCGCCGCTGTCCGAGATCTCCCTGGCGCAGTGGCGCCGGCTCGCCGCACGCGCCATCGAGCCGAACGGCTATTACCAGCCCGATTGGGAATTGGCCGTCAATGCGTCTGCCCGCGGCCGTACCGGCGCCAGTGCGCTTTATGCTTCCAGCGATACTGCCGGGCTGATCGGCCTGTTGCCGGTCATCTCGATGCGGCGCGCCTACAAAATCCCGCTGCCCGCGTTGGTCGCCGCCGAACCCTACGGTACGCTGTGCACGCCGCTGCTCGACCGCGACGTCGCGGAGGATGCTGCGGCGAAGTTGCTGCAGCAGGCGCGGCACTCCGGCGCGCACGCGCTGATCCTGCCGAACATGTCGCTTGACGGACCGGCGATGCAGGCGATCTCGGCGGTGTTGCAGCGTCAGGGTTTGCGCCTCCACACGCTGAAATCACATCTGCGCGCCTCGCTCGACGCCACGCGCGAGGCGGACGAGTTGCTGCGTGACGCGCTGGGCGCGAAAAAACTGAAAGAGCTGCGTCGCCTGCGCAACCGCCTCGCCGAGCACGGCGAGGTGCGCTTCGAGGTCGCACGCAGCGCGCAGGACGTTGCCGCCGCTCTGGAAACATTTTTGCAACTCGAAGCGAGTGGCTGGAAGGGCCAGCGCGGCACTGCGCTGGTGCAGGATAAAGGCGACGCGGCCTTTGCCCGCCGCGCCACGATGGCGTCGGCCGATAGCGGCCAATGCGAGATCGTGACGCTGCGCGCCGGCGACACCCCGGTCGCCGCCGCGATCGTGGTCCGGCATCAGCATCGCGCCTTCTATTTCAAGCTCGGCATCGACGAGCGCTTTGCGAAATATTCGCCGGGCGTGCAGTTGACGCTCGAACTGACCCGGCATCTCTGCGCCGATCCCGCGATCACCTCGGCCAATTCCACCGCAAGCCCCGATCATCCGATGATCGATCCGATCTGGCGCGGCCGGTTTGCGATCGGCGACGTGCTGATCCCGCTGCGGAAGAATGATCCGGTCGTTAAGCTGATTCACGCGGCGCTGATGGCGCGTCAGTTTGTGCTGGCGCAGGCGCGTCGCGCGGTTCGCTTCATCCGCAAGCGCCATTGAAACTCACTGCAACGGCGAGTGCGGCGCCGGCAGCATGATGGTCGAGTGCAAGCCGCGCCCTACTCCGCCGCCTGCGCGTTGATCTCGCCCGACACTTGCCGGATCGCACGCGCCAACTGGTCGGCGGGCTGGGCGCCTGACACGGCGTATTTCTGCGCGAACACGAAGGTCGGCACGCCGGAGATGCCCTTGTCGGACGCTTCCTGCGCCTGGCCCGAGATCAGGGCGACGTCCTCGTCGGTTGCCAGGCGCTTGCGGACGTCGTCGGCATCGAGCCCGACATCGGACGCTGCCTGCACCAGCACGTTGACGTCGGTGAGATCACCTCCGTCGCGGAAATACAATTCCATCAGCCGCTCCTTCATCTCGGCGGCCTTGCCTTGCGCTTCCGCCCAGTGGATCAGGCGGTGGCAATCTGTCGTGTTGGGCTGGCGGTTCACGAGATCGGGCCGGTAGGTGAGGCCCTCCTCGCCCGCGGCCGTAACCACCCGTCCGGCGATGTTCTTGTAGGCCTCGACCGAGCCGAATTTTGCGATGAGATATTCGTCGCGGCTGATGCCCTCGCGCGGCACCCAGGAATTGAGGAAGAACGGCCGCCATTGAATTTCCACGGGAACATCCGGCACCAGCGCCAGCGCGTTCTCGATCCGCCGCTTGCCGATATAGCACCAGGGGCAGACCACGTCGGAAACGATATCGATCTTTAGCGGTTTTAGCGTGCTCATCCGGGAAGTCCTCGCTGCGGAAGCCCCAGAGATAAACCGCCATCATGGGGCGGACAAGGCGCTATTTCATGCTGGCTGCCATCTGCCGCATCCGCTCGGCGGTTAAATCGTCGGCCGGGAAGAAGGTCTCCAGCGCCAGTTCCGACAGCGTGATGTCGACTGGCGTCCCGAACACCATGGTGGTCGAGATGAAGCTCAGCACCTCGCCATGGTGGCGCAGCTTGAAGGGGATCGCGACGTTGTCGGCCGAGACCGGCCCCGGGCGCGCCGGGATCGGATACGCCTTCAGGTCGTGATAGAGCTTGATCAGCTCGGGATCGGCAGTGACCTCGCACTGGCGGTGCAGCCGCTCCAGGAGATGCGCGGCCCATTCGGCGAGATTGACGGTACGCGGCGCCAGCCCCTCGGGGTGAAACGCCAGCCGCAGGATGTTGAAGGGCTGCCCGAGCAGGCGCTCGGGGACGCCTTCCAAGCAGCGGCGCCACCATGCGGTTGGCCGACACCAGATTCCAGTGCCGGTCATAGGCCAGCGCCGGATTGGGCTCGTGCGCCTTCAACACCAGATTGATGGCCTCACGCGCCGATTTCAGTGCGGGATCATCCAGCGATCTCTGCGGAAAGGCCGGCGCGAAGCCAGCCGCGACCAACAATACGTTGCGTTCACGCAAGGGCACCTCCAGGCGTTCGGCCAATTTCAAGACCATCTCGCGCGACGGCGCCGCGCGGCCGGTTTCGACGAAGCTCAGATGACGCGCCGAAATCTCGGCATCGCCGGCGAGATCGAGCTGGCTCAGATGGCGGCGCTGCCGCCATTCGCGCAGGTGGTCGCCGATATGGGCGGGCTTGATACTCTCGGCTCTGGCCGCGGATGCATGTGCGTTCATGGCGGAAAACCTACCACGCGAATTTCGTCCATTCCATTACGTGTGAGGTAATCGAATTCGGTCGCGCGGCGGATCATCTTCCCCATCACAGGAGATGACCCATGCTGATGCTTTCCCTTTCTCTTGCCCTTGTTCGCGGCCTCGCCGTCATGATCCCGTGGATGCTCAATCTCGCCACCTGGGCGCTGGCACGTTCCCTCAACATGCCCGAACCCCTGGTGCACGACACCGGCGTCTTCGTGTTCGCGCAGGTGCAGGCGTTCGAGAACAGGGTCGGCAAGGCACTGTGTCCGATGCGGCTCAAGCGTCGGCTCCGATCCTGGTTCCGCTGATCCCCTTCTACCCCCCAACCGACACGGAGATTGTCATGATCAACCCATCCCAGTTCCTGCGCCGCGCCCTGCTGGCTGACGCCATCTTCAGCGGCGTGTCGGCGTTAGGCCTCACCTTCGGCGCCACCACCTTTGCATCGCTGTTCAACCTGCCAGAAGCGCTGTTGCAGGAGACCGGCCTGTTCCTGATCGCCTATGCCGCGCTGGTCGGCTGGCTCGGCACACGGGCACAGGTCGCGAAGCCGCTGGTCATGATCGTGGTCGCCGGCAACGCGGCGTGGACGCTCGCCAGCATCGCGCTGTTGTTCTCAGGCGCGGTTTCGCCGAACGTGCTCGGCGAGATCATGGTGGTGGCGCAGGCGATTGCGACCGGCGTGTTCGCCGAGTTGCAATATATCGGAATGCGCAGGAGCGGCGGCGCGGTGGCGGCCTGATCGTCATCTGCGAGGAGCGAAGCGACGAAGCAATCCATTCTTTCTTTGCGTCGTGAGATGGATTGCGTCGCTTCGCTCGCAATGACGCCTAGCACAACGCCAACGCTGCGATCATCCCGACCAGCGTCAGAGCAAGCCCGGCAATCAGCATCGGCACAAGACTGCTGCCGGAATAGGGATCGGCCGACGTCTTGTCGGTCACGTCATGCGTTCCGTATCTCATTGAACGGCTCCCGTTTCCTGACGCCGAAACCTCTCTCCGATTGCGAGCATGACGCCCTGCCCGTTCGCGATCCCCATCTCGAGGCTTGCTGCGATCCGCCGGGCGCGCTCGACGAAATGCGCGGCCGCCTGCGGCGGACAAAGCTCGACTGCCGTCGCCTCGAACAATTCGAGCCAACGGTCGAAATGGTCGGCATCGACCGGCAGCGGCGCATGCTTCACCATCGGCGTGCCGTGATAGCGGCCCTCATCAGCGCGACCGATGACCAGAATGCACACATCTGCGCCAGATGCGGCTCCCAATCCTTGATCTTGCTGTCAAAGACCGGCGCCAGCACCGCGTCGCTGCGGACCTTGACGTAGAAGCCGCGCACCAGGCGCTCGATCATCGCTTCGGTGATCCCGGTCTTTTCGACGATCTCGGCCGTGATCGCTTCGCGCCGCTCTGCCCCTGTCATGACGGGTCTCTCCTTAAATAGGCATTTCAAATACCTATTTAACCTAGTATAGCTGGAGCGCAAAGTGATATTTTCGCGAGGCTCCCATGCGCCTGACATCGTTCACGGATTTTGCGCTGCGCGCCCTGATGCGGCTGGCCGGCGAGCCGACGCGGTCGTTCGCGACCAGCGAGATCGCGGCGGAGTTCGGCATTTCCCGCAATCATTTGGCGAAGGTGGTGCGCGACCTCGCCGATGGCGGCTTCATCGCGACCCAGCGTGGCGTCGGCGGCGGGTTTTCGCTAGCACGGCCGCCGGCCTCGATCACGCTCGGCGAAGTCGTACGCGCGCTGGAAGGAGGATCTGCGCTGGTCGAATGTTTTCGCGACGACGGCGGCGCTTGCGTGCTGACGCCGCGCTGCCGACTGAAGGCGAAGCTGGCGGCGGCGCGCGAGGCCTTCATGCGCGAACTCGACAGCCACGACGCTCGCGGAATGCGCCTATCCGGCGCGAGCCAAGGCAAACCCGGCGCGAGGTGCCGCATGAAACCGATTGAATTCAGCGATGGCGAGGTTCAGGTCGACGCCTCCGTGATCGCGGAGGGGCTCGGCATTGCACTGCCGGTCCTGAGGCAACAGATGCGCGCGGGCAAGATCACGAGCCTGTCGGAGCGGGGCATCGATGCGGATGCTGGCCAGCATCGCCTGACGTTCTTCTCCGAACACCGGCGATTTCGCCTTGATCGTCAACGACAGCGGCGCGATCATTCAACGCTCGGCCCTCGACTTCGGAGATGCTCCATTGCCGGATTCGGTGCGGAAGCCTGGCGGATGAGTTCGGGTCGGCCAAGAAGTCTCCGACGGACCGCTTGCCAGAGTCGTTGTTGCCCACAATAGCGACGAATCATGCCTCGCAGCGAAACGACGTGATGCTAAAGTAAAAGTCATCCGGTGAAGATAATGCCAGCGCCGAGTACCGCGAGAATGGCTCCGAGCCAAGCCGACAAGGGTGGCAGGTTACCACTCATAATCCATATCATCGGAAGCATCGCGACCGGTGCCATGGAGCTGAGAACGGCGACTATCCCGGCGTCGTAGCTGCGCAACGCATAGAGCTGAAGGCTGACGGCACCGATATATCCGACAAATCCGGGCAGGATTGTACGAAGTACGACACCGGGCGTTCGCCTTGTCGAAGCTTCAAAGGCCTCGGCGGGCCATAGAGCCACGACCGAAATCACCAAGGCTCCTCCTCCGGTACGCAGCGCCGTCGCCGCGAGAGGATCGGTCCCCGCCAGCAGTGCGGGCTTTATAGCGACAAGTCCGACGGCTTTACAGATCGCGGCGAAGAGTCCAAGTGCGATGACGACTGCAAGAGAGCCTTGGACAACTTCGATGCGGCGTTGGTCGCGCCGACCAAACAAGATAGCAAGAAGCAGGCCGCTGAAGGCCACGCCAACGCCAATGAGCTTCCGGGGCGACATCGACTCCCCAAGGAACAAGAACCCCAGCAACGCAGCGAACGGAGCACTCATGCTCACGAGCAGCTGCATGCGTCGCGGCCCGCCCCGCCTCAGGCAGGCGCTCATCGCGAGATTGGCGAAGACAACGCCGATCAGACTGGCTGTCACGAACGATGGCCAATACACCCAAGTGACGCTCTGCCAACCATTGAGCGCCGTAACAATGACGATCAGGAGCGCGAATGAACTGATCAACTGCGTTCTTGTGAACTCGAATGCACCGAGCCGTGTCGCAGGGCGATGGGCTATCAAGGAGCCGAACGCCCAACACATGGAAGCACCGAGAGCGGCGGCAGATCGCAATGATGGGCATCTCGGTGTACTCGCGACGGCGCTACGGATAAAGTAGCGACGTCCGTAACACCTGACACCGGAGAAATGCTACCTATTTCGTAGCAGAAGTGGATGCGCTCATGAGCCAAACTCCGAAGCCCGGGAGACCCGTCCGAGGTTCGCGATCAGGTGTCCCCGTCATGGCGCTCCTGGACTTGTTGGGGCGACGCTGGGCAATGGGGGTCCTATGGAACCTCAGCAAAGGCGGAGCCTGCACCTTCCGGGAGTTGCAAGAACGTTGCGAAGCGATCTCGCCTTCGGTTCTCAATTCGCGTTTGAAAGAACTGCGTGAAGCAGGGTTGATCGAACATTCGCACGAGGGTTATCGCGCCACGTCGACCGGCCATGAACTTTATGCCCTCCTCGTTCCTCTCGGGGGGTGGGCGAAAAAGTGGGCGACGAAGTTACCGGCGTAAGCAATTCCAGGTCATTTGGTCGATCCTGGCGTGTCCGCAGAGGTCCAATTAGGCGGAAATCTCGGTTGACCGGCTTAGTTGTTGGCGGCGTCGCTACGGAGGCGCTTCAAATGCTCAAGCCGCGTCGAAGCGCTCTGCTCGCGGCCGCGTTTGCTCCCGCCATCTCACGGAAATAGCGGACTTCGCGGCAAGCAGCTTGCTCGCGGACTTCGCGCCGTGACCGTTCAGGTGCTTGCCATTGACCTTGCCATTGGCTTTCCCGGCTTTTTCCTCGGTCTGGGCCAGCTTCTCGGCCTGCTTCTTCGCCTTCCGCTCCGCCTTTTCCTTCAGGCGCAGCCGTTCGGCGCGGGCCTCCGCGCGTTTCTTCTTGCGCTTTTTTTCGCAGGCATCGCATTTGCAGCCGATCGGCTTCAGATAGGCTTTGAAATAGTCGGTGCCGTAATCGTAGTTGATCTCCTCGCCGGGCTCGATGTTCTTGATGGCGCGGATGAAGACCTTGCGCTTGCGCGGTTTGACGTCGGATTCGGCGTTCGGCTTGCAGGCGTGGTTGATATAGCGGGCGACGTTCTTGCGCACCGAGCCGTCGATGGTCCAGCGGTTGTTGAGCTCGAACAGGTATTTGTTCTCGATCGCGTCGTCTTTTTTCTTCTTGCAGTCCAGCAGCGGCCCAAAATAGCGAATGATCTTGGTGCCCTTCTTGATGGGCTTGGTGGCGAAGAGGCCTAGTCCTGTGCGGGAACGGCCGACGCGGTAGGGTTTGTTCGACGGGATGGCAGGCATGAGGACTGGGTTAAGGACACACAGGTGAGACGGTGAGGATGACGAAGCCGCTCTTCTAGGACGAATCTGCGCCGCTGTCAGGTGTTTCGCGCAAATCCGCTGAACCTTCCCCAGATTGTACACGTCTGACGCAGTGAGGTTCCCGGATCGAAGGGCTTCCCGATGAAGCAGTTCAGATTTGCGTTCGCTATCGCCGCGCTGCTTGGCAGCGGCTTTGCCCCGGCAAACGCCCAAAATCTTGGCAGCAGCTACACTTCCACTGCCCCGAAAGACTGCCGCACGATCGGCAAGCCGGACGAACTCGACGGCAGCACCACGCGGGTATGCCCCGGCAAGTCAGGCCTGGTGGTGGTGATCGCCGAAGATGATCTGCGCGAGGTGGTGTCGATCGGCCGCAACCGCGCTGCTGCGGCCAAGGAACCGGCCGCACAGGTCTGGTTTCCCCCGTTCAATTCGTCCGCGCACACCGTCGAGTGGCGCGCGGCGGACGGCAAACCGTTCGCGATCATCCAGCGCTGGCTGATGGCCGACAATAGCGAACTGGATAAGAACGGACGCCCGACCGACAAGCCGATGCTGGTGGTGACGCGGCTGCCGCCGGGCCCGGTCTGTCACGTTGCCTATGTCGACGCGCAGGCCAATCGTGATGCCAATGCGTTGGCGCGAAAGGCCGCCGACGAATTCGCACGCGACTTCCAGTGCGGCAAGGACGAGGTAAAGGTGATCGGCGCGACCGGCATCGCCGTGGGGCTGGCGAAACTGCCGTAAGCGTCACCGATCCGGCGGGCGGCGGGCGGTGACCTTCAGCATCGCGGTCAACAACATTTCCGGAGTTGTGCCTTCGGGCGACAGGTTCAGAATCTTGGAGAGGCGGCCATCAAGCAGCAGCATGGTGAAACCATGCACCAGTGACCAGGCGCCCGCGATGGCGGCAGCCTGGTCCAGCAACAGCGATTCCTCGGAAATCTGTTCCTGTCGGCTGGCACCGACGCCGCGAGCCAGCCCTTCGAATGAGGCTTCGGACGCCTCATGCAGCGACGGCCGCGAATAATCGAGCCGTTCGCTTCGGAACATCAGCCCATACATGCCGGGATGCGCCTGCGCATAGGCGACATAGGCTTTGGCGCTCGCCACCCCCCTCTCGGGCGGCGTGGCAGCGGAAGCGCGCGCGGCCGCCATCGCCGCACCGAATTCCCGGAAACCGATCGCGGCGAGTTCGCTGAGCAAACCGGTGAGATCGCCGAAATGATGGGTCGGCGCGGCATGCGACACGCCGGCCTCGCGCGCCACCGCGCGCAGCGTCAGCCCCGGCAAGCCGTCGCGCTCCAGCACCTGCACGGCCGCCTTCAGCAAGGCCTCGTGCAGGTCGCCATGATGATAGGGGGTTTCGCCCGACGATTTGCGGCGCCGGACGACGGGCCTTTCCGCTGCCGCCTTCGCCGGCCTGCGGGCTCGCGTCGTCGCTGGACGGCTGGTCCTGTTTTCTCTGGATAATTTCGCCATGCGAATCCTTATATGTCGTCATTTTTACACTGTAAAGATTTAGCTTGACGCTCGGCATCCCGGTCTGTACTCGTATCTTTACGATGTAAAGATTATCTAAACGGAGGGAACGCGAGATGCCGGATCAAGTGACGACCAACGCGGCCAGGACCAATGTTGCGCCGATCCCGATGGAGTGCGACGCGCCCCATCTCAAAGTGACCGGCGAATTGCCGCGCGAGCTCAACGGCACGCTCTATCGCAACGGCCCGAACCCGCAATTCGACGCGCCGGGCGCGCATTGGTTCGTCGGCGACGGCATGCTGCATGCATTCCGTCTCGAGAATGGCCGCGCCAGCTACAAGAACCGCTGGGTTCGCACCCCCAAATGGCAGGCCGAGCACGATGCCGGCCGCGCGCTGTTCGGTGGCTTCGGCCGCAAGCTGGCGGATGCGCCGCCCACCACCGTCACCGACGGCGGCGTTGCCAACACCAACATCATCTTCCACGGCGGCCGCCTGCTGGCGCTGGAGGAAGGCCATCTGCCGACCGAGATCGAACCCGATACGCTCAATCGCCTGGGCTATTGCGACTACAAGGGCGCCATCGCAGGCCCGTTCACGGCGCATCCCAAGATCGATCCCAGGAACGGCGAGATGGTGTTCTTCGGCTATAACGCCGCGGGCCCCCTGACCCCTGCCCTCTCGTTTGGATCGGTCAACGCGTCTGGCGTGGTAACGCGGTTCGATCGGTTCGAATCGCCCTACGCCAGCATGGTGCATGACTTCATCGTCACCGAAAATCACCTGCTGTTTCCGATTCTGCCCATCACCGGCAGCATGGACCGCGCGATGCGCGGCAAGCCGCCTTACGCCTGGGAGCCGGAAAAGGGCGCCTATGTCGGCGTCATGAAGCGCAATGGCTCAGCCAAGGACCTCGTCTGGTTCCGCGCGGACAACTGCTACGTCTTCCATGTCATGAATGCGTGGGAAGAAGGCGACCGCATCGTCGCCGACGTCATGCAATTCGAGGAGGCGCCGCTGTTCACCCATCCCGACGGCTCGCCGACCGATCCGAACAAGTCGCGCGCCCGCCATTGCCGCTGGACCTTCGACCTCGCGGGAAATACCGACCGCTTCACGCAAACCTATCTCGACGATCTGACCGGCGAATTCCCGCGTATCGATGATCGTCGCGCGGGCTTGAAGAGCAATCACGGCTGGTACGCCAGCGCCAATCCTGACTTACCGGTGTTTAGCTGGTTGTCCGGCATCGTGCATGTCGACGGCAAGGGCAAGCGGCTTGGCAATTATCTGCTCCCCGCCGGTGACACCATTTCCGAACCTGTCTTCGTCGAGCGCGGCGAGGACGCCGCCGAAGGCGACGGCTGGCTGCTGTCGGTGGTCTGGCGCGCGCGGGAAAACCGCAGCGATCTGGCGGTGTTCAACGCGACCGATATCGAAGCTGGTCCGGTAGCGCTGGTGCATTTGGGCCATCGCGTGCCGGACGGCTTTCATGGCAATTGGGTGAGGGCGGAGTAAGGCCCCCTCTTTCGTCATTCCGGGGCATCGCGAAGCGATGAGCCGGAATCCATACTCACGATCGTGGTTATGGATTCTCTGATGTGCAATTGCACATCATAGCTCGCGACTTCGTCGCGCCCCGGAATGACGAGCGAGAGAAGCACGGGAAACCCCATATGCACGCCCCATCAATCACCGCCTTCTGCATCTCGCCCTCCTCTACGCCGTGCTGACACTCCACGTGATACGATTGCGCCAGGGCAATCGAGCCGCTTTCGGCGACGGCGACAGCATCACACTTCGCCGCGCGATCCGCGCGCATTCGAATTTCATCGAATACGTACCGATCGTCACGCTGATGGTCGGCTTCATGGAAATGTCGGGCGCATCCGCGGTCCGGATCCACTTGCTGATGGGCGCGCTTGTGGTCTCGCGGCTGCTGCATCCGCTCGGCATGTATGCGGCACCCAACACGCAGGCCTTTCGGATCGGCCGGGTTGGCGGCATGACGCTCACGATCGGCCTGTTGATCGCCTGTGCCCTGATGATCCTGTCGCGCCTCGTTCTGGGCGGGAGCAACTAATATCGACCTCAAGATATTGAAATTTCACAGTATTATATCTTCATCAATTCTAATTTTGACACTGTAAAGATTTTACTTGACGATTCCCTGCCGCGCCCGTAGCGTATCTTTACGATGTAAAGATTAGCCCGAAAGAGGCTGCTATGACGATTTTCCTGATCCTTGCCCCCTATGGCGCCTTCGCCCTCCTGATGCTCGTGACGTCAGCCTTCGCGAGCCTGCTTGCGGCCGCGGCGGCCTGCCTTGCCGTGATCGCGTTCGACATGGTTCGCGGCCGCTCGATCAAGATCCTCACCGTCGGCTCGGTGATCGTGTTCGCCGCGGTCGGCGGCTACGTCGCGCTCGTCCATCCCGATATGAGCACTTCGGCGGTGAAGTTCGCCGTCGATGCCGGCATTTTCCTGGTCTCGCTGCTGTCGATCGTGTTGCGCTTCCCCTTCACGCTGCAATATGCGCGGGAAGTGGTCGATGCGGAGACCGCGCTGCTGCCGGGGTTCATGCGCGCGAACTATCTCATCACCTGGGCCTGGACCGGCGCCGCGCTATTGATGATGATCGGCAACATTGCGCTGCTCTATGTCCCGGGCCTGCCGCTCTGGTCCGGTCTGCTGGTGACGTTTGCCGCCCGCAACAGCGCGGTTTATTTCACCAAATGGTATCCGCAGTATCGCAAGGCGAAGTACGGAACCACTCCGGTCAACGCGCTGCCCAGCACGCACTAAAAGATATTTGTTCGATGCGGTTTGTTTGCGCAAACCGTTGCCCACTTAGCTCGAAAACGCTCTGAGAAAAAACAGGGAACACGACGATGAAGAATGTCTTCGCCAGCCTCGCTTCCGACTTTTTCTCCACCATCGTTTTCCTGGTGGTCTACCTCGTCACCGACAACGTGCTGCTGGCGACCGGCGTGGCGATCGCGGGCGCCATCGCGCAAGTGATCTACTCCCGCCTCAAGGACAAGCCGCTCGGCTTCATGACCTATGCCAGCCTGGCGCTGGTGATCGTGCTTGGCAGCGCGACGCTGCTCACCAACGATCCGCGTTTCGTGCTGGCAAAGCCCGCGATCGGGCATTTTGCGATCGGCGCCATCATGCTCAAGCGCGGCTGGATGCTGCGCTACGTGCCGCCGATCGTAAGCGAGACCATTCCGGAATACGTCACGTTTGCCGGCTATGCATGGGCGGCGCTGCTGTTCGCGCTCGGCGGCGGCACCATCGCGACGGCGCTGACCGGCGATATGAAACTGTGGACGTTCTATGTCACGGTCGTGCTGGTCGGCGCCAAGATCGCGGCGTTCGCCATCCAGTATGTGGCGTTCCGTATCCTGGTCACCAATCGGCTGCGCGCCGCGGCCCGCGCCTGAACGCCGGGAAGCAATAAGAAGCCAAAACAAGACGATTGGGCTTGAGCGGCGAGATAGGTTATACCGCCCGGACTTCATCCACGTAACCCTTGGGGAGAATGAAATGGCGGTGGACGGAAACTGGAATCTCGTGATGACGACGCCGATGGGCGATCGCCAAGCGACGCTGTCGCTCAAGAGCGCCGGCGGCACGCTGACGGGCACGCTGGGCGCCGAGGGCAACTCCACCGAGATCTTCGAGGGCACCACCAGCGGCGACGACGTCGCCTGGAAAAGCTCGATCACCAACCCGATGCCGCTGACGCTGGCTTTCACCGGCCAGGTTTCCGGCGACAGCATGTCCGGCGAAATGGGCATCGGCCCGATGGGCAGCTTCCCCTTCACGGGGACGCGGGCTTGAAGCGCGCCGCATCTTCAGGCGTCATCAGCGGTCTTCGTGTCAGGGAAAGAGGGGGCGAGCGCGCCCCCTCCAACCATTACTGCGATGCAGTGATTGCTCAGAACGGCGAATCCGGAAAATAAAAGCTCTTGGCGTTTTCCTTGGTGATCAGCGTCGCATCGAGGATGTAGCTGCCGCGAACTGGAACTTGATTGTAAAAGTTGGCGGCGGTCAGTTCCATGGCGGTTGCAACCATTGCCGGCGGATAGAGCACGTCCACAGGGACCAGCTTGTCACCGTCCATGACCTTCTTGACCATGTCCTTTGAGCCGGCGCCAGCGACGACATACTGGATGCCGGTCCGCTTGGCCTGATCAATGGCCTGAAGCACGCCGATGGCCATGTCGTCGTCCTGGCACCACACCACGTCGATCTTGGGGTATTTGGTCAGGTAGTCCTGCATGACCTTGAAGGCATCGTCGCGATTCCAATTGCCGAACTGCTTTTCGAGCACTTTCACGTTGGAGCCGGCGATCGCCTTGTCGAAGCCGTCCTGGCGCTGCTGATCGATCGGGATCGGCAGGCCGCGGATGACGGCGACTTGAGCATTCGGCGTGTTTTTCTTGATGTATTCACCTGCCGTGGCGCCGAGTGCCGGATTGTTGCCGGCGACATAAAGATCGCGAACCGAATTGTCGTTGTTGCTGGGTGCCCGGTCCACGAGCGCGACAAAAATGTTCTTGTTCTTCACTTCCTTGATGGCATTGACGAGCGGATCGGGATCGGACGGCAGTATGACCAGGGCGTTGATGCCCTGGGTCACCAGATCCTGTACCGCATTGGCCTGCGTTGCCGGATCGGGAGACGTCTTCACGATGACATTCAAGCCCGGATGTTGTGCCATCAGCAGCTTCGCCATCCGTTGGGCATGAAACACCACGCCCGCGGTCCATCCATGATCGGCGGCCGGAATGGAAACGCCGATCGTCACCTTCTTGTCTTCGGCGTGAGCCACGCCCATTAGAGCCGCCATGGCGACGGCCAAGCCCAGCATTCGCTTACGCATATCTTCCTCCCAAGAGCAGGTCAGTTGTTCAGACACCGGCGACCTGGCAACCCGGCCGTTCACGATTTCCGTATCAGGGAACGTTGGACGAGCATCGCAACGATAATGATTGAACCTTGGATAGCGCCGATCAGATATTCGCTGACGAAATTCGACAGCAGCATGATGTTGCCGACGATCTCGAGTATGAACGCTCCGCAGATCGTGCCCCAGATGCGGCCGACGCCGCCGCGTAGCGCGGTGCCGCCGACCACCACTGCGGTGATAGCCTGCAACTCCCACATAAGTCCGGTCGTTGCCGACGTGGATCCCAGGCGCGGCACGTAGAGCAGACATGCCACGGCTACGCACAGGCCCTGGATGACGTAAGTTACCGTGCGCACGCGTTCGACGGGGATGCCGGAGTAGCGTGCCACTTCCTCGTTCGATCCCACCGCCAGAACGTGGCGGCCATAGCGCGTTCTGTGCAACACAAAGGCACCGACGGCGGCTGTGACCACGATGATGATGATGGGCACTGGCACCCCCAGTACCGCGCCGAAATAGGCCGGGCGGTAGAGAGAATGGATATCCGGGGACCGCAGGGTGATGGCGCCGCCCTGCGACAGCCATGTCGTAAGGCCACGATAGATACCCATGGTGCCAAGCGTGGCGATGAATGGCTCGATGCTGCCTGCCGTGGTGATCAGACCGTTGGCAAGGCCGCAGGCGGCGCCAATGACAATGGCAAGCGCCATCGCGACGACGAGCATCGTCGCGGGATCGGCGATAACGCCGCTGTTCATGAACATGATCATCAGGCTGGCGACGAAAGCGACCATGGAGCCGACGGACAGATCCAGACCGCCGGCCGATATCACGAAGGTGGCACCGACCGCGATGATGGCGATGAAGGCGCTGCGGGTAACGACGTTGAGAAGGTTGTCGACGCCCAGGAAATTCGGGTTTGCGATCGCCCCGAGCATCAGAAGAAGCGCCAGCGCCAGGAACGGCGCGACGGCTCGCAGGTCGATGTCTTTCCAGGATTTCTGTACTTTTCGGGTGTCTGCTGCGAGGTCAGTCATTTTTGATCCGCTATGCGGCCTCCCCAGATTTGACGCCGGTCGCCAGCACGACGATCTCGCTCTCGTTCATGTCCTTACTTGTTACCGCGCCGACGATCCGCCCTGACCGCATGACCATGATGCGGTCGCAAATGCCGATCAGTTCCTGCATTTCGGACGAGATGACGATGATCGACCGTCCTTGCGCGGCGAGCGCCGCGATGAACTTGTAGATTTGTTCCTTGGTGCCGATGTCGATGCCACGCGTTGGCTCGTCGATGATGATGATGGACGGGTCGGTCATCATCATCTTGGCCAGCAGCAGTTTCTGCTGGTTGCCGCCCGAAAGCTGACCGACAAGCATGTCCTTGCGGCCGGCGCGGATGTCAAATTCGCCGATCGCCCTGTCGAGCGCGACGCGCTCCTTTGCCCGGTCGATCTGAAGCCAGCGCCGGAACTTGTCCAGCGAGGCGAGCGTCAGGTTGACGCGCAGATCCTCGGCGAGCAGCAGGCCCTTGCCCTTTCGATCCTCGCTGAGATAGGCGATCCCGGCCTTCAGGCTGGCGTCAACATGCGGAAACTGCGTCGGCTTGCCGTTGATGCTGATAGCACCGCGGCCAGGTCGCAGGCCGACAAGGCCCTCCATCAATTCGGTCCGCCCGGCGCCGACAAGGCCGGCAAAGCCCAGTATCTCGCCCTTCCCCAGCCGGAACGACGCATGTTGCGCGAAGCCGGGGACAGAAAAATCCTCGACCTCCAGAATTGTTTCCCGGTCGCCCTCCGCGTGGCGGTCAGGATAGAGCTTGGCCACGTCGCGACCAACCATCAGGCGCGCCATGTCGACCGGCTGCAATTCGTTCGCCGGATGGCGGGCGACAACGCGGCCGTCGCGCAGCACCGTCACCTTGTCGGCGATCTGCTTGACCTCCGGCAGCCGGTGCGAAATGTAGAAGACGCCCACGCCCTTGGCGCGGATAT
>CAVZGZ010000025.1:0-76300 GCA_963774775.1 uncultured Alphaproteobacteria bacterium
AAGCCGGGCAATGTCATGCCGCTCGGCAACATGCCGGTCGGCACCATCATCCACAATATCGAGCTGAAGATCGGCAAGGGTGGTCAGCTCGCGCGTTCCGCCGGCACCTACGCCCAGATCGTCGGCCGCGACCAGGATTACGTCATCGTCCGCCTGAACTCGGGCGAGCAGCGTCTCGTGCACGGCCGTTGCCGCGGCACCATCGGCGCGGTGTCGAATCCCGATCACATGAACATCTCGATTGGCAAGGCCGGCCGTACCCGCTGGCTCGGCTGGCGCCCGCATAACCGCGGCGTCGTCATGAACCCGATCGACCATCCGCACGGCGGCGGCGAAGGCCGCACCTCGGGCGGCCGCCACCCGGTCACTCCGTGGGGCAAGCCGACCAAGGGCAAGAAGACCCGTTCGAATAAGTCGACCAACAAATTCATTCTCCTAAGCCGCCACAAGCGGAAGAAGTAAGGAACGCCGGACATGGTTCGTTCAGTCTGGAAAGGCCCGTTCGTTGAAGGCTCTCTGCTCAAGAAGGCAGATGCCGCACGCGCGTCCGGCCGTCATGACGTTATCAAGATCTGGAGCCGCCGCTCGACGATCCTGCCGCAATTCGTCGGTTTGGTCTTCGGCGTCTACAACGGCCAGAAGCATGTGCCGGTGTCGGTCAACGAGGAAATGGTGGGTCACAAGTTCGGCGAGTTCTCGCCGACCCGTACCTTCCACGGCCACTCTGGCGACAAGAAAGCCAAGAAGGCTTGAGGATTAAGCGATGAGCAAACCAAAGCGCGAACGTAGCCTCGCGGACAATGAGGCCAAGGCAGTCGCCCGGATGCTGCGCGTGAGCCCGCAGAAGCTCAACCTGGTCGCGCAGCTGATCCGCGGCCGGAAGGCTGCGGCTGCACTCGCCGACCTGCAGTTCTCGCGCAAGCGGATCGCGGTCGACGTCAAGAAGTGCCTGGAGTCGGCGATCGCGAACGCCGAGAACAACCATGACCTCGAAGTCGACGATCTCGTCGTTGCCGAGGCCCATGTCGGCAATGGCATCGTGATGAAGCGTTTTGCACCGCGCGGCCGTGGCCGTTCGGGCCGTGTCTATAAACCGTTCTCGCACCTGACCATCGTGGTCCGTCAGGTCGAGGCCGAGGCAAGCGCTTAAAGAGCGCAGGAGAAGACGATGGGTCAAAAGATCAATCCAATCGGGCTGCGTCTCGGCATCAACCGGACCTGGGATTCCCGTTGGTTCGCCGGCAAGGCCGAATACGGCAAGCTGCTGCACGAGGACGTCAAGATCCGCGAGATCCTGCACAAGGAGCTCAAGCAGGCGGCTGTGGCGCGCATCGTGATCGAGCGTCCGCACAAGAAGTGTCGCGTCACGATCCACTCGGCGCGTCCGGGCGTCGTGATCGGCAAGAAGGGCGCCGACATCGACAAGCTGCGCAAGCGGGTTGCCGACATCACCGCCTCCGACGTCGTCATCAACATCGTCGAAATCCGCAAGCCCGAGCTTGACGCCACCCTGGTCGCCGAATCGATCGCGCAGCAGCTCGAGCGCCGCGTTGCATTCCGCCGCGCCATGAAGCGCGCAGTGCAGTCGGCGATGCGTCTTGGCGCCGAAGGCATCCGTATCAACTGCTCGGGCCGTCTGGGCGGCGCCGAAATCGCGCGCATGGAGTGGTACCGCGAGGGCCGCGTGCCGTTGCATACGCTGCGCGCCGACATCGACTATGGGGTAGCGACCGCGTTCACCACGTTCGGTACCTGCGGCGTCAAGGTCTGGATCTTCAAGGGCGAGATCCTCGAGCACGATCCGATGGCCCAGGACAAGAAGATGGCCGAAGGCGACAACACGCGTCCGCGTCGCGACGCCGCCTGAGCATAGAGAAAGTTTGAGGGCGTAAGCCATGATGCAACCAAAGAAAACGAAGTTCCGGAAGGCGCATAAGGGCCGTATCCACGGCGTTGCGACTTCGGGCGCGACGTTGTCGTTCGGCCAGTTCGGCCTGAAGGCGATGGAGCCCGAGCGCGTCACCGCCCGGCAGATCGAAGCCGCTCGCCGCGCGCTGACCCGTCACATGAAGCGTGCCGGCCGCGTCTGGATCCGCATATTCCCCGACGTGCCGGTGTCGAAGAAGCCCGCCGAAGTCCGCATGGGCTCGGGCAAGGGTACGCCGGAATTGTGGGTGGCGCGGGTCAAGCCCGGCCGCGTGATTTTCGAGATCGACGGCGTCACCGTGCAGACCGCCAAGGAAGCGCTGACGCTCGCCGCCGCCAAGCTGCCGATCAAGACGCGCTTCGTCGCGCGCATTGCGGAGTAACCGTCATGGCCGACATGAAAGTGGACGATATTCGCGCGATGAGCGACGACCAGAAGGAGGATGCAATCCTCAATCTGAAGAAAGAGCGTTTCAACCTGCGTTTCCAGCGCGCCACCGGGCAGCTGGAGAACACTTCGCGGCTGCGCGAAGCCCGCCGCGACATCGCCCGCATCAAGACCATCGCCGCGCAAACGCGCGCGAAGAAGAAGTAAGAGGCCGAATATGCCGAAACGTAGCCTTCAGGGCGTGGTCGTCAGCGACAAGCAAGCAAAGACGGTTGTGGTGCGCGTCGATCGCCGCTTCACCCATCCGATCTACAAGAAGACGATCCGTCGCTCCAAGAACTACCATGCGCACGACGAGAACAACGAGTTCAAGCCGGGCGACATGGTCTGGATCGAGGAAAGCAAGCCGATCTCGAAGTTGAAGCGCTGGACCGTGGTCCGGGGCGAGCAGAAGAAAACGGCCTGACGCGTTCGGTTCGCCGGACGAAGTCAGGGAAATTTTGAGCGCGATCAAGCGCAGAAAGAGGACGAGGTGCATCAATGATTCAGATGCAGACCAACCTCGACGTGGCCGATAATTCAGGCGCACGCCGTGTCATGTGCATCAAGGTGCTTGGCGGTTCCAAGCGCCGCTATGCCACCGTGGGCGACGTTATCGTTGTGTCGATCAAGGAAGCCATTCCGCGTGGCAAGGTGAAGAAGGGCGACGTGATGAAGGCCGTCGTGGTGCGCGTCCGCAAGGACATCCGCCGCGCCGACGGTTCGGTCATCCGTTTCGACCGCAACGCCGCCGTGCTGATCAACAACCAGTCGGAGCCGGTCGGCACCCGTATCTTCGGGCCGGTGCCGCGCGAGCTTCGCGCCAAGAACCACATGAAGATCATCTCGCTTGCGCCGGAGGTGCTGTGATGGCTGCCAAGATCCGGAAGGGTGACAAGGTCATCGTGCTGAACGGCCGCGACAAGGGCCGTACCGGCGAGGTGTTCGAGGTGCGTCCCACCGAGAACAAGGCGCTGGTGCGCGGCGTCAACATGGTGAAGCGTCACCAGAAGCAGACCCAGAACCAGGAAGGCGGCATCATCTCCAAGGAGTCGCCGATCCATTTGTCCAACGTCGCCTATGTCGGCAAGGACGGAAAGCCGACCCGCGTGGGCTTCAAGATTCAGGCCGATGGCAAGAAGGTACGTATTGCCAAGAGCTCGGGAGCAGAGATCGATGGCTGAGACCGCTTATGTGCCGCGCCTGCGCGCGGAGTATGACCAGAGCATCCGCAGCAAGCTGACGGAACAGTTCGGCTATGCCAACGTCATGCAGGTGCCGCGCCTCGACAAGGTCGTCCTCAACATGGGCGTCGGCGAGGCCGTCAACGATCGCAAGAAGGCCGAGACCGCGGCAGCCGATTTGTCGCTGATCGCCGGCCAGAAGTCGATCGTGACCTATTCGCGCGTCGCGATTGCGACGTTCAAGCTGCGCGAGAACCAGCCGATCGGCTGCAAGGTCACGCTGCGCAAGGCCAAGATGTATGAGTTCATCGACCGCCTGGTGAACGTGGCGCTGCCGCGCGTGCGCGACTTCCGCGGACTGAACCCGAAGAGCTTCGACGGCCGCGGCAACTACTCGCTCGGCATCAAGGAGCACATCATTTTCCCCGAAATCGACTTCGACAAGGCCGGGGAGACATGGGGCATGGACATCACGGTCTGCACCACCGCGACCACGGACGACGAGGCACGTGCCTTGTTGACCGCATTCAATTTCCCGTTCCGGCAGTGAGAAGCTGATCAAAGCCTCTCAAACGCGGAAACCCAGGAGCCAAGCATGGCAAAGAAGAGTTCGATCGAGAAGAACAACAGGCGCAAGCGGATGACGAAGAACGCCGCTCCGCAGCGCGCCAAGTTGAAGGCTATCATCGCCGACAAGACCAAGCCGATGGAGGAGCGGTTCGCCGCGACGCTGAAGCTTGCCGAGATGCCGCGCAATTCGTCGGCGACCCGGATTCGCAACCGTTGCGAGCTCACGGGGCGTCCGCGCTCGATCTACCGCAAGAACAAGCTTTCCCGCATCGCGCTGCGTGAACTCGGCTCCAAGGGCCTGGTTCCCGGGCTCGTGAAGTCGAGCTGGTAAGGGAGGGTCGGACATGTCAACGCACGATCCGATCAGCGATCTGATCACCCGCATCCGCAACGCGCAGATGCGCTCGAAGTCCAAGGTCTCGACTCCAGGCTCGAAGATGCGCGCCAGCGTGCTCGAAGTGCTGAAGGAGGAAGGCTACATCCGCGGCTATGCCAGCGTGGAGCATTCGTCCGGGCGCAGCGAGCTCGAGATCGAGCTGAAATATTTCGACGGCGAGCCCGTCATTCGCGAGATCGAGCGGGTCTCGAAGCCGGGCCGTCGGGTTTACGCCTCGGTGAAGAACCTGCCGCGCGTGAACAACGGTCTCGGCATTTCGGTGTTGTCGACGCCGAAGGGAATCATGGCTGACCACGCCGCGCGCGACGCGAACGTGGGCGGCGAAATTCTCTTCACGGTGTTCTGAGAAGGGATAGACAATGTCACGTATCGGCAAACGGCCTGTGACCATCCCGTCCGGTGTTACCGCGACGGTCGAAGGCCAGACCGTGAAAATGAAGGGCCCCAAGGGCCAGCTTCAGTTCATCGTGCACGACGACGTCGAAGTGAAGTTCGAGGACGGCGCGGTCAAGGTCGCGCCGCGGGTCGAGACCAACCGTGCGCAGGCGATGTACGGTACCGCACGCGCCCAGGTCGCAAACCTGGTCGAGGGCGTCACCAAGGGTTTCGAGAAGAAGCTCGAGATCACCGGCGTCGGCTACCGCGCCGCGCTGCAGGGCAAGAACCTGCAGCTCGCGCTCGGCTACAGCCACGACGTCGTTTATGCGATCCCGGAAGGCATCACCATCGTGGTGCCGAAGCCGACCGAGATCACGATCACGGGTAACGATTCCCAGCGCGTCGGCCAGGTTGCTGCCGAGATCCGCAGCTACCGTCCGCCGGAGCCCTACAAGGGCAAGGGCGTGAAGTACGCCAACGAATTCATCTTCCGCAAGGAAGGCAAGAAGAAGTAACGGAGCCGGTCATGTCACTCAAGGTTACGAATGCCCGGCGCAAGCAGCGCGTGAGGAATTCGCTGCGCCGTTCCGCTGGCGGCCGTCCGCGGTTGTCGGTGTTCCGCTCGTCGAAGCACATCTACGCCCAGGTCATCGACGACCTGAAGGGCGAGACGCTGGCTTCCGCCTCGTCGCTCGAAAAGTCGATGCGCGAAGGCGGCAACACGGGCGCCAACATCGACGCGGCCAAGGCGGTCGGCAAGCTGCTTGCCGAGCGTGCGGCACAGAAGGGCGTCAAGGAAGTCGTGTTCGATCGCGGCAGCTATCTCTACCACGGGCGCGTCAAGGCGCTCGCGGATGCGGCGCGCGAAGGCGGATTGAGCTTCTAAGGTTTGGGCAATTACGAGGATAGAGGCTTAGGCCTCCTAGAGATTGGAAAACACCATGGCAGGTGAACGCGAACGCGGTGGCGGCCACAGGGGCGGCCGGGAAGAGCGCGACAGCGAGTTCGTCGACAAGCTCGTCCACATCAATCGTGTGGCAAAGGTCGTCAAGGGCGGCAAGCGCTTCGGTTTTGCGGCGCTGGTCGTGATCGGCGACCAGAAGGGCCGGGTCGGGTTCGGCCACGGCAAGGCGCGCGAAGTGCCCGAGGCGATTCGCAAGGCGACCGAGTCGGCCAAGCGCAATCTGACGCGCGTCGCGTTGCGCGAAGGCCGCACGCTGCATCACGACATCGCCGGCCGTCACGGCGCCGGCCGCGTCTATCTGCGGGCGGCTCCGGCCGGTACCGGCATCATCGCCGGCGGCCCGATGCGCGCGGTGTTCGAAACGCTCGGCATCCAGGACGTGGTCGCCAAGTCGATCGGTTCGTCGAACCCCTACAACATGGTTCGCGCCACCTTCGACGCGCTGAAGCATCAGGATTCGCCGCGCTCGGTGGCGGCACGCCGCAACATCAAGGTCTCCACCCTGCAGTCGCGCCGCGTCGGCGGCGACGCCGAAGTGGTGGCGGAATAAACAACAGGCGCGTTTTAGCGCTTTTCGGAGTTATGACGATGGCCAAGGCCGCAAAGATGATCAAGGTCGAGCAGACCGACAGCGCAATCCGCCGCCATCACTCGCAGCGTGCGACGCTGATCGGCCTCAAGCTCAACAAGATCGGCCGGGTTACCGAATTGCAGGATACTCCTGAAATTCGCGGCATGATCGCCAAGGTTCAACATCTCGTCCGCGTCGTCGGCGAGAATTAAGTCAAACAAGGAGCAGGGCGATGAAGCTCAGCGATATCGCCGACAATGCCGGCTCGCGCAAGAAGCGCATGCGCGTCGGCCGTGGCATCGGTTCAGGCAAGGGCAAGCAGGCAGGTCGCGGCGGCAAGGGCCAGACCGCGCGTTCCGGCGTGCGCATCAAGGGCTTTGAAGGCGGCCAGATGCCGCTGCATCGGCGCCTGCCGAAGCGCGGCTTCACCAACATCTTCAAGCTCGATTTCGCCGAGATCAATCTCGACCGCCTCCAGGAGGCGATCGACGCCAAGCTGATCGATGCGGGTGCGACCATCAATGTCGAATCGCTGGTGAAGGCCAAGGTTGTGCGCCGCCCCAAGGATGGCGTGCGGCTGCTCGGCCGCGGCGAACTCAAGTCCAAGCTGACCATCGAGGTCCACGGCGCTTCGAAGCCCGCGATCGCAGCGGTCGAGAAGGCCGGCGGCACGGTCAAGATCCTGGCTCCGGCCAAGAAGGACGAAGGCGAGGCGGCGTAACATCTGCGTCATCGCCCGCCAGGGTGGGTGATCCGCGGAATAGAACGATGGACTTATCGAAGCCGAGCACCAAATAATGTCCGGTGTCTGCCGATCGTCCCATCAGGGGACGTCGGCGAGGGGGCTCCGGGAGAAAGCCAAACATGGTCTCAGCAGCGGAACAACTTGCGGCAAACCTGAATTTCGGCGCGCTCGCCAAGGCCGACGAGTTGAAGAAGCGCATCTGGTTCACGCTGGGTGCGCTGCTTGTTTATCGGCTCGGCACCTACATCCCGCTGCCCGGCATCGACCCCAACATCTGGGAACAGGTGTTCCGCTCGCAGGCGGGCGGCATTCTCGGCATGTTCAACATGTTCGCCGGCGGCGGTATCCACCGCATGGCGATCTTCGCGCTGAACATCATGCCGTACATCTCGGCTTCGATCATCATCCAGCTCCTGACCACGGTCTCGCCGCAGCTCGAGGCCCTGAAGAAGGAAGGCGAATCCGGCCGCAAGACGCTGAACCAGTACACCCGCTACCTCACCGTGATTCTGGCCGCGTTCCAGTCGTATGGTATTGCGGTGGGTCTTGAGGGCGCCGGCAACGTGGTCGCCGATCCCGGCCTGTTCTTCCGTCTGTCGACCGCGATCACCCTGACCGGCGGCACCATGTTCCTGATGTGGCTCGGCGAGCAGATCACCTCGCGCGGCATCGGCAACGGCATTTCGCTGATCATCCTGTCCGGCATCGTCGCCGAGCTGCCTTCCGCTCTTGCAAATATGCTCGAACTCGGTCGCCAGGGCGCGATGTCGACCGGCCTGATCCTGGTCGTGATCGTGATGGCGGTCGCCGTGATCGCCTTCATCGTGTTCATGGAGCGCGCACAGCGAAGGCTTCTGATCCAGTATCCGAAGCGCCAGGTCGGCAACAAGATGTTCGAGGGGCAGTCCTCGCATCTGCCGCTCAAGCTCAACACCTCGGGCGTGATCCCGCCGATCTTCGCCTCGTCGCTGCTGCTGCTGCCGACCACGGTCGCCAATTTCAACGCCGGCAAGGGGCCGGAATGGTTCCAGTGGATCACCACCCAGCTCGGCCACGGCCGTCCGCTGTTCCTGATTCTCTATCTGGCGCTGATCGTGTTCTTCGCGTTCTTCTACACCGCGATCGTGTTCAACCCGACCGAAACCGCTGACAATCTGAAGAAGCATGGCGGCTTCATTCCCGGCATCCGTCCGGGCGAGCGCACCGCCGAATATATCGACTACGTGCTGTCGCGGATCACGGTGCTGGGCGCGATCTACCTTGCGATCGTCTGTCTGATCCCCGAGATTCTGATTTCCTACGCCTCGGTGCCGTTCTACTTTGGCGGCACCTCGCTGTTGATCGTCGTCAGCGTGACGATGGATACGGTGGCGCAGGTGCAAGGCTATCTGCTCGCCCATCAGTATGAAGGGTTGATCAGGAAGTCCAAGCTCAGGGGCCGTCGCCGCTGATCGGCGGTTGAGAGGCGGCCTGAAACTCAAAACACGGGTGTGCGGGATTCGCTCACCAAGCCGGGGGGCGAATAGTCATGAGATTGATCCTGTTGGGGCCGCCCGGCTCGGGCAAGGGGACCCAGGCGCAGCGTCTCGTCCACAAGCATGGCATCGTCCAGCTCTCCACCGGTGAGATGCTGCGCGCCGCGGTTGCTGCCGGTACGCCGGTCGGCCTGCAGGCCAAGGAAATCATGGCCAATGGCGGGTTGGTGCCGGACGAGGTCGTGGTCGGGATCATTTCCGACCGGCTCGACCAGCCTGACGCCAAGAAGGGGTTCATCCTCGACGGCTTTCCGCGCACGGTGCCGCAGGCCGCAGCCCTCGACGAACTCCTGAGGAAGAAGCACCTCAAGCTCGACGCCGTGGTCGAACTTCGCGTCAATGAGAGCGCGCTGCTCGAGCGGGTGGAGACCCGGGCCGCGGAGACGCGGGCGCGCGGCGAGGAAGTGCGAATCGATGACACCCCGGAGGTGCTGACCAAGCGACTCGCCCAATACCGGGCGCTGACCGAGCCGCTGATTCACTATTATTCCGAGAAGCGGAAGCTTTTGACCGTCGATGGCATGATGACCATCGAGCACGTCACGCGGGAAATTAACCGAATCCTCGCTGCGATCGGCGCCGTGGAACCCAAACCGGCGCCAGTTCCGGCCAAGCAGTCCGCCAGCGCCGCCACGACAGCGGGCGGGAAAACGGCCAAGAAGGCCGCAAAGAGCGCCAAAAACGGCCCAGAAGGCCGGAAAAGCGGCCTCGAAGGCCCCGAAAAAGCCGGTCAAGACGGCGGCCAAGCCACCAAGGCCAAGGTGGCCAAGACGGCCAAAAAAGCCGCAAAGAAAGCCGCGAAAAAGGTCACGAAAAAGCGAGCTAAACGCTAGGAGCGGTTGACGAAACCGAGTTGAATCCTTTAATAAGCCCCGCATCCAAGTCGGATAGTTTCAGACGATGCCGGGCCCCAAGGAATCTGAGGGGACGGGCGTCGTGTTCGCGTTTGCGGACACCTGCCCGAGATAGCAAGAACTTAAAGCCGCTCCGCGAGGGATCGGCGACAGGAGAGAAGTCCGTGGCCCGTATTGCCGGCGTGAATATCCCAACCAACAAGCGCGTGCTGATCGCGCTCCAGTACATCCATGGCATCGGCCAGAAGAACGCGGCCGAGATCATCGAGAAGGTCAAGATTCCGGCCGACCGTCGCGTCAGCCAGCTCAGCGACCAGGAAGTGCTGCAGATCCGCGAAGTGATCGACCGCGACTATCTGGTCGAGGGCGATCTTCGTCGTGAGGTCGGCATCAACATCAAGCGGCTGATGGACCTCGGCTGCTATCGCGGCCTGCGTCATCGCCGCGGTCTGCCGGTGCGCGGTCAGCGTACCCACACCAACGCGCGTACGCGCAAGGGGCCGGCCAAGTCGATCGCCGGCAAGAAGAAGTAAATTTAGCGAATAGCGAATGGGGAGTAGCGAATGGTTCTATTCGCTATTCGCCACTCACCATTCGCTTCTTAGGTGTAGCCGCTGGCATTACGGCGGCGTTCGAGATCACAGGAAGGTTGAGAGAGAATGGGCAAGGAAGCCACCCGCGTACGCCGTCGCGAACGCAAGAACATCGCATCCGGCATCGCGCACGTGAATTCGTCGTTCAACAATACCACCATCACCATCACCGACGCGCAGGGCAACACCATTGCCTGGTCGTCGGCCGGCACGATGGGTTTCAAGGGTTCGCGCAAGTCGACCCCCTATGCCGCGCAGGTCGCGGCCGAAGACGTTTCCAAGAAGGCGCAGGAACACGGCATGCGCACGCTGGAAGTTGAAGTGGCCGGCCCCGGTTCGGGCCGTGAATCGGCGCTTCGCGCGCTGCAGGCGGCGGGCTTCACCGTGACGTCGATCCGCGACGTCACCACGATCCCGCACAATGGCTGCCGTCCGCGCAAGCGCCGGCGGGTCTGATGTCTGGTCGCGGGCAGCGATGCTGCCTGCGATTGCTTTTGGAATTTGCAGCGGACTGATCCGCGACTCCAACGCCAGTAACGGCCGATCGATTGGCCCGAATGACTGGCACATGGGTGACACAGTGACGATCCAGAAAAATTGGCAAGAACTTATTCGACCGAACAAGCTGCATGTAACGCCGGGCACCGACGCGACGCGCTTTGCGACCGTTGTCGCCGAGCCGCTCGAGCGCGGCTTCGGCCAGACGCTCGGCAACGCGCTGCGCCGCATCCTGCTGTCGTCGCTGCAGGGCGCTGCGGTGCAGTCGGTGCATATCGACGGCGTGCTGCATGAGTTCTCCTCGATCGCGGGCGTTCGCGAGGACGTCACCGACATCGTGCTCAACATCAAGGACATCGCGATCAAGATGCAGGGCGAAGGCCCCAAGCGCATGGTCGTGAAGAAGCAGGGCCCGGGCGCCGTCACCGCCGGTGACATCCAGACCGTCGGCGACGTCGTGGTGCTCAACCCCGACCTGCAGATCTGCACGCTGGACGAGGGCGCGGAAATCCGCATGGAGTTCACCGTCGCTTCCGGCAAGGGCTACGTCGCCGCCGAGCGCAACCGTCCCGAGGACGCGCCGATCGGCCTGATCCCGGTCGACAGCCTGTTCTCCCCGGTCCGCAAGGTCTCCTACAAGGTCGAGAACACCCGCGAGGGCCAGATCCTCGACTACGACAAGCTGACCATGACGATCGAGACCAACGGCGCGATCACGCCGGAAGACGCGGTGGCCTATGCCGCGCGCATCCTGCAGGATCAGCTCAACGTGTTCGTCAACTTCGAAGAGCCGCGCAAGGAAGTCACGCAGGAGATCATCCCCGATCTCGCGTTCAACCCGGCGTTCCTCAAGAAGGTCGACGAGCTCGAGCTGTCGGTGCGTTCGGCCAACTGCCTGAAGAACGACAACATCGTCTACATCGGCGACCTCGTGCAGAAGTCGGAAGCGGAGATGCTCCGTACCCCGAACTTCGGCCGCAAGTCGCTGAACGAGATCAAGGAAGTGCTGGCCCAGATGGGTCTGCATCTCGGCATGGAAGTGCCGGGCTGGCCGCCGGAGAATATCGACGAGCTCGCCAAGCGCTTCGAGGATCATTACTGAGTCGAATAGGAAGTGGCGAATAGCGAATAGAGAACTACTCGCTATTCACCATTCGCTACTCGCCATTTGGGGCGAACGCAGGCAGCCCACCTGAGCAACATGTCCGACGAACCGTCGCGACGGAACAAGTATTGAGGAATATAACATGCGTCACGGCAAGGTTCATCGGAAGCTCAACCGCACCGCCGAGCATCGGCGGGCGATGTTCGCCAACATGTGCGCGGCGCTGATCAAGCACGAGCAGATCGTCACCACGCTGCCGAAGGCCAAGGAATTGCGCCCGATCGTGGAGAAGCTGGTCACGCTCGGCAAGAAGGGCGGTCTCGCGATGCGCCGCCAGGCGATCTCCGAGATGCGCGACAAGGATCAGGTCACGCAAGCTGTTCGACACGCTGGCTGCCCGCTACAAGGACCGCCAGGGCGGCTACACCCGCATCATCAAGGCCGGCTTCCGCTACGGCGACAACGCCCCGATGGCCGTGATCGAATTCGTCGACCGCGACGTCGATGCCAAGGGCAAGGATTCCGGCCCGGTGCAGGAAAAGGAAGCCGAAGCGGCGTAAGCCGGTTTCGGATCTGGTTTTCAAAAGCGGCGCCTCGGGCGCCGCTTTTTTGTTTGGTGTCACCAACGAGTGACCCGCGATTGCGTCGGCGCCTGTCGCTCCCGATATCTCCATCATCATCAGATGGAGACGGCACATGAAAATCGACCTTTCAGGAAAGACCGCGCTGGTCACCGGCTCGACCGCCGGCATCGGTCACGCGATTGCAAAGGGCCTGGCGGCGGCAGGCGCCAACGTGGTGGTCAATGGCCGGAACCAGGCCAAGGTCGACGCTGCGGCCGCCGCGATCGCCAAGGAGGTCGACCGGCGCCAAGGTCCGCGGCATTGCCGCCGACGTCTCGACCGCCGCCGGATGCAAGACACGCTGGCTGCAGGCGCTGCCGGAGTCGGACATCCTCATCAACAATGCCGGGATCTTCGAGCCCAAGGGTTTTCTCGATATTCCCGACGAGGACTGGAGCCGCTTCTTCGAGGTCAACGTGATGTCGGGCGTGCGGCTGTCGCGCGCCTACATGCCCGGCATGCTGAAGCGCAATTGGGGCCGCATCGTCTTCATCTCGTCGGAGTCCGCGCTGAACATCCCGAAGGAAATGATCCACTACGGCATGACCAAGACCGCGCAGCTCGCGGTCGCGCGGGGGCTGGCGGAAATGACCCGCGGCACCGCCGTGACGGTCAATTCGGTATTGCCGGGACCGACCATGTCGGAAGGCGTCGAAACCTTCGTCAAGGATCTCGCGAAGCAACAGGGCCAGTCGGTGGAGGAGGCGGCGTCGCAGTTCGTAAAGCAGTTCCGGCCGACCTCGCTGCTGCAGCGCTTTGCCAGCGTCGAAGAGATCGCCAACATGGTGGTCTACATCTCCTCGAAGGAAGCCTCAGCCACCAACGGCGCCGCACTCCGCGCCGAGGGCGGCATCATCCAGACCATCGCGTGAGGTCAGGAAATGTCGGCCTATGTGATTTCCGAAGTCGACGTAACGGGACGCCGCAGGCTTCGAGGCCTATCGCACCATCGCCGCCAAATCGATTGCGCAATATGGCGGCCGCTATCTGGTCCGCGGCGGCGCCGCCAATGCGGTCGAGGGCGGCCCGCCGCCGAAGAACATCATCGTCGTCGAATTTCCCTCGATGGAACGCCTGCGCGAATGGTACGCCTCGCCGGAATATGCCGAGGCGCTAAAGCATCGGCGGACCGCGCTGGACCGCCGGCTGATTTTTGTCGAGGGCGTGCCGTCGGTTTGACATTTCGTAGGGCGGGCTAGCCGAAGGCGTGACCCACCGTTACGATCGGTCGCATGCATCAAGAGTCGAGCTCGGGTCACGCTTGCGCGTAACCCACGGCCTGACGGGCACGACGCGGTCTGCGACCTTACCACCCCTCCAGCACGATCTTGCCGCGCGACTTGCCGCTTTCCAGCAGCGCATGCGCGCGCTTGAGGTTGGCGGCGTTGATGGTGCCGAAGGTCTGGTCGAGCGTGGTGCGCAGCACGCCCTTGTCGATGAGGTCGGCGACGTCGTTCAGCAGCATGTGCTGGCCGATCATGTCCGGCGTCTGGAACGAGGAGCGCGTGAACATCGATTCCCAGTGCACCGAGATCGCCTTGCCCTTGAAGACGGCGACGTTGAATTCGGGGGGATCGTCGATCAGGCCGAATTTGCCCTGCGGCGCGATGAATTCGGCGATCGCCTTGTAGTGCTGGTCGGTGAAGGTGAGGCTGGCGACGAGGCCGACCGGCGGCACTTTCAGCTTCTCGATCTGCTCCTTCATCGGCTTGCGAATGATCGATCACCGCATGCGCGCCGAGATCGAGGCACCATTTTTGCGACTCCGGCCGCGTCGCGGTGGCGACCACGGTCAAGCCCGGTGAGGCGGCGCGCGAGCTGGATCAGGATCGAGCCGACGCCGCCGGCGCCGCCGGTGATCAGCAGCGTGCGCGGATCGACGCTCCTGCCGGGCACCGCGCCGAGCCGGTCGAACAGCAATTCCCAGGCGGTGATCGAGGTCAGCGGCAGGGCGGCGGCCTGCGCGAACGACAGCGACTTCGGCTTGCGGCCGACGATGCGCTCGTCGACCAGATGAAATTCCGAATTGGTGCCCTGGCGCAGGATCGAGCCGGCGTAAAACACTTCGTCGCCCGGCTTGAACAGCGTGACGTCGGGGCCGACCGCATCGACGACGCCGGCGGCGTCATAACCCAAAATCTTGGTCTCGCCCTCGGGCGGCGCGGCGCGCTTGCGGACCTTGTAGTCGACCGGGTTGGCCGAGATCGCCTTCACGGCGACGCGGATGTCGCGGCCCTTCGGCTCCGGCTTGGCGGTCTCGAAATCGATCAGCGACGTCAGCTGCTCGATCGGCAGCGATTTTTTGTATCCGACGGCCTTCATGCCTGTGTCTCCATTTGCTGGCTGATTGGCGCACGCTCGCCTAACTGTCGCGCTAGCGCTCAAATTGGCAAGTACTGTAAATTCGGGGAACTAGTCCCTGTTTGGATACTATTGGAAAAATCACGCATGAAACGGCAGAATTTTGCCCATCGGCCGGGCTGCGCGGTCGAAGCGACGCTCGACCTGATCGACGGCAAGTGGAAGGGCGTCATCCTGTTCCACCTGCAGGCCGGCACCCAGCGCTTCGGCGAGTTGCGGCGGCGGATGCCCGGCATCACCCAGCGCATGCTGACCAAGCAGCTTCGCGCGCTCGAGGACGACCGGCTCGATGATCCGCAAGGTCTATGCCGAGGTGCCGCCGCGGGTCGAATACAGCCTGTCGGAGATCGGCGAGAGCCTGCGGCCGGTGATCGAGACGCTGAAGGCCTGGGGCGAGAGCCATCAGGAGCGGCTGTCCTGCGCGCCGGCGCCCGAAACCATCAAGGCGCCGATCGCGCAGCTTGGCGTTCGCGGGGGCGGAGCAGCCGCTCCCGGAGTGGCGCTCAGAACGCGACCTGCGTGCGCATCGCCATCGCGTCGAACTTCGAGCCGACATCCGCGGTCGAGACTGGCGACGCCTGTTTCGAGACGTTGCCATGCAGATAGTCGAGCATGAAGCGGACGTTGCCGTTGACGTACCAGTTGAGCGCGGCGGTGTAGACGGTCTGCCGTCCGCCGGCGATGCCGGTCGCCGTGGCGAGCTGATCGTTGAGGTCGATCGTGCTCGCGCGTCCGGCGATTTCCCAGGCGCCCCAGCCGCCGCCGTCGAGCGAGAACGGATGCGCCGGCCTGACGCCGCCATAGGAGGCCGACGCCGGATTGTAGGCGTGCGTCTCGCCGGTCAGCACGTAGCCGGCTTGCGCATAGCCGCCCTCGAATTTCAGGCTCGGCGCACCGATAGGCGGCAGGCCGGTATTGGCACCGCGATCGACGTTGAACCAGAAATACTCGCCCTGCAGGATCAGCGGACCATAGGTCGCCGCCGCTTCGACGCTGTAGACCTGAGCGCCGGAGACATTGGCGATCGCGCCGGTCGACATCAGCGCCGTCGGATCGATGCGCAGCTCGGGCCGGTCGCTGAGCGTGACCGTCTGCGCTTGTGTCACCAGATTGCGCGGCGGCTGGATCAGCCACTGCGCATCGGCGCCGATATGCAGCGAGTAATCCTTGCCGCTGATCGGGTTGCCCGCGACGCGGGCGACGGCGCCATATTGCTCGGATGTGCCGGCCGGCGCGGCGCTGGATGCCGAGTGGATCGCGCCCGAGGTCGGGTCCGGTAACATAGGCGCCGGCCCAGAACACGTCGTTCCACCAGCGCGCGCCGACCGTCGAACGGAAGTCACCGGCGGCGATGTTGGTCGCGATGACGCCGGACGAGGCGCGCTCCATGAACAGGATGTCGTTGGAACTCGTGGCTTCATCGAGCGTGTAGGGCAGGTCCATGATGCCGCCTTCGATCGCCATCTTGCCGCCGAACGGTTTGAACCCCGTGTAGCTCAGATAGGCGTTTTCGACGCCCGACGACGGCGCCGCCCGGCAGGAAGCCGACGGCCCGCCGTCGCCGCGCCGCCGAAACCGTCGGAGGTGCCGCCGAAGTCGTAGATCAGCGCAAAATTCCAGTCGCTGAAGAATTTGCCGGCGAGGCCGATGCGCGCGCGGCGGAGGTTTTCGCCGCTGTCGAGCTTCTGCGGTACCGTCGCTGCCGTGTTCGGGACGATAGTCATAGCCGCCGACGTCGCAGTGCACGCGGCTCGTGATCGCGACGCAGTTCTGTTCGTCCGCGGTGCAGATCGTCGGTCGGTTATTCGGCATCGTCACCACGACGCCGGATGGGGCCACCGGACCCTTGACCGGATAGGCCGCGTCGGCATGGGCGA
Organism: uncultured Alphaproteobacteria bacterium; assembly: GCA_963774775.1. Lineage (GTDB taxonomy): Bacteria > Pseudomonadota > Alphaproteobacteria > Rhizobiales > Xanthobacteraceae > Bradyrhizobium. The sequence goes on from CAVZGZ010000025.1 coordinate 16,609, forward strand.
CGTTGACCTTGGCGTCCGCCTTCGCGTTGGCGTTTGCGGCGGCAGCGGTATTGGCTGCCGTCTGCCGTTGCAGCTTGTCGAGCTTCTGCTCCATCAAGCGAAGCTGTTGCTTCAAAGCGGCAATCTCCGCATCACCACCGCCCGCGGACTGCGCGTGGGCTTGCGAAGCGACCATTGCCCCAATCAGCCCAATCGCCGTCGCCGTCCCAAATCTTGCTTTCGACATCAGTGTATCCCCTTCATCCTGTATCCAATTCGTCGCCTGCCTACGGATTGTCCCCAACAGCGACGACTGCTCGCGCGGTTCGAATGTTCGACGGCGATGCGGTTAGCCCGCTTGTCGAAACAGCGCTGGACGCAAATCTAGAGCGTGCGCATGACATAACCAGAACGGACTTGGCACAACGCGAACGGAAGTTCCGAGGTGTTGTATTGGGGCAACAGCCATGATGGTCATCATATCAAGTCGCCCTTGATGGCAGTCCGGCGTTGGTGCCGTCACCGCGGTGCGATCGTCGGGAGCAATGGCAATGCGCCCTTCTATTGCCGTGGCGAAAAGTCTATATTCCGCCGAACTTTACCAGAGGTTTTGCATGTTCCGATTTACCCCGCTCGCTGTCACGATCGTCACTTGTCTTTCGGTATTTTGCGCAGGCTCCACTCGGCCCAGGATCGCCGCGTGCCGTCCTCGGCGGCGGAATTGCGGCTCTCCTATGCGCCGATCGTGCAGCGGGTGCAGCCGGCGGTGGTCAACGTCTACGCCGCCAAGACGGTGCAGAACCGCAATCCGCTGCTGGACGATCCGATCTTCCGCCGCTTCTTCGGCGTGCCCGGCCAGCAGCCGGAGCAGATGCAGCGCTCGCTCGGCTCGGGCGTGATGGTCGATGCGTCCGGCCTCGTCGTCACCAACAACCACGTCATCGAGGGCGCCGACCAGGTCAAGGTATCGCTCGCCGACAAGCGCGAATTCGAGGCCGAGATCGTGCTCAAGGACAGCCGCACCGATCTGGCGGTGCTGCGGCTGAAGGACACCAGGGAGAAATTCACGACGCTCGATTTCGCCAATTCCGACGAGCTGCATGGTCGGCGACGTCGTGCTCGCGATCGGCAATCCCTTCGGCGTCGGCCAGACCGTGACGCACGGCATCATCTCGGCGCTGGCGCGCACGCAGGTCGGCATCACCGACTACCAGTTCTTCATCCAGACCGATGCCGCGATCAATCCCGGCAATTCCGGCGGCGCGCTGGTCGACATGACCGGGCGGCTCGCCGGCATCAACACCGCGATCTTCTCGCGCTCCGGCGGTTCGCAGGGCATCGGCTTTGCGATTCCCGCCAACATGGTGCGTGTGGTGGTGGCCTCCGCCAAGAGCGGCGGCAAGGCGGTGAAGCGGCCGTGGCTCGGCGCGCGGCTGCAGGCGGTGACGCCGGAGATCGCCGAGACGCTGGGGCTGAAGCTGCCGAATCGGCGCGCTGGTCGCCAATGTCTCGCCGAACAGCCCGGCGGCGCGGGCAGGGCTGAAATTGTCGGACCTGATCGTCGCGATCGACGGCCAGGCGATCGACGATCCCAACGCCTTCGACTATCGCTTCGCCACGCGACCGCTCGGCGGCTCGGCGCAGATCGACGTGCAGCGCGCCGGCAAGACCGTCAAGCTCACGGTGCCGCTGGAGACCGCGCCCGATACCGACCGCGATGAAATCGTGCTGACCGCGCGCTCGCCGTTCCAGGGCGCCAAGGTCGCCAACATCTCGCCGGCGGTCGCCGACGAACTGCATCTCGATGCCGGCACCGAGGGCGTGGTCGTGACCGATCTCGCCGACGATGGGACCGCCGCCAATGTCGGCTTCCAGAAGGGCGATATCATCCTCGCCGTGAATAACCAGAAGATCGCCAGGACCAGCGATCTCGACAAGGCGTCGAAGGCGTCGTCGCGGATCTGGCGCATCACGGTGGTGCGCGGCGGCCAGCAGATCAACGTGACGCTCGGCGGATGAGTCCGAAGCGACCACGCGAGGCGACCAATCTCTTTGCCGCGGCAGGGATGGAGCAGGACGCGCCGCGTCCGCTGCCCGATCGGTTACGCCCGCAGTCGCTGTCCGATGTCGTCGGCCAGGATCATATCCTGGGTCCCGACGGCGCGCTGACGCGCATGCTGGAGACGCGCACGCTCGGCTCGCTGGTCTTCTGGGGACCGCCCGGCACCGGCAAGACCACGGTGGCGCGGCTGCTCGCGGATGCGACCGAGCTGCATTTCGAGCAGATTTCGGCGGTGTTTTCCGGCGTCGCCGATTTGAAGAAGGTGTTCGACGCAGCGCGCGCCCGCCGCGAGACCGGCAAGGGCACGCTGCTGTTCGTCGACGAGGTGCATCGTTTCAACCGCGCGCAGCAGGATTCGTTTCTGCCCGTGATGGAAGACGGCACCGTGGTGCTGGTCGGCGCCACCACCGAAAATCCGTCGTTCGAACTCAACGCCGCGTTGCTGTCGCGCGCGCGCGTGCTGGTGTTTCATTCGCTCGACCCGGCCGCGGTCGAAAAGCTTTACGCGCATGCCGAGAAAGTCGAGGGCAGGAAGCTGCCGCTCGATGCCGAGGCGCGCGCCGTGCTGGTGCGGATGGCCGATGGCGACGGCCGCGCCGCGCTGACGCTCGCCGAAGAAGTCTGGCGCGCCGCGCGCAAGGACGAGATCTTCAACGCCGAGCAGTTGCAGGAAATTCTGCAGCGCCGCGCGCCGATCTACGACAAATCCGCCGACGGCCACTACAATCTGATCTCGGCGCTGCATAAATCGGTGCGCGGCTCCGATCCGGATGCCGCGCTGTATTACCTCGCGCGCATGATGGATGCCGGCGAGGACCCGCTGTTCCTGGCGCGGCGCGTGGTGCGGATGGCGGTGGAGGATATCGGGCTCGCCGATCCGCAGGCGCTGGTGATCTGCAACGCCGCCAAGGACGCCTATGATTTTCTGGGCCATCCCGAAGGCGAACTCGCGATCGCGCAGGCCGTGATCTATCTCGCCACCGCGCCGAAATCGAACGCCGTCTACAAGGCCTTTGGTGCGGCGATGCAGACGGCGAAGCAGGGCGGTTCGCTGCTGCCGCCAAAGCACATTCTGAATTCGCCGACCAAGCTGATGAAGTCGGAAGGCTATGGCGGCGGCTACGAATACGACCACGACGCGCCGGATGCGTTCTCCGGCCAGGACTACTTCCCGGACGCGCTGGGCCATCAGACCTTCTACGATCCGCCCGACCGCGGCTTCGAGCGCGAAATCCGCAAGCGGCTGGATTACTGGGCGAAGCTGCGGGCCCGACGAGGAAACGGCTGACATCTCGCTGAACTAGCCATATGCTGTCCTGACAACCTCTGGGGGCGAGACATGGACAACATCTGGCTGACTGCCGCGATCGTCATTGTGCCGCTGCTGGCCGGTCTCAGTCTTGTCGGGGTGCTGGCCCGCGGAATTTTCAGCAATCCGAACATTCCGAATGGCGCTGCAATCGTGCTCGGCGTCGCCGCACTGCTGTGTGTCGCGCCCACCATCCTGAACCTCGCCATCAAGCTTCCCGGCGGCACCGAAATTACGCTTGTGAAGGACGAACTGAAGGACCAGATCAAGAATCAGGGTCAGCAGATCAAGAATGACGTCGGCTCGCAGGGCGCCGACGTGAAGGCGTCGATTGTGGCGCTTGCCAAGCGTGTGGACGCTCTCGAACAGGCGATGGGTGGCGCCGTCGGATCGGCCGCGAACCAGCCGCCGGCCCCCGTGAACAAGGGCAAGGTGGTGGTGATTCTGTACGCCGACGGTCAGAAAGATCTGGCGATGCAGATGGAAAACTACCTGCTGCAAAAGGGATACAGCGCCAACGCGATCTACACCGATTTTACCGAACTGGCTGATGCCAACAAGCTGGCAGCGGGGACGGTTGCGTTCGTGTCGGAGGGAAGCAATTTATCGTTGCGAAAGGAGGTCGAAGACCTCTTGGTCGCGAAATTCCCGGCAGTGAAGCCGAAAGTCGCGGAGGCCACCGTGCCGAAGCTTACCGGCACGGCTGTCCAGGTCAGGCTGTTTTGAGTTTGCCGGCGGTGTTGGCCAATTCGGCCGGATCGGTATCGATTCCCGATTGTCGCTGGTCGATTTACTATTTACGTAATTCGTAAATCCTGCTACGCGCCGCGCACCGTGATCATCAGCTATCGGGACAAGGCCACCGAGCGGTTTGCCTCCGGGCGACACATCGGGGAGTTCTCGGGCTTTGCTCGCCAGGCCGTGATGCGTCTTGACCGGCTCGAGGCCGCGACGAGCCTTGCTGATTTGGCGGCACTGCCGGGTAACCGACTGGAAGCGCTCAAAGGCGACCGTGCAGGACAGTTTTCGATTCGCATTAACGATCAATGGCGGATCTGCTTTACGTGGCCGGTGAGATCGCCGGGTTCCGTGGATGTGGAAATCGTCGATTACCATTGAGAGAAGCTCTAAATGCCCCGTACCCCGATCCATCCCGGCGAACACCTCGCGGAAGAATTGCGCGAGCTTGGCATCACGGCCGCCGAACTTTCGCGCCAGATCGATGTACCCGTCAATCGCATCACCGGCATTATTCACGGCCAGCGCGGCATCACTGCCGACACCGCGTTGCGTCTTGGGCACTGGTTCGGCACGAGCCCACAATTCTGGATGAATTTGCAGCAACTCTATGAGTTGCGTCTCGCGGAAAGCGAAGTTGGCGCGAAGATCGCTGCGTTGCCGCGCCGTGCGGGGCGGCCTGCCTCGCGACAAATTCGGAGGTAGAGGTACCATGAGTCGTCGCGTCAAGAGACCTCTTCGCCCAGCGGGCGATCGCCCCAAGGGCGCGCGTCCCTATCGGGGCTCGCAGGCCGAGCGGGCGCCGGCGCATCGTGCGGGCGGCAAGCCGCCGGCGGCGCGGTTTCCGGCTTCGGCGCCGCGTGCGCCAAAACCTTTCGTTCCCGAGCCTGAAAAAGTGGTCGCCGAGGCGCCGCCGCTGCCGACCAAAGTTCAGACCGTGGTCGTGACCGCTGATGAGACCAACATGCGCGTCGACCGCTTTCTCGAGGCGCGCTTTCCGGGGCTGTCGTTCTCCCACATCCAGCGCATCGTCCGCAAAGGCGAGTTGCGCGTCAACGGCAAGCGCGCCGACAGCAAGGACCGGCTGGAGGAGGGGCAGAGCGTTCGCATCCCGCCGCTGAAGCTCGACGCGCCGAAGGTGGCGGGAAGCCTTTCGGAGGCGGCCAAGAAGACGCTGCAGGCTCTCAAGGACATGATCCTGTACGAGGACGCCGACGTGATGGTGCTGAACAAGCCGCAGGGCCTGGCGGTGCAGGGCGGCTCCGGCATCACGCGAAATGTCGACGACATGCTGGAAGTGATGCGCGACGCCAAGGGGCAGAAACCTCGCCTGGTGCACCGGCTCGACAAGGAGACCGCAGGCTGCCTCTTGATTGCGAAAACGCGCTTTGCCGCGACCGCATTGACCGGCTCGTTCCGCCATCGCTCGGCGCGAAAAATCTATTGGGCGCTGGTGGCCGGTGTGCCGAAGCCGAAGCAGGGCCGCATTTCGACCTATCTCGCCAAGGAAGAGAGCGAGGACGACACCATCATGCGCGTCGCCAAGCATGGCGACGAGGGTGCAAGCCACGCGGTGACTTACTACGCTGTCGTGGAGACGTCTGCGACAAAGCTCGCCTGGGTGTCGCTGAAGCCGGTCACCGGACGGACCCATCAGTTGCGCGCGCATATGGCGCATATCGATCACGCCATCGTCGGCGACCCCAAATATTTCAACAAGGAGAACTGGCAGCTTCCGGGCGGCATTTCAAACCGCCTGCATCTGTTGGCGCGGCGGATCGTGATTCCGCATCCGCGCGGCGGGTTCATCGATGCCTCCGCGCCGCTGCCGCCGCACATGCTGCAGTCCTGGAACCTGCTCGGGCTCGAGGCCGACAGATTCGATCCGATCGAGAACGCGCCCGAGGAGTGATGGAGCGTCGCGATCTGAGCAGAGCAAGAACTATCAAAGCACGGTCGTATTGATCGGGTATCTTGCGGTCCGATGCGCTCAACGTTCCGAGCCGTCGATCCGCAACCTGCAAGGCCTCGCCCATGATCGGAAATCTTCTCCGCACCGCGCTATTCGTTTTCCTCCTTGCCGTGTTGGCTTGCTTCAACGGCGTCGCAAATGCGCAGACGCTCGCTCTCGCCGGCGGCACGGTATACAGCTCGCCCGATGCCGCCCCGCTTCTGGATGCCGTCGTCCTGACGTCCGATGGGGTCATCACCGCGATCGGCGTTCGCAGCGAAGTCAAAATCCCTGACGATGCCCAAGTGATCGACTGCACCGGAAAGACGGTCGTCGCCGGCTTCTGGAATAGCCACGTCCATTTCACACAAGCGGTCTGGAGGAACGCGGCCACGGCGCCCGCAGCCGCGCTCGAAGCGCATATGCGGGAGATGCTGACGCAGTGGGGCTTCACCACCGTGTGGGATCTTGGTTCCGACCCGGACAATTCACTACCGCTCCGTCGCCGCGTCAACGCCGGCGAAATCGCGGGTCCCAACATTCTCCTTGCCGGCAACATGTTTCCCAAGGGCGGCCATCCCGTTTATCTGCCTGCCGAGATACAGCTTCCCGAAGTCGCCACCCCGGACGAAGCGGCGCAATTGGCGCGTGGCTACATGGGAATGGGCATGGACGGTCTGAAACTTTTCACCGGCGCAGCTATGGGCGACAAGCCCACCGTGAACATGGATGCCGCCGTTGCCAAGGCCGCGGTCGATGTTGCGCATGCGCGGGGCAAGCCGGTATTCGCTCATCCGCAAAACAGAGTGGGTGTGGACGTAGTGATCGCGGCCGGCGTTAACGTGCTCGCTCACACGGTTCCCCGTGAAGCTGGCTACACCCAGGAGGAACTCGCTGCCTTCACATCGCAAGGAACCGCGTTGATTCCGACGCTATCTCTTTTTGCGAAAGCACCACTCGGTGCCGCCTTGGCTGCCCGACTGGCCGAGTCCGGTGTCAGCCAGCTCAAGGCATTTTCCGAAAATGGTGGCCCCGTGCTGTTCGGGACCGACGTCGGCTTCACCACGATCTATGACACCACGCTCGAATACGAACTGATGCACCGCGCGATCAGGGAAAGCCAGGTGCTGGCGTCGCTGACGACGAACCCCGCACGGTATTTCAAGGCCGCGAAGAAGGGCAAGGTAGAGAAGGGGTTTGACGCCGATCTCGTCGTGCTCGATGGCGATCCCCTTGCCGATGTCAAAAACCTCGCCAGGGTCGCTTACACCATTCGCGCGGGCCGGGTGATTTATCAGAAGCCGTGACAGCCTACCGTTGTTCCGGAATTGGCCGAGGCCGGAGCGGTTCCGCCAATCGGGAGCGCACCTGAAAAATAATTTAGTTGCGGTTAGCCCGGGGCATCACGACATCTCGCCTATGAAGCGATTGTCGATCCTGACTTGCACCGTGATTTCTGCGCTTGCTGCCGGCAGCGCCAGCGCGCAATTCATTCCTCCGGGTGGCTCGGCGCTAAATCCACCGCTGCCGCTACCTCCGCCGCCGCCCCGGATCGAGGTACCGGCGATCCCGAAGATGGACGCGCCACCATCACAGCCGCGTGTCCAGTTCGCGCCGCGCGGATCGTTCGGCGACCGCATCAGCCGATGCCTCAGTGACGGCGCCGCGGCCGGGCTCAATCAGGCCGACCGCGCCGCCTATTCGCGCTCCTGCGCCAATCAAGGCTAGCTAGCGTGTGAACTCATAACGCGCAGCCAGCCATAGCCGAATGGATGCAAGCTGGACGAACGCAAGGTAATTGGCGGCAAGCTTGTCATAGCGTGTCGCGACCCGGCGACATTGCTTGATCCGATTGAAGAACCGTTCGACCCTGTTACGGGCGCGGTAGAGATAAGGGCTGAAGCAGATTGGATCGCTGCGATTGCCTTTCGGCGGGATGTTGGCCCATGCGCCTTTCTTCATGGCAAGCTCTCTGATCCAATCGGCGTCATAGCCCCGGTCTGCGAGCAGCATTGACCCGGATTTCAGACGAGACAGGAGTTTGCCCGCGAGCCGATTGATGCCATTGAGCACACGACGGTCGTTTACCCGAGAACCTCAGCGGACGACCCGCTCGACCTGATTGTGGCCAAATCGCCAACTTAATTGGCAAACAGACACAACAATCAGTTTGTCGAACGCCTTCTCGCCGAGGACGGCGGAGGCCGCGGATCGACGGCATCTTCGGACAGTCCGATGTCTCTCTCTGCAAGACGCAAATGGAACATAAACATAGGCGCTTTCAGCGAAGTGCGCGTTCGAGACCTTCGAGAAAATCTCCCGGGCGCGCTTTATTGAAAAATCATGTGCCGCCCGATCGAAGGCGGACGGGCTTCCCCGCATCATGTAACCGTGGAGTACCCCGGGAAAGATGTGCACTTCGACGTTTTCCATGCGCGCCGCTAAATCACGATACGCCTCGAGCACCTCGACCGGCGCGCGATTGTCCTGGTCGCCCCAAATGAGACAGACTTGCTCGCGAACTCCGACAAGCTCGTGAAGATAATCCAGCATCTGGGATCCGTGGCAACAGATGCCAGCGGCATAGCCAAGTCGCTTCGGCCCGAGGATCGCATACGGACCGCCGTAGCAAAACCCCATGACCGCCGCTTGGCCATTGAATTGCGGGAGTGTGCCGAGGTGCCTCAAGGTGTCGATCATATCGTCTTCGCCGGCTCTGATTTGTTCAAGGCGCGGCTGCGCGCGCTGGGCCGCGCGCTGGTCACTCCGCGAAAGCGGGCCGGCAATTGAACGCCAGAACAGATCCGGCACCGCGACAATGAATCCATATGCCGCAAGCTCGTTGGCGATTGCGAGCATGTCGGTATCCACGCCATGAATAGCGGAAGCTAGGACAATGGCAGCAACCGGCTGTTCAGGCTCGGGCGTGACCAGATAGCAGTCGAAAGCGCCGCCGCCTTTCGCGCAAATCCTGCTGAACTTCCCCTGCATGTCGAATCCAACACTTCGTTTGAGGGACGGAGGCCAACGCGGTATGGAGGCTGCGGCCCTCTAAGACTTCGCAGCGCTACTCCAGTCGGATTTTCGCGAGGCTCATCACTTTGGCCCACTTCTCGGTTTCACGGGCCATTACCTTGCCGAAATCGGCGGGCGAGCCGCCAAGTCCCGTAGCATCGAGGCTACGGAGGCGCATCTTGAACTCAGAATCGGCCAGTGCGGCGTTGGCCTCCATATTGAGCCTGTCGATAATCTCGGTTGGCGTGTCTTTCGGCGCACCGATGCCAAACACTGAACTCGCCTCATACCCGGGCACGAATTCGCAAATGGCTGGCACATCCGGCAACGCTTCGGATCGGGCTGCCACCGTTATCCCGAGCGCGCGCAGCTTGCCGCTACCGATGTACCCGATCGATGGCGCCAAGTTCACAAAGGCGACCTGCACCTGCCCGCCGAGCAGATCCGTGATCGCGGGCCCCACGCCTCGATAGGGCACATGCTGAAGGTCGAGCCCGCCGGCTTCCTGCTTGAACAGTTCCGCGGCGATATGGGTGATTCCGCCCACTCCGCCCGAACCATAGGAGAGTTTCCCCGGATTGGCTTTGGCATAGGCGATGAACTCTGGAATTGTGTTGGCGGGAACCGATGGGTGTATCACCATCACCAGGGCACCACGGGTTAGACCTGCGACCGGCGCGATATCCCGCAGGAAGTTGAAATCAAGATTTTCATAAAGCGTGGCATTGATCGCATTGGGCGAACCGACCAGCAGGAGAGTGTAGCCGTCCGGAGGCGCACGCACGACCGCATCAGTGGCGATATTGCTCCCTGCTCCGGGCCGGTTCTCGACGATAAATTGCTGGCCGAGCCGCTCCGAACACCATTGCCCGACCAGACGCGCAAGGATGTCATTTGGGCCGCCCGCGGCGAAGCCAACCATGATGCGGACCGGCCGCGACGGGTAAGTATCCGCCCAAGCCAAGCCCGACAGCAGAGGTGGCGCAGCCACGCCCACTGCAAGGTGCAGAAATTGACGTCGGGAAGGAGTCATAGGCTCTGCTCCGTCGAACCCGCACTCGCGCCGGCTCTCCTCAACGGCCGACGATAGTTGGTGCTGTCATAAGCGCATAAGGCTATTATCTGATGAGATCATCTCAGAACAGAAATGGGTGCCCTCATGCAGATGAGCGATCGCATCGGAAGACGAATGAAGCTGCAGGATCTGCATGTGCTCATGACGGTAGTGCAGGCCGGCAGCATGGGCAAGGCGGCGCTCATGCTCAATACCACTCAGCCTAATATTTCGAGATCGATCGGGGAGCTTGAGCGTGCGTTCGGCGTCCGCTTGTTGGATCGCCACCGGCGGGGAATCGAGCCGACCGAGTGCGGCCGCGCCCTGCTCGATTGCGGAGCCGCCGTTTTCGACGAGCTACGCCAGGGCGTCAAGAGTATCGAATTTCTGGCCGACCCCACGGCTGGAGAGGTGCGGATTGGAAGCACGGCTTTTGCTGGCGGCGAGCTTCGTTTGCGCTCTCATAGATCGGCTCTCTCGGCGTCATCCGCGGATCAAATTTCAGCTCGTGACCGGCTATATAGAGGCACTGCACCGCGACCTGAGCGAGCGCAAGGTCGATCTGTTGATCGTGCGGAGCGCCGGACCGATTGCTGACGATCGGCTGCATTTCGAATTTCTTTTCGAGGACCGCTACGTCGTGGTGGCGGGTGCAAAGAATCGATGGGTTCGGCGCCGCAAGATCCAAATTCCCGAATTGGCGGACGAATCTTGGGTGCTGCCACCGCCTGAAAGCGTGATTGGATCAATCGTATTGGAAGCGTTTCGAGCCGCGGGGCTTGATTATCCCCACGCGACAGTCGTGACCGATTCTCCTCATATGCGGGCTAGCCTGTTGGCGACAGGCCGCTTCATCACAGTCTTCCCGGCTTCGGCGCTGAGATTTCTCGCCAGGGAGTCCGCACTCAAGGTCCTGCCCGTCGATCTACCCAAAGCCCGTCGGCCAAACGGGATCGTTACCCTCAAAGATCGCGCCCTGAGCCCTGTTGCCCAGCTCATAATCGACAGCGCACGTGAGCTTGCAAAACCAATGGCGAAGCGAAAATGATATGGGCATGTCTGCAATGGCCCATCGCATCATTTGCTGCGCGTGCAAAAAAGCGGTCGCTATCGGAGCGAAGCGGACATGGTCGAATTTATGAGTACGGGCCTAGCGTCTGAATTGTGTGGCTAACGTTTGAATTGCGCGAGAAACAGCCGCAGCGAATCGTGCGGACTTTCGACGTCCAGGATCACCCAGCCATCGCGGGAGTTGACGACGAGGAAATTCAGCGTGACCGCGCGTCCCTGATTGTTGAAGGCAACAGCGACGTAGGTCTTGTCATATTGTTTTCGAAGCGACGTCACCGTAACGGTGCCGAGCTTCCAGGTCGCGCTCTGGACCAGGAAATCGTAGGGCGCATCGTGCGGCGCGCTCCAGGCGCTCCACAGGCTGGGGTCGAAGAATTGCCGCGCTGTCTCAGCGTCGCGCGGCAGGCCGTTCGAGAATTCGGACGTACCGCGGCCGTAATAGGCATAGACGTTGCGGATCAGCGATTCCGGAGATTGGAACCCGGCCTCGGTCTCCGAGATGCCGAGGCCGGCCATCAGAAAGAGGATAACCGCAACGCGTTTGGCGTGTCTCATCAGCTTCATTTGCAGTGATGCCTAGCCTATCTTGCAGCCAAATCCGGCCGGGCGAAAGCCCGGAACCTGGCTCCGATTGAGCCGGCTACCCGCTGTCCACACCGCTCAAAACCGCTATAAGGCCGCATGCGCGAATTATTCGATGAAGTTGCCGGTCAATCCCCCCTCGATCCGCAGGAGGCGGTACGGCGTGCCACGCGCGTGCCACGGCGCAAGCGCTTTTATGCCAGCGCTGACGTCGCCGAGGACGATAGCGGCTTTGCCGTCATGCTCGATGGCAAGCCGATCCGCACGCCGTCGGGCAAGAAGGTCGCAGCACCTTCGCGCGAGATCGCCGAGGCAATCGCGGCCGAGTGGAACGCGCAAGCCGAGATGATCAATCCCCTGACCATGCCGCTGACGCGGTTTGCCAACAGCGTGGTCGAAGGCGTGATCGATCGCGCCGATCTCGTCGCCGACGACGTCGCCAGATATCTCGGCACCGACATGCTGTTCTATCGCGCCGGCCATCCCGAGCCGCTGGTCGCGCGCGAAGCCGAGCATTGGGATCCGATCCTGTTCTGGGCGGCGGATACGCTGGGCGCGCACTTCATTCTGGCCGAGGGGGTCATCCACGTTACCCAGCCGGACACGGCGATCAAGGCGGCGCGTGAGGCTTTCCCTGACGATCCCTGGTCGGTGGCGGCGCTGCATGTGGTGACGACCCTGACCGGCTCAGCGCTGCTCGCGCTGGCGCTGACGCACGGGGTGCGCGATCCCGAGCAGGTTTGGGCGGCTGCCCATGTCGATGAGGACTGGAACATCGAAAAATGGGGCGTAGACGAGGAGGTGGCGGCCCGCCGGGCGGCCCGGCTGGTCGATTTCGCGGCCGCCGCGAGCATTCTGAAGGCCTTGAATCCAGGCGGTCATTTCGCGCGCTGAATTGCGACTAGCAAGACATGACAGTTCCACCTGGTCGTCTGTGCCGCGAATCAGCAGGCTATGCTAGTATAAGTTGAAATATTGGCGCGACAGCGGGGGATTCTCAGGGTATTCGTGCGTCGTATTGATTGGCGCTTTGCCTTGGCGTGTCTCTTGGCGTGTCCGCGGTCACTTCAAGATGAAGTGACTGTTGTCGTGACACGCGCCAATCAAAATTGTTGACCATGGATTCCACCAATGACCGTTTTCAAGTCGGGCGATCTAGTAGTGCTGAAATCCGGCGGTCCAACCATGACCGTGGATTCGGTGAATACAAGTATCCTTGATGACACCAAAATCACCGGCATCGTCTGCGTCTGGTTCGTCGGTAATAAACTGGAACGCGTTCGTTTCGAACATGGCGCCATCGAGCCGGTAGGTTTGGAAAAGGCCTCTTCAGAAAAAACAGCGGTTTCTTCGGAGGAAGCCGCGGGTGATTACAAGATCGTTATTGATGAGATGGTCACAGCAATGAACACGCCGGCAGATGCGGAGAGCGATGCACCCAAGACGGTTGTAAAACAGCGAAAGACCGCGACGGCCCCCAAGCATCGGGGCACTGGCGGCATTGGCGCCGTTCCCTGATCATCGGCCCTCCTCAACAGCTATTGACGGCACTTGAGAGATCAACACGGTGCCTGGCGGGTCATAGTATTAACGTGAGGTTTACGCAGCTCGGCTAGCGTCTTCGCCTTCGAGCCGAGACCTCTGACATGGCGATCTCAGTCAATCCCGTGCTGCCGGTGCTTGCTGCCCAAGAGGTGGGGGGCGTCGCGCCCGACCTCGTGCTGCAGCAGGGCAGTGTGGTCAATGCGCAGGTGCTGAAGATCCTGTCCGCCGACCTGGTGCGGATCGCGATCTCGAGTCTCTCGATCGACGTGCTCTCGGAAGTTCCGCTGCAGGAAGGCCAGACCCTGCAGCTTGCGGTATCGCAGACGCCTGACGGCGTTAGGCTCGCGGTGGTCGGGCAAGGAGCGGATGCGGCGAACGGGCCGGCGGACGCCGTCACGCTGTCGCCCGGCGCACAGCTCAACGCCGCAGCCAATCCGCCGACGACCACAGCCGCGCCCAGGAATGTCCTCACCCCGCTGGAGCGCATTGTGGTTTCGGCGGCAGCGCAGAGCGCGGCCACCGAACAGGACAGCCTGGCGCCGCTGTTTGCCAATCTCGGCGCCGCCGTCTCATCCGCCAGCCTGCCGCCGAAGCTGCAGCAGGCCATCGCGCAGGTGCTGGCGCAACAGACGAGCCTCGATCAGAACCTCGGCGGCGGCGACATCAAGACCGCGTTCCAGAAGTCCGGACTGTTCCTGGAAGCCTCGCTCGCAACAGCATCCGCAACCTCGCCCGGCGGCATCCCCGACCTCAAGGCTGCATTGATCGTGCTTCGCGAGGCCTTGCAATCGACGCTCGCTGCGACGGATGCCGCACCAACCCTGGCCACGCCGGTGGCGCAAGCGGCCGCGCAGCCGCAGGCCGCAGCGACGCCGAACCTTGCGCCGTCGACGAACGCCGCCGACTTCGATATCCAGGAAATCCTGCTGCCGCAGGCGCGACTGCCCGTGGCTGACGATCTCCTCACCGCAGGCAGCATTGGCCGCAGCCCGCTGGCGGAAGCGCTGGACGCCGGACCATCGGCAGGCGCGACCTTGAATCTGATCCAGGAAGCGCTGCAGGAACTCGGCAACCCCCTGCGGGTAACGATAACGCCGAAGGATGTCGTTGGCGGCGGTGATGTGACCGTTCACACCAACACCCCGCCGCCGCCGTTCCGTGGCGCACTGCCGACCGCACAGCCGGTCGCATCGCCGTCGATCGCACCGGGGGCGCCGCTCGCGACATCGGCACATCACCTGCTGGAAAATACCGACGCTGCGATCGCGCGCCAGACCTTGCTGCAGGTGGCCTCGCTGCCCGACCGTCTCGATCTGCCGACCGCGCAGGTCGACAACAGCCAGCCGCGCTGGAATTTCGAGATTCCGTTCGTGACGCCGCAGGGCACGGCGATGGCGCAGTTCGAGATCTCCCGCGATGGCGCGGGTGCAGAAGTCGAGGCTGCGAAACGGGTGTGGCGCGCGCGGTTCTCGCTCGACGTCGAACCGGCCGGTCCGGTGCATGCCCTGGTGTCGCTGGTCGGCGACAAGACCTCGGTCCGGATGTGGGCGGAGCGGCCCGCGACCGCGGCGCAATTGCGGGCAGGTGCCGCGCAATTGGGCCAGGCGCTGAGCCAGGCCGAGCTTGTGCCCGGCGAGATCGTGATCCGCGACGGCACGCCGCCGCAGCCGCCGCCGGCCCGCGGCGGCCACTTCCTGGATCGCGCGCTATGAGCGTCGACACCAAGACCCAGCTTGCGGTCGCGCTGCATTACGACAAGACCGGCGCGCCCCGGGTCATCGCCAAGGGCAAGGGCACTATCGGCGCCAGGATCATCGAGATCGCCAAAGCCCATGACATCCCGATCGAGGAGAACGAGGTGCTGGCGGGCGCGCTTTCCAATGTCGAGCTCGGCGACGAGATCCCGGCCGAGCTCTATAAAGCGGTCGCCGAAGTGCTGATATTCGTGCTGCGGCTGTCGGGCAGAATCCGCTAACCCCATAGCGTTTTCGAGCGAAAGCCTGCCCGCACTTGATGCGGGGTGGCCGCCGGTTCGCGTAAAGAAAGCACGTCAAAAATAGATTGCCATTGTTTTACCACGATGGCATCAGCATCGTTACGCCGCTCCTTAATTCCATCAGGTCCCGCCGTGATCAATCGTCGCCATGCGCTCGGTCTGCTCTCCGCCGCGAGCTTTTTGCCTTCCCGCAGTTTTGCCAATGTCTCCTACCAGCGCAGCGAATTCCGCGACGATCTCGCCAAGCGGTTTTTCGACCTCGGCACGGTCGGCACCTTCGTCGGCTACAAGGTCGATGATTATCTGATCATCGCCAGCGACAAGGTCCGCTCCGGCGAGGGCAAGCTGCCGGCGTCGACCTTCAAGATTCCGAATTCCCTGATCGCGCTGGAGACCGGCGTCGTGGCCGACCCCGACAAGGACGTCTTCAAATGGGACGGGGTGACGCGCAGCATCGAGGCCTGGAACAAGGACCACACCATGCGCTCGGCGATCGCGGTCTCCGCGGTGCCGGTCTATCAGGAGATCGCGCGCCGCATCGGGCAGGAGCGCATGCAGAAATACGTCGACCTGCTGGAATACGGCAACCGCGATATCGGCGGCGGCATCGACCAGTTCTGGCTGACCGGCAACCTGCGCATCGATCCCATCCAGCAGGTCGATTTCGTCGACCGGCTGCGCCGCGGCGTGTTGCCGGTGTCAAAACGCAGCCAGGAACTGGTGCGCGACATCCTGCCGGTGACGAAAGTCGGCGACGCCACCATCCGCGCCAAGAGCGGCCTGTTGGGCGCGGAGGCCGGCAAGCCGTCGCTCGGCTGGCTGGTCGGCTGGGCCGAGAAGGGCAATGCCATCACCGTGTTCGCGATGAACATGGACTGCAAGGACCAAAGCCACATCGCCGCACGGATGACGGTGACGCAGCAATGCCTCACCGATATCGTCGCGATCTGAAAACGGACATAGGATTGGCCCGTCAAACCTCCTGCTTTCCAATCCGCCCCAGATGGGTGAAGCCAAAACCTTCGGAATATTTCAGGCCATAGCCGAGCGCGCGGTCGATGCCGATATGGGCGAGCCAGATCATGGCCAGCGACAGCACCAGCGGCGAGGAGGTGGCAAATCCGCCCGTCATCAGCGCCATCGGGGCGAGGTAGCTGTGGGCGGCGTTGTAGACGATCGCCCCCTGTTTGGGGCCGGCGAGATAGGCCGCAAAGCTGAGGTCGGGCGCCAGGAACAGCAGGACGTAGACCCACCACGAGCCGTCCCAGATGCCGTAAAGCAGGGTCATGCCGATAAATAGCGCTAATCCCTCCAGCCGGAGCAGCGTCCGCACCCCGCCGGTGGCTGCGCCGGTTTCGGCCGTCGTCGTTCCGTTCATCGGTATCCTCCCCAGATCAGAAAATCGTACCTTTGAGCCCGTCCGGACGGCCAGGATGCCGGTTTCCGGTTCGGAAACTGCCGTGTTAGAACCCGGCTAAATCCTTCTGGCGAGTAGCTAATACGGGCGGAGCCAAATGAAAGACATTCTTGATACCCTCGAAGAACGGCGCGCCGGCGCCAAGCTCGGCGGCGGTGAGAAGCGCATCGAGGCGCAGCACGCCCGCGGGAAATTGACCGCGCGGGAGCGCATCGAGCTGCTGCTCGACAAGGGCTCTTTCGAGGAGTTCGACATGTTCGTCGAGCACCGCTCGACCGAATTCGGCATGGAGAAGAACAAGATTCCCGGCGACGGCGTCGTCACCGGCTGGGGCACCGTCAACGGCCGCAAGACGTTTGTGTTCGCCAAGGATTTTACCGTGTTCGGCGGTTCGCTCTCCGAGACGCACGCGCTGAAGATCACAAAACTGCAGGACATGGCGATGAAGGCGAGGGCGCCGATCATCGGCCTCTATGACGCCGGCGGCGCGCGCATCCAGGAAGGCGTCGCCGCACTCGCGGGCTATTCCTACGTGTTCCGCCGCAACGTCATCGCCTCAGGCGTGATCCCGCAGATCTCGGTCATCATGGGTCCCTGCGCCGGCGGCGACGTCTATTCGCCCGCCATGACCGACTTCATCTTCATGGTGAAGAACACGAGCTACATGTTCGTCACCGGCCCCGACGTGGTGAAGACCGTCACCAACGAAGTGGTGACCGCGGAAGAACTCGGCGGCGCCTCGGTGCACGCGACCCGCTCCTCGATCGCCGACGGCGCGTTCGAGAACGACGTCGATGCTCTCCTGCAGATGCGCCGGCTGATCGACTTCCTGCCCTCCAACAACACCGACGGCGTGCCGGAATGGCCGAGCTTTGACGATATCGGCCGGGTCGATATGTCGCTCGACACGCTGATCCCCGACAATCCGAACAAGCCCTACGACATGAAGGAACTGATCCTCAAGGTCGTGGACGAGGGCGACTTCTTCGAGATATCGGAAACCTTCGCCAAGAACATCGTCACCGGTTTTGGCCGCATCGCCGGCCGCACGACAGGCTTCGTCGCCAACCAGCCGATGGTGCTGGCGGGCGTGCTCGACAGCGACGCCTCACGCAAGGCCGCGCGCTTCGTGCGCTTTTGCGATGCCTTCAACATCCCGATCGTGACGTTCGTCGACGTTCCCGGCTTCCTGCCGGGCACCGCCCAGGAGTATGGCGGCCTGATCAAGCACGGCGCCAAGCTGCTGTTCGCCTATTCGCAATGCACGGTGCCGCTCGTCACCATCATCACCCGAAAAGCCTATGGCGGCGCGTTCGACGTGATGGCGTCCAAGGAAATCGGCGCCGACATGAACTACGCCTGGCCGACCGCGCAGATCGCGGTGATGGGCGCCAAGGGCGCGGTGGAAATCATCTTCCGCGGCGACATCGGCGATTCCGATGCAATCGCCGCGCGCACCAAGGAATACGAAGACCGCTTCCTGTCACCGTTCATTGCGGCGGAGCGCGGTTACATCGACGACGTCATCATGCCGCACTCGACCGGCAAGCGGATCGCACGGGCGCTGGCGATGCTGAAGGACAAGAAGGTCGAGATGCCGGCGAAGAAGCACGACAATTTGCCGTTGTGAGATTGGAAGCCATTTTGCTCCGCGATAAAGCGTATGATCGTCATTCCGAGGTGCGCAATTGCGCACCTGAGGATGCGCGTCTTGGCGCAGGCCCGGAATCGATACTCACGATCGTGGTTATGGATTCCGGACTCATCGCGTGCGCGATGCCCCGGATGGAATATCAGTTTCACGACGGAGCGTGCCGCGTGATGCGCGTCGATGAGGTGCTACGAGAGTTAGTTCGTCATCTTTTCGTCCCCGCAGCGCGGCGGGTAGCGAAGCGCTAACCCGCCCCGGACTTGAATCAGATGACCGAAGACGACCCGACCGACGAGATTTCACAGGTCGAAGCGCGGATCGAGGCGCTTGCCGAGATCGCCGAACGATGCCGGAAGATCATCCTGGCTTCCAAGGCAGCGATCGCCGGCGGCGTCGCATTGCTGCTCATCATGATGCTCGGCCTGTTCGGATCCAGTCAGGTCACAGCGCTCGGATCGATTGCCCTGGTGCTCGGCGGAATCGTGTCGCTCGGATCGAATGTCAGTACGTTGCGACAGACCGAGGCCGCCATCAGCGCCGCCGAGGCGCTGCGTTCGGAGTTGATCGGCAGGATCGACCTTCGGGTGGTCAGTGATGCGCCGATGAAGCTGATGTGACGCGTCATTGGCTGCGTGCGGAACTGCGCACCTGTGCAGACCGCAGGGGAGAGGCTCGGGAAATCATCGTCATTCGGGCGATGCGACCTGAGGATGTGGCGCAGGCCCGGAATCCATAACCCCGATTCGTGGTTATGGATTCCGGGCTCATCGCTGCGCGATGCCCCGGAATGACAGTTGGGGAGGGGCTGTCCTCTGCCAACTGCGTTGATTATATTGCTCCCATGACCAAGATCCAGAGAACTCGAGTGTCCATGCAGTGATTGCCCGGTGACGCAATTGCGCAGCCTGGTTATAGTGTGATTTGCTTGTAAGCTGCCAGAACTGCCTTGAGAACCGACGCGGGAACAGCAGGGTCGAGAGCTTGTGACGCTTTTGGACTCTGCGGAGCTTTGGAGCGGGATGGCAAGTGCCGGTCGCGGCCATGGCCGTTTGAGGCTCGAGTTTGTCGCAGAACTCTCCTTTATACCCTGCAGAGGCGGTTGCCTTGCAGGATGTTGTTGGTGAGCGCGTACCAGAGCACGACGGCGCGGACCTTTTCGATGCCGCGCACGGTCAATTGCCGTAGGTCCCAATTGCGCCAGCGGGCATGGATGCACTCGCATATCGAACGGGGCTTGTAGCGGGCCTTGCCCTCTTCGCTCGCCATCCGCGCGCGCCAGGCCAGTACCCCCGGGCCGTCGCCGCGTCGCGGCAGGTACGGATCGGTGCCATGCTTGGATTGAGTGGGCGGACAAAACACCTCGACGCCCTCGGCATGGGCCCATTCGATGTCCTCGGCGCTGCCAAAGCCGCCGTCCACGAGATGGCGTTTGGGCAGGCCGCCAGGGCGCGCGCGCTGCCGCTCCAGCATGGGCCGCATCAGGCCGCGGTCGGACCCGATGTTGGATACCTTGACGTCAGTGACGAACTGTTCGCCGGCCGCGCTCACCACCTGCACATTATAAGCGGGGCGGAAGCCGCCGTCGGCCATCTTCATGACCCGTGCATCGGCGTCGGTCGTGGACGCGCGTGGCTCCTTCGGCTTCTTGCCATTGCCGCGCTTTTCTTCGCGCTCCTTGCGCTGCTGCTTGATCGCGGCAAGCGCCGTCTGCGCCGCTTTCACGCGCTCGCTGCGCTCCCGCGCGGCTCGCTCCTTGGCCGCCAGGGCGCGCTGGTTGCTGGCGTCCGAGCGCGCGTCGACCTCGCGCTTGAGGTCGTCCACCACTGTCTCGGCCAAGGCCAGATGCCGCTCGAGTGTCGCCTCGCGCCGGAACGAGGCGGCTCCCGCGCTGGCCCGGACCCGCACCCCGTCCTGCGCCAGCGTCTCCAGATTGACGAGGCCAGCCTTCGCCAGCGCTGCCAAATGCTCGCTGAGCAGCCGGTCGAGCAGATCGGCGCAACCGACCCGGAAGTCCGCCAGCATGTGATAGTTCACCGAAACCCCGCCGCACAGCCAACGATAGGCATCGTGGCTCTCGCACAGCCGCTCCAAAGCGCGCGCGCTGCCGACACCTTCGCTGGTGGCATAGAGCCACAGCGCCAGCAAAAGCCGCGGCGATGTCGCGGGGTGACCGGGGCGGTCGCCTCTCGCCTTGATCCGGTTCTCCAACTCGCTCAGATCAAGCCCTTCGGCATAGGACCAGATCAGGCGCACCGGATGGTCTTCCCCGATCAGGCTCTCGATATCCACCGCCCGCAACGCGATCTGGTCGCGTTGCGGTTCACGCAGCCGCGGTGCGCCAAGTGGCGCCGCATCGGCCTGCGGCTTCGCCTGCTCCGGCAGGTCTTCAAACAAGTCATCGGCCGCCATCAGCGCCTCCCGCGAATCTATCATCGCCAGAGAATCACACCGCGCAGCTGGTGAGTGTGGCGGGTTACGGCTCGCCGAACCCACCCCACGATTCCGTCTCTCACTTCATCCCCATGCAATTCGCATAGAACGTCGTCGTGCCCGGCCAGTCCGAGAACATGCCGCGGACGCCGACCTGCTTCGCCAGCACGTCCAGCACCGTCAGCGTGTCGCCGTCGCGGTCAACAGCTGATTTGACGGAGGAGTGATAGAAGGCGCCGCCCTTGTTCAGCGGGCCGTCGCGCTCCAGCGACCAGCCGATCAGGTCGAGGCCGGCGGCCTTCGCGGCCTTGGCGTATTCGGAGGGGACGATTTCCTTCTTGTCGTTCAGCGCCAGCATCGCGTAGATCGGCGGGCCCAGGATCTGCACGCCTGAGGCCTTCAGCTCCGCCATCGAGGGCTTCCAGGTTTCTGATATGTTGGGATCGAGACCCTGTTTCTCGTAGCGATCCTCGAGGAAGATCGCCTGTTTGGCGAAGGCCGGTTCGGTCTTCACCCAATAGAGGATGTCGGCGAGATTGAAGCTCTGGGCGTACACGTCTGCAGGGGGGATGCCGGCTTTCTTGTAGGCGTCCAGCATCTGGGTCGCGTATTTTTCCTGGGTGTAGTCGCCGTCGAACGGCATCGGCACTTCCGCCGCTTTCAGTTCGGGCGTGAACTTGGCGCCAAAGCCTTTGACCAGCGCGATGCTTTCCTCGAGCGTCATCACCGTGCCGGAGTTGGCGTAGAGATCAGTGCGCCAGCGCGGCGTGCCGTTCTGATATTCCTCCGCCGTCTTGGCGTCCGCATTGAAGCCGTCCATCTTCGCCGTGAGCTGCTTGAATTCGGCGAGTGTGATGTCGCTGGTGCAGCACTTTGCCGACGCCTTCTTGCCGGTGGCGGGGTCGGCCGGCGAGAATGGCTGCGAGCACTTTGCGGCGAGCGCCGGGATCGTCAGGATGTTGGTGGTGTTCTGCAGATCGCATTGCGAATGCCGGCAGACGAGCCCCCGGTCCTTGGTGAAGGTGACATCGCATTCGATGATGCCCGCGCCCATGCGCGCCGCCGCGGAATAGGATTCCTTGCTGTGCTCGGGGAATTGCAGCGCGGCGCCGCGGTGGCCGATCGAGAAATCGGTCTTGTGGAAGGGGCCGGTGCATTGGCTGAGCTGTGTCTTCAGCGGCCCGTCCTTCATCTTGTCGACGAGATAGAACGGGCGCGGCCCGACCTGGGCCTCCTGCGGCAGCGGTACGGTCTGCGCTCCCGCCGGCAGCGGCGAGGCGAGAATCAGGAGCGCGGAGAGGGCGGCCAGGCGTCGGCGGATCGGCATGAATAAAACCTTGTCGCGAGAGGTGCGAAAAGACATATCACATGGTCATGTGACGTTTGCATACGGGGTTGCCATACTCTCCCCACCAAGTGTCCGCCGATTGGGAGCCGCTGCCATGTCCACGCTATTCGCGTTCCTGCATCATCTCTCGGCCTTCACGCTGGTATCGGCCCTTGCGATCGAATTCGCGCTGATCCGGCAGGAATTGACGCTGGCCTCGGCCCGCAGGCTGCAGGTCACCGATATGGTGCTCGGGATCGCCGCTGGCGCGCTGCTGGTGATCGGATTGCTCCGGGTGTTCTTCTTCGAGAAAGGCGCGGAGTATTATTGGCACAGCCACCCCTTCCTGACCAAATTCTCGCTCTTCATCGTGATCGGGCTGCTGTCGATCATCCCGACGGTTGAATTCCTGTCATGGCGCAAGGCGATCAGCGCCGGGCAGGTGCCGGTGGTCGAGGCCAAGAAGCTGCGCCTGGTCACCATGATCATTCACGGCGAGCTTGCCAGCATTGTCATCATCCTGCTCTGCGCCGCGCTCATGGCGCGGGGTGGCTGGGTTTAGCAAAACGAGAGCCGATAGTTCGCGCAATAAACCTGAACGCGCGGTTCAGCCAACATTCATGTCGCGGCACAGAAAATCCATTCGCATCACTCGCCGATTCAAGAGGAGGGAAGATGTGATGGAACGCCGAGACTTTTTGAAGTTTGCCCTGGGCGTCGCCGCGAGCGCGGCCGCGCTAGGCGCCAGTGCCCAGGCCGCGCCGCTGGCGCCGCATTCGCTGAACGATGACGCCCTGCGGGCAGCCAGCCAAGACGCTCATCCCGCCGTCACCACCGAAGACGAAGTCGATCATCTCAAGCCGGAACAAGTGCGTTGGGGTCACGGTCATGGCTGGGGCCATGGACATCACTACGGCTGGGACCACGGCGTCATTGGGGCTGGCACCACCGTCATTGGGGCTGGCATCGCCGTCACTGGGGCTGGCACCGTCGCTGGCATCGTCATCATTGGCACCGCCGCTACTGGTAGCAGCCGGCATCATCGAGTTTGGGTGGAGCAAAGTAACCTTGGTGTCATCATAGCAACAGAAAGGAGTATTTCATGAAGATACTTGCTGCATCGGCGTTGACGATAGGGCTAAGCCTTGCCGCGATCTCCGCATCGTCGGCCATGCAGATTGCGCCGCTCGACCAGTCCCAGGCCGCCTCTGACAATACGATCCGCGTCGCGGGTGGCTGCGGGCCCGGCTGGCACCGTGGTCCCTATGGCGGATGCCGTCCGATGTTTAATTGCCCGCCCGGCTGGCATTCCGGTCCGTTTGGCCGGCGCTGTTTCCGCAATTGGTAAGTCCAACAGGGCAGGGGCTGTGTCGCGGTCCCCGCCTTTCCATCTCGCGCCAAATAAAAAACCCCGCGGGAGCGGGGTTTTTGTCTTGCGTCGGATGCGCCGCTCAGATCGGGCGGCAGCGGCCGTAACGCCAGGCGAAGCCGATCGGGCAGACGCGGCCGGGGCGCACCACGACCACCGGGGCTGGCCGTTCAACCACGACGACCCCGCCGCCATTGACCCGGCATCCGCCATAGGGTCCGCGATGCATGCCGGGGCCACAGCCGCCGGCGGCATTGGCGGCGCTGAAGCCCGCGACGGTCGTTGCCATCAGAACAGCTGCGAAAAGGTATTTCATGTTTTCTTCCTTCACTTCGGGCCGCACCGCGCGGCTCCGGAAAATACTTTGAAGCCTCGTGATTCGACGAGGTGAATAGTTGCAGAAGTCGAACCATTTGTCCTTGTAGCCTAGTGCCGCCGATCTGAATGTGACATGAACATGGCCGGTCCGCGGGCCTGCCTCGCAATGCTAGCGGGAGGCGAGAAAGCCGAGCAACAATTCGTTGTATTTCGCGGGCGCCTCGAGAAACACCAGATGCCCGGTATCCGGGATCACTTCGGCGCGTCCGTTCGGCATCTTTGCGGCGAGCGCCTTGGCGAGCTCGGCGTTCTCACCCATCTTCGGCCGCAGCGCCTCCGGCGCATTGGGCCTGCCCGGTGCATTGTGATCGTCGGCGCCCATGATGAACAGCGTCGGTTGCAATGATCAAGCGGAATTTCATGCACCACGGGTTCGCGATAGATCAGCTGCGCGGAAGCCACGAATGCGCGCAGCCAGCGCGGATATTCGGCGCTGCCCTTGATGTTGAAGCGCGCGTCGATGAACGGCGTTACCTGGTCGGGTGGCAGCTTCAGCGCATAATTGGTCTCTAGCTGCTTGCGATAGCCTTCCGCCGTGAGCTTGTCCTCGTTCTCGATGATCTTCTCCGTCGGCGTTGGCGGCACGTAGAGCCGGTAATCCTCCAGCCCGATCGGCGCGGTCAGCACGAGATGGTCGACCCTATCTGGATAGGCGCGGGCGATGCGCACGCCGAGCATGCCGCCGAGCGAATGTGCCACGACATCGGCCTTTGCGATCTTGAGGTGATCGAGCAATGTGACCGTGTTGCGCGCCAGCGTATCGAAATGCAGGTCGCCTTGCGGCTTCGACGATTTGCCGAAGCCGATCTGGTCCGGCACCACCACGCGATAACCGGCTTCGCCAAGCGTCTTGATCACAGGCGCCCAATAGCTCGACGGAAAATTGCGGCCGTGCAGCAGCACCACGGTGCGGCCGTTCGGCTGCGTCGGCGCGACATCCATGTAAGCCATCCGCACCTGCTCGCCGTCATTGACCAGCGGCAGCATGTTGACGGGGTAGGGATAGGCAAAACCTTCGAGCCCGATGCCGTAGGGCTCGCGCTCGGCGGCGTTCGTTTGTGCGAACGGTACGACAGACAGCGTGCCAAATAGCGCTGCAACGACGAGACGGTTCATGAGGACTCCAGGAAGACGGTTTCTGCGTCATGGCCGGGCAAAAGCGCGAAGCGCGTCTTCGCGCAGATGACCCGGCCATCCACGTCTTTGCCTGCCGACAAACCGAAAGACGTGGATGCCCGGCAAGCGCAAGCGCCGGCGCATGACGACGATTGAGACTGCCTGACTCTATTCGCCGTTTCCGAACAGCGCTGCAAACCGCTTTTCGCCGTTTCGCGAAAAATTGACCACGCGGCTGCCGGCGCGGAATCGCGTTCGGCCCATTTCAGTTCGGTGAAGCGCGTCATCATCGCAGCACCCAGCGTACCGGCGAGGTGATGGCGGCGCTCGCTCCAGTCGAGGCAGGCCTTGCACACCGGACGGCGCGGATGGGCAAGGGTGTCGGCATCGATCTGCAGCGCGGTTGCCATGAAGCGCTTGCCTTCGCCGGTGAGCTCCATCGCCTCCTTGCTCTGTCGGATCAGCCGCTGCCGCTTCATGCTGTCGAGCATCTGCACGCCGAGATCGCCGGCCAGATGGTCGTAGCAGATCCGCGCCCGCCGCAGCGCCGGATCCTTCGGCCCGGTGCGCACCCGCATGTGGCCAGCGCGCGCGGCGAGCCCCGCCAGGCCCTCGAGCACCAATGCCACGTCGGAGCCGGTGAGGCGGTAGTAGCGGTGGCGGCCCTGTTTTTCCGGCTCGATCAATCCGCCGGCCTCGAGCTTCGACAGGTGCGAACTCGCGGTCTGCGGCGTGATGCCGGCTTCCTGCGCCAGCTCGCTTGCGGTCAGCGCGCGGCCGCTCATCAGCGCGGTCAGCATGTTGGAGCGCGCGGGGTCGCCAACCAGGGAAGCCACCATCGCGATGTCGGGACCAGCTTTCATAGTTCGATGATAGCCGAAGCATTGACGTCGGGCAAGCGGGTATTGTCTGCTCTGAGACATCGCTCCGTCATTGCGAGCGAAGCGAAGCAATCCATCGGGCCGCGCATGCGGATGGATGGATTGCTTCGTCGCTACGCTCCTCGCAATGACGGCGCACAAGCACTGGAGACCTTCCATGACCATCACCGTTTTCATCCGCTACCAGCTCGATCCGTTCAAGCGCGCGATGTTCGAGCAATATTCCAGGAAATGGCTCGCCATCATCCCGAGATGCGGCGGCGACCTGATCGGTTACTGGATGCCGCATGAGGGAACCAACAACATCGCTTTCGCGCTGATCTCGTTCGAGAGTCTGGCCGCCTACGAGGCCTATCGCGCGCGGCTGCGCACCGACGCGGAAGGCATGGCGAATTTCAATTTCGCCGAAGAAAACAAGTTCATCCTGGCGGAAGAGCGTACCTTCCTGCGCAAGGTGGAAGCGTAGGCAGCGGCTGGCGCCGGACACGGCGCGCCACTATGTTCAGATGCCAACAGCAAAGACAGGGAGAGAAACCATGCCGGTCACCCCAGCGGAGAAGCGCGCCAATTTTCGCAAGATGCACGAGAGCGGGTGCTTCATCCTGCCCAACCCCTATGACGTCGGCAGCGCCCGCGCGCTGGCCCATCTCGGTTTCAAGGCGCTTGCTTCCACCAGCGCAGGTTTTGCCTGGACCATCGGCAAGGCCGACAACCGCGTCACCGTCGACGAGGTCTGCGATCATCTGACGGCGCTGTGCGCGGCGGTCGATCTGCCCGTGAACGCGGATTTCGAGGGCGGCTTCGCCATCGAGCCGGAGAAGGTCGGCGCCAATGTCGCCCGCGCGGTGAAGACCGGCGTTGCGGGTCTCTCGATCGAGGATTCCACCGGCGATGCGGCAAAGCCGCTGTTCGAGCAGAGGCTGGCGGTCGAGCGCATCAAGGCGGCGCGCCGGGCGATCGATGCCGATCACAGCGGCGTCCTGCTCACCGGCCGTTGCGAGGGTTTTCTGTGGGGCGTAACCGATCTGAACCTGGTGATCGAACGGCTGCAGGCCTACGCCGAGGCCGGCGCCGATTGCCTTTACGCACCGGGCATCAAGACCCGGGAGCAGATATCAGCGGTGGTGAAGGCGGTGCATCCGAAACCCGTCAACCTCCTGATCGGGGCGTCCGGCCTGTCGCTGAAGCAGGCCGAAGATCTCGGCGTGCGCCGCATCAGCGTCGGCGGCTCGCTGGCGCGTTCGGCCTGGGGCGGCTTCATGAAGGCTGCGCGCGAGATGGCGGAGCAGGGGACCTTTACGGAGCTTGCGAGCGGCTATCCCGGCGGCGACCTCAACAAGATGTTCAAGTAGAGGACGCGTTAAAAAGCAGCGGGCGAAATCGGCGCCCGCTGCTTTTAATCGGAGATATCGAAACGCTACTTGGCCGCCGGCTCCTTGTCAGCCGGCGGATTGGCGGGCTTGTTCATGTCGGTGGCAGCCGGGGCCGATGGCGGGGTCGCCGGACGGTCGGTGGCCGCACCCGTCGTCGTGCCGGGCTGGTTGTTCGCCTTCGGCGTCACGTCACGCATGCCCGGAGGCGCTGCGGGGTTCGGCTGGGTCTGCTGGGTCTGCGCGGTTTGCGAGGGCGGCGTGGTGCCGGCCTGGTTCACACTTGAATTGTTCAGGCCATAGAACACGGCGCCCAGTACCACCGCGATGGCGACCGCAAACATCGCGATCTTGGCTCCATTGGCCGGACCTTCGGCGAGTTCCGGATCGGGCTGCAACTCATTGTCGAGACTGTTGAGCCGCGCCTGACGGCGGATATCATCATCGGTCAGGCCGGCGCGGAAAGGGTCATCAGGTTGGTATGCCATGAATGGGTTCCTCCGTTAGCGCCCCAAAGCTAAACGCGAGTAGACAATGGCTGGCGCCAGAGGATGTTCCGCGCCAATCTCGGACCTCTTCATGATGGAACCTGGTGATTCCCGGTTCCAGAAGTTGTTCCATGAGGTCTGCGATGTGGAGTTTGCCGCCAACTGATTCGGTCCTGAACTTGCTGTCGTTCGTGGCGGTCCCGGCGCAGGCGATGACGGCGGCGCTGGCGGCAGGCAAGCGCAGCATGGATTGGGCTGGCGTTTGCATGCTGGGCTGCATCACCGCGCTCGGTGGCGGCACCATCCGCGACGTCCTGCTCGGGCATTATCCGCTGTTCTGGGTGCAGCACCCGGCCTTCCTGCTGCTGGCGGCGGGGGCTGCGCTCGCGACCATCCTGATCGCCCACATGGTGGTTCGTCTCTACACGGCATTCCTCGTGCTCGACGCGATTGGTCTGGTTGTCTTCACCATGGCCGGCTGCGACGTCGCCTGGCAGGTTGACGCTTCGCTGCCGCTGGTGATCGTGGTGGTGGCGGGGATGATCACCGGATGCGCCGGCGGCGTGCTGCGCGACATCCTCTGCAATGACGTGCCTTTGCTGTTTCGCGCCGAACTCTATGCCAGCGTCTCCATCGTCACCGGATTGTTCTACTCGACCGCCTTCGGCCTCAAGCTGAACGATGAAGTGTGGACGGTGCTGACCTTCGTGCTCGGCCTGACACTTCGGCTGCTCGCGATCCGCTACAAGTGGGAAATGCCGAAATTCGTCTTCCGCGACGATGAGCGGTGAGGGAGTGCGCTATTTCGCGCGTCGCGCCTTCGCGACCTGTTCCGGCGTCACCGCGGGCGCCGCGTTGCCCCAGGAATTGCGGATATAGGTCGCAACATCAGCGATCTCCTGATCGGATAGTTTCGGGTAGGACGGCATCGATCCCTTGTTGGGCGCGCGCGGCGTCGTGACGGTGGTTGCGCCATCGAGGATGATGCGCAGCGTGCTCGTCGGATCGGCCGACTGCAGATTGGCGTTGCCGGGCAGCGGCGGATAGATCCGCGGTGCGCCGGAGCCGTCGACTTCGTGGCAGGCGATGCAGCCGCTTCGATAGATGCGTTGTCCGTCGGCCATCTGCTGTGGCGGCGGCGGGGTGACCGCAGGCTCCGGCGTGCCGGCGGGAAGGTCTTTCAGATAGACGGCGATGGCGCGGACGTCGGCATCGCTCATCTTCGAGGTCGAGTTGACTACGACCTCCGACATCAATTCGCCGGCATGGCTGCGACCGTTGCGTCCGCTCTGCAGATATTCGACGATGTCCTCCACGCTCCAGGATTTCAGCCCACCGCGCTCGGCGGCATCGAGCCTTGGCGCGAACATGCCCTGCACCATGCCGCCGCCGTAAGCCTGGCCGCGTTTGTCGGCGCCGAAGATGTTCTTCGGCGTGTGGCAGGCGCCGCAATGCGCCGCGCCTTCGACGAGATACCGTCCGCGATTCCACTCTGCGGTCTTTGACTGGTCCGGCACCAATATTCCGGGTTTGAAGAACAGCCAATTCCAGCCGCGCATCAGGATCCGGTAGTTCAGCGGCCAGCGCAGGTGCGGCGGCGGCGCGGTGTTGCTGACAGGGGCCAGCGTCGCGAGATAGGCGCGGATCGCCAATATGTCGTCGCGGATCAGTTTGGTGAAATTGGGGTAGGGGAACGCCGGGTAATAGTGCGTGCCGTCGCGGCCGACGCCGTAACGCAGCGCACGCACGAACTCGTCATCGCTCCATGCGCCGAGCCCGGTATCGCGGTCCGGCGTCAGGTTCGGCGAAGTGATGCCGCCGAACGGGGTCTCGATGCGTTTTCCTCCGGCGAAGGGCTTTGCGGGGTCGGCGGTATGGCAGCTCGCGCAATCGCCTGATATCACCAGCGCCTTGCCGCGGGCGATGGCTTCCGCTGACGGCTCGGCAGCGCATTCGCCGCGGGCGAACGCACTGCACAACAACACACCTCCGAGAATCGCCCGAGCCGCCCAGCGCCACCCCTGCATCATCAGCCTTTCCGCTACGCCGAAGAGGTTACGCCATTTCGTGCCATGCCCCTCGCACGACACAAACCGAAAAGGGGTGGCGATATTCCCGGCACGAAGTTGCGATCTTTGAAAGGGAGGCTTCCTTCCCCAGATTTGTGTCGCGCGGTTGGGAAAATCCGACATAGACTGGTTCTAACAAGCTCCGATGACTAGCTAAATGCTGGGCGCGGCCACGGCTTTAAGAGGGCGCAAAATGGGAATCAATCAGGGCCCGATCAGTCTTGATCAAAAATACACGCAAGGCACCGGCCATGTCTTTCTGACCGGCATCCAGGCGCTGGTCCGGCTGCCGATGGCGCAGATCCGCCGCGACCGGGCCGCCGGCCTCAATACCGCGGGCTTCATTTCCGGCTATCGCGGCTCTCCCCTTGGCGGTTACGACCAGCAATTGTTCGCCGCGCGGAAACATCTCGAGCAATACGACATCAAGTTCCAGCCCGGCGTAAACGAGGATCTCGCGGCCACCGCAGTCTGGGGCTCGCAGCAGCTCAATCTGTCGCCCGGCGCCAGGCATGATGGCGTGGTCGGCATCTGGTACGGCAAGGGCCCCGGCGTCGACCGCTGCGGCGACGTGTTCCGCCACGGCAATGCGGCGGGCTCGGCCAAAAACGGCGGCGTGCTCTGTCTCGCCGGAGACGACCACGGCGCCAAATCCTCCACCGTGCCGCATCAATCCGACCACGCCTTCATCTCGGCGCTGATGCCTTACCTCTATCCCTCCAGCATCCATGAAATGATCGAGATGGGCCTGCTGGGTATCGCGATGTCGCGTTACAGCGGTTGCTGGGTCGGCATGAAGGTGATCACCGAAACCGTGGAGACCACGGCCGAGATCGACCTCACCGACGAGATGACGCCGTTCGTGATCCCGACCGATTTCGAGCTGCCGCCCGGCGGTCTCAATCTGCGCTGGCCCGACGACCGCTATGCCCAGGACCAGCGCTTGCAGGACTACAAGGGTTTTGCCGCGATCGCCTTTGCCCGCGCCAACAAGGTCAACCGCGTCACCATGGATTCGCCGAATGCCCGTTACGGCATCATGGCATCCGGCAAGAGCTACGAGGATATCCGCCAGGCCTTGCGCGAACTCGGCATCACCGAGGAGGTCGCCGCCAAGATCGGACTTCGCCTCTACAAGATCGGCATGCCCTGGCCGCTGGAGCCGGAAGGCGTGCGGAATTTCGCCGTCGGTCTCGAAGAGATCTTCATCGTCGAGGAACGGCGCGAGATCGTCGAAAATCAAGTCAAGCAGGAGCTGTTCAACTGGCGCGACGACGTCCGCCCGCGCATCGTCGGCAAGATGGACGATCACGACAAGCGCTTTCTCACCTTCGCCGCCGAGCTCAGCGTCGCTTCGCTGGCGAGCTCGCTCACCGAACGGCTGCTTCGACTCAATCTCAATCCTGAAATCGCCGAGATGCTTCGCGCCAAGGCCGACTGGTTCAACGGCCGTCAGGCGACCCAGATGCAGGCGGTGGCGCCCGTCACCCGCACGCCGTATTTCTGTTCCGGCTGCCCGCACAACACCTCGACCAAGGTGCCGGAGGGCAGCCGCGCTTTTGCCGGCATCGGTTGCCATTTCATGGCGCTGTGGATGGATCGCTCGACCGAGACGTTTACGCACATGGGCGGAGAGGGCGTGCCTTGGGTCGGCGTCGCGCCCTTCACCAAGGAAGCGCACGTGTTCGCCAATCTCGGCGACGGCACCTACTTCCACTCCGGCAGCCTTGCGATCCGTCAGGCGATCGCCTCCGGCGCCAACATCACCTACAAGATCCTCTATAACGACGCGACCGCGATGACCGGCGGCCAGCATGTCGACGGCGAATTGTCGCCGCAACAGGTCACCTTCCAGCTTCACGCCGAAGGCATCCGCGAGATCTATCTGGTCTCGGAAAATCCCGACGCATATCCGGCGAGCGAGATCGCGCCCGGCGTCAAGACCGCGCATCGCGACGAACTCGATACGGTTCAGAAGACCTGCCGCGAGGTGAAGGGCACCTCGGCCATCGTGTTCGTGCAGACCTGCGCCGCCGAAAAACGCCGCCGCCGCAAGCGCGGCACCATGGAGGATCCGGCGCGCCGCGTGCTGATCAATCCGGCGGTCTGCGAAGGCTGCGGCGATTGCTCGGTGCAGTCGAACTGCATCTCGGTCGAACCGCTGGAAACCGAGATGGGCCGCAAGCGCGCCATCAACCAGTCGACCTGCAACAAGGACTATTCCTGCGTGAAGGGCTTTTGCCCGTCCTTCGTCACCATCGACGGCGGCAAGCCGCGCCGCCGCGCACCGGCAAGTCTTGGTGAGATCGGCGATCTGCCCGAGCCTTCGTCACGGCCCGCGCTGGATCGGCCCTACAATATCGCGGTCGGCGGCGTCGGCGGCACTGGCGTGCTGACGATCGGCGCATTGCTCGGCATGGCCGCCCATATCGAGGGCAAGGCCAGCATGATCCTCGACATGTCCGGCCTGGCGCAAAAAGGTGGAGCGGTGCTCAGCCACGTGCGGCTCTCCGAACACACCGCCGACGTCACCTGTTCGCGCATCGTCACCGGCACCGCCGATCTCGTGATGGCCGCCGACGAAGTGGTGGCGGCCGCCAAGGAAACCATCACGCTCTGTGAGTCGAGCCGCACCGTCGGCGTCATCAACACCCACGTCATTCCGACCGCCGACTTCATCCTCAACCGCGATTTCAATTTCCAGAGCCGCAAGGTCAATCATGTG
Source organism: uncultured Alphaproteobacteria bacterium (assembly GCA_963774775.1). Lineage (GTDB taxonomy): Bacteria > Pseudomonadota > Alphaproteobacteria > Rhizobiales > Xanthobacteraceae > Bradyrhizobium. The sequence continues at coordinate 49,132 of CAVZGZ010000025.1, forward strand.
CTGGAAACCGAGATGCGCAAGGATTCCTCGTTCTACGATTTCACCAGGCCGGCCGAAGCGCTGCTGGGCGATTCCATCGCCACCAACATCATGATGATGGGTTACGCCTATCAGAAGGGCCTGCTGCCGCTGTCGGCGAAGGCGATCGAGCAGGCGATCGAGGTCAACGGCGTCGCCATCAAGATGAATACGCAGGCGTTCCAGCTCGGCCGTCTCGCCGCCGCCGATCCTGACAGGCTCGCCGCCATGATGAAGGATCAGGACGACACGATCCCGCCGAAGACGCTGGAGGTGATGTCGCTCGATGAAATCATCACGCATCGTGTCGCGCACTTGACCGACTACCAGAGCGGCCGACTCGCCAAGCGCTACCGCAACCTCGTCAGCCAGGTGCGCGATGCCGCCACCAAGGGCGGCTACGGCGAAGCGCTCCCGCGCGCGGTCGCGATCAACTACGCAAAACTGCTGGCTTACAAGGACGAATACGAAGTCGCGCGGCTCTACACCGACGGCCGGTTTGAAAAACAACTGCGCGACCAGTTCGAAGGCGATTTCAAGTTCAACTTCAACCTCGCGCCGCCGATGCTGGCGGGCAAGCCGGACGCACTCGGCCGGCCCGGCAAGCGCGCCTTCGGCGAGTGGATGTTACCGGTGTTCCGGACGCTGGCGAAGCTGCGCTTCCTGCGCGGCACGCCGCTCGACATTTTCGGCTACAGCGCCGACCGTAAACTCGAACGCGACCTGATCGCAGGCTATGAAAAGGACGTCGCCACCGTGCTCGGCCTGTTGTCGCCGGTCACGCATGACACATCAGTCGAAATCCTCTCACTGCCCGATCGCATCCGAGGCTACGGCCCGGTGAAGGAGAAGGCGGTGCAAGACGCCAAAGCCCGCTACGCGCAACTCGCCGCCGATCTCGTCAATCCGCCACCGGCGCCGCGGCAGATGGCGGCGGAGTAGGCTGCGCTTGAAGAGGTAGCCCGGGGTGAGCGAAGCGATACCCGGGGCTGGAATTCCCTGCGCTCATGCGGGCTGCTCGCCACGGCGGACAAGTCGCTTTGCCCAAGTCGCTTTGCCTGCGTCACCTTACGGCAAGCTGCTCGAACGAAGTACAATTCGAAAGTGAGCGCCGTGAGGTACCACTGAGGAAGCCCAAATCTGACCGTCATGACGCTCGACGATCCTCCGGCAAATCGCCAAACCCAGTCCCATCCCGTGCGGTTTCGTCGTGACGAATGCCTCGAATACATCGGCTGACCGCTCTGGATCGATCCCGGGCCCGTTGTCCAGCACTTCGACGATGATGGCATTGTGGTCCCAGATATTTGTTCTCACTTCCAGCAATTTGTCGCGAGTAGCCGTCTCCGACATTGCTTCGATTGCGTTGTGGACCAAATTATAGATGAGTTGGTGCAGTTGGTTTCTGATCGCCGCGGATGACGGGTAGTTCTGATGTCAGCTTGCACTCGCGCCGTGACGCCATGATCGTTCAATTCAGTCCGCGACAATTTCAATACGTCGAGAGTGAGTTCATTCATGTCTACCGGCTGTCGTTTCTGATCAATCCTGCCAAACAGAGAACGGAATCCGTCCAGAGTTTCGTTGATGCGCCGAGCCGCATCCCTTGTCTCGTCCATGATGGCGCGTATTTCGCCGACGTCCACCGGGGCCTTGTCGAGTATCATTTGTGCCGAACTGCTATTTAGCTCGATCGCTCCCAAAGGCTGTTTTATCTCGTGGTTGATCGCAGCCACTATCGCTTCAAAATTCATAAGCTTGTTGTTTCGCTCGCTTTGCAGCTTCATGTTGGAGCGTGCCAGGAGCACGTATAGTCGCGTGGTCTCCGCCAACAGGACAATCAGAACGATACTGGCCGTGATGACCGAAAACACCCGTCCGGCATAAAAGCCCATGCTGAAACGGACGCTGGGAAACAGGCCGCTGAAGGCCAGTTCACCAATATAGACAAAGGCGACGACCATGAGCCATTGATTAAGCACCGATCGCCGGCGGAAGGCCAATACCGAAAGTGCCGCGGCTGAGGTCAATATTGCAAACCAGATGGGATAAACCACCAAAGGGCTGATGGTGTTGTTGCTCAGGATGATGGGCGGCAGGAGATGCGTTCCGGCGGTGGCAAGCCATGTAAGGCTGCACGTCAAAATAATTACGCCCACCAAGCTCCAGCGAATTGCAGACTGCGCTGGTGCCGGCGAAAGTGGCTGCGCGCGATTGTCGATGGTGAGCAGGGCATACGCCAGTAAGGCGGCGGAAAAACCAATATGCCAGAAGATAAAGATCCACGAGCCGGTCTGAATATTCGCCCCGAGAAGTCCCGTTGGCGAAAACGCGCCGGTAAAAGTTAGGGCATGCGGGACGACGATGAGCCCACTGAAAAAATATCCGTTTGCAAGGGCCAGGAGCGGTCGTGAGCCGGCAATGGAAAACTGCGAAAATAACAGGACTGCCGTTGTCAGGTCGGTGACGAAGACGATCGCATCGAGGAGCGGAAAAAATATGTTCAGCGCCGCCAGCGGCATGCCGGCGAACGGAGCGATAGTTATGAAAGCTGCGAGCACAACAGCCGCGACGGCGATGGCGAACCGGGTCTGAAACGATGTAGGCGGCAGATCGGACAGCCAAGGAGCCGATCTGTCTGGTTCATTACCTATTACGGCCGTCATGCTCATTACCATCGGCCCTAGTGATGAACAAATTCTTACCCTTTTCGACCGGAAGCAGTTCAGCTCGTTGCAGTCAGATGGGATGGGGCCGCTGGAGCGGGTTAGCGCCAATAGTCTATGTTTCGACGATCTTCATTGCGAGCGGCGCATATCATGCTGGCAAGTGGTCGAGGCTCAACGCCTGGGCCATTACTGGCTAAGATCGTCAGGCATTTGATGTGAGTCAATGGCAATCAAGAGTGATTGTCGTCTGACTCCTGGGAAGTTACGATGCTGGTTTTGGGCAATCGCACCGGTTCTGTAATGTCCAGGATATGTCCGGTCAGGGGCTAGTTCCGGAAGTATCGCTGTCCGGTTTGCAACTGAAGACGTCGGCCTTGCTCGCCTCTGTTGTCGATTGCTCGTCGAGGCTGGGCAAGTATTCGATCGGCGCTCGAACGAGTAGAACTCCATTCTTGGTTTCACGCGCACCCGACGGGCAAATCAGCAAGCGTTTGGGCCGTGCGATCTCGCTGTCAGCCGTCCACAACGCCGTGAAATGCCTCGCGCGCAGAAGCGAATTTCATAAGCCGATTCAACGTGATTTGGGTCGTCCAGATCTGCCGCGGAAAATAATCCGCTTTTCATCCGCCGAAATTGGTGTCTCTTCACACCATCCCGCCTCATCGAAGAGGGGCGTACGCGTCGTCACGATACGTGGAGTGCGGGAAGCGGTGGACGCGACGGCGTCGCGCGCGAGAGAGATCGCAGGGCGGCCATAAGCTTTGTCTTGGGCTGTGAGCGATCGTTTCTCGCGCCAGACGAGCGGCGCTTGTGCCCGGCGAAGCCCGAAGGGCGGAGACGGGTTGTTGCGTACGGCAAAACCGTGTGGTCCTGGCACCCGTTGCTGGTGTCAAGCTTTGCGGAGGCGGGGGTACCCAACCGGGTTCAACCTTCGCTGCAAATTCGCGAGGCGACGGTGACAAGACGAATTCGTCGCCGAGGAGATCACGGCATAAGCCGTAAAGCCATTGCGCAGGGAATGTCGGATTGCCTCCGCTGAACCTGTATGCTCGTGTGCGTTTCTTTGCACAATTTTGCACACGAGACCGCGGGTGCAGCGCGCATCCGGCATTCCCTGCGCCCTCTCTTTTCGAGGGGTGCGAAAATTACCTGCAAACCTCGGGCGCAATGCGCCGCGAGATCGCAGCCTTGTGACCGTCTCGCCTGACGGAATATTTCCGCGCTTGCCAAGCCCCCTCCGACAGGCCAGAAAAACCGTGGAAACAAGAAACGCCAGCGGAGAGCGATTTGACCATCAAGGGCAAGGCCTACATTGCCGGCATCTACGAACATCCGACCCGGCACGCACCCGATAAGTCCACCGCGCAGCTCCACGCCGAGGTCGCCAAGGGCGCGATCGAGGATGCGGGCCTGACCAACGCCGATATCGACGGCTATTTCTGCGCCGGCGATGCCCCCGGCGGCGCCTGGCCGATGGTGGATTATCTCGGCCTGAAGGTTCGCCACGTCGATTCCACCGAGACCGGCGGCTGCTCCTATCTGATCCATCTCGGTCATGCCGCCGAAGCGATCGCCGCCGGCAAATGCTCGATCGCGCTGGTGACGCTGGCCGGCAAGCCGCGCACCGGTCCGATGCCGCCGCGCGCTGCCGGCGCCGAGGCCGATTTCGAAGCCGCCTATGGCGCAACCACGCATAATGCCTACGGCATGTGTGCCATGCGCCACATGCACGACTACGGCACCACCAGCGAGCAGCTCGCCTGGATCAAGGTCGCGGCCTCCCATCACGCGCAATACAATCCGCACGCGATGCTGAAAGACGTCGTCACCGTCGAGGACGTGCTGAACTCGCCGATGATCTCCGATCCCTTGCACCGGATGGATTGCTGCGTCGTCACCGACGGCGGCGGCGCGATGATCGTGACCACGGCGGAGATTGCGAAGAGCCTGAAGAAGCCGCTGGTGCGGTTGATCGGCCATGGCGAGGCGATGAAGGGCCCGCGCGGCGGCAAGGATCTCGATCTGACTTACTCTGCCGGCGTCTGGTCCGGTCCGCGCGCGTTCGAGGAAGCCGGCGTGACGCCGAAGGATATCAAGTACGCCTCGATCTACGACAGCTTCACCATCACGGTGTTGATGCAGCTCGAGGACCTCGGCTTTTGCAGGAAGGGCGAGGGCGGCAAGTTCGTCGCCGACGGCAATCTGATTTCAGGCGTCGGCAAACTGCCGTTCAACACCGATGGCGGCGGCCTCTGCAGCAATCACCCGGTCAACCGCGGCGGCATGACCAAGATCCTCGAGGCTGTCAGGCAATTGCGCGGCGAAGCGCATCCGAAGGTGCAGGTGCCAAATTGCGATCTCGCGATTGCGCACGGCACCGGCGGATTGCTCGGCGTTCGCCACGCCGCCTCGACCTGCATTCTGGAGCGCGTGTAATGGCTGAAGCGAAGAAATATCCGGCGCCGGTGACCAACCCTGAGACCGCAGCGTTCTGGGAAGCGGCCAAGGCCGGCAAGTTCATGATCAAGCGCTGCACCGCCTGCGGCGAGCCGCATTATTTTCCGCGCTCGATCTGCCCGTTCTGCTTCTCCGACAAGACGGTGTGGGAAGAAAGTTCGGGCGAGGCCACGATCTATACCTACAGCCTGATGCGGAAATCTTCGACCGGGCCGTACGCGATCGCCTATGTCACGCTGAAGGAAGGCCCGTCGCTGCAGACCAACATCGTCGATTGCGACCTGGAGAAATTGAAGATCGGCCAGAAGGTGAAGGTGGTGTGGAAGCCGACCGACGGCGCGCCGCTGCCGTTTTTTACTGTGGCCTGACGAAATTGGGCGCGCTGCGCGCCAAGCAACAGGCCATCATCCCCGCCAAGTGCGCAATTGCGCACGGGAGCGGGGAGCCAGTAAACGCCGGTGATTACTGGACCCCCGCTTTCGCGGGTGACGAAGCAATAAATCGGAAGGAAGCGCAAAAATGCCGATCAAGTACGATGAACTGATGGCCCTGAAGAACCTCGGCCAGAAATACGCCTACACCGACCGCGAGGTGATGCTCTACGCCTACGGCATTGGGCTCGGCGCCGATCCCTTGGACGAGCGGGAACTCGCTTTCGTCAACGAGGCCGTAGCCGAGCCGCGGCCGCTGAAGGTGGTGCCGACGTTCGCCTCGGTGGCGGCCTGGGGCGCCGGTCCCGGCGAGATGAACCTCAATCGTGTGATGGTGGTCGACGGCGAGCGCGACATCACCTTCCACAAGCCGCTCGCAGCTGCCGCGCACATCACTGCCGATTCCACCGTGCTCGACGTCTTCGACAAGGGCAAGGACAAGGGCGCCGTCATTCGCCACCAGACGGTGTTGAAGGATGAGAAGGGCGAGAAGCTCGCGACATTAGTCGCCTCGCGTTTCGCGCGCGGCGATGGTGGTTTCGGCGGACCGTCGGAAGGCCAGCCCGAACCGCATCAGGTGCCGGAGCGCGCGCCCGACAAAACAGTCGATATCTCCACGCGCCCCGATCAGGCGCTGGTCTACCGCCTCTGCGGCGACCGCAATCCGCTGCACTCGGATCCCGGCTTTGCCAAGAAGGCCGGCTTTCCAAAGCCGATCCTGCACGGCATGTGCACCTACGGCATCACCTGCCGCGGGATCCTGCAGACCTATGCCGATTACGATCCCTCCGCCTTCCGGCAGCACGTGGCGCGGTTTTCGTCGCCGGTCTATCCGGGCGAGACCGTGACGATGGAGCTGTGGAAGGACGGCAATGTGATTTCGTTCGAGGCCAAGGTGAAGGCGAGGGGCGTTACGGTGATCAAGAGCGGCAGGACGGTGCTGGGATGATGATGCCGTGTCGCGGTGAATTGTTGTCGTCATGCCCGGACCCGGAATCCCGGGCAACCACCTCTGTCTCTCGGCGGTCAAGGAAGGCGTGGATGGCCGGGACAAGCCCGGCAATGACGGCGAATAACAAACGATGATAGGAGCAACAACCATGGGATTACTCGACGGCAAGGTTGCGATCATTACCGGCGCGGGCGGTGGGCTCGGTGAGGCCTATGCAAAACTGTTCGCGCGCGAGGGCGCGGCTGTCGTGGTCAACGATCTCGGCGGACCGCGCGATGGCTCCGGCTCCGACATCTCCATGGCGCAAAAGGTCGTCGATGCGATCAAGGCCGAAGGCGGCCGCGCCGTCGCCAACGGCGCCGATATCTCGACGCTCGCGGGCGGCCAGACCGTATGCGACGACGCCATCAAGAATTTCGGCCGCGCCGATATCCTGGTCAACAACGCCGGCATCCTGCTCGATGAAACCTTTGCCAAGGCGCAAGAAGCGAACTGGGACAAGGTGATCAAGGTGCATCTTGAAAGGCACCTTCTGCTGCACGCAGCCAGTGTTCAAATGGATGCGCGACAACGGCGGCGGCGTCATCGTCAATACGTCCTCGACCTCGGGGTTGATCGGTAATTTCGGCCAGACCAATTACGGCGCCGCCAAGGGCGGTATCTGGGGGCTATCGAACGTGCTGGCGATCGAGGGCCGCAAGTACAACATCCGGATCTGGACGCTGGCGCCGGGCGCGCTGACCCGCATGACCGCAGACCTGCCACGCTACAAGGAGAACCCCGGCCTGGCGCTGGGCCCGGACGGCATCGCGCCGGCCGTGCTATACATGGTCAGCGATCTCTCGGGCGACCAGACCGGCAAGGTGCTCGGCGTCTCCGGCCCCCGCGGTATCAGGGAGATGAAGATGATGGAAATGGAAGGCTGGAAGCCGCCGCATACGGGGTGGAAGGCCGAGGATATCGTGGCGCACGCCAAGGATATCTTCTTCTCGGAAGAGCAGATCAAGATGGGCGCGCGAAGGTTCTGAGTTGTATATAGCTGGTTGTCATTCCGGGGCGGCGCGAAGCGACGAGCCCGGAATCCATAACCACGATCGTGAGTATGGATTCCCCGATGTGCAATTGCACATCTGAGGCCCGCGCCAAGGGGCGCGTCCCGGAATGACGAACGAGGTTAGAGAATAGAGGCACCAATGACAAAACTCACCGCCCAGGCCGCCGGCACCTTCGCTATCGCGCCGACCCCGTTCCATGACGACGGCCGCATCGACGAGAAATCGATCGACCGCCTGACCGATTTCTACGCTGAAGTCGGCTGCGATGGCGTCACCGTGCTGGGCATTCTGGGCGAGGCGCCGAAGCTCGACGCCGCCGAGGCCGAGCAGGTGGCGATCCGCTTCGTCAAGCGTGCCAGGAACATGCAGATCATCGTCGGCGTCTCCGCGCCGGGCTTTGCCACCATGCGCTCGCTGGCGAAGGCATCGATGGATGCCGGCGCTGCCGGCGTGATGATCGCGCCGCCGCCTCACTTGCGCACCGACGACCAGATCACAGGCTATTTCAAGCAGGCGCAGGAAGCTGTTGGAGATGACATTCCCTGGGTGCTGCAGGATTATCCGCTGACGCTGAACGTGATTTTCACGCCGGCGGTGATCCGCAAGATCGTGATGGACTCACCGTCCTGCGTGATGCTCAAGCATGAGGACTGGCCGGGGCTGGAAAAGATCTCCACGTTGCGCGGATTCCAGAAGGACGGCTCGCTGAAGCCGATGTCGATCCTGGTCGGCAATGGCGGCCTGTTCCTCGATTTCGAGATGGAGCGCGGCGCCGATGGTGCGATGACCGGCTACGCGTTCCCCGAATTGCTGATTGACGTGGTGAAGCTGTCAAAGGCGGGCAAACGCGATGCCGCGCATGATTTGTTCGACGCGCATCTGCCGATGATCCGCTACGAACAGCAGCCCGGCGTGGGGCTCGCGGTGCGCAAATATGTGCTGCAGAAGCGCGGCATCATCGCCTCCAGCGCGCAGCGCAAGCCTGGCGCCGCCATCACGCCGCAGGCCAAGGCCGAAGTCGAATATCTGCTGTCGCGGGTGGCGCGCGTCGACCGCCGCGCCAATCTGCAGCCGCAATCGAGCGCGGCGGAATAGCTCATGGCCGACATCGTCGCCCCGCGTCCGGCGTCCACCATCCTGCTGCTGCGCGACGCCGCGGCTGGAAGTGAAATCGAAGTCTTCATGATGGTCCGCCACTATGAGATCGACTTCAATTCCGGCGCGCTGGTGTTTCCCGGCGGCAGCGTCGACAAGGGCGACAAGGAAATCATCGCAAACCCTTCGCTCTATTCGGGCGGCGAGGGGCTCGACGAGAGCGCGTTGAGTTTCCGCATCGCTGCGATCCGCGAGACCTTTGAGGAGAGTGGCATCCTGCTGGCGCGGCCGAAGGGATCGAAGTCGCCGGTTGACGCCAAACGCGCCGGTGAGATCGAGGCCGCCAACCGCGCCGATTTGTGCGATGGCAAGATCAACTTCCTGAAGGTGCTCACCGACAACGGTATGGTGCTGGCGCTCGACGAACTCGTGCCTTACGCGCACTGGATCACGCCGGAAGGCATGCCGAAGCGTTTCGACACCTGGTTCTTCCTCGCCGCCGCGCCGCCCGAACAGCTCGGCGCCCACGACGGCAAGGAATCCACCGACTCGATCTGGGTGTCGCCGCGCGAGGCGCTGGAAGGCAGCGAGACCGGCCGCTTCAAGTTGCCGTTCCCGACCACGCGCAACCTGATCAAGCTCGGCAAGCAGCCAAATGTGAAGGCCGCGCTGGAGGATTCCAGGGGCAAGCCGGTCGTGACGGTGACGCCGGTGATGACGAAAACCGCAACCGGCCGCCAGCTCCGGATCCCCCGCGAGGCCGGTTACGACGGCGAAGTGTTCGAGGTCGGCTCGCTCGGCTGAAAGCTCGCGATGGCTCCTTTGTCATGCCCGGGGCGGCAGAATCCCGGATTGGGGCAGCTCAGGACCGCAAGTGCCACGCATAGCCACCCGGAGTTGGGCGAACCGGCTGGCCTTCCGATCGCTTTCAGCAGGTTCCCCCTGACCCGATTTACGTCCTATATTATGATCGATTGGAGCCCGGCCTCGATAACATGACCTTTGAATTGCCGCCGAATTCGCCGGAGAAGCGATCGTTTTCGCTTTCGATCGGCCAGCTCACGTTCGGCAGTTTTCTGCTCGTGCTGGCGGTGATCATCATCACCTCCACCGCGAGCGTGATCGCGATCCGCCATATCGATTCGACCTTTGCCGAACTGCAGCGGCTGCAGAGCGTCGGCGACCTCGCCGAGGACATCGACCGCCGCATGAACGAATTACGGCTGGCGGCGCGCGATTTCGTCACCGATCCCGGTACACAATCGGTCCAGGTCGGCGACGCCGCGACTTCACTCGCCGAGGTCCTGAAGAAGACCCGGCTGGAGCTAGCACCCGAACAACAGGACATGATCGACGGCGTCACCGAGCGGCTTGCAACCTATCGCGGCGGCATCGAGCGCATCTCCGCACTGATCAATCGCCGTGCCGAGCTGATCGAGGCGCTGCCGCCGCTGCGCGAGGCCTTCGACAAGGCGATCGCCGACACCGGCGATCCCCAGATCTCCTCGACCCTGTTCGAGACCCAGAGCCGGATCGCTACCGCTTTGCTGGCGCATGACCCGTCGGCCGCCGAACAGGCGGCCCAGAGCATGCGGACGCTGGCGATTTCAAATCCCAGCCTTACGCTCGGCCGTCAACAACTATGCCGAGGCAATCATCGCGATATCGGTCCGCGAACGGCAGATTTCCGATATCGACAAGGAAGTGCTGGGCGCTGAGGGACGGCTGATCCAGCGCGTCACCGAATTGCTGCGCGAGGTCAGCTCGCGCCGCGGCCATGTCCTGTCGCGGGATTTCGCCAGAACGCTGACGGAAGCGAAATGGCAGAGCATCGTGCTCGGCTCCGCCGGCGTGCTGATTGGATTGTTCGCAGCCCTTCTGGTGGTCCGCCGTACCGTGCGGCCGCTGGCCTCGATCGCGAACTCGATCCGCGCGGTGGCGAGCGGGGAGAAGAACGCCTCGATCCCGGCGACCGACGTCGACAACGAGATCGGCGACATCGCGCGCGCCGCCGAAGTGTTCCGCCAGACCTTGTTCGATGCGGACACGGCGCGCGAGGCGGCGGTGCGCGCGCTCGCCGAACAACGCCTCGCCGAGGAGAGCTATCGCAAGCTGTTCGAGTCCTCGGTGGACGGAATCTATGTGACGACGCCGGGAGGGGCGCTGCTCAATGCCAATCCGGCGCTGGCACGGATAATGGGCTACGCGAGTCCGCAGGACCTGATCAACGGCATCGGTGATGTCGCCCACACCGTCTATGTTCATCCGGAGGCGCGGGCGAAATATCAGTCGCTGATGGGGCGCGATGGCATGGTCCGCGAGTTCGAGTACCAGGTGCGCGCCCGTGACGGCACAGTGCTTTGGCTCTCCGACAGCGCCACTACCGTACGCAACGAAAAGGGCGAGGTGATCCGCTACGAGGGCACGGTGCGCGATATCACCGACCAGAAGCGCGCCGAGGACGCGATCGCCGAAACCCGCCGCCTGTTGCAGATGGTGATCGACACCGTGCCCGCGGTGATCAACGTCAAGGACAAGGATCTGCGCTATGTGCTGATGAACCGCTACATGGCCGGCATTTTCGGCATCGAGCCGCAGGATGCGATCGGCCAGACCACCGCGGACCTGATGTCGCGCTATGGCGCGGAAAAAACCGACGAAAACGACAAGCGGGTGCTGTCGGCGCGCCGGGAGCTTGGATTCTACGAGGAGGAGTACCAGGATTCCTCCGGCAATATGCGGCAGTGGCTGGTGAACAAGCTGCCGATCCTCGCGCCTGAGGGCGAGATCGAGAATATCGTCACCGTTGCGCTCGACATCGGCGACCGCAAGCGCGGCGAACAGGAGATGCGCAAGGCGCGCGATGCTGCGGAAGCGGCGCTGCGCAATCTGAGAGAAACCCAGAATTCGCTGATCGAGGCCGAAAAACTCGCAGCCCTCGGCCGGCTCGTGGCCGGCGTCGCGCACGAGGTCAACAATCCCGTCGGCATCAGCCTGACGGTGGCGTCCGCGCTGGAGCGCAAGACCGCGCTGTTTTCCGCCGAGGTCGCGCGCGGTGATTTGCGCCGCTCCTCGCTGAACGACTTCCTCGAGACCAGCCGCGATGCATCCTCGCAGCTCGTCGCCAACCTCAACCGCGCCGCCGAACTGATCCAGTCGTTCAAGCAGGTCGCCGCCGACCGCAATTATTCCGATCAGCGTACGTTCGATCTCGGCGATCTCACCGAGCAGGTGGTGATGAGTCTGCGCCCGGGCCTGCGCAAGCACAATCTGACGCTCAACGTCGATTGCCAGCCCAATTTGATCATGAACTCCTATCCCGGCCCTTACGGACAGGTGCTCACCAATCTCTTCCTCAATTCGGTCGCGCATGCATTCCCGGACGGCAAGGCCGGCGAGGTCGACATCCAGGTGCGCGCGTCGGGCAAGGACAATGTCGAGGTCATCTTCTCCGACAATGGCTGCGGCATGAGCCTCGACGTCCGCCGACGTGCCTTCGATCCCTTCTTCACGACGCGGCGCGATCAGGGCGGCACGGGCCTGGGGCTGCACATCGTCTACAGCATCGTGACGACGCGGCTGGGAGGTCGGCTCGATCTGGATTCCGAGCCCGGCGGCGGCACTCGCATCCAGATGATCCTGCCGCGCACAGCGCCGCTCGAGCAGGCAGCGGAGTGACTAATTCACATCCGCCAGTTTGCGCAGCGTCGCGCCAAAGATCAGGCTGGCCTTCCCGACGAGGGCGGTTCCATTCATGGTCGCGCGGGTATCGGTGAATGTGCCGGAGACGCCGATCCCGACCGGGTTCGGCCCACCGAACAGCGGATTGGCGTCGGTGCCGGGAGAGGTGTGGCGCTGGACCAGCACTTCGCCCTTGAAGTTATCACCCTTCACCTTGTAGCTGCCGGTATAAAACAGATAGGCATCGCCGCCGAGGATCTGGCCATCGCGGAACAGAATCACACCGCTGCCCTTGCCGACGCGCCCGTCCAGCAGGGTGACGTGAATCGAATACAGCCCGTTCTTCATATTGTCCCAATGCCGGCCGCCGCGCCCGCGGTAGCCGGTATATGATTTATGCCAAAGCGTGGGACCGGGCGCAACGCGCGCTTTGACGATGTCGATCGTGTCGGGGGGGAACCTCGGTTCCCGGCAGGTCTTGTGACGTTGCGATGACAGCCATGTGTCAACGCCTCGAATTGGCCCGTGAAATGCATAGTCGTATTCGGCACCGGCCGGTGGGTGCTGGAGCAAGAGACAGGTGCCAAACTGGATAGCTTCCGGCGGCCATGTGGCCCGCCCGGACATTGAAGAAAATAACTGTGGAATTACCAGCTTCGAACGTGCGGTCCGATGGAAGACACCGCTGAGATTAGGCCTCGTGGTGCTGTTGTCTGTCATGTCGGCACATCTTGTTCACGCGCGCGATCCGGATGGCCGCTATGCCAATTCGCCGCTCAAGCAATGGTTCGACAGTTTGCGAAGCGGGAAGGGGCCGTGCTGTTCCGATGCCGACGGCAGCGCGGTGTCCGACGTCGATTGGGAATCCAGGGACGGGCATTACCGCGTGCGCATCGAAGGCGAGTGGGTCGACGTTCCAGACGAAGCCGTGATCACCGAACCCAATCGGATTGGCCGCACCATGGTGTGGCCGATCCGCGGTTATCTGGGATTGACGATCCGCTGCTTCATGCCGGGATCGATGACATGACCCATCGCGTGCCGAGACGGATGCCTGGCAGCGTAACGTGGTGATTGCCTGAACCGCAGCTTCGTGCCTCACGCATATTTCCGGTCGCGCTCCAAAAGCTCGATCGAGATGCCCTGCGGCCCGCGGATGAAGCAGATGCGCACACCCGGCCGGATGGTGGTCGGTTCCTTCGTGAACTCGACGCCCTTGGCCTTGATCTCGGCGGCGGCTGCATCGATGTCCTTTACCGTCAGTCCGATATGGTCGAGCCCCTGATAGGGCGTCACCGGCGGCGCGTTGACGCCGTCGCCGGGTGCGACCGGCGCGATGAACACTTTGGCGCCGCCAAGCTGGACATCGAGGCGCCCGGGCCCGCGAATGATCTCGCCCCCCAGGATGTCGTGCAGCCAGGCCGCGGTCGCTTCGGGATCGGGACTGCGCAGATGGACGTGATCCCAGGTGACGATGGGCATCGTGATCTCCTTGGCGGTTCGGCTCGCGCGTTGCTCCCGCCTGCAACGCTCATGCGCCAAATCTAGCGGCCGGATTTCGGCAATGCCATCCCTTGCGCGGGCTCGCCGCAACATTGTCGTCGCGAAATGAAACTATTTTGCAAATCAGCGATTGTTTCGGAAGTGGCGCCCCCGTGCGGCGGCAGTCGTCCTTGAAGCCGTGCGGTATGACACCGGGTGCGGCTTTTTTCATGCGCGGCGCGGCGAATTCGATGGCCGCCCGTCAAGGGCACGCCAATGCGGATCGGCGAAAAGTCTTTCGTGAGTTTCGGCGCCAGGCTGGTCCTGCCGTTGCTTGTTGTCGCCGGATTTGCCGCCTGGATGACGTTGCCGGAACCGAGCGATGCCGAAGACCAATCCGCGCCACCGCCATCCGCTCTTCTCAGCTCAACACAGCGTACGTCGTCGCCTGATGCTGTGATCGCGCAGCCCCCGGCCACGACGCCGGCTGCCGTTCAGGCAGCCGCTCCGGCCGATGCGGCATCGACCGGAGCGATCGAAGCGACCCCGCAAACCTCTCTGATGGAACCCAAGCCCGAGAAGTCGCCGCTGGAGGGGTTGCGGATTTCCTCCCAATCCTGGCGTCGGGGAGGGCTCGGCTCGAAGGCGCTGGTAACGTTGACACTGCGCAACGCCAACGAATTCGCGGTGAAGGATATCGAGATCGCCTGCGCCTTCAGCCGCCGGGACGGCAGCCATCTCACGGAGCGCAAACGCGTGATCAGCGATACCGTCAGCATGAAGAGCCGGAAGACCTATGCCCACATGCTGGTGGGATTCGTAAACATCAATGCAAACAAGGCGAAATGTTCGCTGATCACCGCCAGCCGGATCTAAACCCTCCGTCTCGAAAAAGTGACCGGCCTTTTTGAACCTTAAGAGGCGCGGCGGAACTAACTGTTAAATCGCTCGTTAAGCGAGTGTTCCGCGTTGTTGCGCGGGGGGAGCAGTCAAATGCCTGTAGCGCGATATTTCCTGTTCGTCGGCGGAGTGTTGCTCGCGCTGCTGTTCTTGGTTGACGCCTTTACGCCTACGCCGCAGCAAATTGCGGTGGCCAGCAACGATGCGCCGTCCGTCGACAAATACACCGTGCGGATCAAGTCCGACCAGAAACTGCCGGAGCGGGTGGTTTACGACACCAGTCTGCAAACCATCGTTCCCCTGAAGGCGACGGTTGTGGCCGTTGCCGCGCCGCCGGCAGCCGCGCCGGGAACATCGGCCCAGGCGCGCGTGCGCGATACTTTCGCCCAGTTCGTCCCCACAGAAGCCGAGAAGCTTGATAAGCAGCCCGACAAGCAGCTTGTTAAGCAGGCAGAGAAACAGCCGGAGCCCCTGGCGCCGAAGAAGCGCAAGATTGCCAGGGCCCACCCGAGTCCGCAGCCCCAGCAGACGATGCGCTTTGCGCAACAGCAGCAGCCGCGTTTCGGCTTCTTCGGCGGCCCGACCTGGAACAACACCTGGTAGGCTGGCTGCCTGAACCTCAGCGCGCGATAACGATCTGATTATCTCGGCAGCTTCGGAATCTTGTCGGCAAACCCGTTGTAACAGGTCAGCCGCTCGTCCTCTTCCTTCTGGAAACGGCATTCGTTGACGCCCTTGGCAACGGCCGGCTTCGCCTTCGGCTCGGGCTTGAAGACCGTGTCGTAGCAGATCAGCCGTTCCTTGGTGGCGTCATCGATGTCCTGGCAGGCCTGAAGTTTCTGGGCGACCGATTGCGGCTTGCCGGGCGCCGGCTTTTCCGACTTTTTCCCGGCCGCGGCCTTCTTCGGGCCGACCTGAACCAGCGGCTTGTCGCCGACCGTCGGCGGAGTGGCCGGTTCTGCGGGAGGGGCGCTCGTGGTCTGGGCAAACGCTGCGGCGGGATAAAGGATCGCCAGCGCAAGGATCATTTTTCTCATGTCGTATGCTTTCGTTCTCGCAGGTCGCGGCGAAGGGCCTCGCAGGTGGAAATCGGGCCAAATCCTTGCCGGAGAGTGCCGATTTAGCTGATCTGCCATGGCGGCGGCAAGCGTGGTCTGGCTCTTGTGCGGGGTTGGGGGTATCTAAATACCTGATCTTGGCGCCGCTATCGCAGTGCGTTGCCTTCGCCGGCTTCTGTGCGTCTCCAAGCTGGCCTTTGGCCTAATCGGCCTTCGACGGTTTCAGCTTCGGCAACGTTTCCACGATCCTCTGCTTGCCGTCGACGATTTCGGCCAGGAAGCTGGCGCGGTCGATATCGCCGTTCTGGTCCCAGCTCGCCTCCATCAAAATACCAGGGGCCGTGGCCGGGGTAAGCGTCAGACCCTTCATGGTCGCGCCGAAGGCCTTGCGATCGAACTTCCCGATCTTCTCGGTGACGTACTTCACCAGATACACTGCGGTGTAGCCCTTGATGCCGTTGTGATCGGGTCGATATTTGTAGCGCTCGGTGAATTTCGTGGTGAATTCCACAATCGCGGGGATCGGAGCATCCGCGCTCAAGCCGACATGGCCCCGCACGCCGTTTGCGGCGGCGCCCGCGAGTTCGACCACCTTCTGGTTCAAAAGAGTCGTTTCCCCGAGCAGCGGCGTGGTCAATCCCCCGCGTTTCGCCTCGATCAGGAAGCGGGCACTTTCCTCCTCGTTGGTGTAGACGAAGACGGCATCCACCTTGACGTTCTTCAGCTTGATGACGTCAGATCCGAAGTCGATCTGGCCCTGCTCCGTGGACAGATCCGCCACCACGTCGATGCTCCGCGCTTTCATTTCCTTCACGAAGCTGTCGTGGCCGCCCTTTCCAAAATCATTGTTGACCCACACCACGGCGACCGACTTCACCTTCAATTGGTCATGCAGGTAGTTGGCGATTTTCGGCATGCTGAATTGCTGCCCGAAAGCGGTGCGGAAGACCCAGGGGTTTCCCTGCTGGGTAATGTCGGCAGCTTCGGCGCCGACGATCTGCGGAACTTCCGCCTGCTGCGTCAGCGCCATGTTGACCTTGACTGAGCCGGAATAGATCGGGCCGAGCACGACGTAGGGATCGCGGTCGAGAACCTTCTGGATCTGGGCACGCGAGACGCCCGGATTGCTCTGGGTATCGAGATGCTCGGTCTCGATCTTGCGACCCAGGATTCCGCCCGACTTGTTGATCTCGTCGATCGCCATCGCGGCGCCGTCGCGCCAGTTGGTTCCCGACACCGCGCCGGGTCCCGACAATTCGACGACGTCGGGAATATAGACCGTCGATTGCGCGTGCACGGGAACCGTCCATACCGACGCGACAATTGCAGCGCAGCTCCAGTGCCGAAAATGCTTCATGACGTGCTCACTCCCGAAGTCTTTTTCTTAGCGTGATTGATCTGCCCCGCGACCCGCAAAACCGAGCAGCCGTGCGGGCGTGCTCCACAACAATCTGACCTGATCGTGCTGGTCCGGAAACTGCCGGCTCAGCGCCGCGAGCAGCGGTCCGTAATCCAGCCGCTCGGGCGCGCGCAGGAACGGCCAGTCCGATCCCCACACACAGCGATCGAGGGTAAATGCCTCGACAAGGGCAGCAATGAACGGCCACGTATCCTCGTAAGGATGCGGCTGTCGCGAGAACTTGTAGTAGCCCGACAATTTCACGTAGGCGTCGCGCTCTCGGCCGATCGCCAGCAGCGCCTGGAAAGCCGGCCGCTTCAATCCATGCTCGACCGACGGCCGGCCGCAATGATCGATCACGAGACGAACCGCCGACTTTTCGAGCAGCGGCAACAGCGCGAGCAATTGGTCCTGCTCGACCTGGATCTGCAGAAACAGCCCGAGCTCGACCAGCTTCTCCAACAGCGGCGCGGTGCTGCGATAATAGTCGGTGCCGTGGAACGGGACATTGAAGGCGACGCCGACGACGCCGGCCGCCTTCAACCGTTCGAGCTCCTGGATGTCGACGTCATTCTCGACGACCGCCACGCCCTTGAACCGGCCGTCACCGAGTTTGATTGTATCGAGCAGGATGCGGCTGTCCGTCCCGTAGCCGGAATTGGTTCCGACGATCAGGGCGTGCCTGACATCGAAGACGTCGAGAACGCGAATGAGCTGCGCCGCGGGCGCGATTTCCTGTCCGCTCGGACGATAGGGCGTATCGGCCGCATAGGGAAAACGAACGGGATCGACCGCGTGAATGTGGCAGTCGATCTTTGGGCATGTCGGTATCGTCATCGCCGAACAGCTCCTCCGACTGCGCCTCAGAAGGTTGCTTCAATGGCCTTCAGAAGCTCGGGCGTGACGTCGGGGAGCACCCCGAACCAGGCCTTGAAGGCCAGCCTCGCCTGATTGAGCAGCAGGCCCAGCCCGTTCACCGTTGTACAGCCGCGTAACCGCGCCTCGGCGAGAAACGGAGTTTCGAGCGGCGTGTAAATCAGGTCCGCGACGAGCGTTGTCGGCGCTACGCGCGCCAGGTCGACATCGAGTGCAGGTTTGCCGATCATGCCCCGGTCCGTGCAGTTGACCAGCAACGCAGTTCCGGCCATGGCGGCATTGCGGTCCGCCCATCCGACGGCGTTGACGGTCGGGCCGAACTCTGCGGCAACCGCTTGTGCCTTCTCGGCGGTGCGGTTCGTGATCAGGATCTGCCGCGCGCCGTTCTCCAGCAGCGCCACGACCACAGCCCTTGAGGCCGCGCCCGCGCCGAGCAGGAGGATTGGCCCTTCGTCCGCGCGCCAGTTCGGATTTGGCGTCGCGCAGACTTTGAACAAATCCGTTGCCGTCATTGTTGAAGCCGCTCAGCGTGCCGTCCTCTTCGACGACGATGGTATTGACGGCGCCGATCCGGCGCGCGGTTTCATTGACGCGATGGAGCAGGGGCATCGCCGTCTGCTTGTGCGGCATGGTCACGTTGCAGCCGCGAAAGCCGAGTGCGACCAATCCCGGCAGCGCGTCGTTCAGGCGCTCGGGCTGGACCGCGAGCGGCACATAGGCGCCGCGGATGCCGTGCGCGTTCAACCAGAAATTATGGATCGTCGGCGATCGCGAATGGGCAACAGGCATTCCGATGATGCCGGCCAGTCCGAAGCCGTTTAGGGTCGACATGCCGCAACACTCTCCTTCAGTTGGCTCGACGCTTCGATCACTGCTGATCGCTTGGCGCGCCCAGCCACCCAACCCATTAAGCGGAATGGCCACCGCGCGCAATCCAAATCCCACGATGCCAAAGGTGGGTTCACATTATGAAATTTCGCGATGGCGCTCGCGCGGTCAGCGTCAGCCGAACTTGTACGGAAGCAAACGTTCGCCAAAAGGTTCGCCGCGCCAGATCATTTGCAGGCCGGCGACGATCTCCGCCCCATAGACGGTATAGGGAATTTCGATCGACTTCAGCCAGGGTGCAACCCACTGGTTGAGAGGCGTGCCGTCGATGCTGACCAGATCGCAATCATCAGGGATTTTAACGCCGCATTCGAGCGCGCGCCGGTTCACGCCATAAGCGATCTGGTCGCTGACGCAGAGAATGGCGTCCGGAGCCTGCCTGCCGTCGAAAATCCGCGCGGCGGCATCGTAGCCTATCTGGAGATGCGATCGTCCTTCCCCGTCGGCGCGGATGATCGTCTCGTCGGACCATCCACGTTCCCGCAGTCTCGCCAGGAAGCCGGACACGCGGTCCCGCGATGCCGACGAACTCAGCCGCGGAAAAACCACGGCTGGGGTTCGCCGCCCGAGATCGGCGAAATAGTCGGCGACGCTGGCACCGGCTGCGCCATCGTCGATTCCGACGAACGGCCCGCTGCCGCTCGGATTACGGCGAGTAACGAACACGGTCGGCGCGCCCGAGGTGGAGAGCTCGCTCAATCCGGGGCTCGGCACCGCCGCGACGAGGACATAGCCGCGCACCATCTGGGCCCGCATCGCATGGAGATACTCGTCCTGAAGCTCGGGGCGGTCGTGCGTGTCGCAGAGGATCATCACGTAGCCGGCCTCGCGCAGTGCCGCCTCGGTGGAACTTGCGATCGTCGCCATCGCCGGATTGTCGAGATTGGCCGCGATCATCGCCACGAGCTGACTTTGGCCGCGCTGGAGTGCTCGTCCCACCGGATTGGGCCGGTAGCCGACCGCCTCGATCGCGTCGAGCACCCGCGCCACCGTGGCCGGGGAGGCGCGGCGCGTCTCGCCGTTGACGATCCGAGATACGGTCGAAACCGAAACGCCGGCGCGGGCCGCAACTGTGGCTAGTGAGACGTCTTCCCGCATCTGCCGCCGTTGGCTCTGATCCGTTTGTCTTTTCATGGTCATCCGCAGCGTCTGCTGTCGAGTTTCTCCGGGACGGCTATGAGACAGTTTGGATGAAGATTGACAAATTGGCAAACGTTTGCCAAAGGTGTTTTAGCCAAATTTCGAAGGAAACGCCAGCGCTGAGGATCCGTCCCAGAACGGACCCGTGCGCCTATCTCGCGCGGACCCGCACCCGGGCCGGCGAGCGGAGAGGAGCTACGACTATGCGTGCCGCCACGTCCGTCATCACGTCTTTTGCACTGTCCCTGCTGGCCGTCACTGCGTTCGGCGGGCCGGTCGCGGCCGAGACCACCACGCTGCGGATGACCTGGTACTCGGACGGAAACGAGGGCGAGGTGATGGCTGACCTGCTCAAGCGATTCCATGACCAGAACAAGGACATCGAAATCGTCCTCGACCAGGTGCCCTACAAGGCGGTCAACGAGACCTTGCCGGTGCAGCTGGCCTCCGGCCAGGGCCCCGACATGGCGCGTGTCGTCGACATGGGCGGTCTGTCGCGCTTCGCACTCGATATGCGTCCCTTCCTCAAAGACCCCGCCTATTGGGAAACGAACTTCGGCCCCTTCCTCGAATGGATGCGTCCGGCCGGCGATACCAAGGCAATCCCGGGCTTCATGACCCAGCTCACGGTCACGGGTCCCTTCGTCAACAAGACCCTGTTCGAGCAGGCCGGCGTTGCGATGCCGGGCGAGAAGTCCACCTGGGAGGATTGGGCGAAGGCGGCGAAGCAGGTCGCGGATAAGGTCCAGGCGCCGTTCCCGTTGGCGCTCGACCGCTCGGGTCACCGTTTCTATGCGCTCGCCGTGTCGCAGGGAACGCAGGTGTTCGGCGCGAACGGCGAGCCTGAGGTAGTCGACGAAGGCTTCAAACGCGCGGCGCAGCTGGTCTACGACTGGCATAAGTCCGGCGTCATGTCGAAGGAGCTGTGGGGTTCGGTCTCCGGCACGGCCTATCGCGGCGCCAACGACGAATTCAAGAACGCGCAGGTCGTGATGTATCTGTCCGGATCGTGGCAGATCAGCCAGTTCGCCAAGACCGTCGGCGACGCCTTCGACTGGGTGGCGGTCCCCAATCCCTGCGGGCCGGGCGGCTGCAGCAGCATGCCGGGCGGCGCCGGTCTTGTGGCTTTCAAGACGACCCAGCATCCCAAGGAAGTCGCGCGGGTGATGGAATATCTCGCGAGCGAACCGGTGCTGGCGGAGTTCTACTCGCGCTCGCTGTTCGTGCCCGGCCACCTCGGGCTGGCGAAGAAGGGCATCGACTATCCGACGGCGAGCCCGGATGCCGCCGCCGCGCTAAAGGTCTTCACCGCAAGCGCTGCCCAGATTTCCCCGATCGCTTACCGGACCCAAGGTTACGGCAACAGCCGGATCATCCTGAACGCCGTCATTAGCCGGCTCGGGCAGGCGGTCTCGGGCGAGACGACGCTCGAGGACGCCTACAAGCGCATCACCGCCGACGTCGCGCAGCAGATCGCCGAACGCAACAAGAAGTGAAGACAACGGATACATCGGGCCGGAGGATCACTGCGATGTCGGACATTCCGTCCGCTACCCGACCGGAGCGCGGCATAACAACCGGCGCGCTCGCACGGCTTGGGCAGGTCGCGGTCCTGCCGGTTGGCGTCGCGTTGCGGCTGCTCGATCCGCCGATGCGGTGGATGCAGCGCATGATCGGCGCGCGGCAGATGGCCTATGTGTTCCTGCTGCCCAACTTCGTATTCTTCGGCCTGTTCGTGTTCCTGCCGATCGGCATCAACGTCGTGTTTTCGGTGACCGGCGGTACGGCGCTGTTTCCCTCGCAACGCCCCTATGTCGGCGGCGAGCAGTTCGCCTATCTGTTCGACTGCGGCTCCTATCTCGATCCGTCGAGCTGCCGCGAGGACCATTTCTGGCGCGGCGTCGCCAATACCGCAAAGTTCATCGTGTTCCAGGTGACGGCGATGGTGCTGTTTTCGCTCATCACCGCGCTCGTCCTCAACATGAAGATCCGTGGACGTGGTTTTTTCCGCGCGGTCTATTTCTTCCCCGTGCTGCTGTCGCCGGTGGTCGTCGCACTGATCTGGAAATGGATCCTGCAGCGCGACGGACTGCTCAACGCCGCCATCACCACGCTCGGCGGCCAGAAGATCCTGTTCTTCGTCGATCCGAGCTGGGCGATGTTCTGGGCGGTGTTCGTCTCCGTATGGGCGCATATGGGCTTCTACACCCTGATCCTGCTCGCCGGCCTGCAAGCGATCCCGGCCGATCTCTACGAGGCGGCGGAGATGGACGCGACGCCGCGCTGGCGCGTGCTGGCACGCATCACGCTGCCGCTGCTGTGGCCGAACATGATCGTCGTGATCGTGCTCGCGCTGATCAAGGGCGCGCAGACCTTCGACGAGGTCTTCGTGCTGACCGGCGGCGGTCCCGGCACCGCGACGCTGATGGTGGTCCAGTACATCTATGAGACCGCGTTCTCCAGCCAGGTGCAGAATTTCGGTCTCGCCGCCGCCGCGTCGGTCGTGCTCGGTGTCGTCCTTTTCGTCCTGACGCTCCTGCAATTCGCCGCCGCGCGGCGCAAAGAGGTCTGAGATGGCAGTCATGCGCCTTTCAAGCATGCTTGGTGCGCGTCGCAACGGGCGAGGGCGGCCACTACACTGGACCGACATCGCGGCCTACATCTATCTCGCGCTCGGCGTCATCCTGATGTTCGGCCCGGTGCTGTGGCTGGTGCTGTCGTCGTTCAAGACCCAGAGCGCATTGCTGGAATTTCCGCCGTCGCTGCTGCCGTTCGCACAGGTCGAAGTCGCGGTACCCGGTCAGCCACAGAAGCTGCCGCTGTTCCGTGTGGCGCTTCCCGACGGATCGGTCCGCGAACTGGCGCAGGTTCGGCGCATCGGGCTCATTGCCCAGATGGTCGATCCCGCCAATCCGTCGCAACAATTCCGCGTCGCGATCGACAAGCGCGAACCGGTGCGCCGCGTTGCGCTTGCGACGGAGAACTACAGCGAGCCGCTGCAGCGCTTCGCCTTCCTGCGCTTCCTGTCCAATTCGGTGTTCGTGACGGTTGTCGCCACGCTGATCACGCTGCTGATCAATTCCATGGCCGCCTATGGTCTCGCCGTCTACCAGTTCCCAGGCAAGCAGGCGGCTACGCTGGCGGTGATCGGGACACTGATGATCCCGGTGACCATCATTCTCGTGCCGGTCTATCTGGTGGTGACCGAACTCGGTCTCACCAACTCGCTGTGGGCGGTGATCCTGCCGGGTGCGGCGACGCCGACCGGGGTGTTCCTGCTGCGGCAATACATGCTGACCCTGCCGAAGGATCTGATCGAGGCAGCGCGCATGGACAAGGCATCCGAGTGGCAGATCTATTGGCGCATCGTCATGCCGCTGACCCTGCCGGCGCTGGCGGTTCTGGCGATCTTCTCGATCATGTGGCGCTGGAACGAATTCCTGTGGCCGCTGGCGGTGCTGACCAAGACCGAGGTCTACACCCTGCAGATCGCGCTCAATGCCTTCCAGGGCGAACTGCAGACCCAGTGGCATTACCTGCTTGCGATGACGGTCGTGACGCTCATTCCCGTCGCGCTCGTCTTTGTATTCCTCCAGCGTTTCATCACGACGGGCATCGGCTCGACGGGAATGAAATGACCGATCGGGTTATCCAATGGCTGAACTGAAACTCACAAGCGCGCGCAAATCCTTCGGCAGCATCGACGTGCTGCACGGTATCGATCTCGCGGTGAAGGATGGCGAATTCGTCGTCTTCGTCGGCCCCTCCGGCTGCGGAAAGTCGACGCTGCTGCGCGTCATCGCCGGCCTCGAAAACGTCACCAGCGGCGAGGTCCATATCGACGGCGAGCGCGTCACCCATCTGCCGGCCTCCGAGCGTGGGCTCGCCATGGTGTTCCAGTCCTACGCGCTTTATCCGCATATGAGCGTGCGCAAGAACATGGCCTTTGCGCTCGAGAACATGGGGCTGAAGCCTGCTGACATCGAGGAACGGGTCGCGCGCGCCGCCGCCATGCTGCGGCTCACGGATTATCTCGAGCGCAAGCCGAAGGCGCTCTCCGGCGGCCAGCGCCAGCGCGTCGCCATCGGCCGGGCCATCGTGCGCGATCCGAAGATCTTTCTGTTCGACGAGCCGCTGTCGAACCTCGACGCGGAGCTGCGCGTCGCGACGCGCAAGGAGCTTGCCGCGCTGCATGCCAAGCTCGGCGGCACGATGATCTATGTGACCCACGATCAGGTCGAAGCGATGACGCTCGCCGACCGGATCGTGGTGCTCAACGCCGGCCGGATCGAGCAGGTCGGCACGCCGCTCGAACTCTACAACAGCCCCTCGAACGCCTTCGTTGCCGGCTTCATCGGTTCGCCCCGCATGAACTTCCTGCCGGCTGTGGTGATCTCCGACGACGGCACGCTTCGCCTCACTGTTGGCGAACGTGAAGTCGCGTTGTCCCGCGCAGCTTCCGGCCTCGCCGCCGGAGCGGGCGTGACGCTCGGCATCCGTCCCGAGCATATCGATGTCGCGCCCGACACGGGCATGCTCACGGCCGCCGTCGATCTCGTCGAGCAGCTTGGCGGCGAGACCTTCATCTACGCCTCGGCGCCCGGCCTGTCGCAGATCACGCTGCGCCAGGATGGCCAGTCGCAATTCCACCGCGGCGATCCGGTCGCGATCCGCTTCGCCCCCGAGCACCTGCACATCTTCGATGCAACCGGCGCAGCCCTCGTGCGACCCTAAGAGACCCCGGAGCCTGATTTCATGAAAGCCCTGACCCACGGCCGCTTCCGCGGCCTCGACGGCCACGCCGCGCTGTTCGACCTTTCGACCGGACCGGCGGCAGCTCCGCTCGCCACGCTCCGGATCGCGATTCTCGAGCGCGACATCGGCCGCGTCACCTTGCGCCGGCCGGAGGGATATCGCCTCGATCGCGGCTGGGCGATCGCGCCTGATCGCACCGAGCCGCCGTTCGAGGGACGGCCGCGCGACGACGTCTCCGGCTTTGCCAATCCGGCGCCGACGGTGTCGGAGGAGGGCGGCATCGTCACGGTCGCGGCCAGTGGTCTGCGCGCGCAGGTGCGGCTCGATCCGTTCGGCATCGCCTGGCATCGCGACGGCGAGGACAAGCCATTCCTGAGCGACCGCCAGACGCAAGCCTATTTCCTGTCGCGCAAGACCGGGGCGTTGCTCCACGCGATGGAACGCCACGAAGACGAACGTCATTACGGCCTCGGCGACAAAGCCGGTCCGCTCGATCGCACCGGTCGGCGCTTCGCGATCGATGCCGTCGATCCCTGCGGCTTCGACGCCGAACTGTCCGATCCGCTCTACAAGATGCTGCCGTTCTTCATCGTCGATGGCGCGCGCGGCGCCCACGGCGTATTCTACGACAATCTCGCGCTCGGCTCGGTCGACCTCGGCTGCACGATCGACAATTACCACGGCCTGTTCCGCAGCTATCGCGCCGAGGACGGCGACCTCGACTATTACGTGCTCGCAGGTCCGACGGTGCCAGAGGTGACGCGGCGGTTTTCCTGGCTGACCGGCGGACAGGCCTTCGCGCCACGCTGGACGCTCGGCTTCGCGATGACGACCATGACCATCGCCGACGCGCCGGATGCGGACGCGCGCATCACCGGCTTCATCGAGGATTGCAGGCGCCACGGCATTCGCTGCGACAGCTTTCACTTCGGCTCGGGCTACACCTCGATCGGCGACCGTCGCTACGTCTTCAACTGGAACCGCGACAAGTTCCCGGATCCGGCGGCAACCATGGCGCGGCTCAAGGCTGCCGGCATGCAGCCGGTCACCAACATCAAGCCCTGCCTGCTCGACGATCATCCGCGGCTCGCTGAAGCCAGGGCCAACGGCATCCTGGTCGCCGACGGCGAAACCGGCGAGCCGGCGGTGGCGCAATTCTGGGACGGCCTCGGCTTCCATGTCGACTTCACCAATCCGGAAGGACGGCGATGGTGGGCGGACGGCATCCGCGACGCGCTGCTCGCCTATGGCGTGACGTCGGTCTGGAGCGACAACAACGAATTCGAGATCTGGGACGAGGATGCGGTGTGCGACGGCGACGGCCGGCCGTATCCGCAGGCGCTGGCCCGTCCCGCGCAGGCGCTGCTGATGCACAAGCTCGCCTACGAGACCCAGGCCGCGCAGGCACCGGACAAACGCCCCTATACGATCACGCGCGCCGGCAGCGCCGGCATCGCCCGCTACGGCCAGACCTGGAGCGGCGACAACGAAACTTCCTGGAAGACGCTGCGCTACAACCTGACCCAGGGCCTCAACATGAGCCTGTCGGGCCTTTACAACATCGGCCACGACGTCGGCGGTTTCCATGGCCCGTCGCCGGGCCCGGAACTGCTGTGTCGTTTCGTCGAGTTCTGCGCGCTGTGGCCGCGCATGGTGATGAATTCCTGGAAGACCAGCGGCATCGTCAACACGCCCTGGATGCACGAAAGCGTGCTTCCGGAGGTTCGATCCGCCATGAACCTGCGTCACAGCCTCATCCCCTATCTCTACACCCAGATGTGGCGCGCAGCCGCGGAAGACGTGCCGGCGGTGCGCCCGCTGTTGTGGGATTTCGCGTCGGATGCGACTGCCGTAACCGTCGAGGATGCGTTCATGCTCGGCCCCGATCTGCTGGTCGCGCCCGTGCTGGAGGAGGGGGCGACGACGCGCGAGGTCTATCTGCCCGCCCATCCCGGCGGCTGGTACGACTGGCATGACGGGACGGCATTCGAGGGCGGGCGGATCGTGACCGTAGCCGCACCATTGGGCCGCCTACCGCTGTTCGCCCGCGCGGGCGCGATCGTTCCGATTGAAGACGAGAACGGGCTGACGGCGATTGCGTTCGGGACATCAGATCGCGGCGCCTCAAGCCTTGTCTATGTCGACGACGGCGAGACGGCGGATTGGCGCAGCAAAGGCACAGCCATCGAACTCTGCCTCCGCGCCGACGATCACGGCTTCGTCCTCGATGTCAGCGGAGGAAAGCTGCCGGGTCCGATCCGCGTCCGTGGCGTCGGCGTGCCGAATTTGCGTGTTGCCGGCACGGGCGGATGA